>CAWAUQ010000007.1:0-370953 GCA_963785225.1 uncultured delta proteobacterium | reverse complement strand
GTATCGCGGCGGACTAAAACTGGAAACAAAAAAATGTATATATGCTCGGCCATAGAGCGAGAAAAAACAAAAAAGGGCTTTTGAGATAGAACTAAGGGAAATCCTGTGGCTGCGATGCGATGTTCACCTGCTACAAGTCCACAATTAATGAGATGCCAGAATACCCTGATTATGGTTTCAAATGTTCAATACAGGGCTGGGTAAATCATTCAACCCCATAACTTTTTTTTGCATCTAAATACTCCTGGTAACATGTAACACAGCATACAATAATATCTATTCTTTTATCTTTACCTGGGGGTATCCCGGTTCGTTTTACTTCCCACCAAGGTTCTCCATAGTATTTACATAACTCCATATCCTGTTCTGAATTGCAACTGTGCCATGACATATTTACATTTTTAGTTACATTAAGCGGATAGACTCCATGTCTTATTCCATGTAATGGTTCCTATATAAGGGCATCTCCAGTTCAGGACTTCATCTTTCGTTGAACAGAAATTCGACAGGTTTACCAAATCTGTGTTTGCCGGACCATAAATAGATTTGCTTTCCTGAAGCAAAGCGGAACACGTATTATAGTAGAGCGTTTCCTGCCCTTTTGCCTGCTTCAAATACTTTTGGTAATCCCCTTGACCACAGTGGGGAGTGTTGTGCTGCTTTAAAAAAGCAACTTCCTGTACATATGTGTTAACTACTTTTTTGCAATTATTAGCTTCAGTACATTTGGATTGCATAAGTGGAATAAGATTCGCCATATTGTTGCTCAGGCTATTCCATAAAGCCTTTTGATTCACATTAGCTGATCCGCTGCACTTCAGATTCCATTGGTCCTGTGCTTGGCTGAATTTAACTTTCTGGGCTTGAAAAGTCGAGTCATCTGATGCTCCCCAGCATTTATTACCAATTATTTTCTGAATAGTCGTTTGAGCATCTTTTCCTTGCTGTATAATCGCGTCGCACTGGCAGCGCGCAGCATAACGTCCCATTTTAGATACCGAAGTTCTAATATTCAGTATGGACTGGGAATCGTTCGTGAAGCTGCAACTCTGTGTCTTTTTATAATATGCATCAAACTGAAGATTCAGCCGCTCGCCCATACTGCCGCATTCGGTATTTTCCAGTTTATCTGAAATATCAATCAATTGTTTGACTGTGTCTCTACACTCTTGAATGATTTTTTGGGTACTGCTGTCATTTGTGCCAACTGGCTGTTTTGGATCAGAACGTTGGACCGGAGCCGAAGAGGGGATCACCGGCTGCTTGGACTGAACACTAGGGGTTTTAGGTGAAGCAGTCTGCGGCGGAGAAGCAGCCCAGGATAATGAAGCAAATAAGAAGAAATAAGTCGTAATTAGAATAGCAAAGAATCTATATTTTCTCCACGTCATTGAACGCCTCCTTCTGGTAAAGTTACAAAAATATAACACTAAATTTGGATGCTTATGTCAAGCGTTATGAAGATAAGGATTATCGATTGTAATTATATATTCAGCACGTGATTGCTTCCGTAATTTTCAGGAAGTACCAGTCAACCACATAATCTTCTGAAT
Source organism: uncultured delta proteobacterium (assembly GCA_963785225.1). Lineage (GTDB taxonomy): Bacteria > Desulfobacterota > Syntrophorhabdia > Syntrophorhabdales > Syntrophorhabdaceae > PNOF01. The sequence continues at coordinate 369,400 of CAWAUQ010000007.1, read as the reverse complement.
AACTATCAATATTCCTCACTGTATAGTTTTTGTCTCGTAGACATACTATGGAAATTCATAACCATGCATAATACTTGGATTTAGAGGACCATCAAAAACGTGAGAATCCATAACGATAGGATGAAAATCAATAACTGATGAGGCCCTATGTACTTTTATCTGGCAGTCAAGAGGTCGAGGGTTCGATCCCCTTCAGCTCCACCAATTCTTTCAATGAGTTGCAAATCCCAGCGAAATTAACCCTCCTTAAATTGTATAGTTTTTGTCTAGTTCGTTTTTTCCTTACTCAATAGAAATTAAGTGGTAAATTATTCGCCGAGAGTCCAGATGGTTAAAGGACATCATAGGCATTCTTTAGATATTGAAACACTTCCATCAAGTTATTGAATAATGGATAACCTGTATCCTTGTTCCATGGCATCTTCAATCCCGTAACGATGATTCCGGTTTTTGCCGCTTTCTCTAAGGTAAATTGACTGTCATCAACAATGGCCCAGCAATCATTAAAGAGGACTGTTTTGTCATTGCTGAGGTGTAGTTCATCAAAAATGAGATCATTCTGATTCAGCCAGGCAACGGTAACACCCAGCGCTTCCTTCTCCCGGTGACTTGCAATAATAATGTGCAGATCTAGCTCTTTAAGAGAGAATAGAAATTTCCTTGCATCAGGATAAGGAAAGAACTGTTCCTGATCCATGTGAATACTCTTTATTATGCTATAAAAGGCCCTTGGCGCCACATATGATTTCCAGAAGTCAAAGATATGCCATTCCGATCGTGAAATAACGTCAGGGTTTATCTTTTTCATCCGTTCATGAAGAACAGACGCAAAATCCCATAAAGTATTATCGATATCGACGATGATCTTTTTCACAAGATTATTATATACCAAGAGATTCTGTTGCTAAAGGGATTAAATATTTATCCGGAACATAACAGAGTGTTTTAAGAGTAAATTACCCCCCTCTTTATTGAATAATAATAGTTATTAATAACATAAAAATAGAAATGTAATGCGTTTTAATCAAAATAGTTAATATAATGATAATTAATGTTAATAATAAATATTATTAAAATTGATTTTGTTATCAGCGAAATTCAGTAAAGCATCCAGAAGGTTTTGACTTGAAACAAATGACAGCTTCTATTGTGTTTTTACGTATCTTTATGTGATAATGAAAAACGGGCTGAAAGCTGAGGAGTATAACGGAACGAAGTGATCAAAAAGATAGAGTATTTCGGAGTGGACCTTAATAGCATATGGTTCCCCATTCATCACCAAATTAAGAAACTTCTCCAAGACGTGTCCGAGGTGAAAGTCAGGTATACCTACAGGGACATATTCAGAGTTCTCGAAAAGATTGATAGTACATGGCGCCCCAATGTATTGATGCTTCAATATGTAATTTCGGACATGGTCGCGAATAGCGAAAGCCGAGAAGTCATCGACCTTATTCCCAACATAATAAGGCTCAACTCCAATCCCTGGGAGTTTTGTTCGAGCGCACAATTGGTGATGCATAATAAGAGGACAATACGCGAATGATTGTTAGCGCAAGCAGAAGAACGGATATCCCCGCATTTTACAGCGATTGGTTTATTCATAGATTGCAGGAAGGTTTTGTATTGGTTCGTAATCCGATGAACATGCATCAAATAAGTAAGATCAATCTACAAAAGAAGGTAGTCGACTGTTTTGTGTTTTGGACCAAGAATCCTAAGCAAATGCTCAATAAACTGAATATGCTGGAGGATTACAATTTCTATTTTCAGTTTACACTGAACGCATACGGTCATGATGTCGAAGCTAACCTGCCAGCAAGAGAAGAATTAATCGGCACCTTCACTGAACTCTCCCGTAGAATTGGCAATAACAGATTGATCTGGAGATATGATCCAATTGCATTGACTGATATTATCGATCAGGAATACCACTGTCGACAGTTTGAATACCTTGCAAACAGACTCTCACCTCACACCCATAAATGCATCATAAGTTTTATAGATTTGTATAGGAATACCCGTCGGAACGTCAAGCACTTGAACATAAGAGAAATGACTGATAATGAGATGCGAGAAATAGCAAGACGCCTTAAAACGATCAGCGATAAATACGACCTCCCGTTGGAGTCTTGTGCTGAGGAAATTGAGCTGAAAGATTTGGGCATAGAACACGGAAGATGCATAGATGACAAGCTCATTTCTAAAATCACTGGCTACGAGATAGACGTTCAAAAAGATCCTGTTCAGAGAGAAGCTTGCGGGTGTGTGGCCAGCATTGACATTGGTTCTTATAATACGTGTGGTAATAATTGCCTTTACTGTTATGCCAATTATAATAGAGACTTGGTCATCAAGAATATGCGGTTACATGACCAGTATTCCCCATTGTTGTTCGGAAATGTTACGCCGGACGACAGAATAACAGATCGTAAGATGTATTCCTGCAAAGTATTCCAACAGGGGATGTTTAAGTTGGAACGATAATTATGCGGGATTTTGGATGTACGACATGGAAAGCCCTTTACATTCCCTTTCGGCGTTTTACGGAACCCTTGGTTGTATTTGCTTTCAAGGCATAATTATTGACCTCGCCTCTCAACCCGGCTTTTCGTTTGTAAGTGTTTTCAGTAGTCCAATTTTCCCCTTCTTTCTACACGGAATTCCACCTACCCAAGATACTGGTTCATTTCTAAATGTGTGGTGGTGCTGCCATAATTCGATGTGTTCGTTATGCATTTTGTTTCTCTATTTCATCTTTAATGTCTTTATTTTTAATTCTAATAGCAACGGCTATTAATATCATTGCGCCAAATAGAAGAACCAAATCAATTGATACTCCAAGACGTACAACACCAAAGATCCCATAGAAAATTCCTGTAAAACCTAGGATATAAGAAAATTTGCGGGAATTAAGACCATTTGCAATGAGTGCAAGTCCAATTACAATTGAAAGTGTAGGGCACGGAATGATGCCTGTTGGCGCTGCGTATACATATGTCAAAAATGTTGTTGTTTCTAAGAAATGAGGATATATCCAACCAAATATGAACAATACTACACCTATAATTATCATCCATAATGGCCCAATCTGAATAGCATCCCGAGACAGTTTCGACGAAACATAGATCAACGCAATACCTACCAGCGCGAAAACAATACTGTTGAAAGGATTAGAATATGCCCAGGCAAGAATACTCACAGATAGAAGCGGTATCCCAAGCAAAATACCATGAATCTGTTTTGATAGGCGCTTGCCGATCATTAAAGTGACAGCGAGAACAGCAAAATAGATATGCCAAAAAATGGCTACCGATGTCCAGGAATTAGAAATCTCTTTTAAACTGGCTAATATTTGTTCGGCTGTTGGCATAAAACTCCTCCCTTGAATTACATTATATTAAAAATATACAACCTCCTTTTACCGTACAATGATATAGATATTACCAATAATTTTGAAAAATACTATTATTTTGTGATACTGAGCGTCAAGGACAATTCTCACCGTGTTCACGGTATCAATCTTTAATGTTGAATAAGGATCGACCCAAGAACTCCTACATGAGACAACAAATGATTACTTATTTCTTCGTAAAGAGAACCCCGCTGCTTATATGGTCGGGGGGGGGGTGACTTGACTTATTCAGTCCATAAACAGCGGGGTTTTGTAGGCTGCTTTATTTATCAGAACCTTAATAAAGGTTAATCACTATTTGATCAAAAAACAATGGAATCAGGATCAATAAATTTTTCTTGCGGAAGGACCCTTGACATACCACAAATGAGCTACTATCTATAAGGTTTAGATACCTCACCGCGAGGCATCTCATTCGCCCTTGGAAGAATGGGTGGGGAGTATAAACCACTGGCTACCTTGATGATGGCTGGTGGTTTATTTTTCATTTGTATAGATATTGAGCATATTAACAGGTTTCACAATTTTAAACTATTTACCGTATCCAATAGTCCAGATACTAACCTCCGCACTTGACTTGCATAAGAACGATGCTATAATAAAATATTGAACTCTCCTCCATCAGTTTGTCCGAGAGTTATCTTTGCGCTTAGCCACCGGGATTGCCATCTCCCCGACAGTTCTCCTGGTGGCTTTCTTTGCGCAGAGGTTACAGAGACTAACTTCGAGATTCAGAGAATATCCATAATGCGTTCAGCCAAATATCTTCACCCTCTTTTCATTAGTTGACTTCAATACTTTTCGGATATAGTATTTACAGCTCTCTTCTGTTATCCATAATCCGGCAGAGTTATGAAAACTTGCTCATTTCAGATGGCAATCAGTACATGAGAGTAAACAAGGAATAATCTTGCATTTCCAAGAAGAAGTACCCATACTTATTATTGGAAATGAGTTTACCGATAAACTCAAAATATAAGGAGATTAAGGATGGCAGAAGGAAAAGTAAAATGGTTTAATGATGCAAAGGGATTTGGTTTCATCGAGCAGGAAGGCAGCGACGACGTATTCGTACATCATTCTGCTATCCAAGGAGAAGGGTTTAAATCGCTAGCCGAGAATGATCGTGTCAGTTTCATGGTTGTCAAAGGCCCTAAGGGCCCTGCAGCTGCGGATGTTCGTAAGCTATAAGACCTGAAAACTTCATTTTGTGCTTGAAAGCCTCCCATAGCATGGGGGGCCTCAGCTTGTGACGACTTTGCCTCAATGCCAGCAAGGTCAAGAAAATGTTATCGAGCTTCGTTGAACTCACTAGCGAGCGTAATGACGCAGATAGGCCCAGGGGTTCCTGCGGACGTGCATCCAACACCCATCACCGTGAACGTAGTATCCATAAAATATGGCTGAGGTTGCTGTCCCGTCGCTGAACTATTCTTCATAAGTTCTGCCACCACGGCACCCGCGGGATATCCATGGCTGGCCATTTCAGCGACGCTACCCTTCCATGTACCGAACTTCCGTACTCGCTCGAAAAGGCGGTTACGCTCCTCTTCTTCCGTAAGACCCGGCTTTTTTGAACGGGCTAACTCTTCGGCTCGTTCTTTGGCGGCAAATGACAATCCCCTTGAGGTTTTGAGCGGCTGAAGCGAGCCTGCTGCAGCACTGGTTCCCCTTGTTTTGTTGACAGCTTCAAGTATTTCTACTTCACTTGGTGAAAGGAAAGAAAGGTCTCGAACTCCTTCGTTAAGAGGCAGATAGACCGTTTCCCCCACGATAGGGCGGGTTGCAGCAGCACATCCCTCGATGGCTATAAATCCCAGAAAAACAATGATGAAAAGACAGTATTTGTTCTTCATATACTACCCTCCTGTTTTCATACTGCATTCATTTCCATGCCTATGTTGCAACAATATCCACGGACCTCGAATAATGAGCGTTGTAGTGCTCATGATAATTTTCTCCCTTTACTTTAATGTTATTATCGCTGAATTTATGATACAGTAAATACTCTCTATTGTCTGTCGCAGAACCAACAATTAATTTGTAGCGCTTTTCATGCCCGTACATGTCGTCTTTTTTGCTACAGGGATAAGGATCAGCAATGTTTTGTTACTTTATCATATCAAATAGGAGGATGCAACCTGAGCCGTCCTATATAAACCGGGATACTATTTGGCAGTTATATTAAGAATCTATTTATAGTAATTGCACTTCACAAGAGGGCACTGCATAAGAAAAATGATGCTCATGAAGGTGGTAAGGAATGGATATTTCTTGATTACATTTGTTTTTATCTGGTGAAATTAAGATGTTCTCTTTGAATTTCGGTCAAGTGAAGGTTGCTCAATGCATGCTCAATTGCGAAATCTCTCAATTTCTCTTCAGTATCAATTTCTGGACGTACGCTTACAGCCCTCAGTACACTCTCGGTGGTGGAAATATGGGTGACTTTTGCCCTTATGCCTATATCATTACTCTGCATAACGGCTTGTTTTATCATTTCCAAAACTGGCCCACATATGGCAACTTGTCTTAAATAGCTAATCACAATTGAACTCCTCCTTATTGCTATTTATTCATACGTGCTGTGCTGCAATAGTTTACCTGATCAATGGAGCTATGGTATCAACAGTTAATATACACTATCGAGTGAAGGAATGGCAATTTGTAAATAATAAAACAGGGAGTGTCTTTACCCTAAATGCCGGGTCATTCCTGTCACTTCTTATAGTAATTTCTAGCGTATCAAATAGGAGGATGCAACCAGCCGCATCTCTATTGCAGGCTTTACGTTTTGATATTAATAACAATATCTGTAGTACATAATAGACTACTGGATTTTTGAGCGTTGTTTTTACCATACCGTTGCCCCCTGCTGGATATAATTTCACAATTGTGAAAATACAATCAATAGAGAGAACCTTCATAAAAAAGCTGATTTCAATGACTGGAACATAGTGATTGCATAGTGAATGATGATCATTTAAGAGGGTTTACAATTTTTCCAATTTTTAGGAAACGCCTTATTGCTAAGAGATTATGTAAGTTTAACGGCTTATTTGTGTGCTATTGAAGGGGGGTATGTGTTTTGTCTGTGTTTTGTACTCTAAAAAGCAATCAATGTCTTTAGAAAAGACCGAAAGCCTGTTGTCCAATTAAACAGCTTAGATAATTTGCTTGAATATCACTGGGGACTAAAAGTGAAAAGCGTAATATGTATATGTCTCGTCCATAGAGCGAGAAAAAACAAAAAGGAATTTGAGATATAGTTATATATATTATGCTTCTAATAGAAATGCTTTGGGTAGGATGTACATCTACCACTAAATGATTGAAATAGATCGGTTACCGAGAATTACAGGTTGAAAGGGAGTATAACACCGAGTTCAGCTAAATGCATCTTGACAGCCGGACCTGCCTTATCTGCCTCCTGAAACGGAATATCCTTGTGATCTTAGAGCATTTGTTACCGGGTTAGGGAAAAACGTCCAGAATTCTATTTCTTGCGTGATTGAAGAATCAATATGTTTGAAGATAAAGCGATAATTGATAAAATATCTCTGGAGAATGATCGCTTGAATAGATTCACGCTTTATCCGAACATCTTGGAGAATGGTACTCATCGAAATACTATCATTATTTATCGTCAAGGTCACGAAGGGCCAAGAATTCTGTACTTTCCCAAATTTCCCTCCTCCGGTGTGTTTGCTCACGGTATTTCCCTCCTCGAAATAATATAGGATTTCGTTGCCTCGGTGTGCCGGACAAAATCCTTAAAGCGCACTATAAAAAATCGCCTCGAAGGCTTGGTTGAGAAAACTCTATTCGTCAACCGTGAAGGTGAACGCGTGTGTGCCTTCAATTGCATCTTTCGGCTCATATTTAAAGACCTCTTTAGACTGGCGATCATTCGTAACACATCGAATAGTCACACCGGGTTTAAATACGGTCTTGTCGTCTGTTTTTGTGAAGCGTATCACGACGCTGTTCTTGCCTTTACGGAGGCCTTTTTCAATCAGTCCGGAGTAACTCTTATTCAGGGTTACCTTTTGTTCAACTTCATTAAGCGTGACCTCTGTTCTGTAACCGTAAGAGGACACGTCCAGCAATCCTGAAATATCCGGAACCGAGGCCTGTTCAGGTGATTTCCGTACTTTCCCGTCAATCTCATGGGTTGGAGGAAGCTCAGATATGTTGAATTCTGATTCCTTCCCGTTCTTCTGGAACTTGGGGCTGTCGATATTCATTTCTCCGTCAACCTTCCATACTGCATTCTCTTGCACAAATTTGATGAATATAAAGGTGACTCGGGGCTTGTTGGAGGCGTCCTTCTCTTTAGAATCTTTTACATAGATAAGGCCAGCAGTAGGCCCATTCTCCATGAGTTTAACAAATTTTGCCGTCGATATGTCAGGGGCGTCCTCCGCTATACTTTTGATCAGGTCAGGTGTGAGAGACCGCTTGGCGTTGGCCAGGTTTTTCTTCATCGTGCCAATCCTGAACGAAGACATTGCTTTTGCGAGCTCAGACTCATTTCCTGACTTGCAGGCCTTCAGATAGCCATTCCACGCTTCTTCCAATGTGCCCCGGAGGGGTTTCTCTGCAGCAATACATTGAGAAAAGACAATCAGTAAGATGAACATTGATAAGACGGTAAAAACTGTTCTTTTTCTCATATCTCAATACCCTCCACTTCTAATGCATGCCCCGGCGGGTGTGGCTGCTTTTGTCACGATCCGCTAAAGCCGATGGTTATGAGGTTTCTGGTTTTTATAGAAAACCCTGTTGTTTCTGTAACTGGACGATAATATTGGGTTGGTATCTTTATCTCACGCGCCTTTAGCCTCCTGATTCGACCCGCTGTTAACCAATCGCACCCATACATAATGTCGATTATTTCATTTAACATCATTTATGAAGCGCACCTTTAGGGTTGCCTTGTAATTCTCGGCATTCCTGTGCAGGCATTCCTTGTTGCAAGTCGTTGAATAATCCGATCTGGGGTAAAGTATTATTCCATAATCAGGTTTCCCTTGATTTGTCAGGGCAAGATAATGCTGTGAAATGTCGATCTCCCAGGCGTCCCCCTGGCTTGCGTTCACAGGAATAGCCCCGGTCAAAGATGGGGGCAGTGAAAAACTTTGAAGGAATTGGTTATCGCCCGAACATTCGGCTTTTTGTGTTTGCAAAGCAATGCCATCAAGCGCAGGTGCAGCGGTGGTGGCATATCCTGTTTTCCACATCCTTTCAAGCGTCAGTTTTGCCTCCTGGAGATGCCCCAATTTCTTGTACCAGTAAGGATCATCACTGAATGTGACCACTGAACGCACAATGAAATGTTCTATTACTTTAGCAGACTCAAAACTGCTGCTGACAATAGTATCATTGTATAGAAATTTATACCCTACCAGAGGATAATTAGAGATACCGGCCATATCATCGCTTGATAGCGGAGGAGATGGATTGACCACACACCTTAAACAAATAATATTATATCGGCACAGTGTTCTCTTCCCAATAAATGTATAGGTCTTCCTCTCCGAGGGGTTAAGGATCCTAAAGGATTGACTCGTAGCGGTGCATTTCCCATTCCCGTTCTTCACCCTGATTTGGTATGTGCCGGGTTGATAATTACCCCCAGGGGCTATCCACCAGTCCCAGTGCCAGTTAAGTACACCTGTCGGCCCCTCGCTGTCAAAACCTGCCGCCATGTCTGTTAATAGCATGGACACATTCTCGTTATTTGTCGTCTTGCCTATCAGTTCAATACGGAAAGCATCATAAAGTGGTCCCGCATCGTCCGAGCAAGTCGTAGTTGATGTCCATTTAACGGGTATGGTGTCGCCAATAGCTCTATCACCAGTTCCGGGATTCGTTACTTTGAGGGTAGGAGGGCCTGCCGGAGTAGCCCCTTTGGCAATTTTGATGGGGCCGACGGTATCACTCTTAGCGCCATCCATGGTCTGGATACGTATTTTGTATAGCTTTTGCTCATCGGGCAGGGTCATGGGAACATCCCAGAGCTTTTCTCCCTTGTTCTCAAAATTCTCGGCAATGTTCTGGATGACTGTTGTCTCCTGATTGTCCAGGAGTTCAAGTTTCAGTTTTGCGTCATTGAGGTTCAGTGAATTCCAGGTAATCTTGTATTGAATTCCCTTGTGGAAACCATCTGCCCTGCGGGGGTATGTCAGAGAAAGGGATTTAAGTCCGAAGGGAAGTCTTTGAAAGCTCTTTTTTATCTGTGCTTAAGAGAGGAGTAGGTGCGCTCGGAGAAGCTGTAGATGCCATAAGGGTAAAGGGACCGTTACTCGCGTCGCTCATTGATGGAGCGTCGACGCCTTTAATGACGATCCAGTAATTGTTGCCCGGGGCGGCGGTTCCCGGAGTATTCATGGTGTAGCTTCCCACCTTCCAGGCGTATGTCTTATCTGACACCGCGACGAATGTTCTAATCGTTCCTATCCTGTTCTGAGAGCTTGTACCGCCACGATAGAGGCCGATGTCAACCAATCCTGTGACATTGGAACTGGTCCAAGTGATATTACGCGTACTCCCTATTGCCCAGGATTCACCACCATTTGGAGCGCTAAGCGTTAAGGTAGCGAGCGGGGCTGGTGGTGATGGAGTGGCAGCCGGTTTGGGCGGAGGGGATGCAGGGGGACTGGCCGGGAGAGCTTTAACAGATTTTTGTAATTGAGGCCCCGCATAGGATATAGCTCCGAAAAATATGAATGTTGTTAACGTAAGTAGCAGAAAACCTTTCCTCATAATTGCTCCCCTTTTAAATTTACCACGTGTGGAATCTATCTTTTTCTAAACGCATGTTTCTCACCGATGTTTAATAGTGGACAACAATAATATACATATCATTCTGATATTGTGCTCAACAAATGTCAACAAGATTAAAATGGAGTAAACGTTATCCTGCTATACGTAACAAAATAGATTGACCTTTAGACCGCTCCAGGTCATCATCTAACCTGCTTTTTCTCCAAAGAAAAGGATGAAGCAAATGACCCAGGTAAATGTAGTAGAGGATAACCTGGAACTACATGGGGGCCCCAGGGCCAACGAGTGGGTCTCGCCCATGGGTAGTAGTCCGATGCGGTAAAGCTCCTTTACATCAATAGCAGAGTATAGTATCAATATAAGAGTGTTTCTGGGGGACATTCCAAAAAGATTCTTCTCGTGCTGGGAAGCGTAAGGGATGCCTCCTCTCCTTTATGTCAGGCTATTCTGCAATAACAGAGTCTTTATACAGGAGAACAAAAGACCTTATTATGCAGTCCTGTTCAGGGCAGTATCGGCCAAAAGGCCGGAACCGGGCCTCATCCATTACTTAAGACCGGGGAAGCCGTTACTGCTCCTATGAATATGGAAAGATCCTGAATCAGTTCGGCATGAAGACGTCAATGAGCAGAAAGGGTAATCATTCAAAAAAAGAGGTGAAGTTATGGTAGAGCCAGAACAAATCGTTCCAGAAAAAAAAGCAGACAGGAAAAAGGCATTGGATTTTGTTAATATCGTAAAAGCTTTAAGAGTTTTGGTAACAAAAGAAGAATTCTTTTATGGCAGAATCACCAAGCTGTTAGGGATGGCTCAAAGACACGGTGATTGTTTTTGCGAAAGCTGCCAGGAAGAAAGGAAAAAGGAAAATCAGAGATTTAGTCGGTCTTTATCAAAAATAGTGCGGTTGAGGCAAGAGTATTATGATGCCGGACGTAATGGTGAGTTTGAGGAAATTGTTAAGATTGCAAGAAAAGGAGCAGAACTCCTCTTTTCCCTTCAGCGAGCAGGTCTGGACGACGCTGAATTGATAAGGGCATTAATAAAGATATATCGAAAAAAAGTAATTTTTATTTGAAGCACTATACCAGAAAAGCATTGAAGTCAACTAATGAAAAGAGGGTTCGATCCCCTTCAGCTCCACCAATTCTTTCAATGAGTTGTACAGCCCAGCTATCCAGAGGAATCTCTGTATTACATGATTTCGTTATGGCGATAAAGAAATCAAGCATAACGTTTCCTATTAAGCTTTAGAAAAGTAATACACAAAAAGAAATAAGTATTATTAAAAATAAAGCATCAGATAAGATGGTCTCCCGCAACTTCTTTGTTCAATAGCTTGTTTCCTATTTTTTCAAAAAGTCCCCTCAGGTCCGGGTCGTAATTTTCAAGCTTATCCGTTAGTGGTTTTACTCTTGTTGTTATGGTTTCAAGAAAATCCTTGCCACCTATTTTTCCCATGAGGTCGCGGATTTCATCTTCGGTGACCGCTCGATCTGTTTTCTTTTCTTCCCAGGTTATTTTCAGCAATAACTGGACAAGTTTTGTAAACTGGAGTTCATCCTGAAGTTTGGATATGTCGAGTTCCTGAGACCTCTCCGGGTTTTTTTTAATGTAAGAATTGAATTTAGTCTGAAGGCCACCGACTTCTTCTTTAATTGATAATGCTGAATCAAATTTTCGGAAAATAGGTTCTCGTGCCCTTGTTTCTATTATAAAAGACATGGGCATTGTATATGACGGATCCTTTTGAAGTTCACCTTGAACTGATTGCAGATACTCAACAAATTCCTTGATATATCTATTGACACAATATGATATCCCCATATCAACATAGTTTTCCTTAAATATAGCGGCGAGCTTTTCATAGGGGCCATCTTCCAGGGCAAATGATTTCACTTTTTTTCTCATCAGATCCTCTCTTTACATTATATAATAGACATTAATATAACTATAATAATTAAAACACAATCTGATTTAGCTAATAATGTTAATAATTGTTATTATACATAAAAGCTTTTATGTCAAGAAAAATAATATAATTATAATTATAGATAATAAACATTATTATATACGGTGGGGTTTCATTTCAAGATAATTTCATTAAATCGATTAGTTACAAATCAAAGGGATTTTATGTAGCTTATTGTTGAGATTATCGCAAGCGAAATGGTTGAACTATGGGTATCTCAACCCCGTATCTCAAGGTAATTTACCCAGTTATATTTCATTATCGCACTTTTAAAAAATACTATTGCTTATTGATTACGTCTACATGGGTTTTTTAAAAAAAGATTAACTTCTATAATGCCTTGCATTAAATAGAGATTAAAATAAAACCTAACCTTTCTCGCCATATGTTCTTTATTCGGTTTAAAAAAAACGGGATAGATCGATTAACCTACCCCGTTTCTTGGTTATTATCTTAATAAACTATTTCTGTTTTGTTTGCAGATACTCATCTATGGCCTTTGCCGCCGCTTTTCCAGCACCCATAGCGAGGATGACCGTTGCGGCGCCAGTGACGATATCCCCTCCCGCAAAGACACCTTCACGACTTGTTTTACCGGTTTCAGGGTCAGCCTCTATATTACCTGATTTCCTCAATTGCAATCCCGGTGTCGTCGATGTAAGAATCGGGTTCGGGCCTTGACCGATGGCAACAACAATAACATCGACATCAATAATATAATTAGACCCCTTAATCTCAACCGGTCTTCTTCTGCCTGACGCATCAGGTTCGCCAAGCTCCATCTTTACGCACTCGATACCTTTTACCCAACCGTTTTCGTCGCCTATAATTTTCACAGGAGCCGTGAGGAGTCTGAAATCGATACCTTCTTCTTCGGCGTGGTGAGCCTCTTCGGCACGAGCGGGCATTTCATCACGGGACCGTCTATAGATAAGGTATACGTCTGCGCCAAGTCGTTTGGCAACTCTTGCTGAGTCCATGGCAACATTCCCACCGCCGATAACAGCAACTTTGCTTCCCACGCGAATCGGTGTATCGTAATTGGGAAATAGGTAGGCCTTCATAAGGTTTGCCCTTGTAAGAAATTCATTTGCGGAATAAACACCATTCAGATTTTCACCAGGGATCTCCATGAAGTAAGGAAGGCCTGCGCCTGTACCAATAAAAATGGCATCAAACCCAGCTTCAAAGAGTTCGTCGAGGGTCTTCGACTGGCCAATAATCTGGTCAACCTTTATGTTAGCGCCCAATTTTTCAACATAGTCGACTTCACGCTGCACGATCGCCTTCGGTAAACGAAATTCAGGGATACCATAGACGAGGACACCACCAGCCTTGTGAAGCGCTTCAAAAATTGTTACGTCATGACCTTTTTTTGAAAGCTCACCGGCTACTGTTAATCCTGCCGGGCCTGCACCGATGACTGCAACCCTTTTTCCTGTTTTTTTCGGTTTTTGAGTAACCTTTACGTCTCCCTGTCCCAGTTCATAATCTGCGGCAAAGCGTTCCAATCTGCCGATGGCAATAGGCTGACCCTTTTTCAACAGGACACACTTTGCTTCACACTGGGTCTCCTGTGGGCATACACGTCCACATACAGCAGGTAAGGTGTTTGTTGACTTTATTGTATGGATTGCTCCCATAAAATCGCCTTCCCTTATCTGTTTAATGAAAGCTGGAATAGGTACATTGACGGGACACCCCTCCACACAGGGAGAATTCTTGCATTGGAGGCATCTGGTTGCTTCTTTAACGGCATTTGTATCAGTATAACCAAGCGCAACTTCATTAAAATTCTGAATCCTGAGTTTCGGGTTCTGCTCAGGCATTTTTTCACGTACTCTTGATCGCTTCATCCCCTGGACTTTTGCTTCAAGCTTACAGTTGTGGTCCCAGACCGCCCGTTTTTCTTCACGGCCGTACATTCTCTGTCGGAGTACAAGTTCGTTGAAATCAACAAGGTGTGCATCAAATTCGGGGCCATCGACACAGACAAATTTTGTTTGCCCGCCGATTGTGGCGCGACAGCAGCCGCACATACCGGTTCCATCAACCATGATAGTATTAAGGCTAACTATAGTATTGATTTTGAATGGACGGGTCACATCTGCAACTGCTTTCATCATAACAACAGGGCCGATGCCCACGACGAGGGCAACTTTATTTTCTTCGATGACCTTTTTTAAGACATCGGTTACAAACCCATGGTGACCGTACGTGCCGTCATCGGTTGTTACATAGAGTTTTGTGCTTGCCTTTTTCATTTCATCTTCAAGAATGAGCATATCTTTTGATCTGGCGCCTATGATTGAAATAACTTCGTTGCCTGCTTCCAGGAGTGCTTTTGCAATGGGAAGCACCGGTGCTACACCGACTCCGCCGCCAACACAGACAACAGTGCCAAATTTTTCTATGTGACTTGGTTTTCCCAGGGGACCAACAACATCGAGGTATGCATCGCCTTCTTCAAATTTCGCAAGCTTGTGGGTTGAAGCTCCTACTTCCTGAAAAATAATTGTGATAGTTCCCTTTTTCCGATCGAAATCTGCGACAGTGAGGGGAATTCGCTCTGCAGTATCGTTAGCGCGGATAACAACAAATTGTCCGGCTCTCACCTTGTTTGCAATATCCGGCACATAGAGCCTGTTCATGGTGATCGAAGGAGCTAAGAGTCTTTTCTCTACAATGCTGTTTAACTTTATTTCCTTTTTTGCCATGTTATCTCCTTTTAAAATAGTTATCCTTTTACATGCTATGCTCTTTTATTTTTTAAGAGGTCGTTAATCCGTTTTACTAATTCCTCGTCTGTAATAGGTTTGTTTATAAAATCATCTGTTTTCATCCAGTAGCCATCGAGTTCCTGACAGAAGTCACACCCGACTTCACTTGCCGGTGCTGCAACCATAAGAATCGGTATGTTTTTATAGCGAGGATCAGCCTTTATTGCTTTTGCAAAATCAAAACCGTCATCATGTTTTTCAAGCATTAATCCGATGAGTATAATATCAGGCAATTCAAACTCAACCCTCCCCATGCCTTCGCGGCTGTTTGATGCCAATATTACTTCGAAACCGCTACTTTCAAGGGCTTCCTTACCCTGGTTAACGAAGTCGATATCATTATCAACAAACAAGACCCGTTTTTTACCCATAGCTTATTCTCCTTATACGTTAGTTTAAAAATAAAAACCTTTCTTTACATGATGAATGCTTTTACCTTTCTTTACGATTGGAAACACCGCACAAACACATAGCAATTGATTTAAATTATCCTAATGTAATTTATCATTGGTTTACCGTTTAAGTAAGGGTTTTTTTTCATGAAGTTTATTTGTTGCTGTAATCGTAAAATAATACAAAGCAGATATTTTGTCAACGAAGATACGGTTTTTCCCGCAATATACGTTCAATATAATAAACAGACCGAATCCTGCAAAATACCATGTGTTCCGAATGGTGTTTAACTATTGTGAATTATGAAGGAAATTTTAATACATCTTCCCCACACGTTTTTACGCAAAGTCCGCATTTTAAACAGTCACCGTAAAATGACATTTCTTTATTTGTTTTAAGTTCTTGCGGGTTCAGTTCCATGGGACATGTTTTTGCGCAAAGTTTACAGCCAATACAGGCGTCTTTTTCCATATGAAGCTTTTTTCTATTTTTTCCGACCCAGTTAGCGAGGGATCCGATAGGGCAAATGTAGCACCAGGCGCGCTGGTGAATAAAGAGCGCAAGAATAACGCCTATAACGGTAGTAACGGAGAGAAGCACCATAAGGAACCTGCCTATGGCGTATGGATCAGGCCATAACCGCACAACCTGATATCCGAGCATGAGCATAAGGAACGAAAGTATACCGATACGAAGGGGAAAAGATCGTAAGCGATAGGGAATAGTTTTTTGAAAGCTTATACGTTTCAGGTAAGCATCTGCAAAAGACCCCCTCGGGCACATCCAGTCGCACCATTTCCTTCCTTTCCTTATTGCCAGACTGACACCTGCTATCATGCAGGCAGGAATAAAAAAACCGATAAGCGGATAAAACCAACCACCGATAAAAAAAAGTAAAAAGGAAGCCCCCGCAAAATATTGCTTAGTCTGCCTCGACTTGATTGCCTTGAGGGTCCTTTCTTTTCGTTTCTGTTTATTTCCATGAGACTGATCATTTTCTCCCAAATTCTTCTCCTTCAATAATGTTCAGTAATTACATATTGTGTTAGTTGCGCAATTACGCATCTTTTATATAATAATATTTGCTTTTATTACGATAGCTTAACCTCCAGCATTCTCTTTGAGAGTTTCACTTTTTCTTTGAGCATTTCCAACATAACTGCACGCATTATCGTGCAGGCCTCTGTGATTTTCGGGTTTAAAATCCGGTAATAAATTGTCCTTCCATGACGCCTCGTTTCAAGAATACCCTTTTGCCTTAAAATGGCAAGATGCTGAGATATGTTAGCCTTATTGATATCCATTATCTTTATCATTTCCGTCACTGACATTTCTCCATCTTTCAAAAGGCTCAGGATCTGCAGTCTTTTTGAGTTTGCAAGGGCCAGGCATACATCGGCCTGCATCTCAAAAACCCTTGTGTCACCATCTTTCATACTGCCTCCGTCAAGTCTAATATATAATTAGTTGCGTAATAATGAAACAATTATAAGGCCTAAAAATGATTTTTGTCAATGATATAATTGAAAGTAAATATATTTACGTGGAATTGTCGTTAAACGTCTAAAACGCCATTCATCTCGTGAGGACCTTTACGATTTCGCCCAGATACATACGATGATAGTCCTTTTGAGGATAATATTCTTCTATTTCGGGTGAGAGAAAATTTTTCGGCAGGATGTCCTGAGAGTATATTTTTTTACATTCAAGAATGAGTCTTGCCTCAGCAAAGTAAATGGTATTTTCATCGAATACAGGGGTAAGGCCGGTTTCTGTGACCTTGTTTACGTCTCTACCAGATTTTGTGCCACAGTATGTCAGTATGTCGCGATACTGTTCTTCAAGGAATGAAAGGGTATAGAAGGGAGATTCTTCGATAAATTTGTATGTGTAGCGGTTTGGCCGGATCACACACCAGGCAACATTTTTTGCCCACATAATACCAAGGCCACCCCATGCGCCGGTCATGGTATTGAAAGATTCCCGGTTACCGGCTGTAATAAGCATCCAGTTGCTCCCAATAAGCTTGAAGGGGTTATCGATGATCAATTCAGGACTTATTTCCTTAAAGATATTGCTCATAATTCACCTCTTTCCGTAGAGCAGCTTTTATTCTTTTACGTTAATGACAAGAAATAGCAGCTTCGCATATTTTATTACCATACACGCAGTCCACCTTTGCTGCTCAATTTTACTGCGACGCTGTAATCATATTTTTAGCTTTTAGTAACAACGAACCCACCCCAAATTTTCCCGACCAGACTACATAATGATGTATTATCACAAAAAACGTATCAACACAAATTTTTTATAATAATTAATTGCCTGCCCTGATGTTAAGGATATCACCATCTTCGACGATATAGGTTTTTCCTTCAAGACGCCATATCCCGGCCTTCTTGCATTCTGCCATGCTTCCATGTTTCATGAAATCCGTATATGAAACAGTTTCGGCACGGATGAACTTATTCGAGAGATCCGTGTGGATTGCCGCTGCGGCCTCCTGGGCGTTCAAACCCTTTCTAATGGGCCATGCACGACATTCGTCTTCACCGACAGTGAGGAAACAGATAAGCCCCATCGTGTGCAGGGCAAGGCGGATGATCCGCCCCCGGATGGATTCTGTAATTGAATATTCCTCCATGAAAGCCACCCGTTCATCTTCCGCCATGAGGGCAAGCTCGCTCTCCAACTTTGCGCAGGCGGAAATAACAGGGTATCCGGGAAATTTACCGTCAAGGTTCTCTGCCTGGATTTTGCCTTCAGCCATGTTATCTTCCGAGGAGTTTACAACGACCATAAGGGGCTTGAGAGAGAGAAACTGGAATCCCCTGAGAAGCTTCTCATCCTGCTGAGCAATGGAAAGTGTTGAAAGAGGCTTCCCGTCGTTCAACTGAGCAAGGCACTGGTTGAGGAGTGATTCTTCCTGCGCAACGGCAGCACTCTCCTTTTTTCCGCCCTGTTTACGGATTCTTTCCAGACGGGTTTCAATCTGGACCATATCGGAAAGGACGAATTCGCTGAGTATGGCATGGAGATCATTTTCTGCGCCAGCCGGAGTCGCCCCATCAAAATATCTGAGGGTGACGATAAAGGCATCGCTCAAGCGCATCTGTTGGAGTGTTTTTGCGCTTATGGTGCTGTTTTTGAGGTTGCCTTCCTCGATTGCAACCGTATCAGCAAGCTCAATTCTCGCATGGATGGTCTTCTTCGGCTTGAAGATCTTTGTCAGGACTTCAAGGCGCTCATCAGGCACATCGATAGTGGCAAGATTCGTTTTATCCGAATAGCCCCCCTCACCCTTTATGCCGCTTAATGCCTGAAAAAGAGTTGTCTTGCCTGAACCGGGATGGCCAATAACCGCTATATACATTTTGTCTCCTATGAAGAATATACAGAGTGTGCCCTTGAGGCGTTCCTTACAGTGTTTTAT
This sequence comes from uncultured delta proteobacterium, assembly GCA_963785225.1. Lineage (GTDB taxonomy): Bacteria > Desulfobacterota > Syntrophorhabdia > Syntrophorhabdales > Syntrophorhabdaceae > PNOF01. The sequence goes on along the minus strand of CAWAUQ010000007.1, from coordinate 350,621 downwards.
TATACCGCAAAATTGAGAAAAGGCAAAGGAAGGAAAAAGGAGTAACTCGTAACGGGTGATAGGTGATACGAAATATCAGATATAAATGGGTCCAGACTTTATCTTTTGGGAAAATACTTCATGTTGCTTATATTTTTAAAATCTGAATACTGCGTCCATATAATTGCTTTGCATTCTTGTGCTGTTGCGAGGATAAAGCTATCCAGTCCATTGGAAGTTGATGCTCCATATTTTCCCGATCCACGTTAAACCACTTACAAGGAACACTTCCCTGTAAGTGTAACGGTATGTTGTTCAATATTGCTTCAGTCGGTAGATTTTAATTTCCTTGCCACTATTCTATGCGGCAAGTATAATGGGTTATGGTGCGGCTTGGGGAGTTTCTCGGAGAGTTGAAAACATTCCTTAAGGAAGACCGGATTATCCTTGACCGGGAAGGCATGACCCATTTTTCCTATGATGCCACCGAGAGACAGTTCATGCCACAGGTCGTTTTACTCCCTGATAATACCGAAGAAGTATCGAAAATCATGCAATGCGCCTGGGAATACGAAGTCCCTGTCACACCGCAGGGGGGTAGGACAGGGCTTTCCGGTGGAGGACTTCCCGTTAAGGGTGGCGCAGTCCTCTCGCTTCTTAAGTTTAAAAGGATTATTGAGATTGACGAGAAGAATATGATCGCTGTTGTTGAACCCGGTGTCATCTCGAAAGACTTTCAGGAAGCGCTGAAGGTGCATAATCTCTTTTTCCCCCCTGACCCCTCCAGTACCGTTGAAAGCACCATAGGCGGCAATGTTGCCGAGAACGCAGGCTACACAAGGGCCGTCAAGTATGGCGTTACGAGGGATTATGTGCGGGGCCTTGAAGCGGTCCTTCCCGATGGAGAAGTTATTCATCCGGGCGGCAAGAATGCCAAGAACGTAGCAGGGTACGATCTGGTTTCCCTGCTTACTGGTTCAGAAGGCACTCTTGCCATTATTACAAAAATTATCTTCAAACTCCTCCCCCGGCCGGCAGTACGGAGGACTATCATTGTTTATCTCAACAGTCTGCCGGATGCAGCGGATATTGTTCTGAGGGTTTTTCAGGCCGGTATTGTCCCATGCGCCATTGAGCTTCTCGACAATGTGACGATTAACGCTGTTGCAGACTATATCAATGCCCCTCTGAGAAGGGATGCGGAAGCGCTGGTGCTTATTGAGGTAGATGGACACCTGGAAAAAACAGTCAATGAGGAAGCCCAAGAGATAATCCCCTTGTGTGAAAGCGTCCATGGTGTTGTTGAAGTCAAGCTTGCTGTCAACGAGGAAGAAGCGGACCGGTTCTGGACCATTCGCAGGGAGGCATTGCCGGCACTCAAGGCCCTCGGGAAAGACCATTTCGAGGCCGATGTCGTTGTGCCACATTATGAGCTACCCTCACTTGTAAAATTCATCGGCGAACTCGAACGTAGTGACGCTGTAAAAATAGCCACCTTCGGACATGCAGGCGACGGCAACCTCCACGTTACCATACTGTACCGCCGCAGAAATTTTGCCGAACTTGATGAGGCCTACCGCCTTCTTGAGACTGTCTATCGTCGAACGATTGAAATGGGTGGCAGTCTTACCGGTGAACATGGAGTGGGGATTACCGTAAAGGATTACCTTCCGCTTCAGGTAGAAGAGGCCCAGATGGCGCTCATGAAAAGGATAAAAACAGCCTTTGATCACAAAGGGATATTAAACCCCGGAAAAATATTTATCGACTGATGGAGGGAAACAATATAGAATTGAGTATGTAGTACGAATAACCTTAATGATTTCCCGTTTTCCGTTTTATTTGTGTTTATAGGCAAAGCGGAGAGGAGCTTGTCAATAGAGGTTAAGGGTATTATGACGTAATCAATGGGTATTGCCTGGGGCGGGTTAAAGGAGATGCGTGTTAAAGAATTCCCCGATAAACGATCCTGAGAAAGGAGCATTACCCGAGGACAAAGCTCCTTATCGCGCCCTCTTCAAGTCGACAAGGATCGCAATGGTCGTTGTCGACGAAGAAGCAACAATAACTCTTGTCAACCCGGAATTTGAAAAATTATCAGGTTGCTCCAGAAAGGACCTTGAAGGACAAAAGAAGTGGACTGAGTTTTTTGTAAATGGTGACCTCTCAAAGATAACGGAATATAATGATTTTATTGCAGATCAGGCAAAAAGGGGGAGGGTATCAAAGAATCATGAATCCAAATTTATCGACAGTAAAGGAAGAACGAGGGATGTTTTTGCCCTGAACGATTCTTTAATAGGAACAAACAGGAGAGTCATTTCTTTTGTCGATATGACGGAGGTCATCAGGGAAAAGGAAAAAACAAGGCTCAGCGAAAAGAAGTATCGCTCCCTTATAGAATCTACCGATGATTCGGTCTATATGGTAGATGCCGACTGTCGATATCTTTTTGTCAACGGGAAGGTCCTGGAGAGACTCAATATAACGGAAAAAAAGATTATCGGGAAACGATACAGAAATTTCCACGATCTTGATGATGCGATGGAATTTTCCGGCTATGTAAACAAAGTCTTCGAAACGGGCGCTTCATGCCAGTATGAATATAAAAGCAGGCGGGAGGAACGATATACACTTCGTACACTGAACCCTATCGTTGAAGAACATTCGAAAAAGATAAAATGTATTGCCGTTGTTTCAAAGAATATTACGGACCTCAAGAAAACAGAGGAAAGATTAAAATATCTGAGCCTCCACGATCCCCTTACGGGTCTTTACAACCGAGCCTATTTCGAGGAAGAAATACACCGTCTCGATAACAGCCGCTTTGAGTTGGTAGGTCTTATTGTCTGCGACATTGACGGGTTGAAACTCATCAATGACAGCCTTGGCCACAATAAGGGAGATGATCTCCTTATAGCGGCATCACGGGTAATCAAAGAGTCTTTCCGTGAAGGCGATGTTGTCGCAAGGGTTGGCGGTGATGAGTTTGCCATACTCCTCCCTAACAGCCCAAGGTCAAAGGTAGAGAATATCTGCCAGAGGATTAAACGGGCAGTGCAGGCCTATAGCAAAAAAAATGCCCTTTTACCGCTCAGTATTGCCACGGGATTTGCTCTACGAAATGGCCCGAATCAGAGCATGGTGGAGCTTTACCGTGAAGCAGATAACAATATGTATAAGGAAAAGCTTTACAGCAGCCAGAATGCACGCAACATGATCGTAAAAAACCTCATTAATACCATTGAGATAAATGGATTGACGGATAAGCGTTCCCTTGAACGCTTTCAGAAGCGTGTCGTGGACCTGGCAAGGGCCGTGGGGATGGCCGAAGATCGGATAAAGGACATTTCCCTGCTTGCCCAATTCCACGATATAGGAAATGTGAGCATACATGACCGGATCCTTCGCAAGCCCGGAGATCTCACATTAGAGGAGTTTGCCGAGATTCAAAAACACTCTGACATAGGCCACCGTATCGCACAATCCGCCCCGGACCTGATTCATATTTCCGATTATATTTTAAAGCACCATGAATGGTGGAACGGCAATGGCTATCCGCTTGGACTTAAGGGTGATGCAATACCACTGGAAAGCAGGATTATCGCAATCGTTGATGCCTATGAAGCAATGACCCACGCCCGTCCTCACCATTCTCCAATGTCAAAACGGGAAGTTATCAAAGAACTCAATAAATGTGCCGGGACCCAGTTCGACCCTTACCTTATAGAAAAATTTATCGAAATAGTTGGGAAATAGCAGAACAATAAGGTTGCCACAGAGGTTACTTATTTTCTTCTTCCATAGACGCTTTATCATGGTACTGCGGGTAGAGTTTTGTTATGCATTCCGGACAATAACTGTGACTGAATTCTGCATCGGAATGATCACTGTAAAGTAAAGGCAACAAATGTCGATTGCATAAAACATTTTACATTCTTTTCTTCAGATGAGTTTTTCTTGTTCAACGAAGAGGTCTGTATAGCTGAATGTTTCTCCATTAAAAAGGCCCTTGTCGCTGAGTTTGAGCGCGGGGATCACGAGAAGTGCCATGAATGAAAGGGTCATATAAGGGGCATGAAGCTTTGATCCAAGCTTTTTGGCGGCCCGGTCAAGATCGGCATACTTTTCGGCAACGGTAAAACCGTCATCATCGGACATGATGCCGGCGACAGGGAGAGGCAGGATTTCCTGCTGTCTATGGGAAACGAGAGAAATACCACCACTGTATTCAATGATAAGATTAACGGCTTCACAGATGGCCTCATCGCTTACCCCAACGGCGATGATATTATGAGAGTCGTGTGCCACAGATGATGCGATGGCGCCTGTTTTCAAACCGAAGTTTTTGACGAAACCGATTGCGGGGACCTTATTTTCATAACGGTTGATGACAGCTATTTTCAGGATATCGTGGTCCGGGTCGGATAGAGTATTGCCATTTACAATCAAGGATTTTTCGATGAGCGACCCTGTTATGATCTGACCATCGATGGCCTCCATGACACGGATTTTTTCACCTTGTGAGTCCATGCGGAAATCATAGGGGGTCTTTTTATCTATTTGAAAACGATTGAGTGGCGCCGGTGTCTTCTGTGCAATATAGGTTTTCCCCTTTTCAGCGACAAGATCACCCCTGATAAATGTTTTCAGGATATTGAAGTCAAGGAGATTATCAACAACGATAAAGTCAGCAGGCTGATTGATCCGGAGGAAACCCACATCAAGCTTGTAGTGGAGAATAGGGTTAAGCGTGGCGCATCTGAGCACCTTCATGACATCGATACCTTTGTTGATTGCTCTTTTTACCAATTCATTGATATGTCCTTTGGCAAGGTCATCGGGGTGTTTGTCATCGCTGCAGAACATACAGGCATGAGGATATTCTTCGATGAGTGAATGAAGCGCTTCGAAATTTTTTGCTGCCGACCCTTCCCGAATCAGTATCTTCATACCGAGACCGATCTTTTCAAGGGCCTCTGTTTTTTCAACGCATTCATGGTCGGTTGTGATGCCTGCCCCGATGTACTGTTTCAGCGCGTCACCGCTCAGTGAAGGTGCGTGGCCGTCAACCGGTTTACCATATTTCCGGGCAATGGCAATCTTTGCCATTACTTCAGTGTCGTTCTGTATAACACCGGGAACATTCATCATTTCGCTGAGATATTTTATATTGCTGTCCTGGAGCAATGTTTTTGTTTCTGCGACTCCTATCCGTGCGCCTGATGTCTCAAATGGTGTAGCGGGAACGCAGGACGGCGCACCGAAGTAGAATTTGAAAGGCGTTGTATTGCCGTTTTCCATCATATACCGGATGCCTTTGATCCCGAGGATATTTGCGATTTCATGGGGATCCGAAACGGTTGCTACGGTGCCGTGTATAACGGCCAGTCTCGCAAATTCAGCAGGGGTAAGCATTGAGCTTTCGATGTGGATGTGGGAATCGATAAAGCCGGGAATAATGTAGTGTTCGTATTTTTTACCGTCTTTGACGATATCAACAATGACACCATCTGTGATGTCTATTGTGCCCGCATATATGGAGCCGTCTGCAATATCGACAATATTACCGGAGATTTTCATACAACCAGGTGTTAGGTGATAGGAAAAGGAGAGAAACCCTGACTGACAATGATCCACTCAGACAGCCCACGGTGTTATTCCTGCTTAGTCTGTTTTATTCGCCATTCGGTGCCCTTTGGTGTGTCGAGAAGTAGAATGCCTTTTTCCGAAAGCATGGCACGAATCTCATCCGATTTCCGGTAGTCTTTGTTTTTTCTGGCCTCGATTCTTTCATTGATGGCATTTTCAACAAAAGAGACATCAAGCCCCATGAGGCTCAGATGACGGACCTTTTCGCGGGCTTCAAGTGCTCCAGGATCATCTTTCAGGAGCCCCAGCATATCGGAAAGAGCGAGAAAAACCGTATTGGCATATACGATAAGAGGTATTAAGTCTTCTTTTTTGTCGTCGATCATTTTATTGATGTTTTTTGAAAGTTCGAAAACGTATGAAAGGGCAAGAGCCGTATTAAAGTCGTCATCCATTGCCTCATAAAATTTTTTCTGAAGTTCATCTGCTTCTGGGTATACGGCAGGACTAATGGTTTTCCCTTTTTGTGTTTCAAAAGCCCTTTCTTTGGTATAGTAAAGCTTGTGAAGGACATTATTTGCATCTTCAATGGATTTTGTGCTGTAGTCAATGGGGCTTCTGTAATGTGTTGAGAGAAAAAAGAGGCGGAGCACTTCAGGGTGATAGTCCTTGAGGAAATCTTTGATCAGGAGGGTATTCCCGATGGACTTTGACATTTTTTCCCTGTCGATATTGACAAAACCGTTATGGACCCAGTAATTGACAAATTTTGTGCCTGTTGCGGCCTCTGTCTGTGCCCGCTCATTTTCGTGGTGGGGGAAGACGAGATCTTTCCCGCCTCCGTGGATGTCAAAGGGGTTTCCGAGATATTTTGTGCTCATGACGGAACATTCGAGATGCCAGCCCGGTCTTCCGTTGCCGAAAGGCGCGTCCCACGACGGTTCGCCTTCCTTTGAGCCTTTCCAGAGCGCAAAGTCGAGAGGGTTTTTCTTTTTTTCATCCACTTCGACGCGAGCGCCTGCCATCATATCGTCGAGAGACCGTTTGGAGAGCTGTCCGTATCCTCTGAAACTGTCTACGGAAAAATAGACATCACCGTCAACAATGTACCCGTGCCCCTTCTTTAAGAGGGTGTCGACGAGCTCAATCATTTCGCCGATGTGCTCTGTTGCCCGTGGCGAATGTGTTGGTCTCAGGATGTTGAGGGCGTCCATATCCTCATAGTAAGATTTAATATACTTTTCCCCGACTTCTTGCCAGGGGATGTTTTCGGCGAGAGACTTTCTGATGATTTTATCATCTATATCGGTGAAATTTTTAACGAAGATAACATCGTACCCTTTTGTTTTCAGATAACGGTAGATCGTGTCAAAGACTATGCCGGACCGTGCGTGTCCAATGTGGCAGTGGTCATATACCGTGACACCGCAGACATAGAATTTTACCTTTCCTTCTTCGAGGGGTTTAAAATCTTCTTTCTTACCGGAAACGGTATTGTAAACCTTAAGCGCCATAGTGTTGACCGTAATTCTATTACCATAAAGGGACGAGTATTGTCAAAGCAATCCTGCCATTACGGGGGTTCACGCCGATTTCTTGCTTGAAATTGCACGACTAAGGAGTATTCAATGTGTTTGCACTCTGCGGAGCAAAGCTTGGCAGATACTGGCTGCGTATCCGATGTATATCTTAACTAAACCATCTTCTCCAATGGATATGGAAAAATATTGTCGATTATTCCGGGTTGACGGGTAACGCTTTCTGCCACAACAAGGCAGATTGCTCAAAATGTAGTATCTTATATTAACTCCATAGAATTAGTTGACAAATAAATTAATCCATACTATATTAATACTACTTAATTAGTATGGATTTAAAACACAGATTGCGAGAAGTACTGTATGTTATCAAAAAGCAAAGAGTAACGACACGGGCAGGCATAAGGGAGGTTATGAGAATATGAAGATTTCAACAAAAGGAAGATACGGTTTACGGGCGCTTGTCGATCTATCCATGAACGGTAAAAATGGTTTTCCGGTTCTTCTTTCTGATATTGCCAAGAGACAGGGCATCTCCGATAAATATCTCGAGCAGATTGCCACACAGTTACACCGGGCAGGCATTGTAAAAACCGTGCGGGGCAGAAGGGGAGGCTACCTCCTCGGAAGACCCGAAAAGGACATTAGAGTAAGCGATGTCATAAAAGCCCTCGAAGGACCCATATGCGTTGTCGATTGCGTCAATGCACCTGATAGCTGCGCGAAGACTCCCGTCTGTTCGACACGAGACATCTGGACCCTCCTGAGCAAAAGGATAGAAGAAACACTGGCCTCCTTTACGATTGCCGATCTGGCTAAATCGCAGGAGGAGAAAACCGGAAAAGAAAGCGCTATGTACTATATATAAAAGAACACTTTCCGGAAGACCGGATAAGGAGGCTGTAATGTCCAAGAGAAGGCTGGAAACACAGGCAATTCATGCCGGTCAGGAGACCCCTGATCCGGCGACAGGCGCACGGGCAGTGCCCATTTATCAGACGACATCCTATGTATTCAATAATACGGAACACGCAGCCAACCTCTTTGCCCTCAAAGAGTTCGGCAATATCTATACCCGCATCATGAACCCCACGACAGATGTGTTTGAGCGGCGTATGGCCGCAATCGAAGGGGGAGTGGGCGCTCTGGCTGTTGCCTCCGGCCAGGCGGCCGAGACGCTGGCACTCCTCAATATCACCGGCGTTGGAGATGAAATTGTGGCGGCCAACAACCTCTATGGCGGCAGCTATCAACTCCTCCACTATACTTTTCCAAAATTAGGAAGACAGGTAAAATTTGTCGATTCCACAAAGCCCGATGAGTTCAGAAAAGCCATAACAGAAAAGACACGGGCCATCTACGCGGAGACCATAGGCAATCCCAAGCTCGATGTCCCTGACTTTGAAGCAATTGCAAAGATAGCCCACGACGCTGGCCTTCCTTTTGTTGTTGATAATACAGTCGGTGTGGGACTTGCCCGTCCTATTGAACATGGCGCCGATATTGTGGTTATCTCGGCGACGAAATTTGTGGGCGGCCACGGCACATCAATCGGCGGTGTCATAATCGATTCCGGAAACTTCAACTGGGGCAACGGCAAATTTTCCGAATTTACCGAACCGGACCCGAGTTATCACGGACTCAAATATTGGGACACTTTCGGTAATTTCCCCGGTATGGGTAATATTGCCTTTATTATCAAGGCGCGAGTGGAACTACTCAGAGACTTAGGGCCAGCTCTCAGTCCTTTCAATGCCTTTCTCTTTCTTCAGGGGTTGGAAACATTGCCACTGAGGGTCCAGAAGCACTCGGAGAATGCCCTTGAAGTGGCGCGGTTTCTTAAAGATCATCCTCTTGTTACCTGGGTCAATTATCCGGGCCTCGATGACCATCCGAGTCATGACCTGGCAAAAAAATACCTCGGTAACAGGTATGGCGCCATTGTCGGTTTCGGGATAAAGGGCGGTCTTGAGGCAGGCAAAAAGTTCATCAATGCCGTAGAACTCCTCTCTCATCTTGCCAACATCGGTGACGCGAAAAGTCTTGTGATCCATCCCGCATCAACAACACATCAGCAGTTGACGAGGGCCGAACAGGAAGCTACCGGCGTAACAGAAGATTTTATCAGGCTTTCCATAGGTCTTGAAAATGTGGAAGATATTAAGGAAGATATTGACCAGGCGCTGGGAAGAGCAGTCGATAGTAGATAGTGAATAGTAGATAGTCGCAGGCGGGAAAAAGGATAGAGTATGGTCGAGAAGGATAAAGGCATCGGTATTGTCGAGACCCGATACTACACCTTTGCCGAACCTCCCGATGCTTTGACACTGGAAAGCGGCGAGACGCTGGGACCCATTACCCTTGCCTATGAGACATACGGGAAACTCAACAGTGAAAAGACAAACGCCATCCTTATCCTCCATGCCTTAACCGGCGATGCCCACGCGGCAGGTTTCCATAAGGGCGATAAACATCCCGGCTGGTGGGATAATATGATTGGCCCCGGCAAGGCATTCGATACTGAGAAATATTTTCTTATCTGTTCAAACGTTATCGGCGGTTGCAGGGGCTCTACGGGACCGGCATCGGTTAATCCCGGAACAGGCAAACCTTATGGCCTTCATTTCCGCTAATCACCATCAAGGATATGGTCAATGCACAGGCACGTCTCATAGACCACCTCGGTATTGACAAACTCCTCTGCGTTGCCGGAGGATCCATGGGAGGCATGCAGGTGCTCCAGTGGGTTGTTTCATATCCCGAAAGGGTCCTTTCAGCTATACCGATGGCAACAACAATTGTCCATTCACCTCAGCAGATTGCTTTTAACGAAGTAGGCAGGCAGGCAATTATGGCCGATCCGAACTGGGATGACGGCAATTATTATGGCCGCCGTCTCCCCACAAAAGGCTTGAGCGTGGCCCGGATGGTGGGTCATATCACTTATATGAGCGACGCATCGATGAAAGACAAATTCGGCAGGCGTGAGAAAAATGAGAAGGGATCTTTTAAATTCGGTCCGGTATTTGAAGTCGAGGGGTATCTTCAGTACAGGGGTGATAACTTTATTAAGCGTTTTGATCCAAATTCCTATCTCTATATCACGAAGGCCATAGACAATTTTGATCCTTCAAACGGACAAGGGCTTGCTCATATCCTTAAGGGCGTTCCAACGCGATTTCTCATTATTGCCTTCAAGTCGGACTGGCTCTATCCCTCGTACCAATCTCAGGAAATAGCCAGGTCTTGCAAACGGGCAGGTGTAGATGCCATCTACTGCGAACTCAATTCTACCTATGGCCATGATGCCTTTCTCGTCGAGGTAGATGAACAGACCCATCTGGTGACCCACTTCTTGCAGAGAGTTTCCGAAGGAGTACGAGAAACGTGACAGACAGAGAGACAGCGATAACCCCTGATCATCAGGTTATCCTTGAACTTGTTAATACATCATCATCGGTACTGGATCTTGGCTGCGGCAATGGAGAGCTGTTGTCTCTCCTTGTGAAGGAAAAGCACGTAAAAGCACAAGGCATCGAGATCGACGACAAGGCCATATTCGAATGCGTGGCACGAGGTTTAAGCGTTTTTCACGACGACATTGACACAGGACTGCCGGAATATGGCGACAAGTCCTTCGATTTTGTGATCCTGAACCAGAGCCTGCAACAGGTAAAAAAGATTGACGTCGTTTTGAGGGAGGCCTTAAGGGTGGGGAGAAAAGTCATTGTCGGTATCCCGAACTTCGCATATATCAACGCCCGTTTTCAGATATTTTTCAAGGGAAGGGTGCCGGTGACACCATCGCTTCCTTTTGAGTGGCATAATACGCCTAATCTCCACTTTTTGAGCCTTCTCGATTTCATGGAATATTGCAGGAAAGAGAAGATCGCCATCGACGATGCACGCTTTGTGAATAAGAAGGGCCGGATACGGCTTCTGCCAAACCTCTTTGCGCAGACCGGCATCTTTTTGCTCAGAGACAACAAGATCGATAATGAGAGTGAATCAGTATAGACAGAAGAAAGCTATTCAGGGTAAAATCAGACATGGAAAAGAACGAATTAATAACTCAGATACTGAAACTAAAAAGAGAGCGAAATGCTGTCATTGTTGCCCACAATTACCAGATTGATGATGTCCAGGAGATAGCAGATGTGGTCGGTGACTCTTTCGCCCTGAGCAAATACTGCGCAGAAGACCCACGGGATGTCATTGTCTTTTGTGGCGTACATTTCATGGCAGAAAGCGCAAAGATCCTCTCGCCGCAGAAAACGGTGTTGCTGCCGGAGATCAACGCGGGATGCCCTATGGCCGACATGGTCACTGCACAGGATGTGCGGAAAATGAAAGAGACCTATCCCGGTGCTGCCGTGGTCTGCTACATCAACACTTCCGCAGAGGTGAAGGCCGAATGCGATATCTGCTGCACCTCTTCCAATGCCGTCAAGGTCATTGAGTCGCTCTCTGAAGAACAGATCATTTTTGTGCCAGACAAAAACCTGGGTGATTATATCGCGAAGAAAGTGCCCCGGAAAAAGATGATACTCTGGGAAGGATACTGTATCACTCATCACAGGGTCACCACGGAAGATGTAAAAATGGTGAAAGAGACCCATCCTGATGCATTGGTCCTTGCCCATCCCGAATGCAGGCCCGAAGTGGTTGCGCTTGCCGATTTTGTAGGAAGCACAAAACAGATCATCGATTTTGCCGCAGCATCAAAGGAGAATAAATTTATCATCGGCACTGAAATGGGCGTCCTCGTGAGGCTCAGGAAAGATAATCCCCACAAGACTTTCTACCTGTTGTCTCAGGGGCTTATCTGCCCCAATATGAAAAAAACAAAACTGGAAAGTGTTTACCATGCCTTAAGGGACATGAAATATGCTATCGAACTAGAGGAAGAAATCCGCCTGAAGGCAAAAGGCTCTCTGGAGAGAATGCTCGCCGTAAGCTGATTCCATTTCAAAATCAACGCTGTCAATCCGGAGGTCACCATTTTCTTCGCTCCCCGGCGTCCTTCGATGTCCGCTCAGAAAACGGTGACCTCCGAAGAGTGGTGGTACCGTTGATTGAGAAATGGAATATCTTTTCCTACCAGAGTTTCGCGGCAACGGGGTTTTTTGCTCGTTCTTCAAGGCGGATTGCCCTTGTCTTGCATACTGAACGACAGACGCCGCAGCCATAGCACCATCGCTGATCGATGACAGCTTTTTTGTTCGACGCGCTGTAGGTGATGGCGCCGAACTGGCAGACAGACAGGCACGACCGGCAGCCCCTGCATGCTTCAGGGGAAATTTCTGCCACGTACTCTGCACGGAACATTACAGGAAGGGCGTGGGTTACGGTAGTGCGCATCGCAAGACAATCGGAGCGATCGCAATTGCATATTGCGGCAATGAAGGGTGTCCGGAAGGTCCAGACACTGTGGCAGAGGCCCTCCTGCTCGTGCTCGTGAAAGGCTGCCATGGCTTCATCTTTGGTGAGTAGCTCATTTTCAGTTGTATTGGGTCCATTGAGAAAGCTCTGATCGACACCGCGCATGATCTCGACAAGTCCTCCACCATCCGGTCCGAGACTCACCGCATAGCAGTAGCGCTTCTCCTTTCCGATGGTGGCCTGGCGGCAGACGCAGGCCACTCGGACAATGGAATTGACAAAACCGAAGATCTGTTCGATCTCTTCAATGGGTACCACCTGGCCGAAGTGGTCCTTCTTCATCTTCCGGGTAATGACACGGCCTACAATGCTCTTGATCAACTGCGGTGCTTTCCCGAACTTTTCAAGACGTTTGTTGGCCCGTATGAGCCCATCCGTGTCGGAGACAAACTCCTCAATGAACCTACGCCGATGGATATCGCTCAAGAGGTCGTCGGAATAGTTCTTGGCCTGTAGATACCACTTTTCTCCCTCGCCATGCTTCACGCAAAATTCACACATACATCCACCTCTCAAATAATGTATATAATCATTTGACCAAAAGTGCAATCACACAGTCCGGAAACATCGACACCATTGAATATTTATGCCCGGCCAACGGTGTGAATGGGTGAATATTCAATTGCGAACATTGGTCGGGCAAAAGTGCCTCTCCGCGCCCCGCCGCCCGCCTTTCGTTTCTTTGGAAACCGTTGTTATGAGCGGATTATCCTTGACACCTGTAGTGACAAAATAATAGTATTTTTTTCAATTGTTGATCCGATATAATGAACCCTGTGAGACGCGGTTGTTTAACCGACTATTAGGGTTTTTCAACGATTCAAGGTTGGGGCACAACTGATAATGTGTTAAAAAATGGAGGGACTATGATGCAGGTACGTGTAACCGCACGATCAATCGAAAAATACCGTAAGCATGGTAATCGTGGTGGCAAAATGTTGTCAGGTAACCCTGGTTGGTTTTCGCTCTCTGCGATCTTGTTCTTTGCATTTTTCTCTATTGCCTCATTGCCGGGAGCGGCACAGGCTCAGACCCAGAAAGTCCCCATATACACGAACGATTTTGATGGCGCAAAAACCCAGAGGGACATGGAAGTGAGCTATATCAAAGTCGGAACAGGGTGCGAGTTCAGACTGGAATTCAATCCCTCCCCGGGGCAGACAAAGTGGGCGATTAAGGAGGTTTCCGGAGATCGGGGAGCGCCGCAAAGACATACAAGTTCTAATTGCATCTCGCCGGGCTTCAATTCCAATTCAGTCAGCAATAATCGGCAATACGAAGAACAGACCGCCTACTACTGGAGTAAAGTTGCCAGAGAATACGCCCTGCGGAAGATCTGGGTTACCCCTCCTGGTTTGTCGACGCCGCCTAAGCTTGCGATGGATGCTGTTCAACCCAATGTGTTAACGCAAGGCTCCTTCAACAACGCCTGTATTTTCAGAGAAGGTAACCCGGCTTGCATGAAGGTCTGGCCACACGAAGGGCCTAAAATGCATCTCAAGGAGGGAAAGGTGCTGCCGGAGATTGTTGTCCATGAATTCGGACACTACGCAACGGGATACGTCTTCGGTCACATGGATGCTGTCGGTTTCAGCGTGCCGGCGGCCCTTGGTGATTGTGCCAAGCTCGCATTCCAGGAAGCATCGGCATACATGTTTCAGGGTCTGGTTCTTCATGACGTTCGGTATCCATCCCTGATAGCCAAGAGCGGTTATGGAATTGTCGATACTTCCCAAAGAGCGAAGTGGCCCGTATCCTGCGGGGTCAATAATAAATCGGAGTATGACACGGCATACCCTCTTATACAGGCTTTTCTGCAATCCTTGTGGGGAGTTGATGCGACCAACACGATCAGAGTCAACTGGCGGCCTGATCCGAACAGTCCATCCATGCCGAACAATCGGGAACTGGCAAACAGGATCATGGCAAATGCTTTTGTCTATGCACTGACGATGAACCGGGGGCACCGGATTGACGTCATGGCAAATGATATACTCAAATGGATTGCCGCAAACGAGCCGAAGCGGCTCAAGGAAATCTGGAAGATCTTCGAATCACACGGTTTCGTCCAAAAGTTGGGCGCGAGTTGTGTAGAACACCTCCAATGTGCTACCTCACGTTGTGACAACAGGCCGGGAGCAGGTTGTGTAGCGCAGGATGGCCGTGGAGAATCCGGCGAGTTCTGTACCACCCACCAGCAGTGCCGCAGCCAGCATTGTAATGTCGTGAGCGGCAAAATCAGCGGTACCTGTGCGACTACCGGGCGAAAACTCGGAGAAGCTTGCGCGACCCACCAGGAGTGTCTTTCTCAGCGTTGTGACAACAGGCCGGGAGCAGGTTGCGTAGCGCAGGATGGCAGAGCCGATATCAACCAGTTCTGCACCACCCACCAGCAGTGCCATAGCCAATACTGCAAAGTTCCGAGCGGCAAAATCAGCGGCATCTGCTCGCCCAGATAGGGCTTGGAGGCGAAGAGATTGTGGCCTTTTATCGGGCATCTCCGGTGAGGACTTTTTCTTTGAGGATATTCAGGATGATGTCATCTATTTCGTTCGTAACTGCAAGGCTATTTTGGCTCTGAAACTTATTCAATGCCGTGTAGGTGAATTGCCCCGGCACACCGTCAATAGTCCCCGGTTGATAGCCCAGGTAGGTGAGATAGACCTGGGCAATACGGACATTCAGGTCAGGTCTTAAGCCGAGCATATATTTGAGATAAGCGGCTTCGAGTTTTGTGTCATATTTGTTCTTCGCATATCCAGGTCCATTGTACCCCCGTGCAAAGGTGGCCCAATCATGTGAGATCAAAGCCTTATGGAGTCCATTATGGATAATAAAGCCTGCCATAGCTGAGATCTGCTCATTCTCGGAATCAATCATTGCCTGCACCATGGTTTCCACATCAGTGTAGCCTGAAATTTCCGCGTTCGCGCCCAGCACCTGTCCTATGCCCCAGGAGGCGCTCCTGAGGGCCGCTGTTGGTTCAAGCCTCATTGCCTCTTCGAGACGGCTGTATTGGTGAGGACCATCCATCCCGTAACCTCCAGGCATTCTGTTGCTGACCTCAGGATTCGATTGGTCAAACCGGCCCAACGTCTCATGGCTGAATATATGGCGTTCGAAGAGGATCTTCGGGCGGCGGTCGGGAAGGAAGCCGCACCCACGGGTCTCAACGGTGATGACTGTCCATAATTCAGCTTCCCCGATACCCATACGGTTTATTGCTTGAGCGATACCGGCTCTATCCAAAGGTAAAGCGGTTCCTTTAAAGTCTACAGGCATGGAGATCTCCTTCTTTTTTAGAGCCAATAAGGAACTTGGCCCTGATGCGTTTCCCCTCGGATAACATTGCAAGCAGGGTGGACATACATTTTCATCCTTCAATATTAAAAAGGGGCAAAGCATGAAAATTATAGAAAGGACAAAGAGACGATGTCAAGGAATATTCTATGGCAAGGCCTTTAGCTATACATAGTCTATTCGGCAGCAATATGGTGGTAGTAGTAATCCTCATATTAAGGTGCTTCGAGTAATTGTTCTTTGTAAAGAATCATCTTATTCGGATGAGGTTTTTGTCTTGCAATACATATAGACTGTAATATAGGTTAATTAAACTTGTGTACTTTGAGGGAACAATTGAAAAAGTCTACGTTCGTTGTGCACCCGGCAGTAGAAGAGACCTGCATGTTGTGCAACACGATTTTGCGATAAATCCGCAATTGGGGAAGATAATGAAGAAGTATGATGTGGTTATAGCAGGCGGCAGTTGTGCTGGCGCGGCAGCCGCTTTCAGTCTGGCAAAAGCAGGAAAAAGTATACTGATTATTGATAAAACGGTTTTTCCCCGGAAAAAGCTCTGTGGAGGTATGGTCCCTGAAAAGACTATCACCTTGCTGAAGGATATTTACGGTAATTCAATATCAGAAAATATTCCAATCGATTCAACATGCTCTGCCTTTGGTATATTCCATGCCACTCTGGGTAAAGTATGTAAATACTCTCACCCGAGCAATAAACTCTACTTTGTCGACAGAGAGAGCTTTGACCATTTTTTTCTTAAACAAGCTGAGGCGGCTGGATGCGAAGTCCTCTGCGGCGATAAAGTAACGGGGGTAAAGAAAAATAGTGTTATTACGGATTCCGGGCAGGAGTTCTTTGCATCCTTTATAATAGGCGCTGATGGCGCAAACAGTATGGTGCGTAAATCTCTCTATCCGGAGATTAAGAAAGAAGATTACACAATTGGTTTAGAGGTCGATATCGACTATAATCAGCTCAACTGTTTTGATAATGATGGCGGCGTCTATCCCAGGATCTATTTCGGTTTCATGAATTTTGGATATGGCTGGGTATTTCCCAAAAAAGCCTTTGCGACTGTCGGCCTTGGGGGAATGGTTCGTAAAAATAACGTTAATATACGCCAATTGTTCAGAACGTTCCTGGAAAGTCTTCTAAAAAACGGCAACCCTCTTCCGGACAGGTTTAGTGCATTCCCTGTTCCCTGCCATAATCTTATCAAAAAACCGGGGCTTGGTAATATTTTACTCTGTGGCGATGCGGCGGGCCTTGTTGAGCCAATTACCGGGGAAGGGATCTATTTTGCTCTACTCAGCGGACAATTGGCGGCCCGGGCCATATTGGATTCAGATGACCCCGCAGGCTGTTATAATCGCTTGATCAGGGGGCAGATATTGCCGTTATTCAGACAAGCATTATTTATGCGGCCCCTCTTCTTTAATCCAAGGATATTTTCATATGCCATGTATAAAATGATGAATAATGGCAAGTACTGCAAATATTATCTGGAGATGCTATCCGGTGAGCTTGACTATGTGGGATATATCAAAACCGTTTTAAAGGACCGCAATAAATATTGTTCTGAATAAAAGGAGGATAGCCCATGAAAACGCTCTTGTTCTTTTTTACATTTCTGCTTATCTGCCTTCAATCTGCCTATGCCATCGATGAAGGAACAGCGAAGGGTACAATCACTGTAAATAATGAAACAATCGTTATCAGCCATGTCTATGCCCACCTTCATGACAATGCAGAAGGTCTTCTTGATTACCCGAAGGAGCTCCGTATCGTCTTCTCGGACCGTCAGGTCCCCCAGGAATCGCTCCGGGGAATCGTTTTTCTTCCCGTGGAGGACTTGGCCCGGGAGGACCGGATGCGCGGGTTGATGATACGGCTCAATCCGAATGATCCGGGCAAGGTCGTCATCACACTCCTCCATGCTCCGCCAACATCCCGTCATTCTTTAATGACGCTGACACTGAGTTCGATAGACAAGAAGCTCTTCAAAAAGCTGATTGTGTCAAAAACACGCGTTGATGGAGATGTCGAGCATTTTGATACCCGTGAGTCAGGGGGCACAGACCTGCCGAAACTGAACTACAAGGCAATATTCAGCGCGCCGCTTTTCAATGAGCTACCCGTAACGGCCGACCTTAAGGGGGTGGCAGCGCAAAAAAGCCCACAGATAAAAGTATACCGCGAAAAGATCATTGCCATGAAAAAGGGAGATTTCGAGACTGTGAAGCGTCTTTCATCAGAGAGGGCAAACCGGCGTGATGCCGCCATGCTTGCCCAATTGGGTGATCAGGCAAAAGGAATGGCCGCTGAGGGTGCACGGGAAATGGAACAATCTCTCAAAGAGGTCAGGAGGGTGGTGGTCCGTGGAGATTCTGCTGTCATGCTTTTTTCGGAAAAACAGTGGGTTACCTTTGTCCGTGAAGGAACAAACTGGAAGACAGATGATTGAGCAGATATGAGACACTGAGCACCCTTAGGGACACCGGCTTAAATATTTCCTTTCGCGTTTGTAACGTGATAGGGCCGCCGGAAATACAGCATCCAGAACAGGAGGTTTATATGATTATTGCAATTATCCATTTTCCACCGGTCAAAGCGGGTAAAGAGAAAGAATTTCTTGCATGGTTTGAATGGTCAAACAGGGAATTTGCCAAATTAAAGGGCTTTGTCGGGAGGAAGCTTTTGAAACCGAAAACAGGAGACACCTATACTGCCATTCTTGAGCTGGAAAGCCATGAGGACTTTCTTGCTTTAGGCGCAAGCGATACCCATGCCGAAGCCGGGAAAAGGGTGTCACCTCTACTCGATGGCCGCCCTTCACCTGATCTTTATGATGTTATCCTGACATAAACTGAAAAGAGAGGGGCGTCAGAGCGCGCTGTTACCCATTTCATGATTGGAAACTTTTCTTGACACATGCCGCCATTTTATCGGTATACTCTCATTATGCCAAAACACAGCTTTGCGAAAATGAACAGGAGGGAATCAATGAATAAATGTGGGGCATTTCTTATATGTCTTCTATCGCTATTCTTTGGCGCTGTTGCCGCTTCTCAGGCTGAACCGTCGGCAACCGTTGTTGTAACCCCTCAGAACTATCAGGGAAAATGTCCCGTAAGCTTGATGGTAGACGCGAAAATCACCTCAACATCTGCGGGCAATGTGACGATTAAGGGTGTTTTTTCAACCGGGTTTGAAACCCCTTATGAAACGATCAAATTTGACACGCCGGGGACCATTGATTACCAGAAGGGGTTCGTGTCCGGAGAGAAGAGTCTGCCCCAGTATCCGACAAGTGGCTGGGTTGCCATTGTTCTGCCCGGCGGGAAGATGTCGAATAAGGCCCCCATTAATGTTACCTGTAAGAACCCGGATTTGGCCGTATATGATCTAACCTGGACGCCGCCTAAGAATGTGGTCCTGAAAGCCCCCATTCCATTGGGAAGCACTCTGGTCAAACTCAAAAACCAGGGAACCGCAAATTCGGGACCGATTTCCCTGACCTTCTCCTGCGAAGGCATTCCAGGTACAGGACCTTTCGGGGGAACACCCTCATGTCCCTCCGGTATCTTTCCAAGGATCTGGGCGCCGATATCAACTAATCTCGTGGCCGGCGAGGGGACTGAAACCGGCATCGTTGCCGGATCAAACAATATGCCCCCATCATGGGGAGGAGGAAAGTATAAAATCACCGCAGAGGCAAAACTCATGAGCGGCGATACGGAGCCCGATATAGCAAACAACAAAACCGTTCTCGAAATAAATGTGCCCTGGGCAATCTTAACAGATATCTCATGGATGAATGCCACGGGCCAAAACTACAAAGGTATCTGTTCGGAAAAGCAAAACGCGACAATCGCCATTGGCAAGATTTCGGGAAATGGTTACGGAACAATTAAATATCAATGGATAATGGATGGTAATCCTGTGGGCAATATATCTGAAATCCAGTATAAAGTTGACGACATGATGCTGGATGCAGGGGGTATAACGGTGCTGCCAATGAAAAACAAAACCGGCTGGGCTGCAATTAAAGTTATTTCTCCTGTCCAGAAGGAGTCAAATCACGCGCCATACATGATTGAATGTACCAACGTTTTCGATAAAAACCTCATTGATAAGGCAAATCTGTCCCTTGGATACTGGAAAAATCCGGGGAAGCTCGCCTCAGCACCTCAAACGTGCCAGGAATGTCTTTCTACTTTCAATCAGATCAACGGTATAGACCAGCGATGCATATCCCTGGTAAAAGAGGGGGAAACATTGACCAAAGGTTTGTATGGCGGTGGTCTCAGCAAACCTGAAAACGACAGGATGAGCCGACGGCTGGATGAAATATCGAAACAACTTGACGTTAATATGACCCAACGCAAGGGTTTGGTTGCCCAGTACGACAAGCAGGTGACTGATTTCAATGCACAACCGAAGAGGATGAAACCCGCTGTCCGGTAGGAGAATAGACGGATTAGTGAGCATCAGGGCAGAAAAAGACCCCGATATATACCCCATGCCTGTTTTCTGCTCTTTTATGTAATCGTCGATTTGACAGATTTTTGTCAAGCCATCTTTATATATCTGTGAGGCTCACCCCCGGCAAAACCGGACCACCTGTTTGACATATGTATGTTGAGCAATAGAGTACCTAAAGGTCCCCTGAACTGGAAAGGCAGGAGAGGTCACTGAAAAGTGTATCCAATGCAAAGTTCTTCTTGAGACGCCGCGCTAACTCAGTATGTCTACCTGTTTAATTGCCTCGCCGTTTATATAAATTCGTATGTTGTTTGAGTCTATTTCCATGGGATTCACAAAGAAGGCTTCTTTCCCCGGAACATACACATGTGATGTACATAAAAGCACTTCGTCGTCAAAAAAGGTAATTTTCAGTTTTTTCACACCTGGCGTGGTCGCATCTTCTCCTGGCCCATTGTGTGAAATTGTTGCATATTTGTTGCCATCTAAAGACTTGACGAAGAAGAGCGCCTTAAGATCTGTGGGGATAATTGTGTGAGTTACTTTTTCGCCGGTGCTGTTAGAAACAATATGAAAAATCTTTTTCAATGGTGCGAAGTCGTAAGTGATACCTTTTATCATACTGCCATCCCTATATCTTGCTACAACTTTGTTTTCAAGGCTGAATGTCATATACTCCCTCCAAATGCAAATATCTCTTTTCGGAAAGAGGAAAATGAGGTGAAGGGCTTTGCAATACCATGCATCTCCTGGCCTGGTTCCATACTTTTTACCCCTCTTCATATCTTTATTCTCTCTCATAATTCTTTCATCAACATAAACCCCCATTACTTATCACCAATTTTGCAAATTATGTGCCACGATCATTTGCTCATCAGCGCCCCTTTGATCTGCCAATTTGGATGCGACAAGCCAATTTGATGCTAAAAAAACGACAGTTCTTGTAGATGGACTACATTTTTGAAGAGCTTAAAGGTCCTCTAACATGAGCCGGTAAATTGACAGCAAACAACATTCCACTTTTTCTGAACAACGCTATTCCTACATTGTTGTATCTTCCGGTTAAGACATCTTGAAGGACTTTATGGTCCTGCCATATTGCAAGAGATGTATCGACTTGAGTCCGGAAGCGGGTTTAGCAACCTGTACAGTGCTGGCAAAAGACGGTTGTAAATTATGCGTAAAGTGTTATGGGAGGCCGGCGCTCAGGGAGATGATCTTGAATATTTTATTGGTGTTGGCATTGTCAATGCCAGAGATGCAATTCCGACCAGCAGAAAGCTCATTATACCCTCGCGTGTACTCAGTCTCAACCACATTACTGGCGTTTTTATGTTATAATCAGTCGCCATGTCTTTCAAAACCTGTCAATTAACCGGGAACAAGATTCCCTCAAGTGTCTTTATAATAATAGTGATCTGCCATCATGATAAAAAAGCATAAAGGAGAACAAAAACTGAATCACCTGGCCAGAGATATCGGGCGTTTGATATGGTGTGCAGTTGGGGCAGCCACGGGTATCGGTCTGGCACTTTGGTGCGTTGGGGCTCCTTCATCACCTTTTTTACTTGCCTCACTTGGTGGTTCCACGGTGTTTCTCTTCGGCCTTACCCATGCGGCAGCAGCTCAGCCAAGAGCATTATTTTGCGGACATCTGGGAAGTTCTCTTATTGGCATCCTTTGTTACCAGGCATTCGGTGATGCTCTCTGGGTTTACATACTTGCTGTGGTCCTCACGCTCACATTCATGCTTACCACAAAGACCGTCCACCCACCAGCCGGAGCGAACCCCCTTATTATGATTCATGGCCATGCAGGTTTTTTCAGCCTGTGGCAACCGGTTGGTCTTGGCATCACCATTCTTGTGTCGGTTGCTGTGGTTTGGAGCCGTCTTTACCCGGGCATGAAGCATTACCCTTCCAATTGGTTCGAAAAGTCACCGCCGTCTCTTTTCTGGGGTGGCTGGAACGAGTAACGTTTCTTCAACGGTTGCAAGCATGCTGGTGACCTCTCTCCTCTCATGCTAAAGGGCTGTATAAATTCAGGTAAAGCCTCCAAAATGTTCACTCAAAAAATATCTTGACCAAGTCTTTTGATTAATGTTATTTATAATAAGTCTGACTTATAATAAAGAGGAGGTTTTTATGGGAGGCTATCTGAAACGAAACTGGGAAACCTTCCCTATGCATAAAATAAAAAAGGTAGAAAGACCGACTACATTTATCGACGACAATAAGGTGCAGCGGGTTCGGGAACGGGATGCCGGTTTTTGCAAGGCTGCTGCAGGTGACTACGGTCCCAGGCTCCAGACAGAAATGAGGCGCTTTGT
Organism: uncultured delta proteobacterium; assembly: GCA_963785225.1. Taxonomy (GTDB): domain Bacteria; phylum Desulfobacterota; class Syntrophorhabdia; order Syntrophorhabdales; family Syntrophorhabdaceae; genus PNOF01. Next base: position 327,956 of record CAWAUQ010000007.1, on the reverse strand, counting down.
CCCAAAACACCCTCTTTCCGGGGCCTGTTCCTGGATGAGGGACAATATGAAACCCTTTGTTGATGGTATGACTGCCTCTCAAAGGGCGCCACTTCCCAAGGATTTGCCGGCTCTCACCAGACACATCAAAGAGACCGCTTATTTTTTAAGGGCTGATGCAGTAGGCGTATGCGAACTGCCACCATACGCAGTGTACAGTCACAAATTTGATTTCAAGAATCCAGCCGCTGGTGAGACACCAATTGAACTGAGCCACCAATATGCCATCGCAGTCCTGGTAGATCAGGATTATCGAACATCGCAGGCTTACACCGGGAGTGATTGGATCAGTAACGCCATGAGTATGATGGCGTACTCTACATCAGGGTTTATTGCCATTATCCTTGCAGAGTATATCAGAAGACTCGGTTATTCCGCAAAGGCACACTATGCACCGTTTTACGATGTAGTGTTGCCTCCTATTCTCCTCTGGGCAGGTCTCGGTGAATTAAGCCGGATGGGCGATTCGGTGATTCACCCCTTTCTGGGTGCGCGTCATAAGGGAGCCGTGGTCACTACAGACCTCCCCCTTCTTCCTGATAAACCCATCGATTTTGGCCTTCAGGATTTTTGCTCCAAATGTAAAAAATGTGCCCGGGAGTGTCCCAGTGGCGCCATATGCGACGGCGAAAAAGAGATCTATAACGGTTACGAAAAGTGGCCCATGAATGTCAAGAAATGCACTGGTATGAGAGTAGGAAATCAGAGGGGTTCAGGCTGCGGCACCTGCATCAAAGTCTGTCCCTGGAGTAAGCCCTATACTCCATTCCACAGGACAGTCGGCTGGGCCATGCGACATTCCGGCCTAGCCCGGAGCCTCGCCATCTGGGGCGACGATTTTATGGGATATGGCAAACCCGATTACCGCAATAAGTGGTGGCTTGATCTCGAAGACGTACATGGGGACGGAATCCTTACAATCCCCCAGAACAAGAAAAGTGAGTTCGAAGAACGGTGAACACAAAAAGTGTCCACAATATACTTTACTTTTGCGCAAGACAGACTGTTTCTCCTGTTGACAAGTTCGCCATATGGGTAGACAATCAAAAAGGGTCTGCTGATTATGAAATATGGTTTTCACTGAAATAAACATAAAGGAGGAGACAATATTTGATCGAGACACTGGCGTTTAAGCCTTTCGATAAAAAAAGATATTTTGAGCAAGTGGCCCAACTCATCAGGGAGAAAATTCTCAACGAAGGGTTGCAAGAGGGGTTTAGACTACCCTCCGAGTTACAGATTGCCGCAGAACTGAATGTTAGCCGTTCCGTGGTCCGGGAGGCATTGAGAATCCTTGATGTCATGGGCTATATCAGTACGAAGAAGGGGCCTCAGGGAGGGATTTTTGTAAGTTCTCTTTACCACAAGCCTGTCAGCGACTCATTCAGATTACTTGCCGCAAACGGGCAAATCACGGTAGACCATCTCTTCGATGTACGTCTACAGATCGAGCCCTTTATTATTGAACAGGCTGCAATTCATGCAAAAGAAGAAGACATACAAAAGATAGCCGACCTCTTTGAAAATACGACGCACCACATGAATGATGCGGCTCAACTCAAGAGAGCAAATATAGACTTCCATTTGCTCCTCGCCGAAGCTTCCGGCAATCCGGTCCTTTCCATTCTCATGAAATCGCTTACGGATATTCTCCTGGAAGTCGCATACACGTTTCTTGATCACGACTTTGAAAAACAACTTTTCGGGATTCACAAAAAGATCTTTCAGGCCATAACACAAAGGCAGACAAAAGAGGTTAAAAAGCTTATCGCGGCAGATATCCGCTTTGTGAAGAAAAACCTTAAAAACCACGTAGAAAGTGGCGATACGCAGGTATCCCAAAAAATAAACGAAAAGAAAAGAGTCCATGCATAACACAACAAGGAGGTACAGATGAAGCGTTATTCTTTATTGATTGGTTTAGGTATCATCATGTCTATTCTGGGCATCTGCTGTTTCTCTTCGGCAGCGCAGGCGCAGGATAAAGTCATCACCCTGAACTATGCCCATTTCATGCCCATTGCAACGAAACAGGCACAGCTTGCCGAACAGTGGTGCAGGGAAGTAGAGAAGAGAACGAATAACAGGGTCAAAATCACCTTCTATCCGGCAGGCACTCTGGCTACGGCGCCACTCATTTATGACGCCGTCGTGAAGGGTATCGCCGATGTCGGTTGGTCATTCCTCAGCTATTCACGAGGACGGTTCCCATTGACTGAAGTTATAGACCTTCCTCTCGGCTATAAGAGTGGTTATACGGCAACGAAGATGACGAATGAGTATTACAGGAAGTTTAAGCCGAAAGAGTTAGACGATGCGAAGGTCATGTATCTTCATGCCCATGGACCGGGCATTCTTCATACCAAGAAACCTGTCAACAAACTTGAAGATTTGAAGGGAATGAAGATACGCTCAACGGGGCTTAGTGCCAAAATAGTCCAGTCTCTTGGAGGAGCAGCGGTAGGAATGCCCATTGCCGAGGCTTATGATGCGCTGCGCACCGGTGTAGTAGAAGGTATCCTGATGCCCGTTGAGGGACTGCAGCAATGGAAATTTGCCGACCTGACCCGTTACACTACAGAAAATTACTCTGCCGCTTACACCACAGGCGGTTTCTGTATCATGAACAAAGCCAAGTGGGATGCGCTTCCCCCTGACATCCAGACTATTATCGCGAAGATTAACGAAGAGTGGATAGAAAAGACAGGGCGGTTGTGGGATCAAATGGACAAGGATGGCAAAACTTATGCAATCGAAAAAGGCATAAAATTCATAGCGCTCTCGGAGTCTGAAAATGGCCGATGGGCGGCAAAGGTAAAACCGATACTCGAAGAATACGTAAAAGCCATGAAGGAGAAAAATCTCTCTGGCGATGAAGCGCTGAAGTTCTGCAAAGACTACCTCGCTAAAAATCAGAAATAAGGCGTGGGGAAGCTTATCAACATAACTGCCTTCGAACAGATAGCGGGCTCATATCGTTGATGGCTTCCCCATACCCCTTAAACCATACCCCCTTCACTTGAACTCTTCGATGGAGGGGGCTGTCTTTTCTTAAGAAGGTCCTTTAATGTTTAAAAGTGCAACAAAAATTCTCTTGACGTCGGTAATTCACATAGAGTAAAAGAGAATCAGGCTTAGATTATTGTAGGCCCGGAACGAATTAGTTTAATAATATATTCATAAAATCATTTATAAAGGGGGAAAATATGAAAATATGTTCATGGAATAAAAGAGTTGTATTAGCCTCGCTATTTTTAATGCTCCTGTTGGTTCCGGGATTTCAGAATGCTCAAGCGGCTGAAACCGGAGCCCAACTGGCTGAACAGTTTTTGAAGAAAACACCTATTGTTACAATTGATGTCACAATGACCCGCAATGATGCATTGAAGGCGCAGGAACAGTTTATCGGCGTCATCAGCAAAGAATTCGGAGAACCTGTTGGTTATAAGGCCGGGCTTACCAATCCGAATGTACAGAAGGCTTTCGGTGTATCTCAGCCGCTACGTGGCACCATGCTTAAAAAGATGATGCTTATAAGCGGCGCTGTTGTACCGGCAAACTTCGGCTGTATTCCTGTCAGTGAGGGCGATTTACTGGTAAGGGTAGGCGATGAGGCAATCAACGAGGCCAAAACTCCCGAAGAAACCTTGAAGTGGCTCGATGCGGTCATCCCATTTATAGAACTCCCTGACATGGTCTATGATAAATCCCTGAAGCTTACGGCCCCTGCTATTATTGCCATCAATGTCGGCGCCCGGTATGGCGTCATGGGCGAGCCCATCGTCCTTTCGTCCACGCAGGAGTGGCAGGACCGGCTAAAAAACTTCACCTTCCAGATGTTCGATGAAAAAGGGACCCTTGTAGGACAAGGAAATGGCGCTGCACTGCTGGGTGGTCCGTTGAATGTTGTCCTCTGGCTGAAGGATTCTCTTGTCGCCGAAGGGAAAAAGCTGAAAAAAGGCGATTTGCTTTCCCTGGGGTCAATTACCAGGCCGATCCCTGTCAAGCCTGGCTCTGCTATGCGGGCTAAATATACGGGTCTTGATCCTAAGGGGCCCGTTGAAATATCGGTAAGCTTTAAATAAAGAATTCAGATAGCTGATACCCTTTGATCCTGAAGAGTTTGAGACAGACATCGGCTGCTTCAGGATCAAAGAGAATACCCCGGTTCTTCTCGATTTCGTCAAGGACAGCGCCTATCGCATAAGCGGCCCTATGTGGGCGGCGGGCGGCCATGGCTTCCACCACATCTGCAATTCCGAGAATACGCGCTTCCAGGAGGATTTCATTCCCCTTAAGTCCCTGAGGGTAGCCTGAGCCATTAAGCCGTTCGTGGTGCTGGAGGACTATTTCGGCCACCGGAGAAGATAATTCCGCTTCTTTCAGAATATCGTACCCCGATTGAGCATGGTTCATGACAAGACCATATTCCATTGTGTTGAGCAGGACTGGTTTGCTCAGGAGCTCTGCAGGAACAGATATCTTTCCGATGTCGTGGATGGTGGCTGCCATTCTGATGATTTCAATCGTACCATCTGAGAACCCCATTTCCCGGGCTATCATCCCGGCAAGGGCCGATACCCTTTTTTGATGACCCGGCGCACCGGGGTCTCTCATTTCAACAGTGGACGACAAAGCCTGGATAGTGCCACCCAGGGTCTTTCGTAGCTGTTTCAGCTCTTCTTCAGCGAATTTACGGGAAGTGATATCTTCGAGTATGCCCTCGTAATAGAGGATCACGCCATTTGCGTCACGGATCGCATGGGAGGTAACAGAAACCCATTGCAGACTGACATCTTTTCTCCGCATCATGATTTCAAAATTTTTCACAAAACCATTTTTTTCCATCAGACGTTTCAACTCGGCGCGGCGGCTGGGATCGACATAGAGTTGATGGGCAATATCAGTTACAGATTCAATCATTTCTTCAGGGGAACTAAACCCGTGAATATGTGCGAGTGCTGGATTTACACTCAGGTATCTTCCATCAGGGGTGACCTGGAAAATACCTTCCAGGGCATTTTCGAAGATATTACGGTATTTTCCTTCAGATCTTTTCAATGCCTCTTCAGCACTTTTGCGGGCCGTAATATCTTCCAGTGTTCCCTCGTAGTAGAGGACCCTTTCAACACTGTCCTTGACTGCACGGACATTCAGTGAGCCCCATAACGTTGTGCCGTCTTTTCTGTAAAATTCCGCCTCAAACCCTCCTGCGATACCATGTTCCTCGAGCAGTTGTCTAAATGTGTGTCTGTCATCTGACCTGGTATAGAGTTGATGACCGATACTGCTTACTTCGGCAATCATTTCTTCAGGCACGCTATACCCAAATATGCGGGCCATAGCAGGATTGACGGTAATCAAGCCACCATCAGGGGTGCTCTGAAAGATGCCTTCTACCGCATTTTCGAAGATACTGCGGTATTTTGTTTCGCTCTGGAGGAGGGCTGCTTCGGCCATTTTGCGCTTGGTGATATCGGTAAGCATTGCAAAAGAACCCTGGAACCGTTTCTCTTTATCCAGAATGGATGTCGCAGAGACATGTGTCCACAGGGTGCTGCCGTCTTTGCGGCGAAACCGCCGCTCGTATTGTTCGGCAATCCCCTGACGGCGCCGCGCTGCTTTTTCTTCAAAATCAGGAAGATCTTCTTTGAATAAAAAGGAACCCAGCCATTTTCCGGCCATCTCCTCTGCTCCATATCCCAGCATATCGGTTATCCGTTTGTTGACAAAGGTCGTCAGATATTTTTCATCAAAAACCCAGATACCCTCATAGGCGGTATCGACAATACGGCGATATCTTTGTTTATTATCCCCAAGGGCTTTTTCTGCCTCTATTTCCATAGACATGCCGGGTCCGGCCCCTCTTTCTTCCAATCCCTTGACGACCTTGCGCATTTCTTCCAATTCCCGGATGAGTTGTTCTTTTGTCTTCTCTTTGTTTTTCATATGTATCTTCCTCGCAACCCGGACTGTATCGGGGGTCCTTACGATAAACTATCCCTGCATCCTTCCTGCATGTTTAAGGATTGCCGTATTCTCCTTTCAAAGCCTTGCCAAAAGGGATGCCCAGCTTCCTCATCCTGCTGCGCAGCGTCCCGGGGTTTATACCGAGGGTTGCCGCTGCACCGTTTGCTCCTTCAACCTTTCCTCTGGCCAGTTCCATGGCCCGTCTGATATGCAGGCTCTCAACATTATTGAGGGTTAAATGATTGTCATCAGGAACAGGGATGCTTTGTTCATCTTCGTGGGCCTGGATACCGACAATATCTTCAAAACTGAGGGGCTTTCCTTCATGGGTGATGATGGCCCGCTCGACGGCATTGCCTAGTTCCCTGACGTTCCCGGGCCAGCTATACTCTGTCAGTTTTTCCATAGTGCCGGGGGCAAGTCCTGGCATGAAATGCAACCCCATTTCTTTTGCTTTCCTGCGCATGAAGTATTCCACCATTGCAGGTATATCAATCTTGCGTTCCCGGAGTGGAGGGATATGGATGGGAAAAACACAGAGCCGATAGTAAAGGTCATCTCTGAAGAGATTTTTTGCAACGAGTTTCCGGAGGTCCTGATGCGTGGCGGAGATAATCCGTATATCTATTTTTATTGATTGCCGTCCGCCGACACGCTCGATCTCCTTTTCCTGGAGAACACGGAGCAGGCGCACCTGGGCGTTGAGGGGCAGTTCGCTGACTTCATCGAGAAAGATGGTCCCCCCGTGGGCGCGCTCAAACCTGCCTCTCTGCTGAGATACAGCGCCGGTGAAGGCCCCTTTTTCATGTCCGAAAAGCTCACTGTCTATTAAGGAATCGGGTATAGCTCCACAGTTCACCTTAATGAGCGGCCCATTATTTCTGGGTGAAAAATTATGTATTGCGTTTGCGATGAGTTCCTTACCTGTCCCTGTTTCGCCGTAAAGGACCACAGGACTTGTCTGAGGCGCGACCTTCAATACCTGCTCCATGACCCCCTTGAGGCCAAACTCGGCGCCCACAATCTCCTCACTGAAGCCTCGCCTCAACTCATTCTGGAAATATCTGCTGTCGTCTGCCAGAAGCTCTTTCAGCTTCATTAATTCCAGATAACGGCGGCTATTGGCAAGGGCGATGGCCGCAGGCTCGTTGATGAGGGACCAGAGTTTCTCGTCTTCCTCGGTGTATCTCTCCTTACCGTCTGCACGAACAATGAGAGAACCGACAAACTTGTTTTCAATAATGAGCCGTCCGACGATTATCGAGGAGTCTGCCCAATGGTATTTTTCAGCAACGAGCCCCACGATATCATCTTTGTAAACATCTTCCGATGTCCTCACGCGAGGGAATTTTACAGGGTCTTCCAGTTGCTTTCTCAGGTGGGGAGGCATAGGGATCTTTTCGAAGCCGGCTACACCGCCGTCGTCATAAGCCGTTGCCACAACATCAAGCGTTCCCGCGTCCGGGTCATAGACGGTAAGGATCAGTTCGTCGGCGGGCATGATTTCACGGACATAAAGGAAACAGTGCCAGAGGGCCTTCTCAATTTCGAGGCTGCCGCATATCCGTAAGGTGATCTCTCTGAAAAACCTGTTTTCATCGACCTTCATGCACATTTCTCCATACCACAGTTACTGTCATATTTAACAGTTTACAGATTTTCTGCAATATATGCAAATATCGTCCTGAAATGGGATAAAACCGCCCTATGGCAGTAAACTATCACGCTATACCACAAGGCATCTGCACTTGACCTGCCACCATTGAACAGTTCGTCGGGCAGGAAAAAGATACCGACACCTTTCATGGGGGCGAACAATTTCATTCATAATTCTGTATAATATCACAGCTAGTACACATAGTGTGGTATTTCACAGTTAATTTCTGTGAAATATAGCATACTACTTATCTCTATTTTTGTAACACCTTGATTTTAATAGCTATATATATATGGCATGCTCTTTGCTTATATGATAGTCAACAAAGGCTTCCCAATTGGCCTGATAAAAAAAGAATCAAGGGAGGATATCATGAGTAGAGAATGGACAGCAGAAAATGGCATTGACATAAACAACAAAACCATGGAAGGAATGCTGATCGAAGTCTTTGGCTGTATTTCTCTGGGCAGCAGCGTAATCAACCTCGATACAAAAAAAGACAGCAAGAGAATAGAATCGGAATTTTATCTCGATGGGAACACCATGGAAGGAATGCTGATCGAAGTCTTTGGCTGTATGTCTCTGAGCGACAGCGTAATCACCCTCGATGCCACAAGGGACAGAAAACGTGTCAAACATGAAGCACTCCAGTTCCCTGCCATGCTCGAAGATGCAACTTTATCAGCACAGCTCGCCTGAAAGGGTTGAAGAACCCATAGCTCTCCATATAACAATTCCCCGCGGCTTGCCGCGGGGTAACCTTATCCACTCGCCCCTCGCAGGAGTAATTACCGTATAATTATTGCTTGATTTGATTGAAATAGGTTGATTTCCCGGTCATATCAAAAAAATGAAGGCTGTTTTTGATGGGTAGGTTGTCAATAGAGATTGAAGTGCATTCTGTCAGAATAGAAAACCCTTCATGGCACTTCAAAACCGCCCATGAAAAATGCTTGACTCTCCTTGTAGGCCTCTGGTACGATGCTAATCAAATCCCTCGAAAGGAACGTCAAAATGAATAAACCAAAGAGAATACCAGGAATAGATAAAGTCATCATCATCGGATCAGGACCGATTATTATCGGTCAGGCATGTGAATTTGATTATTCAGGGACCCAGGCCTGCAAAGCCCTCAGGGCGGCAGGCTACAAAATCGTCCTTGTCAACTCAAACCCGGCAACGATCATGACAGATCCGGGCATGGCAGATTTCACATATATTGAACCCCTCACCGTCGATGTACTCGAAAAGATTATCGAGAAAGAAAAGCCCCAAGGCCTCTTGCCGAACCTCGGCGGGCAGACAGGTCTCAATCTCGCCGCAGAACTCTTTCGAAAAGGTATTCTGACAAAACACGGTGTAAAGATCATCGGTGTTCAGGTCGATGCCATAGAGCGCGGTGAAGACAGAAGCGAATTCAAAAAGACAATGAATTCACTCGGCATCGAGATGCCCAAAAGCGAACTTGCATACTCCGTAGAAGAAGCCCTCGAAATCGCTGACAAGCTTGGATATCCGGTAGTTATCAGACCGGCCTACACCATGGGCGGAACAGGCGGGGGCATTGCCTATAATAAAGAAGAACTGAGGACCATCGTGGGCCGCGGTATTTCAGCAAGCATCATCGGGCAGGTCCTCATCGAAGAATCGGTGATAGGCTGGGAAGAGCTTGAGCTGGAAGTGGTACGCGACGCCGACAATAAGATGATCACCGTCTGTTTTATTGAAAACATAGACCCCATGGGCGTCCACACGGGCGATTCCTTCTGTTCAGCCCCGATGCTTACCATTTCCGAAGAATTGCAGAAGAAATTGCAGGACTACTCGTACCGCATCGTCGAGGCAATCCAGGTGATCGGCGGGACCAATATCCAGTTCGCCCACAACCCGAAGGACGGGAGGGTCTACGTTATCGAGATCAATCCACGGACTTCGCGATCATCGGCCTTGGCGTCGAAGGCGACAGGATTTCCCATCGCCTTTATATCGGCCAAACTTGCAGGCGGATATACCCTGAAGGACATCCCTTACTACCGCAGTGGGACCCTTGACAAATATACGCCTTCCGGAGAGTACGTGGTAATCAAGTTTGCCCGCTGGGCTTTTGAAAAATTCAGCGAGGCCCAGGACAAACTGGGGACACAGATGAAGGCTGTCGGTGAGGTCATGAGTATCGGCAAAACCTACAAAGAGGCCTTTCAGAAAGCCATCCGCTCTTTGGAGAACAAACGGTACGGACTTGGTTTCGCGAAAACGTTTAATAAGCTCTCCCTTGAGGATTTGATGGTCCTTCTTAATGAACCTTCCTCGGAAAGACAGTTTATCATGTATGAGGCCTTGAGAAAGGGCGCAACCATTGATGATCTCTTTGAAAAGACGAAGATCAAACACTGGTTCATCGGGCAGATGAAAGAACTGGTGGAGCTTGAGGAAGAGATTTTACAGCATAAGGGGAGTTTGCCCCCCGATGCTCTTTTCCTGAAAGCAAAAGAAGACGGTTTTTCAGATCGGTATCTTTCGCAGATACTTGGTATCACTGAAGCAATGGTCCGCGAGAAAAGACTTGCCCTCGGCAAAGCCGAAGCCTGGTGCGCAGTACCGGTGAGTGGCGCCGACGCGGCCTATTACTATTCAACCTATAATGCCCCCAATGAAGTGCAAGTCAGCGACAGGCAAAAGATAATGATCCTCGGCGGAGGACCCAACAGGATAGGCCAGGGCATAGAATTCGATTATACCTGTGTCCACGCCGCCTTTACACTGAGAGATGAAGGATATGAATCAATTATGGTCAACTGCAACCCGGAGACAGTTTCCACAGACTATGACACATCGGATAAGCTCTATTTTGAGCCCCTCACTGTCGAAGATGTTCTCAGTATTTATAATAAAGAAAAACCCATTGGTGTTATCGTCCAGTTCGGAGGGCAGACCCCCCTCAATCTTGCCAGGGAGCTGGAAGACGCTGGGGTTAAGATCCTCGGAACCTCTCCTGACAGCATAGACCTTGCGGAAGACAGGAAACGCTTTAAAAATGTGATCCACAAGCTGAACATACCGCAGCCGGAAAGCGGAACTGCCGTTACCCTCACAGAGGCCCTTGTTGTTGCCCATGAGATCGGCTACCCCCTCATGGTAAGGCCTTCCTATGTCCTCGGTGGGAGAGGCATGGAAGTGGTATACGATGATGACATGCTCACCGCCTACATCAATGCCGCTGTGGATATTTCACCGGGCCGCCCCATACTGATCGACAGGTTCCTGCAGAATGCCATCGAAGTTGAGGCCGATGCCATTGCCGACGGAGAGGACGCATTTGTCCCGTCTATCATGGAACACATAGAGCTTGCCGGTGTCCATTCCGGCGACAGTGCCTGCGCAATACCGCCACGAACATTGTCAGAGAAACATATTGAGACTATCAATAAATACACAAAGGAACTGGCAAAAGAGCTGAAGGTCGTGGGGCTTATGAATATCCAGTACGCAATCGCCGATGACAAAGTGTATATCCTCGAAGCAAACCCGAGGGCAAGCAGGACGGTGCCCCTTGTTTCGAAGGTAACAGGGGTCCAGATGGCCCGCCTTGCAACACAGTGCATGCTGGGCAAGAAACTGAAAGATATGAACCTCAAACACAAGACATACGCTCATGTGGGCATCAAAGAGGCCGTTTTCCCCTTTAATATGTTTCCTGAAGTTGATCCCACACTGGGGCCGGAGATGAAATCAACAGGAGAAGTGCTGGGTATTGCGGATTCCTTCGGGCTTGCCTTCTTCAAGTCCCAGGAGGCGGCAGGACAAAGACTGCCCCTGAAAGGCAATGTGCTCATAACGGTGAACGGCTGGGATAAGAAGGACATTTTTGAAACGGCCCGTTCTCTCGCGAACCTTGGTTTTAACATAGTGGCAACGGAACACACCCATCAGTTCCTTGCTGAAAATAATATTCCCTCAACGCATATCAAAAAACTCCACGAGGGGAGACCACACATCGTTGACGCCATACACAACAAGGAGATCGACCTCATCATTAATACGCCGACGGGTAAGAGCAGCATGTACGATGATTCCTATATCAGAAAAGCGGCAATAAAATACAAGATCCCCTATATCACCACAACGGCAGCGGCAAAAGCAGCGGCTGAGGGCATCAGGGCATATCTTGAGATGAATGGCCTCTCAGAGGTAAAATCCCTCCAGACATACCATGAGGGAATTCACTGAGTTTTATGAAAGTATGCAACCGGCATTGAAGACATTCTTTGCCGGTTTTCCTTTCAGGAATGGCTGAGCGCGGCTGCAATGGCCTGGGCCAAATCGTCACAGAGGTCTTCCGGGTCTTCAAGACCTACCGAGAAGCGCACAAGCCCGTCCGATATGCCCCGTGCATAGCGCTCAAATTCAGGCATGGCAGAATGCGACATGGTCGTCGGGTAAGAGAGGATGCTCTCTACACCACCCAAACTGACCGCCATAAGGGGTATCCTGACATTTCGCAATACCTTCTTTGCAATCTCTCCATTTTCAAATTCAAAGGAAACGACTGCCCCGCCCCCTGAAGCCTGCCTCATATGTATCTCCCTGCCCGGATGAGTGGCAAGCGTGGGATAGTAAACCTTCATCACAGCAGGTTGTTCCTGGAGCCAGCGCGCAATTGTTTCGGCGCCCTTCTGCTGGGCATCCATTCGCACTGAGAGTGTTTTTATCCCCCGGAGCAGAAGCCATGAATCCTGAGGTCCCAGGATGCCGCCGAAACCGGTTTGAATATCCTTCAGCCGCCTGCCCCATTCTTTATCCTTTGTTACGGCCAGACCGGCAATGATGTCGCTGTGGCCGCCGAGAAACTTTGTGGCGCTGTGGACTACAATATCAAATCCAATCTCAATGGGTCTCTGGAGATAGGGGCTCATGAAGGTATTGTCGATGATGGTCAGGATGTTCCTTTTTTTGGCAATCTTCACAACGGCAGCAAGGTCAGTAATCTTCAGGAGGGGGTTTGAGGGTGTCTCAGCAAAGATGGCCTTCGTCTCCGGCAGCAGGGCCTTTTCAATTTTCAGGGGATCAGTCATATCGACAAAAGAATGTTTCAGTTTCCAGCGTTGGAATATAGTGGTAAGGATGCGATAGGTGCCACCGTAGACATCCTCAGGAACGACAATATGGTCACCGGGTTCGAAGAGGAGCAGCACCGATGCTATGGCCGCCATGCCGGATGAAAATGCATACCCTGCCGCAGCACCCTCCAGGAGAGCAATGGTATCCTCCAGTGCCTCTCTGGTGGGGTTCTGTCCCCTGGTATAGACGTAGGCCCCGAATGCTTCGGGATTGTCCTGGGCAAAGGTAGATGCCTGATAAATGGGGATACTGGAAGCCCCAGTGTAGGGATCAGTGTCCTTTCCGGTATGCAAAATCTTTGTTTTGTAATCCATACGGTTCTCCTTTTGTAAGGGGCTCGCGCCTGTCACCCGCATGGGTGATCGCCCCCCTCCACCGGCACGGCCAAGACCCGCAAGCGGGTACCCCCTCTGCTCGCAGAAGCTCGCTCGATACCCGCCTGAGCCGGATGAAGGCTCGCGTTATTTTTCTTGCGGCCCTCCCATACTCTATTTACACCATGGGTATTATATACTCAATCCGAAACAGCTTCTACACAAACCCATCATAATTGCATCATCAGACCAGCAATGCATTAAACAGTAAGGTCTACTTCATCATTTTGGCGTACTAATACTCAAGTACATTAAGAAAAAGGGCTTTAAAAAAGCATAAACAATATTTATAGTAGAATAGAGGTAAAAAAATGGTAGTTTATTTTCATTCCCTTCTGTTGTCCATTGTTATTTTCGTGTTTCTTTTTCCTGCCTCTGCAGTATTGGCAGAAGAAAGAAAACTGACATTGACAGAGGCCATCAGAAAGGCCCTGGAGGATAATTACGAATTGCGGGCAGAGAAAAATGCGCTCTTTGCCCAGAAAGCAGGGGTCGGCATTGCTCGAAGCGCCTTTCTCCCAAAACTCACTTTTGAGGAAAGGGCAACACGGACAAACAATCCCCCTCTTTCATTCATGATGAAACTGAACCAGCAAAGATTCTCACAGAATGACTTTATCGTTGATGCACTTAATAATCCTTCACCCGTCAATGACTATCAGACAGCAGTTTTTCTTGAGCAGCAGGTATTTTTCATGAAATCCATTGTGGGTTTCTCCATGGCAAAAAATGAATATGCCGCAAAGAGCGGTGATTATCAGCGCAAAAAGGAAGAAACCGTTTTCAAGGTTGTCCAGGCATATCTGAGAACACATACCGCCAGGGAGTATATTGTGGTTGCCCAAAAAGGTATTGAAGATGCGCGGGAGCATCTCAGGATCGCTGAGGCCCGCTACAGGAACAGCCTCGGTCTCTACTCGGATTCCCTGCGGGCACAAACGGCGCTTTTAGAGGCAGAGCAAATCCTGGTAAGCAGTGAGAAAGAATACAGCATCGCGAAAAAATGGTTCGGGCTTATGATTGGTTCATCTGGAACCGACTGGACATTGTCGAAGAAGCGACTCCCCTGACCGTGAAAGATCTCGATTATTACCGGGAGGTTTCGCTTGCCCGGAAAGACTTTGCTGCCCTGAAGATACGCCATGAGAACGCCAGAAAAAACATTAAAGCTGCTGAGGCAGGGTATTTCCCTTATATTGGTGTCAATAGCTCATATCAGATGAACGATCACCGGAAGCTCTTCGGTTCAGAAGGGGAAAGCTGGCAGGTCTCAGCCTTTCTTCGATGGGAACTCTTTGATGGCGCAAACAGGGAATTTCAGAGAAGTAAAGCACAGTATCAGGCTGCGGAAGTGAAAGAACATGTCAACAGTCTCAGGGATATGATCTCCTTCAAAGTCCATGAAGCTTATCTTTCCGTTGAAGAGGCAAAAAAGAACGTAGAACTTGCCCAGGCCGCCCTGAAAACTGCCGAGGAAGGACAAAGACTGGTCAAGAGCCGTTACGAGAATTCACTTTCGCCGATTGTTGACCTCCTCGATGTCCAGCTTAATCTCAACCATGTAAGGGCCAATGCAGTGGCGCGGGAGAATGCATATAAACTTGCCGTCATCAACCTTGGATATGAAAGCGGCACTATCATGAAGGACCTGAATATTGAGTAATGTATTTCTCAGTCAAAGAGCTATCTTGCGCAACGGGAGAACGCTATGAAAAGAGAAAAAGTGTATATTATCGGCCTCATCCTCACTCTTTTGCTGGCAGGATGCGGCAGTAATAAAAACGAGGCCCCGGTAAAGAGAGAAGCGGTAAGCGGCGTCACGGTCTGAAGGATCAATCCGGTACAGGTTGATGCCTACTATGAGACCTCCGGCACGGTACGGGCAAAAACAGTGAGTATCGTAGCGAGCAGGGTTATGGGGACCGTAACGTCCGTAAGGGTAAAAGAGGGCGACAAAGTGGCTGCCGGAGATATCCTTATGACCATCGACAACAGGGATACGGCCCAACGGGTCGCCGCCACTGAGGCCGCTTTCAACGAAGCGCAAAGCGCCCGGGAAGCTGCAGGAGAACAACGATCTCTTGCAGAGGTTACTTTTAAACGATATAAAAACCTTTACGACGAGAAGGTAATCTCACGGCAGGAGTTTGACCAGATCGAGGTGCGGAAAAAGGTAGCCGATGCCGACTTCAATCGCGCATCTCAGGCCGTTGAACGGGCAAAGGCAAATCTCGAAGAGGCCCGTGTATATCATGGATTCACCCAGGTGAGGGCCCCCATATCGGGTATTGTCACCGAAAAAAAGATCGAGACGGGCAGTATGGCTACCCCCGGTATGCCGCTCTATACCATTGAAGATACATCACAATTCAAAATTGAGGCAGCCCTTGATGAAGGCTCATAAAAAAAGTCTCTCCTGGGATGACGGCCTATGTTCTCTTCAATAAGACCAACGAAAAGTTCACCGGCAGGATTACCAAAGTTGTTCCTTCCATTGATCCGGCATCGCGGACATTTCATCGTTGAAATAACCTTGCAGGACAGATCTCTCAGGACCGGATCCTACGGGAAGGTCCTCATCCCCGAAGGGAAAAAAGAGATCCCTCCTCATTCCCGTCAAATCGATCGTAGAGAGAGGGCAACTGACGGGTGTCTTTGTTGTTGACGATAAGGGTGTCATCACCTACCGGCTTATAAAGGCCGGGAAAATGTACGATGAGCAGACAGAAGTACTTTCAGGGCTGACAAAAGGCGAGAGCATCATCGTTTCAGGGGTGGAGAAGGCAATAGATGGCGGAATGGTAAAAACAGTGATAGCTTAAAAGCAGTCGATAGTCGATAGTGAATAGTAGATAGTCTGACTTACAGGGATCAAAGAGGACAATGGATAAATTGGGTTTTGCAGGACGTATCGCCAAGACATTCATCAATCGAAGCTGACGCCGCTTGTCGTCATCGCATCAATCCTGCTGGGCATCTTTGCCGTTATTGTCACCCCAAGGGAAGAAGAACCCCAGATTGTCGTCCCCATGATCGATGTCTTCGTTTCCTATCCCGGCGCTTCCGCTGAAGAAGTAGATGAAGCGGTCACAAAACCGATGGCAAAATTCCTCTGGGAAATAAAAGGGCGTAGAATACATCTACACCATGTCAAAACCGGGGATGAGTATTGCCATCGTGCGGTTCTATGTCGGTCAGGACATGGAAAAAAGCATCGTCAATCTCTACAACAAGCTCATGTCAAATTACGACAAGATCCCGCCGGGCGTTTCACAACCCCTCGTAAAACCCCGGTCCATCGATGATGTACCCATTACAGCTTTTACTCTCTGGAGTTCTCAATATAATGGATATGACTTGAGAAGGGTTGCCCTTGAGGTCTGTGACGAACTGAAAAAGGACGCCGACATTGCCGAATTCCATATCATCGGCGGGCAGAAAAGACAGCTTCGGATCATCATCGACCCGTCAAAGCTGAAGGCATACCGTTTCCCCTCTCCAGATTATGGAATCCCTGACGGAATGCAAACTTCCTTCTTCCCTCCGGTAAATTTCCTTTCAGGAATCGAGGAATTTATCGTTGAGACGGGTGGATTTCTCGCCAATGCAGATGAAGTGGGCAATGTTGTCGTCGCCATATATAATGGGCAGGCCGGTATACCTGAGAGATGTGGCCAAGATTATCGACGGCCCCGAGGAACCCTCCAATTATGTCTTTATGGGATTTGGGCCGGCATCAAAGACCGCCAGAAGGCCGCCTCTATGAAGCAGTCACTATCTCCATCGCCAAAAAGAAAGGCACAAACGCGACGCATATTGCGGAACGGGCCATAGAAAAGATAGAGGCCATTGAAAGGCTACGCGATCCCCATCGGGTATAGAGATAACCACAACAAGAAATTACGGGGAAACCGCAAAGGAAAAATCCGATGAACTTCTGAAACATATGGCCTTGCGGCCCTTTCCGTAACGGTTCTTATCGCCCTTGCTGCTGGGGTGGAGAGAATCGATCGTCGTCGCCGTGGCAGTTCCCGTTACCCTTGCGCTCACCATACTCGTGACCTATCTGTATGGCTATACACTCAATCAGAGTGACCCTCTTTGCCCTCATATTCTCCATAGGCATTCTTGTCGATGATGCCATAGTCGTCGTCGAAAACATCCACCGCCATTTTAAAATGAAAAAGGTGGACACAGCTGTGCTGTCGAGGCCGTTGATGAAGTGGGTAATCCCACGATCCTTGCCACTTTCGCGGTCATCGCGGCGCTTCTCCCCATGGCCGCCGTGTCGGGTCTCATGGGGCCCTACATGAGGCCCATCCCTGTGGGGGCTTCTGCCGCTATGGTTATATCCCTGCTTATTGCCTTTATCATCAGTCCCTGGCTCAGTATGATCGTCCTCAAAGGGGTAAAACAAAGAGGCCGAAAGAGGAGGAAAAAGAAGAACAGGGGACTTCTGGCAAAATTCAACAGGATCTATGAAAAGAATCTCCGGGGTCTTCTTGAGAAGCCGAAAAAAGACATTTCTTCTTCGGACTTGTGGCGCTCTCCTGATTGCTGCTTTCCTCCTCGTTCCCTTCAAGCTGACTACCGTAAAGATGCTTCCCTTTGACAATAAAAGTGAACTACAGGTTGTCATCGATATGCCCGAAGGCTCAGCCCTTGAAGATACTGCGCAGTTGACGCAACAGATAGGTCGAATACCTCGCGACTGTCCCCGAAGTGACAAATTATCAGATCTATGTGGGCACCTCAGCACCTTTCAATTTCAACGGCCTTGTGCGCCATTATTTCCTGCGGTCCGGCAGCAATCAGGCAGACATCCAGGTCAACTTTGTCTCCAAGGATGAACGAAAAGCCCAGAGCCACGAAATCGCCAAAAGGATACGGCCGGAGATCAAACGTCTCGGTGATCTATACAAAGCCAGGATAAAGATCGTGGAAATACCGCCGGGTCCGCCGGTCATGAGTACCCTTGTCGCTGAGATCTATGGCCCCGATCTGACAAGACAGGTGGAAATAGCCCGCACAGATTAAAAACATATTCACGAATACCAGCGGTGTTGTGGATGTGGACTGGTACAGTGGAGGATGATCAGAAAAAGTTCTTCTTCGATGTTGATAAAGAAAAAGCGGCCTATCACGGGATCAGTACGGATGCTAGTCTCTCAGACGGTCCGCATGGTTTTGGGCGGCAGGTGGCAGGTCTCGCCCATACGGAAAAGACAAAGAACCTGTGGAACTCTACCTCAGAGCGTCCCTTGCCGACAGATCAGGCGTGTCGCGCCTTCGGAGAGATTTCCCTTACATCGGCATCAGGGGCTTCCGTTCCTCTTTCCGCACTCGTTCGGGTACGGGAAGGCATCGAGGACAAAACCATTTACCGGAAGAACCTGAAGAGGGTCGTCTACGTCGTCGGTGACGTGGCAGGCACGGAAGAAAGCCCGGTATACCCCATTCTGAAAATGGGCAGCGCCATAAAAAAACTTAAACTGCCCGAAGGGTACGAACTGAAACAGTATTCCGCTATCCAACCCTGGCTCGAAAAAACATATTCCATGAAATGGGACGGGGAATGGCATATTACCTATGAAGTCTTCCGCGATCTGGGCATGGCCTTTGCCGTTGTCCTGATTCTCATTTATGTCATGGTCGTGGGGTGGTTCAAATCCTTTACCGTCCCCCTTGTCATCATGGCCCCTATTCCTCTGTCTCTCATCGGCATCCTGCCGGGGCATGCCCTCATGGGGGCATTTTTTACTGCCACGTCCATGATCGGCTTTATTGCCGGCGCGGGTATTGTCGTGAGAAATTCTATTATTCTCGTTGATTTCATCGATCTGAAACTTGCCGAAGGCGTCCCCCTCAAAGAAGCCGTCATCCAGGCAGGCATCATCCGTTTCCGGCCAATGCTGCTCACTGCGGCGGCCGTTGTGGTCGGATCATCGGTGATCCTCTTTGATCCCATTTTTCAGGGTATGGCAGTGGCGCTCATGTTCGGAGAAGTTGCCGCCACCTTGCTTTCACGGACCATGGTCCCCGTACTCTACTACCTCTTGAAAAAAAAGGATGAGAAAGAACCGTCAAAGGCAGACAGCACGGCACCAAGCGAAGAAACGCCACATTAAAGAAGGAGGAACCCCCATGTATCTATTAAAAACAGACGCCTGGTATCTGGAAAGGATCATATTGCTCATGGCAGGGATATTTGTGCTGGCAGGCAGTATCCTTGCCTGGGTCCATAGCATCTACTGGCTCATATTGACAATACTTGTCGGTTTAAACCTTGTCGTATTTGCAATAACCGGTTTCTGCCCCTCGGCAAACATCCTCTATAAGATGGGGATAAAACCGAGGCTGCAGCAAATTGAGGAGAAGCAACCGCAAAGAAGATAACGACCTCGTCTCCTGCGTATCAAATCTATAGTGCGCATTAAAGCTATCCGGCAGTCCTTTTCTATAACTGGCAATCTATTTATAGAATATATCTATTGGACTTATTCATTTAAGGCACTTATATTAACAGACATGAAACGAATTATGCCGCTTTTTATTTCGCCATGGCCGTACCGGATTATCCGTCTCTGCCTGGCAATTATCTTTATATATGCCGGGGCCGCAAAACTTATAGATCCAAAAGCCTTTGCCCGGACCATATCCTCCTACGATCTTCTCCCGGGGAGCTTTCTTCCTTTTGTTGCCATAGGTCTTCCCGTTCTTGAAGTGCTTGCCGGGATCGGTCTTTTCCTTGATCTGCGAGGAAGCCTCACCGTTATTACAGGCCTTCTTCTTATGTTTTTCTTTGTTTTGGGATATGGCATCGCCAATGACTTGGAGGGTGACTGCGGATGCTTCGGACCAGCGGAAATTGCGGCAAAAGATGGTCTTAAAACAGCCCTTACGCGGGACCTTGTCCTCATAGCGACAGTCGGTTTTCTCTATGTATTACGGTGGTTTCGCACAAGGTCTGTTGTCAGTGAAAATATCAGTTTTACACAAAACACATAAGGGAGGAATAGGGTATGTCACAAACAAAAAAGATGTTTCTATTCGCGATGGTCGTAGGAATTTTTATTATCGGCCCTGTTGCCACAGCATTGGCGGCATGGGGTGACAAGGAACTTGAAACAGAGACACTGGCCGTTACCTTTGCAAGGGAAGTGGCACGTGGTGGTTACAGTATTATTGCCACAGCAGAGTTAAAAAAATGGATAGACCAGAAAAAAGACATCCTCCTTGTAGACACTATGCCTTATGAAGCCAGCTACAAGAAACAGCATATTCCCGGCGCCGTTCAGATGGAGTTTCCCATCCCTGAAATGACCCAGATAGACGACAAAACAAAAGCTGATTTTGAAAAACTCCTCGGCCAGAATAAAGACCGCCTCATTGTTTTCTACTGCGGTTTTACCAAATGCACCAGGAGTCACAATGCTGCCATGTGGGCAGTCAAGCTGGGGTATAAAAACATCTATCGTCAACCCGGCGGCATAAAAGCATGGGCAGAAGCAGATTATCCGGTTGAGAAAGTAAAATAAACCGGGTCACCTCATTTCTGCTAAAAAT
This sequence comes from uncultured delta proteobacterium, assembly GCA_963785225.1. Taxonomy (GTDB): domain Bacteria; phylum Desulfobacterota; class Syntrophorhabdia; order Syntrophorhabdales; family Syntrophorhabdaceae; genus PNOF01. The sequence continues at coordinate 307,232 of CAWAUQ010000007.1, read as the reverse complement.
CTCCCATAGAATAGTATCTGACCGGCGGGTATGAGACCCGCCGGTCTCTTTTTGCTTTTGTCTGGTATCCACAGGCTGATATTGTTTTTTTGGCCTCGATACGGCCTTTCCGGTACAAACTTCGATCTTGCGTAAAATAGCCCTTATTCCAATTCTAAATCAACCCGGTCATTCCGGAGGTCACCCTTTTCTTCGCTCCCACTCGTCTGCCTTACCCTGCAGACGATTCACCTTTGCTCAGTTCTTAAACTCGCTTGTCGCTCAGACAGCAAGAACTGCCCTAAACGCGGCACTGGCCGCAGGACCGCAAAGGCTCATCAGCAGGGTACCCAAGGCATCCTTCGACGTCCGCTCAGAAAATGATAACCTCCGGAGAGTAGCGGTATGGTTGATTGAGAATTGGAATTAAAGATACCGAATATGAATAAGTTCGCCTGTTTTTATTTCCCGTAGTAATATTGACAAATGAGAACAAGTGTTTTACCATGTGGCAACAACCATGGAGAGAGCGCATATAAAGAGAAAGGTTGTTTTTGTATTGTTTCCTTCCGTAGCTGCCATCCTTTTCTGTGTATATTTTCTTCAGGCAGGACAGAACAATGAAAGCGGCTGCATAAAGTGCCACACCAGTGAACAGACGCTGAAAATACTTCATAAACCGGTAAAAATCGATACCTCTGAAGGTGAGGGGTGAGCGGGCTCCCCTCCGTCGGTCCCGGCGGAATTAATGTATAAAGCTTTCTTTGTTGATAAAAAACTGATTAAAGATGATCCCCACTTTTTAGAGGGATGTGGCTCATGTCACTTCGGTGACGAGAAGGTCCAGGTAAAAGAAAAGGCCCACAAGGGTGTCGTAAAAAGGCCTTCCGATGATCTTAAAACCTGTGGAAAGTGTCATGAAGACATCACAAAAACATACAAAGATGCCCTTCACTATACCACACATGGCCAAAAACAGGGGGTGTCAGGCCGATTCTCACCAAAGGAGGCCATGACCTTCAATGAGAAGGTCTTTGAAAAGTCTTGCAGGAGCTGTCATGCATCCTGCGGCGACTGCCATGTCCAGTCACCGAAAATCAGCGGGGTCAGTTCAGGCCTTCTCAAGGGGCATAAATTTGTAAAAAGGGATGACGGAAAGACATGTGCCCTGTGCCATGGCGGAAGGGTATACCCGGAATTCACTGGTGATTACGGTGGTTCTGCAGATATTCATTATCAAAAAGGCATGGTATGCCTTGACTGTCATAAAAAGACTGAATTTCATGGTACAGGCATTCCTTATAAAGCAAGGCATGAGATAAAAGAAAAGCCTGCCTGTACAAATTGTCATAAAGCAGGTGAGGAGAAAACGGATAAGGCAAAGACTGCACACGCAACCCATAAAGACCGGTTGAGTTGTTATACGTGCCATTCAGGCGGCACATACAGGAATTGTTATGACTGTCATCTGGGTAAAGGCGCAACCTCGAAGCCGGGATTTTTTCTCGGCATAAGCCCGAGAGACAAGAAGACCATTACCACACTGCGCTCAACACCCACTGTCAGAGATACTTTCAGTGAGGCCGGGATAAAGATGGAGAAGTTTGATGCGTTGCCGAACTACTGGGACACGGCAACGCATAATATCAAAAAGAGGACTGAACGGACACGGTCCTGCGAGGTCTGCCACGAGGAAAAGAAGGACTTTCTTACAAAGGAAACAATCATGAAGAATGGCTCAAAGGCAAATGAGAGTCTCCTTTATGCACCAAAACCCATAAAAACAGGAGGGAAAAATGATTAAAAAAAGAGCTTTATGCAGTTTCATCCTTATTTTCTTCGCCTTAACCATTCCTTTTGTATTGTCAGCGAGGGATGTAAATCCCATCGTTTCCACCGACTGGCTTGAAAAAAATCTGAGCAACCCCAAGGTGATAGCTGTTGATATAAGGAAGGTTGAGGATTACAAGACAGGACATATTCCCAATGCAGTTAACGTCATCTACGGCTCATGGGCTATTATGAAAGGGGGATTGAGAAACGAGCTTCCTCCCACAGATGACCTCCTCGATGTAATAAGTTCTGCCGGGATCGGAGCGGATTCCATTGTTGTTGTCGTCGGTAAGACAGATACCATCCCTGACCGTACAGACATTTCACGTGTTGCCTGGACTTTGAAATATGCAGGTATTGAGAATGTTGCAATCCTCGATGGGGGATACAATAAATGGATTGCTGACAAAAAGGCCGTTTCCACTGACCCGGTAAAGCCAAAATTGAAAAGCTATCAGGGCAAGATGAATGAAGGCCTCTTCGTCAAAAAGGATTATGTTATGAACAGCATTGGGAAAGTTACCCTTGTAGACGTGAGGGAACCCGATTTCTATCAGGGTAATAAGAAAATGGATTTTGTGGCAAAGCCAGGAAGGATAAAGGGGGCGGTCAATCTTCCAACATCACAGGCATTTACAAAAGACGGAACGTTTAAAAGCAAAGAAGAGCTTGCCGGTCTTGCTGCTGCCGCCGTTGGCAAAGATACTTCCAGGGAAATCATCATCTACTGCGATACGGGAAAGGTATGTACAACCTGGGCATTTATTATGACAGAACTTCTGGGATACAAAAATGTGAAGGATTATGACGGCTCCACAGAAGAGTGGATGAAAGACCCCAACGCACCAATAGAACCATAACAAAAGATAAGAAAGTGGGGTTAAGGCTTTTATGGCATTTCGCTAAGCCTTAACCCCAACCCCTTCATGCCTGATTGATTGACGAACGGACCGGTTCGAAATATCTTTTGGACCTTTCTTTTTGAATTCATTTACGTTATAAATAAAGGGATTTCAGCAATAGAACAATATAGACATTATGAAGAAAATACCTTTTACAAATGACCTTTATGTTATCTCTGATTCCGTTACGGCGTTGAAGGAGGCCATTGATGACGGGGCAGCCATCGTCCAGTTGCGTGACAAACTGTCAGGAGAAGAGATTATTCTGAAAAAGTCACAGGAGATGATTGCCTATAAAAAGGTGAGACCCTTTGTGTTTATTCTCAATGATGATCCGGCCCTTGCTGTGAGGATAGGGGCAGACGGTGTCCATGTCGGTCAGGACATGTCCACGGAAGAGACCCGGAGGATCGTTGGTGAAGGGATGATTATCGGAAAAACGACCCACAACATGGAACAAGGAAGACAGGCCATACGGGACGGAGCCGACTACATATCCGTAGGCCCTGTCTATGCCACGCCGACAAAGCCGGGAAGACCTGCCGTGGGGCTTGACTACGTGAGAGAGGCAGCGAAAGGTCTTGCAATACCCTTTGTCGCTATCGGGGGCATTGATCTTTCCAATATTGACGATATTCTCACGGCAGGGGCAAAGACGATAGGTGTGGTAAGGGCATACACCGATACGAAGACGCTCATAGAGAAGATCAGGGTTCATAGATAATGAAAGTGACAGTGAACGGCAAGACCATGGAAGTGACAGAGAGCGCGAAACTCTATGAACTCATTGCGTCATCAAGAGTAAAAGCGGACGCGATTATCGTTGTGCTGAACGATGTTGTCGTGGGGAAAGACAGCTGGACCGGAACGGTTTTAAAGGAAGGAGATTGTATGGAACTGGTATCTCTTGTGGGAGGGGGATAATTGATGAATGACCACTTAATAATCGGCGGCAAGGAACTCAAAAGCCGGTTTTTTCTGGGAACAGGTAAATTTGAAAGTAAAAAAATCATGGAGCAGGCGATTGTCCGGTCAGGCACAGAGTTGGTGACTGTGGCACTGCGCCGTATCGATTTTGAGCAAAATGAGGAAAACATCCTCTCTTTTATACCGAAAGATATGACCCTCATGGTAAATACCTCCGGTGCAAGAAACGCAGCAGAAGCCGTCCGTATCGCCCGTATCGCCAGGGAAGCAGGGTACGGAAACTGGGTAAAAATAGAAGTAATCAACGACAGTAGATATCTTCTGCCTGATAACCAGGAAACTATCAAGGCGACTCAAATCCTCTCGGCAGAAGGTTTTGTAGTCCTGCCTTATATGCATCCCGATCTTTACACAGCGAAATCCCTGGTTCAGGCTGGGGCCGCTGCCGTAATGCCTCTGGGCTCTCTTATCGGGTCAAATCAAGGGTTGAAGATGCGGACTCTCATTGAGGTGCTCATTGAAGAAATAGAAGAAGTGCCCATCATCGTTGACGCCGGTATAGGCCGTCCTTCCCATGCAGCAGAGGCCATGGAGATCGGCGCTGATGCGGTGCTGGTCAATACTGCCGTTGCCGTTGCCGATGATCCTGTTTTAATGGCCCTTGCTTTTGCCAGAGGCATAGAAGCGGGGAGAATGGCCTGGCTTGCCAAGGCCGGACAGGTCTGTGTTACGGCAAATGCCTCATCGCCTTTAACGGGGTTTCTCTATGACGAGTAGCCTCCCAGACCTTTCGCGTCTTTCCATCAATGACCTTGATTACATCTTTCGTTCTGAAAGCAGGGAACTGACGGAAGATCTGGCGCAAATGGCCCGCAGCGTGACAAGACAATATTTTGGACGGGTGGTAAGCCTCTATGCGCCCCTCTACATATCCAATTTTTGCAGAAACAAGTGCGCATACTGTGGTTTTCAGGTGCAAAGCCGTGTTGCCCGAAAGAAACTGACCTTCAGTGAAATAGATAAAGAATGTGCGGCCCTGGCTGCCATTGGCATCCGGGGATGCCTTATACTCACCGGGGAATCCCGCTATCATTCGCCCCCTTCCTATATCAGAGAGGCAATTACCATTGCCGGAAGATATTTCCCCAATGTCTCCCTCGAGGTATACCCTCTGGAAACGGAAGAATATATAACGATGTATCGTGCAGGGGCCGATGGAGTTACCCTGTTTCAGGAGACGTACAACCGTAAGCGTTATGACGAGTTGCATCTTGCAGGACCGAAAAAAAACTATGACTATCGTGTCCAGGCGCCAGAGAGGATAGCACGTGCCGGCTTCAGGCATATATCCATGGGGGCCCTCCTGGGACTTACCGACTGGCGCGAGGATGTTCTTAAGCTCTTTGCCCACGTCCGTTACCTGGAGAAGAAATACCCCGGAGTCGAATATACTCTCTCTTTCCCCCGTCTGCGTCCTGTCGCAAATGACAATAGGAACTATTTCGAGGTCTCTGACCTGGACATGGTAAAGATCACCTGTGCCGCACGTCTTATCTTTCCCAGAGCAGGAATTAATCTTTCCACAAGGGAGAATGCAGATTTCAGAGACCGGATCATTGAACTCGGTATCACTAAAATGTCGGCAGGCTCTTTGACGAGCGTCGGTGGGTACGCTGACATGAAAGAAGAAGATGCTCAGAATGGCCAGTTCCAGGTCCACGACCCCCGCAGCCTGGCGGAAATAAAGTCCATGCTTACACGCAGGGGTTACGATCCGGTGGTCACTGACTGGCGCAATATCGTCAACGGGTAAAGGGATGGACCATTCCGGTTAACGGGATAATACCTGTTCAGTCGATAACGAACAGAGAGGGAGAAGGCAATGGTTAAATACCTGTTATATGTTCTGCGCTGGGTTGTCCTTGCCATACCGGGCGCCTTGTTTTTTAACAAAGTCCGGGAATTTTTCGGCATTGAAAATGTCTATGCCGCTATGCTCATCAGCCAGGCCGCCATGGGCGCCATGGTCTATTTCCTCGACAAACTCATTTTTTCATCGGGGGCAATACCGGTACCATGGGAAATAAAGCATAAATCGGTCTGTTCCGACTGTGGCCGTATCGGCAAGTGTTACCGTGTGGCCGGCTCAAAATGTTGCGAGATACAGGACAAGGAAGGTCCTCCACACTTCAGGTGTGAGGACTGTGCCGTCAAAAAGCTACAGCATATAAAGGACTGATAAGGCGCATGCATACCTGCCAATGGTAAAAAACGCGAATTTGGTGGATGTATTTGCTATTTCCCGTCAATATAATTATATTTAGAATGTGGGCTCGGGGCGCTTAAGCTTTTGATATATCTTGAGCTAACCTTTTGCGGGTAGTTGTAGAAATTGAACAGATAAGGAGAGACCTATGTGGGATTATACGGATAAAGTAAAGGAACATTTTATAAATCCCCGCAATGTGGGGGAAATAGAAAACCCCGATGGTGTGGCGGAGGTCGGCTCAATCGCCTGCGGAGATGCCTTGAAGCTCACTTTTAAAGTGGATGAAAACAAAAAAATTGTGGACGCCAAGTTCAAGACCTTTGGTTGCGCCAGTGCCATAGCCTCTGCATCGGCAATGACAGAGATGATCAAAGGCATGACCATAGAAGAAGCCACGAAAGTGACGAATCAGGATATCGCAGACTATCTTGGCGGCCTGCCGGCCGAAAAGATGCACTGTTCCGTGCTGGGGCAGGAAGCCCTTGAAAAGGCCATTGAAGCCTACAATGGCGAAGCGGCCCCAAAAAAGGAGGGGCAGATTGTCTGCGAATGCTTTGGCGTTACCGATAAGGAAATCGAGCGGGCCGTGCAGGAGAATCATCTGACAACCGTTGAAGAAGTGACAAATTATACCAAGGCTGGTGGAGGATGCAAAAAGTGCCATGAAAAGATCCAGGAAATCATCGATACGATCTATGCACAGCCAAAGACCGGCGCAGAGCCGGCAGCCCGACCGAAGCTTACGAATCTTCAAAAGATACGAATGATAGAAGAAACAATAGAACGAGAGATTCGGCCGTCATTAAAACATGATGGCGGAGATATCGATCTTGTGGATGTTGTCGGCAACAGGGTCCTTGTTGCCACACGGGGGGCCTGCGCGGTTTGCCAGGCATCACAGCTGACCCTGAAGGGTTTTGTGGAATCGAAGCTACGCGAACTTGTCTCGCCTGAACTGGTGATTGAGGAGGTGTCACATTGAAAACCATATATCTTGATAACAACGCAACAACTCAGGTTGCCCAGGAAGTACTGGACGAAATGATTCCCTTTTTTCATGATTATTATGGAAACCCTTCGAGCATGCACAGTTTCGGAGGGCAGGTGGCAAAACAGATCAGTGAGGCCCGCGCCAGGGTGGCGGCCTTGATCGGCGCAGATCCTGACGAGATCATCTTCACGAGCTGCGGCACTGAAAGCGACAACACGGCCATTCATTCCGCCATTGCCATCAATCCCGATAAACACCACATCGTAACGAGCCGGGTAGAACATCCTGCCGTAAAAGCCCTCTGCGAAAACCTTGCTGAAAAGGACTACAGGATTACCACCCTTGATGTCGACAGCGACGGAAACCTTGATATGGACCAGTACAAAAAAAGTCTCACTTCAGATACGGCCATAGTAAGCCTCATGTGGGCCAACAATGAAACAGGTGTTATTTTCCCCGTTGAAGAGGCCGCGCAACTGGCCCGTGAAAAGGGTATCCTCTTTCACACCGATGCCGTACAGGCTGTAGGGAAAATGCCTATCAATATGAAGACCAATGCTATTGACATGCTCTCCTTTTCCGGTCACAAGCTCCACGCCCCGAAGGGTATCGGCGTATTGTATCTCCGTAGAGGTACAAAATTTTCAACCTTCCTCATTGGCGGCCATCAGGAAAAGGGGCGTAGAGGCGGCACAGAGAATACACCGAGTATTGTCGGTCTCGGCAAGGCCTGTGAACTGGCAGCACAGAATATGAACACAGAAAACACAAGAGTAAGACAGATGCGGGACAGACTTGAAAGTGAACTCCTGAAACGTATCCCCAACAGCAAGGTAAATGGCGGAAGCGCGCCGCGCCTTCCTAATACGACGAACATCAGTTTCGAGTTTATCGAAGGCGAGAGCATCCTTCTGCTCATGGATGGTCACGGAATCTGCGCGTCCTCAGGTTCGGCCTGCACTTCCGGTTCACTCCAGCCTTCTCATGTGCTGCGGGCCATGGGCATACCATATACAATGGCCCACGGATCGGTGAGGTTCAGCCTCAGTGTCTATAATACAGACGAAGAAATTGATTTTGTAATCGAGAAACTGCCTGCTATCATAGAACGTTTGAGAGGTATGTCACCTTACTGGAAAGTGGAAAGCAGCGTATGTGTTACGGCATCATAGAGACAGTCGATAGCAGATAGTGAATAGTCGATAGTAAATGACATAGGGCAAGGGCTGGATGATATGAATGAGAGTAAGCTTGCAGAAAAGACCATAGAGATATTACGTCAAATCAGAAAGCGTGCGCCTCTGGTCCATCACATTACCAATTTTGTCGTGATGAACAGCACCGCTAATGTGACCCTTGCCATTGGCGCTTCTCCGATCATGGCCCACGCCCATGAAGAGATGGAAGCCATATCGGCCTTTACCAGCGTGTTGAATCTGAATATCGGGACATTGACGCCTTACTGGATAGATTCCATGCTTATGGCAGGTAAAGTGGCAGGTAAACGGGGTATCCCGATTATTCTGGACCCGGTGGGTTCCGGCGCAACCCCCCTCCGGACAGAATCCGCGAAAAAAATCCTGACAGAGGTGCCTGTATCGGTCATCCGTGGCAATGCATCGGAAGTGATGTCCCTCTTCAGTGATGATATAAAAATCCGTGGCGTCGATTCCCTTGAAATGGTGGACACTGTCCGTGAAGGCGCATACCGGCTGGCAGGAACATCGCAGAAGGTCATTGCCGTCACCGGTGCGGTTGACTTTATTACTGACGGCAAGGATGCCATAGAGGTGCACAACGGTCATCCCATGTTCGGGCGCGTTACCGGCACAGGGTGCGCGGCAACGACTGCCATTTCCTGCTTCTGTGCCGTTGAAGAGGACCTTTTTACGGCAACAGCTTGCGCCCTCGGATATTATGGGCTTGCCGGGGAAGAGGCGGCACGTCTGTCACAGGGACCGGGAAGCTTCCAGGTTGCCCTCTATGATGCACTCCATAACCTCTCCGAAGAGACAATGATGGAGCGGTTGAAGATCAAACATTTGTAACGCAAGCTGCCATGAAACCCCTTTTATCCGACTATCGCTTATATCTGGTGACTGATTCCCGGTTGCATAAAGGCTATACGGTGCTTGAACAGGTGAAACTTGCCCTGCAGGGCGGTATACGAATAATCCAGATCAGGGAAAAAGGTCTCTGCGCTTCCGAATATATTGAGCTGGCCTCTGAAGCGTTAAAGTTGACCCGCGCAGAGGGCGCTTTTTTGATTATCAACGATGCCGTTAAGGTTGTAAAGGCCACCGGGGCCGACGGTCTTCACCTGGGTCAGGAGGATATGCCTCTTTTGGAAGCACGGAAGATATTAGGTGATGATGTGACCATAGGGGTCTCCGTCAAGACAGTGGAAGAGGCACTTCAGGCCGAAAAAGAGAACGCCGATTACGTGGCGGTGAATGGAGTTTTCTCAACTATGACCAAAGAGGACCTGGGCTACCTCCCCGGCCCTGAGGCAGTGACCCGGATACGGCGCAGCATATCTTTGCCTGTTATCGGTATCGGGGGCATCAATCTGCAGAATTGCCACAGCGTTATTGAAGCGGGGGCGCATGGCGTTGCCGTTGTTACAGCAATTACCCTCTCCGATGATATCCCATGCACCTGCCGGTCGTTTTTTGATAAAATGGGCAGATAAATATCATACCTGCAACGATTCACGATTCACGAATTCCCGCTGGTACCTCTTGACAAAAATAGCGTTCGCTACTAACCTTACCTTAAGGTAGTATTTTGATGACAAAGCGGCCCGTAGCAGATAAATAAATTTCAGCGGCAGATATTTTTTTCCGGCGAGAATCCTGCAAACGATTTGAACATAGACTTACAGATCCCAGGAAAAGACCATGAAAGCCCTCCTTGTATACCCCAAATACCCCGATACCTTCTGGAGCTTTAAATACGCTCTCAAATTTATTGCAAAAAGGGCCCTTCATCCACCTTTAGGTCTCATTACCGTTGCTTCCATGCTTCCCGTCGAGTGGGAAAAAAGACTCATTGACATGAATACTGCAACACTGAGAGACTGTGATCTTCAATGGGCGGATTATGTCTTTATCAGTGCTATGGCAGTCCAGAAGGAGTCTGCAAGAGAGGTGATTTCCCGGTGCAACGCCGGAGGTATTAAAATAGTGGCCGGAGGACCCCTCTTTACTGCTGCCCGGGAAGATTTCCCCGAGGTTGACCATCTGGTGCTCAACGAAGCTGAAATCACTCTCCCCCTGTTTTTGAAAGATCTTGCCAGGGGCCAGGCAAATCATATTTACACTTCCAGTATTTTTCCTGATCTGGAACAGACGCCGGTTCCGCTCTGGAAACTGGTTAAGATGGATAGATATGCTTCCATGAATATCCAATATTCACGGGGTTGTCCCTTTAGCTGTGAATTTTGCGATATTACCACCCTCTATGGTCAAAAACCACGATGCAAACAGACAGGGCAGATCATTAATGAATTGGAAGCCCTCTATGTGGCCGGATGGAGAGGGAGCGTCTTTTTTGTAGATGATAACTTCATAGGCAACAAAAATAAAATCAAGGAAAATGTCTTACCTGCAATGATTGAATGGATGAAAAAGAGACGATACCCCTTTAATCTTGCCACAGAAGCATCAATTAACCTTGCCGATGACGAAGAACTGATACGGCTTATGATCCGGGCCGGCTTTGAAGGTGTTTTTATCGGCATTGAAACGCCGGACAAAGAGTCTCTCATGGAATGTAATAAATTCCAGAACGCAAATCGTGATCTTGTTGCCAGTGTCAAGAAGATTCAGAGACTCGGCCTGAGCATCCGGGGAGGCTTCATCGTGGGTTTTGATAATGACTCTCCGGATATATTTGAAAAACAGATTAAGTTCGTTCAGGAAAGCAGAATTGTCACTGCCATGGTGGGCATGCTCAATGCTCCTCGTGGCAGCAGGCTCTATGAACGGCTCCAGAAAGAAGGGAGACTCATAAAGGACATTTCCGGCGACAACACCGATTTCTCAACAAACATTATCCCGAGAATGGGTTATGAAAAGCTCGTCGAGGGGTATCAGAGCATCGTCAACAGCATCTATTCGCCGGGAATGTATTATGAACGGGTGAAGACATTTCTCAGAGAATATAAACCGCTCGAAAAGAGAAAGTGGCACTTCCATTTCAGGTATATCCGATACCATTTCCGTTACCTTGATGCGCCCTTTAAAACCTTTATCATATTGGGCATAAAGGATAAAGCCAGATTTTATTACTGGAAACTCATTGTCTGGTCTTTGTTCAGGCGTCCGCAGCTCCTGCCCATGGCCATCATGTATATGGTATACGGGTTCCATTTCCGGAAAGTTTTTGGGAGCCATCTATAGTCCGGCCTCATGATTGATTGGATTATGAATGGTTTTTACTGATAAAAATGGAGGGTGTCGGAACACCCTCCATTATGTTTACCATGAAAATTGTTGTCTTTATTATTTTATCGATATAAGCTCAACATCAAAAACAAGGACCGCATTAGGCCCTATCGGTCCTGTTCCCCTCTCCCCATATGCCAGATTCGCAGGGACAAAAAGCTGCCATTTGGACCCTGTTTTCATGAGCTGAAGCGCTTCGGTCCAGCCGGGGATAACACCATTGACCGGAAAAGATGCCGGCTGGCCCCGTTTATAGGAGCTATCAAACTCAGTCCCGTCTACCAAGGTGCCGCGATAGTTGGTTGTTACCGTATCGGTTGCTTTGGGCATCTTGCCGGTTCCCTCTTTAATGATTTTATATTGTAAACCGCTGGGTAAGGTTTTTACCCCTTCTTTCTTTTTGTTCTCAGCAAGGAATGCTTCCCCATCCTTCTTATTTTTTGCACCGGCGGCCTGCATCTTCTCCGTCTGTTTTGCTACCACTTCCTTTTGAAGGGCTAAGATAATCGAACGCATCTCCTCTTCGGTAAGTAAAGGCTTGGCCCCTGACTGGGCGTCCTTAAATCCTTTCATGAAGATATCGGCATTGACATCTATCGACTGCTGTTTAAAGCCTGTGCCCACATTCATCCCCATCGAGTAACTGGTCTTATCCTTATCAGTTTTCAGTACTGTATCGCTTGCTGCAAAGGCCTGTGTTACAACAAAGAAAATTGCCAGTATTCCGATTATTGCTGATTTCATAATAACCCCCGTTTCGCGTATTTGTCTTTCTGACAGAATATAATACATGTCATGAGACATTGGTTGGCTATTGTCATTTATCATGTTTTTAGTTTTCTTGTCAAATTACATGACACAATGAGTCGCATTACCTGAAGTCCTGGCCGAGTCCTTTTTCTCTCCGGAACCTGTCTTCGGCGGGACATTTTTCCATTGCAAAAAACTGTATTGCGGTTAATAATGAACGGGGAAAGATGTTGCCTACAGCGTCACCTGAACACTGATAAAATTAAGGAGGATGTGGATATGAAAAAGAACGGATTGTTTCTGGTTGTCATCTCTCTGGTTGTCATCACCGGGTTGCTTGTGACAGGGTGTGGTAAAAAAGAAGATAACTTCTCGGTATCGACACCGGGCGGCAAGGTAACGGTGAAAACCGATGGTTCAGGTCAGGGCGCTATGCAGATCGAAACAAAGGACGGCAAGGCTGTCGTCGTCACGGGGCAGCAGGGCGGAACGATTACGGAAGCGCAACTCGGCGTACCGGTATATCCCGGAGCGACAGTGAAAGCGACTGTCTCAATGCAGGGCGCGGCGGGTGACGGCAAGGGAAAGACAGACGTATGCACATTGTTGACGCCGGATAGTTTCGATAAAGTGGCTGCCTTCTATAAAGCAAATCTGAAAAACGTGAAAAACAGCTTTGTCCAGGGAGCAGGCGAACAGGGCATAGCGATGTTTACCGTAGGCGCAGACGACGCCATTACCGTCAATCTGGGACCCGGCGAGAACAAGGGGACCGCTATTCAGGTAGCAAAGAAAACAAAATAGAGACCGGTAACGCATTAACGGTTCAAATAGTGTGAACTGGTGTGGGGAACAATTTCATTGGAAGAAGTGTCTAATAGATTGGACGAGAAAAAAGGGGCCTCCACGGATGATGATACCGAATATGTAATCCGATGTCAGAAAGGCCATATAGACGCTTTTGAAATGCTCGTCGAGAGGCACCAGAAGAAAATGATCAATATCGCCTACCGGATGACAGGCAACTACGATGAAGCCTGTGATATCACGCAGGAAGCCTTCCTCTCAGCATACCGGGCAATCAAGAAGTTCCGGGGTGAGGCAAAGTTTTCCACCTGGCTCACAGGCATTACGATCAACCACGCTAAAAATCGTTTGAGGCAGATGCAATCGCAGTCTTACCATGAAGTAGTCTCTCTCGACGATCCTGCAGAAACAGTATCAGGCCGTCCGGCTTATGATCCACCGTCCCGTGAGGCCACCGCCATTGAGCAACTTGAACAAAAAGAGGTCCAGACAAAGGTCCAGGGTTGCATTAATATCCTTGATGCTGAATACAAACAAGTGCTGGTGCTGAGAGATATTGAGGGGTTTTCTTATGAGGAGATCGGTGATATTCTGAAAATACCGGATGGGACCGTAAAATCCCGACTCTACCGGGCCCGTGACAGTGTGAAAAACTGTCTGAAAAAGATACTTGGTGATATATGACGCAATGCGGCGATATAGAAAATAAACTGTCGGCCTATTTTGACGGGGTTTTGTCTGCCGGTGAGAAGAAGCTCGTTGAAGAGCATCTTGCTCACTGCGCACGCTGCAGCGCCAACCTTTCAGAGCTGAAAAAAACAGAAGACTTGCTCCACAGTCTCAAAGCAGTCGATCCCCCTCCGTGGTTTACCCAAAAGGTCATGGCCCGCGTACGTGAAGAATCTACATCAAGAAAGGGGCTGTTGAAAAAACTTTTCTATCCCTTCCACATAAAGTTACCCATAGAAGTGATGGCAATGTGCCTGGTGGCCATACTGATATTTTCTGTTTACCGGACCACCGGCCCTGAAATGAAAGCGCTTCATGAGCCTCAGGCATCAACGGTAACCGCTCCGCAGGAACTTGCCCGTAAGGAGCTTGATAGGCCCCCGCTGACGGTCAAGAAACCCTCTTCGGCGCATAAGACCGATCCTGGCGTGTCCCCTGAAAAGCAGAAAGATAGTGCCATTACCGTCGTACCTGACGGCAAGGTCAATTCGGGCTTGCAGTATAATACGGCTTCTCCGGCAGCTGCTCCGGAAAGATACAAGACCGAAAAGAAGCATACCGTACAGAGCGAACAATTTGAGCAGGAGATAAAAGCGGATGCATCCCTGGGAAAATCAGACTCACAAACCATGCAAGAAGGGGCCCCCTCGCCGGCTCCTTTACCAAAAGCAGTGGGGGGTAGTGCTCCTTCTCAGGAGAGAACGCTACAAAAACCGGCACCGGCAAATAAATTACGTGCTGCCAAAGAATTTCAGGGAGCGGCCCCTGTACAGCAGGACCGGTATTCTATTGTTCTTCATACGAACAACAGAGAGACAGCCCTCAAGGAAACAGAGGATCTTCTCAACCGTTTCAGCGCCCGGCACATCAATATCATATCCCGTCACGAAAACTCCATCATTCTCTTTGGAGATCTACCCGGCCAGAAAATAAGAGAGTTCCTGAAGGCCCTGAAAGAGATTGGAACTCTCAAAGACAACGGGCTGTCCGCCCCCTCACAGGAAGAATACATCAAAATCAGCATAGCAATTACGGCCAGCCGATAGTCCGGCTTTATTCCTTGTCTTTCCTGTCTTTATCTTCTTCACTATCGCTGCTGTCTTTTGGCGACATGGCGCCTTTTGCTTTTTTCTCGATAATCTTCTGCGCTTCATCCTGGGCCTGCTGAGCCTTTTGTTTTGAGTCTTCTTTTACCTTTTTGTAAAGATCAATGGCCGTATCGGTCCTTTCGCAGCCGAGGGCGAGAACCAGAAAAGAACAGGCAAGACCGATACTGACAATTTTCCTCATAGGTCACCTCTCAATTATTTAATCTCATTCTCGATTAAAGCGCCCTCTTGGTTGACAGGCATTTTCCCGCCATGGGTGCGCACGGTTTTTAAAGCCAGGACAAGCCAGAAAAATGCGGCCATCAGCAATACTCCGGGGAGAATAAGGCTTGCTTTCTGCAGGTCTTTACCCATATGGTCTGCCACACGGCCAATGATTTCAGGTGACCACATATCGCCGAAGAGATGGATCATGAAAATAGAGATCGCCATTGCGCTTGACCGCAAATTGACCGGTACCGCTTCGAGAATCAGCGTATTGACAGGCCCTGTACAGAGAAAGAGAAGAAATATCGAGGCGGCAAGGAGACCCATAGCAAGAGCTGTGTTTGATGAAAGCAGTGCGAAAAAAGAAAGAGGAGCGGCGAGGAAGACGGACCCGAAAAGCAACCAGGCATATCCCGCAGGATTACGCTTATGCCAGAGTGTTGCCGCAAAACCACCGAGAAGGGTCCCAACGAGACCGGCCACAATAATAACGGCGCCAAAGAAATGGTCTGCCTTTTCTGTTGAGAGCCGGTGCACTTCTTCCAGAAATGTGGGCCCCCAGAATGCAAAACCACCCAGCGCGAAGGTGTAAGCGACATAGCCCCAGACGATAAGATTAAAATCTCCATTACGGAAGAGCTTGAAGACGTCTTTGAGACCCGGTTTTGTCAGGCCCTTACCGTTGTCTGCATCGGCCTCTCCCCGCTTTGGTTCACGGAAAGGAAGGAGCACGAGGGCAAGCAGAAGACCGGGTGCGCCGGCCCAGAAGAAGGCGTAGCGCCAACCCCAGTTGGCCGCTATTGCGCCGCCCATGATATAGCCGATGGCAGCGCCCACAGGAATAGCAACGTAAAAAATCGTAAGGGCGTTATTGCGTTTATCCGGGCGCCACGTATCGGAAATCAGACCGGGGGCAAGCGTCGCGTAGCTTGCCTCCCCGATACCTACAAGGACCCGAAAAAAGAGGAGCATGACAAAGCCCTGGGCAAAGCCTGTGAGGACCGTGCCTATGCTCCAGATCAGGATGCCCAGAATAACGAGGGCCTTCCGGGAAATCCGGTCTCCCAGATAACCGAAGAAAGGGGAGGTGATGAAGTAACCGATCATAAAGGCGGTAAAGAGTCGCCCCGAATCACCATAATTAATGCCAAACTCCGCGGCCATAGGTGTACGTACGGCGTTTACCACGTAGCGGTCCAGATAATTAAAGAGGTTCAAACCGGTGAGGATGCACAGGAGCGATACCGGTGATATGTTTTTATTCATCTATGTCTATCCCCCTCCGAAAGAACAGAAAGCACATTGATGTAACCATCTGAAGCTTGTTAGAGCGTAAAAAAGAAGAACCCTTCTGTCAAGCATTTTTTAGAGAAGTTATTAAATTCCGTAGCTACAAAAGAAGCCACCGGAGAAGTCGTTGGGGGGGAGATTGGCTCACTCCGGTGGCGATTGGGGAAAACCTGAATATAAACAAAGTGCATATTCAAGCTCCATTTGAATTATGATCATTCCCGTCGACTTTGTCAAGGGCACTGTCAAGGGCTGGCAGGAGCCAAACGACAATTCTTTCGCTTCCGCCATTGACCTTATGTGGATGCTGTGTTAATTTTAAAAACTATGATGACAGGGCAGGATACTCTTCGTGACTGACTCTCAAGCCCCCCATGAAAAACTCCGTCTTTTTCTTGAGAAAATCGGCATTGAAAAGATTGAAATAGATCAGGTTGGAACCATTCAGAGAACTCTTTATCAGCAAAAAAACATGCCTTTGCCGATTACTTTTACAACTTTTTTCTTGATATGGCCGATACACGGGCAATACTGGAAGGAGAAAGAGAACCGGGCCTCATGAAACGGGTTTGGGCAGGCTGGTTTGAATTATTTTTCAATTCGAGGCAAATGACGCAGTTCCTGCATACTTGTGGAAAGTAGGCGTGAGGCACGTGGAAGTAAATCTTGATCAGAGTTTTTCCAACCTGGGTTTTGCCATGATACGGCAGTTTTGTCACAAGGTTATTTCAACCGATATTCCTCTTGAGCAAAGAAGCCAGGCCTTTTCAACCATTGACAAGATGCTGGATCTCTGTCTGCTTGTTGAAACAACAGCTTATATTGAAAACACGGTAAGCTGTGATATCGAAGTCATGAGTGAAGTAGCGGACAGGGTCAGAAATCCGGCCATGGTCATCGGATGGAACATAAAAAAGCTACAGGGCAAAGTCACGAAGGCACAAAAGAATATAATGTTTACCAGATGCTGATGATCGAAAACCAGAGACTTGAAAATATGGTCAAGGACATCAAGGTATATATGGAAATGTTCCGGGGTGAACCAGAGCATTCAGGGCATTGATATTAAAGTATTAATAGACTCTGTTCTTGAAAAGCTCGACAGCCGGAATAAATACGCCAACGTTCAGGTTGACCTTGATTTCACGAGAAAGCATGCAACCTCAAGGGCGATCCGAAATGGTTCGAACACCTCTTTTACTATCTCATTGAGAACAGTATGGAGGCCGTAGGTAAGGAAAACCCCGGTATCAGAATATCTTCGAGGATCGAGAATACTCCGCCCTTCAATGTAGTCATTGAAATATTTAATTCAGGTAATCCTCCTCAGGAAGAAATCGAGAAATTGTTTTCCCCCTTCTTCTCTACAAAATCCACAGGCACAGGTTTCGGTCTTCCTATCGCAAGACTGGTGGTAAAAAAACACCATGGAACGCTTTCAATACACCCGGCTGAAGGGCAACAGGGCACTAGTGTAACCATCAGCCTGCCAAATCCAACAATTAATGTTTCTTCTGGTGGGGAATGACCGCCGCAACGAGGTTGACACGCGGGGGCAGGAGAAGCCGCTTGCGGATAATCATTCTGAAGAAGGCAGGGCCAGGAACCGTCGTGTTGAGATTGGTAAGAAAGAAGCAATCAACAGATGTATCAATAATCAAGAAACAACTACAGGGCTAGAAATGGCCCTGTAGTTGTTTGTGAGACTTTTACGCATAGATGAGTCGATGAAGGCATCTCCGTATGAGATATCCTACAGCATGTTAGTCTACCTGAAGTAAAAACCATTCATTCGGCATAGAGGGATTGTTGTTTATTATTAATAATATCTCATGATTGCAAGCGGTTATGTTCAAATAAGTCACCCGGCACATAATTTGCTTAAAGGAAGTCAGAGAATATTGAAGTGGAGGTTGCATATAATGGTGGCAATGAACAATGCGATACGTTGCAGGACCGGGAGTCCTGAAGCCACAGATAACAAAGCGACGATGAAGTTACTGAGGGGTGTTGAGACGGTTTTGATCGTGGAGGACGAGGAATCGATTCTGAACCTCAGCAAGGAAATGCTTGAAATACTGGGCTACAAGGTGCTGGCGGTTAATGAAACAGATCAGGCGCTCAGATTGGCCAGGGAATATGATGGAAACATCGACCTTCTGCTCACTGATGTGATAATGCCGGGTATGAACGGGAAAGAACTGTCAGAGAAGATCATTGCTTTCAAACCAGGCTTGAAGCGCCTGTACATGTCAGGCTACACATCAGATGTGATCGCCCGTCAGGGGATTCTGGAAGAAGGCATGCAATTCATACCCAAACCCTTTTCTTTCAATGATCTGGCCGCTAAAGTTAGAGAAACACTTGGGTAGAAACAACAATACACGATATGCGTGATGGCTTTTGCATCATGCTTCTTTTTAACCCGTAATTCTTAGAATATCATCTTAGTACAAATTTGTAACCAACCGGGAACTTTTTTGGGACCTCCTTTGTCTCAGTATGAGAATGAAAAAAACAAATACCCTTAAGGAGGTCACTTATGAAGAGAGTTACAAAATTCCTGGCATTATTTGCACTGATATTCTTTAACGTTCTTATAGTCCCAGGTCTACAGACAGCAGGTCATACGGAACAGAAGATATCCGGTGAATCGGGTGACAAGACCCTTTCTCCCTATTTTTTCATTATAAGTGACGACCCGGTTATTGACCAACTCCCGTTAAAGTCAACTTCTGCCGCTGTGAATATCTCCGGGGTCATAGCTGATGTTGTTGTGACACAGGTCTATAAGAACGAAGGCAAGAAGCCCATCGAGGCCATTTATATCTTTCCTGCATCGACACGGGCCGCTGTTTACGGCATGAAGATGGTCATCGGAAAGCGGGTAATCGAAGCAAAGATCAAAAAGCGCGATGAGGCCCGCAAGGAATACGAACAGGCCCGCAACCAGGGAAAGAGTGCGTCGCTTCTGGAACAGCAAAGGCCGAATGTTTTTCAGATGAATGTGGCAAACATCATGCCCAATGATGAAATCAGGGTGGAACTGAAATACACAGAACTGCTCATCCCCACTGACCAGGTCTATGAATTCTCCTATCCCACCGTTGTAGGTCCCCGCTATTCCAACGCGAAGGAATCCATTGCTTCCACATCGGAAAAATGGGTAAAAAATCCCTATCTCCACGAAGGTGAGAAACCAACTTACTCTTTTGAAATTGCCGTTAACCTTGCTGCCGGTATGCCAATCAAGGAGCTTATTTCTCCATCGCATAAGGTAAACGCCACATACACGAATCCTTCCACGGCAAAGGTGACCCTCGACAAGTCTGACACGGGCGGCGGGAATCGTGATTATATACTGCGCTACAGGCTTGCCGGTGATAAAATCCAGTCCGGGCTTCTGCTTTTCGAGTCAGAAAGAGAGAACTTCTTTCTCCTCATGATGCAGCCTCCGAAAAAGTTCACCGGCGCCCGCATACCGGGCCGTGAATATATCTTCATCGTCGATGTCTCAGGCTCCATGTATGGTTTTCCCCTTGAAATTTCCAAGAAACTTTTGAGAAACCTCATCGGAAGTCTTCGTCCTACCGACAAATTCAATGTCCTCCTCTTCTCCGGCGGGTCAACGCTCATGTCCGAAGAATCCCTCCCGGCAACCACGGAAAATATCGATAAGGCAATAAATGTCATTGACCGCCAGAAAGGAGGCGGCGGCACGGAGCTGCTGCCTGCGTTGAAACGGGCTCTCCTGTTGAAACGGGCTGAAGGATTTTCCCGGAGCGTCATTATCGCCACCGACGGTTATGTGTCAGTCGAAGAAGAGGCTTTTGATTTTATCCGAAACCATTTAGGAGATGCCAATATGTTTGCCTTCGGCATTGGGTCCAGCGTAAACCGTCACATCATCGAGGGCATGGCCCATGTCGGTATGGGTGAACCCTTTGTCATCACAAAACCTGACGAAGCTCTTGCCCAGGCAGAGCGCTTCCGGAAAATGGTCCAGTTGCCGGTCTTAACGAATATAAAGGTAAAATCCAACGGTTTTGCTACTTACGACGTAGAACCGGTTTCAATCCCTGATGTGCTAGCGGAACGGCCTGTCATCGTTTTCGGAAAATGGCGCGGCAAACCACGGGGAACGATTACGCTTGCGGGCATCTCAGGCGATGGTAAGTACGCCGAAACGATTGATGTATCAAAAACACGACCGGAGAAGACCAATATGTCCCTTAGATACCTCTGGGCCAGACAGAGAATCACCCTCCTGTCTGATTATAACAAGCTGCGCTCCGATGACAAACGCATGCAGGAAGTAACTGAGCTGGGGCTCACCTATAATCTCCTCACCGCATACACTTCCTTTATTGCCATTGACAGTGAAATCCGCAATAAGGATGGTAAACCGGATACGGTGAATCAGCCTCTGCCCCTGCCACAGGGTGTTTCCGATTATGCGGTAGGTCAGGCGGGTGGTATGCCCATGGCCCTGACTGCACCATCACCGATGATGTACCGACAGGAGAGCATGCAGCACGATACAGTTCGAAAGTCAAAAACAGAGTCGAAGGGGACAGTAAACGGCAAGGTAGCTGAAAAGGAAAAAACATTCGCAGTCACCATCGGAGACATAACCACACCGAACGGGTTATCCAAAGAGACCCTTCGTGTTGTCATTGAGAAAAACAGGGAAAAGATTGAATCTTGTTATAAGGGAAGCTCTTTAATCGGCAAGCTGTCGCTTACTCTCACCATCAATCCCGATGGAACGGTGAAGAGCATCAAGGCAACTTCAAATACTTTGAATAATGCCACCACAACACAGTGTATCATTGATACCTTCAAAAAACTCCTCTTCCCTGCAGTAGCCGATACAACGGTAACAACAGCGGCAATCACACTGGTTTTTCAGTAAAAAGGGAACATATTTAGAGTATTGATCCGGCCCGGTGGCTGCAATCACCCGGGCCGGTCTTTTTTCTTTGTGCTGATTATGGTATACCTTTGGTATGGAAAAACCGCGCGTAAGATGGATTGAAGCGCATCCCGTCATTCATGATGGACAGGAACTCATTCTCCTCCGGGATACGGAAGGGTTCATTGAAAATGCTCTTATGGTATCGAGAGAAGTGGCCTTTATGATTTCTCTTATGGATGGCACGAGGACGCTCCGGGATATACAGGCTGCATTCATGGAGGCTGTAGGTGAACTTGTCGACATTGAAAAAATCCGGGAACTCGTCAACACCATGGATTCCCATTTACTTCTCTTCAGCGAGAATTTCAAAAATTACTATACGAAGCTCAGAGAGGAATATGAAAAATCACCGGTAAGGAAGGCCTTTCTCGCCGGGAAAAGTTATGCGGCGAACAGGATGGACCTCCTCGCCTTTCTCGATGAAATGCTGGGGAATGAAAAAGATGGAAAAATAGACGGCGAGATAACGGGTATTGTAGTACCCCATATAGATTATGCGCGGGGTATCGATGTTTACAAAAAAACATACCCTTACCTGAGGAATGCCGGAAAACCTCTTATTGTCATATTTGGCACATGCCATCACCCTACGGAGCGGATTTTGAGCATATCCTGCAAGGACCTTGAAACGCCCCTTGACATCATCCCCCATGCGAGAGAACTGGACCGGTTGATCCTCGACAATAAGGTCCTGCGGAGCTATGTCGATGAGTGGCCCCACAGGAATGAACATTCTATTGAGTTGCAGCTTCCACTCATTCAGTTCATGGTTCAGCACGACTTCGAGGTGCTCTCCATCCTAACCGGTTCCATGCATGAGTATGTTGCCGGAGGGAAAAGTATTGATGCAGGCGAAATCGATGAGATTGTGACAAATCTGAAGCAAGTCCTCAAGGATTATGGGAAACCATTCATTATCCTTTCAGGGGCAGACCTTGCCCACATAGGGGCCCAATTCGGCGACAGCCTGCCACTCGACTCTGCAATACTTGCCCGTTCCAGGGCCTGTGATGAAATACTTCTCGAATCAGTGAAAAAGGTTGACGCAAAGGGATTTTTTGAAGCCATAAGGGAAGAAGGTGACGCACGGCGGATATGCGGTCTCACACCCATCTTTTTTCAGCTCAAGCTCCTCGAAGAAAGCAGTTGTAATATTGTCGGCTACGACCAGTGGACTGACGGCAAGTCGTCAGTAAGCTTCGCCGGCGGGATATTCTATAAGTAATTCCATTTCCAAATCAACGCGCTATCTTTGTTGGCAGCATCGTCGTAAATCCTCACGTACGTATTGTACGCTCCGGTTTCCTTCTCCTTGCCGCCTCAATATCATCCTTCCCCTGAAAATGGAATAAACTCCCCCAGGATGTAAGCTGCTATATACTTCTATTCCCCGATAATCTGAATGGTAACCTCACGGGTACGGGTGCGGTTGTCGAATTCGGCAAGGACTACCTGTTGCCATGTGCCGAGAAGGAGTTTTCCATTCTCAAAGGGTATTGTCAGGGATTGTCCCGTAAAGGTTGCCCTGATATGGCTGAACCCATTGGCATCTCCCCAGGTGTCATCGTGGTGATAACCTTTCCCGGCAGGGGCAAGTTTTTCGTAAAATTCTCTGATATCTTTGATAAGCCCTGGTTCGTATTCCAAAGTGGTAATACCGGCAGTGGAACCGGAGACAAAAACAGTCATATTTCCGATCAGGCAGGCAGAAGCCTTGAGCGCTTGCGACAGGCTATCGGTAATATTTAATAGGTCGCCGCTTCCCTTTGTGTTGAGGATGATTTTTTTGTTGATGATCTTCATGTTCTAGGTCCTCGTAATCAGGAGCTCCTGGAGAGATCTTCTCTCACCTTCTCCTGGATTCTCGCCCGGATAGCCGATGGAAACAACAGCCATAATCTCAAGACAGTTTTCCAGCTTGAGATACTGCTTTATTTCTTCTTTCCTGTTGATAATTTCTCCAAGCCAGCAGGCTCCCAGCCCCAGTGAACAGGCACAGAGAAGCATATTCTGGATCGCGGCCCCGGTGGCCATGAGGTCTTTGTCCCTGTTATAGGAAATATCATTATCAATGCAAACGACGATCGATATCGGGGCGCTTCTGACAATCCTTTTATAGGACGTAAACCGGGAAAGTCCTTCCCGTATTTTTTCGTCTTCAAGGACCATAAATTTCCAGGGCTGATTATTGAGTCCTGATGGCGCCCATCTGGCT
Organism: uncultured delta proteobacterium; assembly: GCA_963785225.1. Taxonomy (GTDB): domain Bacteria; phylum Desulfobacterota; class Syntrophorhabdia; order Syntrophorhabdales; family Syntrophorhabdaceae; genus PNOF01. Next base: position 283,798 of record CAWAUQ010000007.1, on the reverse strand, counting down.
GCCTCAAGTATTTCTTCAATGGCTTCCTTATCGGGTATCTGAGCAGTAAAGACCCTGATGGAGCGTCTCTGGCGGATCGTTTTCACTATATCATTATCCATAAAAGACCTCCGAAAAACATGACAATGTAGAATAAGGATTGAAAACCCTTGTTATTCTCCTTTTTGTGTTCTACATTGTGCGTTAGTGAAGCGCAACGAGGAAAAATGGTCGGGAAGACAGGACTTGAACCTGCGGCCCCAGCGTCCCGAACGCTGTGCTCTACCATGCTGAGCTACTTCCCGTGACTATATACATAACAGACTTCCAGGAAAAATTCCATTGATTTTTCCTAATGACCATGATACTTAGTTTACACTTTTTTGAGGAGGGTTAACTAATGCCGGAAAGAAAACCTGTTCGGATCACCGACGTAACCTTGCGCGACGGCCAACAGTCTCTTTTTGCCACACGAATGACCACTGAAGACATGCTTCCCATTGCAGAGAAGATCGACAGCATAGGATTTTATTCCGCTGAAGTATGGGGTGGAGCCACCTTCGATGTGATGACCCGGTTCCTCAACGAAGACCCCTGGGAACGCTTAAGACTCCTCAAGCAGCATATGCCTAACACAAAGCTTCAGATGCTCCTTCGGGGACAGAACCTTGTAGGATACCGCAATTATGCCGATGATGTTGTTGAGGCCTTTGTCGAAAAGGCTGCCGATACAGGCATCGATATCTTCAGGGTCTTTGATGCCTTGAATGATGAGCGGAATTTCATAACAGCATTTAAAGCTATTAAAAAATCCGGCAAAGAGATCCAGGCCGCTCTCTCCTATTCCTTGACGGAAAAGAGGCTTGGTGGCCCCATATTCAACATTGACTATTATATCGGGAAAGCAAAGAAGATTGAAGAAATGGGCGCTGATTCTCTCTGCATCAAAGATATGGCAGGCATCATCTCCCCATATGACGCATATGAGCTCTTCTCGCAACTGAAAGCAAACCTGACGATTCCCGTTCATCTCCATACCCACTATACAAGCGGTATGGCTTCCATGTCCCTCCTGAAAGCCATTGAAGCAGGAGCAGACGGTATCGATACCTGCTTTGCTCCCTTTGCCCTGAGATCTTCCCACTGTGCAGTAGAGCCCTTTGTCGTATCCTTTCAGGGGACTGACCACGAAACCGATTTTGATCTTGATACCATCGCCGATATTGATGAGTATCTTGAGAGTATCATCCCCAAATATATGAGTTTTGCCGATACGACACGCTTCTCTGTTATGGATATCGGTGTGCTCATGCACCAGATACCGGGAGGTATGATCAGCAACCTCGTGGGTCAGTTAAAACAGGCAAAGGCACTCCACCGGTTGAAATGGGTCTATGATGAGATACCAAAGACACGAAAAGATCTTGGGTTCCCTCCTCTTGTTACCCCGACGAGTCAGATTGTCGGGGTTCAGGCTGTCTTCAATGTTATTGCAGGGCGTTATAAGATGATCACAAACGAAGTCAAAGACTACTTCTACGGATTATATGGAAAACCACCGGTAGCGGTCAATGAAGACGTCAAACAACTGGCCCTGAAGCATTACGCCAAAGGGAATATATCCATCGAGACACGGCCGGGGGACAGTCTCGAACCAGAAATGCCAAAGGCAATAGAAGCGTTAAAGGGTCTTACCGGAGATATGGGCGATATCCTCATCTATGCCCTGTATCCCATTACGGGGCTTGAGTTCTTGAAGAAGAACCGCATTGCGCCACATTATATGGGGCCTTGAGTTTTATCATACCGGTAGCGCACAAAAGCGAAAAATCAAACGATTTTCCATTACCCGTATATCCATTTTATAAAAATTCCTCTATAACAGGGACCTTCGTTAAATTTCATTGAAAAATCCCTTCCAGCACACTACACTAATAGATTCCTGCATTCTTTTTGATGGGAATAGAAGGAGGAGACCCTTTCATGAAATTCGCAAAATATGCCGTGCTGCTCATACTCCTGTGTACACTTGTAATCCCCATTACCTCCCACTCATTGACTGCGGATAAACCGGTTTCCGTCAGGGCCCCTCACATAAAATTCGGAACAATCCCCGTCCTCCAGTCACTCTCCCTTTTCGTCGCCTCAGAAAAAGGATTTTTCAAAGAGCAGGGGCTTTCCGTGGAGATCGTCCTTTTTAATTCGGCCATGGAAAAGGATATTGCCCTTTCTGCGGGGCAGATTGCAGGCTATTTCGGAGACATCATGACGCCTATGGTGCTCCAGGCCAACGGGACAAACGTAAAGATGACTGCCACAAACTTCAATACCACCAACTGAGCAGCGGATGTTCGCACTTCTCGCTTCTCCCCAGTCCAAAAATAAAAGCCTTGAAGAAATCGCAAAGGCAGGTATTGCTACAGGTTCCAATACGATCGCTGAATATCTTATTGTGGGGCTCCTCCGGCCCCGGAATATAAGCAAAGATAAAATCAACCTTATTGACGTAAAAAAAATTCCCATCCGGCTTCAGATGCTCTTATCCGGTCAGGTGTCAGCGGCGCTCATGCCTGAACCGCTTGCGACTCTCGCTGAAACAAAAGGCGCAAAGGCGCTCATCGACGATAAGAGTCAGGGCCTTTCGACAACAATACTTGCTTTCAGTGACCGCTTTCTGAGGGATCATCCCCAGGCAGTAAAGTCTTTCCATACTGCAGTCAACAAGGCTGCCGATTATATCAATAAAAACCCCAATGAAGTCCGCGCAATCATGAACCGGGAATGCAAGATGCCGGAGCTACTTCAGGGATCATTTCCGATCCCGAAGTTTCCCAGGTTGGCAGCCCCTTCGCAAAAACAGGTTATGGATGTCTACGAATGGCTTCGCGAAAAACAGATCATCACAAAGAACATGACTTACAAGGACATGGTTGCTGATGGCTACATACCATAAGTTTCTCGGTGTTGAGGGACTAGGCAAAACATTTTTTACTGAAAAAGCATCAAAGACAGTCCTTGAAGGAGTGACATTCGAACTCCCTTTTCATGATTCTTTAGCTGTTGTGGGACCTTCAGGATGTGGCAAGACAACGCTTATTCTTGCCATAGCGGGGCTGCTGCAGTCAACGGAAGGTTCAATCATTTTTGAGGACAAGGCAGTCACCGGGCCGAACCGGAAAATCGCCCTGGTGCTTCAGGAATATGGCCTCTTTCCCTGGAAAACCGTGGCGGCAAATATTGCGCTCGGCGCAAAACTCCAGAGGATCAATGTTGCTGGAAAAAAAATCGATGCCATCAAAAGGGAACTCGACATCGAAGGTCTCGATCACCTCTATCCGACACAGCTCTCAGGAGGACAGCGCCAACGGGTAGCGCTCGCCAGGGCCCTTCTTTTAAACCCGCTGCTCCTCTTACTCGACGAGCCTTTTGCAGCCATCGATACGGTGACACGGGAAAAACTCCAGAATGAGCTCCTCACGGCCTTTATGCAGAGACAATTCAGTTTCATTATCGTTACCCATAGTATTGAAGAAGCAGTCTTTCTCGGACGGAGGATTATCGTTCTCAGCAATGGCAGGCCAAGCATAAAAACGGTAATCGATAATCCCAATATGGGTCGTATCGATTACCGCGACCAACCGGCATTTTTTGCCTTGACTACAGAATTACGGAAAATACTTGAGGTAACCCCGTGAAGGGACGACAGGCCATCACGTATGCCGTTACTATTGTTCTCATCTATGCTCTCTGGTATCTCCTCTCTCTTATCATGGGAAGCAATATCCTGCCTGACCCCTTTCACGTCTTTCTCCGCGGGTTCAAGGAGATCGCCACATCCTCATTCTGGCTTCACGTCCAGGCAAGCATCCTGAGGATCTTCGCAGGGCTCTTTTTTGCCTTCATTTTTGCCGTTCCGGCAGGGCTTATGCTCGGCAGCAATCAGAAACTGGATAGTCTCTTCTCACCCCTCATATACCTTGGATATCCCATTCCCAAGATTGTCCTCATGCCCATTGTTTTCGTCCTCTTCGGCATTGGCGATACGGGAAAAATTGTGCTCCTCACCATGATCATCTTTTTCCAGCTCCTCATCACGACCCGTGACAGTGCCCGTAAGATCAGCACCGAAACGATCTATTCCCTGAAGTCCCTCGGCGCGACACGCCTTGATTTTTATATCCACGTTGTCTGGCCCGTAAGTCTTCCCGGTATTTTCACCTCCCTGCGCATTGGTACCGGCACTGCCGTTGCGGTCCTCTTTTTTATCGAATCTATTGCCACAAACAGGGGGCTCGGCTTTTATATCATCGACTCCTGGGGGAGGGCCGATTATGCCACCATGTTCGTGGGTATCATCGCCCTTTCTCTCATCGGTATTATCCTCTATGAAATCTTTGATCTTCTTGAAAGGAAATTCTGCAAATGGAAAAACCAGTAAACAATAAATATCCTCCCGTAAAGACCGTCACCGATGAGGAGCGCATCGGCATGGTCAAGGAGATCTTTTCCACCATTACGGGGAAATATGATTTTCTGAACCACTTCCTGAGCCTGCGCCGCGATGTTGCATGGCGTCGCTTCACCATCAAAAAGATGCGTTTTTTCAAAACCAACCGGTTTCTCGATGTGGCCTGCGGCACAGGGGATTTATCCATCGGGGCGGCCTTGAAATACCCAGAGGTCCGTGTTGTTGGCGTCGATTTCGTCCTGGAGATGATCCAGGTTGGAAAAGACAAAGTTGAAAAAAAAGGTCTTTCCGAAAAAATCACCCTCATGCATGGCGACGCCCTTGCACTGCCATCTCATGACAATGCCTTTGATGTGACAGGCATGGCCTTCGGCATCAGAAATATCCCCGACAGGCGACAGGCGCTGCGGGAGATGCTCCGTGTCACCGTGCCGGGCGGGCAGGTGATGATACTGGAGATGACCTTTATGCGGAACCGGCTTTTTAGAGTATTGTACTATGTCTATTTGAATTACCTCCTTCCCCTCTTCGCCAAGGTATTTTCTACAAATCCTGCCGCCTACCATTATCTCGCCGACTCCATCATGAATTTTCCCACTCCCGAGGAATTCGCAAAAATAATGGAAGAAACGGGCATGACGGACATTGAAAAATACCCTCTCACTTTCGGCATTACCTGGCTCCATATCGGGAAAAAACCGGGGCAGGGCATGTAATGAGCAAAGCAGTTGTCATGGCCTGGGTGCAGGCGAGCCGCCTTCCCTTTTACGTGGCTACTTTCATCCCCCTTTTCATCGGGTGGACAATGGCAATGAGGAGCACAGGTGTGGCAAGGCCCTGGCGGTTTATTCTCGTTTTTCTCGGTTCACTGACAGTCCATCTTATTACAAACCTCGCCAATGATTATTTCGACCACCTTGGCGGCACAGACGCCGGGCAGGCAATCGGCGGGTCACGGGTCATACAGGAAGGAAAAATCGCGCTGAAAACGATGTTCAGGGTCATTGTCGGTCTCTACATCTTTGCCTTCGCTATTGCCTTTATCATCATTTTCGGGCTTAAGCTCTACCTCCTGGCCATACCGATTTTCTTCGCCGCCTTCAGCAGCTATTTTTATGTAGCGCCGCCCATCCGATACGGCTATCACGGGCTGGGCGAGCTTTTTGTGGGCATCAACATGGGCCCCATCATGGTCGTCGGCACCTACTGGGTCATCACAGGACATCCCGGCTGGACACCTTTTCTCATTTCAATCCCCGTGGGCCTCATGGTGGCGTTAATACTCTACTACCAGAGTCTGCCGGATATGGAAACAGACGCGGCAGTGCACAAAAATACCCTCGCCGTGAAACTTGGCAAAAAGGGATCTTTTGCAGGCCTCATTATCTTCTTTATCTTGATTTACCTGAGCATTACCCTGCTCATTGTCTATGGACTTCTTTCGTGGTACAGTCTTACCTTTCTCGCCAGCATCCCCCTCGTCGTAAAACTCATCAATATTGTCGTCAGGACAGACGACTGGGTGCTCCTCGATCAGTACGGGAAATATGTCAGAATGGTATACTTCATCTGCGGGATAGCAATAATTGCCGGTATCATTTAGGCGGGCGGTTATTGCCGAAGCACGCCTGTGCCCTCTCTGTTGAGAGGACAGGCCCTGAAGGGTATTTCCCGCCTTGCTTTGTCGCCTGCGGGACTGCTCAATCCTCAATTCGGTGAATAAACTTCTTAGATAAATCTGGGTACTCTTTAAGAAGCGTACCCATCCTTTTCGCTTGGTATTTATGTATAAACCGCAATTCTGACGGGTAAATTATCCTTGCCATTTCTGGTATCCATGTCTATATTGGCTTGTATAAGTTTGTATCAATCCTTGGGAGGTGTATTATGGAAAAGTCGTTTACCTGGGAAAGAGAAATGAAGAATGCGATAGCAAGATCAAAAGCCGAACAGAAGCCGATATTGCTCGATTTTTTTTCTCCTGGCTGAATTGGCTGTTATGAGATGGGTGCGGTTACGTATCCCGATTTGAAAGTTGTTGAATTTGTTAATGAGACTTTAATCCCGATACAGCTCCAGGCAGATTCCGACGTGGCTGAAGATTTCACAGTCCGGTGGACGCCGACACTGATTATACTCGACACAAACGGCAAAGAACACTCCAGAACTGTCGGCTATATCGCGCCGGAGGAGTTTACCCCTGCAATGTTATTGGGCATAGCTAAAATGCATTTTGATCTGCGGCAGTTTGACCTGTCAATACAATGTCTGGAAAAGATTATGAATGACTATCCATGGAGTTTTGCCGCGCCGGAGGCGGTTTACTACCATGGCGTTTGCGGATATAAAACCACCCACGAAGCCGGACCGCTGAAAAAGGCATATGAACGTATCGCAAAGGAATATCCTAACAACGAGTGGGTCAAGCGAGCGCTTCCCTATCGACTGTTGTAATAACAACATCTTGTGGTACAGGGTAGTGAATGTAGAATGATAGCAGGTGCGCGAAAGCTCTTAGAGAGCTTCCCGTACCTGCTTTTTCGTAGTTCACTTTTTTATCGTCATCGTTTCTTTGTTTTCTTACGCATTGGACACGTGACCATGTTTCCTTCAGTATCCTGAACCTCCCCATTCAATTTATAGACAACATCCGTGTCTGTATTATTGGCAGGTAAGGGTATCGTGGCCTGAAATTCTCCATTCGTATAGGTTCCGCTTTGCAAGCCGGCCACATAGCGCCACAGGGCTCCAAGAAGTAGGGGACAGACTGAAATATGGGTTCGGCGACCCGGGAAGAAAGTCCCTCTGTCTTTCTTGGGGCAAATCTTACCTGTTCATGTCACATTTATACAGGAATTAATGGTTGGCATGTTTCGCGTTGACAATGAGATAACATATTATACTGACAGCCAAGATCTTTGGCATGACTTACCTGAGGTCCCAGTCATCCAGCAAAAAGGGGCTTTCTGCTAAATCTCCAACCGTCACCATAGCAGGTTCCTGAGACACCCTGTATTTTACCCAGACCTTGGCAGCAACAACTACTCCGACGGCCAGCATGGCCTGCACCGAGTATGCGGCAAGGTGACCGGGGTGATGAAGGGTCCGTACCATGAAGGGATCACTTACGATCATTTCACCTGCTACCCTTCCAAGAACGGCAGCGCCAAGGACAACGATGATCGGGAACCTGTCCATCATTCGGGTGATGATATTGCTTGTGAATATCACTATGGGGATACTGGTGGCAAGACCGATAATAAGGAGCAGAGAATCTCCGTTGGCAGCTCCTGCTACACCTAACACATTGTCAAGGCTCATGACGAGATCGGCCATGAGAATGGTGATTATTGCCTGACGGAGGCCATTGACTTCCTTCGTGTTGTTCTCCCCGGATTCACCCATAAGGAGCTTGAATGCAATCCAGAGGATCAGAAGACCTCCAAGAAGCTTCACGAAAGGTACCTCAAGAAGGCGGGCGGCTATAAAGGTAAGACCGATTCTGAGGACTACTGCGGCTGCGGTCCCCAGCATAATACCTTTTTGTCTTTGTTTCGGTGGAAGAGAACGGACTGCCATGGCAATGACGACTGCGTTATCACCTGAGAGGATAATATTGATAAAGATAATATTAAGCAGGGCAAAAAGAAAAGGAACAGAGAACATGTGTGTAATATCCATAGATACTCATACCTCCGTTGTAGTGTTTAAGGTGTTCATACGGAAACCTATGGCAAGAGTCATGCCACAGGTTTTGATAATGATTTATTACATTATTTCGTTATGTTACAATAACGAATAGAAGGGGCCCCTTTGAAGAGAAGCAAAAGTCGTTTCAATTATGTAAAAAATGCTTTACATAATTGAAAGACAGAGGAGGACGGTTGTGGCGGCGGAGATATTGCATACTGTTTCAGTTGTTCATTAAGCGCAACGTATACCCGCAGGGTGCAGGATATGATGTTTGTTGTAAACTTCTCGTTGGTCTGTGTTATAGTTAAAAGAGAATAACTTGAGATATGGGGTCTCTGTGGAAATTGGATTTTCATTATGATATGTAATTATTGAGAGCTCAACCAATGGAACTCGCAGACATTCTCAGGGTGCATCGTAGTAGCATTTTGCAGGAGTGGGTACGCAGGCTCCATACCGAGGTAGGTCCGGCCTACTCGGCGCAATCGATTGAAGCCCTTTATAAAACTGTATCTGCCATAGCAGATGCAAATCTTGCAGCACTCACGAATGGCGATTTTTCAAGAATAGATGATTTTGTTGCGAAAATCGGGAAAACCAGGTCCAAGGCCGGTTTTTCTCTCTCGGATGTTCAGAAAGCCTTTGAATTGTATAGGTCCATTCTTATTCCCATCCTCGGGAAGGAGTTGGAAGGCCTTATCTTGGTTGAAGCTTTAGAGCGTGTCAATTCCTGCCTTAGCTACACAATTCACAGGTTTAGTGACTACTTTCAGGCCCTGTCAGAAAAGGAAATACGAGGCTACGCTCAGGCCTTGGAAACGAAGGTGGCAGAGAGAACCAAAGAGCTTGCCGAGTCAGAGAAGAAATACCGGACTCTGGTCGAAGAGATTCACGATGGGTACTTTGTGAACCAGAGGGGCAGGATCACTTTTGCCAACAAAGCGTTCTGTGAAATGCACGGATGCAAACTCAGTGAGGTAATAGGAAGACCCTACACAGATTTTGTTGCCCCTCAATCCCTTGAAGAAGTCGAAAGATTCTATGAGAAACGTGTTACCGAGGGACGGTCGAAAGAACATTATGTCTATTTCCGCCTACACAAGAACGGGGCAGCTTTTCCAACAGAAAACAGGGTGGTCCTTACCTTTTATCAGGGTGATGTTGCTGCAATCGGTATCTGTCGCGACATTACCGAGAGAATGGAAGCGGAAAAGCGAATACGTGAAGCTGAGAACTTGGCCCACATAGGGCATCTCACCACGTCTCTTGCCCACGAGATCAGGAACCCCCTGTCTGCGGCCAAAATGAGCATTCAAATTCTGCTGAAGAACCCCATTTTTACAGGGAAGGAAGAGAGACGGCTCGAGCTTCTGGCGAAAGAGGTTTCACGGCTTGACCAGATAGTTACCGAAATGCTCGATTTTGCCAAACCCGTCAGGTACGATTTTAAACCGATTTCTATAACAGGATTTCTCAATGCCTGTCTTGAAGTTATAGAAACAAGAATCACAGAGAAAAATATTATTGTCAGGAAATCTTTCCCGAAAAGCGTGCCTGACGCTTTAGTGGATCAGGAAAAAATGGAGCAGGCAGTGATCAACCTTCTGCTCAATTCTATCGAGGCTGTTGAAAACGGGGGGACTATCGGTGTTACCGTACGGTGCCGGAAAGGTCCCAAAAGGATAATACATATCGAAATCAGCGACAATGGTTACGGGATCAGCGAGGAAGATCTGGCATATATATTTGATCCCTTTTACAGCAAGAAAACAAAGGGAACAGGACTGGGCCTTGCAAACGCGAAACGAATTATTGAGGCTCATGGCGGATCAATTCAGGCAACCCCTTTACGACCATGCGGGATACGAATGGCTTTTACTGTAGCGGCAGCATGAACGAAAACATCAATAACGAATCATAGAGGCGGACCCGAAATGACCCAGGCACGAATACTGATTATTGACGATGAACCGTCGGCTCTCGAACTGCTGGTAGGTTACTTATCGGAGAAAGGGTATGAAGTATACTGTGGGATGAGTGGCAGCGAATGTCTCAAAGGGATTGCTTCTTTCAAGCCGGAAATCCTCATCCTTGATATCCGGCTCCCCGATACCAGTGGGCTTGATATACTCCGAAAGCTCAAGGAACAGAAAAGTGCTCCCCATGTCATCATCATTACCGCTTTCCACGACATGGCAACAACAATCCAGGCGATCAAGCTGGGAGCATTTGAGTACATCACGAAACCCATTGATGTAGATGAACTTGAAGCTGCCATCAAGCGGGCCCTTGAAGTCTCGAAAACAAAGTCCGGAGGTCTTCTTATAGGCCCTCATCAAGGACTGAGCGAAGGAGAAATCATCGGAAAGACAAAAGAGATGAAGGAGATCTTTAAGGCAATCGGCATACTCTCTGTCAACAGAGTGAATGTCCTCATTGAAGGAGAAACCGGCACAGGCAAGGAACTTGTCGCAAGGGCAATCCATTATAACAGTCTCCAGAGAGATGAACCTTTTATCCCTATCAACTGCTCGGCTATCGTAGAAAACCTCCTTGAGAGTGAACTCTTCGGGCATGAGAAGGGCTCTTTTACTGGAGCCATCGCTACCAAAAAAGGGAAATTCGAGATCGCAGGGGAAGGAACCATCCTCCTCGATGAAGTGGGCGAAATACCTTTTGAATTGCAGGCAAAGCTGCTGCGCTTTCTTCAAGAGAAAGAGTTTCAGCGCGTTGGCGGTGAGAAGACATTGAAATCGAATGCGCGGGTTATTGCGGCAACTAATAGAAACCTCTTGCAGATGATAAAAGATGGTACCTTCAGGGAGGACTTGTACTACCGTTTAAGCGTTGCCACCGTAAAGATCCCTCCCTTGCGGGAGCGAAAAGCTGATATCCCCTCCATTGCCGAATACAGCCTGCGAAAGATCAATAGGGATCTACACAAGAATATTGAGCAGTTAGAGAATAAGGCATTGCAAAGGATGATTGAGTATGAGTGGCCGGGGAATGTGCGGGAGCTGGAAAACGTCCTTACCCGCGTTGCAATGTATATGCAGGGAGATACCGTGTTGGACTCGATGATTACACCCCTCCTCGTGCAGGATAAGATCATGGCGACAGGGATGGTAAGTGAATGTGTCAGCCAAGGTGTCGATTCCGGCAAAACAGAAAGAGGCCGTATTGTAAATGCCTTGCAGGAAGCCCGGTGGCACTATGGCAATGCGTCCAAGGCCCTTGGCATCTCCCGCCCCACCCTTAACAAAAAACTGAAGCAGTACGGGATACCTCCGAAACCACGCAATGATCCGGGAAACGATTAGCGAAGGTCCTTGGAAACCATTTCCATCCATCTTTCAATTATGTAAAGTATGTAAAGTGATTTTTACATAATTGAAACAAGTTTTACTTCTCTGCATATTTGTAACACTCCGAAATATAAGGGTAAAGCAATATAAGAATCTGTGGCACGACTCTTGCGATAGCTTTCCGTATGGATACTTTAAACATCAAAACGGAGGTAACTGTGATGAAAAAGTTAGGGAATGAAGAAAAATTTAACGTAGCCGATGTATTGCTGAATAAGAATGCATCCCTCCGTGGTCAAAAGGTAGCAATCTATTGCGGAAAAGAAAGGATAACCTATGCGTCACTCCTTGAAAACGTAAACAGGTTTGCTAATTCTCTGAAGATGTTGGGGGTGAAGCCAACGGAACGGGTTATGATCCTTATGCCTGACTCACCAATGTTTGTATATGCATTTCTGGGGAGCATCAAGTATGGGGCGTGGCCTGTGCCGGTCAATACGATGTTAAATGAGAGCGACTATGAATATATGCTTGAGAACAGCGAGGCGCGCGTGCTTGTTACTGAACCACTGAGTAAGGCTGCCAAGATTACAACCAAGCAGTTTTGTTTTAAACTCTTCACTGGCGGTGTCCTGGAAACATTGATGGAGCAAGCCTCGTCACATGCAGAATCTTACCTGGCAAAAGCAGAAGATGTTGCATTCTGGTTGTACAGTTCAGGGAGTACGGGCAGGCCAAAAGGCGTCCCCCACAGGCACGCGGACTTGGTTCATTCAGCAGACCATTATGCTAAACATGTCCTCAACATGAATGAAAACGATATTGTTTTTTCAGTGAGTAAACTATTCTTCGCGTACGGACTTGGGAACAGTCTTAATTTTCCCTTCAGATATGGCGCTTCTGTGGTCTTGTTGCCTTCTCCGCCTACTCCGGAAATTGTTATGGAAACTGTTTCAAAATTCAAACCGACGGTATTCTTCGGTGTGCCTACACAGTATAATTCGGTCCTTAAAAAGATGAATGGAAATGCGCCTTTTAAATCCGTCCGTGCCTGTGCTTCTGCGGGAGAAGCTCTTCCTCCTGAAATATTTTATAAATGGAAAGAAAAAACCGGTCTGGAGATTCTGGACGGTATTGGCTCAACGGAAGCCCTCCATGTCTATATTTCCAATATACCTGGTAATGTGAGACCCGGGACTTCCGGGCGTGTCGTCCCGGGATATGAAGCAAAGATCGTTGATGATGAAGGCAATGAGGTCCCTGTAGGGGAACCGGGCCAACTCATTATAAAAGGAAATAGTATAACCAAAGGGTACTGGGAAAGGCCTGATGAAAACAGGGAGAAACTCCTCCCTGATAACTGGTTTAAGACGGGCGATATGTATGCCCAGGAAGACGGGTATTTTACCTATCAAGGAAGGGGGGACGACATGCTGAAAGCCGGGGGTATTTGGGTTTCTCCTATAGAAATTGAAAATGTGCTTATCCAGCACAAAGCAGTCAGTGAGGCTGCTGTAGTCGGTCACAACGTGGAAGGGTTGAGTAAACCATTCGGGTATGTTGCTTTAAATGAAAATTTCAGAGACCGTGCCGGAGACGAGGATTTAAGCGAAGAACTCCTTCAGTTTGCCAGTGAAAGATTGCCGAAATTCAAATGGCTTCGAAGTATCTATTTTGTTGATGAACTGCCCAAAACCGCCACCGGGAAAATCCAAAGGTTTAAATTGAGAATGGCATCATAGGCAAGGAGACAAGGGATAATGGAAACTGAACTTTTAATGAATAATGAAAATAAAGACCAAAGCATCAGAGACGAACTATTGAGGTTCACCGGGGAAAGGCTGCCCCGGTATAAATGGCTCCAGAATACCATCCTTATCGACGATCTTCCAAAGACCGGACGTGATAGATAGGGTTCCCGGAGCGCCATGGGCCACCCTAAAAAGACAGAAGGCGGGTGGCCAACCTCTTATGCCGTTTCTACCAGATAATGGATTGGGAATTTAAAAAACTCTGAGCTGAGATATTGCCTAATCTTGCGGCAATCCGAAAATCCTGAACAGCCTTTTCATGATTTCCTGTTTTCTCATATAGCTTCCCCCGATTGGCGCAGGCCTCTGCAAAGTCGGGATTCAGCGCAATTGCCCTAGTAAAGTCCTCGATGGCTTCCTGATACGTGCCGAGACCTGCAAGTGCTTTCCCTCGACTGTTGAAAGTCTCCGGATATTCAGGGTAGGCCCGAATGAATACGTTGTAATCGTCTATGGCCTCTTTGTACCTGCCTAATGCTTCATAGGCGTCTCCCCGTATGACATAAAACCAGTAAAACTCTGGTTTCAGCGCAATAAGGCGCGTATAGTCCTCTGCTGCCTGTTCGTATCTGCCCAGCAGCATGCAGACTGCCGCTCGCTTGCCATAGGTGGATATGTCATCAGGATTTAATGTTATAGCGCGACTGAAATCGTCGGCTTCTTCTTCATGGTTGCCAAGACTTCCTTGCACGGCTGCCCGATCAATGTAAAGCTTAGCGCATTGAGGAGCAATCGCTATGGCCTTTGTGTAGTTACTGATGGCTTCCTCATGGTTACCGATTTCATGGTATACATTTCCAAGATTGACATAGGCTTCTTTATATTCCGGATAGAATTCTGAAGCTTTGATGTAATTTTTGATTGCTGCCTCGTAGTTGCCCAAATCCCGAAATGAGTCTCCACGCCTGAGATACACTTTTGCAAATTCAGGGTTTATTACCTGCGCCATAATATACCATTCTGATATTGCCCTCAACAAATGTCAACAGGATTAACACAAGGTAACTATTGACCTCTGCTATATATACCAAATCCTATTCCGGATAGTATGTTGGCGGGAAGGCAATTGCTCAGAATAAGAGGCATTATCGAACAATTAAGAATGCCCCAATTGGCACCCCTAGGTCGTTATGCTCTGTTTCTACTCATATTTCTCAGTATTGCATAACCCTTCCGAAGAAACGGAGCCCTGTCCAGTCGGCCCGCGCCAATATATCCTTGAATACAGTAAGGTTATCTGGTAAAGAACTTTATGCTAATATATCTTATACCCACACTTCTTCTGATGAATAGGAGTTTACATGTATGAACAAGGAAAAATAAGACCCCCCAGCGAGGCTTCGAGCCTCCTGGTAAGGGTAACGAGAAATTGCCCGTGGAATCAGTGCACCTTTTGCGCGTCCTATAAAAAGGAAAAGTTTTCGCGGAGAACAGTGGAAGAGGTAAAGAAGGATATCGACAGTATGGCGAGGGAATATGAAGGTTATCCGGTCCGGACAGCATTTTTGCAGGATGGCGATACCCTTGTATTAAAAACCGAAGACGTCCTGGAGGTTTTAAGATATATCAAAGAGAAATTCCCTGCTATTGAAAGGATAACATCATATGCAAGGGCGCCGACCCTTAAAAGAAGAAGCGTCGAGGAACTGATACAATTAAAGGAAGCCGGATTGACGAGGTTGCATGTCGGGATGGAGAGCGGCTCCGAAAAGGTATTGAAGATGATCAGGAAGGGGATAACCGGGGATGATATTGTCATAGGCGGCAGACACGTCAAAGAGGCAGGCATCGAACTCTCCGAATATATCATGCCCGGCATTGGCGGCAGGGCACTGAGCGAAGAGCATGCCCTGGAGACAGCAAGACTTTTAAATATGATCGAGCCTGATTTTATCAGAGTCCGTACTTTCGCCATGCACCCTAAGTCTTCCATGCAGAAAATGGTTGAAGACGGCACATTCGTTCCTATGTCTGATGAAGAGATGATAAGGGAAATCCGCTTGCTGCTCACAAACCTCAACGAGATGCACAGCTATTTTTGCTGCGGCGATCACGGCCTCAATCTCTTGATGTACGTTGATGGATATCTCGACGAAAATAAGGAACAGATGCTGAAAGACCTCGATGACTACCTCGCCCTCTCGAAAGAGCAGAAGCAGGCATTCTCGCTTTTGAAGCGAGACTCCTACAGAAATTTGCCTATCGATGTGGTCCGCAATGAAGATACCATGAAGCAGATCAGACCCGAACTGGAAAGAATCGAAAAAACAGAGAAGGGCGGAATCGATGGATATCTGAATCGTCTCCTGTCCCGGCTCGCCTAGCCGCAGACGGACAATTGGAAGTGATACGGGAGACAGAGATGTCTCTCATTATTTCCATTCAAAAGAGGTTCGGATAGTATGTCGGCAGGAAGACAATTGCTCAGAAAAAGAGGCATTATCGAACAATTGAAGGATGCTCCTATTGGCGCCCCAAACGTGATGCCTTTTTATGCAAAATGTTGTTGAATGCCCGGCTCTGCAAAGTCCCTGTCATAGTTATTCATCCTCAAAATCATTCCAGATAACCTCAGTAAATCCAAGGTTCATCGCGGCGGTTTGTTCTTGATAGTTCAAGTCCTTCCAAACTTTATTGGTGCTTGCTGGCGCTTCGTTCCTATCCCATTTATCTTGTTGCCAGCCGAGAAGGATCCAGAGTTCTTTTTCTTCGCTACTCAAATCTGCCCACGATAAATTTTCCCAGATTCCCGGATCGCCTTTCATGTCTCGAACGTTCATAGCTGCCTCCTGTGCCATCTTACATTGATAAAAATTCCCTTCCGATAAATGTGAACTACTAGCATTTTATTTAAGTCCCGAATGTAAATGGTACCGTGACAAGAAAGAAGCTGAAAGAAAGAAAAATAAAAGTCCTTAGCTATGACAGTATAGCGGGAACCTGGTTCACTGTCCATTGTCAATGGGGATGTGGGGGATCCGAACTCTCAAATATTTTTTGACAATTGCCTCCGGAACAAGCTCGCCTTCCTCGAAATGTTGCAGATTAATTCCATGAAATAGGGACCTTCTTTATAGACGGATGTGTATCGGTTCTGAAAGAGATGGCCTGAACGGTTACAATATTACCGGTTTGATGTATGTGTTGCAAGACCGGTTAAAGCGTATTATCTTTTAGTATCGGTTCCGGAGGGCTGACGTTATGAAAAAGATCGTCACGATTGCGCTTGTGTTATCCAGCGTTGTTCTTCTTATTATAGTGGGTCTCATCTTTGCAGCCAGATCGTACCTGACAGACGAGCGTGTACGGACTTACATTGTCGCTGCCTCCGAAAAGTCACTCGGACGCCAGGTTGTGCTCGGCGCGATAGAGGTCAGCATCTTTAAAGGAATAACCATAAAGGATTTTGTAATTCAGGAGAAAGATTCAAATAAACCATTCGTAAAAGCGGAGAATTTTGTCCTCAAGTACCAGTTGCTCCCCCTTCTCTCAAAATCGCTGGTAATCGACGAACTCAAACTTGTCGGTGCTACCCTGAGCGTGAAAAAGAAGACTGATGGAAACTTCAATTTTTCTGACATTACCGGCAAAGCTGACGCCAAAGAACCGAAAGAACAGACTGTCACCGGTTCCGGCCTTCCGTTCAAACTGCAAATCCGTTCATTTTCCCTGAAAAATACGGTCATTGAATATGCCGAACCTGCCGGCAAATTGTCTAAGGCCCGTATCGAAATAAATGCAGACCTTGGACTCTTATCTCCGTCCACCGGCGTGATCTCATCGGGAGGCAGTTTCCGCATCACCATTGCCGAAGCCATTCTTAAAGACAATCCTCATCCAATCAGAGACCTGACTTCACAGGGGACATACAAGATAGTCCTTGACCTTACTACAAAAAAAGCAGATATCCTGGAGGTCAAAGCCGACATAGCAAAGGCCCCATTTACCATCAAGGGTTATATTTCCTATGGTGACCCCGCTTCCTTCTCTCTGAATCTGGACATGCCGGAAACAAAGCTCACGCCTATGCAACAGGCTGCATCACCATTCCTGCCAGAAGGTTCAGCGCTTGACGGCGCTGCTTCCTTCGCGGTCACTGCCGAAAAATCAGCTTCCACCGGCAATAGCCTGACCTTCAAAGGACGCCTGATCATGAATAACGTTGCTGTTACTGCGAAAGGCTACCGGCCCGTATTCAACGGCACTATTGGGTTTACCCCTGATCTGATACATTTTGATAATATCAGACTTATCGCAGGAGAAAGTAGCGCAGATGTCTCCGGGCAGATAAGAAATTACGGCCGGGAGCCTGACTTACGGGTAAGTATCAAGGCAAAAGCCCTCAACCTTGATGCACTCACTTCCACGGGTCAGACCAGCGTTCCGGGAAAGGTAGCGGCCCCCTCTTCAAAAAAGGAGGAAAAGGAATTTGAGCCAATGAGCAAAACAAAGATGCGTGCAGAAGGATCTGTTGCAATCGACAACTTAACCATGAAGGGTGTATCGATACAGAACTTCCGGACAGCTTTTGAATTCAGGGACAACATCCTCAAGATACCCTCCGTGACGGGTAATACCTTGAGTGGAAGTTTCACGCTTCAGTCAGCTATTGACCTCTCTAAACGCGGGACAGTATATACGTTGAACGCAGACACAAACGGAATAAAACTGGAAGATATAACAAAAGCCTTCGCGCCAAAGGCCCAAGAAACTCTGTATGGATCACTCTACGGGAAGATGAACCTCTCCGGTGCCGGGACGCTCAAAGAGAACATCAAGAGAAACCTCAAAGGTAAAGGCGCTTTTACCATTAAAAACGGCAAAATAAAGAATGCCCAGATTTCAAGCAGCCTCCTTGCTTTTCTCGGATTGCAGGACCTGCGTGAAATCCCGATGGATAAAGCCGACAGCGCATTCACCATCGCCAACAGCATCGTCAACCTCACAACACTGATAACCAGCAAAGACCTTATTCTCGACGAAAAAGGAACAATCGGAATGGATGAAGGGCTTGATCTTGGCATCATCGTAAAGGTCTCGGAGAAGCTGGCGCCAAAATTGATCAGTCAATCATCTATTTCACAATTCCTCTCTGAGGAACAGGGATGGACATACATACCGGTCCGGGTCAGTGGCTCAATTACCAAACCATCCTATTCGATCGATATGCGGTATGTGGGCAAAAAAGCAACCGAAAAACTGCTGAAGAAGGCAGGAGAAGGACTTTTCAAGAACCTGCCGGGAGATAAAGGCAAAGCGCAGCCTCAGGAACAGAAAAAGGGCAGCAGCCCCGAGGACTTCCTAAGGGGTATTTTCGGTAAATAGCGAGAACGCGGATGCAACCGCATTCCTATATAATAAGCTAAACCGAGGGTTAATGATCTTTGAATCTATATAAACTTAAAGCTTTCACCATTTACCGATGAACAAAAGGAGGCGTCAGAATGAAAGATGTTATAGGAATTGCCTGGTTCAATGATGAGCTTACTTACCGCAGGGCGCTTGCAATCTTTACCGATTCCGAAAGTATGCCCACTACTTTTGAAGACTGGAAAGCTCTTGTCAAAAGGGAATGCGAAGAGATTAAGGGTTGTGGTAATATCGCTCTTCGCGCAGACATCGATCCGGAAACATTTAGTCGATTGGTGTAACTTGCATGGATTTCAAGCCGATTCCCAGGGGAGATTGGCCTTTGTCAACCATGTCGTGCTCGAGTATCAGAAGACCGGCAAAGGAACTCTCATCGAATAGCTCGTAGAGTTTAGCCCTGTTGAGTTGAGATTAATGCCCGAACTTTCAAGTTATGCGGGGCATGATAAGTTGTCTCGAAATGCCCAACAATTGTTGGAATGATGCTTATATTTAGTCATGAGGTGCTTGAGTCGAAGGAGGTCCTATGGGTAGACTGGAACAGATGGGGAAAATTCGCGGGCGGTTGATCAAGAAACGCGATGAAGTCTTCGAGACCCACAGGCTCAGCGAGGAGGCACGACTTATCCTGTCAGAACACGATATCGAATCCGAAGAAACAGCACAGAAGGAGGCCATCGAAGATGTTCTTGCAACACTGGACGAAAAAGAGCAGAAAGACATCCAGGCAATAAACAAAGCACTGGCAAGGATGGAACTCGGGGAATACGGTTCCTGTGAAGTCTGTGGAAAAGAAATCGAGATGGAACGCCTTGAGGCAATTCCCTGGACATCTCTCTGCAGCAAACATATGGGGGAGGCAACAATTTGAAAAGCGTGCTGATCTTAATCGGGATTGTAGTATTCTGGATTGTTTTACAGAAGTACATTCTACCCCATTTCGGGGTGTCAACCTGAATATCCAAGAGTTGTAATCCCGGGGACCGGGTTACTGAAAAAGACAAAAAAGCAGGAACTGATAATCAAGCTCTCTAGCGTCAAGACATACTTCAGAGCCGTCTTTGCTCATTCTGATAAATAGCCTGGAATACTTTTATAACCGTTCTCTGCCTAACAGTATGAGCAAGTCGTTCCCGTCGGTGAAGATGACCTTTATCGTATCAGAACCGGTGACAACGACAAGGCTGACGTTCTTCTGCGCACGCAGGAATTCTGCTGCCTTATTGACAGCCTGTTCTTTCGACTTGCCGTCCTTGAGAGCTCCTTGATATATTGCATGGGCTTCATGGATCATCTCTTCCACAGTCATCAGTTTATCTTTGGTCATGTACATATCTGGTACCTGTTCAATCTGTGCAGTTTCTGCTTTTTGGGGATACTCCATGATATGACCTTTTACGGCACATCCCGTTGAAAAAAAACCAATCGCAATGCATGGCATACATATGAAAGATATTAATTTCACAGACTATCACCTCCTTGAACCCAGGTGTCATCGACATAAGGCCGATATCTCATTATTTATGCACAGTAATCCACCCGCTGTCAGGCAGCATGTCTTTGTAGCCCGGCCCGGCAAAGGTAACCTTGACAGTGGCAGCGGCGCCGAAGAGGTCCCAGGGCAGTGCAATCATGTATGCATTGCCGGTCTTCAAGGGGGCATTCATCTGTATCCAGTTATCATTTGTGCCTGATTGTGTCACTTTGTATACCTCATATGTATTGGGATGGCATTTGACGATAAAATCCGTTTTGCCATCACCGGTGGCATCGATCTTTATCGTAAATTCATCGAAACTGGGGAACGCATAAAATCCTATCGTTGCATAGATCGTGCCTGATTCCGAAAGAAGACGGACAAACTTGAAATCCTGATTGTCCGGTATTGCAGGTTCATTGGCATCGGTATATGACAGACCAAGTTTGCATTGACTCTCATTTTTTACGGTGGAAAATAACGATAGATCCGGCGGGCGGCATTTGGTAGCGTATACGGCCGAGACGGCTTCGCCTATTGAACTTCCTGTTCGTAACTTATCCAGAAACAGTACCGAGCCGTAATCACCGCAATAAAAACTCACAGAGCCGTTCCAGCCAAGCCATGCCGAAGCTCCGTGATTCATTACCCAGGTGGGCATTCCGGGAAGCGAGCCGGTATCGGTGCCATGACAGGCATCCATGAGGAAAATAGTGCCCGGAAAAGGTTTATTGGTCCAGTATTTCGCAGAGAAACTGCCATTAAAGGCATAGGCGAACATGGTTGTCTTATGCGCATAGCTGTAAGCACTCACCCGGAGCGTTCCCGTATAGCTGCTTGCCGGAGGATAGGCCGGATACCAGGGGCGGACCAGGAACATGTAATCATTTCCCAGGGAAGCGCCATGGCTGCTTATAAAGATGATATCATACTGGCCGTCATCAATGAGGGCAGCATTGAAAAGGCTCGCATTATTATTCGTTATCCAGGTAACTGCAAATCCCATGGCCATAAGTTTATTTACCACCTGAATCCCGACCCGGGGGGATATCCCGCTATAGTCATCGTCAAGAGTGTCAAAAACCAATGCCCTGTTTAAGATAGGAGAGCAGGTAGGCATGACAAAATCCAGTGTAGGTTTCGCTGTCGGAGGAACATGGGGCACCACCGTTTGTTGGGTAGCCCCTTGTGTCTGTCCGCTCTGAGCTGGCTTCATCTGCGCCGGAGTTGACGCCTGTGCCATGTGGACCTGTCCGTCATCAAAGGCAGAACCGCGGCGGTCTTCGCCGAGAAGCATGAGTAGTTCATTATTGTCCTTAAAACGGACAAAAAGGTTGTAGCCAGGCGTCTCTGTGACCTCTTTCACATCGGGATGGGCG
The DNA here is from genome assembly GCA_963785225.1 of uncultured delta proteobacterium. Taxonomy (GTDB): domain Bacteria; phylum Desulfobacterota; class Syntrophorhabdia; order Syntrophorhabdales; family Syntrophorhabdaceae; genus PNOF01. Next base: position 262,316 of record CAWAUQ010000007.1, on the reverse strand, counting down.
GTAAGGAGATTTTTCTGTTGTGCAACAGCATCCTTTAAGGGAACTTTCTGATTGACCGTAAGAGCTCTAAGATCGAGGTGTATCCGGGACGCAAGTGATGTGACGCCTTTGGCATCAATGGCCCTGATCGCTGCCAGATTTCCTGCTCCGGCCTGGACTGCCTGGGGTTTTGCTTTCAGAGGTGCATCAATTGCAGATCCTTCCGCTATGATAAAACTACCGGACACAACCAGGACAAAGGCAACAACCAACAGAACCATTCCTTTTTTCATCGATAATCCTCTCATTTTATGTATCTCGCTATTGATATTTTTTTATTCCTATCACGCGCAATGGCATCCGTTAATGACACTGTTCGATGATCCCGTCAGGGGGCAACCATCAAAAATCGCGTTGATCACAATTCAAGAATTTCGTGGAGCAGCTATTATGGTCAATTTATCCCCGGTGATCCCACCGCAATCCATCCACTGTTAGGCAATAAGTCTTTATTCCCCGGCCCAACAAGTGAGACCTTGACGCCGCTGGCAGCACCCAGTGTAGCCCAGGGTATGGCGATCATGTAAGCGTTACCGGTCTTCGCCGGGGCATTGGTCTGGATCTTGTTATTAAATACGCCTGGCTGCGTCTCCTTGTACACCTCGTAGGTATTGGGATGGCATTTGACGAGAACATCAGGCTTGCCATCGCCGTTGGTATCGATCTTGATGACAAATTCGTCGAAATTGAGGGGAGCATAAAAACCGATTGTGGCATAGAGCAGCGTGTCTTCCGACAGGAGCCGCAGAAACTTGAAATCCTGATTGTCGGGCACTGCCGCCTCATTGGGATCAGCATACCAGGAGCCTAATTTACATTGGGTCTGCGCTTTTCCGGCGGGGAAGAGTGTCAATTCCGGCGGGCGGCAGCCGGTAGCATATACTACTGAGACGGCTTGGCCTAAAGTGTTTCCCGCTCCAATCCTTTCAATAAAGAGTTTCGTGCCCTTATCGCCGCAATTAAAAGTAACGGAATCATTCCAACCGAGCCACGCCGAGGCGCCATGGTTCATTGTCCAGGTGGGCATACCGGGAAGCGAGCCGGGATCAGTGCCGTGACAACTTTCCAGGAAGAAAATAGTTCCCGGAAAAGGCTTGTTTTTCCAGTATGTGGCAGCAAAGGTACCGGTAAAGGCATATCCGAACATATCTGTGTTGGTGGCGTTATTATGGGCGCTCACCCGGATCGTCCCAGAATAGCCGCTATTTGCCTGGGGATATGCTGGGTACCATGGACGAACAAGGAAGGCAAAATCATTTCCGAGATCGCCGCCATGGCCCCTCATAAAGACCATTCCGTACTCGCCATCGTCTATGAGCGCAGCATTGGCAAGGTTTGCACTATTATTCCCTGCCACCGTAACGACAAAACCCATGGCTTCCAGATTTGATTTTAGCTGGCTCCAGATCGGAGGGTTAACAACATTGTAATCATCGACAAGGCAGTCGAAAATCAACGCCTTGTTTGAAGTGGGGGAGCAAGCGGGCATGGCAAAACCCAGTAGGCCCTGCTGCACGGCGCGGGAAGAGTAGGCTGTGCCTGTTGAGGCTTCAATTGATATTGAGTTGAGATCTGTGCCATCCGGACGGGCCCGTCAGAGGCTGAGCCAAGGCGGTCTCCACCGAGAAGCATCAGCAACTCATTATTATCCTTGAATCGGACAAAGAGGTTGTGGCCGTGCATTTCGGTGACCTCTTTTATATCGGGATGGGCAGCAAGGAGGCGCTTCTGTTGTGCTACCGCGTCCTTCAGGGGAAGTTTCTGGTTAGCGACAAGAGTTCTAACATCAAGGTGTATCCGGGAAGCAAGAAATGTAACCCCCTTGGCATCAATAGCCCGGATTGCCGCCAGATTTCCAGGTCCGGCCTGGACTGCCTGGGGTTTTGCTTTCAAAGGCGCTTCAATTGCTAACCCTTCCGACACGATAAAACCGTCGGATACAATCAGGAAAAATGCGATGATCCATAAAGCTATTCCTTTCTTCATTGATGTGCCTCCAGTTATTATTTCAATCCATTATTTTTTAAATCTGAACCCACGGAGAGGGCTCTCTCCCTGGGTTTTGCTGTCACTGCCCTTGATCCTCCAGTAATACTCTTCACCGGGGGCAAAAATATTCCAGAAGATTACCTGTGGCAGCGTATAAGACGTATCCATGGTACATGCGGAAAATATCGGCGTAGACTTGGGGTCTTTGTAAAATTCAACAATATAGGTGGTCTTTCCGGTAAGCTGTTCCCAGTTAAAAGTGGGCACTGAGTATGCAAGTGAAGACTTGTCTTCCGGAGAACGCAATTTCAGCGAAACAGGCGATACAGCCCCCTCCTTCGCGGCAACAAAGTAGAGCAGTGAAGGAAGAGGAAAGACCCGTGCCAGGGAACTTGTTATAACAAACTTTACAACATGGGTCCCGGCATCGAAAGTAGGCAGACCAGGGATATCCGGTGTCTCGAGGATAACGGTATTGCCTGTTGAGAGGTGTTCGCTTACCCGTGAAATGATCCTGCCATCTACCTCCCAGTGACCCTCAAGAAGCCCGGCATATTGAAAGGTGATCTTCGCAAAGGCTTTCAGTTTTTGAGCGTCTCCGGTAACAGTAATCTCCGGACGGTTATTTTCGAAATAGAGTTCAATACGCTTGACGTCAAGAAGAGGGGGAACAAGCGGATATGCCTTTTCTACAGTACATATAAAGGTCAATGCCAATATACAACAGATAATAAGATTTTTTTTCATAGTTCCACCTCAGCTTTTTTCATTAAATAAGTGCCTTAATTTCACTGCACTCTCCACTTTTACCGTGTATTCACTCATCTCGAAAATTCTGCCGGGTCCGAAGGATCGCCCATAACCCCATTTGTTGCCTGGTAAATAATGCGATAGTAGGCCTTCCCCTTCTTCGGAGGGTCCTGATCAACAGCCTGAGAAAAGTCGCCACCGGGGCCGGAAATCGTCTTCCATCCTTTTATCGGATCTTCCGTAGCCTGCACAATGGCCTGTAGGCTAAAGGGTGCTTTTTCAAAATTGATAGCAACATGCTCAAACGGTTTATTGACTAGTTTTACGTCCGGTTTTTTCGGTTTTGGAATATCCGGCGTTCCCGTACGGACCACTACCGGTTTTGACGGATCGCTCCGGTTACCTGCCTTGTCAAGGGCCACAAGACTATACCAGTACTCATTGCCGGCTTCCACAAAGGTGTCTTCAAAGGTCCTCGTATTGCCCGGTAGCGCGTCGCCGATGACAAGACCAAATTCCTTTGGAGAGGAGCTTCTTAAAATAAGAAATTGATAGGTCTCCTCGTCCGGGTGGGCAGGCCTGAATGTTATCGTTATTTTCCCGCCCTTTCCGTTTATATCGGTAATCTGAGGCGTTGCAGGCGGGAGGTTGTCGGGGAGAGCGGCTTCAATTTCGCTGCTTATGCTGCTCTGCTTATTGTCGATACCGACGGCAATAACACGGTATTTCAGTTTCATCCCGTTTTCGGCCCCGAAATGGTCATTATAATGTGGCTCAGGTGAGAGAGTTTCATTCATTCGCATCCACCTCTCGGAATTATCAGACTTTCGTTCGATAATATACCCTGCAGGCGTCGGTTTCACCGGCTCCCAGGTAAGACGAACACGGTTCACGCCGATCTCTGCTTTCACCCCTTCCGGCCGGGATGGGGCATCACGGTTGTCCGGTCTTCCCATGACAATCTGCGAAGGGGTCCCGACTTCACCCCGTTGGTTGACAGACCTGAGTCTGTAGTAATAGTTCCGTGCTGCCATGAGATTCGTATCCGAATAACTGTCTGTGCCCCGTGATAATTTCTCCTTTGTTACGGTTTCATATACACCACCGGCCGTGAATGATCGTTCCACAATATATCCGGCAGTATGGGGATTACCCTTTGCTTTCCATTTTAATTCAACCCTGTTGCCGCCTGCCTTTGCGTTGACCAGCGCGGGCGGAACAAGGGCATCTTTATCAGGGACAAAAATACTCATATTCACCGGATTGCTTTTTCTCAGGAACATATCGAGACCATACACAATATAGGTAACTGATGTTTCTACCGGTGGTTTTCTGTCAATATATCCGGGAAGGGCAGTTTCAGTGCCCTTCTTTTTCTTGCCCGTATCCTCGGCGATGAGAAGAGGTTTCGAAGTAAGCGTTGTTATTTTGGCACCGGGATCGACCCTTTCAATATGATAGGCTACAACAGGGTTCTTCTGGTTTACCGGCGGCTTTGTCCAGGTAAGGAAAATACCGTTGTCATCCTTTATCTCTCCCTTGAGACCGGAAATCGATGCAGGGGAGGGCGTCTCGATCAGGGGATCTATCTTCTGGCTCTGGAGGCTTACGACGGCCTTTCCCTGTCCGTCCACACCGGTGACACGGTAAGAAATCTCTCCCCTGGTCAACCCACGATCAGCGTACCTCAAGCCAAGGGCATTGCCGAATACCGGATCAACCATGGCCTTGAGACCAAATACAAAAAGGGCTTGTTCCATCTCCGCCTTTGTCAGTTTTCCGGTTTTGAGTTTCCCTGCAAATTCCTTTAATCCTGCCGATGATTTGGCATCGAGCCCTTTCACTGCATCCTCATCGAGAAGAGGCCCAAGTCTCCCTGAAACAACGGTCGTTTTATTGCCGCTTATCCGTTCCAGCTTCCATCCACCCTGAGGCATGCTGCTGCCCCCTATCCAAAAAAGATAAACATTCCCTTTTCCATCAGATACTGCCCAGACAGAGCCTCTATCCTGTGTCGCAGCTTTCGCACCCATTACTAAGCCAACAACAAGGGCCATTATCAAACATGTATGAATAATGAATTTAATCATCTTTGTCCTCCTATATACTAAAATCGGCACAAGCTTCAGGGTTCCAGAGCGGTATGGGTATCGTCACACAGGCATGGCATGAGGCCTTTGCCGGTGGCGCGCTGATGTTTACACCCACATCGATAGAAGGTCCGACACAGACGTCGAAGGCACAGATCTCTGCCGATACGCCTCCTGCTGCGTAGCCGGAAACACTCGGGGCAGGCGATATACTGATGCCTGTATCAAGATAGCCGTATATCCTGCCGATACCGGCATTCAGGTTGAAATCAAGCCCTCCGCCGAAAGCAACACCAGGCGTGCCGATTTGAAAAAAACCATTTGTATCTGAGAAAAGCATATGGACGTTGAGTCTCGGCCCCTCTTTCTTTCCTGCATTGATCTGCCAGTAGTCGCTGCCGAAATGGAGGGTGGCTGCATTCTCCGGTATCTCCATATAAACGAGATCACCGAGAAGGCTTATTCTCCCTGCCAGCATGCCGTCAAAATTGCCATCACCGTACTGGAAGAAACCATGGAAATTACCGTTCCCCTCCTGACTCGTCGAGAGAAGCCATGCCTTGTAATCCATGCGGGCATAACCTGCCGTGTTGACAGAGAAATCGCCGTCCATCATATAGGCAAAACGGTCAGGTGAGCCGACCCGCATACCGGCCATGAACATATAATTCCCGCCCATGTCAGGGACAGCGGTATAGATGTCATTCGCGAAAGCGCTGATGGGGAAATTGTATCCGAGACCCCCACGGAGCGCAAAGAGGGAAAGAAAAGGTGGCACAATGGGCACGCCTGTCGGCGAAACCGGTATGGTCACCCGTGCGATCCAGTAGTCGTTGTCTCCCATGTAGCCCAGCCTGAACTGTGCCTTCACCGGCGGTCCGCCAAACATGGCCATGTCTACATCGCCCTTGAACTGATCGTTGGGAGTAGGCCCGTTTGCCGCGTATTGCAGGAAGTAACCGGATTTTACCGGCTTGTTAATGTTCGGTACAGGCGGCATATTGGCCGCATACATTTTTCCTGGACGCCAGAGATCCATGGCTGAAGGCGCATCAGAGACAATCATAGCCTCTGTCCGGCCTGTTTCAGCCTCGGCATACTTTGTCCCCCGGGACTGTTCTTCGGCAGTGCCGCTTGCTGCGGCTGACCCCGTCCACATGGTATTGATATCGACTTTCACGGTCGGGTTCACTTCAGGAAAACCGACTCCCACCTTGAAAGGGCTCACGGTAGGACCGGTTGCGGCATAGTTTGCGCCCTGACGTTTTATTGCAAACGTAACCGGCACATCGATAACCGGCATAACCTTAGAAAGGTTCAATTTGGTCCCGAAGGTAAATTTAAACCGGTTGTCGCCTGTTGCGGCGGTATCAAAGGCAACATTGGTGAGAATAAGCGGGGTCTTGCTCAGCCTTGTCGCGCCGCTTCTCGACATGCTGCCCGTTGTGGCGCCCTTGGCAAAATAGGCCTTACCTGCAAAATCATAGAAAACCTTCGCGACAGCTAAACCGTCAAATGGTTTGCCATCGGCAAAGAAGTTAAACTGTGCATCGCCACGGGAGGTCCAGCCGATATTCTCCTCCTGGGTAAAGATGAGGTTTTTTACCTGCATCTTAACAACATTATAGTCAAGAACAGGAGACTCGCCGACAAGGTTAAAGAAGAGGCCTTTTTCGCCACCGCCCTGCCAGTGAAGTTTTGTATCGCCCTTCAGCTCTGTATTGATCCAGGGGAAACGGGCTATCATGCCCTTGTAAGTAGCATCGAAAACACCTGCCCTGGATTCGGCTTCAATGGCATCAAAGTGGATGGAGCCGTCATAGAGGTCCGCGTTAAAAGCTCCGGTCTTTACCTTGCCGCAAATGCCTTCGTCTTCAATGGCCCAGTCGGAAACTTTAGGGGCCTGCCATCCCTTTCCGACCTGTTCAAAGGTATACGGGGTAAGCGTCGCGCCATTCCCGAGATGGATGCCCATCCAGCCCGGATTGTTTCCACCGGACTTACAGGATGTGCTCACCGCGCCGGGACTCTCTTTCTTGCTGAAATCGAAGGTAACAGTATTGTCCGATTGTATTTTAAAAGCGCTCCAGCCGATGAAGGTAGGTTTCAGGGTCTGTTTCCCCAGATACCAGTCGCCATTGACACTGATGGGTGCTTTGAGACCTTTCCACTCCTGAGGTTTTTCAATACCCTGCATACGGAGGGAGTCTGAAATAACAACAGACAGCGTAGCCTCCACACCATTGCCTACAGCTTTGCCACCAGATGCTTTTCCTGTTACTTTGTCGAGAGTGCCGCTTGCGCCTGGCACTTTGATAGGTTTCTGGACAGTCGTGTCAAGATCACCTGCTGAGACATTGAGGCCATCCGGTATCTGCCAGTTCCTGAATGTAACGACAACGGGAAGTTCTTCGGGAGTTGTCCCGACCATTCTGTTCATCTTCACTGTCATGGTTCCGCAGCCGCTGTAATTATTACCGCTTTTTACATAGTTATTCTGGAGCCCGGAAATGCTGAAGAATTCGCCGCCTGTTGAGGGGAACTTAATCCTACAGAGCTGGTTGGGATCACTCTCGACAATTTTATACACCTTTCCGAGAGAAGTGACTTCCGCAGGCAGTCCCGGATCTCCCGCAGTGTCGAGATTAACCGACTTCATTGCAGATGATTTTGTCGCCGTGCCCTGAAGGTAACTATTCACATAGACAACAGGCGGAGTATTGCCTGAAGAGGTTTTGTTCGGTGAAAGATAGCCCAGTTTTACCGCCTTGCCGCCTTTCGAAGCACTGGAGAGGTAATTGGTTACCGCAGCAGCCAGTTTATTGTTATCGAGGGCCTTTTCCACCGTCTTCTCAAAGATACCCGGCGGCGGTTTGGGAAGAGCCATCGCTTCGACCCGAACATTATAGAGTTTATGGGTTTTTTCTTTGCCCAGAAGATTTCCCGAATTCGGGATTGTGTCATCGCTGCCCTTGATTATCGGAGGCCACTTTGCAGGGTCCCTGTCGAGGTTTGGCCGTGAAGGGGACGCGTTTACAAAATGCTCTGCATAGCGGACAGGGACATTGTCCCGTGTCCATCTCACCCCGGCGTAACCCTGGCCGTAATATGATGCAATTCTTCCTTCCCCGATGAGGGAGTCATCACAATCGGTGGCAACGCCGCAGACCGTAAAGGGACTATCACAGGAGTATTGTTCTCCTGAAGAACCGGTTTTGGGAATATTCTTTGTCGCCCCACTCAGACCGACCGACGATTTCAATGTTGTGGCTGTTGAGGATGCTCCTTTCTTGGCTCCAATGCCCCCCATTGCTCCTGATTGCTTCATTGTGTAAGGGTTTTGCTGGCCCTTCATACATTCCCCAGCCTTGCCCGGTTCATGACCGGGAAATCCGGTAACATCGATCTTTTCAAGATGGAGCGGCCCGTTTGCGTCCCAGTCCTCAACCTCACGGATATCGACAACCTTGCAGTATATCATGTAGGCATATTTTCCAACATCAAGGGCCTTTTTATTGTTTCCTGCCGCTGCCTTGTTCATGTATTCTGCCGCCCTGGAGCTGATCTTCCTGAAAGGCGACTGTGCCGCTCCCTTTGTCTCATCGAAGGCGTGGGTAACAAGGGATGGATCAGTGGATTGCATTTTATTGTCCGGGAGAAGATATATTCTCACAGGAAATGAACCCCAGTGATTATAGGTGTGCTCCAGATCAGGTATGGTATACGTATATGTCATTTCATCGCCATAGGCTGGTCCATCAGCCGCTCTGAAATGCTTCTTCAGGTCTATCTTGACCTTGATATTGGTAACCGTTGAAGGGGTATCGGATGGATAGGGATCACCCCAGTCGACAACGAGATTATAAATGGTGCCATTTTCATCTTCGATCTCATAAGGCGCTTTGTCAATACCGAATTTACCACCTATCCTGAAACGGTCACCGGGGTAATTGGACTGGTCAATAATCTTGTTGCCGTTCTTGTCGAGTTTGCACTTTCTTGTCTCTTTATCGATGACACATTTGTCCCCGACAGGATTAAAGGCGATTGTGTTGGGGTTGCCCTTTGCAATACCTGTTGCCGCCGGACAGGCAAGACCTGTAGGCCGGTCAGGCATACTGAGAGGCCACCTGTTTGATATCTCCACCTCCTGGGCCACCTGTTCGGCCTTCTTCACCGGGTTCTTTTTCAGCACATCCATGACAGCCTTTACGTCTGCATCGGATTTAACAACCTGAAGAGACATTGGTGATTTATTTGGATCGGCCGATCCACCGGATAAACCTGACGGGACCTGTGACGTTCCGCTGAGTTGTTTCGCCTCACCCGATGGCCCACCGGGCAGGATATGATTGATGCGATCCGGTGACAGAGTGCCTGAATAAGGTGCAACGGTATCAATGCTCACCGTGACTACCTGGTACCCCGCTACCTCCCAGAGCAACTGTGTCTCCTGTGGATACGTCGGCGATGTCTGCTGAGATTGGCCCTGTTTGGCCGTCTTGGCTGTCTTAAGGTTGACCTTCTGCGTGCCCATAGTTGATGCTGCCTTTGCTGTAACAGGGGCAAGATCATTCATCATCAGGTCGTAGATGAACTCTTCCGGGACCGTATAGGTCGTATAGGGCGCTATAGCCCTTTTAATAACCTTATTGCCGTCCCTTGAAAGAATACGAACTTCAAAATATTGGGCCTGTATTCCGGGTGTCTTTTCTTCCCATTTCAGGACAAGACCTTCGTGGAGAAGAGGAGCGCCATAATAAACAGGAAATTCTTGGGTGCCCCCTTGACCAATCTTCGAAGGTTCACGAAGTTCAATCTTTCCTTTAGGCGCGGGGGCCTGACCACTTGTTGTCTTGGTCAGGGGATAGATGGTAACGGTGGCAGGTTGCGCCTGCCACACCACAGTCTGATTTGTTCGCGCCCTTGGATGACGTTCGCCCATCGTCTGCGGCGGCATCTTGTCACTGGTTATTTCCACTTCTGTCTGCGCGATAGTATCATTGACAATAATGAGTTTTCCCTTCTGTTTCACGCCTTCACCGAAATCGACTTCCATCGTGTCGGCAAAGCCTGTCCCGTTGAGGGTAATCTTGTATGAAATACTCTGCACCCACATATTGGGCACGATGGTATTAATCGTAAGGGGTTTCAATGGCAGAGGTTTCGGGGAAACCGTTGGCATCGGCGGTACTGTCGGCTGATCCTGATTGACCGTTACAAAGGCCGTTGCCGTCTTTGTCTTGTTAATCATCACGGCATGTTTGCCTAAAGGTGCATCGGCGGCTACCTTGACACCCACCGTGAAGGTAGCGTCACCTGTCCGGGAAGGCAGACTTGTGATCTGAATGCCACTGCCGAAATCAACATTCATCTGTGGGGAGAAATTTTTTGTCTTCAATGTCAGCGCCGAGATCTGTCCACGGTTGAGTACCGGCGGATCGATGCTGATAATATCAGGAATAATGGCGATAACGTCCCCTGTCGTTTCCGTCGATCTCGGCAGAATCTGGAGCCGTGGTCTTGCTTCGCGGATGCCGCATCCGGCAGCGGTAATACCCAATGCCGCAGGTCCTGCATCAACCATAACAGCGTGCGGTCCCGTAGGCGCACCCTGGTCGGCTGTTACGAGAACCTGGGCGGTGGTGGGATTGAGTATTTTAAGGGATTCCGCCGTGACCCCTGTGCCAAGGGTGATACCCTTGATTTTGTCAAAACCCTTTCCGGTAAACGTTATCGTTGCCGAAGTCCCCTGGGCCAGCATGGACGGCGCCAGGGCGGTAATCTCGGGACAGCTCTGTTGTTGCTGGGGGACAGTAATCGGCGTTTTCGGCACAGTGACAGCGGGCGACTTCATAATATCAGGCCTGCCCGAGGGGGTCTGAATTCTCTGTGCAAAGAGGCTTGGCGCACCACCTGCCAGATAGACAATTATCATCAAAAGCGCCATCAGACCATTAGAAGTCTTAAAAGCTCTCATAGCTCCCCCTCATCGCTTAAGTTTTATTTATGCAGGCTGTTGTCTTTGTTCAGTCCTTCTTCTCCATACCTGATATTGTTGTAAAGGTAAAAGAATAGACGGCGCTTTCACCGATTATATTATTCTCTTCGTCAAATCCGATCACTTTCCAGTAATACCTCTCTCCGGCTTTGAAGTTTGCCTTTAGCACATCTTCGGGCAGTACGTAGAAGGCATCCCGCGTATAGGCAGAGAAGATCGCCTTTGATTCCAGTTTATCGCCATACTGCACAAGGAATACTGATGTATTGGCCGGTCTTTGCCACTCGAATTTCAGAGGTCCATATCCGACGGATGCCCTATCCTGAGGTGAAAGGATCCCTATTGCGGACAAAGCTGGTTTAAAGCGGTCGAGATTGACAAAATAGATGATCGCCGGTGTTGGTACAGGCTGTGTGGGCCGCAGAATAACGAAACGGATTCTATGGGTGCCAGGATCAAAGGTGGGTAACTCCGGTATCTCCGGTGTCTGGAGTTTTAAGAGGCCACCAAAGGAAAGCTGCTGAAAGACCCGTGATATAATCCGTCCATCCACTTCCCAATATCCTTCAAAAAGTCCTGAACCGATGTAGCTGATATCCGCGAAGGCCTTGAGTCCCTTGTGCCCTTTCTCAATAGTTATTTCAGGACGCCTGTTCTCAAAATAGAGATCTATCTTTTTTATACCCAGCGATGCAGCAGAATCTGTAGTAATGACGAAGTCAACATTTGCAGTCCCAATAGCCGCTCCCGCTACGCTGAAAACCCTGCGGTATGTAAACCTGCCCTGCCCTGTCTGGAGGACCCTCTCGATCAAGCCTGCGGGCACAACAATCGTTTCTGTGGCGCTTCCGAAACCACCTGCGACGCTGGCCGAAACCGTTGTATTGTTCGTTGAAAGCACGCTGCCGTTGCGTCCGATAAAAGTGCCCGATGAAGAGGTTGCCCGGGTGTTGGTGGGCGGCGTTGACCTGAACTGGTACTGGATACCCGTGGAACTGCTCTGCCCCTGGGGAATATTAGCCTGAGAAGGGACGGTTGAAACGGATAAAGTTGTGACACTTACCATTGTTGTGGCGGTAGCAGGCGGTACAAGGGCAGGACATGGACCACCTGCAGCTGTTCCTGTCGATATGGTTATTGTGTAGCTTCCCGGGCTCGTGTACGCGTGACTGTTTGAAAAACTGCACGTCTGGCTAGGAGGACAGCTACCGATACTCGATGTCGCCGTGCCATCCCCATAATTGACATTTAAATTACAGCTCGCTCCTGCGCCTACGCCAATAGTTGCGTTGGCGTTGATAGTAACAGATTGCCCCACGATTGCTGTTCCGGGCGCGGCTGTTATGGTAACAGCAAAGGATGCGTTCGGCGATAATACAAGGAATATGTAAAGGAACAAAAAGATTATTAGAGAACGTTTCATTGCATTCCTCCTAAAAAATGAACGGCGCCGCGAGCGTCAGCACCAGAAAAAACCGTATTTCTTCTTTTCCATTATCGGAATTGACATTATCGGTAATCTTGAGATAGGAACTTTTCAAAGAAATAGCCGGATCAACAACATTTCTGAAATATTCTTTCAAATTGTATGAAAGGGTGCCGGTAAGATTAAGGGTCTTTGTGTCGGAACTCCCGTCGTCTGCCTTTCCTTTTGTGAAGGTATTGGCTGTATCAAAGACAAGCTTCTTGCTGAAGAAATCCTTCCTGAGATTAAGTCCTACCGTATACGTATCTGTCCATACATAAGGTACCCGTGTTAAGGTACGGTTGAGCGAAAAGCTTGAGCTTGCAGAAAAACTTTCCCCATTGTATGCCGGGGCGAAGGTATAGGTCGTTGTCATTGTATCGGCATCACTCGGGGCCTTGTCATTCATATAAGAAAAGGCAGGCATAAATCCGAAACTCCACTTGTCAACGGTATAATTCATTGAACCAGAGAGGGTATCGGTATCTGTGTTGATTCTTATATTGGGATTATCAGTGCTTCTCTGCTGGTCTTTTACATAGTTAAAATTCATGGGCAGGTTTTTAATGCCTGTATATGAATAGGCAAGATTGCCGTTATAATTGATATTCTGACCTAAAAAGGCATCGTTTCTGACATTGTCGTTTGCGCGAAGCAAGGTCAGGTTAATGGACTGCGTATTGAACCTTAATCCGTTGGTATAGGTCACTCTCTGTTTATCTCGCTCAGCCCCTTGATTCCCTACGGTGCCGAAGTTTTTGCCGATATACTCATAGGTAGCGCCGTAATTATATATACCTTCCACACCTTCGGCCTTCAACCTATAGGCGGCATCTTTGCTCGATCCGGTGCCATTGGCAGAAGTGTCAGGGTTGTAATTGGAAAATGCCGCCTCCGCCTCAGTCTTGAGTTTATCCTTGAAAAAATTTGTCGTTACCAGGAATCCGAAGACTTCACCTTTTTTCTGACCTGCTGCTGTTGTTGTGCCATATGTGTTTGGCGGAGTGGTTGCCGAAGGAGCCGGTGCGTTGGCTGAAGGATCACCACCGTTTACGTAGATTGCCTTCACCTCCATCTTTTTATCAAAGAGTTTCACGCCGAAAGATGTGCCGAAAACATGGTCATCCAGTGAGCCGTCAGTTCCTATGCCGCCATCGACACCGAAACTCTGTTCGCTCCTCATGATGAAAGATCTCATCTGATACCGGTCGTATTCTCCCTCAAAGACCGTGCCTTTTCGTGAAAGTCCGCTCACCGTATAGGGGGTTTCGTTGACTGATACATCGCCGAGGCTTACCTTTGCCTTTGTTGTTTCCTTATTGTAGGCGCCGGTCATTGTCCAGTTGGCAACATCGAATCCGCGCTTCTGCGGGTCCTGGGGAAGTTCGCTCTGTTCAAGATACCGTACATTTGTCTCGAGGGTTGTCTCCCACTCATCCTTTTTCAATTTATTATCAGATTTTATGTTGCCTTCCACTTTTCGATACGGGGTAGTATCATCAAGACCCGGTTTGCCCAGCAAAGTCTCAGAGATTACCGAGAGTTGGTTATTGGACGAAGCTTCATCCAGTGCACTGTAATGCTTTACGCGAAAACCAAACTCTTTTTGAATTGTTTTGCCTTCCCTGTCTTTTGCAATCACTTTCAGAATGTGAGCGCCAGCGGCGAGATTGGTAATTGGCTTGTACGTAAAACCATTCTCTGTCTTTTTTACAAGCTGTGTCACATCTGTATTGTCGAGCATGACAAGAAGGCCATCGGGCTGCCCGGTAAACTCCACCTTGATGTCGGGTTTTTTCCCGATCGTTTCCGTATTCTCTCCAGGTGAGATAAGGCGGACCAGTGGGGTCCCCGCCTGTTGCGCAGGGAGAATTTGTTGCACTTGCATTCCCGTTGATTGCGGCTGCTGTGCTGAAGCTATTCCGCCGCAAAGCAGACAGAAAAGAAAGCCGAACATACAAATTATTTTTGTGGTAAATTTCATCGACTCCCCCTAACCATTAATTATACTGAATTATCATGTTGCGTATGGTTTTACAGACATTTTAAGTATATTTCAATTTTCTTTTTATTGAAATCTTTTTTTAAATTATTTTAATGAATATTGGACAACAACCAAAAGCCCTTTTTCTTATTGTCAATACCATACTTCAGGTGGTATAAGTAACCTAGCGCATGTATTTATCACGCAGGGAAACAAAAAAGAGAGCAAACAACAAGAAACATGTATAATAGAACAAGGTGGGCGTTTAACCTATTAACGTGATAATGCGAATAAGACCCCTCACAACGTGCTCCTCTCTTCCGGGTGCCTCATCCGGAAAGTCTCAGGCGATGTCTGTCATTCGGAAAGCGATTCAGGAGAGCCCGAGATGAAATATATCTTCTTCGGTTTCCTGGCTGTAGGTTTTCTTTTTCTCAGCATTCTTGCATGGATCTGGTCCCTTAGGAAAGAGGTAAAGATACAGACTGCGGAGCTGAAAAAAAGCGAGGAACGCTACCGTCTGCTTGTCGAAAACGCTTCAGAAGGCGTTATTGTTGTTGTTGATAAGCAGGTGGCCTTTATCAACCCCAGAGCGCTGCAGATCACCGGTTATTCAGAAGGGGAACTCAATGCCGGAAAACTTGCTGAGTGTATCCATCCCGATGATCAGAATATCATCTTTGATTTTTATTCCAATACTCTGAAAAGGGAGGATGTCGTACTCCAATACCCTTTCAGAATTATAACCGGTAAAGATGAAACGCGCTGGATTCTCAATAATTCTGTTAAAATAGAATGGGAGAAAAAAACAGGAGTCCTCAATATCTTTACGGATATCACAGAAAGCAAACAATTTGAGCAACAATTCATCCAGACCCAGAAAATGGAGGCAATCGGGCAGCTTGCAGGAGGTATCGCACACGATTTCAATAACATCCTCACCGCTATCATGGGATATGGAAATCTTTTGAAAATGAATATCGGAAAAGAAGAAGCCATTGTGCGCTATGCCGATAACATCCTCACCGCAGCGGAAAGGGCGGCAAACCTTACCAGCAGCCTCCTCACCTTCAGCAGAAAACAGGCTATTGACCAGCAGCCAACAAATGTAAATGGTGTTATTACAAGCGTTGAAAAGCTCCTCTCGAAACTAATCGGTGAAAATATCGACTTTTCGGTGAAGTGCGGAGGCGATAAACTCATTGTTATGGCTGACAGCAGCCAGATCATTCAAGTCCTCATGAATCTCGCCACAAACGCACGGGACGCAATGCCCAGGGGAGGAAAGTTTGTCATTTCTACCGACATTGTCGAAATCGATGACACCTTCATCAAAAAACACGCCTATGGCCGGAATGGGTTATATGCCCTTATTTCCTTTGAAGATACCGGTGTTGGAATGGACGAGAAAACAAAAGCACGAATTTTTGAACCCTTTTTTACGACAAAAGATATTGGCAAGGGTACAGGTCTCGGTCTGGCGACAGTATATGGAGTTGTCAAGCAGCAGAATGGGTACATCAATGTCAAAAGCGAATTGGGCAAAGGCACAACCTTCAATATCTATCTGCCGATTATTCTCTCTGATCTTGCGGAAATGAAAGAACGGGAAAATACAAGCATTAATGGCGGCAGTGAAACTATCCTTGTTGCAGAAGATGAAGAAGATATACGACAATTTATCAAGGAAATCCTTGAAGGCTACGGATATACTGTCATTGAGGCATCGGACGGCGAAGATGCCATAGAAAAATTTAAAGAAAATAAACATGTCATACAAATGCTCATGCTCGACATTATCATGCCGAAAAAAACCGGCAAATACGCTTATGATGAGATCAGGAAACTGGATTCGAGCATTAAAGCCATATTTATAAGCGGTTATACGGCAGATTTCATCCAGCAGCAAGGTGTCAACGGAGAAGAAATACGCTTATTATATAAACCGATTACTATCGATACACTCTTAAGCCAAGTCAGACAAGTACTCGACGAGCAGTAAACCCGTTATATGATTATTGTGCAATCTTCCCGCCGCATTCGGAACAGAATTTCGCTTCTTTTGTTTCTGCGCCGCATTGGTATATCTCTTTAGGCGGTCTTGCACATTGATTCTATCATAAGACGTTTCCCGAAACGATTGGAAGGTAATGCCAGACGGTCTTAAGGACAAGAAACTATCTATTTCCGGACGGAGGCTAACTACGAAGTTGCCCGCCGCTTCGATGCTTTTGCATAAGCGAAAATAGCTTTTACATAATTGTCACAATGATTATAGGCATAAACCGCTTCCCTGTTCCGGAGTGGTTTATTCTTCTCAAACCCGTGGGCCTTAAGGTAATTGGCGATACTCGCTACAGCATCATGAAAATCAAAGAGATCAATTTTGCCGTCACTATCTCCATCGACGGCAAAATTGATATATGATGAGGGAATAAACTGGCATATTCCGAATGCTCCCGCCCACGAACCCTTTATGGAGAGAGGATCTTTGTGCTGTTCCTTACAGATGCGCAACAACTCGATAAGCTCTGTTTCCGCCCAGGAAGAGCGGCGGTTCTCAATAAGGGTCATGGTAAGAAGACTATTAAAAACAGGGTAGTTGCCGGTGCTCGTTCCAAAATTTGTTTCTACCCGCAAAATTCCAAGGATAACTTCCTTATCTACACCGAAAAGAGCTTCGATCTTTTGAAAAGATTCTCGGTTTTCCCTCAAGATCTTCTGGCCCCGCTCAATAGACTTTTTCGTCAGGAGGCCAAATTTGCGATTAAAATAATTGAGGCCCTTGCCTTTATTTTCAACAATCCTGGCATATAACACAACACGGCTGTCAGAAAAAATTCTGTCCAGTTCATCATCGGTAAAACCCTGTATTTTGAGCTTTGCTGTTAATTGTTCCAGTTGAGGTTTATAATAGGGATCGATTTCTGCCTGAAGGGGTACGCCAAAGAATATCACGGCACTGATTACCGCAACAAGATAAAATGCGGAAAACCGCAAATATTTCAGTGAACGCCCTCCATTGTTTCTCATATTACCAGCATTTTAAATAAAATCAATAGAAATCATTATGCAACCGGTGCACAGCAAACTCACATTTCAAATTTTCCTCTTTGTTTACAAAATAGTATAAAAATACTTTTTCCTTGTCAACCTCCCCTAATTGATTTATGATACCATCATGGATCGGCTCCCCGCTACTATAGGGTGTTTTAATTTTATGACTCCTGGTTTTTTTCTCTTTCACATCATTTATGGTGTTTCGAATGGGGTAGATTGTTGCACAAGAATTCTATCTCCACGAGAAGCATAAAAACACTCAGCAACACTATGGAGGTAAGAATGGAAGGCAGCAAACTGTACATCGGCAATCTCAGCTACTCAGTGACCAGCGAACAATTAAAAGAACTGTTCTCAACATGCGGGGAAGTGGGGGAAATCAGAATTATTGAAGGTAAGGGTTTTGGGTTTGTTGAAATGGCCACTCAGGTTGATGCCGAAAAGGCAAAAAAAGAATTAGACGGCGCTCAGTTTATGGGACGTACCCTTAAAGTTGATGAAGCCCGTCCCCAGAGAGACAAACCACGAGGAAGAAGCGGCGGCGGCGGTCGCAGATATTAGAACTTCCGTTACGGGTATAAGTAAAACACCCTTGCGAAGGCCATAGAAGGAATGAGGAGGATAAATGGCGCAGGCAAAGATGAACGATACAGTCATTGTACACTATACCGGATCTTTCACGGATGGTGTAGTATTTGATTCATCCAGAGACCGTGAACCCTTTGAATTTACCATTGGACAGGGTATGGTGATCCCCGGGTTTGAAAACGGTATTATTGGAATGCACGAGGGGGATTCAAAGAAAATTAATATACCCGCAGAAGATGCTTATGGCCCTCACAGAGAAGATCTTCTTACCGCTATCGAACGGTCACAGATTCCGGCCAGTATCGATCTTCAGATAGGAATGATGCTTCAGATGCGCTCCCCTGACGGTGGGACTGCCAATGTCACCATTCAAGACATCAATCAGGAGAGTGTCATTCTTGATTTGAACCACCCTATGGCCGGTAAAGAACTTATCTTTGAGGTAAATCTGGTCAAAGTAGCTTAAAGGACCGGATAACAAATATAGCAGGAACATTCAACAGGCACAATTGACATCATTTTTGATGCGGATTGTGCCTGTTCTCTATCGGGACAATATCAGACTTTTTTACAATGCCATCAGATTTCTTTCAGTTTAACATTGCCCGGAGATGTTTCCACGGTCTCTGAAATAAGCTTCAGATAATGAGAAATCTGTTCCGCTTCGCTACCCTCCTGTATCGGGACAGGCTTTAGCTCTTCTCCTTTTTCATAGGCATCAAGCACCTTCTTGATCGTTATATCTTCGATGGCCCGTCCGGGCTGGAATGACGCTTCTCTCCTGATCCCTTTCGTGATTTCCACAACAATCCCGACTTCTATAAGATTATAGAGTATTTCTTTCACAAGCGAGAGAGGTATTTCCAACTGGTGGGTTATTTCTTTTGCGGTTAAAGGTTTTTCGCCGGCGGCAAATTTCTTGACGAGAAGATGGAATATCCTGAGCACAAGTAGTCTCTTCGATGCGCTTCCGATACGGGAATAATCAGGGTGATACCCATATGTTTCGTGATGTTCACTGGCATGGGCAATCTCGGCGCCAAAGAGCACAATCATCCAGCTTATCTGAAGCCAGCCGAGAAAAAGGGGCAGCGCCGCAAAACTGCCGTAAATTGCACTTTGACTTGTTACGCCTATCTGGAACTTGATGTAGACCCATTGGACAAGTTGAAAAACCGTCCCTGCTACAACAGCCGCAAGAATACCTGACCGGATGGAAATCTTTGTATTTGGCATAATAAGGTAAATTACCGTCAGAACACACCACATTGTTACATAGGGCATAAGATCGAGAAAGAGAAATATCAGAGGGCTCAATGGCCCCAAAAGTTTAATGTTGTGTACAATAACTTCTATCTGGCTGGCGGCAACAATAGTTACACTGCTTGATAAAGCAAAGAGTATGGGGGCAAAAACCATTATGGATAGATAATCGGTACATTTTCTCACCAGTGTTCTTGGCCTTTTCACTTCCCAGATTGTGTTGAAGGAATCTTCTATTTTTCCCAGAATTGAAATAACCGTCCAGAGCAGGAGGATGATACCGACACCTGCGATGAGCCCGCCTTTTGCCTGGGAGAGCAATGTTTTGGAGAAACTGATGAGCTGATTCGTTACATCGGCCTGCCAGTTTCCCGTCTTGGCCATGGCAAGGATCTGATTCACGACAACCTTCTGAAGGCCGAAACCTTTTGCGATGGCGAACACAACAGCAAGGAGGGGCACAATATTGAGGAGCGAATAATATGTGAGGGTTGTAGCTGTTTTCGAGCAATCATGCTGAATATATGTGCGTACCGCAAGCATAATCACCCGGAGGCAGCGCAAGCCATAAGCTCTGGCAAAGGAAAGATTTCTTAACTGCATTTGCCAGATATCGGTTGTAAAAAAAGTAATGATGCTTTTTGGTTTCACGATGAACCCCATATGTTACTCTTCCATATCCCCAGCAAAGAGTCAAGGCCCTTTTGGGTAGAGGTTCTTACCATTTTTCTCATCAATATTTTTGTGACCGGACAACGGCCTGTTCTTAAAAGATTTCAGTGCGAGCCGGGGTCGAGCAAAAACTCCATCTGCGGAGTTCTGTTTGTGCCTTGTACGCTCCGACGTTTACCGTTCATGTAATACCTGGCTGAAGGCGCGGTATCAAATAGCCTTCACCGCCATAAATATGAAGAACCCACCGTCCATATACAAAAAAACCGGAGAGATTACTCTCCCCGGTTCTGTGTTTTGCGTTTACTTCGCAGGTGCAGGTGCCGCCGGTGCAGCTTTCTCGGGCGCTGCTGCGGGTTTCTCAGTCGTTTTTGCTTTTTTCACTGCCTTCTTGGCGCCTTTCACGCCAACCACGGATTTGGCAACCATCTTGCCATCAGTCTCTGTGTACTTTACCATGACTTTGTCGCCAGCTTTGGGTTCGCTCTTCATTTTGGCATCGGTTACGTCGAAGGTCTTGTCGTCCTTTTTACCCTTGACAGCCAAGGTCTTCGCGGCCATGTCAATTGCGGTGACTTCGCCTGTATACTGATGCACTTTTGCCTTGCCTGCTTTCTTTGTGGCCTTCTTCTCCGGTGCGGGGGCCGTAGCAGCTTTCTCAGGGGCTGGAGCTGTCTTCTCGGTAGCTGCCTTTGTCGCTTTGTCTGCTGCTTTTTCTCCTAATTCTTTACCCTTCTCCGTTGCTGTTTTGGTGGCTTTTTCTGTCGCTGTCTGTGCAAATACTGTTGTCACAAAGGCAACGCTGATAAGAACTGCTAATACGATCATCAAAATCTTTTTCATAGTCTTACTCCTTTTTTTGGGATTTTATTAAACTGCATGTATATTGATAAAGCATAAACGATGCCATAACTGTAACAACTTGTAAATATTATGGAACACTAAATGTAGTAGGTATATATTATGTATATTGGTCGGATTTATCCGACTCTAGTCTCTAGCTTTAGTCGGATAAATCCGATCAATGACCTTGATTTAATCTATTTGGAGTGCATTATTTTCCCCAGACCCATTTTTCGTTGCTCATTATCAACTGCCAGTTAAAACGCTGGGCGCGGGGAAGCGAAGAGATACGTACTTCATCTTTTATCTTCCCCTATCTCCTCTGTGATCTCTTATTCTGGCTTTTAGGGTCCAGCTTACTGGATTTGCGCAATATTCTCTCGACGCATCAACCGGATAAGGGGTCCGGTCAACGTCCACCGATACCGTGAAGCACGTATCCATGCGCTGAAAGGTATATTGACTATGGGGCAACTGGAATTCTGAGAGACCACGAGGAATGTTAATACCATCAGTCTGCACTACAACCTGATCACGGTCCTGTATCCGGATGTATCCCCTGATAGGCCTCCCATCATTTCTCAGTTTTACAGTGAACCTGATTTCCTGCCTGGGAGAAACGGGGTCAGGATACATCACAAGATCTTCAACGTTTAGTTGCCCAACCCCCCTGTCGCTCATCGACCATCCCGCGCCCGTTCTTTTTGCGCAAAACTCCGATGCCTTCTCAATCGCTACCCATCTGCGATCGATATTTGCCTCTATGGTAAAGCAATTGTCTTGGCTGGAAAACCGATACGTTGTTTCAACGAAATCAATTCTATTCTCGCCTGGTCTCAGGGTTGCATCGCTTACTTCACTGACAACCCGGCCCCTGTCCATAATAGCAAGAGTAATCCTGCCGGAATAACGAGAACTATTCGAAACGGTTGCCCGGAAGGCAATTCGCTGACTTTCGCGCGCCGGATCAGGAATCATCTCCAGTTGAGTAACCTTAAGTTGTTCAAGACGAATACCCTCTTCCCCTTTTCCAAAAAGCCCTTCCAGGAGCTTATCCAGTTGAGCATGACCCAGAACAGGAATGATCAATAAAGATCCAATTAAAGCAAACATCCACCATTTTTTCATCATTTGTCCTCCTTTCGTGAATTATACATTATGGCAGGCAACTCTGTAAATCAGTGTTTAAATAAACGATACATAATCAACAAGATGATTGATCCCCCGACAGCCGTGATGAAACTTCGGAAATTGAACCCCGTGATGCTTCCAAAACCAAGTTGGGATCCTATGAATCCCCCCAGAAAAGCTCCTGCTACCCCAATGCATATCGTGATAATAAATCCCCCTGGATCTTTGCCGGGCATAATCAATTTTGCGATAACACCGACAATAAGTCCCATGACAATCCACGACAGTATGCCCATTTTATTTTCCTCCTCTCGAATTTGTCATGCCCACGCGTACCAGAAAATCATCGGCAATGAAAATAAAATCACCTGGTTTGCATGGTTAGGTGCATCAATCTTCAGAGCTACCAAGAAACCGATAGATCACCGCACCAAGGAGAGCGCCAACGATAGGTGCCAACCAGAACAACCATAGTTGTGCAACAGCCCAATCTCCGACAAAGACGGCAACAGCCGTGCTACGGGCAGGATTTACGGAGGTATTGGTCACCGGGATACTGATTAAATGAATCAGCGTAAGACCCAGCCCAATGGCGATTGGAGCAAAACCTTGCGGTGCACGTTTGTCTGTTGAACCCAGGATGATGAGTAAAAACATCATGGTCATGACCACTTCAGTGATCAGGGCCGCAAGTAAGGAGTAACCACCAGGGGAATGAGCGCCATAACCATTTGAAGCAAACCCTGCTGATACGGCGAAACCAGCCTTACCGCTCGCAATGAGATAGAGGATCCCACCCGCGACAATTCCACCCAAGACCTGAGCTATGATATAGGGTAGGAGTTGGTTAGCCGGGAATCGGCCGCCAGCCCATAGCCCTATAGAAACTGCCGGATTGAGATGACAGCCAGAGATGTGTCCGATGGCGAAGGCCATTGTCAGTACCGTCAGGCCAAAGGCAAGTGAAACGCCAAGAAGGCCAATGCCAACGTTGGGAAATGCAGCAGCCAACACAGCACTACCACACCCACCAAGCACCAGCCAGAATGTCCCGAAAAACTCTGCGCCATACTTTTTCATGTACTCCTCCTATTTTGCGAGGTAAAATAAATACATCTGACGGACAATATGAGATGATGAGCTGCAATCAATGCTGAGCCCTTAAGGAAGATTAACCCAACAGTTTCTGTTTTAAAGCGTTTAGTCCCTGCGCAAGCAGGTCTTCTTTCGGGACCGTTCCATCGGGCGTAAGCCTGTCGATGATCTGGGGCAGCAATGCGGCAAGACCGCTCGATGCGTCCTCCCCCGAAATGCCAAGCTGTTGGGCTATTTGTTGGATTCTTTCATTGCCGAAAATATCCGTTACTTGTTCACCTGAGACGGGCTGATTTTCACCGGTGCTGATCCATGAGGACATAGCATCACCGAGCCCCTTATTACCGAATCTTTGAATGAGGCCCCCGATGCCGCCGGTATCGGGATTGTTTATGAGACCAAAGATGTGTTCCATCAAACCCCCCTGCTGCGATCCTCCGAGAATCTGGGAGCCGACTCCTTTTACGATTTCATCAAAAATTCCCATATATTCCTCCTCGCCGAAGGCTATTGTTTACCAGTAAAACACAACGTGAAGTAGCCCCTGCCAAGGGAATGGAAGGGGCTACCGATTTGTCTATCCCTGTTGACGATATCTTACTTTTTAGCCGGTGCGCTCTTCGCGGGCGCGGTTGCCGGTTCTGCCTTTTTCGGTTCAGCCTTTTTTGCGCCGTCCTTGACTTCGATCGTAACGGCCTTCATGGTATACTCAATGGTTACCTTGGAGCCGACCTTCAGATCCCCCGTGATTTTTGTAGCGGCATCTTTGGCTATTTCCCATTTCTCCTTACCTTTCTGCACTGTAACAACGTCACCCTTTATCTCCAGGACCGGCCCTGTGACCTGATACGTGTTTGGACCCGCGGCGAACACCAGTGGAGACGCAATTAGAAAAACCCCTAGAATCATAAGAACTCTTTTCATATAACACCCTCCTTAAAAGTATAATGGATAACCATCGGGTTGCCTTATGTCAACTCGTTTGGCGCTATTGGACTACAATGAAGTCTTTAATTTTGTTAAAGGTGCCTTCCTTGATCCCCTTGATCTTCATAATGTCTTCAATCTTCTTGTAAGGCCTTCCATCGATTATTGCCTGCGCCTTTACCGGCCCAATTCGAGGCAGGGCTTCAATCTGCTCTTTGGTTGCCGTATTGATATTCACCTTCTGCCCTGGTGCAAGTTTGACAGATGACTCAGGAGCGCTTTTTGACGATGCCTTAGCTTTCTCGGCTGGTGTGGCCGCTTCTTTTGCGGGACCCTTGGCAGATGTTTCTGTGGTTTTCGCCGAAGTTACTTTCTTAGCGTCAGGGGTCGTCTTCGTCTCGGCAGCAATTTTTCCGGATGCCGGTGCTGTACCAACCGTGACGTAAGGTTTTATTGATGCAATAGTTTTGTCGGGAATACCGGCCTTCTTAAGGTCCTCCACAGATTTGTACGGACGGCCTTCGATGATTTTCTTGGACGTTGCAGGACCGACACCTTTGATCGTCTCAAGGTCTTTTGCGGAAGCGGTATTCAAATCGATCAAAGCTTTCTGCGTCTCTCCATAACTTTTGGTGCCACCTAAAAAGAATGATAATCCTACAAGACTTACCAGAAGGAAGAATAAATAGATCCTAAAGCGTTTCGTTTCGGCTTTATTCAGCATATAACTACCTCCCTGTTTTTGTGGTAATATATAGCCTTATTATTATGTCTTTAGTTCAGATGTGCAATGAGGACAACGTGTTGCTTTGATAGGAATTGCCGTAAAACAGAACGGGCAGTCTTTTGTCGTCGGGTCTGGCGGCGGCGGAGCTTTTTGGAACCTATTTACATTTTTGATGACCAGAAAAACCGAAAATGCTACAATCAGGAAACTGATGATCGTATTAATGAAGAGCCCCATGTTGACCGAGACTGCTCCAGCAGCCTTAGCTGCAGCGAGGCTCACATACGGACCAGCCACCTTACCTTCCTTAATGACCAGGAAAAGATTTGAGAAATCCACGTTACCAAGAAGCAGGCCAATCGGTGGCATGAGAATATCATCAACGAGCGATTTGATAATCGTGCCGAATGCTGCACCGATTATTATGCCCACTGCCATATCAATTACATTTCCCTTCATGGCAAATTCCTTAAACTCTTTGAACATAATATGGCCTCCTTTATTTTAGGGTGTATAATATCTCTTAGCAGCGATAGTTTGAATGGTCAAGGAAAAAATATCAGGCCGGGAGTTCTCTCATTTTCAGCTTCACCGAAACGTGATACTGCTTTACTGCCGGTAAACTTTTTAAATACAAGCTGTTAAGAACAGCATGAAAGTGACGCCACTATCTTGTTGCCGTTTGACCTTCCAGGTTTCAGGCCTTTCCCTGCACTGCCTTTGCCCATGAATCGCGGAGTGGCACGATGCGGTTGAAGGCGGGTTTGCCCGGTGCGGAATCTTTTTCATCAGCACAGAAATAGCCGAGCCGCTCAAACTGGTATCTGCTGCCCGGTGCTGCTTCTGCCAGGCCCGCTTCGACATAGCAGGAGGTAAGCGTTTCCAGTGATCCGGGATTGAGGTGTTTTGCCACATCATCGCCAATCTCTGCGGGATCAGCTACCTTAAAGAGACGATCGTAGAGCCTGACTTCTGCTTGTACGGCATGCTCAGCCGAGACCCAGTGGATGACGCCTTCGACCTTGCGGCCATCTGCGGGCGGTGCGTTGCCGGTTTGGGGATCATATGTGCAGTGAAGCTCAACAACTTCGCCGGTTTTTTCGTCCTTCTTCATACTTGCAAATTTAATGACGTAGGCACTTCTCAAGCGGATTTCCCGTCCCGGTCCCAGTCGTTTATATTTCTTTGGAGGCTCCTCCATGAAGTCTTCCTGTTCGATATAGAGAGTTTTGGAGAAGGGGACCTTACGTGTCCCCATATCGGGATTCTGGGGATGGTTGGCACATTCAAATTCTTCTGTCTTACCTTCGGGGTAGTTGTCAATAATGAGCCGCAGGGGCCGCAGAACTGCCATAGCGCGGGGGGCGTGCTCATTGAGATTGTCACGAACACAGCTCTCAAGAAGGGCAATATCGACGAGGTTTTCATTTTTTGCAACACCGATGGCAGCGCAGAAGTTTCTGATTGCCTCCGGTGTGTAACCGCGCCTTCTCATACCGGCTATTGTAGGCATCCGCGGATCATCCCAACCCGATACGTACTTCTTCTCAACAAGCTCGATGAGTTTGCGCTTGCTCAGAATCGTATAGCTCAAATTGAGGCGGGCAAATTCGATCTGCTGGGGGCGATATCCTTCAATAAGCTGATTGACGATCCAATCATAGAGGGGACGGTTATTTTCAAACTCAAGGGTACAGATAGAGTGGGTGATATTTTCAATCGAATCAGAAAGACAGTGGGCAAAATCATACATGGGATAGATGACCCATTAGTGTCCGTCCGGTAATGAGGCGCGTGCTTGATACGGTAGATAACAGGGTCGCGCATGACAAAATTCGGCGAAGACATATCTATTTTTGCACGAAGCACATGGACCCCGTCTGCGAATTCACCTGAGCGCATCCTGGCGAACAAATCCAGGTTTTCTTCAACGGACCGGTTACGATACGGACTCTCTTTGCCCGGCTCAGTGAGAGTCCCCCGATATTCCCGTATCTCGTCGGCGCTTAAACTGCAAACATATGCCTTATCCAATTGAATGAGTTTGACGGCAAATTGATAAATCTGTTCAAAGTAATCCGAGGCAAAGAAAAGGCGGTCTGCCCAGTCAAAACCCAGCCAGTGCACGTTGTTGATGATCGACTCCACGAATTCGAGAGATTCGCCGGCAGGATCTGTGTCATCCATCCGCAGATTGCAGGTACTCTTATACTGTGCAGCAATACCGAAATTGAGACAGATGGACTTGGCATGGCCTATATGGAGATACCCGTTTGGCTCCGGTGGAAAACGGGTGGCAACGCGCCCTCCGTGTTTATTTGTTTTATTGTTGTCGTCAATAATCTCACGAATAAAATCGGATGGTGCGGGAACATCGGATGGTGCCATGATTTATACTCCTTCAGTCTTGTCCCTTGGTTTTTGTAGATGACGCCGGGCAAGCTTAATACTGCTAACTTTGTACCATATGTGGCAACTTCTTTCAAGGTCATCGGACCCATTATTGATATGTTTTTATGTACTTTAAAGCGAAGGGCAGCATGAGTGTGGAAAAATATCTTCCCTGATGGTAAGCTTATGTATCTATGAATAATACGAGCAGGAAACCGGAAAAGGTCCTCATGCATATATGCTGCGCCCCGTGCGCCATTTATCCGCTCAAGAAACTGCGTGAGGAAGGCGCTGAGGTCTATGGATATTTTTTTAATCCCAATATTCATCCCTACAGGGAGTTCAAAAAGAGACTTGCCACCCTGGAGGGCTATGCCCGGATTTCTTCGCTGCCAATGGATATCAATAAAGGCTATGATCTTGAGGTTTTTCTCAAGGGCGCTCTGGACCACGGAAAAGACCGCTGCCTTTTCTGCTACAGGATGCGGCTGGAAGAGACCTTTAAAAAAGGTATTGAGGAAAGGGCCGCCGCGGTGACGACAACATTGCTCTACAGCAAATACCAGAAGCATGACGACATACGAAAAACAGGCGAAGATCTGTCGATTAAATATGGCATACCATTTCTCTACAGGGATTTCAGGGAAGGGTGGAGTGAAGGAGTCGAGGAATCAAAGGCCCTCGATCTGTACAGACAACCTTACTGCGGATGTATATTCAGCGAAAAAGAACGGTACTGGAGGGCTCGTTGATGCCCGCCCTCGGCAAGATGCTCATTGTAGTCGGTATTATATGTATTGTTATGGGACTTGCCTTTCTCTTCGGTGACAAAATACCTTTTCTGGGTAAACTGCCTGGTGATATTTCCATTCAAAAAGAACGGTTCAGCTTTTACTTTCCCATTACGACAAGCATCATCATCAGCATAATCCTTTCAATCCTCTTTGCCATTTTCAGAAAATAACAGGGGTCATCAATGAAAAGAAAAGCAGAACGAGCGATTATTCTCTTAAGCGGCGGAGTGGATTCCTCAACCACCCTTGCAATTGCCAGAGAAGAAGGCTACGAAACGTACGCGCTGAGTTTCCGGTATGGTCAGAGGCACGATAGAGAAATTCTGGCCGCGCAGAATGTAGCGGAATATTTTGGCGTTAAAAAGCACATTATCCTGGATATTGATTTGAAAAGCTTCGGCGGCTCTGCCCTGACAGACGATATTCCGGTGCCGAAAAATCGCGATGCCCTTGAAATGTCCGACCATATTCCCGTAACGTATGTACCGGCACGAAACACTATTTTTCTCTCCTTTGCCCTTGCCTGGGCAGAAGTCCTCAAAGCTCATGACATATTCATCGGCGTCAATGCCCTTGATTACAGCGGATACCCTGACTGCAGGCCGGAATATATCGAGACTTATGAAAAAATGGCAAATCTGGCTACAAAGGCAGGAGTTGAGGGGACAGCATTTAAGATACATACACCACTCATCAATATGACAAAGGCAGAAATCATACAGACAGGTCTTGGATTGGGTGTTGATTATTCCCTGACCACCACCTGCTATGACCCTTCGTCCGTGGGTGCTGCCTGCGGAGAATGCGATGCCTGTATCTTACGGTTGAAGGGTTTTCAGGAGAACGGAATCATTGATCCCATAGTGTACCAGAAAAACATAAAAGGCTGAAAATGGCATATATCGTGAAAGAAATATTCTATACGCTCCAGGGCGAGGGCCTGCAGACAGGAAGACCTGCCGTGTTCTGCAGATTTTCCGGTTGCAATCTCTGGTCAGGAAAAGAGAGTGACCGTCCTGATGCGATCTGCAAGTTTTGTGATACCGATTTTACAGATACCACGGGACCAAACGGTGGAGTCTTTGACGGGGCCCATGAACTGGCCTGCGCTATTGCCGAGTTATTTCCCGGTAACGTATCAGGGGTAGTGAATCCTTTCGTTGTGCTCACCGGTGGAGAGCCTGCGCTTCAGGTAGATCGGGACTTTATAGAAGCTCTTCACGAGAGAGATTTTGAAGTTGCAATTGAAACAAACGGAACACGTGCGCTCCCCGAAGGCATTGATTGGATAACGGTAAGCCCCAAGGCGCAGACAGAACTTATTGTGCGATCCGGTGATGAATTGAAGCTCCTCTATCCTCAAGCAGGCGCTCAGCCGGAACGCTTCGAATCGCTCGATTTCCGGTATTTCTGGCTGCAACCCGTGGACGGTGCCAACACAAAGGAAAACACCGTAGCTGCAATGCAATACTGCCTTACGCATCCCCAGTGGAGATTAAGCCTCCAGATCCATAAGATACTCGGCATATCATAGTTTTCAGATGGAAAGGGTCCTTTTCCGCCCTGGCGGCGTCAATCTGCGGTTTTGCTTGTGCGGTGCACAGAAGTACGCCTCCACGCAATCCCTTGATTTTCTAGCCAGAACGAAAAATCCCTCCTTTCCATCTGAAAACTGGCATATCCTGGAAATTGCTTTCAACCGTTTTTTGTTGTAAATTTAAGCAAAACTGAGGGGTGATGTTGTATGCAACGGTTGTTACCCTGCAGGCAGAAAATGTTCTTACAAAAGGAAGCCACAATTAATCTAAAAGACATCTACAATAAAGAGAAAGGCAATCTTGCATCTATTCTCAATAATGATCCTGTCGAATTCTGTCACCGGTATTCTGTAAAGGAAGACATCGAAATTGCAGGTTTTCTTGCTTCACAATTTGCCTATGGTAAAATAGAACTATTTAAACGGTTCCTCGAAGATATCTTTGCGCTTATGGGAGAAAGCCCGAAAACGTTCATCGAGAGAGGTGATTTTACCCGTTTTGAAGGGCTCTATTACCGGTTCCAGAAGGACAGAGATATTATGTTGCTCTTTGAATCCCTGCGGAAGATATATGAAGGTTTCGGCGGTATCGGGGCCATGTTCAAGACATATTACCAGGGTGATGCGCGGGAGACGCTCTGGAAAATGCGGGAATATCTCCTGTCTGACAGCAACGAACTCATCTTTTTCTTCCCCAAGCCCTCTGCGACAAATCCCCTTAAAAGGTGGAATCTTTACCTGAGATGGATGGTGAGAAAAGACACAATAGACAGCGGGATCTGGGATTTTATGGACAAAAGCGATCTCGTGATACCCCTCGACACCCACATCTTCAAGATCGGCAGATGTTTCGGCTGGACTAAGCGCAACACCCCGTCATACGCGGCAGCCCGTGAAATCACCGGCGTATTAAAGGACTTCTCCCCTGAAGACCCCCTTGAATACGATTTTTTTCTCTGCCACAGGATCGGTATTGGCGCCGGATGTACCGGAAAAAGAGGGCCTCAATGCAAAAAAGTCTGTCTCCTCTATGGATAAAGGCGAATTACTATGAAATTTAAGATTATCAGCCTCGGATGTCCCAAGAACCTTGTAGAGTCGGAGTACCTTGTTGGCGTTCTCGAAAAAAGAGGACATCTGCTTTCAGAAGAGGGAAGCGATGTTGTTGTCATCAACACCTGCGCCTTCATCAGTGACGCTATTCGTGAGTCAATAGAAACGATACTTGAAGAGGCTTCCCGCGGAAACAAAAAGATTGTTGTTACCGGCTGTCTTGTGGAACGTTACAAGGAAAAGCTGAAGGAACTTTTACCAGAAGTGGACCTTTTTCTGGGGAGAAAAGCATATCCCGAGGCGCATAAATTCATTGAAAAGAAGGGTTTTTATCAACCGGAGGGTCTCTTCTCGGAAACGTTCCCGCGAACAATATTGACGCCACCTCCTTCAACATACCTGAAAATTCAGGAAGGATGTAATAACCGGTGTGCCTACTGTACTATTCCGTCTATCAGGGGAGACCTGACGAGCCGGACTGTCGCTGATATAGAAGTAGAATTCCAGTTCCTGCTGGAGAAAGGTTTTCGGGAAATCAGTATTATCGGTCAGGACATTACCGCCTATGGCAAAGATACAGGGTCCACCCTGGAAGAGTTGCTCCACAGACTGCTCCGCAGGTCAGGCGACTATCATGTGAGGCTCATGTATCTGCATCCGAAGGGGATTCGCAACGGTCTTATAGAGATTATACGGCAGGAAGCGAGAATCATTCCCTACCTCGATATACCGATCCAGCATTCGGAGGATGCAATGCTCAGCGCCATGGGCAGGGGCCATTCCAGGAATGATCTGGAGAGGCTTCTCGGGACGGTGAGAGATGCCCTGCCTGACGCAACCCTGCGGACATCATTGATTGTGGGTTTCCCCGGTGAGACAGAAGACCATTTTCAGGGCCTCTGCGACTTTATCGCGCATTGGGAATTTGATATGCTCGGTGTATTCATGTATTCCAGAGAAGAGGGGACGCCTGCATATCGCATGAAACCGCAGATAAAGAAGTCTATCAAACAGAAGAGATACAATACTGTCATGGAGATGCAGAAAGAGATTTCAAAAAAACGCTTAAAGCGTCTTGTCGGACAACAGACAAAGGTGATCGTGGAAGGCAAGGACGAAACATCCATGACAGGGCGCATTCTCACGCAGGCCCCGGACATAGACGGCATTGCTTTTATCAAAGGTGACTGCTCAATTGGTCAAATCAGGGACGGGAAAATAGTGAAAACACTCGATTATGATGTTATAGTAGAACTATAAAAGGCAGTCGATAGTAGATAGTGAATAGTGGATAGACTGAAAGAAAATGTAGTAAATCCTCTTAGCTTATTCTTGAGCGGGAAGGGGAGGCTCCGACAGCTTTGCCGTTGAAGGGGACGACGCAAGTCCCATAGAATAATATAGTAAAAAATAAGGTAAAAATACTATTTATATTCCATAGATGTAAAATAGGTAACGATAAAACAAAGATGATGCATTAAACAGGAGCATACGATGGAACCAATTAATGAACTGGTTGCTGTACGGAAAGAAAAGGAAGAAGCCCTGAGAAATATGGGTATTGAGACCTATCCGCAGGATAGGGGGCCCTATACGACAACGAGCGATATCGAAACGCGATTTGTCGGTATGAGTCATGACGAACTGGAAAAAAATACAGAGCTGGTGTCTGCTGCGGGAAGAATCATGGCTTTTCGTGATTTCGGAAAAAGCGCCTTCCTCCATATTCAGGACAGAAAAGGCAAGATCCAGGTCTATGTCAGGAAAGATATTTTGAAAGACCCTGCCTACGATGTATTCAAGAAGTTTGATATTTCCGATATTATTGGTGTTACCGGACGTATCTTTAAAACAAAAACAGAAGAATTAACGATCCTTGCCGACAGCGTCAAGCTGCTCACAAAGTCGCTGCGTCCATTGCCTGAGAAATGGCATGGCCTCACTGACGTGGAAGAACGCTACCGGAAAAGATACCTCGACCTCATCGTCAATGAAAAAGCTCGCCAGGTCTTTGTCAAGCGGGCAAAGATTGTTGACTATATCCGCCGGTATTTTGTGGAGAGAGATTTTATGGAAGTGGAAACCCCTATGATGCATCCGACACCGGGAGGGGCTGTTGCCAAACCTTTTGTTACCCACCACAACACCCTCGGTATGGACCTCTATTTGAGGATTGCCCCTGAATTGTATTTAAAACGGCTTGTTGTGGGCGGTTTCGAGCGGGTATTCGAGATCAACAGAAATTTCCGCAATGAAGGTATTTCCGTGCGGCACAACCCCGAGTTTACTATGCTTGAATTCTATCAGGCATATGCCACCTACGAGGATCTTATGGCCCTTACGGAAGAGATGGTGTCGTCTCTTGTGCAGGAGCTTTTCGGTACTACCAAAATTGTCTATAACGAACAGGAGATAGATTTTGCGACCCCCTGGAAAAAAATGACCATGGAAGAGGCCTTAAGAGAGGCGTTGAATGATTTGGGAGGTTTCGATCCTGCCATGCTTGACGATCTCGGAAAGCTTGCCGGGTACGCAAAACAACTTGGCCTCGAAGATGCCGAAAAAACCTCACGGGGCAAACTCATTACCTTTGTTTTTGAGGAGCTTTGTGAAAAGAAACTTATCCAGCCTACATTTATTACCCAGTATCCTGTGGAGGTCTCGCCTCTGGCGAAACGGAACAAGGACAATCCTGATGTAACGGAGCGTTTCGAGATGTATATATCAGGCATGGAGATCGCAAACGGTTTCAATGAGCTCAATGATCCCGAAGACCAGAAGGGAAGGTTTCTCGAACAGATTAAAGACAGAGAGGAAGGCGCCGCCGTTGATGAGGATTATATCATGGCCCTTGAGTACGGATTACCGCCCACAGCCGGTGAAGGCATCGGCATTGACCGCCTGACGATGATCCTGACGGACAGCCCGTCAATCCGCGAGGTCATATTGTTTCCACTCCTCCGCCCATAAGCGGTGCAGGTTGTCGGGCCGCCTTCAGGCGCATACCTTCGTTGTCCTGCTGCCCGTGACACTTCGACGTACAATTCTGTACGCCTGCGTGCCCCGGACCTTGGCCGCCTCAGTCTGCATCCTGAAATCGACCCGACATCAAATCTGTGCAGTTTTCGGTATTTTCATTCCCCTTCATAATTTAATCCACATATGTTTGCCATAGCGGCCATGGCTTCAATAAGACTTCATCAAAAACCCTTTCCTTGAAAGGCAGCCGCGCTTATGGTAAGACATTAAGCGCATGAACTACGAGACTAATATTGGGTTGCGGTATCTCCGTTCCAAACGGAAAGAGGCATTCATATCTTTCACGACGTGGATAGCCGTTGTCGGTATTGCCATCGGCGTCATGGCCCTCATTATTGTCATTGCTGTCATGACGGGCTTTCAGAACGAGATACGTTCCCGTATTCTCGGCATAAACCCGCACATCCTTCTGCTAAACCTCAGCGGAGAGATCAAAGAACCTGAATCGCTTGCCAATACGGTAAAGGGCGTCAAAGGTGTTTCCCACGCCTTTCCCTTTATCACCTTCCAGGCAATGGTCCAGAGTGGCAGACAGCTCTCCGGCGTTGCCGTGAAAGGGCTCAACGCCGATGACGTGAAGTTTATGGACTCTCTCGTCAAAGAGGGCAACATCAGTACATTAAGCCAAAAGGGAAATGTCCTCATAGGCAAAGAACTGGCCAAAAATATCGGTCTCTTTATCGGAGACAGCCTCACCCTCATGGTTCCTTTCGGCGGTTATTCACCTATGGGGGCTATGCCGGAAACGGTGAGGGCTCGTGTCGGCGGCATCTTTGAAACAGGCATGTACGAGATCGATAATACCCTCATTATTATGCCTTTGAGCGATGTTGAAAGCGTCATGGGTATCGGCGCGACGGGCATCGAGGTAAAGCTCAATGATGTATACAGTGCAAACGAAACGAGAAAGGAGCTGATGCAAAAGATCGGCCCCAACTATTATGCACGGACCTGGATCGAGATGAACAGAAACCTCTTCTCAGCCCTGAAGCTCGAGAAGATTGCCATGTTCATTATTCTGGCGCTTATTATATTTGTGGCCAGCTTTAACATTATCACCTCCCTCATTATGACCGTTATGGAAAAGAAGAAGGATATCGCTATCCTCAAGTCTATCGGTGCGAAGAAACAGAGTATCATGAGGATATTTATGATCGAAGGCATTACTATCGGCGTTGTGGGCAGCATCGTCGGTTCTCTGGGCGGCTATATCAGTTGTGCCATAATCAAACACACAAAGCTCATCGAACTGCCGAAAGAGATCTATTATATAACACGCCTTCCGGCAGAGATAAGCATACTTGATATCCTCCTCATTGCCGTCGTAACAGCCGTTATCTGTGTCCTTGCCACTATATACCCGTCCTATAAGGCCTCCAAAATTGATCCTGTGGAGACATTGCGCTATGAGTGAGCAGATTCTGAGAGCATCAGGATTGAAGAAAATATTCCGGAAAGATGGCCAGGAGGTGCATGTCCTGAAGGGTATCGACTTTACAGCCGACAAAGGCTCGTTCATCACCATCATGGGGCCCTCCGGCGCCGGTAAGAGCACATTCCTCCACATCCTCGGTGCTCTTGATAAGCCGACAGAAGGGGAAGTTTATTTCAGGGATAAAAACATACAGGAATACACCGACGATGAGGAGAGTGTTTTCAGGAATGAAAAGATCGGTTTTATTTTTCAGTTTTACCACCTTCTTCAAGATTTCAACGTTATTGAAAACATTATGATGCCCCTCTTGATAAAAAGGGTGAGTGAAGCAGAAGCGGCCCGGAAGGCAGAAGCGTTTCTCGCCATCGTAGGATTGGAGCACAGAAAAAACCATAAGCCCGGTGAACTCTCAGGCGGCGAGCAGCAGCGTGTGGCCATAGCGCGGGCACTCGTCAATGAGCCTGAGGTGATTCTTGCCGATGAACCAACGGGCAATTTGGACCGCAAAACAGGCCATGAAGTCCTCGAATATATCCTTTCGGTCAACAAAAAGGTTGCTTCATCGCTGATACTGGTTACACATGACCCTGTTGTGGGCGCCTTCGGTGATAAGCAGTATACCATGGTTGACGGAGAACTTTTCCCTGCTGAAAGCCATTAAGACGGAAATCGTAAATGGGAAATCGTACATCCGCTGTGATTGATACCACGTTGCATTCAATATTGCACATCAAAAATGCCATTTCTTTCACTACAAGTAATGGCATTTTTGATTCTATTGTGCCTATACGATTGCAACTTGGTATGAGATACCCATGATACTCCTCGTTCATCCTCCGGTTACGAAACCCTGTGAGCCACCATCAGGTATATCTCAGCTTGCCGGTGCACTCCACGCTCATGGCATTCCATACCGTCTTCTCGACGCAAGCCTTGAAGGTATGCTCTTTCTTCTGAAAAGACCCATTGTTGCCGAGGACACATGGACGGGCAGGGCTTCCAGAAATATCGCTTCTCATCTTCGTTCTTTTAAGGATATTGGTCTTTACGGAAAATTAGATAGATATAAACGGGCAGTGCTTGAGACGAACCGTCTTCTCACAAAGTCCACAGGCAGAGACGATATACGGATATCTCTTGCAGATTATGAAGAAGGGCATCTTTCTCCGGTAAAAACCGAAGACCTCCTCTATGCAGCGGAGCATCCTGAAGAAAACCCTTTCTATCCTTACTTTTCCGCGCGGTTTCGTGCAATTATCGAGGAAGAACAACCCCGCTTTATCGGTTTTTCTCTGAGCTATCTCAGCCAGGCCCTCTGCGCCTTTGCCATGATCGGTTTTGTGAAAAGAGCCTATCCTGATGTAGAGATCATTCTTGGTGGTGGACTTCTTACCTCATGGATGAAGAGCCCATTCTGGAAGAATCACTTCTTGGGCATTGTTGACCATCTTGTCTGCGGCCCCGGAGAAGCGCCACTGCTTGCCATTCTCGGCAAAGAACAGCCCCCGAATGTACACTATAGACCCGTCTATGATTTTGAATATCAGAGCGAATACTTTGCCCCGGGGTTAATCATGCCCTACAGCGCCTCATCGGGCTGCTACTGGGGCAAGTGTACCTTTTGTCCTGAGAGGGCCGAAGGCAATCCATATATACAGCGTCCCCCCCACGCTGTTGCCTTGGAGCTGCGCAACCTCGCCGAAGAACTAAATCCGGCGCTCATACATCTCACTGATAATGCGATAAGCCCGATTGTGCTGAAATGTCTCATTGAGAACCCTCCTGGTGTACCCTGGTATGGTTTTGTCCGTGTCACTGAACATTTGACCGATCCTGATTTCTGCATGGCCCTTAAAGCCTCAGGATGCGTCATGCTCAAACTGGGTGTTGAATCGGCAGATCAGGATGTGCTTGATGTCATGAGCAAAGGGAATGATGTTTCCACAACATCGAGGGTTTTGAAGACACTTTCAAATGCAGGTATTACGACCTATGTCTATCTCCTTTTCGGGACCCCTTACGAATCAGAAGGCCAAGCGCGGAAAACACTCAATTTTGTCGCAGAGCATAGTGCCTGTATCTCTTTTCTCAATGCTGCCATTTTTAATCTCCCCCTTTTGAGCCCCGATTCACAGGGGCTTCAGCGGGCTGATTTTTACGAAGGTGATCTTTCGCTCTATACGGATTTTGTCCACCCCAAGGGGTGGGGCAGGTTAAAGGTAAGGCGTTTTTTCGACGGTGAATTCAAAAAGCACCCCTTGGTCAGGTCTATTTTACAGCGACAACCACCTCTTTTCACTTCCAACCACGCTCCCTTCTTTTCAAAGCATTTTGCTGAGAGAAATCCATAAACCTGTAATAGATAAAAAAAGCTTGAACATCAGCGTTGGATTCACTATGCTGTTTTGTGTTAAGGAATACGTGTAATGGAATTTTTGAGAAGAATCAGTAAACACAATCTTGCTCTCATGGGACTTATTATCCTTGTGCCCATGTTTTTTTGCGCACTCTTTGCGCCCCTCGTGGCGCCCCACGATCCCGTAGAACCCAATTTGAAGGATATTCTTTCTGCGCCTTCTTTTTCCCACCCATTTGGTACGGACACGCTCGGAAGGGATGTACTCTCCCGCGTTATCTACGGAACAAGGATATCTCTTCTTGTAGGTTTTGTATCAGTGGGGATTGCCATTTTTATTGGGATCATCATCGGGGCGCTTTCCGGTTATTATGGCGGGGTTATCGATGAAGTCATTATGCGCTTCGTTGATCTCATGATGTGCTTCCCCACCTTCTTTCTGATCCTTGCTGTCATTGCTCTGCTTGAGCCCAGTATCTGGAATATTATGATCGTCATCGGTCTTACAAACTGGATGGGCATATCCCGTCTTGTCAGGGCCGAAATATTGAGCATCAAAGGGAAGGAATATGTCCTTGCGGCAAAGGCGCAGGGTTTTTCAGAAGCGAGGATTATTTTCCGTCATGTGCTTCCCAATGCCCTATCACCTGTCTATGTTGTGGCTACCCTTGGCATTGGTGGTGCGATACTGACCGAATCGGCCCTCTCGTTTCTCGGTATCGGGGTCCAGCCTCCGACGGCGAGTTGGGGGAATATCCTCACGCAGGCAAAGGATAATATAGAAGTCGCCTGGTGGCTCTCCCTTTATCCGGGACTTGCCATTTTCCTTACCGTCATGGGTTACAACCTGCTGGGTGAAGGATTACGGGACATCTTCGATCCGAGACGCCGCTACCAGCCCTGACCATAAAATATTTCAAATTATGTGATGCACGTTATGCCAACGAGCAAATCGGCCCTGCTCATCTATTACTTTTTATCACCCTTAAGGAAGGGTATGGGTTCATTTTTTATATAGACAAGGGCCTGGCACACAGCGACAAGGGTATCGTCATGTTTGACGGTAATATAGTAGGATGCAGTTTTCTTTGTTCTATGGGTTTCTTTCGATTCTGCCACAAGAGTTGTGTCTTTCTTGGGTGGCCTCATATAGGTAATATTCATATTCAACGCAACGGCTATGTTTTCGTGGCTGTTTGAAGAGATTTCAAAGGCCTCATCAATTAAGCCGAAGATAGCGCCTCCGTGTGCCGAGCCGTACATGTTGTCCATAGCTTCCCTATACTCCATTTCACAGAGGGCGTAACCTTCCCCGACTTCCTTGAGACGGATATCAAGTAACCGGGCAAAGGGTTCTTTCTTAACGACATTAAAATATTTCTCCTTTTTTTCTGAGTCCATCAGACGACCTTTTTCAATAAGATGTCTACTGAACCCTTCGGCTGTGCACCGACAATCCTGTCAACAACTTCTCCCTTATTAAAGAGGATCAGCGTCGGTATGCCTCGCACACCGTATTTGGCAGGTGTTACAGGATTTTCATCGACATTCATTTTGAATACGGTTACCTTGCCTGCATACTCATCGGCGATGGTATCGATAACAGGCCCCATCATCTGGCAGGGTCCGCACCAGGTAGCCCAGAAATCAATAAGTACCGGAACGCCTGACTCTAATACCGCTTTGGTGAAATCGCCGTCTGTTACCGCTTGCGCCTTACTCATGGTAGCCTCCTTTTATAAAAACTCTTTATATCATTTAATTTTTTCAAAAAAACTCGAATAATCGTTTATTTCTGTTATTTCTTAATAAATAAGTACTTATTGAATCTTTGTCAATATCAACTCACTCGTCAAGAAAGCGTATGACTTCACCATCGGGGATACGCCGCAGTTTGCCTCCTTCATTCATATCGCGCACAGACCCTGCCTTGATCAAGGCATCATCGGAATAGCCTCTTTTTTCCCAGTATCCGCTTATATAATGGTCCATTAATTCTATGCCTATGATGCTTTTTGCTGATTTATAGCCCCACAGATAAGGACAAAAGGCCCTCACGGGCCCTCCGTAATCCTCTTCAAGCAGTTCTCCGTCAAATTCATAGGCAAGCAGTGTCTTTTTCATGCCTGCAATGTTAATGGGTATGGAAGTATCGTAAATCCTTTTTATGGACCAGAAACGGACATATTGAGCGGCTGTATCGGCTTTTACAAGCTCAAGGATATCTCTGAGGAGAACCCCGCCCCACTGACCCCGGACCGAAAACCGTGTTACGCTCGTAAGGCGCGCATCGGCAATAGTCTTTGGAAGACCTGACAATTCGTCCCAGGAAATTATTTTTGGATTGTTGCAGAGCCCTTTTACCTCTATTTTCCAGCCAATACGATCCAATGTGCCCGGATGTCCCTCAGCCCAGAAGACAGGTGTTTTTAACTCTTTTAACCTGCTCATAAATATCCCCTTGTTTCCTGAAATAACTATAGCAGGTAATATGATTTCCGACAACCATGAACAATGCAAAATTGTTAATGTCATTTGCTGCAATAACAGGTAATATATTACCTGTATATGATCCGTCTCACCGTCAAGCAGAAACGTACAGGCCCCATAGCGGGTTTTCACCCGTGGGTTTTCTCACAGGCATTGGTGAAAATCCCTGATGGGATCCAATCAGGGGAACCGGTGCGTCTTTTTGCCGAAAAAGGAGAATTCCTTGCTCTGGGGTATTTTAATTCCTACTCTCAAATTGCTGTTCGTCTCTGGGGTTATGACAGCCGCGAAGAAGTAGACGGAGAGTTCTTCACAAAAAGGATACGGACCGCCTATGATCTGCGCAGAAAATACATAGAAGGCTCCGCCACCAACGCCTATCGTCTCATCAACGGGGAAAACGATCTTTTACCGGGGCTTGTTGTCGATAAATATGCCGATTACCTCGTCGTACAGTTTCACACAAGGGGAATTGAGTTCTGGAAGGAAAAGATCATTGCAGCCCTTGAAAACATTGTGGGTCCGAAAGGCATCTATGAGCGCTCCGATGTGGCTGTAAGAAAGTATGACCAACTCGACGAGGCCCAAGGCCTTTTATGCGGTGCTGTTCCTGACCTTATTGCCATTAAGGAGAATGGACTGCAATTCCTCGTTGATGTAAAGCATGGCCAGAAGACAGGCTTTTTTCTTGATCAGCGTGATAAACGAAAGGCATTCTCGAGATACACAAAGGACGCTTCAGTCCTGAACTGCTTTTCCTATACAGGCGGTTTTTCTGTGTATGCCCTCGCGGGAGGGGCGAAGATAGCGACCAGCGTCGATACTTCGCAGAGTGCTCTTGATCTGGCAAAGGAAAATATTAAGCTGAATGGTTTCCATACAGATCGTTGTCAATTCATCTGTGACGACGTTAAGCATTATCTGAAGAAC
This sequence comes from uncultured delta proteobacterium, assembly GCA_963785225.1. Classification (GTDB taxonomy): domain Bacteria; phylum Desulfobacterota; class Syntrophorhabdia; order Syntrophorhabdales; family Syntrophorhabdaceae; genus PNOF01. Next base: position 221,667 of record CAWAUQ010000007.1, on the reverse strand, counting down.
TGTACAGAACGATTTGACGCTCTCGTCCTCGATCCTCCGGCTTTTATAAAAGACCGCAGGAAAAAGAAAGAAGGAGTGGCGGGCTATAAGAGTATTAATGAAATGGCTCTGAAGATCGTTGCAGACAAGGGTATCCTCGTTACCTGCTCCTGTTCAAACCATTTAACACTGGACGAGTTCCGGTTCCTTTTGTCGGAAGCCGGCGGGAAAGCCAGAAAAATATTGAATATTCTGGAAATTTACACCCACGGCATTGATCACACCCAGCTTGTGCCCTTCACAGAGGGGCAATATCTCAAGTGTTTTTTTCTCAGGGTCTGAAGCGGTAGTATTACTTTAGGTAAGTATGTTCAGTGAGGTTTTCTATCATGAGCGGCTACCACAAGCGGAAATACAATGATTTTGAACCTTTTCCGGTCCACGAACTCAAAAGGGTTGACAGACCGACAACATTAATCTTCGATGACAAAATCCAAAGGACCCATGAAGGGGAACAGGGTTTCAACAGGGCCTATCGGGGTGATTTTGGCCCCGCTATCAAGAAGGAGGTAACCAGGTTCGTCAGCAAGCACCCGGTATCTGCCGCAGAAGTCCATATGCTGTCACATTTGAAAGATGTAGTCGACGGCATAGTTGCAGGACAGAGAGCACCTATTCCTGAAGATCCCCAGGTACTGAGCCGGCACATCAAGGAACTTGCCTACTTTCTCAGGGCAGACCTCGTCGGTATCTGCGAACTGCCGCCGTATGCCGTATATTCCCATAGTTTTCCCGACGGAAAACCTGTTGAACTTACCCATAAATACGCCATTGCCATCCTCGTCGATCAGGACTGGAAAACGTCCGATGTTTCACGGGGGAACGATTGGATAAGTAACGCCATGAGTTATCTCTCCTATTCCACGTCTGCCTTTATTGCCTGCATTCTGGCAGATTATATCAGAAGACTTGGTTATCCTGCGCGGGCCCACCATGCGCGGAACTATCAGGTCGTTGTTCCTCCCATTCTTCTCTGGGCCGGTCTCGGCGAAATGAGCAGAATCGGCGATTGTGTTATCAACCCATTCATTGGCCCGCGCTTTAAGGCAGCAGTCGTCACAACCGATATACCTCTTGCCATCGACAAGCCAATCGACTTCGGTCTTCAGGATTTCTGTTCAAAATGTAAAAAATGCGCCAGAGAATGTCCCTCCGGGGCTTTGAGTTTTGGCGATAAGATCATGCACAACGGTTATGAACGTTGGCCCGCGGATATAGAGAAATGTACATCCATGAGGGTAGGCAACAAGCGGGGTTCCGGCTGTGGTGTCTGTATTAAAGTATGTCCCTGGAATAAACCATATACCCTCCTGCATCGGGCAGTGGGATGGACCATGAGGAAATCCGGTCTGGCACGGAGCTTTGCCATTCAAGGAGACGACTTCCTGGGTTATGGAAAACCCCATACAGACAAACAATGGTGGTTTGACCTTGAAAACGTAGACAAGGTGCTGGTAACACCAAAGAAAAGAACAGAGGATTAATCTTCCAGGTCCATCCTGACTGAATCCTCTTTGTCGTAATACTGAGGACTGTACTCAACAACGAGGGTATCCTCCACGCCATGAAAGACGTGGCCTACACGGGTGCTGACCTTTATCTTATCACCTTTCGTCAGGAGCTGTTCCTCTTTTTCGGAACTGTCGATATCAACAAAGAGGGCGCGAACTTTACCGCTGATAATATAAAAAACCTCTTCTTTCTTTTCATGGTAATGGTTACCTCGGACGTGACCTTTCTTCAACTCAAAAAATGCAAGATGGCCTATATCTTCCCGGTATGATATCTGGACAAATTCACCCTTATCCTCAGACCATCTTTTTGCTCCGTCAATATCCTTCCCCTCGGGAAGTTTTTCTCTATACACTTTTTTCATATCATTCTCTCAGAGTTTCTTCATACCGATAGCGAGGTATTTTTTTGCGAGGTTTATGTAGAGGTCTTTGCCCCTGTCCCAGAATTCAATATCTTTCTCGCCGATTGCACGGAGCGTTCTGGCGGGATTTTCTCCGACGACTACCCTATCGGGAATTATCTGGCCCTTCTTGACGACTGATCCTTCCGCAACGATGGTATGCTGTCCTATCTCAGAGTCAAGACTGAGGATAGCGCCCATTCCGATAACAGTGAAATTTCCTATCTTCGCTGAATGGATGACAGCGCCATGACCGATGGTCACTCTATCACCGATTATGCTCGCCCTCCCTGGCGGGGCATGGACGACAACCCCTTCTTCTACGGCAGTGCCGGAGCCGATCAAAATGGAGCCATAATCTCCACGGAGTATGGCTCCATGACCAATATAGCAATTGTCTCCGATCTTTACATCGCCAATAACAAGGGCATGCTCGCTGACATACGTTTCTTTTCCGATTTCGGGGGCTTTCCCGTCAAAACTGTACAACAACTATTTGTCCCTGAGCGTTGCATGACATGTATAGCAGGCCGCGAGGGTTTCACCGAATTGTTTTACAACTATGGCACCGTCTTTTTTGGAAGCGCCATCTGACATTGCCCTTGCGGCATCCCTGAGTTTGTAACTGAAATTTTGCGGTGGGCTCCCTGCCGGCGCTGTCTCGCCTGCTTTCTGGGCATCAGCGGCCAACAGGTCGGCATGGTTTTTCAAACCTTCAAAATTGCTCATGGACAGTTCGGTCACAATCGATTGAATCCAGCCGAGCCGGGCAAGCATGATCTGCAGAATGGGACTCAATCTGGCATGGGAAAAACCTGCCATGGCAATAAAGAGAACAACAACTAATACCGCTACTGCCGACTTTTTCATTGATGCCTCCTTGTGTTCCTTACAAGGAACTCGTTTTGAATGTTTTTTTCCCGGTACGGGAAGGAGGTCCCCTCCATACCAAGTCAATTAAACCGGTGTCTGCCGTGAACAAGGTTTTTAATTATCTAATGCAGCTTCAATCTCTTTCGTGTTTGCCCCAATAACAGCTTTCTTGCCGTTAATGATGAAAAAGGGCGTCCCTGTTACACCGAGTTTTTTGCCAATCTCCTTATGAAGATTCAAACGGTCTTCTGCTTCTTGTTTTTTGCATGCCTCATATTTCTGGTCGTCAAGTTTGCCTTTCATTGCATCTTCGTATGCCTTAGCCTGATCAGCGGCACAGAAGATAAACTTTATCTTGTTTGGCGCATCGGGATGCATGGGGAGAGGATAGAAGAAGATATACCGGGTTACATCTTTTCTCTGTTCCAGAAAAGATGATGCTGTACGGCAGTATGGGCAATCAGGGTCTGTGAATTCCAGAATCGTATTTTTGCCATTACCTACCTTAACCGCCTTGTCGAGGGGAATATTTTTTGCGCTATCCATGATAAGATCGCCCTTTCTTTCCTCGGTGACGCTCTTTCCTTCTTTAGTGATAATCTCGCCGACAAAGAGATACTCCTTCTCGGGGTAAAAATAGATAATCTCGGAGCCCTTAATAACCTCATAGATGCCCTTCATATTGGTTGACTTTATTGTATCAAAGGCTACTTTAGGAAAAGTTTTTTTAAATGTCTCTTCTATGGGTTCAGTGACAGGCGCCTGTTTATTTCCGGTGACCTGCTGATCTGTCTTTTGACCGGCTTTCTTTTCTGTTTGTGCGCTGAGATTATCACAAATAGAAAATGCAAAGATAAAAAGAAATGCGATAAATATGAATAATATGTTGCTCTTTTTCATTCTTCCTCCTGAATGTCTCTATGGAATATGCGACAATATAACACCATGATCAAAAAATTCCCATTAAAAACAGTGAACCTGTATTTTCTGATGAGCGCTTGTCCTAATTGATAATGGGCTGCTCCATATCGCCAGGGAGCAGCCCATTATCAATTATAAACAGTTATGCTATATCCACCCCGAATTTTTCAGGGAAGATCAATCCTTTTTACCGAAACCACATTCGGTATAGCCTCAATTTCGCTTATCACATTGTCTTCAACATCTTTATCGACATCGAGAAGCGATATGGCCAAACCGCCGATGCTTTCTCTTCCGAAGTGCATTCCTCCGATATTTATATCGTGTTTATAAAATACACTGGATATTCCCGCGATTACACCGGGTTTATCGTTGTTGTAGATAAAGAGCATATGTCCGACCAGATCAGCCTCCAGGTAAATATGATTTACCGTGATAAGCCTCGGTTCCTTTTTGCCGAACAATGTTCCCTGGACCGTATTTTCATCCTTCTCCCCGCGGAGAGTAATCGTAACAAGGGATGTAAAATCATACTGGTCGGCTACTTTAATCTCTTTCACGGTAATACCACGGTTTTTTGCGACTAGAGGAGCATTTACATAATTGACTCCTTCCATCTGCCGGGAAAGGACATTCTTCAAAATACCCTGTGTGAGAACTTTCGTATCCATCCGGGAAATCTCACCCATATATTGTATTTGTATCTCTTTGATGGGGAACTCCGTAATGGCAGATACGACTGTCCCCAGGTTTTCAGAAAGCTTGAGATGGGGCCCTATCTGTTTTGCCGCCTCAAGAGACAGAGAAGGGGCATTTACACTATTTTTGATAACCCCGTAGAAAAAGAATTCTACTATCTGATTTGCAATGTCGATTGCCACTTTGTCCTGCGCTTCCATGGTAGAGGCGCCGAGATGGGGTGTGCAGATCGTCTTTCCGGAAAGTACCAGGGGGTTGTCTTTTGGTGGAGGTTCCTCGTCGAAAACATCTAACGCGGCATACCCGACCTGTCCACTCTCAAGGCCCTCCAGAAGGTCCTTCTCGTTTACAATGGGGCCTCTGGCAACGTTGATGAGAATAACGCCTTTTTTCATTTTTGCGATGGCGTCTTTATTGATAAGGCCTCTCGTTTCTTTTACAAGGGGAACATGTATCGCTATAAAATCACTTTCTTTAAGGAGTGTATCGAAATCAACCAGTTCAATCCCTTTACCTGCCGCAAATTCTTTGGAGACAAAAAGATCGAAGGCAATGACCCGCATTCCCAGGGCAATGGCCTTTTCGGCGACGATGGAACCGATATTGCCGATGCCGATAATACCGAGTGTTTTTCCATAGATCTCAATACCCATGAGGGCTTTCTTTTCCCATTTGCCTTCTTTCATGGTCCTGTCCGCATAGGCGATCTTCCGCGCTGCCGCAAACATAAGGGCAATACTATGCTCCGCAGCGGCCAGGGCATTTCCCTGAGGGGTATTCATAACAATTACACCCTTCTCCGTTGCAGCTGCCACATCTACATTATCAACGCCAATACCTGCCCTGCCTATAACCCGCAACTTATTTCCTTTTTCGATAATTTCTTTTGTTGCCTTTGAGGCGCTCCTGACAATCAAGGCATCATAATCTCCGATGATTGCCTGAAGCTCTTCGGTCTTGAGCCCTGTTTTAACATCAACGTCGAGACCGTTTTTTTTCAATATTTCAATAGCACTATCAGACATCTGGTCCGCAATGAGAACTCTACTGCTTTGTTCCTTCACCCGAAAACCTCCTTAATACATTTTATAAATCTTTCAATCAGTTTACAGTCTTTGCGACGCTCTTACCCATCTCGAACTTATATCCCTAGTCTCTGAGGGTAACCTCAAGAGCGGCTATAGCGGTAATAACATCATACTTCTCGGCATACCCGAAGTGGCAAGTCCGAGATTTTGCCCTTGAGCTGATCCTGCCCCTGTCACACCGTATTTTTCCACAATATCTCTGTGGCGAATGATCGGTTCAGCCATCTTTAAGAGCACTTCGGGCGGAATCTGGGTCAGGCCCGGTGCTAATAGATATCTTTTTTGCATTGGTATCCTTCTTTATTCTTGTTACTATCTATCAGATTCACATGAAAAAAATCAAGTAAAATGATATTACTCAGGGACAGGTTTTTGTGTTATATTTCAGCAATGAAGCAACTGCTCACGGGCTGTACATCAAACACGGCCATCAATAAAATTGTTTTCAGTACAATGTGGCGGCTTCCATGATTGAACTCAGCGTACAAACCTCATCAAGAATCCAGGCCGTAAATATAACCGGCCGGGTAACAGAGGCAGCACGTGGAAAAGCAGGCCATCTTCTCCATGTCTATACCCCGCACACTACCTGCGGCCTTTTAATAAATGAAGCGGCCGATCCGGATGTTATCAACGACATCATTGTTGCCCTTAATAAAATAGCGCCGGCGGATTACCCTTACAAACATATTGAAGGAAATTCCGATGCACATATCAAATCTGTGCTGACGGGATCATCGGTTTTGGTCCCTTTCATCCAGGACACCTTGCAACTCGGGATATGGCAAGGTATATTCTTTATGGAGTTTGACGGACCAAGGAAAAGAAAGGTAATCGTGACGGTTATATGACCGGGAAATAACAGGGAGGTTTATATGAAAGCAACCACAGCGCTGCACAGGGTCCTGATAGGTATTCTCTTCATTGCCCTAGTTGGTATTCCTTTATATGCGAAAGAGAATAAAGCCAACACGAAAGATGATAAAGTCAATCCGAAAGAACCCGGTGTTTATATTAAAACTGATAAAACCCTCAAAAGGCTCCTGCCTAATATTATCTTCGACGAACAAAATCTGATTTTCATTGAATCCAACGAGCCACCCCATTTTTTTTTGAAAGATATGAAGTATTTTGTTGTTTTTGGAAAGTATGATCTGAGCGTCCTTACCCTGAACCCCATGCTCTTTGCAGGGCCTTCCCCTCTTGGCAAGCCCCGCTTTATTTTTGGAAAAAATGAAACCATCGAGATGAAAAAGATAGGGACCGATCTTTATACGATCAAACCAAAGGGGCTCCTCGGTCGAGGATACTATAGTCTCTGGATCAACGATTCCGCATGGGACTTCTTGCTTGATTAAATGATTTGAGAAAAATCACCTCCTGCCCTCCCCATATGCAGGTTAACCTTTGTATATTGGGCTAAGCTGGTTGAAGGGTAATGGATAATCAATCATATCCTTGCGCACCATTATTATTGACAATATATCCTGTAAATACTAATATGTAGGGAATTACGGCATGCAATATATTAATAATTGCAAAGCATCCTGATCGAGATAGTTCTACAGTGTAGAGGCGTATGTTGATTAAAATTATTCTGTAAAGACCTCAATACTGGCTAAGAAAGAGATAGTTTTTAGAAAATTTATTTTAAGGAGCGTTATTTATGCACAACCCTAATTTTAGTTCCGGACCCTGCAGCAAGAGACCATCGTGGAGTATCGATGCACTGAAGAACACGCCAGTCGGCCGATCTCACCGATCCGCATTGGGCAAAGAAAGAATCGTTAAAGCCTTGAACGATACACGAAAAGTCTTAAATGTTCCCTCAGATTACCTTGTGGGCATTCTGCCGGCTTCCGATACCGGTGCTTTTGAATGCGCCATGTGGTCACTTTTGGGTCCCAAACCGGTTACCGTGCTGGTCTGGGAAAGCTTCTCCAACGGATGGGCAACGGACATCAACAAACAGCTAAAACTTAAACCTACGATTACCAAAACCGATTACGGCAAGATTCCCGATCTCACCGCAGTTGATTGGAAAAGCGATGTGGTCTTCGTCGCCAACGGCACAACCAGCGGCGTGAGGATTCCCGACTGGAACTGGATTCCTGCAGACCGGGAAGGGCTCTCGATATGCGACGCGACCAGCTATGCGTTTGCCAATGATGTTGACTGGAGCAAGGTCGATGTTTTCACCTTTTCCTGGCAGAAATGTCTGGGCGGTGAAGCAGCGCATGGTATGATGATTTTAAGCCCGAAAGCAGTCGCCCGCATTGAATCCTACGATCCGCCCTGGCCGATGCCGAAAATTTTCCGTCTCAAGAAAGACGGCAAAATCAGCAAGGCAATCTTTGACGGCGACGTCATCAATACGCCTTCCATGATCTGCGTGGAAGACTATCTGGATGCTCTGGATTGGGCGGGTAAAATCGGCATTGACGGTTTAGTTAAAAGAAGCAATGCCAATCTGAAAGTGGTCGAAGACTGGGTTGCCAAAACCGACTGGATCGAATTTCTGGCCGATGATCCCAAAGTCCGTTCCAACACGTCTGTTTGCCTCTCGGTGATTCATCCCAAGATCAAGGCTATGGACGGCGATGCAAAAGGCAAGTTCCTGAAAAGCATCACTTCCGACCTGAGCAAGAAAAATATCGCTCATGACATCAACTCTTACAAAGAAGCTCCCCCGGGTTACCGTTTCTGGTGCGGTCCGACCATCGAGGAGGCTGATCTTAAAGTGGCACTTGCCGAATTAGAGAAAGTTTTCAATGAAAAGATTCAAAGTGTATAATCGAGAATATTAAGGAGAATGCTATAAAATGCGCTACTAATGTATTTTTCATACATCAGTAGCGCATGGAACTTATTTCTTGATGAGATGATTTGAGATTGTTGCGGTTTATTCCGGCACATTACCGGACAAAAAATACATAAAAAAAGGATTGCAGGATTTTGAGTACCTGCAATCCTTTTTTTAATTATGGAGGCGGCATCCGGATTTGAACCGGAGAATAACGGTTTTGCAGACCGTTGCCTTACCACTTGGCGATGCCGCCATTATATACTCTGTTATAGTGAATAGCTGTTAGTGAATAAGATAGGAGCCGATTCTTCTGACGACTATTCACTATCGACTGATAACTGCTTTTTTCAGAGCGGGCAATGTTTCAACCCGCAACTATTTTGTTACTGGAGCGGGTACGCCTTAACCCGCGACTATATCCTTAGTAATGAAGCAGGTCACGTTTTAACCAGCAACTATTTTATTACTGGAGCGGGAAACGGGATTTGAACCCGCGACTTCAACCTTGGCAAGGTTGCACTCTACCGCTGAGTTATTCCCGCGCCGGATATTTTTTATAATACAAATAGACCCTCTCTGTCAATCCTTTCTTCATAAACAAAGACCTCTTGCAATTAATAACACATTTTGGGATAATGAAACCACGCTAAATCAGAGTTATAGTGCATCCGGAACATGCCGGTTAAAGACCCTATAGATATTTCTGACAAACAACAGGTTTCACCTTTCTATATATTCTTTTCTTTATGATTGCCTTTGTCGAAGGTTCTGCCGGAAGTAAGTAAAGGAGAGTGTGCATGTCATCTAAGATTGATTTCCAAATCATCACATCCGAGAGTGTCTTCCTTGATCCAAGAAAAGATTACGAACCGACATCAATGGAATTTCAGGTCCGTATAGACCCCCTCACGGGAAGAACAGGCCATTTTTCCCACTTTGGCGCGGCAAAACCACAAAAACTCGATCTTGAATCATACACCAAGCCGGAAATAAAGGGGTTTTGTCCTTTCTGCCTGAAAAATAGGGAAAAGACCACTCCAAAATTCACAAAAGATATCTTTGCCGAAGGAAGGTCCTCCAGGGGAGAGGCAACACTCATCCCGAATCTCTTTCCTTATGATGTCCATAGTAGCGTCCTCATCATGACTGATGACCATGTGGTACCTATAGGGGTTTTACCCGGCAAAGGCTTCTCGACGCTTTTTCCCTTGGCATTGATTTTCTTAAAAAGATTTATACTATTGATCCTTCTCTTCCGTATCACCTCATGACCTGGAATTATATGCCGCCCTCCGGAGGAGGGATCGTTCATCCCCATCAGCAATATTTTGCTACTGCCTATCCGGGAAACCAATTCATGGATGAGTTGAGAGCATCGGAGAGATTTCATCGGCAGCACAATACCATGTTCTGGTTGGATTATATAGAAGAAGAACGGAAAAGTGGGGAGCGCTATATCGGACAAATAGGAAACTCCCACTGGTTGTCTTCTTTTGTCTGCTTCGGCTTCCTTGGTGATCTCCTCTGTGTCTTCCCTGATGCCTTTTCTATAGATGATTTTACGGATACCCATATCGATAACCTCGTCTCTGGTCTGCTCAACGCTTTCAGGTATTATGAGGCAACCGGTGTTTACAGCTTCAATGTGTCTCTTTTTTTCGGACCCCTGGGACAGAAGTCCTTCCCTTGCCATTTCAGAATTACACCGAGAATGTTCCTCAATATGCGAGACTTTGCCCCTGACATGAATTTCTTCCAGACGGTCCTCGCAGAACCAATCTGTCTTGTCCTGCCGGAAGAGTTGTGCAGGGAAATAAAGCCTTTCTTTCCATGAAAATGGTGAGAACATCAGGCGATTTGACATCTTTCGAAAGTGTGCTATATTTCCATTGTTATGCTCCATGACCTGATTACACGAAACAGAAGCTATAGGCGCTTTTATCAGAATAAAGCGATTACGAAAAAGCAGCTCGAAGATCTTGTTGAGCTTGCACGTCTTTCCCCCTCTACGGCAAATATACAGCCATTAAAGTTCATCCTGTCCTGGAAACCGGAGAAGAATTCCTTAATATTTTCCTGTCTTGCATGGGCTGGATATCTGAAAGATTGGCACGGCCCTGAAGAGGGCGAACAACCTGCGGGCTACATCATCGTAGCAGGTGATACAGAGATCGCGAAGGATTTTGGTTGTAATCATGGCATTGCATCACAGAGTATCCTGCTGGGAGCAACTGAAATGGGCTTTGGCGGCTGTATGATCGCATCGATCCAGCGGGAAAGGCTGAGAGACCTCCTTGCTATCCCAGCACGCTACGAGATTCTTCTTGTCCTTGCCATCGGTGAACCCAAAGAGCGCGTTGTCATCGTTGAAGCAAAAGACGGGGATATCAAATACTGGCGGGACGTCAATAAAACCCATCATGTGCCGAAACGTCTCCTGAGCGAAATCATCCTCGATTTATAATCTCCCTGTTCATACCTATTTATCAAAAATTCTCCCTATGAAAATCGAAGAGAAGGGTTTAATATAATTCTTGCAACACACACGATGGAGACCCTACAAGGAGGTTTTTGTGGCGACAAAGATAAGGATAATCATATCGCAGGCAATAATCGAAGCCGAACTTTTTGATACTGCCTGTGCAGAGGCCATTGCGGACAAGCTTCCCATGGAAACAGCTCCCAATGAATGGGGTGATGAATTCTACTTTGAAATCCCCCTTACAATGCCTCTCGATGAAACCGCAACGAGGGTTGTAAAGATAGGGGACATCGGGTACTGGCCGCCCGGACAGGCCCTGGCCATCTTTTTCGGACCTACGCCATTGAGCCACGACGCTGAGCCTGTCCCTGCAAGCGAGGTGAATCTTGTGGGCAGGATTTCAGGAGATCCGAAAATCCTCAAAAAAGTAAAAGGCGCATCCACGATCAGGCTTGAGAAGATTTCGTGAAGAAACAAACCCTCATTGTCACTGTCCCTGCCGCAAACCTCCGAAAAGAACCTATTTCACCATCTCCCGGATACACCCGTGATGATCTGCAGGAAACCCAGCTTCTCTGTAATGAAATTCTCCTCTGCGATGAGGAGCGTGGTGATTGGTATCATGTGGAGGCAATAGAACAGAAAAAGGCAACACGACAGGGTGATTGGTGTGGCTACCCGGGCTGGGTCAAAAAAACAGCTGTCATGGTTCTTGATACACTGCCGACATTCAATGGCGTTGTTAAAAAACTTCAGGGGTTAATTATGACAGGTCCTGATGTTACAGCAGAATGCGTGCTTCTTGTGCCAATAGGGACCAGGCTTACCATAGACGATGCGGGAAACGATAATTATTACAAAACAATTTTCAGTGATGGCCATGAGGGCTGGGTCAGCAAAACCGATGTCAAGTCAATAGAACCAGCAGCGGACATACAGCAATTGAGACAGGATATTGTTGAAACAACAAAACTTTTCCTCGACATGCCCTATCTCTGGGGTGGAAGAAGCGCCTATACGCCCATTGTGGGACAGAGTGAGGAGGGCAGGGGGCAGTGCCCCGGAGTTCACCAACCTCGAACCCCGAACCCTGAAACTGGAACCGATCTTTCTGTTGTTATTGGTGTAGATTGCTCAGGTCTTACCAACCTTGTATACCGGGTGCACAACCTCGACATACCGAGAGACGCCTGCGATCAATGGAGAGCGTCGACGCAACTCGACTGCAGTACGCTTGAACCTGGAGATCTGATCTTTATATCAGCAGAAGGGGCGTATGACATAATGAGCCACGTTATGCTTTATATAGGTGGCGAAGAGTTCATTGAAGCATCGGAAACAGGAAGTGTCGTTATCGTCAATTCATTTGAAAAGAGGTTTGGCACAGGGCTTCACAACATTGTCAAAGAAGGTGCTGCAATCGGTAAGAAAAAGATCTTTTATGCCTCCATGTTAAAGACCAGAGATAACGCATGAGCGCTATAGAAAAAATATATTTCAGAGAAGTTATAAGACCTCTCAGGACAACATTTTCTACTTCACTTGGTCAAAAGCACCTCATGAAGAGTGTCATCGTAAAAGTAGTCCTCAAAGATGGTTCATCGAGCCTTGGCGAGTGCCCCACGAGCTTTGCCCTCAAAGAAGAAACACTGCCTGCCATTAAAGGCATCATTCGCGAAGTCATACCAATCTTGAAAGCTGTCCCTATTGATGACTACGGCGATACAATTGTGCAATTCCGAAAAGCCTATCCCCGAAACCCCATGACCATATCGGGTCTTGAAGTGGCACTGTTCCGGGCAGCTCTTCATGACAAAGGCATTTCAGAGCATGGCTGTTTCGGTGGAAGGCAAAAAACACTTGAGACAGATATTACCATCCCTTATATAACCGACATCGGAGCAATCAAGGGGTGGATAAACTACGGACTGAACAAAAAATTCACCACATACAAATTCAAAGTGAGCGGGAATATCGCTGATGACAAAGGTTTTTTCTCCGCTGTGTATCGATTCCTGAAAGAACACATCGATACATTCACCATCCGTCTTGACGGCAATCAGGGTTTCACGGAAAAAACGTATTTCCATTTCGTCGATTTTCTCACGAAAAACAGCTACCCCGTGGAGCTTTTTGAGCAGCCCCTCCCTAAGAACGATTACCGGGGCATGAAAGAGATCAAAAAACATGCCCCTTTCCCTGTCATTCTTGATGAGACGGTCTTTAACACTGTTGATTTGGAACGCGCTGCAGAGGATGACCTCTGCCACGGGATCAACATCAAAGTGGCAAAAAGCGGTATCGTTGAATCGCTCAAGCTCTACAATAGGGCCAAAAAATATGGTCTCATGCTGATGATGGGCTGCATGACGGAAACAATGGTTGGTCTCTCAGCAGGTATCAATTTCGCTGCCGGTGTCGGTGGTTTTGATTACATCGATCTCGATGCCATCCATTTTCTGCATCATAAAAACTCATACGAAGGAATAACACTATCCGGGCCTCGCTATTTACTTTAAATATCCTTCAGGGAGTTTAATATAAATATGCGATAAAAGATGACTGCTTTCTGCAAAAAGTTTAATACGGTTTATCATGGGGTATTGGTTAACGGGCACTTGGCAATAGATTTCAGGGAGGGGCCGATATGGGTCCTTGTCAATGGATTGATTTGGATTTTTTTTCCCGATAGGACTTCTCTGCCGAAGTGAGGTTTTTGCCATATTTAATAGCATGTTCTTTTGCGGCTTTTGCTGCTGTTTCGGCATCACCGGCGATGACTGCATCAACGATTGGGCGATGCATGCCTGCAGGGTGCAAAGTAAACAAATCGTCCTCTCCGGCCTCTGACGCAAAAGTCTCCACCGCGATCCGTATTAAGCCCATTAGTGACCTCACGAGGGCCTCAAGAAAGCGGTTTCCGCTCATCTCTGCAAGGATTAAATGGACTGCCATCTTTTGACTCACATCTTCCGATAAGTGATGCACGGGAAGTTCCTCGCCCTCAAGAGCATCTCTCAGTCGTTGGGCATATTCCGGGGTGATATTCTTAGCAGCAAGATATGCGACTTCGGCCTCAATAATATGCCTCACTTGATGGACTTCATAAATGGAAATCTTCTCGGCATTATAAAGGTCCCGAAAGGCATTGACCGAACGTTCAAAGGTAAGCTCCGTGACATAAGAACCGCCTGAGGGTCCCTGACGTGTCACAATAAAGCCTGAAATCTCAAGGGATCGTACTGCCTCGTGTATCGCGACCCTGCTTACCTGAAATTCCTCGGCAAGCTCGCGCTCTGAGGGCAATTTATCACCCTCTTTAAACTGGCCCGTGATTATGGACTGCTTCAATTGTTCTGCAACTGTCTCTGAAATACGGGATTGCCTGATTGGTTTAAACCTTGGCATTTCACTCCTTCATATTTTTTAGACTACTATAAAAGATGGCCTTTATGCAATAGCCTTACCAACAAAAACTTCTTGACATCTAATAGTTAGTTTGGTCTAATATTATACCATGTAATGATATTACGGCTATTATGAACGGTACTTAAATTTTTCAATTAGGGGAGTATGTCTATGAATCTTGCAAATAATCTGGAAACATCAGCCTCCTTTTTCCCCGATCGATCTGCTGTCCGCGAGAATGACCTCAATATGACCTACGTTCAGCTCAATGATCAGGCAAATCGTGTAGCGACAGGTCTTATCAGAATGGGGATCAAACCGGGTGAGCATGTGGGGATCTGTGCGCCTAATTCGGCAGAATGGATTGTTTTCTATTTTGGTGTGCTCAAGGCCGGCGCTGTTGCGGTTACCCTCTCATCCTTGCTGAGCAGAGAGGAACTGACACTCCTTGTCAATCATGCCAAACCGCGATTTTTATATACCACCGAAGCCCGGCTTCACGATGTGAAGCCTCTTCGGGACTCGCATTTCCTTGAAAAGATAATTTGTCCGGGAGGTGACCTTGATCTGCCGCAGCTTATTAGCATGGGCTCCGGCAATTTTAAAGCTGTCAACAGGGGGCGCAAAAATACTGCCGCAATTCTCTATACAGGGGGTACGACAGGGACTCCCAAAGGGGTAATGCTGACTCATGAAGGCATAAATTATTCCAGTGGGATGGTGGCCTACTTTGAACGGTCCCTTGAGACAGATGTCGCTCTCTGCTTTATGCCTTTTAATCACGTTTTTGGCCAGATACATATTATGAACTCAACTATTTTCAGCGCAGGCTGTCTCGAACTGCTGCCTTCTTTTGATCTGGGGCGGATCCTGGAACTGACGGAGAGTGGAAGGGTAACAAAATTCTATTCTGTGCCCACTGTCTATATCCGGCTTTTGACAATCGGCGACTTGAAGAGAAAGCTGGGAAAAGTACGCTACTGTTTCTCGGCCGGAGCTTCAATGGCAATGGAGATTGTGAAGCAATGGAAAGAGCAGACAGGGATCACCATTTCGGAATCCTATGGCCAAACGGAAGTTATGCCTGTTACGTATAATCATTATTATCCCGAGAAACATATTGTTGGTTCAGTGGGGCAATCGGTCCATTGTGTAGAAGTACAGATCAGAGATACCTCCGGAAAAATCCTGAAACAGGGGCAAGAAGGAGAAATCTGTGTCCGCGGGCCTATTGTCATGAAAGGCTATCTGAATAACCCCCAGGGAACTAAAGAGGCCTTCTGGGGCCGTGATTGGCTCCGGACGGGTGATATTGGTCGACAGGACGAAAACGGTTATTTATATATCGTGGATCGCCTCAAGGAACTGATCATAACAGGCGGTGAGAATGTCTATCCCCGTGAGGTAGAAGAAGCTCTCTACGCAAAACCAGAGATACAGGAATGTGCCGTTGTAGGACTTCCTGATAAGGAGTGGGGGGAGCGGGTGGTCGCTTTTATAATACCGAAGCCCGGAGCTAATATTGTTCCCGATGAATTAAAGGCTTTTCTGAAGGTCCGTCTGGCGGCCTACAAGGTCCCCAAAGAGTATATTGTGAAAAGTGAATTCCCGAAAAGTCCTGCAGGGAAGATACTGAAAAGGGAATTGAAGAGACAATATGTGGAGGGAACAGCAGGAACACCTTGACATATTGTGTACCTATGCTACCCTGAAGGTAAGAGACTGTTTATTTCAATCCGTGAGCACGCGGCATTGACCGCATACAACGTAAAGGGAGGATTTATTATGAAAAAGTGTTTCGGTTTGACATGTATCATTGCAATCATGGTGGTTGCATTCTGTGTTACCTCTATCCCTCTTCATGCCCAAGAAAAGGTGGCAAAACTCAGGCTTTCATCTTTTTGGCCGTCCATGCACCCCTTAACAAAATTGCTCGATCAGTGGGGCAAGGATGTTACACAAGCTACACAGGGAAGGATAGTAATAACGGTATTCGCGAGCAGCACCCTTTCACCTCCAATGCAGGTCTATGATAACACGGTAAAAGGAATCGTTGATGTTGGTACGACTTTATTGGCCTACGCACCGGGCAGGCTTCCGCTTTCCGAAGTTCTGCAGCAACCTCTCGGATACAGGAACGCTTATCAGGCAACCAAAATGGCCAACGAATATTACAAGAAATTCAAACCGAAAGAATTCGACGACGTTAAAGTAATGTTTCTTCATGGCGCCGCACCTGGTTTCATTTTTACCAAGAAACCGGTCCAATCGACGGCCGATATAAAGGGGCTGAGAATAAAGGCTAACGCAGAGAATGCGGACATCGTAAAAAATCTTGGCGCTTCTCCTGTAACCATGCCGGTCACCGAAACGTATGATGGCCTTTCAAGAGGCCTTGTAGACGGATGCCTTTTCCCGTTGGAGGCATTACAGGGATTCAAAATCGGCGAAGTCGTCAAGACGGTTATTGAGAATTATGGCATGTCTTATATGACATCCATATACGTTATCATGAATAAGGACAAATGGAATGCCATCTCTCCCGCTGATCAAAAAGCAATCGAAAAGGTCAATGAGGAGTATATTGAAAAATTCGGTAAGACATGGGTAGCATTGGATGCCAAGGCAGTAGAATTTGCCAAGTCGAAAGGAGTAACATTTGTAGCAGTTTCCAAAGAAGAGGAGATAGCAACTGCCAAAAAAATGAAGCCAATCCTGGACGACTATGTGAAGATGACAAAATCCAAGGGGCTTCCTGGCGATGAAGCATTGAAATTCTGTCAGGACTACTTAAAGAAAAATCAGTAGGATTATTAAATGCAGAGCGGGCTGTAACAGACAGCCCGCTCTGCATTTATAATGATATAATACTACTGAAAATGCGATCCAGGTCATGTTTTTAATATTAAACATGGAGGAAAAAGATGAAAGGTTTTGTGGCAGGCGTTGCCGGTATTGATAAAGTACTCTTCATCATTGCAGGCGTTGTGTTATCGTGCATGGTTACATTGACCCTCTTTGATGTGGTTTTAAGAAATTTTGGACATCCGATTACCGGATCTATGGAATTAATACAGTATGGGGGGTGCATTGTGTTTGGGTTTTCAATACCGTATGGTACAATGCTCGGCGCCCAGATAATTGTTGATATAGTAACAGAGAAGCTTGGTCCGGGGAAGAAACGCTTTATCGAGATTATTACCAGATGTGTCGGCATTGTATTATTCTTATTTGTTGCGTACCAGTTCGCTAAATACGGGATGGACGTAAGACTAACGGGTGAGCGTACAGCAAGCTTCAAGATACCCTATTACCCATTTGTATTTGCCCTTTCGTTCAGCTTTTTGTTACAGGCCTTCACGATAGTGTGTGATCTGATAAAAAAAGTAAAAGGAGCGAACGATGAGTGACGTAGCGGCTGGAATATACGGAATCGTATTGTTACTGGCCCTTTTCTTGACAGGGCTTGAAATGGCGTATTGCATGATGCTGGTCGGATTTCTTGGATTTACTTTTCTTATGTCTTTTCCTTCGGCAGCTAATCTTATCATTAAGGACTTCTTCGATACCTTTACATCCTATAGTTTCACGGTAATTCCTTTATTTATTCTTATGGGGGAATTTGCCTCAAATTCAAATATCGCAAAGAGACTCTACCAGGGGGCTCATAAGTGGTTTGGTCATATACCGGGCGGGATCGCAATGACAACCGTTGTAGGCGCGACCGCTTTTAAAGCCATGTGCGGATCAACACTTGCTACAGTCGGAACCTTTTCAAATCTTGCGCTGCCCGAGATGGACCGGTACGGATACAAAAAGGAACTTTCCGCCGGTACGATTGCTTCTGTCAGCACTATAGGTATGATATTGCCCCCCAGCACAGTGCTTATTATCTATGGACTTCAGGTTGAGCAATCCATTGGCAGGCTTTTTATCGCGGGGATTGTGCCGGCGCTTATGATATCAGCTCTATTTATGGTGGTTATAGCAGGATGGGTAAAGGTACAGCCGGGAATAGCTCCCCGTGGGGAAAGGGCAACATGGAAAGAAAGGTTCGCCGTAATCCCGGAGGCGTTGGTTATTTTAATAGTTTTCGGCATTGTAATAGGCGGGATGATCATCGGTTTTTTTAGCCCCACAGAGGCAGGTACAATCGGTACAGTTGCAGTTTTTCTTCTAGCTCTTGTGCGAAGAGAAATCAATTTTAATATGCTTACCTCCTCCCTTAAAGGGGCATTGAAAACCTCCATTATGGTTCTTATGCTTATTGCTGGATCTTCTATCTTTGGTCACTTCCTCGCGATAACTGAAATACCTATGATTACGGCAACATGGGCCTCGGAGCTTCCCGTACCAAGCGTGGTGGTCATGTGCCTGATAATCGCTATCTACCTGATTGGCGGTTCAATCATGGATGACCTGGCATTTATGGTCCTTGCCACACCGATCTTTTTCCCGACAGCAGTCCAGCTTGGCTATGACCCTATATGGTTCGGCATCCTGATTTGCGTTACCCTAATGATCGGCGGTATCATTCCGCCTGTGGCAATTTATGTGTTTATATTGGGGAATATTACCGGGATTCCTTTCAAAACAATTTATAAGGGGGTTTTCCCTTTCCTTTCGGCCCTTGTCCTGGCCTTAATAATTCTGTTTGTTTTCCCCCAGATTGCACTGTGGCTGCCAAATTTAATGATGGGTAAAGGATAATCAGATAATCCTTTATGAGGAATCACGGTTACGCATTAAGAAGTGAGCCCGCCGAAATTTTCCCGGGGGCTCACTTAACGATTAAAAAAATAAATATGAATTCAAATGGATAGCAGATTAACAACCGATGAAATAATTATTTATCGCGCCAAATGTCACTGGGCTATACTCCTTGGGCCGATGCTGGTGATCATTATAGGAGGACTGGCGCTCAGGTCTCAAGGATATAATGCGCTGGCGCTCATTGCTTTTGGTCTTGTCTGGGGTGCATTTTCATATATTCGTCTATGCAAATCAGATACCGGATTAACCCGAAACAGGTTGTTAATCGATGCAGGTTTTCCAGTGAGAAAGTCTTATGATATCCCGCTCAATAAGATAACAACCATTGATTTCTATCAACCCTCTCTTGGTTCGATGTTGAATTTCGGCAAGATTATTATTGTTTCTAATGAAAAGAATAAACGTGTTATCAGGTTTGTTTCTGATCCTGCAGAATTTGTAAAAGAAGTTCGGCTGCAAATCATCGCACTTAGACCATGAACAACCGGGTAACAGCATATCATCTGTAGCAAGAGAGAATAAACGTTAAAACAAAGTGAACCTGCCTTCTGTAGGTCTTCTTTCATAATGGCACGGGTTTCTTCAGATATACCGCAACGCTCACGCGTTGCCCGTGGATTTCCTGCCTCCCTCGGTGATGCGTCCCTTTGTATCGAGGAGAGGGGACCAATGAGGCCCCCTCTTTCTGCACCCTAAGAAAATTGTTTTGATAACTATTATTTGACGAGATATCCATCGTACACAACAGCATTACCAAGACGCATAGCCCAAGCGATGCCGATATGACGGTTCAGGTAGTCATATTTTTTGGAGCTGGTTTCAAACTGCATGGTAATGCGGAAATTGTAGAGATTGCCGTCAACGACTTCACCTTTTGCTACTTTGGCCATAACCTCAGGAGGTCCAAAGCGATAGCCCTTTGTCTGGAGGTACACATATTCACCGTCATCAGTCTGGAGCAGATATCTTGTGTCGATGATCGCAAGACCGTCTTTAGTAACAATTTGCCAATCTGCCCCATTGTTGAGGATTTTGCCCTTGAAGTTGGGGCCTTCGAAGGTTCCACCGGTAATAGGGATAATGCGGCGCCTACCAAGATCCGATGTCTGCCCCAGTTCCCATATGGGAGCAACGAGATCGACAGACCAACGGCCCAGAAATTCAAGCTTCGGTTTCGGAGGTTCAAAGCCTTTTGTATCAGCAACAGTTCCTTTTCCCTGCGCAAAAATCATACATGGAGCCAACATGATCGCAATTAACAGCATGACAAATAAACACTTTTTCATTGTACAGCCCTCCTTGTTAGTCATAGTGCAAAAACGTTTTCTTAAACCTCATTTTATTCTCTGATTCCCCACCTCCTTATTCCTATTCCGGTTTTTGTGACACGATGGAAAGGCAACTGAAAACATCATGATTTTATATAGCAAAAGGTATACCAGAACAAATATCCATCAATAACAGATAGTTACATCATTGTATCCCGTATTACTTGCCATATTTGACAATTAGTATTGCCTTATTAGGCAGTTTTAATATAAAATTGTCAAATATGGCAAGTAATCTAACCCACGGCCATAAAGGAAAAGAGCCGTTATGACTATTAATGAAAACGAGTTTTTTCGGAAAGCAACCATGCACATATGCAGCAGCCGAGATATATCGACCGCTCTGCACCATTGCCTTGTCTACCTGCAGGAGTTTATTCCGGCAGACATGATGATCCTTTGGCTCTACGAAGAGAGTTTGGGTGGTCTTCGCAGAATTGCTTTAGCTACTCCTGACGGAGGGCGGAATAGTAACACGATCATGCTCCTTACCTCTGATATACGGGAGAAGCTCTTGAAGATGGACGTGCCTCACACCATGGTTGAACGGTCGGAGTTTGCTCCTGTTGCAGTAAGGATCGTGAACCAACCCGATATGGACCCTGTAGGCCGGAGTCTTAAACAATACTTTGAACCACCTGATTACTCCGCCCTTCTTATGTATCTCTCCATTGAAGGAACCAGAGTAGGGACGCTCTTTGTCCGGGCTGAAGGCAAGAGCAGGTATTCCGAAGAACATGCACGATTACTTGCTCTTTTGCAGGAACCCTTTGCACTGGCCGTATCTCATACTCTTTGGCAGGAAGAATCCAGAAAATTGAGGGATCTCAGAGCCGATGACAACCGTTATCACCACACGGAATTGTTCAGGATCTTCGCCGATCAGATAGTCGGCGGAGATTTTGGTCTCAAGGGGGTTATGGATATGGTACGGCAGGTGGCTCCCCTTAACAGCCCTGTACTGCTTAGGGGAGAAACCGGCGTAGGTAAAGACGTTATTGCAGGCGCCATTCATGGTTTGTCTGCATTCAGAGATGGTCCTTTCGTAAAAGTCAATTGTGGCGCTATTCCCGAGACTCTTGTTGATAGCGAACTCTTCGGACATGAGAAAGGGGCCTTTACCGGTGCTATAGGCCAAAAACATGGCTGTTTCGAACGTGCCAATCATGGCACCATATTCCTTGATGAGATCGGAGAACTCCCTCTTCAAGTACAGGTGAGGATGCTCCGTGTGCTTCAATATAAGGAGATACAACGGGTTGGCGGCTCACATTCGATTCCCGTTGATGCCAGAATAATTGCCGCCACTCACCGTAACCTTGAAGAAATGGTAGGAGCAGAACGTTTCCGCGAGGACCTCTGGTTCAGATTGAATGTCTTTCCTATCTTTATTCCTCCCATTCGCCAGAGAAAAGGGGACATCCCGGCCCTTGTTCATCATCTTATCATCAGAAAATCAAGGGACTTGAAATTGCCAACAATTCCAACTCTTGTCCCTGGTACAATCGATCGCCTTATGGCTTACTCCTGGCCGGGAAACGTCCGTGAGCTTGAAAACGTCATTGAACGCGCTCTTATTCTCAGTAAAGGTGATACGTTGTCGCCGGACACATTTCTCTTCAGGAAGGAAACAAGACTTGATGATGGTGTGGAAAACAATGACATACCCACCTTGGATGAAGCTATGTCACATCATATTAAGAAAGCTCTTAAAACGACAAAGGGAAAAATCCACGGCCCCGATGGCGCCGCCCGCCTCCTTGGGATAAACCCAAGCACCTTGAGGAACAGAATGAATAGGCTGAATATCGGATACAAACGACGCGGGTGAACCAAACCGAGGGGCAAGAAGGTAAGCTTTGCATACGCTGAAGACATCCTTTATTTAAGAAAGCGCACGGTTAGTACCATTTCACCTGCACCGGCACGCCATATCGTAATAGGGACTATTTTAGGTGGCACTGTCTGCTCAAGGGCGGCATCTAAATCCTGGGCATCGTCTATTATTATCTCAGCAAACTTGAGAATAACATCATCCACGTGCATCCCGGCATCAAAAGCTGTGCTGTCCGATCCAATGTAAATGATGCGGGTACCTTTCGGCTCCTTCATACCCAGTTTTTCTGCTGCTGCCCGGCTTGTTTTAACCGTGACAGCGCCAAGATCTGCTTTCGGTAAAACAATACCTTTTTCCTTCTGCGTTTTTGATGTTGTTGATGCACCTGCAGGCTGAGTATCAATCGATTTCATGACATAGTTGGCAAAACTGGCCTTAAGCTCCAATATGGTCGGCTCACAACCCATTATGGCTGAGCAGGAGGCACGAAAGTTAATCATATATGTTCCGGCATCCTTTTCAGTTTTCGTGATTGAAATAACTGCATTATTGTTGTACAAGGGAAAGCTTGTGGTTATGATGGTCTCGTTGGCGATCTGTATCTCGGCCTTGGCGTTATTCTGCACCCATAACAGGGCGCGGGTCCATTTTGCCTCACAATCGGGGCCCTTCGAACAGGTGAGCGGTTGTTCAGCATCCCGTTTCCATTGTACCTTCTGTGGTGTCGAGGTAGCGCATGCTGAAAGAAGAAAAATCAGGCACATAACGATTGTGAGATACCTTATCATTCGATGTGCATTCGAAGCTCCATAGAAAATATTCTCTGTCTTCATCTTTCCCCTTTTATTATATATAAAATATGATAGATAATGATAACCATTCATGCCTGGTTTCTTCAAGCAAATTGTGAAGAGAGACTTTCTTCGCTGTTTTAATGATACCCGTCTATTTCCCCGGCAACCACTATCCTCCATTGGGCAATGGCTTGTCATATCGGCCAACTATGTCTTTTATCCCAAATCAGTCGCTTTTTAATTGAACTGCTTGCTCTCAAGTGATAATAGATAAGGACGTACTATGTGGGGCGCCGAAGGGGGACAGATATGTACGAAAAAAGGTATCAGAAGATAGCACCGCCATCGATATTCGTAAGAAGGATGGTCGCACATATTGTGATAGCAGGTCTTCTCTCTGCTGTTGTCTTGTTCATGGGTATTGTGGGATATCATTGGATAGGAGGATTGGGCTGGACCGACTGAGCGGGACGTAATGCATCTGTCCATATTGCCCGAACCGTGTAGCCGGTTATTACTGTCTGACCGGTTGATCTGTTAACATCAACGGGTATAAAAGGAGAAAAAGATCAGTGAACATATCAGACTGGCTGGATAAAAAGGAAGCAGAAGGTATTGATGTATCTCAAATAATATTGCCAGATGACCTGTCTTATGACGAAGGTCCCGAGGAAACAGTTTATTTCAAGGAGATTAAACCTTGCGGAATCTTCTGTACGGGCAATCATCCCTTTTCTACTGTTGAGCGCTTTGGACGCTGGTATTATGGCAGAGGTCAGGACAAAGAAGCCGGGATTCACTCGTCAGGAATGGAGTGGAGGTTGTTTACAAAGGACAGAGATCTCGCTGTCAAAACAGCTAAATCACACATAGAATAAACGATTGAGCTTAAGATCATTAAAGATGCAATGGTATTTAATAAAGCCCGCAATATGGTGTTTTTCTCAATGTACTAAGAAAAAACGCTATCACGGGTGTGGGTGAAGGGCCGTTTATGGCCGATTCACCCAATGCCCTGGTGAATTTCAAACGTGCGCCAAATGAGGTGGCCTCAGGAAAGTTTCCGGGCCGCTTCCAGCGCCTTGTTATAATCAGGCTCATTGGTAATTTCCGGAACAATCTCAATATAGCGGATAATGTCCGACGTATCGATTACAAAAACAGACCGGGAAAGGAGTCTCAGTTCCTTTATAAGCACTCCGTAAGCGTTTCCGAATGAGGCTTCCCGATGGTCTGAAAGTGTGTGAACATTGTTGATCCCTGCACCGGCACAGAACCTTGCTATTGCAAAAGGCAGGTCCATACTGATGTTGAGGACAACCAGCGAACCAGATAGTGATTGTGCTTCCTGGTTAAACCTCCGGGCCTGCATATCACAGACCGGCGTATCAAGGGAGGGGGTTACGCTTATAATCTTCACCTTTCCGGCGAAATCTGAAAGCTTTACCTCTTTCATTTCTTTATCGATTACCGTAAAATCAGGAGCTTTAGTTCCTTCCTTTGCTTCGTCTCCTATAAGCGTTAATGGGTTTCCACCGAATGTCACAACTCCTTTTCTTTCCATGCTATTTCTCCTTTGAATTTATATTTGTTAATAAATGTTATCATTCAGAACAGAAATGTCAATTACCTTGTGGCACAAATAGGGGGGATCGGAAAAGTTCCTGATTTTTATAATGAATTTTGCAATGTCCGACCAACGGTGTGCCAGTTACAGATAGCTTTTCGAAGGAGTATATCAATTCCATGGAGAAGTAATAATTAGGTATTATAGTTTTGTCAAGACTGTCAGCGCAAGGGCTGTTGCAAGAGGAACAGCAAGATTGTCATCAATGAGCCGGGAAGAAAAGAGTTCTGTCAGGGATGAAATCACAGCGCAGGCAATGGCAATTGGAAAACTGAAAGAAAAGAGGAGAAATATGCAGAGAGAAGAAAAGAGGAAGGCCAGCGTTCCTTCCAGAGATTTTTTGAGAAAACGGACCCTTCCGAATTTGCTTCCGATAATAGATGCCAGCGGGTCTGAAATGGAAAGGACAAAAAGCGAAGCAACAGCAATATCTTTGTCAAAAAATGCTATAGTGATCAGCCCGGAAAGGACATAATAGAAGCTCCCCAGGGGCCTATTTCTCTCTTCTTCTTTTGTGTATCTTTCCACGAGGGAAATTTTCAAAATACCCTTTATCCGCAGTATTTCAAAGATGCTTACGGTAATAAAAAAAATTGACGTAACGATAAGTACCGTTTTTTTATCCGTTAAAAGGTACAGAAGGGGAATAAAAATACATGTCAAATGTAAAAGTTTTCTTAATATCATAGATGATAAAAGAGGCATACCATAGGATACCCGGTCATTGCAACCGATAGCAGTTGTATATGATATGAAGGAGATCCCGGCATCGACACCTCCAGGTTTTAAGGCTTGACAAATATCTGTTTCGGAGAATATTTTTTGAGAAATTAACGCTTGCAGTACATTACATGTTTTATTTTTCGGGACCGAAGAGACCCATATTATCTTCCTCTTTGCCCACCATACTTCCGTCCCCGCCTTATCTCCGACACGCAACCCTCACAAATCCATCCCTCTTCGGATTCCTCGGCACGGGCCAAAGGCCTTATTTTGTCACAGCGAATGCACCTTATCTCTTTTGCGCCATGTGCTATAAGTTGTAACCTTCTTGACGGAGGCTCTGCTTTGAGTACAAGCGTCCTTTCCGGGTATCCACCATCTGACAATTCTCTATCAGCCAGTTCGTCATCATCGCCAAAAACTTCGGCCGTGTTTCTTCCTTTTTTCATGACCTTACTCCTTTTTCTCAAAGATTGGTCCAAAAGGGACCCCTTCTTCTTTGTTTCAATAAATGCAATTAGCATGCCAGGCCTCTTCAATCCTTCACTAAGCATGGAATGGCCATCCATTTCAATAAATGTCGGCATAGGCTTGACGGATAAGACAAAATTGTCGAAAAGACGGGGCATAATCGACATTATTGTCGAGAAATGGCTGGCCGGATAAAACCTGCTATAAAGACAGTTGGTAATATAGGGTGCAGTGGAATACGAGTCCATTACATCAGGGACATCTAAATTTGTGTTTCACCAGGGAGCCTTGTATGATACTATTAACAAAGTTACCCGTCCGATGAAAACAAAAAAGATTATACCGGGATCATGAGGAGAATTGATATGAACATACATCACATTGATGGAATCGATAAAGGTAAACTGCTCATCTATACCTTGAGCACCTGCATCTGGTGTAAAAAAACCAAGGCTCTTCTCGATAGCCTTGGTGTCGGTTATGACTTCGTCGAAGTAGATGTCCTCTCCAGTGAAGAAAAAGAAAGCACCCTGACAGAGATAAAACGCTTCAACCCTCAGTGTTCCTTCCCCACTGTCGTGGTGAACGACAAAGAATGCATTATCGGATACAACGAATCAAAGATCAAGGAAACCCTTGGCCTATGAACAGTAAAGAGAATGGTGCAGTCGAGATAGACCTTCGTTACGACAAACTGACGAAGGAGGCTGTTGCATCAGGTTATCATCTGAACCCTGACACGGAATTTACAAAAGGGCTCATAGACGGCCTCATAACCAATGCAAAGCGCTATGGCTATGCCGCATGTCCCTGCAGACTGGCAACGGGTGAGAAAGGCGAAGATCTGGATATTATCTGCCCCTGCGATTACCGGGACATTGATCTCAACGATTACGGAGCCTGTTATTGCACACTCTATGTGTCCGAAGCAATCCTGAAAGGCGAAAGGAGCTTATCATACGTTCCTGAAAGGAGACCGCTGCCGCAGGACCGCGAAAAGAAACGGGCCGCAGCCCCACAGTTGCACACTGGCAACCTGGCTTATCCTGTCTGGAGGTGTAAGGTCTGCGGCTACCTCTGTGCCAGGGAAACTCCTCCCGAAACATGCCCCATCTGCAAGTCAAAGAAGGAGCGCTTTGAACAATTCATTTAATAATACAAAATTGCATTCGAAGAAGCACCAAGACAGCAACAAGGAGTGGACCCTCCCCGTGGGAGCAAAGCGAGTTGAGGGGGTGGCTCCGACGGCTTATGCCGGTGGAGGGGGCGACGCAAGCCCCATGAACAGAAACTCCTCCCGAAACATGCCCCATCTGCAAGTCAAAGAAGGAGCGCTTTGAACAATTCATTTAATAATACAAAATTGCATTCGAAGAAGCACCAAGACAGCAACAAGGAGTGGACCCTCCCCGTGGGAGCAAAGCGAGTTGAGGGGGTGGCTCCGACGGCTTATGCCGGTGGAGGGGGCGACGCAAGCCCCATGAACAGAAACTCCTCCCGAAACATGCCCCATCTGCAAGTCAAAGAAGGAGCGCTTTGAACAATTCATATGAAATGGACGCGATAGACCGGGCAATACTCAACATCATCCAGGAAGAATTCCCTCTTACGGAAAAGCCCTTTGAAGCCATCGGAAGACAGGTCGAAATCAACGAGAAAGAAGCATTGGAAAGGGTTAAGAAACTCAAGGAAGAAGGCTTCATCAGGAGAATCGGCCTCGTCCTGGAACGGAAAAAACTGGGATATGCAAGCCTTCTCTGTGGTGTCCATATCGATGACAACAGGATCGAGGAGGTTGCGGGTACAATCAGCGAAGAACCCGGTGTCACCCATAATTATGAACGTGACGGAGAACTCAATCTCTGGTTTACGGTAACCATGAAGACAATAGGCGATATCGATATTTTCTTAGGAAATATCGAAAAGAAATATTCTCTTACCATATACAGGTTCCCTGAGAAAAAGACCTTTAAGATAAAAACATATTTTCCGGTATAGAAGGGTGGCTCAAGCCTGTAAACAGTTTGCATTGTTCAAACAATATTTCATAAATGAAGCGGGTGCTTATGAATGATAATAATGAATTTCGAATAGCGAATAGCGAACTGAAAACCCGCAAACGGATTTTCCTCGTTGACGGAAATTCCTACCTTTACAGGGCATTCTACGCTACGCCCCATCTCTCAAATTCCCGGGGCATACCGACAAACGCCATATACGCCTTTATCAGTATGATCAAGAAGCTCAGGAATACTGAAAATCCGGACACGCTCGTCATCATCTTTGATTCAAAAGAGCCTTCATTCCGTGAGGCCATCTCCAAAGAATATAAGGCACAGCGGCCGCCTATGCCGGGAAACCTGATCACCCAGGTCCCTTATGTAAAGTCCATTGTAGAGGCTATGGGGCTTCCCCTCCTCGAAAAAGCAGGTTATGAGGCCGACGATATCATCGGCACTATCGTGGAACACCTCAAAAACCATGATGATATGGAAACCTATATCGTCACAAGTGATAAAGACATGATGCAGCTTGTCTCCGATACTGTTGTCATTTACGATTCCATGAAGAATCAACTAGCCCGGGGGCCGGAGGTGCTTGAAAAACTGGGGGTGAAACCGGCCTTTGTTAGTGATTATCTCGCACTCTGCGGCGACACATCAGACAATATTCCCGGCGTACCCGGCATTGGTGAAAAGACGGCCCGGGAGCTCATAAGCTCGTTGGGTTCCATGGACGACATTTACCGCAACATCGATACCATCAAAAAGGCATCGGTGAAGGAGAAGCTCATCGCCGGAAAAGAACTGGGCGAGATGAGTAAAAAACTTGCCACCATCAAGGTCGATGTCCCCATAGATGTCAGTATCGAAACCCTCACCGCGAAGAATGAGGATCTTCAAGTCTTAAGAAAGATATACCGGGAACTTGAACTTATGTCACTCTATAGAGAAATTCAGGGAGAAAATAACACAAAACGAGAGTGGCCGAAGAAAGAACTGGCGCAATTGGGCAGGAAAACCGTCGCCATTCTGGCATCCTTTCACGGCAAAAACGCCGGCACATTCCAGCTCAATGCCTTTGCCGCATCAGATGGAGAAGGTCTGTTCTTTTCAAACAACGAAAAAGATCTCTTTGAAATCGTCAACTCTGCCGAAGAGATCATCACCCACAACCTGAAACCCCTCCTGATCGTACTCAACAAGGAAAATTTGAAATTTGAAATCTCAAATCTCAAATTGGAAACGGCACGTTTCTTCGACACCATGCTTGCTGCATACCTGACAAACCCCATGAGAAAGGAGCATGGGATTGGCTCCATTCTGGAAGAACATCTCGATATCGCACTGACATTGCAGGGAGAGCAATCGACCCTCATGGAATGTGTCCCCTACCTCTTCGAGCTGAAAGACGCATTGTTCCTTTCCATGAAATCTCTTGATCTCATGGACCTTTTTTTCAACATCGAAATGCCGCTCATCGGCGTCCTTGCCGAAATGGAACAAACAGGTGTGAAAATTGACCGGAAAATGCTCGCCGAACTGTCCAGAGATTTCGATAAAAGATTGACGGGCATCGTAAAAGAAATTTATGCTTTTTCCGGAGATCCTTTTAATATCAATTCACCGCAGCAGCTCTCCAGGGTCCTCTTTGACACACTGAGACTCACACCGGTGAAAAAGACAAAAACAGGCTTCTCCACCGACACCGGGGTTCTTGAAGCACTTTCTCTTGAGCATCCATTGCCAAAGAAAATACTCGAATACAGAACGCTGACAAAGTTGAAAAACACCTATATAGATGTATTGCCGACACTCATAAACTCCCATACTGGCAGGATCCACACCACTCTGAACCAGATGGTGGTGGCAACGGGCAGACTGTCAAGCAGTGATCCCAATTTGCAGAATATCCCTATCCGCGGCGAGGAAGGCATGAAGATTCGGCAGGCCTTTGTACCGGAGGAGGGCTGTCTTCTTATCTCATCCGATTATTCCCAGATCGAACTGAGGGTCCTTGCACACATCTCGAAAGACCCTCTCCTTGTTGAAACATTCCTCCGCGACGAAGATATCCACTCTACTGTGGCGGCCAGTGTATTCGGCGTAAACCCCGATAATATCACTCAGGATATGCGCCGGACAGCAAAGGTCATTAATTTTGGCATCATCTATGGCATGAGCGCCTTTGGATTATCAAAAGAACTTGGTGTTTCACAAAAAGAGGCACAGCATTATATTGACAGTTATTTTCAACGGCACAAAAGCGTCAAAGAATATATGCAGACAATCGTTGAAGAGGCCCGAGCCAATGGTTTTGTAAGGACTCTCTTCGGCAGGGTGCGTTTCGTACCGGAGATCAACAATGCCGACCAGACAGTACGTCAGCTCGGGGAGCGTGCCGCCATGAATGCACCTATCCAGGGAACAGCAGCGGACATCATCAAAATGGCCATGATCAACATTACAAAAAAGATGGAGCAACAGCGCCTTGCCTCACGCCTTATCCTCTCAATCCATGACGAATTGGTCTTCGAAGTGCGGGAAGAGGACGCTGACACAATGGGGAAATTCATCAAAGAAGAAATGGAGCACGTAATAACCCTCTCCGTACCCCTCAAGGTGTCTATCGGAAGAGGTAGATGCTGGGCAGAAGCGCACGATTGATTCGATTCCTGAATCAAAGAGCTCTCTTTGTTGGCAGCGTTGTCGTAAATCCTCATGTACATGTTGTACACTCCGGCTTCCTCCTCCTTGCCGCCTCAATATCATCTTTGATTCAGAAATGGAATAAGCCCATAAAAGGTCGTAAATATTTCACTGGCGATTCAGTCTACGTACAAATTGTCATTCCGGCGCAGGTCGGAATCTAGAGAAGTGTAGTATGGCTAATTATATTAGAACACTTCACACCATTACAGTCCGGATAATCCGTATCTGTTGAAACGCGCAAGGTTGAATTTACACTAAAACCAGATCTCGAAAGAACGTACTCAACCCGTAATGGGGACTCAATGCTGAGTGAGTCATTAATAACGGATTCAGTCTAAAAGATTTTGATCAAATGCGCTGAATGGATGATAGAAAAATAGGGCGTGTAATAAGAAGCGTTACTTTCTGAAAGCGGTGGTCTGCTTTTCTTTCTAAGAATGCAATATTACAATTGGTAATGAGCCATGGTAATGCCCGTAATAATCTTCTTGCATTTTTTCGGTTGTTATATAATAATGCCATAAAGATAACCAACATATTGAGTTGTTTAGGGCAAGGGGGTCTATCTGAACAAAATTCGCGTATTTCAAGTGACGGCACAGAAATGATAACAACCATTACGATCTACACTAATGTCTTGAATAGGCCCGGTATAGGGGCCAAGAGCCCACTGGATCGACTAAGGTAAACAAGGTGGCTCGTCCAGATATTCCAGCATTTTTGCAATAATATCTGGGATGACCACTAAAAATGCAATATAGTTAATAGTTAGGCAGTGACCGAATCTATTCACACCCGTAAGGAGATTTTCTGCAATGGACATTCCACGGATCTTCAACATCACCGAAAGTGCTCACCGCATCCATAACCCGTTCACACCCGAAAAGCTCGCCACTCTCGGCGCGGCGCTGCGTCTGGAAACGGGGACCCGAGTGCTCGACCTCGGCAGCGGTTCGGGGGAGATGCTGTGCACCTGGGCACGCGATTACGGAATCATCGGCACCGGCATCGACATGAGCCAGTTGTTCACCGAGCAAGCGAAACTCCGTGCTGAAGAACTCGGCGTCGCCGATCAAGTCAAGTTCATCCATGGCGATGCTGCCGGCTACGTCTCTGACGAGAAGGCCGGTGTGGCAGCCTGTCTCGGCGCCACGTGGATCGCCGGGGGAGTCGTCGGCACTATCGAGCTTCTGGCGCGGAGCCTCCGCACCGGAGGGATCATCCTCATCGGCGAGCCCTACTGGCGGCAGTTACCGCCGACGGAAGATGTTGCCAAGGGGTGTCTTGCCAACTCAATCTCCGACTTTCTCCTGCTTCCAGAACTTCTCGCGTCTTTCGGCCACCTTGGCTACGACGTCGTGGAAATGGTTTTGGCAGACCAAGACGGCTGGGACAGATACGAGGCGGCCAAATGGCTCACCATGCGCCGATGGCTTGAAGCCAATCCCGACGACGAGTTCGCGAAAGATGTTCGAGCCAAACTAACCTCGGAACCCGAGCGCTACGCCGCTTACACGCGTGAATACCTGGGCTGGGGCGTGTTCGCGCTGATGACGCGGTGATGAGGGGATTACCGGGCGACTCAGAAAGTGGGGAAAATCCAATCATGCCTAACAACTCATTCAAGCCGACGCCGCTTCGCGGAGCGGCTTAATTCAGGCGTTATGCTCTATTATAACCCATAATTCACAGTTCTTTGTGACATACCCGGTACAGCATTTGTGGGTGACTATTCACACCAGCACCCCACTCGATCCTTCATAGCTATCTCTTCCGTCCTATACTATTCTTATCCCCAAAGACCCATCATAAAGGGAGGTATGTGTATGAATACAAAAGAGGCAATTTCATTATTCAGACATTACCAGCAGTCAAACCATAGAAAACGGACTGCAGAAAGCTACAGGTCTTTATTGCAACACCTTGAGTCACTCTATGTTGCGGGCTGTAACAAACGAACATAGTTCTTTTAATATCATGGCAACTTTCAAGTTGTACTCATTGAGGAATGAGAAATAAGTAAGGCAGAGCCATTTCCGACCCTGCCTGTAATACCTCACACAAATTATCTATTTCTTACATCTTCTTTTTGGTGAAGCGATGCTTCAAAGACTGGTGCAAATTACGATATTAATTCACTTGAGTCAGTTCTGCTCTATAAAAATCATGCCACCTTGCCTCTCTTGCACCATTGTTGTCAGCTGGAGATAAATCAACATGATAGCTTACACCAGAGGCAATGAATGGTATGAGAAGATGTCCTTGTTCTGCCTTCACTTGTTTTGGGTTATTATGCATATCGTACGCAATCCATGTCGTTGTACCTTTGATGCTGACATCAAGCAGGTATGTTTTCCCTGGAATTGTCGCGAAGCGGAGCCGTACCTTATCCAATGCCCCGATATCTGGTGAATTGATAAATCTCACAGCAATCAATCCTTGAAAGGGAGAGTACATTCCAATCACGGTGAGATTGCTTTGCCCGACGGCTGGAGCCGCAGATGTGAGGATAACATTTGCTGGAGGAGGGGTTGACGCAGGCGATAGAGGTGGCATCTTGAGTTCCTGTCGCAGTTTGTTTATGGCATTGAGCTTGATGCCTGCCACGAGTGGCGGGGCAATGGTATTTCCCAGGGCTTTGGGCGCCTGCTGTTCCGCCGAAACCAGGATGGGCAAGACAAGGGCAATACAGAAAATGGACAGAACGCGATACATCTTGTTGATCATAACTTTAAACCTCCCAGGTTATAAATTCTCTGTGACAGCGCCAAGTGTCCATTGGTAAACGGTTTTCAATTGTCACTCAACTGTCTTTCAGATTATTGTATTGAGCGCTATGATTGCCCCCATTGTCAAGACAAAAGTTACATATACTATAAAATGAATTCTGACCTTATGTGTAATACCGTCTTTCTCTTGGTAATTGTGCCTCTATAAGCATCTTCAGTGGTCAATAGCAGGTGAACATCTTGTTGTCAATTGCTCAATAACGCCCAATAAAATCGCTATCACTAAACCTGAACAGAAAGATTATTTTTAAACCGCTACCCTGAATCGAATTAAAAAGACTTCATCATAGATGTGTCCCCATGGGGGATTACCACAAATTATTTATCGGGACGGTATGCGAAATTCAGCGGAAACAAATTGGAGTTATTCCAATTCTAAATCAACTATACCACTACCCTTCGGAGGTCATCATTTTCTGAGCGGACATCGAAGGATGCCTTGGGACCCTGCTGATGAGCCTTTGCGGTCCTGCGGCCAGCCCACCTTCGGAGGACAGGTGCCGCGTTTAGGACAGTTCTTGCTGTCTGAGCGACAAGCGAGTTCAAGAACTGAGCAAAGGTGAATCGTGTGCAGGGTGAGGCAGACGAGTGGGAGCGAAGAAAATGGTGACCTCCGGAATGGAAGGGTTGATTTAGAATCGGTATTACTCATGCCCTCTTTACACGTTCATTTTGCGAAGGGTACGTAGTTCCCCTTCTGTCCCTTGCTGCGCGACTGCGACAGAATTGAAAGCAATTCCGCGCAGACCACAAAAACAAAAACCGAAAAATAGACCCAGAGCAGGAAGGCTATAAATGCCCCGTAGGTGCCGAAAAAGGTCGTATATCTCCCCAGCGAGAGGATGAAGTATTTGAAACAGAATTTCCCCATATACCAGAAAAAGGTACCGGATATAGTTGATATGAGGAGCATCTTCTTGTCTCTTATGGGTGTCAGAGAATAGTATAAAAGATAAAAAAAGATAAAAACAAAACACATGTCAAGGAGTGCGAAGAGATAGACGATGGGGGTTTTGGTTATGACTCCCCCGAAAGCTTTCACGAACTTCGCCTGAAGGATAACAGAAAAGATAAAACTGAAAAAAAGGAGCGTCTGCAGGACAGAGAAAAGGAGTGTCAGGAGCAATTCCTCACCCTTTCCCTTTAAGAAAACCCTTTGTTTTTTTGCCGAATATTATCTGGAAGGACGGACGTATGACGGCAAAGAGCCTCGATGTAAAGAAGAAGAGAAAAATAAGACCCAGCGGACCGGAAAGTCTTTTTGAAATGGATATGACGTTTAATTCCTTAAGGATCTTTTTCACAATAAGGGTATTGTATGGTTCAGGGACGATGCTCTTGACGAAGGCTTCCAGTTGCGCAGCCGGATTGCTCAGGTCGATGATATAGCCAAGAATGAAGATGGAAAAGAGGGTAAAGGGGATAAAGGTGAGGAGTACATAAAAGGAGATGGAAGAGACAATGATGTTCCCGCGGTCCTGCTGATATTTCTTGAAAAGCGCCTTGATAGTGCCGACAACAGATACTGTTTTTTTCACAGTCAACCTTGAAGATAGGTGATAGGTAATAGGCTATAGGTCATACTGTAACTTTTTTTGCTCCCTCCGTCCTTTGTGTTTTCCTTATGAGCTATCAGCTATGAGCTACTTTGAAAGCCCCCTGCTCTTACCATTTACGATTTATTATTAACGATTCACGGCCCTCTGTGCTATGCGCCTCACCCAATCCGTATCCTCGGATCTGCCAGGGCGTAACAGATATCGGCAATGAGATTGCCGATAAGCGTGAGGAATGCGCCGATGATAAGGATCCCCATAATAGTAGGATAATCCCTGGCCATGACGCTGGCATAGAAAAGCTGCCCCATACCGGGGATAGAAAAGATGCTCTCAAGTATAACGCTCCCCCCGATGAGCCCCGGCACGGAGAGTCCGAGGATTGTAATGACAGGAAGAAGGGCGTTTCGGAAAGCATGTTTTCTTAAGACCATCCGTTCGGGAAGGCCTTTGGCATATGCCGTTGTAATATATTCCTGACGAAGTACTTCAAGAAGGCTGTTTTTCATGTACCGGGAGATACCCACAAGGCCGGACAGGGCTGTTATGCAAACAACGAGAATGATATGCTGCGCAAGATCGAAGATCTTTCCCATTGCGGAAAGCTCATCATAATTAAAAGATTTAAGCCCCGAGATTGGCAGGACCTCAAGATAGACGCCGAAGAACATCATGAGCAGCAGCGCAAGCCAGAACCCCGGCATGGCATAACCGGCAAAGACAAAAGTCGTGAGGGCTTTATCGGCAAAACCATCCTTGTAGCGGGCCCCATAAACCCCGATAGGAATGCCTATCAAAAAGATGAGCGCCATGGATAAAACATCTATGGTAATGGTAACGGGTAGTCTCTCTTTTACCTTGTCGATAACGGGCCTGTGGTCCTGGGTAATGGAGGTGCCAAAATCAAGCTTTGCAAATCTCTTCAGCCACATCCCATACTGAACATAGAGGGGCTTGTCGAGGCCGTAGAGGGCCCTGATCTGCTCGCGTGCTTCTTTGGTCACTTTCGGGTTCATTTCTGACCCCATCACGTCTGGTTCACCGGGAGGCAGATGAATGACCACAAAGGAAATGATGGTGATGCCCAGCAGCATGGGCACCATAAAGAGGAGCCGTTTAAGGAGATAGCGCAGCATTGGCCTTATACCTCCTTTGTTCTTCCGGTACATACCATTTCTCGACATTGTAACCGATGCCGGCTGGAGCAGGCTCTATCCCTTTAATACGCTTCTGTATTGCCAGGGTCGCGTAAGGAATAAAAAGAAACGTGTAAGGCTGCTCCTCGGCAAGGATCTCCTGGAGACGGAAGTAGCACCTCTTTCGCTCTTCTTTATCGAAAGTATGGCGGGCCTTTACGAGTAATTCGTCGGCTTCCTTATTTTCAAATGATATGAAGTTGAGCTCTTTCGGCCCCTGCTTTGAGGAATGCCAGATGTCAAAGAGGTCAGGATCGGATTGCGGGATTGTCCACCCAAGGATAACGGCCTCGAAATTCTTTTTATCGATAAATTCATTGATAAAACTCGCCCATTCGATAACACGGATCTTTACGATAATACCGATCTCTGACAGGCGCTTCTGGATAATCTCGGCGCTCTGAATCCGTACAGAATTACCCTGGCTGAGAAGGATGTTAAATTCAAAGGGCTTCCCGTCCTTTCTGAGAATCCCGTCGGGACCTTTCTGAAAACCGGCTTCTGCCAGAAGATCGAGGGCTTTCCCCTTGCTGTATTCATATTTCTTTACATTACCATTGTAGACCCACATATCGGGCTTGTAGGGGCCTGTAGCCTCAATACCCTGACCGAGCAGAATCCCGTCGACGATCTCCTGCTTATTGATGGCATGGCTTATGGCCTGACGTACCCGTTTATCCTTGAAGTTGGGATGTTTCAGATTGTAACCGAGATAGACATAGGTAAAAGAAGGATACCTGAATTTGTTGAATTCCCTGTTGAAAGCGGGATAATTCGTCTGCTTGGTAAATTGCAGCGGAGTGAGGTTCATACTATCGACAGTATTGCGTTTCAGTTCCAGAAACATGGTGGCGCTGTCCTGTATGGTCCTGATAATCTTGCGGCTGATGTATGGTCTTGAGTCAAAATAGTTTTCGTTGGCGACAAGGACCACGCGGTCACCGGCAATCCACTCTTTGAAAATATAGGGGCCGGTACCCACAGGTTTTCGGATAAGCGGTGATTTGGTAATATCCCTGCCCTCAAGGAGATGCCTTGGAAGGACCGATGTGCCCCAGCTAATGAGCCCCGGCGCAAGGGGCTTCTTGTATATTACCTTGAAGGTATAATCATCGATGACTGTCGCCTCTTTCACTTCCTTGAAATCCCCTGAATAAGGCGTCGGCGTTTTGGGGTCTACAATGACCCTGTATGTATATAATACATCATGGGCGGTAAAAGGCGTGCCGTCGTGCCATTTCACCCCTTTTCTGAGATGAAAAACTATGGTCAGGTTGTCTTTCGAGATCTCCCATGATTCGGCAAGGTCCCCGACAATATTAAGGTCTTTATCGAGCTTTACAAGACCGTTGTATATATATCCGGCAATCTCGTGCGAAGGGCTGTCCGATGCAAGGATAGGGATCAGGCTTGAGGCCTCGCCGATATTGGCAGTCACCATCGTATCCCCATAGGCGGGTTTGCCGGGATCATCATAGAATGTAGCGTCCTTCTTTTTACCGCACGCGAAAAGCATGACGATGCAGAGAAGACATACAATTATTTTATTCCTGTTCACAGTCATTGATAGCGCTTATTCTATCAAAGGATTATTGCAATGTAAAGCAAGGCTTTGTCAGGCTTCAAAATAGAAACAAAAAAAGGAGGGGAATGATTCGGAAGAGAAAATGTGAGGAGTTGCGCAGAGGGGAAAACACCTCAGAGATGAGGCGTGGCGGGTGGGTATACTATAAATACCAGAAGTTTAATGATCTTCCTGTTGATAAGGTTGTCCGGCGGGGAATATTTGCAACTCCTGGCCTGTTGCCGTGAGTAATTCACTGGGTCGGCAGTCCAGGATTGCTGCCGCGAGTGCAAGCCCCGATGTGGTTGCGCCCGACACTCCATGTGTCAGGATACTAGCTCCGCAGAGGCAGAGGCCATCGATCTCCGAAAACTGTTTGAAACCGAAGGGGCCGATTTGCCAGAGGGACTTCTCTGTCCCGTAACAAGCTCCATGGGTAGAACGCACGTAGTGGTCGCTTGTAAGGGGGGTCCCCAGTTCACAGAAGAGTATATGATCGCCAATCCCCGGAATGATACGTTCTAACGATCTCATCATTGCCACCCTGAGCTTATCCTTTAAGGCCACGTATCCTTTCGGGCGCCTCCCTGGTGTGGAACCT
Organism: uncultured delta proteobacterium; assembly: GCA_963785225.1. GTDB lineage: Bacteria > Desulfobacterota > Syntrophorhabdia > Syntrophorhabdales > Syntrophorhabdaceae > PNOF01. The sequence continues at coordinate 183,465 of CAWAUQ010000007.1, read as the reverse complement.
TCATAGGCGCTGAAAGCCTTATAGGTTATGAAACGGACGACCTCAATGGTATGATGGCCCCCCCTGAAACTGCTTGGGTCCTTGATGCTGGTAATGCCAAAGAAAATACCCGGCATCGGATCATTTACCGTGTCTGGGTCATGGGCGCGGGAAAAGACCAATTCAAGATCACTGTCGGGTGCGTACCAGTAGTTGCCTGAATCCATGCCCATGGATACGAGGTCAAGGTCAGTAGCGAGAAAAAGCGTTAGCGCTGCTATTGAGTAGCGTGTGCGGTCAAGTTTTCGCTGAAGATGTGAGCTTAAGTGTTCCCGGCCCACGAGGCGATCATAGGTGATATGCGGGGTAGCATTTGAGACAACCCGGTTGGCGCGAAGCTCGGTGCCTTCTGCGAGGCGAACACCGATGGCCCGTCGCTGGTTGCCCTTCTTCTCTATGAGTATTTTTTCTACCTCCGTCGATAGCAATATGTCCCCGCCCTCTTTGCGAAGGCCCTTGATCAGGGCATTCGGGATAGTCCTGGCGCCCCCGAGGGGGTAGTAAGCACCGTCCATATAATGCCCCGCCACCGGTGCATGCATGATAAAGGGGATCCGGGAAGGAGCCAATCCATGGTCGCCACATTGAATGGAAAGGTATGCGCGCAACAGCGGGTCGGATATCCGGTCACGGAGGATACGATCAAGACTGTAAAGCCCGTAATGGCCCATATTCCAGGTACGAAAGGGTACAGTCACAAAATCGATGAAGCTTTTTGTTTCAGGGATGCAGGCCATTTCTTTGCAGACCGTATCGAGAAGCCGGAAATAATTGTCAATTCCCTTGGCCTGATTGGGAAACCGTCTTTTAAAACATGCAACCATAGCATCCTTGCCACCGGGAAGGTCGAAGACCTCCTCGCCTATATGAATGTGTTCAAACCCCAAAGGGTTCATCTGAAAAAAGGCCAGATCATTAGCGACACCGAGTCCTTCGTAGATCCTCCTCAGCGATCCACCCGGACCGAGTTGTCCGATGTAATGGACGCCCGGACTGAAGTGGTAGCCTCCACGGTGAAAACTGTGGCACAATCCTCCGGGGTGGGCATGCTGCTCCAGGACGAGTACCCGTTCACCAGTCCCCCGGGCAAGGGCCAGGGCTGCCATAAGGCCCCCGGCACCGGACCCGATGACTATCGTATCCGCATCGAGCATGTTATCTCTGGAACTTCTAATTTTTTCATTGCACCATCCGTATGTTTACTATTATTCTTTCATGTCGGTCCGCCGGTTCAAGTTTTAAATCACAACATAATACAGCGTAGAGAGAACACAACCATTACTTGTGTGCGATGCTCAGGAGAAACAAAAGAATAGGGGGTGCTTCGGAATAGAAAGCGTGGGAGTTATAAAAGGAGAGAAAGACATCTCAAAGGTGGGGTGTGATGGGCACGAAGACCCAAAGCTGTACGGGATAAAGTCGGATCGGTATTAAAAAAAACGTCCCACATTGATCGTCACAGCGTTTATGCCCCTGTTGTCTTTGTCAAGGCCGCCGTTGGAGACATGGTGAAGCCGCAGTGAAAGCAGGAAGGGGTTCTTTGATGAGGCGGCAATCTCGGCGCCGATACCCATCTGGGGATTGAAGTTGAAACGCAGGCCCTGACCATCAACCTTGAAATCCGTGTAAATGATACCGATACCGCCTTCCACATAGGGCTTAAAGCTCTCGGAAGCAAAACTATTAATATAATAGAGGGAAAAGATATTGGCCGATACGATCAATCGTTTATCCGGCCTCGTTGTTGTTCCCATATTGCCTTCAACCTTAAAACGGAGCCCTCCCGGTGCTTTGTGATGCCAAACCTTCTCATAATCGAACAGGGCGAACCAGGAAGCCTGGACAAAAGTGATATCATTTTTCGGATCATAGGTATTGCCGGTTACCAGCCCCATGCCGTACCGGTCAGGCGCATACGTGGGGGAAAGACTGTCATCGGCATATATGGCTCCTGCGCAAAGATTTAAAAGCAGGAACAGAATAAATGATGCTGTTAAAATTCCTTTAGCGAACATAATTCCCTGATAAGACAAAATCTACTGCCATAAGAGTGATCGAATCGCAAAGAACGCCATAAACCCTGCGTAGAAAAGAGTGGCAATGCAACTACGCCAAAGTCTGGCAAGTGATATTTTACTCTCTGTAAAATATCGGAACCCGTGAAGGGCGGCAGCCTGAAGCAGATACATTGCGTATCCGAGGAACAAAACTACTTGTGTATGTATCCCCTGATTTCCAAAAACCGACAGAACACCCATTGCTCCAAATGCAAGATTATTTTCAGCAACCCCTCGTAAGACTGATTAAACCTGTTTCCCCTGACCCGCTTATTTTTAAACAAGCAATGCGGCTTACGTCAAGGGTTCTTTCATTGCAGGTGGTTTTTTCTGCAGGATTTTTGCCTGGGTATACTTGCGACGGAAAGATTCTGTCTTTCTTAAACGATAAGGCCGCGATGGCCATATCAAAGGCCGGGCCGATAGGGAGGCTTCCGTAGATAGGCGTGTAACAGGCAACCTGCCCATCTTCAGGGAGATGTTTTTTATAGCGCCTTCCGTTCTGCTTATGGCCATCGGCGCCGATAAGAAGCAAGGTATCTTTGGGAATTTCCAAAGGATTTTCACCACGTCGATCTATCATTACATCTTCAATACAGCCATATGGGGAGACGCCTTCATCTGCCCTGGTGAGCAGAAAAAAAACGGCGCCCTCGCCGGGGATCGCGGTCTGAAGATCATATTCAAAGGGCTTTATCTCGTGGTCTGCAGTGGCCAGTTCACCATAGTAACGGTGCCAGCAATATCCCAATACATCATGATACTCATCAACGGCCCCGAAGAGGACTGAATCGACCCTGCCTTCTTCAAGCCAGTTTTTCGCGGCAATAAGCGCCGACGGGACAGACATCTCGAATTGGCTCACCGTGAGCCCCGGCCCTGTTATGTTCAGCAACATGGAAATATTGGCAACGGCAGCATTTTGAACGGAATTTGAGAAATAGGTCGGCGAGGAGAGGCTATCTCCATCATTGATAAAGGTATCGAGAAATCCTAATGTGGTGCGGCTCGGTCCATATCCTGACGCGACGATGATGCCCATTCGCGATCGGTCGCCGTCGAGTCTGCCCGCGTCCTGAAGTGCAAGGTACGACCCCAGAAGGGCCATCTTGGAATAATGGTACACACGCCTGAGGGCCCTCTTATTGATAAAATCTTCAAGCCTTGATGTGTCCGCGAGATACACGGGCATCTCACAAGGTCCATTGGCGATGTTTTACCTGAACATGTTGTATTTGCGGCCCTTGTTGGAGAGCGCGGCGCTCAGCGATCCTCCAGTCCGGAGCCAAAACCACCTACCACACCAATACCTTGAATGGCAATTGTCATGGCAAACTCCTCTCTATACCGAAGGCAAGGACACCGTTATGACCGCCAAAGGCAAGAGATTCAGATAGAGCCACCTGGCCCTTTACCGCTATTTCGGCATTAACCGGAGTCACCGGCAGATCAGGATCAGGCGTTAAAAAACCCGGCGCTTTTCGGTATCCTTCCCATTTCAAGACATGCCACGGTAAAAACAGCCTCGATTGCGCCCGCGGCCCCGAGGGTGTGTCCCGTGTAACCTTTTGTGGAGAGAAAGGGGACACCCGGCAACATGTCGGCCAGGACCAGAGATTCTATCCTGTCGTTGTCCGCTGTGCCTGTACCATGGGCATTGACAAAAGCAATATCACTTGCAGTGACATTACCCAGCGTCATGGCTTCTCCAAGGGCACGTCTCAGTCCACGTCCCTCAGGATGAGGAGCGGTGAAGTGATAGGCATCGCAGGAAGCGCCGTAGCCGAGAATAAAAGCCCGCGCTTTCTTGTTCCGGGCACGCCGCGATGTCTTCTGATTCAAGAATAAGCATTGCCGCTCCTTCGCCAAGATTAAGGCCCTTGCGGTCTCTGTCAAAGGGCTTGCAGGGAAGGCTGTCGGTAATCATCATTGATATAAAACCATTATAGGTAACATGGCAGAGTTCATCAGTACCACCGGCAAACACAATGTCGCAGAGGCCCGATTGTAATCCAGGAGGCGCCGAGCCTACCGCGTCAGTGCCGGAAGAACAGGCATTTACGACAGTCTGGCAGGGCCCGCAGAGATCAAACTCACGGGCGATGACCGCAGCGGGATTGCTCTTAAGAAGCCGGGTAATGTGGACCATGTCGGGTTTTTCCCCTTTAAGGTATTGCCGGTAGAAACCTTCATTATTCATAGCAGTAGCCCACGGTTGTGCCCAAACAGACACCGACACGCTTGAGCACAAGAACTCCAGACTCCGGTCAAACCCAGCATCATTGATGGCCTCATAAGCAGCATAAAGCGCAAGTCTTGCTGTCCTTGTTATGTCCTTGATGCCACGGGGCTCCAATGACATGAGGTCATCAGCCACCTCAAAGACCGGATAGGTAATGTTGTGGTTGAGGTAAACCGTACCGGTGGCGCAGGGTCTTTTCGTTCCCCGAAAAGAGTATTCCATACATTCCCCGAGGGTATTTCCGGGACCGCATATACAACCCATACCTGTTATGGCAACGGAAAATGTTCGACTCATTTGGGCTCCTTTCTTCAATATAAGCGGCGAGAGCATTGATGGAACGGAAGGCCTCTCGGCCTTCATCGAGGCTCTTTACCTCAACACCAAAATGCTTTTCCAGAAGAACAACGATCTCGACAGCATCCAGTGAATCGAGGCCGAGACCTTCACCGAAGAGGGGGGCATCGTCTTCGATATCTTCAGGACTGATCTCTTCCAGATTCAGTTCTTCAATAATAATCTTTTTTAATTGTTCTTTAACAGTCATATACTAACCTTCCTTTATTCAGTTTCTGAGGCTCACGCCTGCCACCCGCATGGGTGGTCGCCCCCTCCAGCGGCAAAGCCACTGGAGCCTTCCCTTCTCGCCCGCTGTGCGGGCTGTTTGTGTTTACTGTTACGTTTTTACTATTCACTGTTCACTATCGACTCATCAACTGCCTTTAAGCGTAATCGACTGTCTTCTTGCCACATATCGAAAAAATTAAAAAACTGGTATGGATAATGTTCTGTGTATGATTCAAGCGCTTCGGCAAATTGAGCAACATAGGGATAGAATGCCTTTTCTGATTTCCCAAGGTCTGAGGGGACCCGTATCACCCTGTCGAGGGTCATCTCATAACTGCCTGGGCCACTTTTATGAGAAAAGAGGACCGCAATAGGCGCGCCTGTTGCTGAAGCAAGCTTGAAGGCACTGAAGGGAAACCGGACCTTTCCTCCGAGAAAATTTACAGACAACGGTTTTTCTATCACTGCCAAAAACCCTGTCACCCATGATAGAGAGGACCTCACCTTTTTTGAGGACTTCCATCATCTCCAGTACACCGCCCATATAACCAAGAGGATCGATAATACGAAAAGGCATTGCAATCACCGGTATGTTCAAAATAATGCAGGTCCACGTCCCCTTCTTCACGGTGGAGCAAGAAGGCTAACCGGGGTATTAAGCGAGCGCAATTGCGCCATTGCAGCCTGCCAGCAGCCCACATGAGCGGTGAGCAGTATCACACCATGTCCTTCACTGGATCAAAGCCTGCAATTTCCTACAGATTATGGGAGGTAATATCGATGGATTCAGGCCCCTTTGATTCCGATTGTGGCCCTGTCGATCAATGCCTTTCCAAGGTCCACATAGATGCGATAACAGTGCAGCAGTTTTTTGAAGGGGTTTTCTGTCTTGAATCTCCGCGCTGAGATAGTAATCCGCCTTTTTTCTGATGGCCGGTCTGAAAAGGGTATAGTAGAGGGCAACACAATTGAGGAGCGCGTATGATGCCCCTCTCCCGCCATATCTGATAAGAAAATAGAAGATATTGTGCTGGAGGTTTGAGCCAATACTCCTGCTGGTCCATTGGCGACTGTCTTCTTTGTCGCGTCTGTTCCTTATGCATGTTTAACAGCTCTTTCCTTTTTCAGAAAAAAGGTGAGCGAGATAGATAATGCCGCCAATGAAAATACCCAGAAATGGGTCCCAAAACAAGGGCGCCGATGATCCATTCAAAAATTCTTTCCAGACCCTGATATCCGAGGGTCTTCAGGGAAATCTCCGTGAGAAACCTCCCGTGACGGATAAAGTAACCAACCTCGATGCAGAGGGCAGGGACAATAGGCGGATTACACAATTGGCTGGTACCGAGGGCGGCATATTTATTGAGGCGGAAATAATTTGCTGTCATGAGAATAACCAGCGCCTGGCAGGCAATAAGCGGGAGAGCGCCGAGGAAAACACCGAGACCGCCCGATGCAGCAAGCCTTTCCGGCGACATGTTCTTCCTGAGGAGGATCTTCAGTGATTTCACAGGATGGAGGATGGTTATTTTTCATGTATCGTCTTGCTCCTGTACGAAATCGCCTGTGCGGTATCGGCAAAATAGCCCTGTATGGTGAGGCGGGTATTGAGAATAGTGAGGGCAAGGTTATCCATGAAAGGGCGGAAATGGGAAATACGCTTTGCTGGTTCAGGATAATGGACGGAGATATCGACTTCCTTCAGTGTTATCCCTGCCCATGCCGCCTTCACCAACACTTCTATCTCAAAGGAATATCGTCTTGTCGTGGAGTTTCAACCATTCCAGGAGAACGACCGGATAGGCGCGGAAACCGCTCTGGGTATCCTTCAGGGTATATCCTGTCTCTACCCTGAGCCAGAAATTGGAGAAACTTCTGCCAAACCGTGACGAGAAGGGAACGGTTTTGCTGTTAAAAATCCTTTTTCCTATCACAATGGCCAGCGGATTTTCCCGGATTACAGGGATGAACTGTGAAATATTGGCAGGATCATGCTGTCCATCAGCATCGATGGTGATAATATGGGACATGCCAAGCCTTCGCGCTTCGCTCGCCGCAGTGAGTATTGCCGCGCCTTTTCCCCTGTTTTTTTCGTGGCGGATAAACCGGACAGGAAGGCCCTTGATTGCCTCCGCGCTTCCGTCAGTACTGCCGTCATCAACAACAAGAACATCAGCGCAGACAGCAAGGGCGCCTGGTAACAACATCCCGCAATGTCCCGGCATGATTATAGACAGGAATAACAATGAGCGGTTTTATCTTCTCTGTTTCAAGTCCGTTCATCGGTTTTTCTTAAAGAGAAGGAGTATGACTATCACATGGTAAGTGGCAGCTCATTATCTCCGACAAGAAGAAATCTGTGGTAATGGCGCCGGTTGTTCTTTTCGTGCGTCGGCAATCCGTTTATCAGTCAAGGCAAAGCGGAGAAAACCTCCTATATTTGCGCAGAAACCGCTTCCAGCTGTCGGGGGAGCGCCAGATCATGGCGATATAGCCGAGGAGTATTTTGGGCCGCATCAAGTGTTTCTCGTAGAACCTCACAAAGAGTTTTTCCATAAGCTCTTTCGTCATCCCCTTCGGGACAAAGAGAAAATGCATGCAATCCATTTTTTCCCAGTCTTCTTCAAAGGTACCCAGTTCATGGGCATTTTCATAGAGGGGTGTGCCCGGGAAGGGGGTAAATTTGGATACATTTATGTCATCAATGGGTAAAGAAAAAACATAATCCATGCTCTTTTTGATGCTCGACTCGGTTTCACCGGGCAGGCCCATCATGAGGAGCCCTTTGACGCGGATACGGGCTTTGTGGATCAGACGTATCTTCTCTGCAAGCATCTCAAGGTCCGGGTTCTTCCGGTGTTGAGCAAGGAGTTCCTCATCACCTGTCTCCACTCCGAGACTGATCATCCAGCATCCGGCCTCTTTCATCATCCGTGCAAGATCAAGATCGATATGCTCCGCCCGGACCGCGCAGTTAAAAGTCATTCCGAGAGGCTTATCGATCATCAAACGGGTGAAGGCTTCAACCCTTTTACGGTTAAAGGTGAACTGGTCGTCATAGAAATTGATGTGGCGGATATGAAAACGGTCTTTGAGATATTTCAGATGTTCATAGAGATATTCCGCGGAATTATACCGGAAACTGTTCCTGAAGACTGAACGGTCACAGTAACTGCATGCGTAAGGACATCCGCGGCTCGATATACAACTTGAATTGGGGACCCGTGGATAATTGAAGATGGGGAACTGTATGCGTGAGGATAGCCGTCGAGTTTTTCATAGGCGGGAAAAGGGAGGGTATCGAGTTCGATAGCTTTTCGCGCGGTAGCCATTAAAGTGAGGGTTCCCTTCCCTGTCACGATAGATAACACCCTGAAGCGAAGATGCCTTATCTATTTCCCCATCGCAGGCAAGGAGTTCCTTCAGGGTCTCTTCTCCTTCACCTACCACAACAAAATCGACTTCCGGAAAATCAGCAAGGATCTTTGTTTTCAGGGCAGATACGTGGGGACCTCCAAAGACGGTCTTAATATCCGGCAGTATACTTTTCGCCAGCGCCGCAATACGGACCCCATCGAGAAAACTTGACGTGGTGCAACTGAAACCGATAAAAGAAGGCATCTCCTTTGTCAGATACTCTCTGATAAAACGGTCGGAAAAAGGCTTGGCATAACAGTCAACGATATCAGCATTGCATATGTTCTTTTTTCAGATAGGCAGCTATGCTTGCCAGACCCAGCGGGGGCATGATATTGGCTATTCGTGAAACATCCTGTCCCGCGCTTTCCATTTTGTAACCAAGGGGATGGACGAGGAGAATTTTATTAGATTTCAGCATGGGTTTTCCTTTGGTATGACGCATCAGTCATAGCATACCATTTGCATTCTATGCGCTTATGTCTTTACTATCATGGAAGCTGATGAGCACGGTCCCATAAAAGACCATAGTATCCATGTCTGTTCATGACGCGGGCCATCTCCAGACCCTGAGAAGGAGGGAAAATTCTGTCTCTGCGCCCCTCGAAACCAGTTTTGACCATGCATTGTCCATTGTTTCAACATCTATCTCCGGCGAAAAATAGTAGGCCGGCTTCAGGAGAGAATCGCCTTCTCTGAGAATACCCTCTTTTATAGCCTGGGCTTGCATCATAGTGCCCGGAAAAATACGAATTCCGGAAAAAGCAAAGACCACACAGTCTTCAGCATCTCCAGATTGCGCAGCCCTTTCCTGATAGTCGTCTCTGTTTCGCCCGGTCCACCGAATATGACATAATGGGCACAGGGAATCTGCGCTCAACACATGACCTGATTGAACTCATAGACATCATCAAAGGTAAATTGTTTATTGAGGCCTGCAAGGGTCTCATCGCTTGCGGCATCACTTCCTGCCTCTATAGCATAAAGCCCCGATCGTTTGAGAAGAGACATTTTGTCCTTACTGATTGCTTCGGGACGGAAAAAGGCAGCCCACTTTAATTTTGATCTCCCTTCGCACCAGCGTTTCGGCCATGTTCAGATAACCGCCTTCTTCATCATTAAATACGGAATCCGTAAAATAGAAAGTATCGATTCCGTATGTTTTCTGAAGTTTTTCCACCTCATCGGCAATATCCTCAGGCAGGTCTCTGTCTTACTTTGTCGCCTTCTATGGCCGGATAGGTGCAGTAGGCACATTTATGGGGACATCCCCGTTTGGTCTGCATGCTGATCATACCGCTTTGTCCTGTATAGAAATTGATAAGGGCAGGGTCCCAGAGGGGCTGGCAGGTCATGGCATCTCCGGAATGGAAGGCTGCGCCATTTCTCGTAATCGCAGGCACTGACCGCCCTTCATTGAGGCCTCGATGAGGCCGCAGACTGCCTGTTCCCCTTCGCCGGTAATCCCGTAATCTGCCTCCAAGATAATCGAGGATCTCTTCGGGCATCACCGAAAAGGCCGGATCCCCCGAGAATAACGGGCGCAGCTGGTTGTCTCCCTGATGATCTTTATTAATGCACAGATCAGCAGAAAGATACCAGTCGTTCGCGGCAATGAATGATCGGCAGTATCAATATTCCGGATGGAGATACCCACATAGTGGGGTCGCAAAATCGCGAATTGCTTTCCGTAAGCGGTCATCCGACTGTTCTTCCGCGAGAAAATCGAACTGACGGACCTCATGGCCTGCCTTTGTGAGGGCCGACGCGATGATTGCCATACCTACAGGATAGACCGGATAAGGGTCTATGGTTGTATTGGAGGAAACAAGAAAAATCCGGCTCATGGACGGAGCGTCCTTTTTTCTGAAAGACACGTCTCTTTCTGACGTTATACCGGTGGTATGTGCCATCTTCCATCTCCCGGCGGATGACCTTCCTGAAAAGCTCAGCCATCTTGAGTCTGATAACCCCGTTTTCTCCATAAAAGGTATCCCAGGCATAGTAATACAACTCCTGAAGTTTTTCAGGCGTCATATGCTTCGGTTGGAATACCACCTTGTCTGCCGTGTAGTGGAGCCAGTTGTTGCTGAGGATCCTTCCTTCCTTTTCATACTGTTCTCTGATGGGAGAGTGAGGGAAATGGCGTTAAAATGGTAAATTCTGCCATATCTAATTCAATCTCAAGGAGGAAATCGATGAGCCTCTTGATATATGTCTTCATCCTGATTATCGGTGCCGAGAAGGATCGTGCCTTCAGACGCTTATGCCATGGTCTTTGAGCCGTTTTATCCTGTCGCGGATCAAATCCGATGTATCGATGATGGCCTGATACACATACCAGCACCCCGCGTCGGCGGCAAGTTTTATAATTTCGTCATCATCGAGGATAGGGTGTGAGACCCATTTTCTTCTTGAGGGGCTTCAGCGCCGTAAAGAGTTCTATGAGCCACTGACGGTCCTGGGCAAGGGAATTATCGACGATGAAGAGGCGGTTGTTGGGGATCGATTCTATTTCGGCAATAACCTTTTCAATCGGCCTCGGGCGAAACTGCCTGCCCCCCAGAAAAGCCGACGGAACAGGGAAAACAATTGAATTTGCAGCCCCGTGAGGCATGAACAAGATCGAACATCTGGACATCCGCGGTAATTGTATAGATCACGGTTGAGGATTTCACGCCGTGCTGTTCCTACACTGTTGATATCGGGAAGATCTTTCATGTAATCGTAGACCTTTTTGAGCTGCCCTTGCCTGAAATCGCTGAGCACTCCGGCGAACCGTCCTTCCACTTCGCCGAGAAAGACTGAATCGGCGTGCTCCATAACCTCAGAGGCATGGAGCATCGTCGCGATACCGCCGAAGATGACAGGTATTCCCGCCTCGACGATACTGTGCGGCTATCTCAAAGGCCCTCGGCAACTGCGAGGTGAGCATCGTTGAGATAGCAACCAGATCGGGCTTCTCCGTTGTGTCGAGGGCTTGGACATTCTCATCAATAAAAGTGAGGTCCACCTCGGGAGGGACTTCGGCGGCAAAAACCACCGGTCCGTGGGGGGGGAGATGAAATTCTGTTTGTCGTTCCAGTTTTGGCCATTTGGGGTAAATCAATGTCATTTTCATAGGGTTATTTCGCTTTCCTTTTTATAGAGTTTAAGCCATTTAAAACGCTTGAATTGATCGAACCGTTTAAACATTCACACACATTTCCATCAAGACTTTGCAGACTTGAGATCTCATTCTCCCTGAAGAGGATTGGACCCTCTTTTTCCATGTCGAGGTCTCCGTAGGAAAGAGTCTCATCCCCAGGTGTTTTTTCGAGGACAAAAAAGATTGCGCCGGGGGTTACTTCCAGAGGATATTGGAAAAGCTCAGGACGTCCCGCGTCACAGAAACCGGCAAGCATGACAGGGCATTCCTCCAGACATAATATTGTTTAGGGCCATACGCAGACCGGCAATACCCGAAGACTCCGGTTCGTTGATAACAAAGGTCTGCCCCGTGAGACCGAAATGGGTGGCAACTTCTCCGAGATATACATTGGGGAGGGTATAAGCAAAAAGACTGGGGCTCGCGAAAGCGCCCCCTTCCGGCACTACTGTTTCGTAATAGTCAATATCGGTGGCAAGACAACCATATACTGTGGAGGCAATGATGCCTATGGGGCGTTTCTTGACCCACTGGTCCATCTGAGCGTCTCTCAGGGCAAAAGTGATTGCTGCAAAACCGAGCTTTGAATAGTTGTCAAGTCTCCCGAAATGAATGGCAGGCCTTCTCCGAAGATCATCCTGCTGGTAAGTTTCGGCAGCTTTCCATCCTTGGCCGACAAGGGTTTTATGCTCCCGCCCGCAGCCCATGCTCATCGGGGCTCACCCAGCCGATACCGGTGATAGAGACAATCACGGATGCCCCCTATGGGGACAGTCAATAGCAGATAGCAGATAGCAGATAGTCGTATAGTGAATAGTGAATAGGTGAGACAAAACATGCTGGGCAAGGGCAACAGTTTTTCCGGTTATTGTCATTTGGTTATTAGTAATTTTCATGTATTGTCCCAAGTTGTTTACTATTCACTATCGACTACACTCTCATTGCTATTGACTTCTTTCAAGAATAATTGCGGCATTGATTCCTCCAAAACCTGAGTTGGAGGTCAGAATATAGTCGCCTTCAAATGAAACCGGTTTCGAACTGACCGTCCTTCTGCGCCTTTTTCCGGGTTTTGAAAACCAACCGTGGGGGGAACTCTCTGTGCTGCAAGGGCCTCTGTTGCCAGAGCAACCTCGATGCCGCCAGCTGGCGCCGACAGTATGTCCTGTAGCTCCCTTGATAGAATAGACCGGCATCTTTCTTCCGCAGAAAACCTTGTTAAACGCCGTCAATTCCATAAGGTCATTGTATATAGTCCCCGTGCCATGAGCGCTTATGGCTGAAATCGTGCTCATGCTGTAATCCTCCGCGGGCAAGGGCCCGTTCTATGGCGGAGGCAAGACCGGAGCCATCCTGGGCCGGTGAGGTGATGTGAAAGGCATCATTGGCAATACCCCAGCCTTTGATTGTTGCCATACATTTCCGTCCCTCTTTTCTTGCCCGCTCATCACTCATCAAAAGCAGCGCCGCAGCGCCATCACCAAGGGTCAGGCCACTGCGGTCCTTATCAAAGGGCCTGCAAGGAACAGGGGAAACTATTTTCAATGATGAGAAACCGGAGAAGGTAAATTCGGTGACAATATCGGCGCAGCAGACCAGCACGGCATCGGCCTGACCGGAGGCAATCAGAGAGGACCCCTGAGCAATGGCGATAGTCGATGAAGCGCAGGAGGCGCTTATATTGATCCCCGCCTTTTTCAAACCCAAGCCTGCTTGAAACCATCTCAGGCATTGATGAGGGTAGTATGTCTCCGGCACGGGCAGCCTTTTTATGCCGTATATTTTCCAGGTTGTCGATCCCCAGCTTTGTTGTTGCCGTAAAAAGGGCTGCATCCTGCGGAATGTCCTTCAACCCTGCAAGGAGACGCTCGATGAGGTCATCAATGATCGACCTCTCCTGGATGGAACGCAAATCATCTAATTGTGGCTGCGATATGGCTGCCATAGGTTTCAACGGGAAACCTCTTGTATCGGCCCGATGCCGGAGTCTCCCTTGATGATCCTCTTCCAGGTATCCTGGAGGGTATTCCCCAGGGCCGTAACAACAGCAGTATCGACGATAGAAACCTTTTTTATTTCAGCTCTCCTGATTTCCATTTTTCACGAAATCTTTAATAAAAGGCGGCGGGACAAGGAGAGGTTGCTGTCTTGATCAAGGATCAGCTGCACTGTATAGCCTGTCGTTGCGATCATATGTGTCACTGTCGCGGATGATGAACTCATTGTTGATACGAAGGGCGTCGGACCAGTGGAAAATGCCTCTATAGTGAATTGCTCCATCAATCTTAATGGGCGGTGGTAATCGATATGCATCTTTTTGATGGGCGCGATAACATTGTTTTTGTAATAATTGAGGTATCCGATGCCGTATTTTTCTCCGAGGGCAACCCTGGCATCTTCAAAATAGCTCGCGTAATGGCCATGCCAGACAATCCCCAAGGGTCTGTCTCCTCAAACCTGACACGGCGCGCAACTTCCACTCTCAAGGGAGGCGGGTCTCCTTTGTTGCTGGTGAAATATGGTTTTTCCATTGTCTAATCCTTTTGATGTTTATTCAGACTCAATAACAGTAAATGAAGCGGCGAGCCCTTCGGCAACGCTCAGTTTTACCTCAATAGCCGGTGTTCCCTTTGCCTCATACTCCCTGCATTGAACGTCATTTCCCGATCGGGCTTAAGCTCAATATGAAACTTGGCTTTTTCCATAGTAAATAGTTGGAACGGGCGGCCCTTCCACTCTTCGATGACCGTTAACGCCGATTAATACCTGAACAAAAGCGGGAAGAATCGGGATATCCCGGAAAATGTCCTGAAAAACCGATAAAATGGGACGGGAAACAATATCGTCTGATTGCCTTATCAGGACCAATCACTTCTATCTGTCCTTTGCGGCTTCGATAATTCTTTTTTCAGTCTGTTCATATTAATGTACTATTTCCGTATGGGGGTGTTCTGCCTCATACTCTTTGCAAACATCCTTTTCGGGGACCGGATATCCGATCAGGTATGTGATTCCTACTGAAGGATGATCCGACGGGCTCAATTCCGATATCCCAATGATATATCCCACCGCAATGTCCTCTGTTAATTCCTGTAACTCCTGAGGAGAGTATGTACGCAAACAGGAAACAATCGAATCGAACATAAAAGCAAAAGGAATGGCAGGAATAATATACGTCCAGAACAATCTCCACCAATGAAAGGGTTTAACAAATGGGGTTGTACAAGTATACAAACAAAGGCGAAAAACACATTACCAGGATAACAATGGGACTTCTCCTGGTGATCTCAAAAATAGCAATTCCCTGATTACTTCGCACTGCATCAATGAGTATCGATTTTGCCATATGAGGTGGAAAGTGATGAAATGCCGAGAATATTGTCCTGAAACCCGTTAAGTGTGTTGGGACATTCGTCGCGCTGACAGGTTCGGAGTAAAAATGTATTCTTCCGGAAGAAATGCTTCTCGATGCCTCAAGGGCAGAGCCATTAGGATAGAGATCTGTTAAATAGACCATAGGCGCGCATTCCTTGAGATCATCAAGTTCTCTGTACAAATTTACCCAGGGGCCGCCCCCGCCGGAGCAGAGATCGACAATCCTTCAGACCGAAGTTTCTTAGGACCTTTTTCAAGCGTGGGAAAATGGGCTTATACATATTCCAGAAGTGTTCGAACCACCCCAAATAGTCTGTAATTCCGTTACGATACAGCCGGGCATCATGGTCACCATTCCATAAGTGATCTTGCATTATTCTTCACATGAGATTTGCATTGAATCTGGCGCACTATTGCTTTGCCTCTTTCTTCACCCATACAGGGCCGGTATGACAAAGAGCGCCGACGGGATGACCCCGCATAAACCGAGCATAACTGTTATGCCGATGGAACTCAGGGCAGGGTGGCGCGCAAGCGTTAATGCGCCAAGGCCCACAAAACTGGTAAGTCCGCCCAGGAGTATTCCCAGATTGGCGGTATGTTCATATCCCTCGGCAAGATTACAGACCATAAATATACCAAGGTCGACGCCAAGACCGATAACAAGAATAGTGGCAACAATATTGAAAAGATTAAATTCGATCCCCATGAAACCCATAGTACCAAACATGAATATCAGCCCTGTTGTCACGGGCATGAGAGCAAGGAGAATTTTTTTTAACTCCCGGAAGAGAATGCTTACTGATATAATGATAACAAGCAGCGCGAGGACGATATAGCGCTGATGAAATTATCAACGAGGGCTTTGCTGATAATGTTTCTGAAACGGCCCTGCGAGACAAGTCGTACTCCTTCGGGTTTGCCTGCGTCTTTATCGAAGAGTTCAACGATCTGTTGTGTATCAGGGGCCAGGGTCAATGTCAGTACTTTGTCTCTGTCTTGAAGGACCAGAGAATTCATAGAGTTCTCCGAGGCCGATGGACTTGAATCCCTCGGAAGTAACCGGACCGGGTTCACTGTTAATCATCTCGAAAAATGGGGTAAAGGCATCAGCAGAAAATCCCACTTTTCCTCCCTCTTCTGCAATGAAGTTTTTTCGCCAACCCTTCATTCCCTTGTACCCAGAATTGTTTCCATCGCTCTCTGTTCAGCCTCGCTGTCTTTTCCGAGGGAAAACAGGAGCCAGACTGATAATCTGTGCCGCAGGCATCTTCTCCGAGAGATAGGCGAAGAGCTTGTCATTGATTTGCAGGGAAGATTGGAGGTCTTTACCTTCGGAAAAGAGGATAGCGTTGTCTCTGAAATTTCCCCATGTTTTCTGATAGATAATGCTCTGTTTTCTTCATCTCTTCAGGGACCGTGTTGAGGGCCTGCAGGTCGCCATTAAAATGAAGACGGCCTGCCTGCCACAGACATAAAGACGGTAATGGCGATCCAGCAATAAACTACCCATTTGCGGGGCAGCATAAAGATTCCATGGGGTTTGTTTCCGAAATAACGTTTTTCACCGGGCAGGCTCTGGAGCAGTTGGGGAAGGGCAATAAGGGAGAAAATAAGTGATACGGCAACACCGATCATGCAAAATACTGCCAGTTGACGCTGGCCGGGCAGATTGGAAAAAAGCATGACGCTGAAGGTGATATCGTGGTCAGGCCGCCGAAAAGGACCGGGCGGGCAACCTCGCTGACAACCTTGCCGGGGTTACGTTCTTTTCTGGAGAGGGCAAAATAAACCAGTATAGGATAATCGTCGGAGATACCGAGCAGAACCGATCCGAAGGCAATGGTCACCGCAGAAACAGAATCATAGATTAAGAGCGTGCCCGCTGTGGCAAGACATAAATACCGAAGAGGGCACAAGAAAAACGAGGATCCCCTTCCAACTCCTCAGAAAGACATGATCAGGAAGAAAATGGCTACTGATGATGCCCCAGGATGAGAACCAGGTTACCCTTAATAGTTTCGGCGTTTGCTGTTGTATAGGCATGAGCGCTTAAGACAGATGCCTTGATGCCGGATGGAATGATTTTCTGAATGAGGTTTTGGAGATGTGCCAACATTTCTATTGAACCCTTTGAGTCGGTGATCTTCACCGGTGTCTGGGCAATAATGAGGGTGTTTTTCCCGTCATCGCTGATGAAGTGATTGTTAAAGAGGCGCATGTCGGGAATCACGTTGACACGGATGAGTTTCTCAAGGACAAGACGCTTCATGTCCAGGGGATCGGTCTGCAGAAGAGGCTTGAGCATCGATCCTTCCGGGGAGATTAATTGCGCATAGAGGTCCTTCAGGCGGTTTTGCACGGCATCCGGCGCGAGCATCTTCTGTACGGCCATCCGGTCCTCTTCAGTGAAAGTATTGGGCAGGGTATTCATAAGCCAGGAGGGGACCATTTCGTTGGAAGTCAGGGTTGGCCCCGAAACTGCACCGGTAAAGTATGGCTTGGACATGGCCCCCGTGAGGCGGTCTGTGGCATCAATAAGATATTGTTTGTCTGTTGATGGTCCTGCTTCAAGATTGATAAGGACTTTGTCGGCGAAAGGGGCCTTTTGGAGAAGGGCAAAGTCTTTCGCTGCTTCGTTCTGGCCATCGGGGAGCAGAGGCGCAATATCCTCATTCATCCTGATATTCCTCAGGATAAACGCCGCAGCTACAATGACGGCAAAAGTCATGATATAGAGCAACACTCGGCGGCGGGCAAAAAAATCATATAAGAGTGAAAAAAGAGAAAAGAACGATTTCATTATTATTATTCGAAAAGTTCTTTTTGCAATGGACCGTTGATAACCATGTGGGTAAATCTGATGCTGGTTGAATCACCGCCTTTTTCGATAATTCCTACCGCATTGACATACTCTGTATCGGCTTCAAAGGAAATGAGGAGGTGGTCAATATATTTTTTTTCCTTTGACGATCTGGGGACAAGCTTCAATACTATGGGATTTTCCTTTACAACGGTGATGCTGTATCGTTGTTCTATCCATACAAAATCGGCCTTTGTCCATGCAACAATCTGATCGACGATGAGCTGTATGACGGGATTCTGTTGTATATCAAAGACCTCTCCGCGGATTATCTTTTCCCTTCCATTGTTTTGCCAGTTTTCCATTGACAAGAAACCCGGAAGGCATCGGGATCGGCAAACTCCCAGCGAAGCTTGTCCGGTTTTTCGTAATAGAAACGGCCGCCGGAAAGGGCAGGTTCCTTGAGCATGGCAAGCCGTCTTTCCTGCCGGAATTCGCTGGTAACAGTCTTTACCGCGGAAACTGTTTTTTCGATCCGCGCAAACACGGCAGCCTTGCCCTTTGCCGGTTTCTGACCGGCCTGTTCTTCTTCAGCGCAAACCATAAAAGGAACCGACAGGGTAAAAAAAAGTATCAAAAACGCTAAGGTAATCTTTTTCATAGAGTATTTATCCTCAAGTCCTGAACACTGAATGTCCATTCTCCTTTGCATTTCAAGGCACCCAGAGGGTCAGGCTCGCCGAAGCAAGGACCTCCTCTTCGCGCATTACTACTCCCTCTGCTATGGCAAACCCCCCTACTTCACTGTTCGTTGAAGCTTTTATCTTCAAAAGGTCTCCCAAATAGGCTTTTCCGTTTATCTCCAAGTGTTTCACTGCAACCAGAAACCCCTTTTTAACCGGTTTCTCATGAGACAAGTCATCGATATCCTTTGATTGCAGCATATGCCTGCGCTATAAGCTCTATGAAGGCAACACAGTCAAGGACACCATCTTCGCCAACGAGGAGATTTTCAGAGCTTACGAGGGATTCTACGACACCCGATTTGTCGTTGTATTCAACAAGCCGGTCTATCATACGGATTGGCCGCCGGTGGGGCACCAGCAACTCCGCCTCACAGGGGAGAGACAGATCATCCTTTATTTGCTCATTATTCATGTGGCTGATAACTCAAGAGTGGCTACTTTTTTCATTTACATCTTGTAATGTGGTTATTGCTTTTTACTTTTTCTGGTTATTTCCTCATCTCCCGGAGGCTTTCTGTCATCAGGTTTTTAACATGCTTGCGCAAATCAACATGGGCCGTCTCTCCGGTAAATTCCTTTGGGGAAACCTGAGGTAAAGCCCGCAGGCATATCGTGGCAGGCAGAAGCCACCAGCGGTTTGGGGGCAGGAGTACCTCGGTGCCGGTAATACAGAGCGGCAGTATGGAAACGCCTGTTTCAACAGCCAGTTTGAAAGGCCCTGAATAAAAACGCTGGATCTGGCCATCCTTGCTGCGGTGGCCTTCAGGGAAGAAGAGAAGCGAGCCACCCCCTGAGAGTATTCTGCTGCCCGCTTCAAAAGCCCCTCCCCATCCGATTGTTTCCAGATCAAGGTAGTTGGCAAGCCGCATAAAAGGGGCATACCAGGGCATCTTAAAAGGCCACGAGCGGATCGTGAAGGCGATATTGCTGACAGGCAACAAGGCCATACAGTAAGTGTCGAAAAAAGAAAGGTGGTTGATCACCATAATGCAGGGTAAATCAATCTTGCTTGTTTTTAAAGCCTTCTCTTCTAAACCGGACAAAGGGCGACATAATACAGAGCCACCCCCTGCCGTAAATCCAGACAAAATGGCGCATAATTCTGTCGTTTTCCCATCCGGTAAATACCTTCCACAGGATAAAACAAAAAGGAAATAATATAATCCCCGCAACAGTCCACACAATGATTGCCGGATATGCGACGATGTTCATCACACAACCGCGACAAAATTCCGGTATTATTATTTCTCTTATTCAGAATGCCGTCTCCTTCGAATATCAATCGTGGATTCTCTATTGCAGTTCCTGTTTCTTGTGAATGACAAAGTTGTGAATATCGCCGAGAGTACGGATTTCCCGGATTGCCTCTTCTTCGCGAATCTTGAAGTTGAAAGCCTTTTCAAGAACGATGACCATGTCAACCCTATCGAGACTATCAAGACCGAGATCGTCCTTCAGGACAGCCCCGGGGACCATATCATCGATGTTCAGTTCAAACTCATTGGCCAGAGTGTCATTTATCAGGTCGATGATCTCCTGATCAGTCATGTGCATACCTCCTTATGACAATACATGTATTTACACCGCCTAAGGCGAAGTTATTCTTTAAAATATTTTGAGGGATAGCTTTTTCAATCTGCCGGACATGTCTGACTCCCTCACATAAGGGATCAATATTCTCCAGATTGAGGGTTGGAATGAGAGAGCCTCTTTCAATCATGGCAATTGAAGCAATGGTTTCAAGGGCCCCGCAGGCAGCCATAGTATGACCGAGATGTCCCTTGAGACTGCTTACGGGCACATTGTTGCCAAAAACCCTTCCTATGGCAGTGCTCTCCGCGATATCTCCCTGTATGGTGCCTGTTGCGTGGGCATTGACATAATCGATGTCCGTCAGGCGTTCACACCTGCGTCTTCAAGGGCCAATCTGATACAGGTTTCTATTGATTCGGTATTCGGGTCCGCAATGTTGGAGGTGTCGGAAGAAGTGGCGAAACCTGTTATTTCGGCAAAAATATGCGCGCCCCGCTTACGCGCGGAATCGAGTGACTCTAAAAGCAATATGCCGCTGCCTTCGGAGCAGACAACGCCATCCCTGTCCCGGTCAAAAGGACGGGGTGTCAGATGAGGTCTATCGTTATAGCGGACAGATGCTGCACTCATGATATCAAAGGTTGCCGGGCTCAAGGGATGAAATTCATCGGCGCCTCCACAGAGCATCATGTCCTGTTTTCCGAAGGCGATCATCTCGAAGCCGTAGCCGATTGCCTGACATCCCGTAGAACAGGCCGAGGAAGGCGCGAGGATCCGGCCCGTAATCCCCAGTGCCTGGGCCACATTGGTCGCACAGGAATGGTTCATGATCTGGAAAAAGGTGGTGGCCCTCATCCGTTCGAGGCTGTGATAGGTTAGAAAGTCTTCAAAGAACTCCTGTGTTGCTATGGGGCTGCCTATGGTCGAACCGATGGATATACCCAATCGGCCACCGGATAATTGCTCTTCCGTGACATTGCCCTGAGAGACCGCTTCCCGGCAGGCAAGCGTAGCATATATGGACATCTTTGACATTGATCTGCGGTATTTTCTCGGTATCTCCTTGGGGTCTATATCAGGGAACAACAGCGGCAACATGGGTCCTGAGTCCGCCAAAATCGGCCAGTCCCGGTATGTTCGCGACACCGCTTTTCATGGCAAAGAGTGATTCGATGAGTATATCCACTCCCCTTCCAAAAGGGGATATGGAACCCATACCGGTAATGACTACCCTTCTTGTCTGCATTTTTTCAATTCCTTCCGGAGTATTTTCGTGGCCGAGGATGGCGCCGCAGACAAGAAAACCGGACATCATGGCCCCCATAATACCCGGCGCCGTTATGGCCTGACCGGCAAGAAAGAGCCCTTTTAATCTGGTCGCAGGCATGGGGTTATATTGTCCGATTTTGTGTTTCACACCATAGAGGCTCCCGAAAGGACTATTGGTATAATCCCTCAGCGTAAGCGGCGTGGCACATGTTATGTCAGTGATTTTCTCCGCAATCTCCGGGCAGGATGTCCTTATGGAAAGCTACCATCTTTTCGGCAATCTCCTCTTTCAGGAGTTTATAATCAACAGAACGTTCCCGTGAAACAGGGTCTGTCAAGGGCTTTGCCTGTGCTTTCGACATAGGACATATGGCGATAAAACCATGCTTTGCGGGTTCACCGTCTGCCCCTCCACCTGCGGCAGTTATATACATGGGCAGTTTTTCTATGGCAAGATTCCTGTAGAAAAAGGTGAAATCGGGTTCCGGGAATATAAATATGTTTGATCCCGGAGAGGTCCTTTATGGGACCGCTGCAGGCCGCATAGAGTATACAAGCAGAAGCGGTTTCCTCAAGCGCTTTTAAACGATTTGCATAAGCTGGCCGGAAAACCGAATTGGGAACGATTTCGAGAAGACTATGAGGATGAATCGTGGAAATACAAGCGCCGGAGTTCAGATGCGTACTATCTTTCAGTTAATACCGGAAAAGACCCCGTCACTGGAGAGCGTTATTTCTCTTGCTTCCTGCCCGCAATACACATGGACGCCCATCTTCTCAAGTTGTGCTTCGAAGACCTCTGTCAACTTCAAGCCGCCGCCGGAAATTCCATGCACCGATTCATAGTATGAACCGGCTACGTAGGCATGATTCGCAAAAGGAACTTCATCAGGCGCAACTCCGTAAAGAAAACAATGCATTGACAGGATACATTTCAAAAGCCTGTTTCCGGTAAGTCTGTCCAGGAACTCCTGAAGGGTTGCCCCGTGTACGGCGGATAGCCCCGCTGATGTTGCCGGTCCATCGAGGTTCACATAGGGTATTGAATGGTAGTGCTCTCTCACAGCAGAGAAAT
Source organism: uncultured delta proteobacterium (assembly GCA_963785225.1). Classification (GTDB taxonomy): domain Bacteria; phylum Desulfobacterota; class Syntrophorhabdia; order Syntrophorhabdales; family Syntrophorhabdaceae; genus PNOF01. The sequence goes on along the minus strand of CAWAUQ010000007.1, from coordinate 161,194 downwards.
ATGTATCGATTGCGTTCGTTTCATCGGGAAATACTTCGTGAAATTTCTCGCTGATCCTCGCATATCCATAGGGGATGGTTAAAGGTGAATTGAGGCTCCAGACTGTGAAAAGAATCGAAGGCATCTTCTCGGAATGACACCTTTTGAAGGGTATCGGAGAGTCCAAGATACCTGAAGAAAATATCCAATGGCTCACCTGTTCCGAGGCCACCGGTATAATGAAAACCCGTATCAAAGAAGAGACCTTTTTTTGTAAATCCTCTGATGGTAGGCGCAAGCGATGCTGATTTTTCAACAAGGGCCACACTGAACCCCTGTTTTGCCAATATCAGGGCGCAACTCATCCCTGATATGCCGCCGCCTATATCACTGTATAATCATACTTCATAGGTCAAATCTGAGGATAATGCAGGAGTTGGTGCCTCCAAACCCGGCGGCATTACACATTGCTGTGCGGGGAGGATTGTTGATCGTTTCTCTGACGATATTGATCTTTTCGGAGTGCTCATCAGGTTCTTCAAAGTTTATATTGGGCGCGATAAAACCCTCCTGCGCCATGATAGTCGTGTAAACTGCCTGCGATGCCCCCGACATCCAGAGTTCGTGGCCTGTCATGGATTTCAGCGACGAAACATAGGGGGTTTCTGGCCCGAATACCTGCGAGATACTCTGGGCTTCCACGGCATCACCAAGCGGAGTTGAAGTGGCATGGGCGCAGACATAATCTATATCCGCAGGGCTTCATGTCTGCTATAGCGAGGGCCTTTCCCATAGCGCTCTGAATCCCCTCCGGGCTTGGGACAGAAATATTGAGTCCATCAGAAGAGAAGGCGTAGGACTCAATCTCACCAAGGATACGGGCGCCTCTCTTTACTGCTCCGTCCATACTTTCCAGCACCAGAGCTGCTGCGCCTCCTGAAGGGATAAGTCCATCACGCTTTTTGTCAAAGGGCCTGCTTGCCGCTTCCGGTTTGTCAAAAGAGGTGGAAAATGCCCCGAGAGCATCAAAGCTGCACATAGATTCCCAGTTGATTTCCTGCGCGCCGCCGCATATGACCCGTTCCTGCTTCCCAAGGGCAATAAGATCGGCAGCCTGGCCCACTGCATGTCCTCCGCTGGAACAGGCTGAACTGATGGTCCAACAAGCGCCTCTGGTCTTCAGGAGCGTGTTGAGGTTCATGGTGATAGTAGAGGTCATGGAACGGAAGACAAAGCCGCTGCCTATTGATTTCGACTCACCGTACTGCCGGAGGAGATCAACCTGTTCGATGGCGGCAATACAACTTGAATCGCACCCGAAGATAATGCCTGTCTCTTCGTTCTGTATACTTTCAGGACCCAAGCCTGACATGGCGAGGGCCTCCATAGCAGCCGCGTGTGCCTGTATGGCAAAATCGGGCATAGTTTTGCGTTGTTTTTTCGAGAGATATCTTTCGAGGGTCAAATCCTTCTATAGCGCCCGTCAGTGGACTGCGGAAGCCCATTTCATCACGTTTCTTATCATAAACAATACCCGATCTTCCCAGGCGCAGCGATTCTCCCACGGTCTTTACATCAGTGCCAAGACATGACACAATGCCGATACCCGTAATGACAACTCTCTTCATATTGTCCACCCGGTTACTCTATCATTTAAAAAAAAACATTTTCAATACTTATAGTGCCGCAGCAAGAGAGGAGGGATATTCCGCTCCTTGATGTTTCGATTGTGGTCCAATAAAATCTTTATAAGCATCTTTCAATGGTCCCAATTTGAACTGAGCAGAAAGCAGGGTAATATACTGACGATATTTTCCGAAATAAAGACCATAAAAACCAGCCCTCAGAGAACCACGCTTCCAGAAATGCCGGTTATTACCCTGAGGGTCAAGTTCATAGGGGTGACAATAATAATTGAACGGTATACCCTTTTTGTTCAGACGTTTATAATATTTAATTTGTTTATCGATAGGAACATAAGCAGTGAAAAGACCGCCATTCAACGGCATGGTTTTCCCAAGGAGTTTAATGGACGTAACAGGAATGACCGTTAAGCGCCCCTTGTACCGGAAAGGCATCATCTCGTCAGGCGCACATCCAAGCGATTTCATCAAAGCTGGCTGTGCTGTATTGTCCACACCGTAGCCAGCCTCGACAAGTTCATCATAAGCCCAGAGTGTCCGTGGTGTAATCCCCCAGCAGGGGTCTTTATAGACAGAGACCTCTTTTGAAATGATACCTTCCAAGAGCGCTTTGCTGACGACAATCTCTTTCCTGAATTCCTCTCTCTGGAGACCTTCGGCGTCAATATGCCGGTGACCGTGACTACCGATTTCATGTCCCGCTTTTGCCATATCTCTCACGAGAGTGGGGAAACTTTCGGCCACATAGCCCGGCACAAACATGGTGGCCTTGACCTGCAAAGTATCCAGAAATTCCAGAAGACCATAAGTCTCCTTCTCGACAAGATATTGTGCCGGTAACGCGCTGCCGCATTTCATATGCAGCCCATAGGCAAGGTCATCAATGTCAAAGCAGAGTGCGTTAAGCATGGGAATACAGGTGATAGGTCATAGTTGATAGCTCATAGTTGAGTCGGAGTGTAAGTAATTGGCTATATGGCATGGTATGCAAGGACAGGAATCTCTTTTATAATCATAGATGTAACCAATGATTGTGATCATAGTGATCTTATGCAATAAGATATCCAATATCTGGCATCTATAACTGACCCTATGCCGATTCGGAAGCCAAAATAGAATGGTGATGCCGAGGAGGAGCCGACGCAGGCGTAGCAGCGCTACGTCGAGGAGAGCGACCGACGAGAAAGCGCCATTATATGCAGGCAGCCGAATCGGCACCTCACATATACACGCCGCCATTGACGGCAATTACTTGTCCTGTGATGTATGTTGCCTTATCCGACACAAGGAAGCTCACAACCTCGGCAACCTCCGATAGCCTTGCCGAACCTTCCCAGGGGGATCGTAGGGTGTTATCATGTTCTTTTGGCAGGTCTTTTGTCATCTCGGTCTCAATAAAACCGGGGGAGACAGCATTGACGAGGATGTTTCTCTTTGCCACCTCTGCCGCGAGGGCCTTTGTGGCTCCTATCAAGCCTGCTTTGGCCGCGGAATAATTCACCTGACCTGCCATACCGCTCTGTCCTGAGGTGGAGACAATATTGATGATGCGCCCTTTCCGTTTTCTGAGCATGTTCATGAGCAACCAGTTTTGACATGAGAAAAAATCCATCGAGGGTCACTGAAAGGACACCCTTCCATTCCTCATCGTTCATCATTGCCATGATGGCATCTTTTCTAAACCCGGCATTGTTGACCAAGGCATAAGGCGTCTCTTCTTCGAGGAGCGGCATCAGGGAAGCCTTGACAGCCTCACCATCAGACACATCAAAGGGGAGCAAAATACATTTTCTCCCCAGCTCTTCAATCTCCTTTGCCACCACAGAGGCGCCTTCATGATCACTCCGGTAATTGAGCCAGATATCAAATCCATCACGGGCGAGGGTGACCGCAATGGCCGCCCCGATCCCCTTGCTGGCGCCGGTAATGAGTGCAATTTTGGCTTTATCCATTTCTTTCATACCCCTTGTAGCCCCTTAGGGAGCGGTCAATGTTCAATAAATCTCCTAAAAAAAATGAGCTACCGCCATCCACCCTTGTGACAGGGCCATGCTTGTAGAATTGTCCATTAATAAATAACTGCACGAATGTAATCGTTTAAATATCTACAAGTATACCACAAAAATCATTTGCCCTACCAAACATATTACACCAATCAATAGCTGTCAACGGCAAGGTCTCACGTAAGTTATCCGGTATAGCTGTCTCTGATATTACCAGGGACAACGGGAGATAATTTCATAAGGCAGCAGATGTTCTTAAGTACCTGAATTCCCTTGACTCTACATGATCTGATGTATTATCGTTAATCTCAATGACACAGATAGATCGAACAAATGGTGTTTCAGGAATACAGCCTTGCAATATCCTCCTCAAAACAATAGCATTCGTATCTTATCGTACGGACATTGAATGAAAATACTCCTTGTTAATCCTCCCAATTGCGGACGCAGTATCCCTGAAGAATTGTACGGTATCGATTCCCTGAAGATGATCCTCCGTGGAGAACCCCTCTCGCTTGAGGCCCTGGCGGGTAATCTTGATAATCATGAAGTAAAAATTGTTGACCTGAAGGCCGCACCTGACACCTTTATGGAGGTACTTGCAGACTTTCACCCCCACGTCGTGGGGATTACCGGTGTCACCTGTGAAGCAAATACCATGCTGAAACTGGCAGCCACGACGAAAGAGTTTTCAGGCGCTATTGTCGTAGTCGGCGGTGTTCATGCAAGTAATGATCCTTATTTTTTTAACCGTGAAGAGATAGATTATATTGTCGTGGGCCTTGGGAAGTTAAGCTTCAGGGAACTCGTTGATGCCCTGGAAACAGGCAATGCAGGGAAAGTGATCTCCGGTGTTGCCAAAACAAACCCCGGGAAAGCCCTTGTCTTTGCTCCCCGGGAGTTTACCAGGGACGATCTTGTTGAGGAAAAGGCCCCTCGTTACGACCTCACAGGTCCCTACCGCGAATACTATTTTCTGAAATCTCTCGGCATCAGTCTCGGTCTTGTCTCCACCGCTTTCGGTTGTCCTCACCGCTGTTCCTTCTGCTCTATCGAAAATATAACCAACGGCCATTACCTTACTCACAGTCCCGAAACGGTTATCCGTGACATCGGACTGCTCGGCGATATCCCCGTCATTCGTCTCGTCGATGCAAATACCTTCGGGAATATTCCCCAGTCCAGGACACTCTGTCAAAAAATAGGAGAATCAGGCATAAAGAAACAGTTTGTCGCCGATGTCCGTTCAGACACCGTGGTACGTCATCCTGACCTGTTTCGCGAATGGAGAAAGGTGGGACTCCGTTCTGTCATTATCGGTTTTGAAGAGATAGATGACGGGCGGTTAAGCGCAATGGGGAAGACAAACACGACTGCCGTGAACACCGAGGCTATCAATATACTCCACGATATCGGCATTACCATCGTCGGCGATTTCATTATATCGCCTGATTTTGACGAAGATCAATTCCAGGCGTTGAGAGACTATCTGGAGAAAAACCCTGTGGACCTGCTCATGCCTTCAATTCTCACACCACTTCCCGGAACACCGCTTTACGAATCAATGAAAGAGAAGATTGCAATCCATGACCTGGATTATTATACTCTTACCAATGCGGTTGTTCCGATCAGAATGGATGAGAAGGTTTTTTATGAAAACTATGCAGATCTGATAAAGTCAGGTCATTCAGGAGCAAAAATATAATGAGGTACACAACTTGAAAGATGTTTATGTGACAGATGTAGCGGCTTTTCTTCCCAACAAACCCGTTTCAAACGACGAGGTGGAGAAATGCCTTGGCGCTGTGAATATTATATCTTCACAGATCAAAAATATTGTCCTCAAAAGTAATGATATTCAAACCCGGTACTACGCCCTTGATCCGGAGACAGGCATCCCTACCCATACGAATGCACAACTTACAGCCGAAGCAATAAGGCTCTTAAGGCCATATGAAGGTTTTTCTCTCGACGCGATAGAGTGTCTCTGCTGCGGCACAACAAGCCCCGACCAGTTGATGCCCGGCCACGCACTCATGGTCCACGGAGAGATGAAAAGCGGGCCCTGTGAGGTAGTCAGCACATCGGCTGGTTGTATTTCGGGGATGACAGCGCTGAAATATGGTTACATGGATGTGGCCCTCGGACTCGTCAAAAATGCCGTTGCCACCGGGTCCGAAGTGATGTCGGCATTTATGCGGGCAGCCTTTTACGAAGGTGTTGAACATAAAAAAGAGGTCATTTCAAAAAAGGATGAGTTCCTGCCTTTTGATTCCTCCTTTCTCAGATGGATGCTCTCTGACGGGGCAGGCGCCATGTTCCTCGCTCCTGAACGTATCGAGGGTCGCCCGGCCTTGAAAATTGACTGGATTGAAGAAGTCTCCTTTGCCGGAGAATTTGAAACGTGCATGTATGCAGGAGCACGGAAAAATGATGATGGCACAATGACCGGCTGGCGCGAATATCCTTCCCAACTGGATGCTGTGAAAAACGGCGCCCTACTTGTGCAGCAAGACGTAAAACTTTTGAACTTAAACGGCGGGCTGGTTTCTGTGCAGAAGACGTTGCCAATGATCATTAAAAAGTGGGGAATTTCGGCTTCTGATGTTGATTGGTTATTGCCACACTATTCGTCAGGCTATTTCAGGCAGGTCTATTACAACCGTCTCAAGGAATTCGGCTTTGAGATACCCTATGAGAAATGGTTTACAAACTTGAGCTATAAAGGAAACACTGGATCCGCATCAATCTTCATCATGCTGGAAGAGTTGTTCCATTCAGGCAAACTGAAAAAAGGTGACAAGGTGCTTTGTTTTGTTCCGGAAAGCGCCCGCTTTTCTGTGTGCTATATGCTGCTCACCGTTATATAATGTATCTTCGTTTTTAATTTTGATGTTGAGTTGGTGCAGCGCCGGAGTTTTTTTTGATATGGTCAGCCAGCGTGTTTATTGATCTGAAGACCTTGCGGCTTGTTTCCTGCGCGTCGATCCTGACATGATATTTCTTTTCCACGGCCACTACTATCTCGACGGCATCAAGTGAATCGAGACCGAGGACTGAATCGGGACCGATAAGAGGATCATCGAAAGACAGATCATCGGGAACAGGATCAAGTATATTACATACCTTGACAATGAGTTCTACCAATTCTTTCTCCAGTCCATCATTTTCAAACCATTTCATAATAATAACCTTTTATCCTAAAACTAATGAATTCGAATACGTCCTTTCCGGGACAGATTAAACCATGCCAGAAGTGTTGTTACAAGAAAAAAAAGCAACAGCAACGCAATATCGGGGAGTACGGACCGCAGGTTACCGCCACGGACAAAGACATCCAGAAAGGCGTTAAGGCCCCAGGAAAGAGGTGAGAAAAGGCTTATTTTCTGCATCATCGGCGGCATGGCGAAAACAGGAACCATAATGCCACCCATGGCGGCGGCAATTACCACGGAAACAGCGCCAAAGGTGGAGGCCTGTTCGTAGGTCCTTGCCATTGTACCCAGGAGAATGCCATACCCGCATGCGGCTGCAGCGGCACTGAGGGCAATCAGCATGAAGCGCCGCCGGGGATGACCCGATTCGAGCACAGGAGTCACCGAGCAGAGGCAGAAGAAATCTTCCCCACAGCTATAATAAGGACAAATTGCACCATGCATATTATCACGATAGGAGATATTTTTCCGGCCAATATGGTCAAACATGACTGGGGCATTGTCAGGAGGCGCACCAGCATTTCGCCCTGCCTCTCCCTGATAAGCGAGCCCCCAGGGGAACAACAATAAAAAACATACCGAAAAGCGTCCAGGCGGGGACATTCTGCTGCACCGTATTGGGTATCTTTGCCGTGTTTCCGTACCGGGCCGCTTTTTCCTCTATTCCCATAATGGACGTTTTATCCCATGCAATGCCGATGACTGGGAATTGATTTTTTCACTTTCCGACCACATGGACCCCAGGGATTTTCGCACAGCAGCCTCAATCTCAACAGGAAGAATAGCCGGGAATGCCTTGATCTTTTCATCGGTTTCAATGGCGATGATTGTTTTTTCAAGGGCGCTCGTGATGACTCTGCGGACATTTTCCCCCAGCATGGGGTCAAAATAGACTTTAAGATCAGGGACAGTAACGGGTTTTGCAGCACTCGGACCCGTTTTCTTTTTATCAACTGAAACAGGACTTTTTTGCAGCTTCTTTCGCCTTATCGAGAAAGGCTTTGGTAACCCCTTCGGGGACAATGATGGCAAACTGGTAACTCGCCTTTTGCCACGGCCTTTCGAGCCGTCTCAACATCGGCAGCCTTTCCTCCCAATGTTTTGACAACTTCTAGAGACTCCGATTTACTTAAGGTTTCCTCTATCTTCGGACCCACAACCTTTCTGTCCATGATCCAGAAAAAGGACCTTTATTTTTGTTTCTCCTATGGATTGAAAGTACATTTTGCTGGACAAGGGTAATAACAATAACAAGAACAACAGGCATCAGGAATATTACAAGAAGACCGGCATGGTCCCTGAAGAGGAGAAGAAGTTCTTTCTGAATATTTGGCCAGAGTTTATTTTTCATATCCTATCAGTCCCTGAGTTGTTTCCCGGTGAGGGCGATAAATACCTCTTCCAGATTTGCACTGCCGGGACACGTAATCACAGAGTTCCTTCAGTGTTCCTTCAGCGATATACGGCCCGCATCCATAATGGCCATGCGGGAACAGATCTGCTCCACCTCACCTATATAGTGTGTTGTATAGACCATGGTGGTCTCGCCTTTCATGGCAACCAGCTTTTCAAGGATGAGTCTCCGCGATTGCGGATCAATCCCAACGGTGGGTTCATCGAGAAAAAGGATTTTCGGTTTGTGGAGAATACCCGCAGCAAGGTTGGCCCGCCGTTTCATTCCTCCCGAATAGGTGTAGACACGCTGGTCAGCACTCTCTTCAAGACCTGACAAAATCGATGCATTCGTCAATCCTCTGCTTCAAGTTTTTTACCTTTCAAGCCGTATATACGTCCCATGAAACGCAGATTTTCACGGATAGACATGGTTGGATAAAGGGCAACCTCCTGGGGTACATATCCGATAAAACCCTTCACTTCCTGAGGGATATCGGACTGCATCGATACCACAAATGGTAACTGTGCCGCTCGGTGGGTTTCATCAGTGTACTCATCATGGAGATGGCCGTTGTTTTGCCGGCCCCATTGGGGCCAAGGAGGCCGAAGATCTCTCCTTCATTGATAGAGATGGTAAGATCATTTACAGCAGGCTACCGGTGCGCCCGGATATGTCATAACCAGATTTTGAGCTACCAGTATACCCTCATTTGCAGCGCTGCATGATGAGTTCACTCTGACCATGTCCCATAAATCTTTATATAACTGATATTCCTTCCCGGCACAGTCAAGAAGTATCTCGCTCAAACGATCGTAATTTTCCCCCTCTGAAGACCTGTTTTTACAAATCCGAGCGCCGACCAGGGCAAAATTCCTCCACGTGTCTCCTATATCGGTCATCCTCTTCGATATCTCCAGGAAACGATCTTCTTTTAGAATATGGCCCGCTTCCTGAAGGAAGGCAGCATAAATGAGTCGGAAACCACCCCCTCCAGTACCGATCTCTTCCTGCATTCTGATAGTATGACCAAGATAGAGGAGGGCTTTGCGTTTTCCATACTTTTCCGGCCACTGACGGAGTACCCTGGCGAAGGTTTTGATTCCTCTCACACCAGCGGGAGCAGGCGCTTTAAGCATCATCCTGCAGGCTTCTCTGGTGCCTTTCAATATTGCCCTGGGCAAACCAACCCCTTCCGGGACATCCGTCAAGTAGAACATTCTTCCCTTAGGCGCCAGCATGCCTTCGGCAAAACGGGCCTTCATGAGGTCTCTGCGATGGCAGACAACAGGTTCATCAAGGACGGGGTCACTGATGAGGTAATCATCACCCTTTTTGCCGTAAGCAATGATCGTATGGGCGTTGAAATGAAACCGCATAGCATCCGGTAAGTAGGGCAGCCAGTAAACACCTGTCCGAAGCCCCACGGGAACTCCCCTGTCGATCATTTCATCGAGGGCATCCATGGCCTTTTCAGGGTCCCTGAATTTCATGCTTTCAATACCGATGCCGAGTCGTTTAGCGGTGTTTTTCAGTATCCTTCCCGGCACGGTGCGGTACGTAATGAGCGGTAGTCCATGGACTTTTACGAAGGGGAAATAGCCGAAAAAAATGCCCGAACCTATACCGAATACGAGTGGCTCTGAGACGGCAAGACCGTAATTCAGAAGAAGGTTCGAAGTGGACCCGCTTTCACAGTGTGCAGACTGATAATGGATAAAATCTTTCTCAATTCTTTTCGATGGCATTTACGGCACTTCTTTCAATTGTTCAACGGTCATATTAAAGACTGCGGCGTAGCGTTGCAGCACCGATTCATCAAGACTGTTAAAAACGCGGGGCTTGAGGTGGCGCTTCACTTTCCAGCTTGAAAAACCGGCATATTGAGAGAGTATCTTCACGTCCATGAGGTTTTTGTGCATATGATATGCCAGTGGGCTCAGTTCTCCCTTTTTGACCTTTTCCATCACATCGGCAATCTCTTCCTGGATAAACTCCCAGGCGATGCTGTTAGCGATGTTTGTCGGTTCCCATCCGGCGCTCTGAGAGCGCACGTATTCGCCTTTCTCATCTGTTGCATAACAGACAACATGCCAATTCCCTAATATGCCTTTATCCTGGGGGACATCTTTCTTTTCCATTTATGAAACAAGCTATCCTTCAACAATATTTAAAATCACTACAGGCGACCCATTGCCGGTCGGCCATTCCACTACCTTTTATACATACCCTGCAAGATAGTAAAAAATAAGGCAGAAGTATCCTGAATGCCGACTCAGATCTGCTGCGACTTTAGGATTACTGTGCCACACCGGATATGCTTTGTCAATCGAATTGCTGACAGGGGCCATTCCGCATAGTATTTATGCCCAGCTTTAAATTCTTGACAATGGTCCGTACTGTGGAAGATAATAAGGACATGGATTTTTTGAGGGTTATACAGGAGAGAAGGAGCATCCGGAAATATAAAAACGATGCAATACCCGATGAAACCATCAGGGAAATCCTTGAGGCGGCCCGGCGCTCACCGTCATGGGCAAATACTCAGGTCTGCCGCTTCATTGTTGTGAAAGACCAGGCCGTTAAAGAAAAACTTCAGGGCACATTGCGGCCCACCAATCCAGCGTACCGGGCCATCATCGACGCGCCGGTCCTCATCTGCATTGCCGCGCAAAGAGATCTGTCAGGCTACAGCCAGGGCAAACCGGCAACAGACAAGGGCGACTGGTTTATGTTCGATTCAGGTATTGCCATGGAACATATCGTCCTTACGGCATGGAACTTCGGTCTCGGGACTGTTCATGTAGGTTTATTTGATGCACCGAAAGCCGAAGAAATCCTTAACATCCCCCCAGGATACAGCATCGTTGAAATGGCGCCGCTGGGCTATTTCGATGACCCAACCTCAAAACAGCCATCTCGAAAGCCTTTAGAGGAAATCACCTTTCTTGACACCTTTGGCGAACCTTACCTGAAGTAACCGTCAAGAGATGTGGAACCTATCGCCTGTATTTATTTAAAATTATGGTATTCTCTGTTTTTCTCGTAAAGGATTTTGAGACCACGGAGCGTAAGGAATCCATCTATCTCGTTGATTGTTTCGGAGCCTTTATAAATTAAACTTGATAAACCGCCCGTTGCGATAACATAGGGATCGGTCTTTACTTCATCTTTCATTTTTTTCACAATACCATCGACAAGGCTTATGTACCCATAGGTGATCCCCGCCTGCATGGCATGGACCGTATTTTTCCCGACGATAGTCTTCGGCTGGACCAGTTCCACGCGGGGGAGTTTCGCTGCCCGTTCAAAGAGCGCCTCCAGAGATATCATAATGCCCGGCGCAATGGCAGCCGCCGACATATTCGCCTTTCGGTGTAACATAATCAAATGTTGTTGCCGTACCGAAATCGACAATGATAAGGGCTTTCTTATATTTTTCATATCCGGCAACAGCATTGACAATCCTGTCGGCGCCAAGCTTCCGACGGATTATCAGAGAGAATCGGCATGCCTGTCTTAATACCTGGTCCCACGACAATAGGCATGATACCGATGTATTTACGGCAGATGATTTCAAAGGGAATGAGAAGAGGTGGAACCACGCAGGAAACAATAGCGCTGTCAATCTCGGTGCAGGCGTATCTTCTCGATGGTAGAGGAGACTATTGATAAGGATCGCATACTCATCAATGGTCTTGTGGAGGACGGTACCCAATCTCCAGTGGTTAACGAGAGTGTCACCGTCGTATACCCCGAAGACAATATTCGTATTTCCAATATCAATAACAAGGAGCATTTAGAAACTCACATCGCCGGCAATTATTTTTTTTGTTTTCCCGTCTATATTGAGAAGAATCGCGCCGTCATTATCAATACCTTCCGCAAACGCCTTTGTATGATTCTCCCATCTGGTTTATTTCCATATATTTCCCTTTAATCGCTGCCCTTTCCTCCCAGACCCGGCATATCTCCCGTTCGCCTTCCTGCTTGAACCGGAGATAATACTTCTCCAGATTGGAAAGTAGTATACCACACACCAAAGCTCTTTCATAGAGCTTTTTCGTTTCCATTGAGAGAGAGCTTGCCTTCTCCCTTATTTCATCATCGAGTTCATCGGCATCCATGTTGACATTAAACCCGATACCGATGATTACAAAACGGACCATGTCCGCTTCCGTTGAAAGCTCAAGCAATGTGCCGCATACCTTCTTTCCATGCATGAGGACATCATTGGGCCATTTGAGGGTCGGCTTTTCACCGGTCAGGGCTTCAATCGTATCATATACGGCAAGGGATGAGAGAAACGTAATGGGATACACAACGGAAGGATGGACCTGGAGGTCTTGCAACAACAGAAAGATAGATGATTCTTTTCCACCGGAGAACACCATTTTCTCCCCAGTCTTCCTTTCCCTTTGTTTTGTGATTCCGCAATAACACAGGTCCCTTCCGGCTCACCGGCGAGGGCAAGCTTGAAAGCAACAATATTTGTGGAATCAACATTTTCCTGATGAATGATCTTTTCCCCGATAACATGACCGTATTGCGGTATCTGTCCACTTCCCAGGGATAAAGCCTGTCCGGCGCCTTCAGGAGCATGTACCCTTTTCCCTTGGACTTATTGATGATATAACCGTATCGTTCAAGCTGGTTTATGTATTTCCAGACTGCCGTTCTTGATACTTCAGTTTTTTCGAGATATAATCGCCGGACACAAAATCCTTCTTTCTGACGCAAGAATTTCAGTACTTCCCCGATATTATCCATTTTCTATCCTGTCGTAATGAGAAAAATACATTGTAAAGGACGCCCTTCCCTGTGAAAGAGAGCGGATATCCGTCGAATAACCGAACATATTTGTGAGGGGCGCATTTGCCTGGATAAGAGTAATCCTGTCTTTTGCCAATATATCGGCAATCTGACATTTTCTCGCATTGAGATCACCGATGATGTCTCCAAGAAATTCATTGGGGGTTGTCACGGTGAGAGACATGATAGGCACAAGGATAATCGGGTTCGCCTCGCTGCATGCCTCCCTGAATGCATCATAAGCGGCCATTTTGAGGGTAAGCCGCGCGAATTCAGGATTATTGAAGGAGGCATCATTGATATCAATCTTCACATCAGTAAGAGGGTAGCCCTTGAGTACGCCCATATTGGATGCCTCTGTCACACCCTCTTCGATTGCCGAAATGAAAGGATAGACAGGGTGGGTATCTGCGATATGGTTTGTAATACTATTACCGGCCCCCCTCCGTTCGGCGCGATATGAGAGGGACACCCATCCCTTGCAGAGGATATTGTTGATCAGTTTTTCAAAGGTATGTTCTTTCAGAACAGCCTTGTCGATGCTCTCTTTATAGACAACCTGGGGCTTGCCGACCTGGAGATCAATGCCGGATTCTTCTTTTATCCTCTTGACAATAACGTCAAGGTGCAATTCCCCCATGCCGGAAATAACGGTCTGGTATGCGTCTTCATCAGCTTTCAGGACAAAAGTGGGGTCTTCTTCGGATATCCTCTGGAGGGCAATCATGAGCTTATCCTGGTCTGCATTTCTTACCGGCTCAACAGCAATGGAGATAACCGGCTGATAGATTTCGATGGGTTCGAGGAGGATAGGCTTTGTTTTTGTCAGTGTATGTCCTGTTGAGGTTTCTTTCAAACCGACAATACCGACAATAGCCCCGGCCCGGGTCTCTTCAACCCTGTCCTTGTGGTTTGCATGAATTTTATAGATCCGGGAAACCTTTTCCTTTTTGCGGAGATTTACATTATAGACCTCATCTCCGACTTTCAGTTTACCCGAATAAATTCGAATATAAATCAGTTTCCTTCCTTCTTCCATGACGATCTTGAAAGCAAGGGCGGCAAAGTCTTCTTCGTCACTCGGCCTGCCTCTCTTCCAATTCACCGGTCTCAGGATTTTCTCCGCTAACCGGCGGCACATCGAGGGGTGATGGCAGATAGGCAATGACAGCATCCAGAAGCGGCTGAATACCTTTATTTTTGAGCGCCGTACCACAGAGCACCGGAACACATTTTAAGGCAATGGTGGCCTTTCTGAGCGCCCCCTAATGATAGTTTCATCGATAGGACCACCTTCCAGATAATGTTACATAAATTCATCATCGAGAAGAGAAAGCTTATCGAAAAGTTTCTCACGATAGGTCATTCGCTGTTTCCTGTATTCTGTCGGTATTGATATTGAATGGTATGTCGATCCCCATATCTTCTTCATCCCAGGCAATGCCTTTCATGGCAATCAGATCTATCACACCGTAAAATCCGTCTTCTCTGCCCAAGCGGTATCTGGAGCGGTATGGGGTTTGCTCCGAATTTCTCGACTATCATATCGACAACACGGAAAAAATCAGAGCCAAGCCGGTCAAGTTTATTGATAAAGGCGATCCTCGGCACATGGTACTTGTCGGCCTGATGCCAGACTGTCTCCGACTGTGGCTCAACCCCGCCGACACCGCAGAATACCGCCACCATGCCGTCAAGGACCCGGAGAGACCGCTCCACTTCGATGGTAAAATCCACATGTCCCGGTGTGTCGATGAGCTGGATCTCATAATCATTCCAGTAAAGGGTCGTTACCGCAGAGGTAATCGTAATGCCCCGTTCCTGTTCCTGAGCGAGATAGTCCATGGTAGCGGTGCCTTCATGGACCTCTCCGATTCTGTGGGTTTTTCCCGTATAGAAAAGAATACGCTCGGTAACCGTCGTTTTGCCCGCATCGATATGGGCCGCGATACCGATATTCCGTATCTTCGTGAGACGTTGCAGTTCCTTCTTCATTGCGCATAAGATTATCCTCAATAGGCCCGAAAAGTCAATAAAGAAGGGCACAAGATAGTTGACCAGTTTGAGGTCTTTCCGCTGGTAGGCGATGATTTACCGTTATATGGTGGCCGCATTATGTTGTTAACAAGTATTTTTCAAAGCACATATGGATCATAATTACTTCCGGAAAAAGGAGGCTGAGAAAATGCCCGGCAATAAGGCGATGACCTGTGTGGCACGGCACTTCTTGAAGAAGTTCTCTGGTTAATACAAATCAGGAGAGAGATCGCCCGATTTCACCAATCATGGCGTCGCTTGCCAAAAGGCTTATGGGTAGAACCAAGATGACAGTAAGGATTGTCAAAACCGTTTGTAGTAGTTTTTTATTCATAATTTCTAATGTGGGCGTCAGCGAGAGCCCGATTTTGGGGTGATTGGCTGCACGCCATTGATACGGTCTCCTATGGCCGTATCTCCACAACCGTGCCGTTTTGTACCAGCGTATCAATTTCTTCAATCTCCTTATCTGTAACGGCAATACAGCCTTTTGTCCAGTTAAACCAGGTGTGAAAACGGCCGATCGACCCAAAACCATTCTTAATACCATGAATCATGATGTTGCCACCAGGAGAAACACCGAGTTCTTTGGCACGTTTTCTGTCTTTCTGGTTGGGGTAGGAGATATGAAGCGATAGGTGGTATCCACTGTGCTTATTGCGTGAATCGATTATATAACTTCCTTCGGGCGTTTTTTTATCCCCTTCTCTTTCCTTGGGGCCGTCGGGGTTTCCACCAAGAGCGATCTTGTACGTCTTTATCGTCTGTTCTTTTGAGAAGAGTATCAATCGTCTCGCTTTCTTTTCTACCAAAACCTTATCTATCGAGACGTTCTCGGTCGCAAAAGCTGATGCCGAGAAGGCGAGCAACAAAGGAAAAACATATTTCAAGACATTCATTGTCTTCATGATCTTATCATTTCTCGTATAACGAAAAGCTGAGCCAGAGCCGGCTTTATCGGCGGTTGGCTCCAGAGGCTGGTTGGGCAACCATGATGTAAACTCTCCGCCTTCAAAACCTACACCTCGGTACACTCGACTTAGAGACTTTTTTCAAGAAATAGGCACCTTCCTTTTCGACTACAGTTATGTAGGTTTCCTTGGGGATTCCAGCCGGAAGCGATCCGCTTCTATGAGGTTCGAACTCAATTCCTATCTGCCAGACCCCGTCTTTCACGCGGCATGCTGGAGGATCAAACAGAAAGCCAGTAAAAAACAGGTTACCATTTCCAGAACGATCAGCGCGAAACTTGGTGTGCAATGTGTGGAGGGAAGGCAAGGCAGAGGGGAGAACCCACTTCGACGCCTCCTCCCAAGGTAAATCAAGCCACTCGTCCAGGAAGTCTTCCGGTGTGTGGCCAAATGGGGGGACCCTTTGTACCTGATCGCCGCGCACTTGATAGGCAACGACATGGTGGCGGGTAAGGACTCCACTGTCCAGTTTTTGTTGAGCTTTGAATTCAATGCTGAATCCGGTTGGCGAGACCATGATATAGCCGTCAATATCCGTCCCAAGATAGATGGACTCTTTTTGCTTCAGCAGTATTTTCGGCTCGTAGGCGGATTGCCCCTGTCTCATCACCTGGTAATGAATACTCTGCCAATTCGAAGTGCACCAGGGATTAACATTCTTTGTTACAACAAAGAACTGGCCGGAGTCTGAGGGTGGAGAAATAGCATACCGGAATTTGCCTTGGGCGCCATTGACAGTTTCATAGTCATTTGCCTCTTGGGCCATAATCAGGTCCCATTTCTGGCCCTGTCTCCTAAACAGATAAAACGAGGTATCAGCGCCACAACAGACGCCAATCGTGGTAGTGACGCCGATCAAATCACGATGATCAGTGGGTTTGTAAATTGCTATTTCATGAATGCTACCGTATATGTACCCAGATTCGTCATAGTCATCAGACACGACGACGATGTCCTCTTTTTCCGGAACAACCCCCTGCCTTTTCAGTTCTACTTGAAGAGCGCTACGGACGTCCGTTAAGCTTTTGGTTTCTGTTGCGTATGCATCGAGGGTCATTGAGACCAAATCGCGCAACTGATGTTTGAGCCTGGTGAGCAGCGGCCTTATCCTTTCTGGTACGGATGAACAGTCACCGGTAATTTTGACCTGCCTGAGCGCTTGTATTGTCCCGGCAATGTCAATGCCATCCGGCTTATCAACCGCCTGGACAGAAGGATCGGCCTGCGCTGCACCACTAAGCAAAAAGTGAAACAGAAAGATGAAACCTATGATTACTATCCATTTACTCATAAATCCTCGCACAGTGACAATTGGCTCATGTTTTCGGCTGTGCCCAACGCCGGTGTCAGCGAGACCCGTTTCACGCGGATTCGCTGCACTATCTGGTTCGCCTTCCTCTATTTCTTCTTCATTCAAGGGCCAAGTGTGGAAAATAAGGTTGATCCCATACTTAAAGGCCATGTCGATTGCTTCTCCCGCTTCTCGTACCTCGTCCAGTGTTGGTTTATCGGATAAACGGTAGCAGTCACGACACACGATCTCCCAATGTTCGAATGAGACCGGCTCCCAGCCTTCTCTTTCTAGTTCTTCAAGCATTTTCTCTTCAGCTTCCCTAAGCGTTGGAACATCAACAAGCGCATTAGTGTATGCACCTCCATGCTCTTCAGCTTCTGGGTTATCCAGTAATGGCACCGCTTCTACTCGAAGCAAGAACAATTCATCAGCTTTTGTTCTGCTCACCGGGTCAACTGTATCAGAATACATCATCTCCCCTTATTTAGTTTGTGGCGAACGCCTGCGTAACCAGCGCGAGTCGATCACGCTGAAGGAAAAGCAACTACGTCTGTCTCGCGTCTGGTTGACGCAGTGGTTCGGCCTCTTCGGTCAGCCCGATTTCTGCTCCAATAGTCTTGATTTCTTTGCCTGCTTCATGATTTTGGGGTTCCAACGCAATGGTGGGGAACCAGTTATCCCATGATAGCCAAAACATGCGGCCCTGCCGCTCACATTCCCAAATTCGCTCTCCCAGTCCATCGCTCCTATTGATCACGTTGAGAGATAGACGACGTGCCCACTTCTTTGCGTACCTGGGAAAGCTGTCGTAGGTCACTCCGTCGTCGAGGACGATACTGCTTTCGCCAGAGGCCATGTTGTCGAAGTACGGAGGTCTTCTCATCTATTCATTCCGGCCGAACAACAAGCTGAGCCACAGGCAACGCCTTTTGTCGCCGATTGTCTCCAGCGATTGGTTATGGGTTTTGTTAAATATGTCATTGGCTTTTGTCTGGACGGTTGATTGGCAAATACCGTTTTAGTCCATCGGGAATTATTTTTAAAAAAATCGTTTCCCATTTATCTCTATCACGTTGGTACCTGATGCCAAGGTAGATTATTGCAATACCTATAAAGCTCAGGGCAAATGGGAATATGAGCGAGTCCCGAAATACCCGATGAGCCAGATACCCAATGTAGCCGAACACCCCAAGAGTCCCAAACACGATAAAAACTCGTCTCTGAAGAAGTATTGAAATGAACATAAGGCCAATGTTTATTACACAATATATGAATTTGTTCAGCTCACTATCGCTTTTCATGAGAGATAAGCCGCCCCAAAATGAAAGCATGCCAAATAAATACAGCCAAAAGGCATAATCATCCCTTGTTCGCCGATCAATCAGATAGGCTATCAGCAATATCACCAATCCAAACAACACTGATACCCAAAGCCGTTCATCCCCTAGAAAATCAGTTTTTCCGAACAGCAAGGGCGTCAAATCCATTGACATATACCATAAACTAAACGCAATCGGGGCCGTAAGGAAGGGGAATCGTATGTATTTCAGGGCTGCCATGGCAGCAGCAATAGTGGCCACCTCCATCAAAAACCAACTCCCCTTTATCCATATATGGTAGCCTCGATAGACACCAGGATCTCCCTGTGGCCAAAAACCAGCGAGACGCTCAAGCCCATATATGGCAAGCGGTGTCATTCCGACGGCCATCGTGAAAAGAAGTCCTCCGGGTATTTTCAACCCTTGCTGGTGCCATAGCATTCTTCCTGCCAAAACAAAACAGAGTGCATATACCGTAGATATAATAAAGATACCGCCTCCGCCGAATTTTTCCCATGCTTCTGTCATAAACCAGCCCATGGCTGAGATAACAATAAGGGCGCCGAAGTAGTAGGCAACATGAGGGAGATCGAAACGAGGACGTTCCTTGTAATGTGCCTCCAGCATTTGCCATAATTGAAATGATTGTTCTTCTGTAATAATCTTCCTATGTGCTGCGGCATCAAGGTCTTTTTTCGATATCTTCATTTTCTCATTCCTATCATTCTATCCATCACGTTGAAGGTCAGCGGATTTGCCGTAGGCAAATTCCGCTGGAGCGCTTTGTTATATGTTTATTTGTGAGCAGTAAAACGCTCTTTTTCTGTTGCATCCCATGTTGCAAATCGATCACCAAACGTAAGTTCATACCCACTGTTTGTTATTGTATATTGAATTATTGATACGCCATACCATTTTCTTCCAGGCATGTCTTTCATTTTAAGATCCTTAAGAGAACTGGGATATTTATTATGCAGTTTATAGTATTTTGTCAGTTCTACTCTGATACTATCTCCTCTATGGATAGCATCATTAAAAGCACGGGTATCATCCTTTAATGTAACCCATATGCCGGCTATTGCTAGTATGATAACTGTTACTATTGCTGTTAATATTTTTAATATTGTTTTTATTATTTTATTCATATAACAATTCACTATACACACCAAATTGTTCGTATATTGGATATTGCACACGGTTCTTCCGTAATATCCAATATACGTAGTCCGGAGTAATGGCGAGTACGTCCGCCGGAAAAGGGCATTGCTCCAGGAGGGCAAGGAGACCCTTTGCTTTCATTGACCAGAAGATGCTCTTCAGTTCAGGGAAATAATCTTCCAGCACTCCCTTCAATGCATGCTTCGCACCGGTACTTATGCGTTGAATCCTTTCTCTTGTGTGGGCTAATGTGCGTAACTGCCGGAAGATTCCATCCTCGATGACTGTATCAATATATTTTCCTTCCCTGACAATATTTGCTATGGTGTACGCATCTCTTATATCGTTTTTCGCGGAAGAGCTTTCATCAAGTTCCCGTTGATGCTTCAAGGCGGTAGTACGGATGAATCTCGCTTCATAGTTCTTATCCATGGCAAAGAAGGCGATCTTCCTCCAGTAGTGGCCGGTGGGCTCCATGCCGATCAGGACATCGGTGAATCCATACTTCTTCTTCATTGACTTCAATAACCCCATGGAAATAGTCGAAGCCCTTCCGGGAGTTGTATATCTTCGGGTATCTGCCCAGAACGGTTCCTTCTTTGTTCATCAGGCACATGGCGTTGAATTCACAGCCGATATCCATCCCTATCACCAATGTTGCGTCTGTTATCCGTTGACGCTTTTCCACCTGTCTGTTATCATTCTTCTTACGCATGGCGGTTACTCCTCCTGTCAAGGTGTTTTTGTTCCCAACTGAAATTAACCTTAACAGACTGTAATTGCCATGCTCTTTTCTTTCCACATTCATCTTTACGACCATCACTCCATGCTTACTTCTTTATAGTAAGCTTAAGGTTCTCTTACTTATCTAACGCTCAAACTGAGCGACGCGGCGAAGCCGCATTCGCTCCAGTGGATGGTTCGGTGAGTAGCCTTCTTCTGGATATGATCCTCCATAACATCGTAAATATCGCACAAAGGATTCCACCCAATAACCCAACCAATACAGAGATGATAATCCTGCCTTGCGTCGAAAAATCCTCTGTATGAGAAAACGTGTACGTCCCATTGACTGAAGACCCAACATCATAAGTTAAATTGTGGCCTTCCAGCGCCCAGAAAGCTATCCCCACGAATATTGTCCCAGTCAGGAAAATAATGATGTAACGGATTTTCATCATTCCGCCTTTATACACACAAATTGTACGTATTAGATATTGCACACGGTTCTTCTGTAATATCCAATATACGTATATGCGCTCTCTTGCGATAAGAGAGCCTCCAAGGATGAATCGATATCAAGTTTCTCTCCGTCAAGGGCTGAAATGAGTTTATTCAGGACCTGTGAGGAATGCTGGAAACTCCAATATTTTTCTTCACTATGCCATTTTCGGGATGTGACGGTTGTAATCTTTGAGACAATCTGAGGATCGTATGGAAAGGTCACTCTAATTCTTCCAGGGATATCCCGGTCTATTCGTATCATTGCCATGCCTGCTTTGCGGGCGGGTTACGTTATCCTGTCTTCCTTATCTTATGAACAATGGCCGGCAAATCTTTGGAAGGCCCCCCGAGTTCTTTTATATTCTCTTATTTTATTGAATTCTTGTCAAGAAAAAGCAGATTAACCGGCCCGGGTCAATGGTGGTGATGGTTTTCGGAAGGGGAAATCTGGCAATAGAGGCCATTTGAAGTCTGACACTCGGCGCATTCCATCTGCAATACCGTATGCTTTATGCCAAGTTCAGCCAGCTTGTCTTCAATTTCTTTCCTGATGCTGTCTGTTTCGCTTATTTTAAGGTCATGGACAAGGACATGAGCAGAGAATGCCGGTATTCCATGACTGATAGACCATATATGGACATCATGGACACCAAGGACGTCTTTCATATTACAGAGTATCTTTGAAATTTCCCCGGCATGAAGATCAGGAGGGCTTAATTCAAGAAAGACCCAGAGGGCCTGTTTGATGACACGCCAGCCGCCTATCACAATGACAACGCCGACCATGGCACTGGCAATGGGATCTATAAGATACCAGCCGGTATATCTGATGACTATTGCCGCGATAATGACGCCTCCCGAAGAGAGCGTATCGCCGATTACGTGGAGCCACGCGCTCCTGATATTCAGGTTGGTATGACTTTTTCCGAGTATCCAGACCATCACAAGATTACCGATTAACCCTGCTACGGCAATGAAGAACATTATACCCGTGTCGATCTTTGGAGGGGTGGAGACTCGCTGGTAGGCTTCAATAAAAATGAAAATGGCGATAAGGACCAGGCTGCATCCGTTCGCAAGGGCGGCAAGAAGTCCTATTCTTGGATAGCCGTAGGTTGCCCGATAGTTAGAAGGGCGACGTACAATGAAAGCGGCAATTAAGCTTAAACCCAGGGCAAAAGTATCGGTGAGCACATGCCCCGCGTCACTTAAGAGTGCAAGACTGTTGCTCCAGATTCCCCCGGTGATCTCTCCCGCAAAAATGACCAGTGTAACGATAATCGCCCAGGTCAGGCGGCCTTCATCGGTATGTTTCAAGCCGGTTTGCCCTCATTCATAGAACTTTGTTTTCTCCTTATAACAATCATTGAGATATTTCCCTCTATGTCTGGCAACCGCTTGCAGGCAGGGATTTCTCATCGACACATTTTATCAGATCTCTTGACTGTCGTTCATTTTGTCAATTCTCAGCAGAACGACATCCCGGATCTTTTCCGTTGAGATCAGTATGTCTATAATAGTGCAATGATCAGGATTTCCGCGGCACAGGCATGCCGGCGTCTTCAGATGACTCTTGCCGGACTGGAATGTATCCATGACGGTCATCCTGATCGTGCAGCCATCACAGTGAATAGTTTTACCACATCCTTCCGGTAGTTTTGCATGAATACACTCGAAGACATTACCGCTCCGGGAACCTTTAATGTCCGGCAGATCCTTTTTAAGAAGCACCCGCGCTTGCTTGTTGGCATTACTGACGTTCCCTGCCTCGTCAACGACAATCACCGGTGCGGCAAGATTATCAAGGAAGGTCCTGAGGTCCACACCTTGCCGTTTAAGGATCTCTCTTGCGCATTCCCCGCAGATTCCGTGTGTAATGATGTTCTCTGAGCCGTTTTTCGAGGGCGTTGTTCCCATATCCTTCTGACACCATGCACAGACCCTTTTCATTGTCCACGTCTCCTTGCTTTCACATTATGCATACGATAGGAGATATGTTCGACCTTCCTCCATTATCTGCATGCTATGGCGTCCACTTCAATAGCCGCTCCCCGCGGAAGGGCTGCAACCTGCACAGTAGACCTGGCAGGGAAACTCCCTGAGAAGAACGATTCATATACGCTATTCACTGCGTTAAAGTCACCAAGATCAGTGAGATAGATTGTTGTTTTTACCACATCGCTGAGGGTAAAACCCGATGCCTCAATAATGGCTTTGAGGTTCTCCATGACCCTTTTTGCCTGTTCTGCCACAGGCCCTACAACCAGTTGTCCGCTCTCAGGGTTTAAAGGGACCTGCCCGGAGCAAAAGAGCATCTCCGATGCCCTTATTTTCACTGCCTGCGTATAAGGGCCAATAGCCGCAGGTGCTTTATCCGTTGACACAACCTCTTTCATGCCATTCATCTCCCTTGTTGCACTATCTACTATCGACTGCCCTTAAATTACTTCATCGGACGCAACAGCCTTTTCCACGTTGGTATAGAGACCTTCAAAAAGTACTGTCGAGAGATAGCGTTCACCGGCATCAGGTAGTACGACGACGATTGTCTTTCCGGCATTTGCGGGTTCTCCTGCGATACGCACTGCTGCAACGACTGCAGCGCCGCACGATATGCCGCATAGGATGCCTTCCTCATTAGCCAGTCTTCGCGCCATATCGAGAGCTTCATCGTTGGTCACCTGTTCTATGCGGTCGACAAGACTGAGATCGAGTACTTTCGGTACAAAACCGGCGCCGATACCCTGGATCTTATGGGGACCCGGTTTCAACTCCTCGCCATTTCTCGTCTGTGTCAGGACTGGTGAATGGGCTGGTTCCACCGCGACAGAAATGATATTTTTTCCTTTGGTCTTCTTGAAATAACAGCTTACCCCTGTTATGGTGCCGCCTGTACCGACTCCGGCAACAAAAATATCTACATTTCCTTCTGTGTCATCCCAGATTTCGACAGCCGTTGTTGTTTCATGGATAGCGGAATTTGCCGGGTTCTCAAACTGCTGGGGCATAAAATACTTCGCAGGGTCACTTTTTACCAGTTCCTCCGCCTTTGCTATAGCGCCTTTCATGCCTTTCGCACCTTCCGTAAGGATAATGCCTGCGCCAAGTATTTTGAGTACCTTTCTGCGCTCTAAACTCATCGTCTCCGGCATGGTAAGGATGATTTTGTATCCTCTCGCAGCCGCGACATACGCGAGGGCTATGCCGGTATTGCCCGATGTGGGTTCGATAATCACCATGCCGGGTTTCAGTTTCCCTGTCTTCTCGGCATCCCATATCATGGCGGCGCCAATACGGCATTTAACGGAATATGCGGGGTTTCTCCCCTCTATCTTGGCCAGAACGGTCGCTTTCGCGTTACCAACTACGCGATGTAGCTTCACGAGGGGTGTCTTTCCTATTGAATACGAGTTATCTTCATAGATCCTTTTCATATAAACCTCCTTATTGAATAGATAGTTACCTTGGTTCCATGACTTTAAAGGCTACTAATATAGTAGACTTCATATACAATAAAATATGTTTTGTCAAGGCCCAATCAAATAAATATAATGATTCCTGCGCCGAATTGCCAATTCGTAAAGCAATCCTTAGCAATAACAGGGAGTTGTTTATTCATGCAAAATTATGATATAATGCTTACGGTGTAATGATGGAGATACTAAGCATTGGAGCATATAAGGGATCTCTGAGAAAAGACCTTTATACTTTCCATCAGGCCGATGAAGGCATCGTCGATAATAAAAAAAGGGAAGGCGGCAGACAGCGCGGGGAATTCGTCCGCAATACCGCCGACGGTGACATGGTCGCTCTTTCTTTTAACAGGACGGTCAGTCCCGAAGAACGTAAGGCTATAGGACCGATAAAATCTTCTCTGGCGAAAGAAAATAATAAAAGTTCTTTTGTGAGTAGGGGGATCCCTTCGGAGAGTATTTCCGATATAGAGAAAACGATCTATTTCTCCCTCACCATCGATACACAGTCTGTGGCGGACCAAAATATGATCGGCAGAGTCACCACCGATATGACCGGTTATGCCATAAACAAATACAGAGAAGCATGGGTCTACCGTCCATGGGCGGCCACGACCCTCGAAATATATGCCTGATATTGGTTCGGGACAGAAGGGAATGCCTCGTATCCCCCTGAAAGGCTTTTATGTCATGCGGAGCTATAATTTGTCCTCTATTGTACCTGAAATCACCAGAGGTACAATCTGTCAAAAAGGTTTGCGGGTGCGCTCATTTCTTGACAAAAGTGCCGCAGATCGTTAATTTATTCTATTAGGATGAAAGGACTTATGGAATTGTTGAATGAGAGGGAAAAGATTGTACTTGAACTGGTAATGGAACATTACATAGTGTCCGCTGAGCCAATTGGTTCCATAACAATCTCAAAAACAATGAAAAATAAACTCAGTTCGGCAACAATACGAAATATTATGGCTGACCTGGAGGACCTGGGCTTTCTCTATAAACCTCATGCTGTCGCGGGGAGGATCCCGACCCCGAAGGCTTTTCGATACTATGTCAACGGCCTGCCGGTATCAGGAAGTCCCGGCAAGAGTGATCTGGAAACGCTTGAATCACTTGTGAGACCCCGTTATTCTTATGCTGAAGAGATTATGGAGGACGCCTCACGGGTGCTTGCCGCACTGTCAAGCTGTACCAGCATTGTCGTCGAACCGAAAGTAGATACAATGCTTTTTAAAGAGATAGAGTTTGTGAAATTATCCCGCCATACGATACTGATAGTTTTTGTAACTTCCTCGGGAATCGTCCACGAGAGGCTTGTTGATACTGATGAGAACCTCGGCCTGGACGTTCTCAATGAAATAAAGGGATACATGAATGAGAAATTCAGCGGTATGCCTTTCTATAGCTTGAAAGATGCCATTGTGCATGACATGAATAAGGACAGGGAGACGTTTACAAGACTCTACGAAAGGATCAAAGATACCCTTGATCTCATTATCGGTGAAGAAGAGAAGAGAGAAGTATATATAGAAGGGACGTCAAAAATGATAGGGGTCCCTGAATTCTCGGATATTGAAAGGCTGAAAGAACTCTTTCGGGCCCTGGAAAATAAGGAAAGACTTGTAAAATTGCTCGACAATTGTTTGAGGAAAGAGGGAATCAGCATTCTCATCGGACAGGAAAGTGATATGCGGGAAATGCGGGACATGAGCATCATCATGTCTACATACCGGATCAGCGAAAACAGTTGGGGCATGCTCGGAGTTTTAGGGCCCATAAGAATGAATTATTCGAAAATCATACCCATAGTTGATTATACCGCACGAACAGTGACAGATATTTTGAGGATTATGTAAGGGAGAAAAGAATCATGGAAGAAAAGGAAAAACATCACGGAGAAACTGAAGCGCATGAGAGTGAAGAAGCCCACGAAGAGCATAAACAGGACGAACATAAAAAGAAGAAAAAGAAAGACGATGCTGCTGAAGAATTAAAAAAGCTGCTTGAAGAAAAGGAAAAACAGATAAAAACCCTCCAGGAAAAGATGCTCTATATGCACGCTGAGTTTGAGAACTTCAAAAAGCTTAAAATGAAAGAAAAACAGGAAACCTTAAAATATGGCAATGAAGCCCTTATTAAGGAATTCATCCCCGTTGTAGACAATCTGGAGATGGCCCTTGATCATGCTTCAAAGACTGATGATTCCAAAGGTGTCCTTGAGGGGGTGCAGCTTACCCTCAATGAGTTTCTGAAAGTCCTTGAAAAATCCGGAATAAAGAGGGTTGATGCGGTAGGTAAGACCTTTGACCCGAATCTCCATGAAGCAGTATATCAGGAGGAGCGGGACGATATGGAACCTGATACGGTAATTTCGGAGTTCCAAAAGGGCTACTTGCTCAACGAGAGGTTAATCAGGCCCTCCCGGGTGGTTCTTTCCAAAAAACCTGAAATCCAGTAAAGTAAGGCAGTTTAATGAGAAGAGAGCATATCGATTATCACGAAATCCTCAATGTTACCAGGAATGCCTCCGGGGATGAAATAAAGAAGGCATACCGGAAACTTGCCTTTCAGTATCATCCGGACAGAAATCCTGGGGACAAAGAAGCAGAAAGTACCTTTAAAAGAATCAACGAGGCATATGAAGTGCTTGGTGACACAGATAAACGGCAACGGTATGAACAGTTTGGAACTGTCGATGATATGGGGTCTCCCTTCGATTTTGGTTTTCATGGCAATTTCGATACTGTTTTCAACGACCTCTTTACTGATTTTTTTGGTGGGCAGCAGCGGCAGCGGGACAGAAAGGGCGATGATCTCCGTTATAACCTTACCATAGAATTTGAAGAGGCTGTATTCGGTGGTGAAAAGGAAATTGAAGTACCGAAAGAGGAGAGATGTACCACCTGCAAGGGTTCCCGTGTAGAACCGGGACATGAGCCCATTATATGTAAAAATTGCGGCGGCAGAGGTCAGGTCCGGCAGAGTCATGGTTTTTTTACGATCAACAGGACCTGTGAATTCTGTGGGGGCGAGGGGCATGTTATAAAACATCCCTGCAAGGCCTGTAAGGGCAGGGGCAGCGTTAAGACAAAGAAGAAGCTGAAAGTAAAGGTCCCCGCCGGTGTTGATAATGGGACAAGGCTGAAGCTCCGTGGTGAGGGTATGCAGCAGCATGGCGACACTATTCCCGGTGACCTTTATATAGTCCTGCAAGTGAAAGAGCATGCTCTCTTTGAGCGTGCCGGAGATGATATTGCCATACAGATTGATGTCGGTTTCCCCCTTCTCTGCCTCGGAGGAGAAATTACCATTCCCACTATTGATGGCGAAATACTCATTAAAGTTCCAGCCGGAACACAGCCCGGCAAAGTCTTCAGGCTAAAGGGCCTTGGTGTAACAAAATCGACGGGATACGGTCGTGGCGATCAACTTGTATACCTTAATATCGTAATACCGACTACCCTCAGTGAGTCACAGAGGACTATTATGGAAGGACTTGCGCGGGAATTCGCAGAAGCAAGCCCCAAGAGCCGAAAGGGTTTTAAGGAAAAGTTTATGGAGATCTTCGAATAAAATCCTCACAATGTTCCGAAGATAACCGTTCATCCGATACTGTTTCAAAACGTATTATGCGGGTATAAAAGCATGCCGTCTCTATGGGAACAGAGAGAAAGTTACTGGAGCAACCAATGAGAAAACGGAGCAAATTCATAATCGCTATCGCTATTGTTGTTGGATTCATATGTCTGGCAATTTCCCTCGCATCTGTGTCGTTATATGGCGAAAATAGAAAAATAGACGATGTTGTAAACACCTTTTTTGAGAAGGTGAAAAACAAACAGTATCAGGATGTCTGTTCGGGTTTTTCGGGTGACAATCAAAAAACGTTCTTTTCCGCTTCAAGACACTGTTCTGATGCTGTCTTTCTCTTCGAACTGTCGTTACTGAAACGGTATAACCTTCTTGACAGTGACGGTTACCGGGTTGAAGTGAAAAAGACCCGCTTCTGGACGCCTTTTTCCCAGGACCCTTCCATGCCTGTTGCTGTTGCCCTGGAAGGAAAAGGCAAGACCCCTGTCGATAAGGCGTTATCAATCAGGAAGCTCTATGATGTTGCAAAGAGTTATTTCGCAGCAGCGCCAAAGAACGACTCCCGTTTTATCAATGACCTGCTGACTGTAGAGCGGGTCAACGGCCTGTGGAGAATAGCAGACATTAACATTGACAAGAGCAGTATTGGTCCCGAGTACGTTGAACTGACGGCACAACTGCGCCTCGGAAGGTATGTCAGGGAAACACCGGACGGTTTTATCATTGAACGGGTTGAAGTGAATGCGAAAGACCTGACGCCCGTTGACAAACGGGTCCTGAAATATAATCTGCAGAAGATCCAAAACCTCATCGACAACTAGTTCATGGAATAAGATCTGTATTCGACGCTGTTCTTACGCGGTCCCCTTACGAAGTAGTCACTGCGTTTTCCACCATCAGTTTTGCAATGAGCTTCGAGAAAGCACCCGGGTCTTTTGGCTTTGATCCTTCCAGGACAAGGGCCTGATCATAGAGAAGCCGGATATATTCCTCCAGGATGGGGCTCTTTTTATCTTTTTCGAAGATACTGTTCATGGATGCAAAAAGCGGATGTGTCGGATTAATCTCCAGTATCCGTAGCGTTGGCGGCAGTTCCTGTCCCATGGACTTGAGTAGTTTCTCCATCTGGGGGTCAAGGTCGCCTTCATCTGCAACGAGACAGCAGATTGTATCGGTGAGCCTTCCTGAAAGCCGTACATCTTTTACATCGTCTTTCAGAATGTCTTTTACGAGATCAATAAACTTTTCGTATTTCTTCTGCGCCTTTTCCTTTTCCTCTTTTTCTTCTTTGTCGAGGGCCAGATCGCCTTTCGTGATGGATTTCATCTTCTTGCCCTTATACTCGAAACCGCTGAAAATGAAGTCATCAATGTCATCGAGGAAGACCAGGACTTCGTAATCTTTCTTCGTGAATGCCTCAAGATAGGGTGAATGCAGGGCCTCGTTAAGAGATGTCCCGACAATATAATAAATTTCTTCCTGCCCTTCCTTCATGTTTTCAACGTATTCTTTCAGCGTCCGGAATTTCCCTGCATCGATTTTTGTAGACGGGAAGAGGAGTAGATCGGCGATAGCTTCACGCCTTGAAAAATCAAAATGGACACCTTCTTTGAGGATTCTGCCGAACTCTCCATAGATCTTGAGGTAACTATCATAATCGCCGGTCTTCATCTCATCAAAGGTATCAAGGATTTTTTTGGTGATGCTCGTTTTCATGATTTCCATCTGCCGGTTATGCTGGAGAATCTCCCGTGAAACATTGAGGGGCAGGTCCGAGGAATCTACAACGCCTTTTGCAAACCTCAGATACTGCGGCAACAGGTCCTCGCAGTGGTCCATGATCTGGACCCTTTTTACATAGAGCATGGGGCCCATCTTGTAATCTTTATAGAGAATATTGACAGGGGCCCTTGAAGGGATGTAGAGAAGGGCGGTAAATTCGGAAGTGCCTTCCGCCTTATAATGGATTACCTTAGCGGGAGGCGTGAAGTCGTGGGACATATGTTTGTAGAACTCTTTGTACTCATCTTCGGTCAACTCTGATTTGTCCTTCAGCCAGAGGGCTTTCATGGAGTTTAAGGTTTTTTCTTCTGTGACTTTGACCTTTTCGCCTTCCTTTAAGGTGCTGTCGATTTCCTTTTCCACATCCATACAAATGGGATGCTCAATAAAATCGGAATATTTTTTAACGACGCTCTCTATTTCCCACTGTTGAAGATATCTCTTCTCGTCATCTTTCAAATGGAGTACTACATCTGTGCCTTTTGTCTCTTTTTCAATGTCCGACACGGTATAGGTCCCGTCGCCCGTTGATTCCCACTGAACGCCTTTCTTGTCCTCCTGACCGGCCTTCCGTGTAAGTACGGTGATCTTGTCTGCAACCATGAAGGAAGAATAAAATCCTACCCCGAACTGGCCGATGAGTTCCGGATTGTCCTTAACCTCTTTGCTCTGAAGGGCGGAAAGAAATTCTTTCGTGCCTGAATGGGCAATGGTGCCCAGGGCTTCGATGATTCCGGCGTGGTCCATACCGATGCCGTTATCGCTTATGGTTAGTGTTGCCGTATCTTTGTCGGCAGTGATTTTTATTTTCCAGCCGCTGTCCTGCTCCAGAATAGCACTGTCTGTCAGTGATTCATATCTCGCCCGGTCAATAGCATCAGAGGCGTTGGAGATGAGTTCCCTTAAAAAAACTTCCTTGTGCGAATAGAGTGAATGGATCATCAGGTCCAGAAGCTGCTTGACCTCTGTTTTGAACTCTAATCTTTCTGTTGTCATAATCGATTTACCTCATAAATTATAAAATTTATTCCTGCGGAATATAAAAACTACACTTTTAAAATAAGACACCTGACCCGGTAAGTCAATAACCGATGAAAATTCGTCAATAATGAACAACAGAGAACCAAAGGGGAAATAATGGAATTATTTGGTTATTGGTGATTCCCCTCATTGTCCTTACATGCTATAATGATGCAATGTTTATAAAACATATCCCCCGAAAGTTGAGAAATATTTTTCTCCTTGTCATTACCGTTATATTAATCGGCACGATAGGGTTCAAGATCATCGGCGGGAAAGATAAGAGCTTCCTTGACGCCCTCTATATGACGGCCATTACGATCACCACAGTGGGCTATGGTGATGTGATCGGTCTTGACGATAAGCCTCTTGGAAAGATATTTACCATTATCTTTGTTTTTATCGGCGCCGGCACCATTGCATATGTTTTTACCATACTTGCCGCCTATATTATTGAAGGTGAACTGCGAAAGGTTTTCAGGAGGAGGAAAATGGAGAAGAATATCTCGAAAATGAAAAACCACTATATTGTATGCGGCATCGGCATGGTGGGACTCTATGTTGTGCATGAACTTTTTCTTACGAAAAAACCCCTTGTTGCTATCGATATAGATGAGCATAAGCTTGAACTTTTCAGGGCAAATGATCTTAAAGTAGACCTTATTGTCGGCGACGCGACAGAGAACGAAATACTCTGGAAGGCCATGATAGAACATGCAAAAGGTCTTTTTGCCACTACGGATTCCGATAATGATAATATCGTCATCTCTCTGACCGCCAGGCAACTCAACCCTTCCTTGAGGATTATTTCGCGATGCACCGATGCAAAAAATATCGATAAGATCAGACGGGCAGGCGCCGATGAGGTAGTGGCGCTGAACTTCATCGGGGGTTTGAGGATGGCCTCGGAAATGATACGGCCCCATGTAACGAAATTTCTCGACATGATGCTGAGAGACAAATATTCCCCTATGAGGGTGGAAGAGATCCATATACCGGTCCATTCACCGTATATCGGCAAGCCTGTCAGCAAGGTTGGTTTTAAGGGCATTGGCAATATACTTGTCATCGCCGCACGCAAAAAAAGCAACGAGTGGATATATAACCCCTATCCGGACACGATCATTGAAGCGGACATGAGTATGATTATTATTGCTACGCCGGAAGAAAAGGATGCTCTTGTGGCGATCTTATCGGGAGAAACCCATAAGAATAAATGATACTTGCCCTAGTGCTCCGGCCCACCTTCATTGACATCGTTCATTAAGAAATGATACCTTTTCACGAGGATACTTTATGAAAATTGCAATTTCCGGTAAAGGCGGCGTCGGCAAAACTACCCTCGCCGGCGTTATGGCAAGGATACTTGGGGCACGGGGAAAGAGGGTCATTGCTCTTGACGCAGATCCTGACTCGAACCTTGCCGGCGCCATTGGTATACAGGAGAGCGAGATAGACAAGGTACAGCCCCTGGCGCAGATGCAGGAGTTCATCGAAGAGCGGACAGGGACAAAAAAGGGGCAGTATGGGGCCTTCTTTCAGATTAATCCCAGGGTCGATGATATCCTGGATCGGTTTTCCCTTGAAAAAGAAGGGGTAAGACTTATCATGCTCGGGAGCATCCCCCAGGGCGGAGGAGGTTGTTTCTGCCCTGAAAGCGCGCTCCTCAAGAGCTTTCTGTCCCATGTACTGATAGAACGTGACGATTATGTCATCGTCGACATGGAGGCAGGTCTTGAGCACCTGGGGAGAGGGACGACAGAATACGTCGATGCCCTCATTATTGTTGTCGAGCCGGGCAAGAGGAGTTTTCAGACTGCGCTCCAGATAAAAAAGCTGGCACGGGACATAGGCGTAAAGAGGGTCTATATGGTAGGGAATAAGATAACCGGTGAAGAAGACCTCCAGTTCATGAAGGAGCATTCAGCAGGATTTATTCTCCTTGGCAATATGCGGTACAACGAAAAAATTATTGAAGCCGACAAGCTCGGCCTTTCCCCATATGATCTTGACCCGGATATCAGGACTGAAGTTGAGGATATTATCAATCCCTTGAAAAAGAACAGATGCAGGCGGGTGGAAGATGAGGAGGATCATTTCCTGTATCAACCTCCTGTGTAGCACTATCTTCCTTTCTCTCGTTGCCATTGCCGTTTCATTTTTCGATAATAAGGGAGTCAGGGGCCCACCGTGTCGGACGCTTCTGGGCAGGCTTCACCTGAAAGTAAGCGGCATAAAGGTTGTTGTAAAGGGACTTGAACGCCTTACGAATCCGCCTTATGTTTTTATGTGCAACCATCAGAGTGCCCTTGATATTTATACGCTTCTGGCTTTCCTCCCATACTCCTTTAAGTGGATAGCCAAGAGACAGCTCTTTAGAATTCCCTTTATAGGGTGGGCTATGGGGAGGACCGGGTACATAAGTATCGATAGGGAAAATCCACGGGAAGCGCTGAAAGCCATTGAAGAGGCCGCACGAAAGATACGCAATGGCATGAATATTGTCATATTTCCTGAAGGAACGAGAAGTGTTGACGGGACGCTCCTGCCCTTCAAGAAAGGCGGTTTCACGCTGGCGCTTAGGGCCATGGTCCCCATTGTCCCCATTGGTATCTACGGTACAAGCCAGCTTCAGCCAAAAGGGAGTTTCATTCCAAAGGAAAAAGGGGTAATATACATTCATATCGGTGAACCAATAATACTGGAAGGCATGGACCGCTCTGCAAAAACGAAGGTCATGGATGATGTCAGGAGCGCATATAGAAAGGTTGATGGCGTGTCAGGGGAATTGAAAAAAGAGATACTGGGTATCGGTTTACTTGGTGTCTTTCTCTTCCTCCTCGTGAGTCTTCTCTCCTATCACCCGTTGGACCCTTCATTTCATACTGTTGCCGATGGATCAACCAGAAATCTCTGCGGCAAAGCAGGTTCCTATCTCTCCGATTTTCTCATTCAGGCCTTCGGCATGATGAGTTATCTGCTGGCAATCTTTATCTTTGTCTTTGCCGGCTTCTATGTAAAAAAGAAGGACCCCCCGAATATCATTGTCTTTTCATCAGGACTGGCCCTCTTTGTTTCTTTCCCTTTCTTCGCTTCTCCAGGTACTGGTCGGGAAGATCCATATGACGGGGCGTCTCCATTGACTTTTCTGGCCTTCTGGGATCTTTCCTCGAAAGTGTCTTCATGAATTTTTTCAGTTATTTCGGGAGCCTCCTTGTATCTGATCATCCTCTTCCTTATCTCCCTCTTCCTTATTGTCCAGGCGCCGATCCTCTCCCTCATTGAAGAACGTCTGGCGCGGAGAAAGACTGCTGATCGCAGAAAAGAGATCAAGGTAACAACAGAGGAAAAAAGAGAAGTCACCGAAAGAAAAAGAAGAAAAGAAGCCTGTCCAGGAGTCCTTTGAATTTTTTAAAGAGATCGGCCCCTATAAAGCTCCCGCCGGTAACGCTGCTTGACACGATAGAGAAAAAAGAAATGAAGGTCGATAAGGAGAGCATTCAGGCCAATGCCAGTATCCTGGAAAAGAAGCTCAAGGATTATGGCGTAGAGGGAAAAGTAACAGAGGTGAGGCCGGGTCCGGTCATCACCATGTATGAGTTCGAACCTGCGCCGGGCATCAAGGTAAGCAGGATCTCAAACCTTGCCGATGACCTTGCTATGGCGCTCTCTGCTGTTTCTATCAGGATCATCGCGCCGATACCGGGAAAAGCGGTAGTGGGTATCGAAATCCCCAATAAAGCCCGTCAGACGGTATATTTACGGGAGATGATCGAATCGGAAGTCTTCCGGGCGTCCCATTCCTATCTTACCCTCGCGCTCGGGACGACCATAGCCGGGGAGCCCTATGTGGCTGACCTCACCAAGATGCCCCATCTCCTTGTTGCAGGCGCTACCGGTTCAGGCAAAAGCGTCTCCCTGAACAGCATGATCTGCAGTATTCTCTTCAAAGCCACGCCGGGAAATGTGCGCTTCCTCATGATCGATCTCAAGATGCTGGAACTTTCTTTTTATGAAGGCATTCCGCACCTGTTGCTCCCTGTTGTGACAAACTCAAAGAACGCGAAAACAGCCCTCAGGTGGATGACTGACGAAATGGAGAGACGCTATTCCATGATGGCCGAAAAAGGTGTACGGAGCATCGAGAAATACAATCAGAAGATGCAGAAACAGGAAGGAGGGGAACCTCTGCCTTATATTGTTGTTGTTATTGATGAACTGGCTGACCTCATGATGGTTTCTCCCAAAGAGGTTGAGGAATATATCGCACGGCTTGCCCAGATGGCCCGGGCATCGGGTATACACCTGATCCTTGCCACGCAGAGACCATCGGTAGATGTCCTGACCGGCATTATTAAAGCGAACTTTCCCGCCCGGATTTCCTGCAAGGTCTTTTCAAAAGTCGATTCACGGACCATCCTCGACACAAACGGCGCAGAGAGCCTTCTCGGAAACGGCGATATGCTCTTCCTAAGCCCCGGCATAGGAAGGTTGCAGAGACTTCACGGGCCATATGTATCAGAGGGAGAAATCAAAAGGATTGTGGAATTCCTGAAGCAGCAGGGCGCGCCTTCCTACCACAACGAAATACTGGAAGAAAAGGAAGAGGAAGAAAACGGCGAAGAGATGGATGACGAGAAATATCAGGAGGCCGTAGAGTTTGTCATGTCCAAAGGCGAGGCCTCCATCAGCATGGTCCAGAGACGATTCAGGATTGGCTACAACAGGGCAGCCAGAATCATCGAGCGAATGGAGAGGGAAGGGGTCGTAGGGCCTTCCGATGGGGTCAAACCGAGAGAGGTTTTCAGAAAAACAGAGGAATGAGAAAGGCAGTAGTAATAGTAGATAGTAAAAATAAAGAGCAAAGGGATATGGGAAAAAAGGGGATAAAAATAATGGGTAATGGATGGAACAAAAATCAATTAGTTAGTCATTCCCGCGTATGCGGGTGTCTTCACTTACGTAAGAAATATCCAGGACTTTTAATGAGTAAAGTCAGGATTTTTCTTCTTGGTGCAATAATTTTCTTCATAGCTGCTCCAACGCTTTCTTTTGCATCGGGGCTTGATTCACTGAAGAAAACATATGGCGGGATTAATTCCCTGGAAGCGAATTTTCATCAGAAAATATTTATTTCAAGTATTAAAAAGGTAAGAGAATTTGACGGGGAGTTTTTTTATAAACGGGGAAGGGGGTTTCTCTGGCGCTACACAAAACCGAAAATCAAATATTTTCTCTACGATGGTCAGCATATGTGGCAGGACGAGGAAGATAAATCCTTTGTTCTGAAAGAGAAAATCAATAAAGAGAAAACAAGCGGCACTTTTTTTGATCTTGTCGAGGACATCACGAAGCTTGATGACCTTTTCGTATTGAAACAGGAAAGCATGTCAGGCGGCATGGAGGTCCTTGAGCTTGTCCCGAAAAAAGATGGGAGTGTCACTTCGGCAAAAGTCTGGGTAGACAAACAGAACCTTGTGCGAAAGATTGAAATCCAAGAATTTACCGGCAATATCAATACCATTGAGTTCTCAGCCGTTAAAGCCAATCAACCCGTCAGCGACGGGAAGTTCTCTTTCAAACCGGATAAAGAGAAAGAAATTGTAGAACGGTAAGGCCTTTATACCCATGTAATATCCCTATCAATGATTTTCTCATTGAAATCTGCCGACGTTTGGGGGAGAATAGGTTTGTAGGTTGGGAAATCGTGAAAGTTACGGAAGTTACTTAAGTCCCCAACTGGTGCTGCGTTCCCAACTGGTCCAAAAAGGATAATCTTAAAAACAAAGCCGAAGAGACATACAAAACCAAGAGGGAGGCAATAAATGCGCAAATTATTTCAATTCATTCTGATGGCGGCTATGGCATTTGCTGCATTTGCCATGACACCTGTCAAAACATTTGCCACAGTCGACCTCGCTATAGAGTCCGCCCGGGTGGACCCTCCGCAAGGCACTCCGAGCACGAGTTTCTCGTTTGCCGTCACCATCAAGAACCGGGGCACGACACAAGCCAAAGTCCAGCCCGGTTGCTTCAAGTACAGACTTTCAACGGACACATCATCTTCATATAAGGATGTAAAAAACCCGACCCCTAATCCATATATACTGAACCCCGGGCAGACGGTCGAGTGCAAGGGTCAGCCCATGAGCAACCTGCCGGCGGGACTGATCAGCATCGATTTTCTGGTTGAAAACAACTTGGCTGATAAAGACACGAATTCCCAAAATAATCATTATTTTCTCCAGGTGCCGGTCGCTAATCCGGCCACAGGGTATGTGGGGCTGCCGGAGTTGTATTTCAGCCAGAATCCATCATTCTCCACCGGGAAAAATGCAGCCGGAATCGGCGAGGAGGTCTCGGTGTATACGTATGTGGGAAACCGAGGCGATGCGGACGCCATGGTCCTCAAGGGGACGGTGTTATGGAATGTTACGGAAAATGGGAAAGTCCTGGCAGAAGACAAGCGGTTCGATCAGAATACCATTTTAAAAGCAGGGTCAAAAGACAACTGGAGATGGGCGAAACTTCCCAATCTTACCCCAGGCATGCATAATCTTGTCATAAATATGGATCCTCAAAACGTTGTTAAGGAAAAGAATGAGACCCACCAACCGGCGCTCATAACACTAAATATCTCAGTACCTGACCTGTTTGTGACCTTGCAGTCCCTGGCCGGCAAGTCATACGCGACTACCGAGTCGATCCCCCTGCTGATTTCCGTACGCAACAGAGGCTTCGTGGCAGCCAGTTTTCCAATAGGTGGCCATTTCCTCTATTACGGCGCGAAAGGCTTCGCGGTTAATAAAATAATCCTGGACGCTCCTTTACAAGTGGGGCCATCGGGAGAATACAAGATAATATATAAGCTTCCTCCCTTTACCACCACCCCGGGGAGCTATGACGTGGAGGTGTGGGTTGACCCTGTCAACACCATGCATGATTCCAACCTTGCAGATAACAAAACATCGTCAAGAGTCACACTTGTCGCTACAAGTTTCAAAGGTGCCGCCACTGGTCCAACCGCACCAAAAACGCCTATAAACACGGTACCGTCAGGCGCTGTTCCAAAGATTTTGCCACCCAGAGAGGCGCCGAGACCTGTTCCGTCGCCGGGGTTGGGCCGCTGATTCAGGGAAACAGACCCACACGTATTGTGGCTGATGAGCCACGAATTAATTTTTCTCAATATGAGTATGTCAGTTGCTGTTTTTTCTGCTGTTTTTTTCTCCGATGAATATCTGCCTTGGGCGCAGTGGATGTTATTATTTCAGAAGCCTCTATCGGGCTTAGATCAAAGACCATTCTATTGATAATATTCTTCGCGGTCACGAGGATCATGCCCGGTGTCTCAGCATCAAATGTAACCCCAGTAGCGAGGTACCCTGGCTCATTCTCCACACACAGAACGATCTCATTATCAATGAAGGTGATACAACCTTCTCGACCCATCAGCTTCGTTTCTGCAAACTTTCCTACCTGTCCTGCAATTTCTTTGATTCCCATGTGTATTATCCCTCCCTTCAAAGGTCATATTCGAGATGTCAATTGCCAGACGACCAATCCTTTTATCCACCTTTGTTTTTTTCAACAAGTGTTGCTGCTGCCATATCTCCTTTCCCGCAATTCACGGGCAAGTTGTTACACTGATTCGTCACTTATGCCTGACTCCGGAGACCCAGAGTGCCCCGGTTCTTAGTCAGATATAACATATAAAGCAAATAACGTGCCATGACCTGCGGCAAGCAACCAATGCTGATATGTCCTTATAATACAGCATGTTGCAAGTTGCCTCACACAAGACCGTGTTGGTTGATACTCCAAAATTTGTTGTTTTTTATGTAGAGGAAATCGTTGCTGAACAAAGATTATTTGAAATCTTCACATTTTTAAATAATCTCCACGTTGGGCAGCTTGTCTTTCAAACCGGACAAAGCGAAAGAAATCATAGAATGGTAAAGCCTTCGATCAATAATTGACGAACCATACTGTATAATCATCAAGGAGTTTATAATTCTTTGATGATTCATCTACCGCTTTCAGCCATATAAGGTCAAGGATAAATCGCTGGTTGTCGTTTACCCGTTTTACCTTAACCAGTATTCCGGCAACTTCATCAATGAGGTCTTCAAATCGCTTCAGTTCATAGATGTCGGTATGGGAAGGTTGTTTTTTGTTCAGAGCTTCATGCGCTGTTTTATCATCATAGTCAACAACATACTTTTCTTTCCACGGGAAGCCTTCAATGCCGGTCATAACACAAGGTGTATCGAGATGTTTTCTGAGGTAGTCCCGATACAGCGTCAGTGATTTCAAGGTAACGGCCAGATTGTCTGCGCCTAATATTTCCGCTATTCGTTGTTTCTGTTTATTCAATTCTTCCATGGCATCTCCTGTGGGTTTTTGTATTATCTTTTTTGCCGGTAACGCAAATGATCATCATTTTTCTCAGAGATTATGTCTCTTTTGGAAAAACTCATAAGCTTCCATAATGGCCTGAGTTTTTCTCTCTGCTATTTCCTGAAATTCTATTCCCAGATGCTGCACCTTGTCGGGGTGATATTTCGCGAGGAGTTCTTTATATTTTCTTTTGATCGTTGCCGGATCATCCCCGGTTGTGACGCCTAAAATCTGCCGATACCCTTCTTCTGTATTTGCATGTCCACGGTCCTGATACTGGTAGCCGCCTCCTGCACTTCCTCGATACGTCTCTTCTTTGAACGTTTTCGTTAAGTAACGAAAGATGAAGTAGCCCACCATGACGAAAATGATGATTATTACAAAACGTATCATCGACCTTTTCCCAAAACTGTTACGATATATACCCTCCAGCGATTCCTTTCAGAGCCTATACAGATTCATCTATCATTATCTACAAATATCTCTTTCTGAATTGTCTAATGCCAATTTGCCATCATGATTATTTGATCATCCCGTTTACCGCCTTAATCTTTTTTAAAATAGGGTTATCAGCCAGGAATATATTGGTGGTTCCCGTCTCATCATCAAAAATGAGGACTGCCGATCCGTTTTCAAGTTTATATTTTACCTGTCTGAATTTTGTTTCCGGGGAAATTTCCTTTTCACCATAATCAGTGCCGTCTCTTGAAATAAATTCTTCAATAACACCCTGTAGGGCTTGAGGACTGAGCCTGTTGACCGGAATTATATTGATAGACATTGAAACATACTCCGCATGCTCTTGTTCAAGCTGAACCGACCAATTTTTCTATGCAGTGCAGGTCTGCCACGCACATTGACCTTCCCTTCAGTGCTCCCGCCCTTGTGTTGTTACAGGAAACGATTCTTGAGTTCCCTCACCAGGGCAAGGTTTTCGAGGTGGCCTGTTTGCCGGGCGGTGATTTTGCCGAGGATGGGCCGGTTGAGGAGGTATATGTCTCCGATGAGGTCCAGTATTTTGTGGCGGACAAATTCATCGGGGAACCGCAGTTTCATGTTCAGGACACCATCGTCATTGAGGAGAATAACGTTATTCACAACATCGTTGACCCTGACACCGGAACCGAGGCCCCTTTTTGCGAGTTGCTCGAAATCTTTAAAGAAACCGAATGTCCTTGCTGGAGCTATTTCAGTCATGTAGTTTGCTTTATCCGCAGAAAAGCTATATTCCTGACGTCCTATGGGCTGCACCTGTTCCAACAGATAGTCTATTTCAAAGGTGTCCGATGGTTCTATGCAGAGAGATCTGCCGTTTCCAAGGCCGGAAAGCTCTATCTTCTCGCTGATTCTTATCGGTTCAATCCCTTCTTTCTGCTCCACAATGCCTGCTTCCTCTATTTTGTTGCAGATTTCAACGGAAGAGCCGTCGAAGATGGGAATCTCTTCGCTTACCTTGATGAGCAGATTGGTGATGCCGCACATATGGCAGGCCGAGAGGAGGTGCTCGATGGTCCGCACGATGCAGTTCTTTCCTTTCACCGATGAGGCATTCCCCACGGAAAAGGCGTAATCGATGTATGCCGGTATCCGTTCCCCGTCAGGTATATGTTCAAAGACGATCCCGGAATTTTCCGGTACAGGAAGGAGGATCATGCCCGTTTTAACGCCTGAGAAGAGACCTACTCCGTAGACAACGATACTTTTCCCTATGGTCTTTTGTTTAAACTGTTTCAATCCTTTCGTGCTTTCGAGCTTGAAGTCTGCAATTTTTCCCGTATGCCGGTGCTCCGTTCCAAGCGCCCGTGCTATAACTTCAAGAACCTTTTCAATTGAGAGCGGTTTTTCCAGGAAATCATAGGCCCCCACTTTTACAGCTTCTACTGCGGTGGATATGGTACCATGTCCCGATATGACGATTACAAGGGCGTCTTTATTCTTTTCCTTTATCAGTTTAAGCACCTGAATACCATCAAGCTCCGGCATCCATACATCAAGGAGCACAATATCAGGTGTTTCACGTTCGAAAAGGTCGAGCCCTTCTTTTCCGTCCATTGCCTTATAGACTGAAAAACCTTCATCTTCCAGAATAGAAGAAAGGGTATTGAGGATGTCTTTTTCGTCATCAATGATGAGTATCGAGCTCATGGTGTCATATTCTATACGAAATACCCCGAAATTACAATTTTGCCCCTCACACCGACCCCAGGCAGATTGACCTTAGTCTTGCACGATTTATGGTTTACCGCAGGTTTGCTTGTGTCTTTTGAAAAAAACTGTTTTATGGTATATATTACAGAAGACTAACGAGGAGGCAAAGGCAGCTTATTGGAAGAAAAAACTGAAGAAGGGTTTTTACGATTATCCTTCGATGATATAGAAGTGGCCAGGAACCTCTTCGGGCCTCGCGAAGAAAATATAAAATACCTCAAAAAATATTTTAACATCAGGGCGAGTATACGAGGGACCCACCTTACCCTCATGGGCAGTACAAAAGATATTGAGGACGCCGGCAAGGTCATAAACGAGTTGCAGGCCATTATCAAGAAAGGTTTCTCAATACACCATTCCGACATAGATCATGCGGTGCGTTTTGTTTCTCATGCTCAGCATCCAACGGTAGAAGTGGGAAAAGACCAGATATATATTGCCGCCTCAAAAAAGATCATTGCGCCGAAGACAAAGAACCAGAGGTTATATGTCGATGCCATGAGAAAACATGATATGGTCATCGGCATTGGGCCCGCTGGCACAGGTAAGACCTATCTCGCCATGGCAATGGCCCTTTCCGCTTATTACCGGAAAGAGGTTTCCCGGATCATTCTGACGAGACCTGCAATTGAGGCGGGAGAGAAGCTTGGCTACCTTCCGGGGACCATGTACGAAAAGGTAAATCCCTATTTGAGACCCCTCTATGATGCCCTCTATGACATGGTCGACATGGAACGGGCAGCCAGACTTATCGAGCGCGGGGTCATAGAAATAGCCCCCCTTGCTTTCATGCGGGGCAGGACCTTGAACGATGCCTTTATTATTCTTGATGAGGCGCAGAACACTGCAACGGAACAAATGAAGATGTTTTTGACGCGTCTCGGATTTTCCTCAAAAACAGTGATTACCGGTGATGTTACCCAGATCGACCTTCCGGACAAAAAGACAAGCGGGCTCGTGGAGGTCCAGAGCGTCCTCAAGGGGATAAAAGGCATTAAGTTTGTCTATTTCGCCGGGAAAGATGTTGTCCGCCACGCCCTTGTTCAGAAAATTATAAAAGCCTATGAAGAGCGGAAATCAGGTTCGGGGGGAGAAAAAAATGCCAACCGGTAAAGACAAACCTCCTTCGCATATCAATTACCAAAAGCTGATCATCCTTTTTCTCTTTTCTCTTACCCTTTCACTGATTATCAGTATCCAGGCTACATATTTCCATACAGCGTATCAAGCTGGTGATATTGCCCGTGAAAATATCAAATCACCGGCAGATACCTCTGTCCCGAAAAGTGATATGACTATTAAAAGGGGAGAGATTGTTGTCCGTGAGGGCGAAAGAATAAGCGAGGAGCATCTTCAAAAGCTTTTTGCCATCAATGCCCTTG
The DNA here is from genome assembly GCA_963785225.1 of uncultured delta proteobacterium. Lineage (GTDB taxonomy): Bacteria > Desulfobacterota > Syntrophorhabdia > Syntrophorhabdales > Syntrophorhabdaceae > PNOF01. The sequence goes on along the minus strand of CAWAUQ010000007.1, from coordinate 118,287 downwards.
AGAGAAGGGAAGGGTTCAGTGTAAAAAAATTCCTCTCCTTCTTTGTACTCCTTTTTCTCCTCGTGGTTATTGTCCTGGAATATGGTGAAAAGAACATTAAAAAATTTGTCCTTTCCGTGAAAGACCTGTTATTTTGTGCCATTTTTACGGTTTTTACCGTTCTTCTCGCGAAAATCTGTTTTCTCGTTTTTGAATATTACGCGCAGAGCCATATGGCGCAGTTATTCTACTTGATACCGGTCTTTCTCTTTGGTATCGTTATCAGGATTGTCCTCTTTTCCGAGGCGGCCATCGTTTTTTCAGCGATCTTCGCAATCGTTCTCGGGTTTGCCTTTGAAAACAGCCTCGCTGTCTTTCTGTATGCCTTTATCGGTAATGTCCTTGCTTCTCATTTTTCAGGGAAATGCGAAAATAGAAATACAATCCTCAAGGCGGGACTCTATACATCTTTTCTGACAGGCCTTTTGGTAATCATCTTTAATATTTTTCTCGGCTATTCACCGGGAAATATTCCGGTATGGATCGGTTTCTTAATCCTCAACGGTGTATTGAGCAGTTTCATTGCCCTTGGTATCCTGCCTGTCATAGAAAGCCTTTTTGATTACACAACGGACATTAAACTGCTGGAGCTTGCAAACCTCGACAACCCGCTCCTCGAGAAAATGATGGTCACTGCCCCCGGCACCTATCATCACAGCATTGTCATGGGGAACCTTTCACGGGCCGCGGCGGAGAGTATTGGAGCACACCCCCTACTCACCCGTGTTGCCGCCTATTACCACGATATCGGAAAAATGAAGAAGACCCATTATTATATTGAAAACAGGACAGGCGGTCAAGATCCTCACGAAGGTCTTACGCCTAACATGAGCGCCCTCGTAATCCTCTCCCATATAAAAGAGGGTGTTGAACTTGCTCAGGAATATAAGATCGGGACAAAAATTACGGAAATTATAAAACAGCACCACGGAACAAGTCTTGTCAGTTTTTTTTACAGTAAAGCAAAGGAGAAAGAAGACCCTGGCCTCCATGTCATAGAAGAGAGGGATTTCCGCTATGCCGGGCCGAAACCCCAGACGAAAGAGGCGGGCATCATTATGCTTGCCGATGCTGTCGAGGCCGCTTCAAGGGTTCTTGAAGACCCTACACCGAAAAGGCTTGAAAGCCATGTGCAGAATATCATTGAAAATATATTCCTTGACGGGCAGCTTGATGACTGCGAGCTTACCCTAAAGGACCTTCATGCTATACAGAAAAGTTTTATCACTATCCTCATCGGTATTTTTCATCACAGGATAGAATATCCAGAAAGGACAATCAATGGCAATACTGATAAAAAACTCCCAAAAACTGTTGAAGATAAACATAAAGAGCATCAAAAAGATCACCGGAGATTTGCTAACCTTTTTACACCTGCAGAATAGAGACTTGAGCATTCTCTTTGTTGACAATAGGAAAATAACAGAGCTGAATAAAAGACTTTTTGCAAAGGACCGCCCAACCAACGTCATATCCTTTTCCTATATGGATGGTTTACCTGGCGAGGTCATTGGAGATATCATTATCTCCATAGAAAAAGCCCAAGAAGAAGCCCAGGCCTCAGGAACAGCTTTTTATGAACGGCTCTTTGCGCTCATTGTCCATGGGCTTACCCATATTATGGGATATGACCACGAAGCCGGCGGAAGTCAAAGACGGAGAATGCAATACCGGGAGAAGCGGCTTATGGAGTTTGTTATGGCGCGGGAAGGGTATGTGGGGTTGATCAGTGAGTGCTCGTAAAATAAAGAGGGCAGGGGCGCCCTTTAAGACGGTTTTTAATAAAAAGTGGTTTTTTGAGCTTCTTTATCAATTTTATTTACCTCTCTTTTCCGGTATTCTGCTCATCCTCATCCAGCCGCCGGTCTCTTTCTTTCCCCTTGCCTTTATTGCCCTTATACCCCTTCTGGATTCCATTAAAAAGGAGAACCTTCGTTCCTCTTTTTTTGCCGGTTATGTGGCCGGTCTAGTCTCATTCCTCGGCCTTATCTACTGGGTCATCATAGCTATGCACCACTATGGAGGCATTGATATTTACCTGAGCTCTCTCATTCTCCTGCTTTTTGTTCTCTATCTTTCTTTCTATACCGGTTTTTTCACCCTTTCCTGTGCCTGGCTTGAGAGGAGATTTTCAATACCGGTTTATCTCTCGGCCCCCCTGATCTGGGCGTTGCTGGAGTATGTCCGCGGGTTTCTTATGTCCGGTTTCCCCTGGTCTTTTCTCGCCCACTCCCAGCATAATTTTCTTCCTTTCATACAGGTGGTGTCCCTGACAGGCAGCTATTTCATATCTTTTCTCATTGTTGCCATCAATGGCCTTCTCTATTGTCTCTGGAGAAAGCAAAAGCCATTTGTACCATATGCCGTTGTTATAATCGTTTTATTGGCTGCTACGCTGGTGTATGGTTTTATTTCTCTTGGAACAAAACATGAAAAACCTTTCAGCACCGCTATCGTGCAGGGCAACATCCGGCAGGATGTAAAATGGGATGAAAAATTCAAGGCCATGACGATAAACAAATATCTTCAGATGACGCTTCAGGACGCAAAGAACGCAGATCTGACTATCTGGCCTGAAACGGCTATGCCCTTGCTCTTTGACAAGGAAATTTACGCGAATACATACATTAAAGCGTTACCGGGGCAAACAAACTCCCTTCTCCTTTTTGGCACCATGTCACAGAACAAATCAGGCAAACTCCGCAATTCTTCATATGTGATAAATAAGACCGGTGAAACGATTGGTGTTTACAGCAAGGTCCACCTGGTGCCTTTCGGGGAATATACCCCGCTCTTGTCGTACCTGCCTTTTTTTGAAAAGTTGACCGCCGCAGGGGGTGATTTTGCTCCCGGTGAAGGGCATATGCCGATCAAAACAGACATAGGCAACGTCGGCATTCTCATCTGCTACGAGGGCGCATTTCCCTCTATAACAAACGAGACGGTCCGTGATGGCGCCCAGGTGCTTGTCAACCTCACCAACGATGCATGGTATGAGAGGACATCTGCTCCTTTTCAGCATTTTGCATTCTATATTTTCAGAGCCATTGAAACGGACCGCTATATGTTGCGGGCTGCCAATACAGGGATAAGCGCCATCATTGATCCGCAGGGACGCATAGAGACAAAGACACCGATTTTCGTTGATGCCGTTTTAAAGGGCTCCTTTGCAATGAGAGACACGAAGACCTTCTATGTGCGGTACGGAGACTATTTTATTGTCATTGCCCTGCTGGGCCTTGCCGTTCTCGTGATTGCAGGTTGGCTTAGAAAGTCCGTGAAACGGTAGGATTACCGTCCCTACCAGTCGATGGGAAAATAATCTTTCAGAAATTTTCCGCACCAGTGTTTCCCTGTCAGGATCCCGTCAAAAAAAGGATCACAGACCCTTGCGGCCCCATCAACAATATCCAGTGGCGGCTGGAAGTCATGAACGTCCTGTTTCAATTGAGAAAGCTCCGCGGGGTCTTCGTCGGTTACCCACCCTGTATCAACAGCATTCATATAGATACCATCCCTGGCAAGATCTTCTGCCGATGTATGGGTCATCATGTTCAGGGCCGCTTTCGCCATATTCGTATGGGGATGCCTGTCATCTTTCTTGAACCTGAAGAATTTACCTTCCATGGCCGTCACATTGACAATATGTTTTTGCCCGGTGTAATCGCGGCGCATAAGAGAGACCAATCTATTGCATAATACAAAAGGGGCCACGGCATTGACCAACTGGACTTCAAGCATCTCTGTGGTTTCTATTTCTCCCAGACGTAAACGCCAACTGTTTATTTTCCTCAGATCCACCTGCTGAAGATCTGCGTCCAGCTTCCCTTTTGGAAAAACTTCCTGAGGGGCGAGCGAGTGATCATGGCGGTAAGGAATCTGTGATAATTGAGCAGATTCACGCAAGCCTATTCCTGGCCCCTCATCATTCCATACCGGGATAAGGACCGAAGTGTTCCCCTGATTGCCCTTGCAGAGAGAGGCAAGATGATTTTTGAATGCATCGTGATCTCCAAGAAGCTTCTGCGCTGCTTTGGGTAAGGCAGAGTGGCCGTTTTTTTCATTTTCAATGAGATGGGCATAAAAACCTGGAGGCCGCCGCACTGTCTGGGCGGCATTATTTATCAATATGTCGAGTCGCCCGTATTTTTGTTCCACATAGCCAGCAAATATTTCAACACTGGGAATATGCCTCAAGTCGAGACCATGGATCTGCAACCTGTTTTCCCAGACTGCATAATCATCCTCCCTGGAATATCTGACAGCCGCATCAACGGGAAACCTGGTTGTCGCAATAACGGTAGCACCGGCACGGAGCATCATCAAAGTTGCCTGATACCCTATTTTCAGCCGTGCGCCGGTAATTAAAGCAATTTGCCCATGAAGGGGCGCTGTCTGAAAACGCTTCCGGTAATTCAGGTCAGCGCACTTTTTGCACATTGTGTCATAGAAAAAGTGCAGACTGGTGAACTCTTCTTTGCAGATATAACAATTCCTCGGCGAGTCTAATTCTTCACCCTTATGGCCGGCCTCGGATACATTGGATTCAATCTGCGCAGGTGCGGTAAACATGGCATCAGTACGTGCATTGCGGATGCCGGTGGTATTGCGGGCGCGCCGGTTTTTTTCGAAAGCTGCCAGACTCTCTTTTTTTCGAGCGGCCTTATTTCTTTTTTTTGCTTCCGCTCTATCGGGACGGGATATTTCCCCGGCCACTTTCAAGAGAGCTATCCTCTGTTCTTCAGGAAGATCGGCAAGTTGTCCCGAATCTTTTAAAAGCCCTTCAAGTGTCGAAATACACCTTTCAATGTCTTCGGAAGGGTGTATAGTCTCAATATCTTCTCTATCCTCTTTCATCATCATATATACCACATCTTATTTTTCAATTGCATTGAGTTTTATGTAGGGTGAAGTGGCCAACGGCTCAACTCCAGCCGGGACAGCTCCCGGCATCGTCGAGGAGTATACGTTGCCTCGCGTTTTGCAGAGAATAATTTGTTTTATTGTTATGCCACCCGACAGCCTGTTTGTGATTACGAATGTCACCTGCTACTAAATAGCCTCCTTAAATCTTGTCCTATTCATTTGAGATGGCTGTTATTTATCCAGTACCTCCCGGACCTTCTGAAGAAGCTTATTAAGGGACAGCGGTTTGGCGATGAAGTCGAACTCCTTTTCCACAATCCCTTTGTTAAGGACAATATCTTTCGTGTACCCGCTGGTAAAGACCACTTTTACATGAGGATCTATTCTATGGATCTCTTCATAAGCCTCCCGGCCGTTCTTTTTCGGCATCACGGAGTCGATAATGATAAGATGTATATCCCGGTTTTCTTTAAACTTTCTTACAGCATCTTCACCGTCTATTGCTTCTGTTATGGTATAACCGTGTCCCTGAAGAGCTTCCCGCATATAGCGTCTTACTCCTTCATTGTCTTCAGCGATGAGAATCGTCTCTTTTCCTCGTATGATAGGGATTATCGTCTCTTCTTTTTCATTTACCTTCATCTTTACGTGAGGGAGATAGACATGGAAGGTGGTACCCTGGTTCAGGGTGCTCTCTACGGTAATGTATCCGTTGTTCTGCTTTATGATACCATAGACGGTAGCAAGCCCCAGGCCCGTACCTTTCCCGACTTCTTTGGTGGTAAAGAAGGGGTCGAAGATCTTAGACCGTGTTATCTCATCCATACCAATACCCGTATCAGTGAGACTTATCCGCACATATTGCCCCTGCTCTCCGAAGCCGTTGACCTTGATGAAGGTGCTGTCTATCGTGGCAATCGCTGTCTCTATGGTAAGTATTCCTCCCTTCGGCATGGCATCCCTTGCGTTGGTGACGAGGTTAAAGAGGATCTGGTCCATCTGGGACTTATCGGCCATGACGATCATATCAGCTTCAGCTAAGGATGTATGGAATTCAATATCTTCGGTGAGGAGTCTCCTCAGCAATTTCTCTACCTCTTTGATGGTGTTGTTTATATTGAGTGGCACAAGGGTAACGGACTGCTGTCTGCTGAAGGCTAAAAGACTTTGTGTAAGATCGACTGCTTTCTCAGAGGCTGAAAGGACCTCGTCCATATATGACCGCAAAGGATCTGACGTATCCATCTTCATCTGCACAAGGGAGGCGTATCCCATGAGGGCAGTGAGGATATTATTGAAGTCATGGGCAATACCGCCTGCTAAAGTACCGATGGCTTCCATTTTCTGGGCTTGGCGAAGCTGAGATTCGAGCCGCCTCATTTCGGTAATGTCTTCACAGGTCATCAGGTAATCACCGGAAATAAGGACCGAAGTAATGAGCTGCATAATCTTCTGCATTCCATCCTTACAGGTAACGGTAAAAACCCTTGGCTTACGTTCACCTGGTCTGGCATCGCTAAAATCCTCTGTCCAGGCTGAGATTATGGTATGTCTGTATTCGGCATCAGGATAGGCCTTTCTGCACCATGTTCTGCCGTCAGGGACATCGGAGAGCTCATAGCCGAAGAGTTCGGTGAACTTTCTGTTGATATAGGTAAAATAACCTTCCTTATCGATAAGAACCATACCGAAGGGGGCATTGTCGGAGAGGGTTTTCAGTTTCTCTCTTTCTCTGATGATCTCCTCTTCGGCCTGCTTGCGGGAAGTGATGTCGTGATAAATAGATTGATACGTTCCGTCGGGCATCATTTTGGTGTGCATTTCTATGGAAATTACCCTTCCATCAGGATGGACAATTTCTCGTTCAGAAGAAACGACCTCTCCTTTTTGCAACAGATCGAATCTGAGAGGTTTATTATTGAGTACGCTGGGACTGAATAATGTGCTGATGTGAGTACCAATGATCGTATCTAAAGTTCTGCCGGTAAGATAGAGAAAATAAGAATTAGCGCCGATTATTATTCCTTCATGGGAACCGACAAGAATACCATCTACAGCAAGCTCTACTAATTCACGATAACGGTTTTCGCTTTTCTTCAATGCCTCCTCAGTCTGCTTGCGATCGGTGATGTCATTAGCGAATCCCAAGGCAGCCGGCTTGTCAGCCCACTGGATAATTACGGAGTTAATCTCCACGTCCCTTGTGATTCCATTTTCGGTAACGATTCTAAATCCATATTTGGATTCAAATTTTTCTCCCCTCATTCGCCTAATGTGCATATCCGATACCATATCACGGTCTTCGGGATGAATGAAATTAACGAAAGGTTTTGTTGTAAGCTCGTTTTGTGAATGGCCAAAGATTTTTACCGACGCAGGATTGACGTATTTAAGCATACTGTCCTGAGCAACAAAGATACCTTCATTGGCATTTTCAACCAGTGATTTATAACTTTTTTCACTCTCTTTCAGTGATTTTTCCAATTGCTTGCGCTCAGTCATGTCGCGCAATAACCCTCTCACTCCAATGGGTTGTCCATTATCATCAATAATCCAACGTGCCGACAAAGATGCTTGCCGTTTTTCTCCATTCTTCTTTTTCAATAATACTTCATAATCATGGACATAACCCTTTTCCGAGAGTTTTAAGAGCAGTTGCTCTCTATCGCTTGGATCAACATAAACCTTGGTAGCTGGCTTGCCAATTACATCTTCTTCATTCCAGCCGGTTAAGCAGTGCAGCGAAGGAGACAAGGTTTTAACAATTCCTGCAGAATCAGTTTCGTAGTACAAATCTTCTATTGTCTCAAATATCTCCTTAAATTTAGCTTCGCTTATTCGCAGGGCTACTTCCACCTGTTTATGTATCACTTCAGATTGTTCCAGTTCTTTGTTCCGCTGCTTTAAAGCGGATATCTCTTCGATTAATTCCAACTTTGTTTTTGATGAAGCTTTCATTTGGCCCTCGTATTATTAACGATAGTGCCAAGGTAGATTGGCATGTTAATAAAACCATAGTAGGTATATAATAGTATAAAAAATATATCCATGTAAATATAGTTGACCTCTAGCAATTATATGCAAGATTGACAGAGGAGCATGCGCTTCATTGCTGTTATCGCATTATACCTTATGAGGTTAAGAAGAATTCCCTATTTCTGGTTGTTTATTAGCGGGATGAAAGATGGTATAAAAGTTAAAAACCGTTCCATACGCCTCTTATTCTTCTCTCTTTGTGTCCAGAACTCGGCGGATCGTCTGAGCTAATTCCTCCTTGACCAGGGGTTTCATGAGGACTGCCCTTATGCCTGCTTCTTTTGCGCGTTCCAACGAGACGGTTTCGCTATGACCGGTGCAGAGAATAATCGGGATGGTGGCTCTTATTTTCTGGAGTTCCACTGCAAGGTCCATTCCTGTAAGGTGAGGCATCGTTTGGTCTGTAATGACAAGATCGAATGCATCAGGCTCTTTCCGGAAAATATTCAGCGCGTCTACACTGCTGGTTGTTGCGACAACTTCATATCCGAGTCTGCTCAGTCTTTGCTTATCTAACTCAACAATGATATCCTCATCGTCGATGATCAGAATACGTTCATTCTTCCCTGTCGTTGCCTGGACAACTTTATCCTCGGTTGCCGTATACTCTTCTACTTTGGGGAAATAGATGTGAAAGACGGTTCCCTTGCCTGGTTTGCTCTCAACAGCAACGTGCCCACCATGACTCTTGAGAATACCGTGAACAACAGAAAGCCCCAAACCTGTTCCTTCCCCCTGCGTCTTTGTGGTAAAAAAGGGATCAAACATACATTCAAGAGTTTCAGATGTCATTCCGCAGCCGGTGTCGCGCACTTCCAGTACGATATATTCGCCCGGCTCCATTTCGGGGACAGGTCGAGGATCATTCTCTAGCAGAGAGGTTTTAGAGACGCTAATATCTAGTATACCGCCATTGTCTCGCATGGCATGGGCCGCATTGGTGCAGAGGTTCATCAGTACCTGATGTATTTGCACGGGATCGGCAAGGGTCATATCATCATCTGTTAAACTTCGTGACATGATTTGAATCGTGGATGGGAACAAAGGCCTAAGGATTTTGAGTCCTTCTTCAATAGTTTTGGTTAAAGCCAAAGGCTTTCGATCTTGTTCAGTCTGACGGCTGAAAGTAAGAATCTGTTTAACAAGGTCACGCCCCCTTTGTGCCCCTTTTAATACGAGTCCTAATCTCCTTTGTTCAGGGCTATCAGATACAAGATCTTCATACACCATCTCTGTGAAACCGATAATCCCGGTAAGAACGTTATTAAAGTCATGGGCGATACCCGCAGCCAAAGTGCCGATGGCTTCCATTTTCTGCGACTGGCGCAGCTGATTTTCCAGCTTTCTTAATTCAGTGATGTCCTCACAGGTCATCAGGTAATCTCCGGTACTAAGGACCGAAGCAATGATCTGGACGATCCTTTGTGTTCCATCCTTACAAGCAACGGTAAAAACCCTCGGTTTACGGTCACCGGGTTCGACATCTCCCAGGTCCCCTATCCAAGTTGAGATTGCCATATGTCTGTATTTTGGATCCGGGTAGGCCTTTCCAAACCAGGTCCTGCCGTCAGGTATTTCTGAGAGGTTATAGCCAAAGAGTTCTGTGAACTTTCTATTGATATAGGTAAAATGACCTTCCTTATCGATGAGAACCATACCGAAGGGGGCATTGTCGGAGAGGGTTTTCAGTTTCTCTCTTTCTCTGGTAATCTCTTCTTCTGCCTCTTTGCGATCGGTTATATCACGAAAATAAACAAGGGAGACCGGATCGCCTTGATACATAGTCCCCGTTGCTGATATCTCAATGTAGATTGGCGTTCCGTCTTTTTTGATGCCTTTAAACTCATATCTGGCAGGAACAGGTTCACCTCGTTGTCGCATCATATTGATATTGTTGACGAGGGGAAAATCATCGGGGTGTACAGTTTTGCTAATGCTTTTTCCGATTATCTCACTGGGTTCTTCATAGCCAAATATTTCAACAAACCGCTGATTCACATAGAGGTGTAGTCCCCCCTTCATAATGGCAATGCCATCATTGGAACTGTCAACCACAATCCGGTTGCGCTCCTCAGATTCCTTAAGCTCCCCTTCAACACGTTTGCGCTCAGTGATATCTCTCAGATACGCAAGTATGGCCCTTTTTTTCTTATACATGATTGTATTTACAGACACTTCAATATCTATCGGGGTGTTGTTTTTTCTGATTCCCTTGAATTCATATCGTATCGGCGCATAGTTGCCTTTTTGTCTTACTTCCGCATAATTAAGGACCCGTTCGTAGTCATCGGGATGAACAATACAATACTTATGTTTCCCAACTATCTCATCAAGAGTCTTATATCTAAACATTTTAAGAAATGCCTGGTTCACATAGACATGAACATCATTCTGCACTATAGCAACCCCGTCATTTGAGGCTTCTATTGCAATACGATAGCGTGCTTCGGATTCTTTGAGCGCCGCCTCCACTTCCCTGTGTTCTGATTCCGATTGTTCCAGTTGCTGGATTCTGAGTTTTAAGGAAGTGATGTCTTGTATCAGTTCCGTGTTTGTCTTTGATGGATTTTTCAACAGGCCCCCTATGACGATAAATAGCCCCTAGATATTGTGATGTTAAAGTTATTATAGCAGATATAATAGGGGCATCAGGAATAATCCATGTGAAGCGTAATAAATAATTATGGATTTATCGGGTTCGTATTCTCCGGCCCATAAGAAAGAAGGGGCAATGACCCACCTGTTCCTGATGTCTCTCGTGTCGACCGGAGATAATACTTGTGTATATAGGAATCAATCATATTGATAATGTATATGCGGTATGATACAAAATAATTCTGGGGGTTGCGATATGCCAAATGAACTGTTGAGAAAGATACCGAAGGTCGATGAGATTCTGGCCCATGATGACTGGCGGGGACTGATTAAAACTCATTCCGAAGGGATTGCGAAGGCTGCCCTGAGGCAGTGTCTTGATGAGTTGAGAGCTGACATCAAAGCGGGGAAAGAGGTGTCTGTGCCGGACATTGGTATTATCGTCGAAGAGACACGAAAAAAGATTGCCATTCTCATTGCCCCGACCTTGAGAAGGGTGATTAACGGGACCGGTACGATTATCCATACGAACCTTGGGAGGTCACTGCTTGCGAAGACCGCAATTGACGCCATCGTGAATGTTGCCTCCCATTACTCCAACCTTGAATACGACCTTGAGAAAGGTGATCGCGGAGATCGCCATGATCACTGTGTCGCAATCCTGAAGAAACTGACCGGCGCTGAAGACGCCCTTGTTGTCAATAACAATGCCGGCGCTGTTTTTCTTGTACTCAATACCTTTGCCGAAGGCAAAGAGGTTATTATTTCAAGGGGCGAGCTTATCGAGATCGGTGGTTCTTTCAGGATACCCGACGTGATGAAAAAAAGCAGCGCCATTCTCAGGGAAGTGGGTACAACGAACAGGACCTATATCGCAGATTATGAACGGGCCATTACCGATAATACCGGTCTTATCATGAAGGCCCACACAAGCAATTACCGTATCCGTGGTTTTACCCGTGAAACAAGCGTTGAGGAATTGGCAGTCCTGGGTAAAAGGTCGAATGTGCCTACTTTCTATGACGCAGGGAGTGGTTTGCTTTACTCTGTAAAGGCCAACAGCATACTCGATGAACCCCTTATTTCCCAGGAGATAGCCAAGGGTATTGATATTGTATCTTTTAGTGGCGATAAGCTCCTCGGGGCGCCGCAGGCAGGGATTATTGCCGGTGAAAAAGGTTTCATTGATGTCCTCAAGAAGAATCCCATGACACGAGCGCTGAGACCGGACAGATTTACCCTTGCCGGGCTTGAAAGTACGCTCCTGCTCTATCTCGATATGGAGCAGGCGAAAAAGGAAATTCCAACGCTCCGGATGATCCATGAAGATGTAAGAGTTCTCAAAACAAAGGCGCAACGCCTTGCAAGACAGTTAAGGAAAAAATGTAATGATATAACCGTTTCAATCGTGGAGGTCTATTCGGAAGTAGGGGGCGGAAGTTTCCCCGATGTCGTCATACCTTCTTATGGTTTGTCATTCATACCCCTCAACATGAGTGTGGAAACCCTCGAAGCACGTTTACGAAATCTTGAAGTCCCTATCATCGGCAGGATAGAGAAGGAAAGGCTCCTCTTCGATATGAGGACCATTCTGCAGGAAGACGAGCCGCTGGTTATTTCCGGTTTGGAAGCTGCCCTGAGAAATGGACAATAGTTTCCATATTGTCTGTGATGAAGACGATACACGGCTTGACGTCTTTCTGTCGGAAAGACTTTCCCTTACCCGGACAAAGACAAAAGACATGATTGAAGGCGGCCATGTCCGCGTTGAAGGTAAGCTGCCGAAACCCTCTCTGAAAACGAAAAAGTCCATGGAGATTACCGGGGAAATCCCTGAAGAAGCGCCTCTCAGTCTCACCCCGGAAGATATCCCCCTTGATATCCTCTATGAAGATGAATATCTCCTTGCAGTCAATAAACCCGGTGATATGGTCGTCCATCCTTCCTTCGGCCACGCTTCGGGAACCCTCGTAAATGCTGTTCTGGCCCACCTTGGCCGGAAATTTGAAATCTCAAATTTGAAATCTCACATTGAAAGCGGAGTGCGTCCGGGTATTGTTCATCGGCTTGATAAGGGTACCACTGGCGTGATCCTCGTTGCCAAGGATTCCAAGATGCAGGAGATGCTCTCAGACCTTTTCAAGGAACGGAACATTACCAAGACTTACCGGGCAATTGTCGAAGGAGATGTGAAGAAAGAACGGTGGGTCATAGAGGGCAACATTGGGAGGCATCCAGTAGAACGCAAAAAAATGGCAGTACTCAAAACAGGCGGCAGGGCTGCTGAGACAACTTTTCAGATTTTGAAGCGCCTCAAGGAGTTCACCTATCTTGAAGCCTATCCGAAAACGGGGAGGACCCATCAGATCCGTGTACATGCCGCATATGGAGGATATCCCATCGTCGGCGACGAAATATACGGAAAAAAGGCAAAATCACTTACGCCGAGACCGCTGCTGCATGCCTACAGAATTGAGTTTATTCATCCCGCAAAGAAGATACCCGTGAAAATAGAAGCTCCTGTACCGCTTGATATGGAGGAATTTATTGAGGCCCATACCATGGGGGGGGTGGGGGACGTGGAACAAGATAGCGCTTAGAAATGGAATAAGACAAATGATACTATCCAAGCTCCAATATCTAAAGAAAGTGTTTCCTGGGGTCTCCTATGGCATTTGAACTGAAACATATTCATAATTGGTCCTATTATTCTCTGCCGTTGCTTGAGGCGCAGGGGATAGCGCATGGGTTCTTTACGAAGGAATCTCCATCCCATACCTTTATCGGCGGCGACAGAGACGCCTTTCTTGGAGCTTTTGCGCTCCTGGATATTCTCATTATGGACCAGGAGCATGGCGACGAAATCCATATTGTTACAAAAGGCGAGAGACCGGACAAGGGAGATGGCATCATTCTTACCGAACCCCAGGTAGCCGCCATAATCAAAACGGCAGACTGTCTCCCTGTTATCATTGTAGACACTCTCTACCCCATGGCTGCTATTGTCCATGCAGGATGGCGGGGCACAGCGAAAAAGATTACAGAAAAAGCAGTCGAAAAGATGGTGCGCCTCGGCGCCGGAAGGGAACACATGATTGCTCTCCTCGGTCCCTCCATCCGCTCCTGTTGTTATGAGGTGGGAGGAGAAGTAGTCGATATATTCCAAAAAGAAGGTTTTAGTGAAAGGGTCTTTGTCAAAAGAAATGACGCCCTTCATCTCGATTTGAGCCGGGCCAACAAGGAACTACTTGCAGGGGCAGGAATAAAGACCGTTTATGATACCGGACTTTGCACCTACTGCGATGATCGTTTTGCTTCCTACAGAAAAGGAGAGCAGGGCCGCCGGCAGATTAACTTTGTTTCTCTGAAAAGATAATTCCATTTTTAAATCAAAGCGCTCTCTTCGTTGTCAGCGTCGTCGTCAACCTCACGTACGTACTGTACGCTCCGGTTTCCTCCTCCTCGCCGCCTCAATATCATCTTGATTTAAAAATGGAATAAGGTATAATCCATCTGAGAACCAGTCTGAAGATACTATGAAATATAAAAAAGAAATCACCTATTCGGCAGTCATACTATTTCTTTTTGGGTTTCTCGTTTTTCTTGAAATCAGCCTCCCGAATTTTGCACGTTTTTTTCCTGTCCAGGAGAACAAACTCCTTGTCGTTGTTCTCAATATCAACCTGCTTTTGATCCTGCTTCTGCTTTTCCTTATTACCAGGATCCTTCTTAAATCCTACATAGAAAAGAAGAGGGGAATATGGGGTTCGGGATTAAAGAAGAGACTGACGTCTACTCTGCTTTTTATTTCCATCGTCCCTTCTTTTACGCTCTTTATCCTGGCGACAGGTTTTTTCTATGTCAGTATGGACAGGTGGTTTGGTCAGAAGATTGAAGATACTCTCGCAAATGCCCTTATTCTCTCACAGTATCACTATGAGGATATTTTTCAACGGTATGATAAAATCGCGGACCTGATGGCGCGGGAGATTGCCAGAAAAAACCTTGTCGGAAATGAAGCGGCCCTCAAGGCTTACATGAAAAAAAACGAAAAGACCTATTTTCTCGAATATCAGTCAATCCATAATCTGGCAACAAAGGGTATCGTAAGAAATAACACAAAAGACGATATTGAAAAGCAGCTTGCAGGCAAGATTAAGGGTGTGCTCCACGATAAGGCAATGAGAGAGATCATCCCTGTAGGTGATGGCGAAATGATTATTATGGGCAAACAAATCCTCGACGAGAGTGGGACCCCGGAAGCTGTCCTCTTCATCGGTGATAAAATGAAGGTCCAGGGTACTGAGCGGATTAAGGAGATTGCTTCTGTCAGCAAAGAATTCAAGGAATCGAGAGTGATCAAAAAGGTTCTCAAATACAGTTTTATTGTGCCCCTTTTTCTCATTACCATCCTTACCATTTTTGTGTCCTTGTGGGTAGGTATAAAGATGGCAGCCCAAATTACCGGTCCTATCGAGATGATAAAAGAAGGAGCTGCCATTATAGCAAAAGGCAAGTTTGATATTAACATTGAGGACAAGGGCAAAGATGAGATCGGCACCCTCGTTACAGCTTTTAACGGTATGGCAAGGGAGTTGCAGATTGCCAAGGACGAGATAGAGGAAAAAAGGAGATATATGGAGATAATCCTCGATAATGTTGCCACGGGCATCATATCGACGGACAAGAAAGGGTATGTCCTCTTTCTGAACAGAGCAGCGAAAATCATTCTTGGTCTGGAGAAAGACTCATGGTACGGAACACCACTCAGGGAGGTCTTCGGTGATGATTACAGGATGCTCACAAAATCGTTTTTGAAAGACGTCAAGCTTGCAGGCCATGGAAGTGTTACGAAAGAGTTGCGCTTAAACATCAAAAAAGACATTACCTATTTGCGGGCATCACTTACAGCCCTGAAGGATGAATCAAACAGGGTAGAGGGTTTCATTATTGCCTTTGATGATATTACCCACATTGTCCGTGCTGAAAAGCTTGCCACCTGGAGGGAAGTGGCACGGAAGCTTACCCACGAGATCAAAAATCCGCTTACCCCGATTATTCTTTCCGCTGAGAGGATACGGCGGAAGATCATGACCCGTTTTCAGGGCGAAGAAAAGGGTATACTTGATGAGACGACGTCGATTATCATACGTTCTGTCGATGATATAAAGGGGATCGTCAATGAGCTGACAAAGCTTACCCGTATTTCCCAGGCAAAAACCATTGAAGATCTCAATCTCATTGTTGAAGAGACGATGGATCTATACAAAAATCTTTACCAGAATATCGTTTTTATCGTCAAACTGGAGGCTGTTCCCCCTCTCAGGGTCGATAAGGACGGACTCAAAAGGACCCTTATCAACCTTATTACCAATTCCGTCAAGGCCATCGATGGCAATGAAGGAACCATCAGTGTCCGTACAAGATACGAGAAGGCGAGGGAGACAATCATTATCGAATTTGCCGATACCGGCCGGGGTATTCCCCGGGAAGATAAAGAAAAGGTATTCGACCCTTATTTTACGAAAGACAAGGACGGAACCGGTCTCGGTCTTGCCATCGTCCATTCCATCATCCTGGAACATCATGGAAAGATCCACGTTGAGGACAACCTGCCCAAAGGAACAAAGTTTATTATTGACCTGCCTGTTATCGAGGCTTAAGCGCCCCCTCCTTCTTTTTTAGCCCCCGATGTGTTATATTACTACTATGAAAACAATTTGTACCAATAAGAAGGCCTTCCATGAGTACCACATTGAGGACAAATTCGAGACAGGATTGGTCCTCACCGGCACAGAGGTGAAGGCCCTCAGGGAAGGAAAGGGGAACCTCAAGGAGAGCTACGCCAAGATTAAAGATGGCGAACTGTTCCTTGTCAATGCCAATATCAGCCCCTATTCCTGTGGAAATATTTACAACCATGAACCGAAAAGGACGAGAAAACTTCTCTTACACAGAAGAGAGATTGACAAACTCATGGGCAAAGTGAAAGAGAAGGGATATACCCTGGTGCCGATCTCACTCTTTTTTAACAACAGGAATATGGTAAAGATGGAACTTGCCCTTGCACGAGGGAAAACTCTCTACGATAAACGGGAAAGCATTAAGAGAAAAGACGAAAGAAGAATGATGGATAGGGAATCAAGAATACGATGAAGGGGGCGACTGGCTTCGACAGGGATGTAAGGGTCAAAGAGGCATGCCGGGTTACTGCTTACCCGTACCCAAGCGGAACTAAACACAACTGCAGACTCTCACGAGTTAGCACTAGCAGCTTAATCGCTGCTACGTCATACGGACTTTCTGCCTGCTTCAAGTCCGATATGGCGTCATGCAAGCAGGATAGCTTTACCGAATGTCTATACGGTAAGGTGAAACCTTATAGGCTGGGATGCGAAAAAACCTGTTAGTGGGTGTTTTCCTGTCTGAGATTTAAATCACTAACTACGCATGTAGGCTCTTTGAAGTCTTCTTTTCTGGACGCGGGTTCGATTCCCGCCGCCTCCACCAGAACATAGTCCAACAAGATCCAACCAAGTATGAAACCCCTTAGAAATAAGGGGTTTTTGTTATTGTTTGTCCAAAGAAGTGTTATAAAATACATCAGAATCCGGCAGTTTTGGGGGCTTTTTGTCCGAAAAAGGCCCCCAAAGGAGGTAAATCAGATGCCCTAGCCGATCAGGCAGCTATCGTAATTAAATCAATCTTATTTTTAATTTTTTTGAGAAAAAGCTTTAAATTTATTCTGAAGTGTGAAAATATATGTACATAACTATGAATGTCACCTGTGCAAGAGAACAACTCGTGAACCATGCAGCAGATTTGAAGGTTATTCCTACGCTCAATGGCATTGTGGAAAAAGTTTTCAATGTCCTCGGAAATGATAACTCATCATTCAGCGATCTCGGTAATGTCGTTCAATATGACCAGGCGATATCTTCGAAAATCATAAGTATTTCCAATTCAGCTTATTACAGCCGGGGTATTGAGATATTTGACCTGCAGAGAGCCATGCTGACAATCGGTTTTGCAGAGGTCCAGGGGATTGTTACATGCCTGGTGTTCATGGAGAGTATTCTAAAAAAATTGAAGATAAAAGAACAGGATCTCTTCGCTCTCTGGAGACATTCTATCCAGGTCGCCTGTAGTGCAAAGATGCTCTCCAAAAGGTTGCTTATAGAAGATCCTGCAAAGGTTTATACCATATCTCTGCTCCATGATATTGGGAAGATTGTCTTCTATGTCTGCTTACCTGACTATGGGGAAACAATTAAGGCCTTAAACGGCAACGGCCAGGACATCGCTTCGCTGGAAAGGGAGACTTTCGGTATTGACCATCAGGAAATAGGTCGCGTTATAGCAATTAAATGGAAGTTTCCTGCTGACTTTATAAATATTATACGTCACCATCACGAAAACCAGAATGCAGACAAATATGGTTCTATTTTTCGCCTGGTAAACGCAGCCAATAGGTTTGCACACTCTACTCATGATCCTTCGAGCTCTGAGGGGATCATCCTGGAAAAAGAGAAAGATAACATTACTCAAGAGGTAGACAAGATAAAGGATTTTTTAACATTAGGCTAATATGAGAAAAGAAGAACTTAAATCCGGATCACTGCAACAGCAATGGGACTTTTACGAAAGGGCCATTAATAATTACTCTATCATCATGAGGATTATGAGCAGTGTTGAAGATGACCTGCTTGTAAGCAACATCCCCAAGGCTTTTGTGGAAGAGTCTTTTTTTGACATGTGTAAGATCCTCGTAGAGGAGAATGGCATCATCCGCCAAGGGCTCTACCGCATTGATGAAACCTTAAACGATCTCGATTTTACGAGTATTGCCATCCTTAACAATGGGGCCAGCACATCATCACTGATTAAGGATATTTTCGGGTATGGCATCCTCTATATATATCCCTTGAAAAAAGACCTCATCATTATCGGGTACATAGTCCTCGGAAAACGGTATTCGATGGATATCGAGATGAAGCTCCTCCGTGAATTGGAGATTGTCTGCGATATTTTTAACAGATCATTCCTTTTAAGTGAAAATGACCGCCGCCGCGAGATGTATGGGAAGACTACCCTCAAAATAGCCCTTGAAGAATTTCCCGACGCATTTTTACTCGTCGACAAAAAGGGGTTCATCTGTTATGCGAACAAAAAAGCAAAAGGTGAATTTGAAACGAAAAGAGGTCTCCTTATAGGCGAGAAGCTTGAGAATATTGTTCCTGGCATTACCAATGATGTTGCCACAGCCGAAGGGGTGCACTATGGAGAGGTCCATTATAAGTCCGGCGATGCGTACAAAATATTCAGGATAGAAAGCTTTCCCCTCAAAGAGGATACCCGCAAGGGCGAGTGGATAGGGATTATCTTCAAAGATGTTATCGGGAAAAAAATCAGCGAAGAAGAATATCTGCTCAAACAAAAGATGGAAAGCATCGGTATGCTTGCCGGCGGTGTTGGCCATGATTTTAATAACATGCTTACCGGTATTCTCGGATATGCGTCCCTTATAAAAAGAGTTGTCACCGATAACCCGACACTTAGCCGCTATGCCGAGGCCATAGAGCTTGCAACGCAGCGCGCTGCAAAACTGACACAACACCTGCTTAACTTCTCACGGAGACAGAAAAAATCAATAGGCATCATAAATATCAACG
The DNA here is from genome assembly GCA_963785225.1 of uncultured delta proteobacterium. Lineage (GTDB taxonomy): Bacteria > Desulfobacterota > Syntrophorhabdia > Syntrophorhabdales > Syntrophorhabdaceae > PNOF01. The sequence continues at coordinate 99,079 of CAWAUQ010000007.1, read as the reverse complement.
ACTTGCTTGAAGACGTGCTCTTTCTTGCGAAAGAAAGCTTCAGAGAAGTCAGTATTGAAAAGAACCTGGAGTCAACATTGCCATCTATCAAAGGAGATGAAGGAGAACTTCAGAATGTTTTTCTTAATCTCCTTATCAACGCAAAAGATGCCATGGACGGCAAAGGCCTCCTGAAGGTAAGCACAAAGCGTGAAAGGCATACAGAGAACAAGGAATTTATCATTATCGAGATCGAAGATACCGGTAAGGGGGTTGACGAAGAATTGAAACTGAAGATCTTTGAGCCCTATTTTTCAACCAAGCAAGGGGGCTCCAATCTCGGTATGGGTCTCTATCTTGTTGACCGGGTTATTAAGGACCATGGAGGGTTTATTGAGGTCGAGAGCGAAAAAGACCGGGGAACAAAATTTAGCCTTTACATTCCTGTTCACTCCGGTGTCATCTCAACGATCAAGATAGAGGAAGTAGCATTTAAAAAAGACATTCTGAAGAATAAATCAATTCTTATTGTCGACGATGAATCTATGATCAGGGAGTTTGTGATAGGGGCCCTTGCGGACACGGGGGCGAAAATATTTGAAGCCGCCAATGGCGCCGAAGCCCTTGAAATCTTCAAGAAATACGGTGATAAAATCGATGTCGTTATTCTCGACATAGTTATGCCGGGGATGAAGGGTGACGAAGTTCTCAGAGAACTCTGCGTTATGAGGAGAGACATAAAGGTTATCATTGCCAGTGGATTTATGAGTGAAGAACAACGGGACAAATTGCGAGAGCATACCGTTGAAGCTTTTCTTGATAAACCATTTAAAGACGAAGATATCAAAAGGGTTCTCATAGAGGTTCTTTCAAAATAGGGAAACGGGTTATATGTAATCCGAGAGTATCTCGTTTTCAGAGTTGTTTACTGCCGGGGCAGCTTTAAAAGCTTCAGTAAGGTAAGGCAGCACCCTCAACCGCGAAACCTAAAGCCAGGAAAGCGCCGACAAAACCGGCTGCCAAAGCATAAACATGGTTCATTTCTTTTTATAGAGTTGTGGATACAGTTTTTCTGCACACTCAGGGCAGATACCATGGGAGAATTCAGCTTCCGAATGGTTTCTTATGTATATTTCCATCTGTTCCCAATAGCCTTTATCATCGCGTATTTTCTTACATGATGCACAAATAGGGAGAAATCCACTTAAGAGCTTGACTTTCCTGAGGGCTTCGCGGAGTTCCTGGACAAGTTGTGTCAGTTTTTCTTCATTTTGTTTTCGCTCTGTAACGTCCCGCACAATCACCTGTATTAATGTTTCGTCGTTAAAAGCTATGCGATTCAGACTCACCTCGGTATCAAAAGGGGATCTGTCGTACCGGCAGTGTCTCCATTCAAAGAATTGCGGGTCACCATTAAACGCCGCCCGTATCTTTTCGAGGGCCTTTTCTTTTGAATCCATTCCTACGGATTGCAGCAGAGGCGAAAATCCATAATAAGACTCACCAATGATCTGTTCCATTGTGCATCCAAACATCTCCAGCGTTTTTTTATTGCAGTCTATGATTCTCTCGTCCCTTAAGAGGAATATCGCATCGTTTGCACTTTCAAAGAGAGCCCGGTATTTTACCACGTCTTCAAAATGCTCCTTTTCTGTCAGCTTGCGCTCGGTGATATCTACCATTGAGATGACCCCTGCGGGTTTGTCCCCGATCAACATGGATGCACCTGTCAGATCCACCCATTTTCCAGTACCGTCTTTCGTAATAATTTTGAATTCGTGACGATTCGTCGTTTCTTCCCCCCGTTGGCGCCTCTGGCCACGCTCCTGAACGAGCGCCTTATGGTCGGGATGAACGATATTCCAGAAATTCGTGCCGAGCAGTTCCTTTATGGGATAACCGGTAATAGTCTCAGCGGCCCTGTTGGCGTAAATCCAACGGTCATCTTGATGTATCATCACCGCCATGGGTATCGCGTCGGCAATAATTCGGAGTTTCTCTTCAACCCCGTATAGTTCGTCTTGGTTTTGCCTGTTTTTTATAGCTGCTTCATCGTACATTGATACCACCATTAATTGTTCAACACTGAAGAATCATAAACAGGCGTGTCAAGGCCATATCCGTTGTATTACCCATTTGAAGATGGTACGGGCATTCGTAAATATGTAAATAGTAATCCATCACATTTTCAGAACCATACGCAGCCACGCCTCTTGCCTTCACCTGAAGCCAAGCAATTTGTCACGCATCTTGATCAGACTCGCTATTGTGTCATAGTGGTTTCTGAGCAACTCGAAAAAACCCTCCTCCATGTCTTGAGGATCATAGGGCTGCGCCGTTGTTAACCTTCCCACGATACGATGAAGAACGATTCCACCGGCAGATATCGTAACAGATAATGAACAATCATTTTCCTGGACTCCATCAAAACGGATAACCGTCGATTTGTTTTCAACGCCCTCGGAGACAATGCAGGACATGCCGTGTCTCTCACAACCCTCTACAAATTTTCTCACGATATCGGTATCGTGCAAAGTGTAAACCTCCTATTACAATGAAACCCTGATGGTAATTCTGCTAATCGTTGAGAAGTCATCTCGCCAGTTTAGTTAGACCGGTTAGCAATGCCCAATAAGCATAACAATATAATACACTATCACAAGAATGCGATATTTGCCACAAGAAAAACAGGAAAATGTGTACCAACGATTAACGTTGTTATGTCTTGTATTTATTTTGCATCGGGCACCTCACAGGCAATGATTGCCAATAGAAATATATAGCTAAAGATGCAGTTCCCTTCAAAAGGGCGTCAGATTTATATGATACGGTCAGCAAGTCTTCTGCGTGGGCAATGTTGGTGTTGCGAAAATAAACTCGGACGCGCCTTTCAATGGATGGTTATGCGCCCCTATTTATCCAGTACCTCCCGGACCTTCTGAAGAAGCTTATTAAGGGACAGCGGTTTGGCGATGAAGTCGAACTCCTTTTCCACAATCCCTTTGTTAAGGACAATATCTTTCGTGTACCCGCTGGTAAAGACCACTTTTACATGAGGATCTATTCTATGGATCTCTTCATAAGCCTCCCGGCCGTTCTTTTTCGGCATCACGGAGTCGATAATGATAAGATGTATATCCCGGTTTTCTTTAAACTTTCTTACAGCATCTTCACCGTCTATTGCTTCTGTTATGGTATAACCGTGTCCCTGAAGAGCTTCCCGCATATAGCGTCTCACTCCTTCATTGTCTTCAGCGATGAGAATCGTCTCTTTTCCTCGTATGATAGGGATTATCGTCTCTTCTTTTTCATTTACCTTCATCTTTACGTGAGGGAGATAGACATGGAAGGTGGTACCCTGGTTCAGGGTGCTCTCTACGGTAATGTATCCGTTGTTCTGCTTTATGATACCATAGACGGTAGCAAGCCCCAGGCCAGTACCTTTCCCGACTTCTTTGGTGGTAAAGAAGGGGTCGAAGATCTTAGACCGTGTTATCTCATCCATACCAATACCCGTATCAGTGAGACTTATCCGCACATATTGCCCCTGCTCTCCGAAGCCGTTGACCTTGATGAAGGTGCTGTCTATCGTGGCAATCGCTGTCTCTATGGTAAGTGTTCCTCCCTTCGGCATGGCATCCCTTGCGTTGGTGACGAGGTTAAAGAGGATCTGGTCCATCTGGGACTTATCGGCCATGACGATCATATCAGCTTCAGCTAAGGATGTATGGAATTCAATATCTTCGGTGAGGAGTCTCCTCAGTAATTTCTCTACCTCTTTGATGGTGTTGTTTATATTGAGTGGCACAAGGGTAACGGACTGCTGTCTGCTGAAGGCTAAAAGACTTTGTGTAAGATCGACTGCTTTCTCAGAGGCTGAAAGGACCTCGTCCATATATGACCGCAAAGGATCTGACGTATCCATCTTCATCTGCACAAGGGAGGCGTATCCCATGAGGGCAGTGAGGATATTATTGAAGTCATGGGCAATACCCCCTGCTAAAGTACCGATGGCTTCCATTTTCTGGGCTTGGCGAAGCTGAGATTCGAGCCGCCTCATTTCGGTAATGTCTTCACAGGTCATCAGGTAATCACCGGAAATAAGGACCGAAGTAATGAGCTGCATAATCTTCTGCATTCCATCCTTACAGGTAACGATAAAAACCCTTGGCTTACGTTCACCTGGTCTGGCATCGCTAAAATCCTCTGTCCAGGCTGAGATTATGGTATGTCTGTATTCGGCATCAGGATAGGCCTTTCTGCACCATGTTCTGCCGTCAGGGACATCGGAGAGCTCATAGCCGAAGAGTTCGGTGAACTTTCTGTTGATATAGGTAAAATAACCTTCCTTATCGATAAGAACCATACCGAAGGGGGCATTGTCGGAGAGGGTTTTCAGTTTCTCTCTTTCTCTGATGATCTCCTCTTCGGCCTGCTTGCGGGAAGTGATGTCAATGGTAAAACCTGCAAGAAAAAGGGGTTTCCCCTCACGAAGAACTGGAAATTTAGTGGTACTATAGAAGCGACTGTCCAACTCTTCGTTAATTTCAATGGGTTTACCTTCGCGAAGCACTTTCAGGTCATCTTCGATCATGTTTTTGGCAAGGTCAGAAGGAAAGAGGTCATACATGGTTTTTCCGATACACTCATGAAGGGGTCTTCCCAGCAGTGCTTCATAGTTTTTACTCAACTTGATCGGTCTGACATTTTCATCTTTAAAAAAAATATAGATTGGGCTGTGTTCCATGAATTGACTGAAAATTACTTCGCTTTCCTTCAATGCCTCCTCAGCTTGCTTGCGCTCGGTGATGTCATTTCCAATGCATAAGATCTCAACGCATTGTCCCTGGTCATCCAGGATGGGCTTGTTGGTCCAAGCAACCCAGGCCCGTGTCCCGTCCTTACGCATGTTCTCGTTCTCGTTTCTCTCGTATTGTTCCGGATAAACACCAATATTAAGAATCATCTGTGCGAGGTCTTTGCCCTCCGCTGTCAGTGGGCGGTACGATCGTCCCTACCACGTTGTGTCCGATGATCTCGTCACGAGCGAACCCAAGAAAACGGGAAGCATATTCATTGAAAAAGGTTATCGTTCCCGTGGTATCCATGCGAAGGATGATGCTATTCGCATTCTCCACGAGTTCCCGGTATTTTTCTTCACTTACTTCCAGGGCCTCGGTTTTTTTGATATTCAGCGCTATCGCTTCCTCCAACCGTAAAGTCCTTTCACGGACCTTTTTCCGGAGGGTACGGTTCCATACAAGCAGTAACAATGCAATAACAAAGAGGCCCCCCAAACCTATTGCAATATAGCGGAAATAAGGATGAAATATGCTTGTTTCAGTACCAAACCACTTGCGATGAATGGCCTGGTACTCACTTTCGGAAATCTTCGAAAACCCTTCTTCTACTGATTTCAAAATTGCTGTATCGCCTTTCCTTACTGCACGATGGAATTCTCCTGTATATAAGGGTGCCGAATAACGAAACTGGCCCAAAATACCCATCTTGTAGAGAAAGTAGAGGGCGGGAGGGTTGTCAATAACGGTTACCATTACTTTTTGCTCTTTTGCAGCCATGACGATGGCCTCATAGGAAGGATACTCCTGAAAGAGACTGATTCCTTTTCCTCTTAAGTGATCAATCGCATTGTCGCCGCTTTTGACGGCAACAGCAAAACCCTGCAGCGAATCTGCGCCTGAAATGCCCGAGATGCTCTTATGAAAAAATATGGAGACATCTATTTTTGCATAAGGCTTCGAGAAGTCATATGTTTGTGCACGCCGCTCATTAAAGAACATTGTGTCGATAACGTCGAACTGGCCAGCCTCCATCAGACGTTGAGCTTCACTCCAATCCCTGCCGGAGATATCTACTTGAACACCCGTTTTCTGTTCCCATAATCGCCACTGGTCAATGAGAATACCCTGTAAATTTCCTTTACTATTACGAAAGGCGTATGGCGGGTAGTTGTCGTCCATGACAACTTTGATTATTTTGGGAGGATTTTTCGGGTCTGACTGTGGTAGGGATGCATCGGCGGATAAAAATACCGCTACGACCAGTAGGAAAATAAACAATAAGGATAAAATGCAGGTCAAAAACCAGCTCGTTTTTTTAGTTATGACCAAGTTATTCTCCTTTCACTTAAATCGACGTATCATCCTCGTGTCAGCTTGAAATTTACTTTTCTATTGTTCTTTACACATATTCTGTTTTCCGATTATACATAATAAAGATTACTGATTGCCATGAGAAAGATACACTATTTTAATAATCATTGCTTCTGAGGTTTACAGGAAGTGAGAAATCCCTCACAACTCCACTCCCTACGCGTTTTCCCTCAGTCTGCGTGTATAACTATGGTCGGTACTCCTTATACTTACGGCAGAACTCTGTGCCACCGCTCTTGAAATGGTTGTAGCTCTCCTGGATGACTGTGAAGCTCTCTGTGTAGTCTTTTGTCAGATATATGAGGTCCAGGTCGGCTTCATCGAGAAGATTATTTTTAAGGGGCCATGCGCGCATCCATTTGAGGAGATCCAGCCACATCTCGCCCATAAGAATCAGAGGTTTGTCGGCGAGCTGCTTTACCTGGGCGAGCTGCCAGGTGTAAAAGAGTTCAAGAATGGTTCCGATGCCGCCGGGCGTAACTACAAAGGCATTCGAAAGGTTCACGAAACTGTCGAGTCTTTCCGAGAAGCGGTCAAATTGTTTCTTAATATCGAGATGCGTTGCTAAGCGCTGTTCCTTGGGAAGCTTTATGTTGAGACCGATGGAATAGATGGAGGCATCCTTTTTCCACTCATAGAACCCATTACTCGCTGCTTCCATCAGACCAGGCCCACCTCCTGTGACGAGATGAATTTCCGCAGATGCAATGAGACGGGCCAGATTGAAGACCTGGTAATACTCCGGGCTGTCCGCTTTCAGTCGTGCTGATCCAAAGATAGCAACACGAAACTGATCATTGTTCAGTTCCTCATTAAGTTCATCCATGGCGATAGACAGCCCTCCATGTTTTAGCGCATGCAATACCTTTTAGCATAACATCAAAACCATACTTTTCTTTAAAAAGCAATGGCTGGGGGCTAAACGGTTTCCGGACGAAACGTATTAAACAGCTCAATGGTGTTGTTTTTTCACGATAACCGTATCGCTGATGCTGCTGCTATTTCCGCTGCAGATTCGGACAGCATCTTTCGCAGTTCTTCTCCCTGTACAATTTCCTTCTGTGAAAGGAGGTGGGCCAGCTCATCCAGGACTTTCCGCCGCTCCCCGAGGATTTTCTGGACCCTTTCGTGGGCCTCATTGATCATTCGGGAGATCTCTTCGTCAATTTGAGTCGCCTTCGTTTCGCTATATGTTTTATTGGGTGTATAGTTTTCCGGAAGAAACATGGGCTGGCGGGTACGCTCATAAGTCACCAACCCCAGGCGATCGCTCATGCCATATTCTGTGACCATGGATCTGACAATGTCGGTAGCGCGCTGCAAGTCATTCTGTGCTCCCGTGGAGACATCCCCAAAAACGAGCTCTTCCGCTACCCTGCCTCCTAAAAGAACAGCCAGACGGTCCAGTAACTCCGGACGCGTCATAAGGTACCGGTCTTCTGTGGGCCGCTGTTGGGTATAGCCGAGAGCTGCAATGCCTCTGGAGACAATCGAGATTTTGTGTACCGGATCTGCATGTTTCACAGATTCAGCCACGATTGCATGTCCGGACTCGTGAAAGGCGACAATTTCTTTCTCCTGCGCGTTCATCACCCGGTTTTTTTTCTCAAGACCACCCACCACCCGGTCAATGGCCTCATCAAGGTCAACTGATTCTACTGTTTCCTTATTTTTCCGGGCAGCCAGCAGGGCAGCTTCATTCATGATATTGGCCAGGTCAGCACCCACAAATCCAGGGGTGAGCGCGGCGATCTTATGGAGGTCCACATCGGCGCTCAAAAGGACGTTCCTGGAGTGTATTTTCAGGATGGCCTCTCGCCCGTTTATGTCCGGGCGGTCCACCAGGACCTGTCTATCGAACCTCCCCGGACGCAGTAATGCTGGATCGAGGATTTCCGGGCGGTTCGTAGCTGCCATAATGATGACCCCCTTGTTTGATTCGAAGCCGTCCATCTCTACCAGGAGCTGGTTGAGTGTTTGTTCCCGCTCGTCGTTTCCGCCAAAGGCGTTTATCCCCCGTGCTTTGCCTAAGGCATCCAACTCATCGATGAAGATGATGCAGGGCGCCTGACTGGTGGCCTGGGAAAAAAGGTCACGGACACGGGATGCACCGACACCGACGAACATCTCCACGAACTCGGAGCCACTGATACTGAAAAAAGGGACCTTCGCCTCGCCGGCCACGGCTTTTGCCAGAAGGGTTTTACCCGTTCCCGGCGCGCCTACCAGAAGCACCCCTTTGGGAATCTTCCCACCCAGTTTCTGGAATTTTTCCGGACTCATCAAGAATTCCACTATTTCCTGGAGTTCTTGCTTGGCCTCATCGATGCCCGCTACATCTGCGAAGGTCACTTTCATCTCACTCTCTGCAAAAAGTTTGGCCTTGCTCTTGCCAAAGGACATGACACCCATCCCCGGGCCCATCTTTTTCATGGCATATCGCCAGATCAGAAAAAAAATACCGATTGGAAGGATCCAGGAGAGCAGAGTGCCCAGAAATTTACTCTCATAGAGCCCGGAGTAATCTATTTTACGTTCATCCAGCTCTTTTACGAGGTTGGGATCGTCTACCCGAATGGTAATGAACCGTTGGTCCGGCTTCTTCTCTTTTCCTTTCAATGTTCCCGTTACATTTTCCGGACCAATGATCAATTTAGCCACGCTGCCTTCGGCCAGGCTTTGCTTGAACTGGCTGTAGGGAATCGTCTCCACTTTTGGAGAAAGCAGGTATTGTTGCAGGTAGGTAAACAACAGGATGGCAATCAGAACATACCAGATGCTGAAATGAGTCGTGGGGGGTAGAGAACTTTTGTTCTTTTGGCTGAGCCGGGTGGAGAAGAAGGACCGGATCTTGTCTGTCAGGTTTTCTTCAGGATCTTTTTTTTCTATTGATGGCACGATAGTCTCCTTATAGTATTATTAGTGTAACACTGAACGGAATATTTCATTATGCACCTCTCTATTTATAATACAGCAAATGCCCTCTGTATATGTCACAGAACCATCAATTGTTTTATAGCTCTTTTGTGCACGAGTCTGTAGTCTTTTTAATTACAGAGATTGAACCGGTAATTACTTACCGAAGATCGAAAATGTTTTATGAATAACATTCTCTCCATACATGACAGTATCAGGTTTGGTACTTATACTATCTATAGGATTCCTTATGACAAGGAGGATTGTATGGCAAAGTGGAATATCGACCCCGATCATGCAGTTGGCGAATTCACCATCAAACACATGATGGTGACTCCTGTCCATGGTCAGTTTAACAAAATTTCAGGCGTAATAAACTTCGACCCCGCAGACCCGGCGAGAGCATCGGTTGAGGTGGAAATCGATGTAGCAGGGATTTATACCGGCGTGGATCGGCGGGACAATCATCTTCGAAGCGCTGATTTTTTCGATGCTGAAAAATTTCCCAAAATGTATTTCAAGAGCACTCTTATTGAAGCGGCAGGCCTCAACGACTGCAAGATTACCGGTGATCTCACTATTCATGGTATGACACGGTCTGTCATGTTTGATCTTATCTTTGCCGGTCCATCACGGTTCTTCGATGACGAATTGAAGGAAACGTATACTACATTCGGTTTTCGCGCTACTACATGTATCAACCGTGAGGATTTCGGTATGCAATGGAATGTACCTATTGAAGATGGTGGCTTCATGGTGGGCAAATATGTGGATATTGTTTTCAATGCCGAGGCAGACCTGTTGAATGAGTAAAAAGGCCCGCCCCTGTGTCCTCATTCTTTCACCTTTCCACATGATTGTAGCAGTAATGAAGGCCTCCCGGGAAGGGCCGTCTTTTTAAACGGGGGACAGGGCAGGGGTCTTGACAAGCGGATTCATGTGCTACGGGATGCAATAATTGGAGGGTTTATAATTTTGTTTGCCGGTCTTCGCAAAAGGTGCTATTTGTCGATAAGTTACAAAGATTCCACTGATGCTTTGCGTGACAATCTCTACCTTTTGCTGAACAGAGACAAGATACAGCAGTTGTTCAGGATGAAACTTGTTATCCAGGACAGAGAGGCCCATGTCTTGGGTGATGACCGATTATTCTCTCGTGAACGCTAACCGCTGCTGTAGCGTGAGGGCACAGAGGAGAAGAGGGATAAACAATGATGCGTAAAATCGGTACCCGGGTATTGGCATGGTTATTGGTCTTATTTTTCATTATACCAATAGGGTTTGGCACACAACTATCGGCACAGAGCGAGGGAACCGGGCCACCTCCGGCATATGTATATACCCAGGAACAACTGGATTTACTGCTCGCGCCCATTGCATTGTATCCGGATGTGCTCCTCTCACAGATTCTTATGGCATCAACCTACCCCCTTGAAGTGGTCGAGGCTGACCGCTGGCTCAAACAAAACCCAGGCCTTACAGGAGACAGAGTTGATGAAGCCGTCAAGGACAAACCGTGGGATGTGAGTATAAAATCACTGGCACGTTTCCCGCAGATACTCTCCATGATGGACGAGAAACTTCAGCAAACCACTGACTTGGGGAATGCCTTCCTGGGTCAGCAGGATCAGGTTATGGATACGATTCAGAGGTTGCGCTTACAGGCACAGACACGGGGGAACCTTAATTCTACGGAACAGCAGCGCGTGACTGTCCAGGACCAGAACATTATCATTGAACCTGCCTATCCGGACGTAATCTATATCCCTGCCTATGATCCGTGCTGGGTTTATGGTCCCTGGTGGTATCCCACCTGCGCACCCCTCTGGTTCTGGTATCCTGGCTTTGTCGTTGGTCCCGGATTTTTTTGGGGTCCGCGGATAATTGTCGGTCCTATCGGTTTCTGGTGCGGCTTCTCCTGGCACCGCCATGCTATCTTTATCAATGTAAACAGGACGGCCTTTATCAATAGGGTTGGCGCCAACAGGATGCACGGAGGTATAGAAACCTGGCGCCACGATCCGGGTCACCGCAGGGGGGTAGCTTACCATAACAACACGACAGCTCAACGGTTTGGAAGGTCTGTCGGGGGTCCCGGTGTGGACGCGAGGCGGCCATTCAGGGGCTTTGCGCCGGAAAGAAGAGCGCCCGCTCAGGTGCGGCCACTTTCGCGTACGGACGGATTTGAGCGGCAGAGTGTTCGGCCGCGGCAAGCACCCTCCGGCAACCGTGGCCTTGAAACGACAAGGAGTGGTAATGCATTTCAGGGTTTCGGCCGCAGTGGTATCGAATCACGTCAACAGAGTGAACGGGGCTGGCAGAGTCTGGGTAGTAGTATTCCCCGTGGCGTAAGCCAGAGTCCGGGCGGTTTCAGGGAATCGGGCGGCCGGGAATCAAGCAGAGGAGGCCAACGTGGTAGAAGCAGTGGCAGCAATATAGGCGGCGGCCACCGTGGCAGATAGATCATCAATAAAATGGAGGAGAAAACAGATGCTCCTATCTATACATAAACAAAATACGTGTTTTATGAGAAGCGCTGTTTCCATGATCATCACAATGACTGTGCTTTTGCTTGTCCTTACCTTGAGCCAGAGCCATGCAAAGGGCTTGAAACAGCAGACCTTCTCTTCCCCTGAGGAAGCCGTGAAGACTATGGTTGATGCTATGAAGACAGATAATACCGGCAAACTCATAGCTATCTTCGGGGAATCCGGCAAGGAACTCCTGTTTTCCGGAGATGGTTCAATGGATAGATTAGCGGGGAAAGAATTTGTGAAAGCTTATGAAGAGAGAAACAGGCTCGAACCTATCGGTAAAGAAAAGGTGATACTCCATGTTGGCGGAGATGACTGGTCCTGGCCCATCCCGGTCGTCAAGACAGGCCAGAAATGGCGTTTCGACACAAAAGAGGGTAAACGGGAAATACATGCCCGGAAGATAGGAGAGAATGAACTTGCTGCAATTCAGGTTTGCCTTGCTTATGTCGACGCCCAGCGGGAATATGCCCAGGAGCACCGTATGGGCGGGGTCATGGAATACGCCCAGGAATTCATCAGCGACTCCGGAAAGAAAGATGGTCTCTGCGGAGAGGAGAAGGAAGGAGTGAAGGAAAGCCCTCTTGGCCCGCTGATAGGTAAAGCCTGTAAAACAACCGGCACAGGGACAAAAGAGGCTGCTATGGCTCAACCTTATCATGGCTATTTTTATATGATTCTCAAGAGGCAAGGAAAGAATGCCCCGGGAGGAGCCTATAATTATGTCGTAGACGGCAAGATGATAGGAGGTTTTGCCTTGATCGCGTATCCTGCCCAATATGGATCCTCAGGCATTATGACCTTTATCGTTAATCAGGATGGGGTGGTCTATGAGAAAAACCTTGGTAAGAATACTGAAAAGACTGCCGAGGCCATGGATAGCTTCGACCCGGACCAGACATGGAAAAAGGTAGAATAGGGGTCGAATTCTATCGTTGCCACAAGATCTGCTTTGCTTCAAACGGTACGGCAACATCAGGGTGGTAGGGGATGATTCGTGCCGTAAAATCAGTTACCGGACGAGTTGCGGGCAATGATGCGCTATATACATAGCCGTTTTCAGCACCAACAAGTTGACGGACCCGGATCATTTCTTGCACTACCGGTTTTTGATCATCGGTCTTGGCAGCATACAGTTCAACATGCACATAATCGGGATTCAGGCCATTCAGGTACACCTGGACCTCTAAAAGATGCCGGTCTCCATCGGTTTTAACGTTCACATCTCCGAAACGAAGAGAGGTCCATTTCTGTTCAATCGCTCTGTGCCATTTTGCGATTTCAATTCCTGTCTCTCCACTGCCGGTTGAGCGTTTGCGAAAAGCCGTTGCGGCAGGTATATAATATTTCTCCGTGTATTCCCTTACTGCCCTATTGGCAGAGAAATGGGGTGTAAGACGGGCCATGCTCTCTCTCATGCGTGTAACCCATGCTTTTGGGATGCCATTCTCATCGCGTTGGTAAAATTCCGGAATAACCTCATCTTCGAGAAGTTTGTAGAGCGCCTCGGCTTCAGCGGCATCCCATAGGGGATCTTCACCATGCTCCTTGCCGTCGCCCAGCGCCCACCCTACCTCCGGATCATAGGCTTCGGCCCACCAGCCGTCGAGTTCGGAAAGATTGATCCCTCCATTGACGAGCACTTTCATTCCGCTCGTTCCGCAGGCCTCCCAGGGGCGCCGTGGTGTATTGATCCACACATCAACGCCCTGGACCAACCTGGTCGTTAAAAACATGTCATAATCGCCCAAAAAGACCAGATTTGACCATAGCCGGTGCGTCTCAATGAAATGTATCCATTCCCGGATCATATTCCGGCCGGTTTCATCGGCCGGATGGGCCTTGCCGGCGATAATGAGTTGCACGGGATAATGCCGGTTAGTGAGAATACGTAAAAGTCGCTCAGGATTGTAGAGGAGCAAATTAGGCCGCTTATAGGCGGCAAAACGGCGTGCGAAACCGAGAGTAAGTGCGTTGGTATTAAAAACGGTTTTTGCTTTTTCGCATGCATCGGGCAATGCGCCCGAAGCAGCCAACTGCAATGCCAGTCTTTCCCGTACAAACTCGACAAGGGTCTGACGGGAGGAAGCACGACACTGCCACAACATTGAGTCTTCAACACCACGGATCTGATCCGCGACGCCTTCCATTGTTCCCAACCACCGTTCTTCTCCGCAGACCCCGGACCACAGATTGTCCGACTCTGTCGATTCCCAGGTGGGTATATGTATGCCATTGGTTACATGTCCGATAGGAACATCCCCTATGGGCCAGCGGGGGAAAAGCGGCTCAAAAATGCGCCTGCTCACTTTGCTGTGCAACAGGCTTACACCGTTTGCGGCCCCGCTTCCCCTCATAGCCAGATAAGCCATATTAAAATTCTCCGAGGAATCATCCGGGTTCTCACGTCCAAGGGCAAGTAAATCCTGAATTGGAATGCCCAGCTTCATCTCGGCGTATCTGCCCATATGCTGTTTGATAATCTCGGGTGAAAAACGATCAAAACCTGCCGCCACAGGGGTATGGGTCGTGAATATGTTGCCTGCGCGGGTTACTGCCAATGCAACTTCAAAGGATTGTCCTGTCTCTTCCATAAAAGACCGGGCACGTTCCAGCACAACAAAAGCTGCATGTCCTTCATTGAGGTGGCATACCTCCGGCTTGATTCCCAAGGCTCTCAGGAGACGCCATCCTCCTATTCCCAGTAAAAGCTCTTGTTTGAGGCGCAATTCCGGTCCACCTCCGTAAAGCTCGCTCGTGATCCCCCGGTGAGCCGGGAAACTCGCCAGGTCATTACTATCGAGGAGATAGAGCTTCACCCTGCCGACCTGGACTTGCCAGGCACGTAGCCATACAGAGTAACCCGGCAGAGGTATCTCCAGGCGGAGCCACTCACCGTCAACATCACGTAGCGGTGTAATGGGTAATTGTCCCGGATCGTTGTAAGGAAAGAATGCCTGTTGGTTCCCCTCCCGATCAATGACCTGACGAAAATAGCCCTGCTGGTAAAGCAGACCCACACCGATGACGGGCACACCAAGATCGCTCGCCGCTTTTAGCTGATCACCAGCCACATTACCAAGTCCTCCGGAATAAATAGGTAATGCTTCACTGAGCATGAATTCCATACTGAAGTACGCGACAGCAGTGAGAGGGCTTTCTGTATGGGCTTTCTGAAACCATGCGTTTGAACCCACTTCCTGACGGTCGGCCTCTACAAGCTCGTTGACCTTGCTCCGGAAACCAGTATCGGATAAAGCACGCTGCAATTGGTCCCGCGAGATCGTCTGGAGGACAACCCACGGGTTTCCTGTAAGTCTCCAAAGAACGGGGTCGAGCTGTTCCCATACTTGATCTGCCGTGTGGTTCCATGACCAGCGCATATCGAGGGCGAGTTCTATAAGGGGATCTGCCCCCTCGATGTCAGTCGGCAAAAAGCCACAGATGGGGTTGATGGTGTCAGTTTGTCTGCTCATGATCAACTTTCCTCATATAACGACTCAATAATGCAATCATCACGCCACGTTTGCGTTCTCCATAGTGCTGCATAGATTCTGTGACAGCATTACTCCACTGTCAAGGTAGGTATAAGGAAGGGGTTAACCATGTAACGTTTTTGTTTTCCAATATAATATTCCAAGGTAAGATGCAATTGTATGGAATACTGTCACGCAATCTTTATCTATCATCCTTATTTGGGTGTTGTTTTGAGTTTGCCCGGCCAACGGCTTGGAGGGAAAAGCGTCTCTGCGCGCCCTGGCGTAC
Organism: uncultured delta proteobacterium; assembly: GCA_963785225.1. Taxonomy (GTDB): domain Bacteria; phylum Desulfobacterota; class Syntrophorhabdia; order Syntrophorhabdales; family Syntrophorhabdaceae; genus PNOF01. The sequence continues at coordinate 83,712 of CAWAUQ010000007.1, read as the reverse complement.
CGTGTGCTGCTCAGCGTATGTATATACGCTTCCGCGCCAGCAAGGCACACCAGTGCATCGCATATCCATCTTTCCCCTCCAAGCCGTTGGCCACTGCAAGCCGGGACAAGTCCCGGCAATAGTCGAGGAGTATACGTTGGCTTTACGCTTCGCAGAGCGAAGCTTCATGGTTTGCAGCAATCCGAGGGCATGTTAGTGGCCGTGTATGTCTTCCTGAAATCGTCGGTTGATATAATTTCCTGGATAGTGTACCTTTCAACAGATAATCGAGTGCAGCGATAGAGAAGGGCTATGAAACGAAATGCTGTATTCACTGGTAAAAGAACATAGGAGGTGTGTATGAGATTAAAGGTTTTTCTGGCCACCATGGTTTTTTTGGTCATGAGTTCAACAGCGGCGATGACGCAGATGCTCCCGGGTCCGCCTGCAAATCCGCAGTACAAACACTCAACCCCCATGCCTCCGGGTGTGGCGATCCCGGACAAACTCGACACCCGCATCGGCACGCTGACGTTTTTTGACGGTGTTCCCGACAAGGCCAGCACGGAGAAAATTTACGACAACCTGGATTTCCAGCGAGCCGTCCAGGCCTATCTGCTCGGTTTGCCGGCGGTCAACCAGTTGGCCAACCGCCGCGCAATCCTCCAAATGGGGCCCGCAAACACGACCGTGCCGATTTGGGAAACGATGGTCGACTCACGAACTGTCGAACTCACGGCCAACAACAACACTCCCTACACATGGTTCTGGATGGATTTAAGCAAGGGGCCGCTTGTTCTCGAAGTCCCGCCAAAGGTGCTTGGGCTCATCGACGACATGTGGTATAAATGGACCGTTGACCTCGGTATTACCGGGCCCGACAAAGGGAAAGGCGGCAAGTACCTGCTTTTACCTCCCGGCTACAAAGGAAAGACCCCCTCGAAAGGCTATCACGTCGTCCGCTGCGCGACGTTCAGCGTTTGGGCTGGCTGGCGCACGTTCCTCGTGGACGGCGACCCGAAGCCCGGCGTCAATATGGTGAAGAAATCCACGAAGATCTACCCGCTTGGCAAGTCTGCGGCGGCCTCGAAACTGACCTTCGTGAACATGTCCGGCAAACCCTTCAACATGGTTGCCCCCGCTGACTACTCATTCTGGGAGATGCTCAACCAGGTTGTTCAGGAAGAGTCCACTGGCTCCGTTGACGCAACAACGCTCGCATTCTGGGCATCCGTCGGCATCGTGAAGGGGAAGCCATTCTCTCCCGATGCGCGCATGAAGAAGATTCTGACCGAAGCCGCCAGCGTGGGCGATGCGACCGGGCGTGCCCTTGGCTACCGGGTCCGGATGAAAGACGCCTATTTCTTCGATAACCGGGAGTGGAAGCGGGCGTTCGTCGGCGGCTACAAGTTCGAGTGGCAACCCGGCGTCCCGAATCTGGACGCGGCGGCCATGTTCTTCTTCCTCGCCACAGGCGTGACGCCGGCCATGGATACAGAGATCGTCGGCGAAGGATCAACGTATCCCTGGACCGCCGTTGACGCCGACAACAATTCATTCGACGGCGGCAGGAACTACAAACTGCACCTGCCGGCAGGAATTCCAGTCAAGACATTCTGGTCCGTCATCGTCTATGACACCCAGACCCGTTCGATGCTGCAGACAGATCAGCAATACCCGAGTGTGAGCAGCCAGAGGAAGGATCTGCAGGTCAACGCCGACGGTTCGGTGGATGTGTGGTTTGGACCAAAAGCCCCCGCCGGCAAGGAGAGCAACTGGGTCCAGACGATCCCCCGCAAATCCTGGTTCATGATTCTGCGTCTCTATGGACCGCTGGAGCCGTGGTTCAAGAAGACCTGGCGGCCCGACGACATTGTGCTGCAGCCGTAATACGTCATCAGTGAATTTGGAAAGATGGTCGGGAGGGCAGGAGCTCTCCGCTTCTCCTTCCCGACACCCCATCAATGAGCCGAATATAAACGCCTCCCCAACTCTCCTTTTGCAAGCAGGGAGAATTTTTCCTTTGTCAAAGGAGGAAAATGGAAACGATACAGACCGAAGATTTTAATCCGTAACATTGGCGGACATTAAACTGACATGCCTGAGGACTTGTAGGTGACAATTGTAATCACCAACAAGCTGTCGGGTCACATAACAACAAAACAAATTGTTCTCTGCGGTACGCAAGGTAATATATACTCCTCGACTATTGCCGGGACTTGTTCCCGGCTTGAAGTGGCCAACCCATGGTTTTGTTATCTGTAAATTGTAAGTGAGGATTTGTGACGACGCTGCCAACGAAGAGAGCGCTTAGATTTAGAAATGGAATGTATGTAAAAGAAGGATTCGAGTGATTAGGGGGTAGAAGGAAAGAAGGGGGGGAAACCTTCTGGCCCCGGAATTCTCGAATCCTTCCGGAAATAGACTAATTCACGGCAACAGTCTTCTTGCTGTGTTTCTTCTTGTAAATGTTCTTGCTCGCCTGACAGAAACATGGACAAAATCATCTTTTCTGCTTCCACGATTATTTTCAGAGAGTCTGTCACGGGTATTGTCAATTTCACCTCTTTTGTACGTATTTGATAAAGCAATACATGTGCCACTTGCCCTCCAAGGTTTAAATGCCTTTCATAACGGAACCTTGCAGGTCATCTTGATCGAAACCGTCGTAATAGAGAAGGACAAAAGTGTCGAAAAGCACAGGCTTCTTCGACAATGCTGTCGAAAGTCGCCCCCCTCCGCTGTTTACTCGAAAAGGACCCCCTCATTTTTTAGAAACATTCTTTAAAAAGGGGAATTTGCTTGATTATTCAGGAGAAAATTATAAAATAATAGTCCTATGGATAAAAAGGCAATCAAAGTTGTTGCTAAAGAATTTTATAAATACCTGGAAATGGAGAAAGGCGCTGCCTTTAATACGGAAAGGGCATACAAAAGCGACATTGAAGATTTTATAAAATTCATTGAGACAAGCGCTGTGGAAGAGATCGACCATAATACTATCCGGGCATACATCGTCCATATTTATAAGGACCTGAAGAAATCCTCCCTGTCCCGGAAGATATCTGCCATCAAGGTCTTCTTTAAATTCATGAAGAAGAAGGGCTACATTGATGAAAATACGGCCCTCGTCATAAAGAACCCCAGGATCGAGAAGCATCTGCCCAAGTTTTATACTATCGACGAGATGTTCCATTTTCTCGATTTTCTGCCCAAAGACGGATGGCTCAACATCCGCAACATGGCTATCTTCGAGCTCATGTATTCTACGGGTATGAGGGCCAGCGAAGCCCTCACGATGGATATGGAAGACCTCCACATGGACGGCATGTGGGTAAAAGTAAAAGGAAAGGGCGGCAAAGAACGGATACTGCCCTTTGGCGATAAAGCGAAAGAGGCCATTGACGCCTATCTGGAAGCGGTCAGGAAGACCCTGAAATATGAACCCAAGAGCGCCCTCTTTATCAATGCCCGCGGCGGTCGGCTCACATACAGGGGTTTGTTGAAGATCATGAAGAAGCATCAGTTAAAAGCGCAGCTTTTCAAGAACCTTTCTCTTCACGGTGTCAGGCATTCTTTTGCCACCCACCTGCTTGACAATGGAGCTGACTTGAGGAGCATTCAGGAATTGCTTGGACATGCAAAACTGTCCACCACACAGAGATACACCCATGTCTCCATGGATAAACTCATGGAGATTTACGACAAATCACACCCAAGAAGGTAAGAAATGGAAGCCACGACAGTTTTATGTGTAAGACGTAGTGGAGGTATTGCTATTGGCGGCGACGGTCAGGTAACGATGAATACGGTCGTTATGAAACATACGGCGAAGAAGATCCGCAAACTTTATCAGGATAAGTGTCTTGCCGGATTTGCCGGTTCAACGTCTGACGCTTTTACTCTCTTTGAGCTGTTTGAGAAGAAGCTGGAACAATATAACGGAAATCTCACGCGAGCCGCTGTCGAGCTTGCCAAAGATTGGAGAACGGACAGGATGCTGAGGCGCCTGGAAGCCCTCCTTATCGTTGCCGATAAAGACCATACGCTGATACTTTCCGGCACCGGAGATGTTGTTGAGCCTGATGATGGCGTTGCTGCCATCGGTTCCGGAGGGCCCTACGCGCAGGCCGCGGCAAAGGCGCTGAGCAAATACACGGAAATGTCGGCAGTGGAAATCGTGAAAGAATCGCTGGCCATTGCCGCCGAGATATGCATATATACAAACGATAAGATCGTCACTGAGGAATTGTAGATGGATAAGAAGACATTGACCCCGAAAGAAATCATGGAAGAACTTGACCGGTTCATCATCGGCCAGAAGAAGGCCAAGAAGGCTGTTTCTATTGCGCTCAGAAACCGCTGGAGAAGACAGATGGTGCCGAAGGAACTCCGTGATGAGATTGCCCCGAAAAACATCATCATGATAGGGCCTACCGGGGTCGGTAAGACTGAAATAGCAAGGCGGCTCGCAAAACTGGCCGGGGCGCCCTTTCTGAAGATCGAGGCAACGAAGTTTACCGAAGTCGGCTATGTCGGCAGGGACGTAGAGTCTATGATACGGGACCTGACGGAACTTTCCATTAATATGCTCAAAAAGGAAGAGCAGGAAGTGGTCAAAGAAAAGGCAACGAAGATGGCCGAAGAAAGGATACTGGACCTCCTCCTGCCAACGAAAAAGACAGCGGCAGGTCCTGACGAAGAAGAAGCTGTGGACCAGTCGAGAGAGAAGATGCGGGCGCGCTTTAAAGCAGGTCAGCTTGATGCGAAGCTCATTGAACTTGAAGTTCCTGACAGAGCAATGCCGATGATAGAGATCTTTTCCGCCCAGGGCATGGAAGAGATGGACATGCAGATACGGGACATGTTCGGAAATATATTGCCCAAGAAAACAAAGCGCAGGAAAATGAAGGTAAAAGATGCCTATGAACATCTCATCCAGGAGGAGTCGAAAAAACTGATCGACATGGACAAAGTCACCTCTGATGCCATTGAAAGAGTAGAGCAGGCAGGTATTATATTCCTTGATGAGATCGATAAGATCGCAAGCCGGATCACGGCCAGGGACCCGATGTTTCCAGGGAAGGTGTGCAGCGGGACATCCTGCCTATTGTTGAAGGTACGACGGTGACGACCAAATACGGCATGGTGAAAACAGACCATATCCTCTTTATCGCCGCAGGCGCTTTTCATATGTCCAAGCCATCTGACCTGATCCCTGAATTGCAGGGCAGATTCCCTATACGGGTTGAACTCGACGCGCTGACAAAGGATGATTTTTTCAGGATCATTACAGAACCTGAAAATGCCCTCATCAAACAGTACAGGGCACTCTTAATAACAGAAGATGTTGAGCTTGAATTTGAGCGTTCTGCCATTGAAGAGATAACTGATATAGCCCAGAGAATCAACGAAATGACGGAAAATATCGGCGCCAGGAGGCTCTACACGGTTATGGAAAAACTTCTCGAAGATATCTCTTTTTCGGCTCCTGATATGCATGAGAAAAAGATGGCCATCACGAGGGAGTATGTACGGGAGAAGCTGGGAGAATTTCTGGAGAAAGAGGATTTAAGCAGGTATATTCTTTAAGGGCAGCAGATGGCTCAAGGGCAGTCGATAGTAGATAGTGAATAGTAGATAGTAAAAAGTGAACACGGAGTGTAAACTTTAGCGAGTTTTTACGAGCGAGAAGGGGAGGCTCCGACGGCTGTGCCGGTGGAGGGGGCGACATGAGCCCCTGAGAAAATGCTGAGGATGAAAAATGAGTGAAAAGATAGAGACATTACTTGAGGCGTTGCCTTATATTAAAAAATTTGCCGGTTCGATATTTGTCATCAAATACGGCGGTGCAGCTATGGAAGAAACGCATCTGAAAAAGGAATTTGCAAAAGATGTGGCACTCCTGAAGTATGTCGGCATCCACCCTGTTATCGTTCATGGCGGAGGACCTATGATCGGCAGGCTCCTCAAAGATTTGCAGATCCCGACGCGGTTTGTCGACGGTCTGCGGGTTACCGATGAGAAGACCCTTGAAGTTGTGGAAATGGTGCTCGCCGGTCTTGTCAATAAAGAGATTGTGAAAAACATCAACGATATGGGTGGACGGGCCATTGGCCTTTCCGGAAAAGACGGCAGGCTTCTCACTGCAAAGCAGGTAGAAAATAAGGAAGTAGGGCTGGTAGGAGATATTACCGGCGTCAATGTCGACATCATTAAGGATATCAGTAAACATGGGTACATACCGGTTATTGCCCCCATCGCAGACGGTGATGACGGGAAATCATATAATATCAATGCCGATACGGCAGCAGGGAGCATCGCCCAGGCGCTCTCGGCAGAGAAATTTATTTTGCTCACCGATGTGGCAGGCGTTATGGACAGTGACGGGAAGCTTATATCTATGCTGAGAAAGAGCGAGATAGAAGAACTTGTCACACAGAAGATTGTAACCGGCGGCATGATACCGAAGGTGAGCTGTTGTCTTGACGCCCTCAGAGGTGGTGTGCAGGAGACCCATATTGTCGATGGAAGGGTCCCTCATGCTATACTCCTGGAAGTTTTTACCGATTCGGGCATAGGCACAGAGATTATAGGAGACGAATGATGCAGGATGAATTGATTAAAAAAGCAAAACAATATCTGGCCGATACGTATACCAGATTTCCCGTTGTGATAACGAAAGGTGAAGGGTGCTGGCTCTGGGATTTAAACGGGCACCGCTATCTTGATTTTTTATCCGGTATTGCTGTGTGCAGTCTTGGCCACGCTCATCCCAATGTAGTGGAAGCGCTTACGGCGCAGGCAAAAAAACTTTTTCACGTTTCAAATCTCTTTTATATGGAGCCCCAGACCAAGGCCGCAGAAATGCTGACGGAACACTCATTTGGTGACAAGGTATTTTTCTGCAACAGCGGGGCAGAGGCCAATGAGGCAGCCATAAAACTGGCACGGCGATATTCCTGGAAGAAATATGGCGAGGGGCGTTCCACAATTATTGCTATGGAAAACTCATTCCATGGACGGACCATGGCAACATTGTCGGCAACGGGCCAGACAAAATTCCAGGAGGGTTTTGCACCCCTCCTCGATGGTTTTGTTCACGTCCCTTTCAATGATATTAAGGCCCTCGAAAAGAGTATCGATCAGACAACCTGCGCCGTCATGATTGAGCTTATCCAGGCTGAAGGCGGCGTCTATGTTGCCGACCGAGAATATGTCAGGAAGCTTCGGGACATTACCAGAGAATAAGGATATTCTGCTCATGGTCGATGAGGTCCAGACGGGCATGGGAAGGACCGGCACTTTCTTTGCATACGAACAATTTGGCATAGAGCCTGATATCATGAGCCTTGCCAAAGCCCTCGGCAATGGTTTCCCTGTCGGGGCCATCATTGCGAAAGATGCTGTGATGGAAGCCTTTGTACCCGGTACTCATGCGTCCACATTCGGCGGAAACCCACTGGCAGCTTCAGCGGTGATTGCCACGATAAACACCCTCATTGACGAAGATGTGATTAAAAACTGTGCGGAAATCGGCAAATACCTCCATGAGGGTCTTGCAGCGCTTAAGAAGAAATTCCCCTTTATCATTGATATACGGGGTATGGGTCTTATCTGGGGTATCGAGGTGACGGCAAACGGAGATGAGATAGTAAAGGAATTTCTGAAAGAAGGGGTTATCCTGAATTGCACGAAAGGTAAAATCCTGCGATTGGTACCGCCATTAGTGGTGAACAAAGAGGAAATAGATATATTTCTCGAAATGGCGAGTAGAATATTTGAGAGGGTAAAGAGCTTGAAAAAGGATTTCACGAAATTTCTTGATATCAATAAAACGGAGTGTCTGCATCTTCTCGAACAGGGCCAAAGATCTGAAGAAGCTGCGGAAAGCAGGAAAGGAATATAAACCTCTTGCTGGAAAAACTCTGGCCATGATTTTTGAAAAGGCATCGACGCGGACAAGGATCTCCTTTGAAGTGGGTATCCATGAGCTTGGAGGCCAGGGCATATTCTTAAGTTCCAGTGAAACACAAATCGGCAGGGGAGAACCTGTCAAAGATACGGCCAGGGTATTGAAGCCGGTATCTCGATGCCATTATGATACGGACATATTCTCAGAATGTTGTTGAAGAGCTTGCTCAATGGGCGGATATTCCCGTTATTAATGGTCTTTCAGACCTCTATCATCCCTGTCAGATTCTTGCTGATCTTTTTACCATTCAGGAATATAAGGGTGGCTTCCAGGACAGAAAGATTGCATTCATCGGCGATGGCAATAATGTTGCCAATTCATGGCTTGAAGCATCAATCCTTCTGGGGTTTGACTTTTCTCTTGCCACGCCGGAACAGTATGGGCCTGACAAAAATCTTCTCGCGAAGGCGCGGAAAAATAAAAAGTTTTTCCATACTGACGATCCTTTAGAAGCAGTGAAAGATGCTGATGTGATTTATACGGATGTATGGGTGAGCATGGGTCAGGAAAAAGAGAAAAGGGAACGAAAAAAGGCTTTTGCGAAATACAAGATAGATGACAAACTTCTCAAAGGCGCAAAAAAGGATGTCATGGTCATGCACTGCCTGCCTGCATATCGCGGACAGGAGATCACCGACACTGTTTTCGAAAAATTCAGCGAGATCATTTTTACCCAGGCAGAGAACAGGCTCCATGCGCAGAAGGCGCTTTTGGAGTGGCTTATGTTGAAGAAATAAGATAGATGAAAAATGTCCGGGCGAAACAGAGAGTTGTCCCCTGGAAAGAATACGGAGGTTACAATGAGAAAAATAAAAAAAGTAGTTCTTGCCTATTCCGGTGGACTTGATACATCGATTATCGTAAAATGGCTTCTGGACGAATATCAATGCGAAGTGATTGCCTATGCTGCTGATGTGGGCCAGGCTGAAGAGCTGACAGGACTCAAGGAAAAGGCCTTCAAGACGGGCGCATCAAAGATTTATATTGAAGATTTGCGGGAAGAGTTTGCCAGAGATTTCATCTTTTTTGCCGTCAAGGCAAACGCCATTTACGAAGGCAACTACCTGATGGGCACGTCCATCGCCCGGCCCCTTATTGCAAAGAGACAGATTGAGATTGCAAGAAAAGAGAAGGCAGATGCGGTCTGTCACGGATCAACAGGCAAAGGCAATGATCAGGTAAGATTTGAACTTACCTACTATGCCTTTGAACCGAATATCAAAATCATAGCCCCTTGGCGGGAATGGGATTTTGCGTCAAGGGATGACCTCATAGACTATGCAAAAAAGCACGGCATCGATGTCCCTGTGAGCAAGAAGAAACCCTACAGCATGGACAGAAATCTCATGCACATCAGTTATGAAGGCGGTATTCTTGAAGACCCCTGGGCTGAGCCGCTGGAAGATATGTTTCTCACCACGCAGTCTCCTGAAAAGGCCCCCGATAAGCCGCAGTATATTGAAATTACCTTTGAAAAAGGCATCCCCGAGAAGGTAAATGGAAAAAAGATGGCCCCTTATAAGCTTGTGGAATACCTTAATACTATCGGAGGTAAGCACGGCATCGGCAGAGTTGACATTGTGGAGAACAGGTTTGTGGGCATGAAATCAAGGGGTGTCTATGAAACACCGGGATGTACCATACTCCATGCCGCCCACAGGGCCGTTGAAACCATCACTATGGACAGGGAAGTTATGCACCTGAGGGACAGCCTCATTCCCAAAGTATCGGAATTGATTTACTATGGCTTCTGGTATTCACCGGAGATGAAGGCAATTATGGCCTTTACCGACGAGATCCAGGCAACGGTTTCCGGTACGGCGCGGGTGAAACTTTATAAAGGCAATTGTTCGGTAGTGGGAAGAAAGTCGGATAATTCGCTCTATCTGAAAGATTTTGCCACCTTTGACAAGGATGCCGTTTACGATCAGAAGGATGCCGGTGGCTTTATTAAACTAAATGCCTTGAGACTGCGCATCAGGGCCATGCAGAACAGTAAAAAAATAAAGTAGAATGAAAGAGTCCCTACTGTATAGCGTTGCATTAATTCAACTTTTAATTGTTCGGAGAACGCGATGAAGTCCTATGAACCGCATGTGATTGAAGAGAAATGGCAGAAAATATGGGAAGAAAAGGAAGCCTTCCAGGTGAGGAAGATGACGGGAAAAGAAAAATACTATCTCCTCGAAATGTTTCCCTATCCCTCGGGCAAGATCCATATGGGTCATGTGCGGAATTATTCTATCGGAGATGTTATGGCTCGCTATAAAAGGATGCGAGGTTTTAATGTGCTCCATCCCATGGGGTGGGATGCCTTCGGTATGCCTGCTGAAAACGCTGCCATTGAGCGCGGCATAGCGCCGGCAAAATGGACATACGATAATATCGCCTATATGCGGCAACAATTGAAGCGCCTTGGCTTCGGCTATGACTGGCGACGGGAGTTTGCAACCTGTGATGTGATCTATTATAGGTGGGAACAGTTGATCTTTCTCAAGATGTATGAAAAGGGTCTTGTCTACCGGAAGAGTTCACCTGTCAATTACTGTGTGAAGTGCCAGACCGTCCTTGCCAATGAGCAGGTGGAAGACGGCGCCTGCTGGCGATGCGGCGAAGAGGTCATTCAGAAAGAGCTGACGCAATGGTTTTTTGCCATCACGAAATTTGCCGACGAGCTCTATGAATATTGCGATAAATTCCCGGCTGGCCCGAAAAGGTCCTCAGTATGCAGAAAAACTGGATCGGGAAAAGCTATGGTGTGGAAGTCAATTTCACTCTGGAAGACGGGACGCCGCTGACGATCTTCACAACAAGACCTGATACGCTCTGGGGTGTTACCTTCATGGTCCTTGCGCCTGATCATCCACTGAGCCTTGAACTTGCCAGAGGGACCCCTCAGGAGGGCGCGGTAAAGGCTTTTGTCGAGAAAGTAGCAAAACAGGACAAGACCTTCAGGGGCGAGATGAGCACGGCAAAAGAAGGTGTCTTTACCGGCAGGTATGCCATTAATCCGGTAAACGGCGTCAAAGTGCCTATTTTTCTCGGTAACTTTGTCCTCATGGAGTATGGCACCGGGGCCATTATGGCTGTCCCTGCCCACGATCAGAGGGATTTTGAATTTGCCAAAGAGTATGGACTGCCTATCATTGTTACTATTGTACCTGAAGGCCAGAGGCTTGATCCGGCAGCCATGGAAGAAGCCTATGTGGATGATGGTGTCCTTGTTGATTCTGCGCATTTCGACGGGATGAAGAACCGCGAAGCGATCCTGAAGATCATCGATTACCTGGAAGAAAAGGGGCTAGGGAAAAGGACAATAAACTTTCGTCTTAAAGACTGGGGTATATCGAGACAGCGTTACTGGGGAAACCCGATCCCTATTATCTATTGTGATGACTGCGGCACGGTGCCTGTCCCCTATGAAGACCTGCCCGTTGTGCTGCCGACCGATCTGGAAATAAAAGTGGTAGGAAGGTCGCCTCTTGCCGAATGCCGGGAGTTCTATGAGGTCCCGTGTCCGCAATGCGGCAAGACGGCGCGGAGGGAGACAGATACCATGGATACCTTTGTGGAATCATCCTGGTATTTCCTCAAATATACCTGCCCTGATTATGATGAAGCGCCCCTTGACAGGAAGCGGGTTGACTACTGGATGCCCGTTGATCAGTATATCGGCGGCATAGAACATGCAGTGCTCCACCTGCTCTATTCCCGATTTTTTAACCGTGTACTGAACGAACTTGGTTTTGTGAGGTCCGGGAACCCTTTCAGAACCTCCTTACCCAGGGTATGGTCATTAAAGATGGCGCGAAGATGAGCAAATCGAAGGGGAACGTTGTTGATCCTGATTATCTCATCGAAAAATACGGCGCCGATACCGCCCGGCTCTTCTGTCTTTTTGCGTCTCCCCCGGAAAAAGACCTTGATTGGAATGATAAAGGGGTGGAAGGGAGCTTCCGTTTTCTCCAGAGGGTATGGCGACTTGTTGCAGACCGGGCGGAGCAACTGGAAGGTATTGAGCCGATGTTCGTTTATGATGGCAGCGATGGCGATCTGAAACGGCTTGCCCATATGATACACAAGACGATTAAAAAGGTAACCGACGATATCGACAGGTTTCACCTCAATACCGCCATTGCAAGTATTATGGAACTCGTAAATACCCTTTATAAATATCTTGAAAAAGACAAAATAGACGCCAGCGCCCCTGGACTTTTAAAAGGCGCCATTGAAACCGTTATTATTCTCCTTTCTCCCTTTGTGCCGCATATTATGGCTGAGCTATGGACGTTGATCGGGCAAGGGATATGATCACCCTCACGGTCTCTGGCCAAGATACGATGAGGCATATGTCAAAGAAGAAAAGGTCATGATTGCTGTCCAGATCAACGGAAAATTGCGTGAAACCTGTGAGGTTGAACGCGATACAGAAGAGTCGGAGCTCAAGGAAATTGTTTTCGGTCTTGAAAAAATCACAAAGCATATAGAAGGAAAGACAGTAAAAAAGACAATTATTATTCCCAATAAACTCGTCAATATTGTCTGTGCATGAAGCGAAGCGTGAGAGGGTAAGAGTGTATGATGATAAGAAAAAGAGGTAGCATAAGAACAGTATTTCTTGCAACCCTGCTTGTAACCTTGCTTTGTTCCTGCGGTTACCAGTTGGTGCGTGAAAAAGGTATCTTCGGCGGAGACATCACTTCTCTCTATATTTCAGTTTTCAAAAACGCAACCTATGAGCCCAACATATCGCAATATGTAACGGATGCCTTTTCCAAGGAGCTTCTTTCTACAGGATTATTCACGTTGAACAGGGAAAGTTCCGATGGTTATCTGCAGGGCACTGTCACGAAGATTACCATGTTGCCGACTTCATTGAGTATTGCCGGCCTTGCTATCGAGAAAGTAGTCTCTCTTGAAGTAAGCATTACCCTTTACAGAAAGAATGGCAATGTTGTCAAAAACTGGGGATTTTCCGATTCTGAAACGTACAGAGTGGATAATATCGATTCCGAGGAGTATAACAGGAAGGATGCCATCAAGAGACTTTCTGCAAGAATGGCAAGGCGGTTCAGCTCTTTCTTGCTGGTCGATTATTAAGAATTGAGACGAGTAAAGAACTTTTAATTTTTTGCCTCAAGAACTTTGTGTACCTTTTTTGACAGTCTTGATATTTTACGTGCGGCATTGTTTTTATGGATGACCTTTTTTGATGCTGCTTTGTTAATGGACGCTACAGCGTTTTTGAAAAGCTCGTTAACCTGATCTTTATCATTTGCCTCTATAGCAGTAATGGCCTTTTTGATCTGGGTCTTCATGGTTGATTTTACGTGGGCATTTCTGACCCGTTTTTCTTCTGACTGCTTTGCCTTTTTTATTGCTGATTTATTTTTTCTCAAGTGCTCTCCTCCTCATTAATTTTGTTTTATTTATCATTCATTAGCATGAAAAGTCAAATGTTTCATAGACAATTCTTTATAAACAGTTCATTTCATAACAGACAATCATGTTCTTTTACCAATGAGCTTGTCGCACGTAAAGCCGCCAAATACTTAAAGAAGGGCAAACCGATAATGGTTTTTCAGCACGATCGCGAAAAACTTTCATTAGTAAACGATAGGCCCTTTTTTTAACAGTAATCCTGCGACGGTAAAAGATTATTATTTCTTTCCGGCATTTCTCTTGGATGCTTTAAGAGGATTGATCTTTTTGTTCTTCAACCTTCTGACCTTTCTTTACGTGTGTTGACATGGAACATGCGCCCTTTTGCCATTTCTGAGCCGGATAGGGAAAACTTGTGCAATATTTACCCGTTTCAAATTCAATAATCCTTGTGCACCCTTCGCAATTTTCAACAATGGTATAACATTTTCCTTCATTGTAGGAACATCCTGTTTTTTTCATGAACAGGCACTCAACGCCTTGTTTCAGTGTTTCGCATATCATAGCGGCATCACCTCCTTTTTATATAAATAAAAGCGTGTAATTTAACTACATTTTCAATGGATAAATGTCAATAGACAAGTGATAATGTGAATGGAGTAATAAGTGAAATTACTAAGAATTTATGATTGACAATGAGGACAAAATGGTTTAAAAAAATACTGTTTTGTCGGATGTTTTATCATGTTGCTTTTGACATGATTCTTGTGGTATAATGTATAATTTTGCTGGTGTAGCTCAATCGGCAGAGCAGCTGATTTGTAATCAGCAGGTTGCGGGTTCGAGTCCCATCACCAGCTATGGAGAGGTTCCCGAGCGGCCAAAGGGGGCAGACTGTAAATCTGTTGGCGAAGTCCTTCGAAGGTTCGATCCCTTCCCTCTCCACCATTTTAAAGCTGTGAGTAGTCGTTAGTGAATAGATGTAAAGAAAAAAGCTATTCACAGCGTATGTTTTGTTGTTTATTGAAGTATGGAGTGCGGGAGTAGCTCAGTTGGTTAGAGCATCAGCCTTCCAAGCTGAGGGTCGCGGGTTCGAGTCCCGTTTCCCGCTCCAAAAAACCAGAGCGGGTTGAAACGTTGCCCGCTCCAAAAAAACCAGAGCGGGTTGAAACTCTACCCGCTCATAAAAAACCAGAGCGGGTTTTGCACACTTGCTCCAAAAAACGTAGCAGGTAGAAATGTTGCCTGCTCCAGGTGCCCATGTAGCTCAGTCGGCAGAGCACATCCTTGGTAAGGATGAGGTCAGCGGTTCAATCCCGCTCATGGGCTCCATAAAAAATAAAACGGAGGTCCACTATGGCTAAGAAGAAGTATGAAAGGACAAAACCCCATGTGAATATTGGAACCATCGGGCACATAGATCACGGGAAGACGACCCTCACCTCAGCCATTACGAAATGTCTTTCCAATACGGGCAGGGCCAACTGGATACCCTTTGATCAGATCGATAAGGCCCCTGAAGAGAAGGAACGCGGTATTACCATCGCCACGGCCCACGTGGAGTATGAGACCGAAAACAGACACTATGCCCATGTGGACTGTCCGGGTCACGCCGACTACATCAAGAACATGATCACCGGCGCCGCCCAGATGGACGGCGCCATCCT
This sequence comes from uncultured delta proteobacterium, assembly GCA_963785225.1. Classification (GTDB taxonomy): domain Bacteria; phylum Desulfobacterota; class Syntrophorhabdia; order Syntrophorhabdales; family Syntrophorhabdaceae; genus PNOF01. The sequence continues at coordinate 68,709 of CAWAUQ010000007.1, read as the reverse complement.
TGTTGTCGGCGCCAATGACGGTCCCATGCCCCAGACAAGAGAACATATCCTCCTTGCCCGTCAGGTCGGTGTCCCCTATATGGTTGTCTATCTCAATAAAGTCGATATGGTCGATGACCCGGAACTCATCGAACTCGTTGAGATGGAACTCCGTGAACTCCTGACCGCCTATGAATTCCCGGGAGATGATATCCCTATCATAAAAGGAAGCGCACTGAAGGCATTGGAACACGGCTGCGCCGATCCCAACTGTCCTGACTGCAAGAGCATCTATGAACTGATGGCTGCCTGTGATTCCTATATCCCGGAACCGGTCCGTGATACCGATAAACCCTTCCTTATGCCTGTAGAAGATGTTTTCTCCATCTCCGGCCGTGGTACCGTTGTAACGGGCCGTATAGAGAGAGGGATCATCAAGTCCGGTGAAGATGTCGAGATCATCGGTTTCACCGCTACCCAGAAGACCGTTGTAACCTCAGTAGAAATGTTCCGGAAGATCCTCGATCAGGGTATGGCCGGTGATAATGTCGGATTACTCCTCCGTGGCACCAAGAAGGATGAAGTGGAGAGAGGCCAGGTTGTGGCAAAACCGGGAAGCATTACCCCCCATACGAAGTTTAAAGGTGAAGTCTATATCCTCAACAAGGAAGAAGGCGGTCGTCATACACCGTTCTTTACCGGATACCGTCCCCAGTTCTATCTGAGAACAACGGACGTAACCGGTGTAGCCAAACTTCCCGATGGGGTTGAGATGGTCATGCCCGGTGACAACGTCACCATGAGTGGTTGAACTGGTAACACCGATCGCCCTTGAGAAGGAACTCCGTTTTGCTATCCGTGAAGGCGGCAGGACAGTTGGCGCAGGTGTTGTTACCGAGATTATAGAGTAAAGGGGAAGAAGATGAGGCAATTAGTAACACTAGCGTGTTCGGAGTGTAAAAACAGAAACTATAACACAACGAAGAACAAACAGAAGACCCCTGACCGAATGGAAATGAAAAAATACTGCTGGGTTTGTAAGAGGCACACAAGTCATAAGGAGACAAAATAACGAAGGCCAGTAGCTCTAACGGATAGAGCACCGGACTCCAAATCCGGGTGTTGGGGGTTCGAATCCCTCCTGGCCTGTATATTACGGAGATGGCATGGAACTCAAAGAAAAGCGAAATTCGAAGACTTAAAGACGTATTTTCAGAGAAGTTTACATGGAAGCGAAAAGGGTTACCTGGCCATCAAGGAAAGATGCATTAAAGGGCACCTATATTGTTTTGATAACGGTTGTTGTTGCATCTTTGTTTCTTGGAATTGTTGATATAGGACTTGCGAAAATTATACAGAACTCTCATACGGTAAGGATAATGGAAATAACAATGGAAAAAAAGTGGTATGTGGTGCATACGTATTCCGGCTATGAACAGAAGGTAAAAGAACTTCTGGAAGAAAACATAAAAATGAACAAGATGGAGAGCTACTTCGGTGAAATTATTGTTCCTTCCGAAATCATCATGGAGAAAGTCAAGGGTCAGATAAAAAAATCACAGAGGACAGTCTTTCCCGGATATATTATTGTCAATATGGCTCATGAATGATACTACCTGGCATTTTGTACGGAATACACCGAAAGTGACCGGTTTTGTGGGCTATGATAAAATGAACCCGCCCCCGCTGCCCGAGAAAGAGGTAACTGATATCATTAACGCCATTCAGGAAGGCAAAGGCAAAATAAAGCCGAAGATCCGCTTTGAAAAAGGTGATGGCGTCAAGGTGACCGAAGGCCCTTTTACAAACTTTACCGGCAATGTGGAAGAGATAAAACCTGAAAAGGGAAAAGTGAAAGTGCTCCTCAATATATTCGGACGGACTACACCGGTAGAGCTGGATTTTATACAGATAGAAAAAATTTAAGGAGTTAAGCAATGGCAAAGAAAGTTGTGGCATTGGTGAAATTGCAGTTACAGGCCGGTCAGGCCACACCGTCACCACCTGTAGGTCCCGCTCTCGGTCAGCATGGTGTCAATATTATGGAGTTCTGCAAGGCCTTTAATGAAAAAACAAAAAGCCAGGAAGGCACCATTATTCCTGCATTGATAACGATCTTTTCGGACAGGACCTTTAACTTTATCACCAAGACACCCCCTGCAACATTTCTCATTAAAAAGGCGGCAAAGCTGGCGAAGGGCGCCCATGCCCCAAAGAAAGAGATTGCGGGGAGTATTGCAAAATCTTCCGTTAAAGAGATTGCGCAGCTTAAGATGGTTGATTTGAACGCAAAGGACCTGGAAGGGGCCATACGGATTATTGAAGGTTCCGTGAGAAGTATGGGTCTTGAAGTGGTGGAGGGGTAACGAATCAGCAGGACAAGAAGGTAAGAGGGTGGAAAGGTGGGAATGAAAAACCCATCGAAGCCGTCTTATTGTCTTGCAGACTAATAAAGAGTGAGGTGATGTAAATGGCAACGTTAGGAAAGAAATATAAAGAAGCACGGAGCAAAATCGATCGGGAAAAACGATACGATATGGAAGAAGCTCTTGACCTGTTACCACAGGTAACCTATGCGAAATTTGATGAAACTGTGGAAGTTGCCCTCAGGCTGGGTGTTGATCCGCGACATGCGGACCAGATGGTGAGAGGCAGTGTCGCTCTACCCAATGGGCTGGGTAAGAACGGTCAAAATTGTTGTTTTTGCAAAAGGTGAAAAGGAAAAGGAAGCCCAGGAAGCTGGCGCTGACTTTGTCGGGGCCGAAGATCTCATTGATAAGATTCAGAAAGGATGGACCGATTTTGATAAGGCAATTGCCACACCGGATATGATGGGCGCTGTCAGTAAGCTTGGTAAGATTTTAGGACCCAGAGGACTTATGCCAAACCCGAAAGTAGGCACTGTTACCTTTGACATTGCCAAAACTGTCCAGGAAATGAAGGCAGGCAGGGTGGAATTCAGAGTTGATAAGGCAGGCAATCTCCATGTCCCTGTGGGAAAAATCAGTTTCGGGAAGGAAAAGCTTCTAGAAAACATTAATTCATCTCGTTGAAGCGATTATCCGGTTGAAACCGCCTTCAAGCAAGGGAACCTATGTTAAAGGTATTGCCATCAGCACGACCATGAGCCCCGGTATAAAGTTGATCCTGCCTATGCGCGGACTGTTACGAAATAAGGAAAGAGTCAGAGAAAGCAGGTTGACGCGCTTTAAGCGTGATTAAACGATAAGCGGCCTGCCGAGACTTTTTAGTGAGTTGGTTTCCCTGACTTTCCATACATATTCTTTTACTAGAAAGGAGGGATGAAAACCATTGGAGAGACAAAAGAAAGAAAAAGTTGTTGAGGAATTAGGGTCCAAGCTGCGCGAACTGAATTATCTGTTTCTGGCAGAGTACAGCGGTATGACTGTTGCCCAGATAACGCGGCTCAGACGTGAGTTGAGGAATGTTGATACGGAATTTACCGTTGTCAAAAACAGTCTTTTGAAAATTGCGTCAAAGGGAACAAGAGCAGAAGTATCTGCAGGATAAATTTGATGGTCCTAACGCGATCATCAGTATTCACAAAGACCCTATAAGCGCTGCGCGTGTTATCGCGGGTATTGCAAAAGAAGTTCCCAGTCTGAAGCTTAAGGCAGGATATCCTGGCGAACGGGTTATCACGGTGGAAGATATTTTAAAACTTGCCACGTGCCGTCACGGGAAGTGCTGCTTGGGAAAACTTGTTGGTATACTGAAGGGCCAGCCGGCAAGGCTTGTATATGCTCTTTCCGGAAATCTCAACAAGCTTGTGCTCGTATTGAATTCGATCAAAAATCAAAAAGAACAGCAGGCATAAAGGAGGCAAATACATGAGTATCACAAAAGAAGATGTAATCCAGTATATTGAGAATATGACAGTTCTCGAACTTTCCGAATTGGTGAAGGAATTAGAGGAAAAATTTGGCGTTCAGGCAGCAATGCCCATGATGGCAGCAGGCGCAGGCGCAGCAGCACCGCAGCAGCAGCTCCCGTTGAAGAACAGACGGAATTTAATGTTATCCTCACCGGTTATGAAGCAGACAAGAAGATCCAGGTCATCAAGGTTGTCAGGGCCATTACGAGCCTTGGCCTCAAAGAAGCAAAAGATCTTGTAGAAGGTGTGCCGAAAACTGTTAAAGAAGCAGTCTCAAAAGATGAAGCTGCAAATATCAAGAAACAGCTTGAAGAAGTGAGCGCACAGGTCAAAGTTGAATAATAGTAGTATTAGGATGTAAGGGGTTTAAGGGCTCAGCTTTGCATTTGTCAGAGCTTAGCTCTTGGACCCCGAACCCTTCATTAAGAGGTGAAATAATCTATGAGAGAAACTTTCCATAACAAAATATTCAGGAAAAATTATGGGAAAATAAAAGAGGTTCTCGAAATTCCTAATCTGATTGAAATTCAACTTGATTCCTACGAGAAATTCCTCCAGAAGGACCTGCAAACGTCAAAAGAGAGAAAATATCGGATTACAGGCTGTTTTTAACAGTGTTTTTCCGATCAAGGATTCCCATGAAACCACAACCCTTGAATTTGTAAAATATGAAATAGTGAATCCGAAAAATTCCGAAGAAGAATGCCTCTTCCGGGGACTGACCTATGCGGCCCCCATGAAAGTCACCATCAGACTTGTTGTATGGAATGTCGATCCCGATACCAAGATGCGGGACATAAGGGCCGTCAAAGAACAGGATGTATACTTTGGCGAAATTCCTCTTATGACGGAACGTGGGACTTTTATTATCAACGGCACCGAAAGGGTCATTGTCAGTCAGCTCCACAGATCACCAGGGGTCTATTTCGACAATGATCAGTCAAAGTCTCTTATAGGCGGCGGTCTGTCCTATACGGCGCGGATTATACCCTACCGGGGTTCCTGGCTGGATTTCGAATTTGACCATAAAGAGCTTGTATATGTCAGGATAGACAAGAAGAAAAAAATACCTGTCACATTATTTCTGAAAGCTCTCGGATATTCCGAAAAGGAAATCCTTGATTATTTCTATGAAAAAGAGAAAATCATTATAAAGGACAAAAGGTTCTTTAAAGAGACGCCACTGGCATTGCTTGTCGGTCAAAAGGCGCCTTCCGACATCGTCAACGAAAAGACAAACGAAGTACTTGTAAAAAAACATAAGAAGATCACAAAGGCTGTTATCAAAAAGATGGAACAGGCCCATATTTATGAGATACCCATTGATGGAGAGGATATTGTCGGCAAAGTAACCTCAAGCGACATTGTTGATCCAAAGACAAAAGAAGCATTGATGCCGATCAATAAAGAGATAACTGCAGAGGACCTGGAAACCTTAATACAGAAAAAGGTGAAAGAGTTCGACATTCTTTTCATTGACAATCTCAATGTGAGCCCCTCTTTGAGAAATACATTGCTTATTGATAAAGTGAGCACAAAAGACGAAGCGCTTATTGAAATATACCGGAAATTGAGACCTGGAGATCCCCCGACGATTGAATTTGCGGAAAACCTGATCCACAACATGTTCTTCAGCCCCGAACGGTATGATCTGTCAAAGGTAGGACGGCTTAAGATAAACCACCGTATCGGCGTTGATGTTTCCCTCGATGTGGCAACGCTCCAGAAAGGAGATATCATTGAGGTTGTAAAACAGCTCCTGAAGTTGAAAGATGTCAGGGGGCCCGGTGATGATATTGACCACCTTGGAAACAGAAGGGTCAGGACCGTGGGAGAACTTCTCGAAAACCAGTTCAGGATGGGTCTTGTGCGGATGGAGAGGGCAATTAAGGAAAGACTGACGTTTCCCGAAATGGAGACCCTCATGCCTCATGATCTTGTGAATCCGAAACCGGTTGCTACGGCAATAAGGGATTTCTTTTCAAGCAGTCAGCTTTCCCAGTTTATGGATCAGACGAACCCCTTGAGTGAAATTACCCATAAAAGACGTCTCTCTGCTCTTGGACCGGGAGGCCTTACACGGGAACGGGCTGGATTTGAGGTCCGTGACGTCCATCCTACTCACTATGGAAGAATATGTCCTATTGAAACACCGGAAGGCCCCAATATCGGCCTTATTGCTTCTCTGGCTACTTTTGCAAAGGTCAATGAATTCGGATTTATTGAAGCACCATACCGAAAAGTTATTGATGGCAGAGTAACTGATGAGGTGAGCTATTTGAGCGCCCTCGAAGAAGAACAGTATTATATTACCCAGGCCAATTCACCTGTTGATAAAGATGGAAAACTGACAGGGGACCTGATTCCTGCCCAGAAAGGCGGAGGATTTTCCTTTATCGGTCCCGGCCAGGTTGATTTAATGGATGTTTCACCGAAGCAGTTGGTCAGTGCTTCAACGTCACTCATTCCCTTTCTGGAACATGATGACGCAAACCGTGCGTTGATGGGCTCCAATATGCAGAGACAGGCAGTCCCGCTCCTTATTCCGGAAGCGCCGATTATCGGTACAGGCATGGAAAGGGTCGTTGGAAGGGATTCCCGGGTTACCATCATGGCAAAACACGACGGCCTTATCGAGAGTGTTGATGCGAGCCGTATTATCCTGAAATATGAAGAAAAAAAGGGTAGTGATGAGCCGGTTACAAAGATAGATGTCTATAAATTATTAAAATTCAGACGTTCAAATCAGGATACCTGTATTAACCAGCGGGTTATTATACAGGAAGGCGACTATGTGAAGAAAGGCGACGTTCTTGCTGACGGCCCTTCAACAGACAGAGGCGAACTGGCCCTTGGCAAGAACATCATGGTAGCCTTCATGCCCTGGAGAGGTTACAATTACGAGGATTCAGTCCTTATCAATGAACGGCTTGTCAAGGATGATGTTTTAACGTCAATTCACATAGAAGAACTGGAGTGTGTTGTCCGTGATACCAAGCTCGGTAAAGAGGAAGTAACCAGAGATATCCCCAATGTCGGTGATGAAGCCCTGAAAGACCTCGACGAAAGCGGTATTGTCCGTATCGGGGCTACGGTGAAGCCCAGCGATATCCTTGTGGGAAAGGTCACTCCGAAGGGCGAAACACAGCTTACTCCGGAAGAAAAACTGCTTCGCGCCATCTTTGGTGAAAAGGCAGGAGACGTAAAAGATACCAGCCTTCGTGTGCCTCACGGTATAGAAGGTATTGTTACCGATGTAAAGGTGTTGTCGAGACGCGGAGTTGATAAGGACGACAGGAGCCGCAATATCGAGGATAAAGAGGTATCGAACATTATCAAAGACCAGGAAGATCAGATAAAGATCATTGTGGAGAGTAAGAAAACAAAAATCGCCGAGCTTCTTGCCGAGGTTGCAGCCCCTGCAGATATCAAAGATGGTAAGGGAAAAGTGGTGCTCAAAAAAGGTGAGCTATTCACAAAGGAAAAAGTAAGCGCCATCAGTTTTGACAGGCTGCAGGAGATCGTATTCAAGGATGCCGAGCTTGAAGGCAAGATAGCAAAGGTGATCGATAGCAAGGAAGTCCAACTGGAACTCATCCGTCTTATCTATGAAGACAAGATCAATAAGATTAAAAAGGGTGATGAACTGCCTCCCGGCGTTATCAGGACCATTAAAGTCTATGTTGCCATGAAACGAAAAATAGCCGTGGGAGATAAAATATCGGGACGCCACGGAAACAAAGGTATTGTATCGGTAATCCTGCCGGAAGAAGATATGCCTTTTATGGAAGATGGCACCCCCATGGATATTGTTCTTAATCCCCTCGGTGTTCCGTCACGAATGAATGCCGGCCAGATCCTTGAGACACACCTCGGATGGGCGGCGAAAGAGCTTGGCAAGAGGGTAGGCGAACTCGTTGACAGTTATCATAAACGCTGTTGTGAACCGGCTACAATAAAAAAACAGCTAAAAAAGATTTTTTCGAACAATGAATTAAAGGGCCTCATCGAACGTTTAAGCGATGACGAACTTATGCAGCTTGCCGAACACTTGAGAAACGGTGTTCATATTGCCGTGCCTGTCTTTGACAGTGCAAAGGAACCGGAGATCCATGAGCTTTTTAAAATGGCCGGCCTGGCGGACAGCAGACAGACAACCCTCGTTGACGGAAGAACCGGAGATGTTTTTCACCATCAGATTACCGTGGGTTACATGTATTTTCTTAAATTGCATCACCTTGTGGATGATAAGATCCATGCACGGTCTATAGGACCTTATTCTCTCGTGACTCAGCAGCCTCTTGGCGGAAAGGCCCAGTTCGGCGGCCAGAGACTGGGTGAGATGGAAGTATGGGCCCTTGAAGGATACGGCGCTTCTTTTTCCCTGCAGGAATTCCTTACTATTAAATCCGATGATGTTAATGGAAGGATCAGGGCTTATGAAGCAATTGTAAAGGGCGAGGATGTGCTTGAGCCTAATCTGCCGGAATCGTTTAATGTACTTGTGAAGGAATTACAGGGCTTGTGTATAGATATGGAACTTATCAAGCACGAGTAAGGAGGTTTTACCTTGGAAGAATATTTTAAGACTGATAAACAGAAAGACCCGCTGAGCTATGCGGCAATTAAAATAGCACTTGCTTCTCCGGAGCTGATTGAAAAATGGTCCTACGGGGAAGTGAAAAAACCGGAGACGATCAATTACCGGACCTTTAAACCGGAACGGGATGGATTATTCTGTGCGAAAATATTCGGTCCTGTAAAGGATTATGAATGTATCTGCGGAAAATACAAAAGGATGAAACACAGAGGTATCGTCTGTGAAAAGTGCGGTGTTGAGGTTATACAGTCGAAGGTGAGAAGAGAGAGGATGGGGCACATCAAGCTTGCCTGTCCCGTAGCGCATATCTGGTTTTTGAAGAGTATGCCCAGCAAGATAGGAACGCTCCTTGAGCTTACCATCAAAGAAGTCGAAAGAGTGCTCTATTTTGAGATGTATATTGTCTATGAACCGGGCAATTCTCCTTACGAATTCTGCGAAATTATCAGTGAAGAAAAATATATTGAAGCCAGGGAGAAATATACAGAAGGGTTTGGCGCAGGGATTGGCGCTGAAGCCATCCGGGAGTGCCTGAAAAGAATTGAGGTTGGCGAGCTGGGGAAGAACCTCAGGATAGAAATGAGAGATACTGCAAGCGATGCGAAAAAGAAGAAGATTGCCCGCAGGCTCAAAGTAGTTGACGCCTTTCGGGTTTCCGGCGTGAAGCCCGATTGGATGATTCTCGATATTATCCCTGTATTACCACCGGAGTTGAGACCCCTTGTCCCTCTCGATGGTGGCAGATTTGCAACATCGGACCTGAATGACCTCTACAGACGGGTTATTAACAGGAATAACAGATTAAAGAGGCTCATGGAACTCAATGCGCCTGAAATCATAATCAGAAATGAAAAGAGAATGCTCCAGGAAGCAGTGGATGCCCTTTTTGATAATTCAAAACGGGGAAGAGTGGTAACGGGTGCCAGCAAGCGTCCGTTGAAATCGCTATCCGATATGCTCCGTGGAAAACAGGGAAGGTTCCGCCAGAACCTCCTCGGTAAACGGGTGGACTATTCAGGAAGATCGGTTATCGTCGTCGGCCCGGAATTGAGGCTCCATCAGTGCGGTTTGCCGAAGTATATGGCACTGGAGCTTTTTAAACCGTTTGTCTATAACAAACTTATCAAGAAGGGCTTTGCGACGACGATCAAGAACGCAAAGAAAATCGTTGAAAAAGAAAGGCCTGAGGTATGGGATGTCCTCGAAGAGGTCATCAAAGAACACCCGATCCTCCTTAACAGGGCCCCGACCCTCCACCGGCTTGGAATACAGGCTTTTGAACCTCAGCTTATTGACGGAAAAGCGATACAGCTCCACCCGCTTGTTTGCCCGGCCTACAATGCGGACTTCGACGGCGACCAGATGGCTGTCCACGTTCCCTTATCTATTGAAGCACAGACGGAAGCGCGGGTGCTTATGATGTCCACCAACAATATTCTTTCACCTGCCAGCGGCAAGCCGATTATCGTGCCTACGCAGGACATCGTCCTCGGTCTCTATTATCTTACCATCGAAAGGAAACACAGAAAAGGCGAGGGAAAGATCTTTTCCGATTCCGAGGAAGTCCGGGTTGCTTACGATACTGGTGAAATTGACCTTCATGCCATAATAAAAGTCCGAATGGATGGAGGAATCCTGGAAACCACCCCGGGCAGAGTCATTCTCAGGGATGTTGTCGGTGAAGCACTGCTGGAACTGGGACCGGAAAGACAAAGGACAGTCCTCAAGGACATGTTCGGTCTTATTAACAGAATTATGGACAAAAAGACGATTGCTCAGGTTGTTGACAAATGTTACCGTGATGCCGGTGAGAAATGTACCGTTATTCTTTCCGATCGATTGAAAGACCTTGGTTTTTCCTATGCCACACTGGGTGGTATTTCTATCTCGGTAGATGATATGAAGATCCCCCAGAAGAAGAAAAAGCTCATTGGGCAGGCAGAAGATGCGGTAAAGAATGTGCATAACCAGTATCAGGAAGGTCTCATCACCGACGGTGAACGATACAATCAGGTCATCGACATATGGGCAAACGTAACAGAAGCGATTGCAAAAGAGCTTATGGATGAGCTTGGTTCCGAGGCTGTTATTGATGATGAGGGAAACCCTGTTCTTGGTGTTAACGGAAAGCCGGAATATCAGAATAGTTTGAACCCCATCTTTATGATGGCTCATTCGGGTGCAAGAGGTAATGCCCAGCAGATACGGCAGCTTGCCGGTATGAGAGGTCTCATGGCGAAACCGTCGGGTGAGATTATTGAAACACCCATTACCAGCAACTTCCGGGAAGGTCTTGATGTCCTACAGTACTTTATTTCCACACACGGTGCGCGAAAAGGTCTTGCTGATACAGCGCTTAAGACGGCAAACTCCGGTTATCTCACAAGAAGGCTTGTTGACGCCTCGCAGGACGTTGTCGTATCGGAAAATGATTGCGGGACATTCGATTATATCGAGGTAAGTTCCCTGATAGAGGGCGGTGAAGTTATTGAGCGCCTTGACGCAAGGGTGCTCGGCAGGGTTTCTCACGAAGATTTAAAAGACCCTGACGGCGCAATCATTGTTCATAAAAATGAAGAGATTACTGAAAGTCACATGAAGCTCATTGAAGATGCCGGATACGAAAAGATTAAAATACGGTCTGCTCTGACATGCAGGTCTAAGAGAGGCATCTGTGTGCTCTGTTATGGTCGTGACCTTTCACGGGGCCGGCTTGTGAGCATCGGTGAAGCTGTCGGTATTGTTGCGGCCCAGTCTATTGGTGAGCCGGGAACTCAGCTCACCATGAGGACCTTCCATATCGGTGGCGCCGCATCACGGCGTGTTGAACAATCGACACTGGAAGCGCGAAATGAGGGGACCCTCAAATTTATCAATGTAAAAGCGATTTTAAACCGGGAAGGTGTTCCTGTTGTAATGAACAGAAATGGTGAAATCGCCATTCTTGATGATGCAGGCCGTGAGAGGGAGCGCTATGCCATTATTTATGGCGCGAAACTCCTCGCAGAAGACGGCCAATCAGTAAACGAAGGCCAGACACTGGCAGAATGGGACCCCTACACAATACCTATCCTCTCGGAAGAATCAGGCAAGATAAAATATGGCGACATATTTGAAGGCGAGACGATGCAGGAAAGTAAAGATGAAGTTACCGGTCTTTCTTACAGGGTTATCATCGAACCGAAAAATGCCGAGCTGAGGCCAAGGATATCCATTAAAGACGAAAAGGGAAGAACGAAGATTATTGCCAGTTCATCAAGCCCTGCCCGTTATATGCTTCCTGTCAACGCCCACCTTGTGGCCAATGAAAATGCCATGATTTTTGCCGGTGATGCTATTGCGAAGATGCCCCGTGAGACAACAAAGACAAAGGATATTACCGGTGGTCTCCCGAGGGTAGCGGAACTCTTTGAAGCCAGAAAGCCGAAAGAGAGCGCCGTTGTTACCGAGATTAACGGCACGGTCAGTTTTGGAAAAATGGCCAAAGGGAAAAGGGAAATTATCGTCAATCCCGAAGTTATTCACGGTGAACCGAGAAAATATACCATCCCGAGAGGGAAGCATATTATTGTTCACGAAGGCGACTATGTTAGGGCAGGCGAGGCCTTGATGGACGGTACCGTCAATCCCCATGATGTTCTCCGTATTCTCGGCACAAAAGAGCTTGCCCGGTATCTTGTCGATGAAATCCAGGAAGTTTACCAGCTCCAGGGCGTCAAGATAAACGATAAGCACATTGAAATCATCGTACGGCAGATGCTGAAGAGGGTAAAGATCAAGGATGTTGGCGATTCAAACTTTATCATCGATGATTTTGTCGAATGGTGGGTCTTTGAAGAGGAAAACAAACGTGTTATCGCTGAAAACGGCAGACCTGCACAGGCAGAGCCGCTCTTCCTCGGTATTACGAAGGCATCCCTCATTACCGACAGTTTTATATCGGCTGCCAGTTTCCAGGATACAACAAAGGTCTTAACGCAGGCCTCCATAGAAGGCCGGGTAGATTATCTGAAGGGACTCAAAGAGAACGTTATTATGGGCCGCATTATCCCGGCAGGAACAGGATTTGCCAAGTACAAGAATTTCGATATGAACGTCCTTGACAAGACCGAAGAAGAGACTCAGGAAAATTTAGAGGCTACTATTTCGTAGCTTCCTTTCCGCGATAGTCGCCTCTTCGGTTTTTGGGTAGAGCTCTATAACCCTTTTAAGAATGGTTATAGAGCTCTTTTTATCATTGGTCTGGCGAAAGGCTTCTGCCTGTGACAGCATCGCCCTTGGCGCCTTCTCGCTTTTCGGATATTTGTCGATGATTTCCTGGAAATTGAGAATGGCCTTATCATAATTTTTGAGGTTCATATAACTTTCCCCGATCCAGTAGTACGCATTCGAAGCAAGCGGTGTTGCTCCATAGGATTCAATAAAGGCAGAGAATTTTTTGCTTGCTTCCTCATAGCGACCTTTCTGGAAGGTTTCAAAGGCGTCTTTATACGTGTCTTCATATTTTCCGTCAATTGCCGGGTTGGTGGCAGGTTTATCTGTAGGTGTTTGGGTAAAGGGTTTGTCGTCCGGTTTCTTCCGTGTATTGAGCAGGGTTTTTGTTTCCGACCAATAGGTCCTGAGTTGGTACTCAAGTTCATCCAGTTTACCCATAATATTTTTTATTTTCTCATCTCTGCTTTCCACCGAGGCATACATGCCGACAACCTGTTTGCTTAAGGCCTCATTCTCTTTTGTCATGTTGGCTAATTTTGTGTCTGTTTCCTGCCTAAGCTGGAGGACCTCGCCTTGAAGAGAGACGAGAGATTTCTGTAGTTGACCGGTCTGTTCTGTCGTGGCGCAGCCGAAGAGCAACGCAATGAGCGCTGCCGATAAGATGAGCCTGTTCTTCGGTATTGTTTTGAGTATATTGGACATAGCGCTACCCCTTCTGATCAATTTTGAAATGGACCCGCCGGTTTTTTGCCCAGGCTTCTTCTGTGTTGCCTGGATCAACAGGCATTTCTTTTCCGAATGATATGGCTTTTATTCTGCTTGCCTCAACGCCATTTTTGGAAAGGTAATTCTTAACGGCCTCAGCCCGTTTCTGACCCAGGGCCATGTTGTATTCTATTGTTCCCCTTTCATCGCAGTGACCCTCTACGGCAACGGTCACTGTTCTGTTCTGCTTGAGCCACGCTGCGACTGCTTCAATTTTTGGCAGTTCCGATGGTTTAATGGTGTAGCTGTCATAATCAAAACCGATATCTTTCATGAGCGCTGATGTTCTCGCTTCCTGTTCACGGAGCAAGCGTTCCCGCTCTGCGCGGGCAAGTTCTTCTTCGGTAATACCGCTTCGCCCTTTTGCATCATCACCCTGGCCCGAAAGAGGTTTATCGGTAACAGTAGATGTTGTCGGTTGGGTTGTCTGCACTACTTTCGATGCGCAACCTGCCAGTAAAAGGATAGCGATGATTGTAAAAATACAAAAGTGTTTCATGATGTTCCTCCCTTCCCCGTTATTTTGTATCTCTTATGGTATAAATCTCGGCTGTTCCTCGTTATAATTCGTAAGGGTAAGTTTCCTTTTGTTCTCGCCATTGAATAACATGAAGTAAATCCCGTATTTCCCGCCCCTTTGCGAAGAATACACAATATAGCGACCGTCGGGAGAAAACTGCGGCGAATCATTGATGGTCCCGTCATTGGTAAGCACCCTCTGATTGGAGCCATCCGGGTTCATGGTGCAGATTTCAAAACCCCCTTCGAGTTTGGAAACGAAGGTAATAAGGTCCCCTTTCGGCGACCAGGATGGAGAGCTGTTGTAATTTCCGTAGTGGCTCAGTCTTTTTATTTCTCCGGAGCCATTATCCCGCGAGAAGACCTGCGGGGTGCCGTACATGTCGGAGACAAAGATCATCTTCTTCCCGTCAGGCGATACTGAAGGCGACGTGAGAATACCTTCTCTCTGGAGGAGCACCTTTTTGTCCCGCCTTTCCACGTCATAGGTGTAAATAGTGGAATGTTTGCCTGCTGTCTGGGAGTAGACAAGCACTGATTTACTGAGCCACGAAGTGCCTAATTTCATACCGTCAGCGCGATCTACGAAAGCCTCAGCGCCTTTCTCAGTGTCTATAACATAAAGGTTCGGACGTCCTTCTTTATATGATGTGTATGCAAGATATTTTCCTCCCGGAGATAGCGAAGGCGATATGGTAATATTCCGGTGGTTGGTCATTTTTTTGATGCCCTGTCCGTCGAAATCTGCAGTATAGACTTCTTTCAGATTTCTTCCTCCCCCGATAAAGAGTACCCGTGAACTCATAATCCCCTTTTCGCCGGTAACGGTAAGCAGGATATCGTCGGCCAGCTTGTGGACCATTTTTCTCCAATCCCCTTGAGGGCCTTTATACCGTTTCGCGAGGAGCATGGCGCCGTCAAGGGTATCATAGAGAAACCCCTCAAGTATGAGGTCTCCATTCTGCATCTGCACTCTTCCCTTACAGACGAGTTCGATCCCTATGGACCGCCAGTTATTGAAATGAATATCCTTTTTTTCAATTCCTTCGTCGAGGAGTTCTTTATCGATAAGAGAATTGGGCGCTGTAATGAAAAAACCTGACCAGTCAAGGTCTTTATTTAAGAGGTCGCTCATCTCTACGGACAGTTTATCCACCTTCTCACCCTTAAAATAAGGAACCCCGATGGTGATTTTCTTGAAACTTGCCCCGTACACATCAAGGTACACCCTTGCCTCGGCCGCGATTGCTCCACAGATAATGGTGAGGGCGCTGAGAATAATAATCATTACTTTGCTATATCGTTTCATCTTTTCTCCATTTATCAATGATTTCCAGTAATGCTTTAACCTGGGGAAGGGCCGTTTTCCCTTTTCGCGTAATGATATAAAAAGACCGTTTGATATCGGGAAAACCCCGTATTATTAGGAGTTTCAGTTTCTTCTCTGCCAGTTCACCGGCAATGGCCATTTTTGATATATATGATATACCCATGCCGTTTTTTACTGTTTCCTTAATGGCTTCCGTATCGGTGAGTTCTGCGATGACTGTCAGATCGGTTGTTTTCATCTGTTTTATCTTTTTGAGAGCAGCTTCGAAGGTATTTCGGGTACCTGATCCCGGTTCTCTGGCAATAAGGGGGTAATCTTTAAGTTCGCTGAGATTGAGGGAATCGGGAAATTCCGGCGGTGCAATCAGCACGATTGTATCATCGATAAGTTTTTTGTAATCCAGTTTTATTGATCCGTTTTTTGCCCCCACAAAACCGACATCAATGGTCCCTTCTTCCATCTTCTCTATGATATCTTTCGTATCGGAGATGATAAGCCTGATCTGGATACCTGCGTATGTTTTTTTAAAAATACTGAGGACTCCGGGAAGTATATATATTCCCGGGATTGTGCTGGCCCCGACGGTAATAGTCCCCTTTTTGAGACCTTTAAAGGCGGCAATCTCCTCAATGGTTTCCTTCTTGAGATTGACAAAGTCTTTTGCGTATTTGAGGAGGAGTTCTCCCGCTCTGGTGAGTGCTACTGTCCTTTTTGTCCTGTCGATGAATTTTACATCGAAGAATTGTTCCAGATCAACAATCTGTTTACTCACTGTAGGCTGTGTAAGATAAAGTTCTTCTGCGGCCTTGGTGAAGCTCTTTAACTCTGCGATCTTCAGAAACGTTTCGAAGTGTTTTAGGTCCATTTATAAAAAGTTATGACATATAGCCCGTTAATGCAACAAAATTATCTCCGGGCTACGTCATTTTCACGCCTAACCTGATCATCTCCGGGTTTTTGAGACATACAAACATTTCACTCATGAAGGAATGAGGAAAAAATGTTTGACAAAAAGCGTTTCGGTGGGCTACGCTAAAGCGTCTTTAGAAGACTAAGAAGGTATAAAAATTGAAAGGTTCTATTTACATAGATCGGGAACGCTGCAAAGGATGCACGCTCTGCATTGAATTCTGTCCGAAAAAAGGTATCGTCCTTTCCGAAGAACTGAATCTCAAGGGTTATTTTGTCGCTGCTTTTGATATGGAGAAAGAGTGTACCGGTTGCGCGACCTGCGCGATCATCTGTCCCGAAGTTGCCATTGAGGTGGAGAAGAATTGAAGCGATTAATGAGCGGTAATGCTGCTTTAGGTGAGGCAGCTTTTCTTTCCGGCTGTACCTGCTATTTCGGATATCCCATTACCCCCCAGAATGAGCTTACGGAATACATGGCAAAGAGAATGGTGGAAGCGGGCAGGGTTTTTATCCAGTCCGAGAGTGAAATAGCCGCCATCAACATGGTCCTGGGAGCAAGTGTTGCAGGTGCCCGCGCCATGACATCGTCGAGTGGTCCCGGTATGAGTCTCAAACAGGAAGGCATTTCCTATCTTGCTGCCGATGAACTCCCCGCAGTCATCGTCGATATGGTCCGCGGCGGCCCCGGTATGGGGAACATATCACCCGCCCAGTCCGATTATCTCCAGGCAACACGCGGCGGCGGCCACGGCGATTACAAGACAATCGTCCTTGCGCCGGGATCGGTTCAGGAGTTGACGGAGGTCGTCCCTCTCGCCTTTGACCTTGCGGATAAGTACCGGAACCCTGTTATCATTTTAGGCGACGGTATGCTGGGACAGATGATGGAGCCGGTAAGCTTCGATGATTTGAAACCCCCTGCTGAATATGAAAAAGACTATACCCTGACAGGAGCAAAAGGAAGACCTGCCAGGAAAATGCACTCTCTGCTCTTTGATACTAAGTTGCTGGAAGAACATAACTGGAAGCTTTCCCGAAAATTCCAGCGCATGGAACAGAACGAAGTTAAATATGAGACATATCTTACCGATGATGCGGATATGGTCGTTGTTGCCTACGGGATCGGCGCACGGATTGTCAAGGGCGCTATCAAAAGGCTCCGCCAGGAAAATCTGAAGGTCGGCATGATCAGGCCCATTACGCTCTGGCCTTTTCCTGCAAAAGCCCTTCAGGAGATGGCAAAGACGATAAATGATTTTTTTGTTTTTGAGATGAGCGCCGGTCAGATGATAGAAGATGTGAAACTTTCCCTTGAGGGAAAGGGGCATATCCATTTCTATGGAAGACCAGGCGGGGTTATCCCTACGCCCGTTGAGCTCTTCAGGATTATTTCACGCCATTACTATCAGGCCCACGCCTTAAGAAGGAAAAAGTAATGAAGAAAGTCTATACCCGACCAAAGCTCCTGAAAGAGGCCCATTTTCATTACTGTCCAGGGTGCGGTCACGGTATCATCAATCGCCTCATTATGGAAGTTATTGAAGAAATGAACTTACAGGAAAAGGCAGTATGCGTGGCGCCAGCAGGGTGCGGCATGCTTCTCTATAATTATTTCGAGATCGATGTCCTGGAATCGGCGCACGGACGGGGCGCTGCCGTGGCAACGGGAATCAAACGGGCGAGTCCTGAGAATCTTGTCTTTTCCTATCAGGGAGACGGTGATCTTGCCGCAATAGGCACCGCCGAAGGGTTCCATGCGGCCAACAGGGGTGAGAACATTACCATCATCTTTGTCAATAACGGTGTCTATGGCATGACAGGCGGCCAGATGGCGCCGACTACACTGCTTACACAGGTGACGACAACGACGCCTGCCGGTCGAGATGCTTTCATTGCCGGTCATCCGGTCAGGATCTGCGAAGTCTTTGCTGTCCTTGATGGTACGTCCTACCTTGAACGCGTAGCCGTCAATAAGCCATCTGCAGTCATCAAAACGAAAAAGGCCATCGCAAAGGCATTCCAGCGTCAGCTTGACGGTCGAGGATTTTCGCTTGTGGAAATACTCTCTCCCTGCCCGACAAACTGGAAGATGGGCACTATCGAGGCATGCCAGTGGGTTGATGATGTTATGAGCAAACAATTTCCCTTAGGTGTTATCAAAGAGGTAGTATGCTGATAAAGGCGATATTTTCAGGGTTCGGCGGCCAGGGCGTACTCTCTATGGGGACGACGCTTGCCAGTGCTGCCATGCTGGAAGGAAAATATGTGACCTATCTTCCGGCCTACGGTGTTGAGGTCCGGGGCGGCACTGCCAACTGTACTGTTGTTGTTGCCGATGAAGAGATTGCATCTCCTGTGGCATCGGAACCGGATTTTGTCATTGCCATGAACCAGCCTTCCTTCACGCGCTTTCAGAGCATCCTCCAGGCAGGAGGTCTTCTCTGTGCCAATTCCTCTCTGGTAAATACGGAGTCAGCAAGAAGCGACATAGAAATACTGGCAATTCCCACGAGTGAACTGGCCGAGAAGCTGGGAACCATAAAGGTTGCCAATATGATCATGCTGGGCGCTCTTATTAAGGCAAGCAATATCGTCTCTTACCAGGCCATGATAAAGAACCTCAATGAAATCCTCGGCGAAGGCAAGGCAAAGCTGATAAAGCTCAATAAAGAAGCCTTGGAGCTTGGATATAACTACGTGAAGGAGTAAACGCATGGTTATTAAACAGATATCCGTGAGCCTTGAAAATATACCGGGTGCCTTCTCCAATATCAGTGAAATATTGGGAAGGGAAGGGGTCAACATCAGGGCCATCTCTGTTGCCGATACCTCTGATATGAGCACTGTCCGTTTTGTCGTTGATGACCCTGAAAAGGCGATGAATATGCTGAGAGGCAATGGCTATCAACCGAAAGAGACCGATGTCATTGCCGTTGAGACGCCGGACCATCCGGGTGGAGTAAACGCGGTACTGAAACCGCTCAAAAACGCGGGTATCAATGTCCATTATCTGTACCCGCATCTGGGAAGGATTAACAATAACGCCATCGTTATCTTAGGCGTCGACAAGACGGAAGAGGCCCAGAAGGTGTTGGCGCAGAACTGGGTGCATACCCTGGGCAAAGAAGTCTACACAATATAGTACCAATCCGTATTCGTCCATATAGCATCGCTTCCTTCGGGGCCGCACGTCCTAGACGTAGCGCTGCTACAGCCTCCGTTTGGCAACCCCTCGTCATCGCGCTCTCTGAACAAATCCGAATTGGTACCGGTCAGTTCATTCTAATCAATTGACCTCATAAAAAAACATTGGTAAATCTATCTATGCTGGTGCCGGTGATGATGGTTTTGTGAGAGGGAGATTGTGAAGCCTAGATTCTCGGTTGCACCTCCTACAAACAAATAGATTATAAAGACCGACAAGCTGTTGATTACCACAAGAAATAGAGTGGGACGACCCTTAGAAAACCTGTTTGATTGCCTCAAGCGTAGCATTATTTGAAAAGACTAATGTTTTAAAGATGATCAAGAGGGCGATGTCTGTCATGAAATGTTCCCCGAAGGGCACAGGGTGGTTATACAGCAAGACCATCACCTTTATCGCCAAGGTCTATAACAGCGCAGAACATTTTGTCACTTTATACATCTGGGTAACAAGGAATTCCTTGCGAAGATGTTTGGCAAGAAATGACTGCACGCTGCCGCCAAAACCCTGTCAAGAATATCAAGTCAGCAGACTTACCCTCTCGTAACATGTGGACTTATTTCTCGCAGCTTATCTTCCGAGATGCGCCAGAAAGTTCCGAATTGAGTTATTATCTGGGGATTGTAAAATTAAAGGTAGCCCCCTCGTCAACTTTTCCCTCAGCCCATACTGTCCCACCATGCCGCTCGATAACGCGCTTCACAATTGCCAGTCCGAGTCCTGTCCCCTCAAACTCCTCAGTTCGCTCAAGTCGTTCAAAGGCATTGAAAAGTTTATCTGCATACTCCATAAGGAACCCGATACCATTGTCCCTCACATAATAGACGTTTCTTTCTGCTTCGATCCGTCCACCAACGTAAATATCTGCGACCTCCTTGGGCTGGGTATACTTGATAGCATTACTCAGGAGGTTAACGAGAACTTGTGTAATCATTGCTTCGTCACCCTTCAACTCCGGCATCGTTTCAACATGTAGCTGTATTTTGCGTTTTGGGTACATTGCTTTGAGTTGATCAAAAACCTCCCCTGCCATTTTTTCCATTTTGAGGGTTGAGAAGTTTACCGCTACCCGGCCTGAGCTGAAGAAGCTAAGCAAGTCTCGAATGAGTTCCTCCATCTGGGTACTGCTCGTGTTAATCATCTTAAGGTATTGCTGGCCTTTTTCATCGAGGCTGTCTCCATATTTCTCCAACAGCCTGCGAGAAAATCCCCCAATAGTGACGAGGGGTGCCTTCAGATCATGCGAAACAGCGTAGCTAAAGGTCTTCAATTCCTCATTTACGACCTGAAGTTCTGTAATGTGCCGCTCAAGTTCCTGATTGAGGGCCTGGACCTTGCCCTCAGCCCGCTTCCTTTCAGTGATGTCTTCGATGGCCAGGAGAACCATCTGCACGCCGATACCTTCCTGATGGATTCTGCGAGCATTGAGAATCATGGATTTATGCCCGATGCCAGGAAATTCATGTTCAACTTCATAGCCATCGAACTTGTCATCTTTTGGAAGAATATCTTCAAGTAACGTCCGGAGTCTTGGGAATATCCCATTGCCGGTTTCCGAGGTCATAGATAAAATTACCTATGGTTTCCTCCGGTGTGACCCTGAAGGAATCATAGAAACTACGGTTGACCTTGATAACCCTCAAGTCTGAATCCAGCACCAAAAGGGGCTCACGGACTGTCTCAATAATGCTCTCGGCGTATTTGAGGGCTTTCTGAACTTTACGTTCTTTTCGTTTATGTTGGACTTCTGATGTTTCAAGTTCGGCAACACGTTTTTCAGCCACACGGTGTTCTTTTGTTTTATCTTGGTCTCTCACGTTATATATCTCTCTTCATTCGTTTTTCCTCAATAATTCAAGTATATCATCTCAACAGAGAACTACGATGGTCATTGATTTTACCCGCTGAAATAGCATATAAAAAGAAAAACGTTGAATAACTCGCCTTAAAGGCAGCAGATCCGCTCTGTCTTGGATTGCAAAGCTCACATCTTTTCTCGCCGACCCTTTCATTCTGTCTTTGCATGTTCGCCACAGACAGATGTCCAGGGAATTGTCTCAAGGCGGTCCTCATCGATTTTCTTTCCACAAACCTCACAGGAGCCGTATTCTCCGAGTTCAATCCGCGCCAGTGCCCTATTGATGGCCTGGATGTCTTTCTGCTCTTTTCGTCCAGCGTTGCCAGAACATCCTCGATAGCCTCCTTTTGCGCTGTTTCTTCAAATTCGATATCCTGCTCTGACAGGATAAGCCGTGCTTCATCGCTGAGCCTAAGGGCCTCAAAGAACATCCTCTTCAGTCGTCCTCATCTCCGCCGTCATCGTTTTCTCTTCTCAAGCCGCTTGAGCAGGTAATAGTTGATAAAACCGATCACTCCCATGGCGAGAAAGAAAGCCGGATATGCAATCCTCCAGTTGTGCGGTCCGGTCATCATAGACCACTCTGACATCCCGCCTATTCCAGCCAGAAGCGTGAGCGGCATAAAAACAGTGGTGATGAAAGTCAGTCGCCTGACTGCGATGTTTGTCTGGTTGGCGGCTTTGGTCATCTGGTTGTTCAGCATCGACAGATACATCTCCATAAGACTGTTGACTATATCCCGATAAGACTCGGTTAACTCGAAGAATTTTGTGAGATGGTCATAGATGTCTCGATAGTGGAAGATTGCTTTGTCAGGTATGAAAGGACAATCCTTGCGGCAAATCCTGATGAGGATCTCCCGTTCGTGAAAAAGACTCTTGCGGAGACTCAACAGGTCCCGACGCGATTTGAGCAATTCTGCTGGTTTAAAATTGGAAACGTCAGCCAGCATTGCTTCTTCTCTGGCTTCCAGTTCGTCTTCGAGCGCTTCAATCGCTAAGAACTTTCGATCCACCACGTAGTCCAGTATGACGTGCATCAGGAACGCCGGTCCCTGCCGGGCGCTTTCGATGTCCCTCTCCACGATGTGCTCAATGCCATCCAAAAACCGGCGATTTTCTGAATTGCGTTGGCAGACGGTAACCAGAAAGTTCTCGCCGATAAACAGATTGATCTCGCCGATCAAAAGTATTTTATTTGCATAGTCAAAAGCGTTGAAGATAATAAAGGTATTTTGAGGAAAGTCTTCAATCTTGGGAATCTGGTTTTCATCTAAACAATCTTCGATAGAAAGCGGATGGAGACCAAATGGATCGATGAGGTTCGAGAGTTCATCCTTTGTTGGCTGGCAGTAATCCAGCCACAGAAAGCCTCCGTCCTTTGTCGCAGCCAGAGCCCCCTCAACGGTTGCAACGCTCGATAGTTTTCCTTTCTGAGAGATATGATAGAACCATGATTCAGACATTACTACCTCCGTCGACTTTAAAGATCAGACAGGCCGTGCGCCTAATAATGTTTACTTCCATCCTCGCGAATGCTGCAATACGCCGATCACTCCCGACGTGCTACACGAACAATCAATATACCAATATGTAATTTCCCATTGTCAATATCATACTCTGTCACCTTCAAAAACATAATAGCGTAACATATAAACCTTTTCCCCGCCCACAGGTCAATCTTCCCGCAATGATTACCAAACTTCAAGAAAATAATCTCAAATCAGATAATCGGATACCATTTGATATTTTCACAGCTTCAGAACGGTTTCCGGTTGAGGAAGTTGTCGAGCATTAATAATACCTACCTCACATCCTCCAAAGATCGCGAAAATAACTGCGTAGTTCTGCAAACTAATCGACGCGGTGGCTATCTACCGCTGCTTCTCCAAACCATGGCAGAGCGATCAATGCTGGTTCAGGAAATCCAAGACGCCCTGTTGAAAAACTCCGGGTTTTCGCGATTCATGAAATGTGTACCGTTGGGTACAATTAACGGAGGGAAATATCGGGTTGCATTGCCTCATGGTGGCCAACATCGCACCATAGCGCTGCGTCCATGACCGAACAGGTCGCAGATACCACCCTTATTAGGGCCTGCTATTTATTAGCGAGACTTGATCATTTAGAGTCCAATAATCATATAGATACCCGATGCCGAAGATACCACCCGACAGCAAGTACACTATCCCCGTCCACCACTTTCCCATATAAAAACGGTGTATGCCGAATAATCCGAGAAATGTCAGCAAAATCCATGCAACCGTGTAATTGACATTACCACTACGGTACCTGAAATCGGCCTGACGGTCCATAGACGGAATGAGAAAAAGATCAATAATCCAGCCGATAAAAAAGAGCCCTAAGGTAAAGAACCAAATGGTTCCTGAAATGGGCTTGCCGTAGTAAAATCGATGGGAGCCTGTGAAACCAAAGATCCATAGGATGTAGCCGATGGACTTAAGATGAGTGTCTTTTGAATAATCCACGATTTCTCCTAATGATTTTAGATTGATATAATTAATGCATAACAATTAATATACCAACTATGTAATTTCCGATTTTTTATTATCATATCGTTGCTTCATAAAAAATGCAATATATATGAGCATTTACCTTACCTAAAAGAAGTCTGAGGCATCGGCTTGAAGTCGACCCTTCTCTCCTTTGCCCAGCATGATTCATTGTTTTCGTTACAGCTTGGCCTGTCTTTTCCATAGCTGAAAGTTTCAAGGAGTGCTTCGTCTACGCCAAGGCCGACAAGGTACTTCTTTGTCGCCGTTGCTCTCCTCTGGGCCAAGGCAATGTTGTATTGTTCCGTAGCCCTCGGATCACAGTTACCCTCTATACTTACTTTCCTTCCTGGATTCTGCCTGAACCACTCGAGGTTTCTCTCTAAAGTCCTTGCGGCAACAGATCCAATATTGGATTTATTGAGATCAAAGTATATCGGTTCGAGAACAGCCCGCCGTATTGGTTGTGGTGGAGGCGATTTAGGGTAAACGTAGGCTTGATTCGGTTTGGCTGCCCCAGGTGGCGGTGGCACATAGGTTTGTGCCCGGCGACGCACGACACCGGGAATCTGGTTCCCCTTTGCATACATGCATTGCTGATAAGCTATGTCGTATTGTCTCTGGAGTTGCCACTCGGAAGCATAGGCAGGACCTGTTGCCATGGCGGTTCCGCCAAGAAGGCCCGCACCGGCACCAATTGCGGCACCGGCACCGGCGTCGCCGGTCGTAGAACCGATCAGTGCACCGATGCCAGCCCCGACCATGGTTCCGGCCAGTGCCCCGGTTGCAAGGTTCTGATTGGCGGTTTGACTTGGCGATGCACCCCCAATCTGTTGCTGAGCCCATTGCCTGCAAAGAGCGTCATCGGCCATGAATACCTCAAAGGGTTTTCCCGGGCCGGGCATCACCGTGACGGTGGGACCCGTCGGCATCGTTACGCAACCGCTAAGCATCGCCACCATAAGGAACAATAGAAAACCTATTTGCCGTTTCATTTTGCTCCACCCTCCTCTCCCCGGGGGGTAGGGATCACGGTCGTCCAGCCCCCCGGACAGTTCGGGACATACGGGTAATAGCCTTCTGGATTCTGGCAGTAATACCAATAATAAGGTTGCTCTTGCTCAGTATAGACGGTAGGCTGGTCATAGGTGTAAGAATACTGCGGATACGTATAAGGATTGAAGGAGGAGTAACCGTACGGGTAATAGCCGTACGGATAGGCGTAGAAAGGATACCCGAAGTATCCGCCAACGAAGAAGTGCGAACCTCCGCCATGGTAGTAATGGCCACCCCCGTGATGACTCCCTCTGTAGTAACCTCCTCCGGAATGACTGCCTCTGGAATGGCCTCGCTGGGCAAAACATTCTCCGGAAGGGAGGCCCAGAAAAACCAATGCTACAATACCAATAATTACGACCATCTTTTTCATCTTTCATCCTTCCTGTTTGCTACATAACCGAAAAGGAGTCCCGTGTCAACGCGCCCTTCTGGGGCAACCATAGTCTTCGTCCATCACCTGTGACCTACCCCTCCTCTTTGCACATAATCCCTATCTAATCTAATTATAGCAGCATCCACTGTATTTGGCAGCATATCCGGCCTGTATGAATTAGATATTATTGGATAGAAGATCGTGGGTACCACTTGTAATGTTGCATTTCAGGCATAAGTTCAAAAGACTCGATTACGGGAAGACATCAATCCTCAATTAGGGACATTGTTAACTTTCGCAATCAAATGATGATTTGTAAGGGCCTTTCGTATCATTGCAGGATTTCAAACAAATTCTTCACCATCTGGCCGTAGCCTTCGTGGATGTAGAGACCGAATTGGGCGATGAGGGAATAGGCTGCGGCAAACTGGCCTATTACGAAGACTCCCACGGTGAATTGGCTAATGCTTATGATGCCGACCCCGAATTGTGAAATATTTATAATTCCGCAGCCAAATTGGCCGATGGAGATCACTCCTTTAGCAACAACAGGCGTTCTGTTTGGACGATATTTGAAAGAAACATGTAGAAAGGGTAAACCGAGAAAGGTCGCTTTTGATTTGTATTCCAAGCCCCATCCGTCCCATGTCTCTTTTGCAGGGTAGGGTGCCCCGCATTGAGGGCAGGTGATGGCCTGTTCAGAAATCTCATGACGGCATTCCCTGCACTGTTTCATATCAGTCACCTACCTTACAACTGTTAGTAAATTGCAAACTGTACTGCGTTCAATAGTATGATTTCAGAAAAAATATGTCAATAAGAAGAGTGTTTGGGAATATTACTTGTACGGTCAAGTCTATGCCAGAGATTTCAGGTACGCAGTAAGATTCACGTTGATATTATTAAGACCGAGTTTTTTACGGATATTGTTTCTGTGGGTATTGATCGTTCCCGGCGAAAGGTTCATCAGTTCAGCAATATCTTTAGTTGTCTTCCCTATCCTGATATGACTGGCAATTTCAATCTCCTGTGGAGTAAAATTGGAGAACTTCATGGACACGTTTTTTAAGAAAGGAGAGAGAATAGCATTCAGGTTCTCTTCCATGATATCAAGAAAGAGCACTTGGCGGTCTTCCAGGCGTGTCTTTTTCAGTTTTTCAACATAGGGCATAATAAGTTCTCTGATATTGGAGGTGAAGCTGTCCTCAACCTTCTTTTTTTCTTCGTCCCGGTACTTCAGGAGGACCCTTAGGGCAGTGTTTGCGTCCTCAAGGCTCTTTGTTTTGCTGACTAATTCTTCCTTAACCCTTTTCCGTTCAGTGATGTCCCGGACAAATCCCTGTACAGTGCCTTTCCCTTCATGATTAATAATTTTAACACTGACTTCAACTGATACAACAGATCCATCCTTGCGAACATTTTCGCGCTCAAAAATAATGCCACCTTCACGCATAAGTTCCTCAAGCTCTTTATTTTCAGGCAGATGCCAGGCTTTGTCGATCTTTGAAAGGTGTGAGCCGATAAGCTCATCCTTTTTGTACCCCACCATCCGGCAGGCGTTCTCGTTCACATCAATAATGTTTCCCTCAAAATCGTGGATGTAAATTGCGTCATTTGTATTTTCCACGATAGTCCTGTACTTTACCTCGCTCTTCTTTAGTTCCTCTTCGGCACTTTTCCGGTCAGTAACGTCAATGCCTACCCCCAGGAAAAAATCAAAATCACTTTTATTATGTACAGTGCGGCCATGCCATTCAACGAGATATGTCCTGCCCGACTTGCTTCTAATCCAGTTTTCATTAACCGTTGCTTTCCCCTTTTTGATAATTTGCTGAAAGACCGTGGCGAGCATTTCCCGATCTTCTTCGGGGACAAAAGTATTCATGTATTCAGTCCCGACAATCTCTTCTTTGGTGTACTCGAGAATATCCAATAACGCCTGGTTCATCACCAGTGTTTTCCCGTCAAGTCCAATAGCCACGATTAATGCCGGGGAGGTGTCGAGAAGCAACCGGCTGAATTCCTGTTCTTTGCGAAGCTCTGTTTCGCTTGTTCGCAATGCTTCCTCAGCCCTCTTGCGCTCTGATTCCGATTGCTCCAGTTTTTTGATCCTCTGTTTTAAGGTAACGATTTTTTCGATAAGTTCTGGATAAGTTCCGGATGACTCTTTCAACTTGACTCCTGTGTTAATACTATAACCTGGTAATGTACCAAAATAGTGTGAATATTATAGGAAATGCATAGTATATGTCAAATACGTATCCATGCTGAAAAAATAGCATGGATACAGGGGTCTCACCAGCTTCCGAAGAATAAGACGTTTGTTTTCATGTATTCTACCCGTCAACGATCCAATTTGGTCTGTTTTCTTTGTATGTGGCTATGATCTCTCTTATCCAGTCTTCGAGCCCTGGCGTCATATAGAATTTGGGAAAAAGCAGATTCTCATCAGGCTTAATGCTCCCCTCCTTTCTTGCCTCTTCAGCCAAAAGAGTGTGGGGGTAGATGCGGACGCCAATAGTGATCTTTAAAAGATCAAGATCAAGAGAATCGGCAAAAACAAGACTTTCATGTACTGATTGGCGGGTTTCACCGGGTCCGCCGAGAAGCAGGAACCCCATTCGTCGAATCCCGTGCCTGCCGAGAAGTTTGCAAACTTTTTCTACGTCCTTGCGCCGAAAACGCTTATTCATGCGCTGCAAGATGTTCTCGCATCCACTCTCAAACCCGACAGATGCTTCCACGCAGCCCGCCCCGGCCATTGCCGCAACCAGTGGTTCGTTCAATCTGTTCGGATAGATAATACAGCGCCATTTTATGCCAAGCGAAGCGCTTGTCAGTTCCTTACAGAGCTTCAGGGCATAGGATGCAGGCAGGTTGAAGGTGTTGTCAACAAAATAGAATTGGCAAGCCCCCGCTTTGTTTAATCTGATGATCCATTCCACGACCTTTCCGGGCGATCTTTTGCGCATTGTCCGTCCCTCGATGATAGCAGTGGAACAATAGCTGCAGTCCATGGAACAGCCTCTTCTGGTTTGTACGGGAACCCAGAGGTTCGTATCCTGGAACAGACTTGGTGGAAAAAAATCTGCCTCCGGAAGCGGAAACTGATCGAGATTCTTAGTAAAGGCTCTCTGTGCCTGGAGACCCCTTTCTTTCACGTAAAGTCCGGGTAATCCGGTAAGGGATTGGTTTTTTTCCAGTCTATCGAGCAATAACCTGAAAGTCTCTTCCCCGTCTCCCTGAATGCCCATATCTGCCTGGGAATAGGTCAGGATTTCCTCCGGGAACATACTGTAGCCTGCACCTCCAAGGATGACAGGGGCATCCGAAAGACGCTTTGCCATTTCTATGACATGATTGTCCTCGTCGAGGAACAGCCGGGGATTACGCATGGTCTGATCGTCGATATTTCTCAGCGATATACCGATCACTTCCGGTCTGAATTCTTCAATTGCAGCTTTCAGGGCAGAGAAGGGATTTTCGACCTCCAGGAAATCCAGTATCTCTACCGAATGACCTGTCTCTTTGAGTGCTGAAGCCACGCAAGCCAGACCCAGAGGAATGGTGCGCATGTTTATTTCTGTCCTATTGGCGGAGACGAGAAGTACCCTCATAATAATCACATGGTGTTATCGATGTCCCGGTACTTTTTCCAATACTGATATTCGTGAGGCCACTCGTTTCTGCGCCAGAGGATCAATGATTTCATCCGTTCCCTGAATTGGGTTGTAACAGGGGCCCACTCCGGAACCATTTCTTTATTCTGCCAGGCTGCAACCAATTTCTCACCGAGGGCGAAGGCCTTTTTCCTCGTATCCTGGGTGAAATTCTGTCCCTCCACCTCAGCCATGGTGGCCCATACGGACCCTACAGGGATTGCCCCTGTAATGGCGAGGAAATGATTCATATAGTCGGCGATTGGTTTCTCATCCCCTCCTCCTGAGGTTACCACCGAAGCGCCATATTTACCCTCAAAACCAAGGCAATGCACTACCCCGCAACAGCGATCTACAAAGGCTTTGAGCTGAGCGCTTACGTGGAATATGTAATTTGGACTGGCCAGGATTAACCCCTGGGCTCCCATAATTTTTTCTTTGATAGCGTTGAAGGAATCTTTCTGTGAACAGTATCCCTTTATATGACAGAGGTCGCACCCTTTGCAGGGTTTTACCTCACCGCCCTTGATGGTAATAATCTCTGTTTCCGCTCCCTTGCTTTCAGCACCCTCAAGGACGATCCTGAGCAGGGCGGCTGTATTTCCTTTGGTACCCATTGGGCTGCCGACAATGCTGATTATTTTCATCACTCGCCTCACTATTCTTATTTTATACATCATTTTCCTTCAAGGTGAAAGACGGAAGGCTCAGGTGTGAGGCAATTGTATGGTGCTTTCATACCACTCTTTCCCATAGGCTATGTGGCCATAGAGAAGGAGGCAAGCCCTTCCGAAGGGCACAAAATCTGCGGTGTGATCGGCCAGGAAAGCGGCAATAGCAGAGGGTGAGTCATCGATTGTTTCAAGGGCCTCTATCTCGGAATCTGTTTTGCCCCTCTCTTTGATTTCGAGGAGGGTCTTATAGGGAATGGGCAGGCGGCCGTAGAAGCAGATTTCCGAGCCGGTTACCGCACGGACAAGTCCCGTTGCATACAAAGGTGTCTCAAACGTCAATGCAAGTTCCTCAAGAACTTCTCTTTTTATAGTATCGAAAGGGTGTAGCTTGCTGTCCAGGATATCATGCTCATGTTCCATGAACCCCGCTATCACATGGTATCTCCGGCGGCGTGCATCAATACGACTCCTTTTTTCGAGAACAATTTTACCATCTCTTGTGACAAGGACAATAGATGCGGAGAGAGGGTTTGCTTGAGGTTCCTGTGGAAAGGCAACTGCAAAGTCGGCAGTCCCGGTGCCGATACAACTGCGAAACTCCATATCGGAGACGGTGAGGAAGAGACGGTTGCCGGTCTTATTGAATGCGTCAAGATGGAAGACATTGCCATTATACACGGTCATCCCCCTGTCACGACTTGCCCGCATGTGTGCCTTCCAGGTGTTCTCAATGAAGGTTTCCGCTGATTGTCCCCAACGGATATGGAAGCCTGGTCGATAGTCCACCTGGATGTCATTTTGCGTAAATAAGCCTTGGGCCAGCACTTCAAATTCTTCCATCTTCACCGACGCCTCCACCCCTTCCCGCCCGCGCAGTTCGCTCAAGGCTTACGCCTTTTTTACTATCGCTATCGATTATAAAACTTCCGTTTGCTATACCCACAGGTTCTCACGGATTGATGTACCCCTGTTTAATCTGAGATGCGATACAAGCTTGAAGGTATCTCCTTACGTTTTTTTTCTGGCCGTATATACCGCAATGGCCGTCGCAAATGAGATCGGCATCAAGGGCAACGAGGCTGTTGAAGGATTTCACCCATGCCTGAGGATCGCAGTCAAATTCTTTGAGAACTGCCGCACCGATATCCTGGGCAAAGAGTATCCTTGTTCCGTCTGTATCGAGATAGAGAGAAATCGAACCGGGTGTATGTCCCGGTGTGTGGAGACAGACAAGTTCATGGTTGCCGAAATGAAGGGATTCCTTCTCCTGTGAAATTATTGTGTCAATGGACAGCGGCTGGAATTCTGCTTGGAAACAGAAGGCAGCCGTGAGGCGCTGGTCAGCCGCTTTCACGATCGCGGCATCGAGTTTGTGCATGATAAGACGAGCGCCGAAATGAGATTGGAAGAGATGAGCGCCGCCGATATGGTCAAAGTGACAATGGGTGAGGATGATATTTTTAATCAGCGAGGGATCAAAGCCTGCATCTTCGATGTTTTGGACAATGCGATTAAAGGCGAATCCTGAACCGCAATCGATGAGCACAGGCTCTCCGAGATCAAGGAGATAGGCTGCGCAATCGCGGGCATCACTCATGTCGGGTCCTGCTACTCGATAGAGGATGTCATTGATTCGTTGTGGTTTCATAACCCTATAAGATATCACAATTTCGCATAAGGAGGCTGAGAAACTTTGAGGAATAGCCAGGCGCCGAATATTAATAGACTGATATGATACATTATTATGACCTGATAAGATTGATGGATTCTCGAATATGGAGTAAAATGCGAAAAGGCTGTATACTATCAGGAGTTCATTCTCGCGACGATGACTTTGAAAAGATTTCCAAATTATGGGGAAGGGCATGTTTGATGTAAACACCATAGTTATGTTTTTCACCGCCTCTGTTCTCCTGGCCCTTGCTCCGGGACCGGACAATCTGTACGTCATGACACAGTCCATGCTTAAGGGCAGGACTGCAGGTCTCATGGTTACATTGGGACTCTGCACGGGGTTGATCGGTCATACGAGCGCTGTTGCCCTGGGGGTGGCTGTCCTGTTTCAGACATCTTCCCTGGCATTTACCATTCTCAAGCTGACCGGGGCAGCCTACCTGGTGTATCTTGCATGGAAGGCATTCAGTGCGCCGGAGAGTACATTGAATATGCAGAAAAGCGCCGAGGTGTCTTCCTGGTATCTCTATAGGAGAGGGGTGATTATGAATATCACCAATCCCAAGGTTTCAATCTTTTTTCTGGCTTTTTTGCCCCAGTTTTCAAACCCCTCGAAAGGGTCTATCCCATTACAATTGGCGCTCCTCGGGGGAATGTTTATCCTTTCGGCCCTGGTGGTTTTTTCTGCTATCAGCTATCTTGCCGGAGTAATAGGCGGATGGTTTTTGAAATCAAAGAGAGCGGAAAAAATATTGAATCGGGTGGCTGGAATTGTTTTTGTTATGCTTGCAATTAAGCTGGCCCTTACCAGTCAATAGGCTGACAATGATCAGTAGTGTGAGGGTCGTTTATATAAACTTCTGATGCAGGGGAGGACGCGTAAAAGATGGTGATTGGAATATCCGGATTGTTGCAGGTCAATGTCTTGCAGAGGTTTGCCTGCCTTGTAGCGGTATGTTTTCTGAGTAGCCTTTCTTTCATGCAGAACTGCAGCGCAGAAAGCAATACAGGCGCAACCGCCATATTTCTGGACAGCAAAGGGCAAAAGCTATGCACATTCAAGGTCGAACTCGCGATGACACAGGAAGAACAGTCACGAGGACTTATGTTCAGGAAGGTGTTACCTGCCGGTTCAGGCATGCTTTTCCTCAATAGCGAGGACGAAATGCGCTCCTTTTGGATGAGAAACACTTACATCCCTCTCGACATACTATTCATAAACAGCAGGTATGAAGTCAAACATGTACATTATAGCGCAAAACCCCTTGATGAGACGCATATAAGCTCCCGGTATCCTGTTCAATATATCCTTGAAATCAATGCAGGAAAAGCAAAGAAGTGCAAGATTGTTCCAGGCACAAAAACACAATTTCTTTTTAATAAATGAAAACGGACATTTTCCTTAAAATCAACCCGTGACAATGCTTTTCCACAAAAAATGTGTAAATCCTGTTGAAAAGTTGTTGCAAAAGTATCTTAACCCCTTGAAGATGCTGGCTCTTTACTTCTTTGTTTGTATTATTGAGCACATTGGAAGGTACTGATATTGTTGAAGTTATAAAAATGGATGTATTTTTATATACATTTTTTTACGATTTCCTTTGTGAAAAATAATGCTAATCTTTTTAGTATCTTTCCCTCACCTCAAAATTAGTCACCTGTAATCCCTTGTCTGTATTGATTCTGCCAAAACGGAGATAGTCGCAAACAATATGCAGAGGACAATGAAAAGTATCTGAAAGGGAAATGTGTTGACATGGGAAGCACAAACGGTTAAAATTCATATCCTTAAAAGGATTTATGAATGCATCAGCGCTTTTTTAAGCGTACCGGTCAGGAGGAAGAGATGGCAAGAGTGTGTGAGATGTGCGGAAAAGGAAAACAGATTGGCTACAATGTGAGCCACGCCAATAATAAAACAAAAAAAGAATGGCGGCCAAATCTGCAGATGGTAAAAATCGTTGCAGACGGGACAACTAAAAAGGCAAAACTCTGTACAAAGTGCATCAAGAAAGGTAACTTTCAGAAAGCACTTTAAATATTTTCTCTTTTTATCGCAATCAAATTGACACGAAGATGGGGATGAAAGCCAACTGGTTTCCACCCCCATTTTCTCTATTTTTTTATTCACAGGTTATGGCGTGCCGCCCCTCAATCGCTCCACCGACCGGACCCCTTTAATCTTCTGGATCGATTTCATCAGTTTTTGCAATTGTGACATGTGACCTATCTCGACCTCATACATACCGGCTGCTGATCTGTCAGGGTACGCTGATGCCTGAGCGCTGATAATATTGATTTTATTGGCGGCAATAATCGTGCTTATATCGGAGAGGAGCCCCTTCCTGTCGCTGCCCGTTACCTTCAATCTTACCGGATAGGTGAAATCTTTGTTCACCTGCCAGGAGACCTCGATTTTTCTCTGTTCGTCATAGGTGTGGACATTGGGGCAATCTTCGACATGGATGGTAAGACCTCTCCCCCGTGTGATGAAACCGATAATATTATCACCCGGTATGGGGTTGCAGCATTTTCCGAATCGAACGACAACGCCATCGACACCCTGGATATTGATAGCAGTGTCTTTGGCCTTCTTAAAGGTGCTGATAATGCTTTTGAGCCTCCCCCCGGCCTTTCTGTTTCCGGTATGATCTTGTTTAAGACCTGGAGGGGTGTATAGAGACCATATCCGACACCGGCAAAAAGGTCATCGGTGGTCTCGAAGCTGAAATCTTTCGTGATCACCTGCAATTCCGGAGATTTGAGGAATTTATTATAGGTAATATCGTGCTTTGTCAATTCTTTTTCAATGAGTGTTTTTCCGAGCTCGATACTGTGTTCACGTTGTTCCGCCTTGATCCATTGCCGTATTTTGGTTTTAGCTTTTGACGTAGTGACGAAACTAAGCCAGTCTTTGCTCGGTTTGTGGGAGGGATTTGTCAATATCGCTGCCGTATCGCCGCTTTTGAGGACATAGCGAAGGGGGACTATTTTTCCGTTTACCTTAGCGCCCACGCATTTGTCGCCAAGCTCAGAGTGGATTGCATAGGCAAGGTCTACCGGCGTTGCGCCCTTGGGAAGCGCCCGTACATCTCCTTTGGGGGTAAAAACGTAGACCTCATCGGGAAAAAGATCGATCTTAAAGATCTCCATAAATTCTTTGTTATCTTTCAGGTCCTGCTGCCATTCGATGATTTGTCTCAGCCAGGCAAAAATCTTATCTTCTTTGGGGTTGAAGGCCGCGCCCTCTTTGTATTTCCAGTGTGCCGCAATACCTTCCTCGGCGATCTTGTGCATGTCCTTGGTCCGTATCTGGATTTCAATCTTTTCACCGTAGGGCCCTATGACTTTTGTATGAAGTGACTGGTACATGTTTCCTTTGGGCAGGGCGATGTAATCGCTGAATTTGCCCGGTATGGGCTTAAAGAAGGAGTGGATGAGCCCCAAGGCTTCATAACACTCTTTGATGTCATTAACGATGACCCTGAAGGCAATCATGTCATAAATATCATCGATCGTAAGAGTTTCCTGGACCATTTTCCGGTATATACTATATATGCGTTTTGCCCGGCCCGAAAATTCCGCCTGTAGATGGAACTGCTCAAACCGTTTTTTCAAAAGTCCGATAACTTCATTGATGTATTCTTCTCTTTGTTTCCTCTTTTGCGCAATGCTGTCTGCTATGCGTTTATATTCGTCAGGTTTAAGGTATTTGAAAGAAGTATCTTCCAGTTCACCCTTGAGCCATTCAATGCCCAGCCTGTGAGCAAGGGGGGCATAAATTTCAAATGTTTCCCGTGCGATTTCAATCTGTTTTTCCGGGGAGAGATAACTGAGGGTCTGCATGTTATGATATCTGTCGGCAAGCTTAATGAGAATGACCCTGATATCCTTACTCATGGCAAGGATCATTTTTCTGAAGTTTTCCACTTTCGAGTCTTCAGAGGTTTTAAGGGGTATCTTGCTGATTTTGGTAACGCCATCGACGAGTTCCGCAATTTCTTTCCCGAAATATTCTTCGATTTCTTTTTTATCTACATAGGAATCTTCGATTGTGTCGTGGAGTAAGCCGGAGACGATGCTGGATATGTCAAGGCTCATCTTTGTAAGCGTATAGGCTACCTCCAGAGGGTGAATGAGATAGGGTTCACCGGAGAGTCTTGTCTGGCCTTTGTGCGCCTTTGCGGAAAAAATATATGCTTTTTGAAGGAGTTCAACGTCAGCCTGGGGATTGTATTTCAGGACTTCATCAACTATATCGTTGAACCTGATCATACCCTATCCCTTTGCCGCCGGCAAGATAATGAATACATTGTAGGTCTGGCATACTCCATATTGTTGATTGTATATTACTCTATGAGATCAAAAATGACAATATACAAAATGTTTTGGAGGCAGTTGTGCAGTGAGGAAGCGCGAAAGCATCAGAGCCCGGAGGCAGGGTTTACGCCATTGCCGCTGGTAGGGTGATGAACCCCGTTTTGCCTGTTTTGTCTTCTGTCCATCATTTCGGCAAGCACGGGAAAGAGGAGGGAACCAAAGGGGAGTGCGAAGATTATCAGCACCGGAATGTACCAGGAAAGGCGCCATAAGTGCGCCCGCAACAGTTTTTTTTCTTCTCCTGTCCATCTTTGCCGGGTATTCTTGGTTTTCATAAGGAGGGCCATAAAACCGCTGATTTTCTCAGCCTCATGGAGAAGGAGGTTTTTATTTTTAGCAAGTATGCTGGAAACAAAAGTTTTTATCATAAGATTTTACCAATACGACATACCGGGAACAGAATCTTCTTCTTTCATTATCGCTCAATATTCGCTACTATTAAATAGTTTCCGTCCGGAAAGGGTCCTTTTTCGCCCTCCTTTCCGATTCGGAAACCACATTGACCCTTATTCTTACGTTTCCGGATGGCGACTGCATTAAGATGGAAAAAGAAAAAATGAATACAGAGATAAAAGGCCAGATAGAAAGGGTCACCTATTGCAATGAAGAAAACGGCTATACTATTGCAAAGGTCCGCATACAGGGAAGAAGCGATCTTGTCACCGTGGTAGGGACGCTTTTTTCCGTAACGCCCGGAGAAGTGCTCAAATTAAAAGGCCAATGGAGCACCCATCCCAAATACGGTGAGCAGTTCAAGATAGCATCCTATGAATCTGTCATGCCTGCTACAGTGAGAGGTATTGAGAAGTATCTTGGTTCAGGCATGATAAAGGGCATTGGCCCGGTCATGGCAAAAAGACTGGTGGCACAATTCAGCGAGAAAACCCTGGATATCATCGATAACGAAACGGAAAGACTTTATGAGGTTGCAGGTATCGGTGAGAAAAGGGTGGAGATGATCACGAAGGCATGGGAAGAACAGAGGGACATCCGTGATGTCATGGTCTTCCTCCAGGGGAATGGTGTCAGCCCTGCCTATGCGGTAAAGATTTACCGGCACTATGGAAATGATGCTGTCCGGGTAGTGAGTGAAAACCCGTACCGGCTTGCCATGGATATATTCGGAATCGGTTTTCTCACCGCAGACAGGATAGCAGAAAAGCTGGGTATCGATAAATCTGCTCCCATGAGGATTGAAGCGGGGATCCTCCATGTCCTCCATGAGCTTGCCGATGACGGCCATGTCTATTATCCGTACGATACCCTTGTTGAAAAGTGCAGTGAGATTCTGGAAGTTGAT
Organism: uncultured delta proteobacterium; assembly: GCA_963785225.1. Taxonomy (GTDB): domain Bacteria; phylum Desulfobacterota; class Syntrophorhabdia; order Syntrophorhabdales; family Syntrophorhabdaceae; genus PNOF01. The sequence continues at coordinate 31,799 of CAWAUQ010000007.1, read as the reverse complement.
GCAGCGGTCATTCCTGCGACATTAGAAAATCTCATGGCAGGGAAAAAGGTTTTCATAGAACAACTCCACACTTTCCGGCCGGAACTTGCAATGAATGCTGCTGCTGCGGTTTATCTGAGCGGATACCATACGGCAGAGACGGGTATTGCAAGTAAATTGAAAACCCTCATGACTGTTCCGAAGCAGCTTCGGCTTATCAATATCGATGAGGCGGTGGACTGGGTACAGAAAGATTTGCAGATCACCTTTTCAGAGAAACAGCTCGATGCGATACGAGCGTCAATCAACAACAAGACCATGATTATAACGGGAGGACCGGGTACAGGAAAGACAACGATTATTAATGCCATTATACGGATTGCCCGTAAAATGGGGCAAAAGGTGCTCCTTGCCGCACCCACGGGCAGGGCGGCGAAAAGAATGACAGAGACAACAGGTCGTGAAGCAAAAACACTGCACCGCCTCCTCGAATACAGCCCCGGAGGTGGTTCAGGCGGAGGAGGTTTTAAAAGGGGTGAAGAAAATCCGCTCGATGCCGACCTCATTATTATCGATGAAGTTTCCATGGTCGATACCCTGCTCATGTATCATTTTCTGAAAGCGGTATCACGGAAGACAACACTCATCTTTGTAGGAGATATTGACCAGTTGCCTTCGGTGGGGCCGGGCAATGTGCTGAAGGACCTCATCGATTCCGGTGTGGTGCCCACCGTGCGGCTCAATGAAATTTTCAGACAGTCAAAGAAAAGCATGATTATTGTCAATGCCCACAGGGTTAATCAAGGAGAAATGCCCCAATGGGAAAAAAGTCCGGAACATATCCATGATTTCTATTTTACCTTTATTGAAGAGCCCGAAAAAGTAGTTGAAAATATCGTTCATCTTTGTAAGGAGGTATTGCCTAAAAAGTTCGGTTTTGATCCGCTCAATGATGTGCAGATATTGACCCCCATGCACAGAGGGACCATCGGCGTCACCAATCTCAACGCAGAGTTGCAGAGGCAACTGAATCCTGCAACGGATGAGATTTCACGGGGTGGCAGGCTCTTGAAAGTAGGAGATAAAGTGCTGCAGACAAGGAACAATTATGATAAGGATGTATATAACGGAGATATTGGGTGGATACGGAAAATAGATAAAGAATTACAGGAAGTCAAAGTCGATTATGATGGAAAGATTGTCGTCTATGAATATGCCGATATTGACGAGATTGTCCTTGCCTATGCAATATCTGTCCATAAGTCGCAGGGGAGCGAATATCCCGTTGTGATCATGCCGGTCCTTACGCAGCATTACCTGCTTCTTCAGCGAAATCTCCTTTACACGGGGATTACTCGCGGCAAGAAACTTGTTATCCTCATAGGCACCAGCAAGGCCCTGGCAATAGCCGTTAAGAACAATAAGCAACAGCAAAGGTATACATTACTGAAAGAAAGACTGATGAAGAATTGATACCGCAGTGTTTCTACTGATTGTCTTCTGACGTGTCGGGATATTGATGTGAGATGTTTCGTATGAGATCAAAAATAGAAAAGAAGATATCCAGTATCTCGGGATCAAACTGTTTCCCCCGTTCTTCTTCCATGGTTTCCAATACACGTTTTTCGTCCCAGGGTCCTTTGTAAGATCTGGTTGAGCATAAAGCGTCATAAACATCTGCAATGGCAACAATACGGCCAAAGAGGGGAATATCGTCGAATTTTTTCCCTAATACCTTGCCGTGGATATTACAAAAACCGGTGAGTGGATCTCCTGTAAGATAATCGATATACCCCGGATATCCCTGTCCGTCCCAGTGTTCATGGTGGCTCAGTGTCACGATAAAGGCCGCTTTATCAAAATCAGAACGTTGATTGGAAAACAGTTGGGCGCCAAGGTAAGTATGTTTTTTCATTGCGTCGTATTCATCGCTGTTCAGCGCAGCCGGTTTTTTGAGAATCAAATCCGTTATGGCTACTTTACCTACATCGTGAAGCATGGCTGCCATTTTCAGACCATCTTTATTTCGTTCCATGTCCTGTTTATCGATGCCTTTTTTGATGGCCCATGCTTCGTAAATCTCAACCGCGCAGGATGCGACACGATTTACGTGGGAGCCTGTTTCCATGGGGTCCCTCAGCTCCGCCATTTTAATCATCCTGAGAATAATGTCCCTTGTCATCATGGCGCGCTCAATGGCGGTAGCGGCATTGTTGGCAAAATGAAAAATGTAGGGCTCATCGCTTTGCGCGAAAGAGACAATATGATCTTCTTTATCTTTTGCGTTGATGAGTTGCAGGACGCCGACAACTTCATTATTATGCATCTTCAGCGGGAGCGTAAGCATTGACTGGGTGCGGTATCCGGTAAGTTTGTCATAGACGGGATCAAAAGCATAGGGAACATCGCTATCCACATCATAGACGTCGTCGATGTTTAACATTCGCCCTGTATTGGCAACATGTCCTGCGATGGATTTGCTGTTTATGGGAATGGTGAATTTGGAATAGATGAGCTTTTTACCGGGAGGCAACGCTTTCTGTTCCGTTGTGTTCTGCGTGTATTTGAAATGCAGGGCATCATCTTCCTTGATATAGATTGAACCTGCGTCAGAATTGGTAAAGAGGCGGGCCTTGGTTAATATTCTTTCAAGGAGGATATCTATGTCTTTTATTCGTGTAACTTCAAGGCCGATATCAAGGACTTCCTGAAGTTTTGCTTTATCGTCTGTCATGAATGATGTGTCCCTTCATAACACTTTTGAGGCTGATTCTTAAAGTGTTTAGCAGGCCTGATTGTTTATAACAAGATATTCGAAGCGTGACTTAAACGCCGCCGGTTCCATTTTTGCCGTCTTCGCAAGGTTTTCAAGACGGTCGCCCTGGAAATCCTCCGCCTCCAGTCTGATCATATATTTTCTGGCTACCTGATATGTTTCCGTACTGATATCAACTTTTCTGATTTTTATTTTTCCTGTGGAGTAATCAATCAACTCCACAAAAGGAACAGGCCGTATATTGCCTTCATATGAGACGATCATTGAGCCGGTGCCTCCTTTGAGAAGGTAACGGACAGCGCCGAATCCGAGATCGCGGGTATATTCGACATCGAACGGAATAGGATTCGCCGCCCGTAGTTCGTATCCGATGTTTTTATCGACAATGCCTACCTTTATGCCCATTGCACTCAAGGTCTGATTGACAACATTCTTGAGTAACCTTCCGAGTTGGATTTCAGAAAGGCGGATCTCTCCTGCTTCGTTTCTTTCAACATCTTCGTTGCCTTTCAACTCTTCAATATCAAACTTTTCCGAGATGCCTTCCGCGAGGATTGCAACGCCATAATCTCTCCCCATGGAGATACGTTTGAGAATAGACCCTGTAAGGGTGTCGGCCACTTTCTTGAAGGATAATTTACTTTCCGGAAATTCTTCAGGTATGAGAGATATTGTTGCCCCTGCGGCTTTTCCCATTCCGAGGGCAAGGTGCCCTGCGTGTCTGCCCATAGTGGTGATGAAATACCATCGCCCCATAGTGCGGGCATCTTCCATGATATTATTTACGATGTAAACCCCGACGTGACGGGCTGTCTGGTATCCGAACGTGGAAAATCCGCCCGGCAGAGGGATGTCGTTATCTATGGTTTTTGGCGCATGGACAACACTAATGGAACCACGGGCCGCCCGTTCGATCCAGTTTGCCATATAAAGGGTGCCGTCGCCACCGATGGTTATGAGGTATTTGATGCCTACGTCTTTCAAGGTAGACATAAGGGTGTCGAATTTCGCCTTGGCGTTATCCGGAGCGTCCCGCGACGTTCTCAGAATTGACCCGCCTGTGGCGTGTATCCTCGAAACATCATCAATGGTAAGGGGGATAAATTTACTTGTGCCTTCAAAGAGGCCCTTGAATCCGCCGACAATACCTACAACTTCTTTTCCCTCATTACTGGCTTCTATCGTTGCGGCGCTTATGACTCCATTGATGCCCGGTGCAGGGCCGCCGCCTACTATTATGCCGATGAGGTCTTTTTCCATGCATATTCATTGTGCATCTTTCTCGCTTTATTTGCAAGTCTTTTTGTACTATCTTGTTATGGTTGATGACAGGAGAAGCAGATTATGAAAATAGGTTTTCATGTACCCATAGCAAAAGGTTTTGACTGGACGCTGAAAGAAGCGAAAAGGCTTGGCTGCGATGTGGTACAGATTTTTCTCAAGAACCCGAGGTCATGGGAGAAAAAGGTCTGGAAGGACGACGAGAAAGAAGCCTTTAGACGATTACAGCGGGAAATACCCGTCATTGGTCATCTTTCGTATCTGCCGAATCTTGCCAGGATTGATGAAGATGAACGCAACCTCAATGGTTTCGTCCATGAGGTAGAACTATGCAGGGATCTCGGCCTTGACAGTCTTGTTGTCCATCCCGGTTCACGGATAGAGAGACAAACCGGCATAGAGATGATCGCCAAAGCAGTGAATCATGTCCTTGAACGGTATGATATAAAACTTTTTCTCGAAAATTCATCCGGACAGGGGGCGAGTATAGGGAGAGATGTGCGAGGAAATCGTTTCTATCTATGAAAAAATTGGTCGTAAAGAAAACGTTTTTGTCTGCATCGATACGGCGCATCTTTTTCAATCGGGTTGCAATATACGTTCAAAGAAGGTCTGGATAGCGTTTGTACGCAGTTTGGAAAAAGGGTTGGCGCAAGACAGGATCGGCTTCTTTCACCTCAACGATTCCAAAACAAGGGCAGGTTCCCACGTTGACCGTCACTGGCATATCGGTCGTGGTGAAATTGGCATCAAATTTTTTCGATCTCTCATAAACGATAAACAATTTGCCCATCTGGGAGGGGTCATGGAAACCCCGAAGATGGGCAAATTGGATGAAGAAAATATGCAAACTATGCGTTCTTTACTTTCTCCGCTGGTGTCTCGTTCTTTTACGTAACTTTCTATATTTATGCTTCCTGATTTTCTTTTTTCTCCACTTCATTACACTGCCCATACTATCACCTCATTTATTTTAAAAAGAATTCATCTTTTTTTGAACCGGTCTGTAAATCGTAAACGGTAAAAACATAACCTTCCTCGCGCTTTTTTGCAACAATATAATGATAATAACCTCCGTATTCTTCACGGGAAGTTAAAAGACGTGCTCCGCCTCCTCCTGTAATAACATATATTATGCCGTTATTCTCGGTCCTGTTATAGAGGTGTAGATGACCCTGAAAAACAATGTTGACCTTATGCTGCACGAAGGAGTCGTGAAGCGCGTCCCGTTCTTCCTTGTGCTTGTCGAGACCGTAACCCTGGCCGAATTTTGTGGGAAAGAGCGGAGAGTGGAGAAAGACGATTCTATATTTAAAGGGTTTTTCCAGTTCTCCCTTCAGCCATTCAAGTTGTTTTCCCGCGATTCTGTTGAGCTCATTCGGCATAGAGGTGCAGAGTATGAGGAACTGCGTATTGTCCATGGAAAAAGAGTAATAGGGTGGTTTGTCGATAAGCTTTTTATAAGCCCTGTAACTTTTAGGGTTATTGAAATCATGGTTACCGGGGGCTATATGAACTGCCCTGTTTTCTCCTGTCAATTCCAGAAAGTGCTTCCACTCGTCTTCGTTGCCGGGTGTGTCTATAACATCGCCTGCAATGATAAATGTTTTTATCTTTTCCGTATCTATTCTGCTGAGGAATTTTTTATACATAGATTCATTGAATCCGATCCGTGTATCGCCGATAACGGCAAAATCAAAAGGACTGCCGGCAAACCCTGTGATGGGCTGCAGCAGGAACAGAGCAAAAAACAGGGTAGCAAGGGAAAGTACATTTTTCCGTATTGGCATGGCGCTACTATAATACACGTTTATTACTATGAGAGCAATTCTTTGAATAGAAAACGGGTGAAGCGCAACAAGGAACGGGAAATAGCCTTCAACTGCCGGATTTCTTCCTTTAGAATGTAAAACATGTAACTTAAAACGCTTTACGATTGAAATAAGACATTAAAATGTCTATAATAACAACCACGCGCCCGTAGCTCAATTGGATAGAGCAACGGACTTCTAATCCGTAGGTTCTGGGTTCGATTCCCGGCGGGCGCGCTTCTTGAATTGGTTTCGCCTTGACTTTGTCTCGAAAATACTGATATAAATTGCAATGATGTAGACGCTTGGGCTATGCAGGGGAGAGCAGCCCTTACCTGGTAGAGGTCACTGTTTAAGATAACCATAATGTATTCCAAATTTATTTCAAAGCTCTTTATAAGATTTAATTTTTTTATGATACTCATTTCCAACGATAACGTTTTGCCAATTTCTATCTTACATATAAAGAGGGAGGATTCGATGATCTTGCGGAAATATACTGTAACAACATTCTTTGTTGTCTCTTTGGTGGTCCTTACGATGGTTTTTTCGGTATCGCTACATGCACAGCAAAAGCCAGGGCTTCATGGCCAGACCACGATGGCAAAGCAGGGCGCAGGCAAAACGCGTACTATCACGCTGGTAAATAGTTGTAAACAGGATATCTGGTGGGGGTCCGCAGGGAACGCAAAAGCAGGTGGTTTTTTCTCCAGTCCCGGTAACGGAGGCGATCGTTTAACGCCGGGAGCACGCACTACGATCACCGTAAACCTGGAAAAACAAAACCCTGCCAGCACTGTTGTAGAATGGAGCGGTCGTATATGGCCTCGGACAGTCTGTAGCTTTACCTCTGCGGGCGTTGGCCTCTGCGAGACTGGTGGCTGCGCGGACCAGTTGCACTGTAAACAGGGGATAGTGGGAACTCCTCCCGCGTCACTGGCGGAATTTTTCTTCGGTGAAAATGTAACGGACACGTATGACCTGAGCTATGTCGATGGGACCAACGTGCCCATACAGATCAAACCGACAAGTATCATCGCATACCCCCGAAAAGACGAATTCGGATGCACAGCCTCGACGTGCGCATTTGACTTTGCGAAAGAGACGAGCCCCACGGACGAGTCGTCGTGCCTCAACGCTCTGAAGTACCGTAACTCCAAAGGAACGCTCGTAGGCTGTAACAGCGCATGTCAGGTCTTTGACGCCGGCAAGCAATCGAACATGCAGAATTCCCAGTATTGCTGCACCGGTCGTTACAGCGGCCCTCCTACCCGCACCGACTATGGCAACTGCCCTCCCACCCAGTATGCGACGTTTTTTAAAAATAAATGTAAGGGTCCATACCCATGGCCCCAGGGCGACAAGCAGGCTACCTATGCATGCATAGCGACAGCTTACGAGGTCACCTTCTGTCCGTAATGATCAAAAACCCGTTCATGGTTTTACTGTGATGCGCGCGCAGCCGGCATCGATTGCCTTGATGCCGGCTTTTTTTAATATTTTGTTAGGAGAAATGGCTCTGTGTTAAGATATAGAATAGCGTTTTATATTCTGATGATTTTTTTGTTTCTTCCGCCAACAGTCATCGGCAGCGATACGATAAACGCTGTTCCTCCTCAACAATCCGGCGCCGGACCTTCTCCTTCCCTCGAACCGGAGGCCAATCCTTTAAACTTCAAGCTCAGTCCCGACGGTACAATCGCCACCATGCTTTTTGACCGGGAGAGCGCAGAGGCAATGCGGGGTCTGATCTCACAACTTGAACAGAACGGCAACCTCGGTAAAGTCAAGGGTATTGTGTACTCAGCGGCTGGTTTCACACCAATGCTCATTTTGTTGGGACAAAAGGAAGAAGTACTCCGGAAGGTTGACCTTCTCAAACAATTCCTGCCCGACCAAAACCAGGCCCATATGGTCGTCATAGCTGCCAGTTTGCGGGAATTGAGCGAGGACGACGCAATGAACATCGGGCTTACCCTGAGCCCGGATATCATAGGCGCCACTTTATCAAGCTCTGCCCAAATGATCAAAAACCCCTCCCAATCAGCCGACTACTCTTTTGCCGGTTCAGCCGATCTCGCCTCCATCCCTATCTCAAATATCATTCAACTTAACGAGGCCCTGAACAGAAGCAAGGTTCTTGTTTCCAGTGAGGTATATACCCGTAACGGCACCAAGGCCCTTTTAACGAACGCGCAGCAGGTCCCCATTTTCAGTACCGACTCCAACAAAAATGTCATGACTTCTTATCAACAGCTCGAAACGAGTGTCGACGTTATCCCCACCACTATTGATTACAGAAAAGAAGCCCCCCAGGAAAGTCAGGTCCGCGTTGATGTACTGGTAAAGATCAGCGTTGTTACCGGTCAACATAGCTTCGGGGCAGCAACTGCCCCGGAATATACAACAAAAACATTTGCAACTACCAGGGTCCTCAAGGCCAACAACGAACGATATGTCGTCGGCACCTTCGTCAATGACGGCCAGTACAAGACCCAGTTCGGCATTCCCCTGCTGTCGAAGATCCCTATTTTAAAATACCTCTTCTCCCGTGACGGGACACGGTCACAACGCAACGTGGCAATCCTCACGCTGGCGGTCAAGCTTATCCCGATGCAGGTGAAAGACCTGACGATAGATGTTCAGCACCAGAACCCCCTTGAAATGCTGTATGAGAGAAAAGGAAGCAAGAAGGATGCCAATTAATACCCATCATCATTGCATGACCGTGGCAGCATTGCCAGTCCAGTCATCAGCTTCTTTATATTTTGTTTGACCCGCAGGGTAATTAATGATAATTTTTTGCACTGACATGCATTGCTGATCATAATTTATATCGTGGAGGTCTAAATGTTGCGGAACGTATTTGTTGCATTAGCTGTTGTTATTACTCTGGTACTGGTTGCAGGGGCATCAGCGGAAATGAAAGAAGGTCTTTGGACAATTACAACACAAGCAGAAATGAAAGGCATGCCCATGCAGATGCCGCCAACAACCATGAAACAGTGCATTACCAAAAAGGATATGGTACCAAAGCCGGAAAAACAGGAAAAGGGTCAGGAATGCAAAATGAAAGACCAGAAGGTAACCGGCGATACCGTGACATATACTATGGAATGTAAAACCGCTGAAGGCTCTATGACGAGCAGCGGCAAGATGACCTATAAGGGAGACTCTTTTGACGGTACTACCAATACTACAATGAAAACCAAGGGACAGCCCGATATGTTGATGACAAGTAAAATGACCGGTAAGTATAACGGCCCATGTCCAAAAGAAAAATAAAGAGCAGACTACAGGGAACAGATTCGAGATGTAAACTGCCTGTACTCATAACATAAATAGGCCGATTCCTATAAAGGGGACACATCGTGAATATAGAAGTGACAAAAAGAAAAAGAAGCAGGATCAAAAAGGTTGATTTTGATAATCTCGAATTTGGAGTGGATTTTTCGGACCACATGTTTTCCGTCCATTATGGAGAGGGCAAATGGGGTACTCCAAAAATAGAACCCTATGGCACAATCAAGGTTGAGCCCAGTTTATGCTCCCTCCATTATGGCCAGGTTGTCTTTGAGGGTCTCAAGGCATTCCGCACTGTAACGGGGAAGATTAACCTTTTTCGTCCCGATAAATACCATGAACGCTTCAACAGGTCCAATGAGCGGCTCTGTATCCCCTTTATTCCTTACGAACTTTTTATTAATGGGATTAAAGAACTTGTTCTCCTTGATCAAGCATGGATTCCCGAAAAGAAGGGCTGTTCCCTCTATATACGGCCTTTTATCTTTGCAACAGATAATTTCCTTGGAGTCAGGGTCTCCTATACGTACAATTTCACGATTATCACCTCCCCCGTGGGAGCTTATTATAAGGAAGGTTTGAATCCTGTCAGGCTCATTACCTCCGGCGAATATGTCCGGGCAGTCAAGGGTGGTCTGGGTGCTGTAAAAACACCTGCCAACTATGCTGCCTCCCTTTTGCCGGGTGAAGAAGCAAAAAAGAAGGGTTTCACGCAGGTCTTGTGGCTCGATGGTGTTGAAAACAGATATATCGAAGAAGTAGGCACCATGAACATCGCATTCATCATCGACGGCAAGCTCGTGACGCCGCCCCTCGAAGGTTCTATTCTTCCGGGAGTCACCCGCGATTCGGTCATCTCCCTTGCGAACCACTGGGGTGTCCCCGTAGAGGAACGACCGATCACCATTGGAGAAGTCTTCGCGAAGGCAAAAGACGGCACCTTGCAGGAAGTATTCGGAACGGGCACCGCTGCTGTTATCTCTCCCGTGGGATGGATCCAGCATGCAGGAGAGATGATTACGATCCATAATGGAGAAATAGGACCTTTATCGCAGAAGTTTTACGATGAGATTACCGGGATGCACTACGGCGAGAAGGTCGATCAGTTCGGATGGTGTCTTACCCTGTAACAAGGAGCATGCTTTTAAGCATTCTTCTTTTGAAAGACGAACCCACGCCAGGAGTTCTTTTGTTCCATACGTATCAGTGAAAAAGAGCTGAAAAGTGAGAGGAGTTCTTTCCTGTCCCGCCCCAGGATGCCGGAGACGACGAGGTATCCGCCCTCTTTAATGAGAGTCACAATATGGGCAGAAGTCGCCCTGAATGTCCTGATATCGATATTTGCGAGGACAATATCGTAAGTTCCGCGCGCCTGTTGCAGATCGGAACAGGTGAGTTCTATGTTGGATATATTGTTCAGGTCTATGTTTTTGTGCGCCGAGAGCACCGTATCTTCGTCGTTGTCCATGGCAACAATCTTCTGAGCTCCGAGAGCAGCGGCATAGAGGGAAAGGATAGCGGAACCGCAGCCGATGTCGAGGACGTTCTTCTCCTTCATGTCCATGCCGCCCATGAGTTTTACCATAATCCTCGTTGATTCATGCCTGCCTGTGCCGAAGGCCATTCCAGGTTCGATAAGAATGCGGATACCCTTACGTTTTGTCTTATTCCAGGGCGCGAGGATCGTTATTCCTTCAACCTGTATGGGGCGGAAATATTTCTTTGTCATTTCCACATAATCCTGATCCGGCTCGTCGACAACGATGGTCTCTTTTGTCGCCAACCCTGATGTTTGCAGCATATGAAGGAAGGTATCGACATCATCGGGGTAGCATTTTATCACAGCATTATCGCCCTTTTCCTCGATCCAAATCCCCGCAGATGAGAGGGCATTATAAAGCGCTTCCGGGAACAATTCCTCTGCGCCTTTTTCAACAACAATATCAATGCGTGTTTTGAAACCTTTCCGTGCAGAAGTCATAGATATACCCCGTTCTTTCCTGAAGAGATGTGTTTGAAACTGCGAATAACTTCCCTGAGGTCTTTTGAGAGCCGTGAAAGAGTTTGTTTCTTTAATAGCCCCATTCTTCACCTCTGATAAATTTATTGTTGCGCCGATTATTTATCACGACATTCCTATTTTTATAATATTATACTTTAAATGGTGATTTTACCATAATAAGAACAATTTGTACTATTTTTGGCTCCTCAATTTTTAATATAAAAGACACCGGTATAGTATTTATCATGTCCCTTATTCCTTGAAACTGATATTGAATGGATTTCTTGCTGCAATATTTTCTTGTCCTGCGTATAAATGGCTATCAAGCCATCAGAGGTTGTCCTCAACGATGCATTGACAGAAATACAAAGCGAATATGTAAAAAGCGATACCATTGACATTACTTTGTAAGGGCCTTATTCTGATAGAGGCTGGGGTTATAAGATGCAATTTCTGACTATTCAGCAATATAAAGAGGAGATATATCATGGCAGATAAAGACATGCGAAAGATTAAGATACTTGGCTTTGCCGGGAGTCTCAGAAAAAGATCTTTTAACAAAATGCTTTTGAGGGCAGCCATAGAGCTTACCCCGGAAGAAGTCGACTTGGAAGTGTTTGACCTTGAGGGTATCCCTCCTTTCAACCAGGACCTGGAGAATAATCCCCATGAAAAGGTAAAGGAATTTAAGACAAAAGTGAGTGCCGCCGATGGTCTTCTCATTGTGACGCCGGAATACAATTATTCTGTTCCCGGCGTCCTGAAAAATGCCCTTGACGCTGCATCGAGGCCATATGGCACAAGCCCCTTTGAAGGAAAACCTGTTGCTATTATGGGCGCCTCAATCGGCATAATCGGTACGGCACGGGCGCAGTATCATCTCCGGCAGACGATGGTCTTTTTTAACGCCTTCCCCCTAAACCGGCCGGAAGTTATGGTCACTGTTGCGGACAAGAAATTTGACGAAACCGGCAGGCTTAGAGATGAAATGACAAGGGAAAAAGTAAAAGAACTTTTGGTCGAACTGGTAAAGTGGATTAAAAAATTGAAATAGAAGAGCCACTCACTAATTCCATTTCTAAATCGAGGATGATATCAAGGCGACAAGGAGGAGGCGACAGAGGCGTACATTTTAGTACGTCGAGGAGACGATGACGCAGGCAACGAAGATAGCGCGTTGAGTTAGAAATGGAATAAAGCATCCTATCGGCATTGCTGTCTCCGACATGGGTACGCAAGGTCAAGACCCGATTTATTCCTGCAAGGATATTATTTCATGATGAAGGTCATCACGAGGGCGAAAACCGCATATGTCTCAGGCATAGCGCCGGACACCATGGCGTTGGCCAGCGTGTTTTTCCCCTCCAGAATACTCCTGATTCCTGCTGCGCACACTATACCCTGATACCAGGCGCTGAAAAACATGGCGAATCCGAAGGTCGCTGCCTTCCCGGCAACGGTAACGGGATCTGTGTCAAAATTGCCCATATTGGCAAAGAGGCAGACGATAGAATAAATTCCCTGTGTGGATGGCATCAGTGCCACCGCAATATTCTTGAAATAATTTTCTGACCTCCTCCCAGCAAAGCAGAAAAGGCGATACTCAAGACCTATGCTGAACCGGCAAGTCCGAGGGACAGACTAAAACCCATTATAATCTTTGCCACGAGGGTAGCTGACGACTTATCTCCAGACCCTGTTTGTGCAAAGGCCGATGAGGCGGCAAAAACAATGAGTGCCATGCGATAAAGACCTGCAAGGATGATTCCTTTTGTTTTCATGTGGTTAACCCCTTTCAATTTTGAATGGTTTATATTCAATTCCACCGCCTTGGAAGAAACTCCTAAAGGCTTCAACGAAATGGAGACGGGCAGAGTGAACCGTGCTTCCCAGGATGGAGATGGCTAAATTGAATGCATGGCCCACGAACCAGCAGAAGATAGCCAGAACTCCTCCTGCAACAGGGCCTGCAGCATCATGTATCTCCCGGCCAACTGATTCATTACCTCGGCAATTGCGGTGGTGGCAATCCCCAGTCCAAAAAGGCGGGCATATGAGAGCAGATCTCCTATGAGTCCGGTCAACCCATAGATGCCCCAGAAACCCAAACCAATGCGTATCCCCCATCTCTTACTGTCAGAGGCAGAAAAGAAAGTCAACAACACGCCAAGCGTCAAAACCCCCACCCGTATAATTGAATGGCATGTTCAATACTGAAGCAGGATCAGAGAACCATATATTCCGGCTGATCAGGAATGACCCCCCCCACAGGACAAGCATAAGTACCGACTTTCTGTAGCAGGTCGTTTCTCGATTTGGCATCGAGCATTCCAAGAAAGTACGAGAATGAAAGATGGAGTAGCCCCAGCCCAAGACTGGCATAAAAAAGAATCATGGGGTTTCCTTTATCTATGTCAAGGTCTACAAGGACCCAATCCCGGCTATTGAAGTTGTAACCGAATACCGAACCTGTGATAATGCCAAATAATAATTGCAGAGATGGAAAATGCCTGACAGAGCTTCATGGTAAGCGGCAACTCTTTACCCCGACGCCGCCATTTCTTCTTGAGCCAGAAGTGCCAGGAGTAAAAAATCAAGGCCGTAGCCTGCATCTCCCAAGACAAATGCCAAAGAAAAGGATCATGAAAGGGGCGAAGAAATAGGAAGGATCAATACTCCGGTAAGCAGGTAGACCGTAAAGCTTGAGGAGTGGTTCGATCTGTCGTATAAGCCAGTTATTTCTAAGGAGTGTCGGAGGGGTCTCGTCCTCAAGAGGGTCTCTCGTTATAGTCATGAGAGGTAACGTTGATGATTTGATCTCCTTTATAAAGCTATCTTCCGTATCTGCTGGAATCCAGCCCTGGAGTCCAAAGAGGTAGTTTTCAGTGTGAATCGTGCCGCAATGCTCAATATAGCTCGCTTCATTGAAGGCGATATCGTAGAGCCCTCTCAACGCTTCAATCCTGTCAGATACGCCGGTGCATTCCTTTATAAGTCTAGCCTCCTTCTCCTGAAGCTCGTTATATTCTTCCTGCGCCTGTTTTAACCCCATCTCCGGAGGCTTAAGTGGAATAGCCTGGTGAATCTGAACCGGGCCTCCCATATGGACAGTAAAAAAGTTGAGGACAGGCTTCTCGGAAACCACTTCCATATACGTGTTCTCTGGTACCGTAAAATCTGTCGGTATTTTTCCTTCTACTCGGAAACGCTGGATAAATACACCTTCATTTTCAAGATTGTGTAGTGTTTGTGGATCAAAATCTCCCCAGACATGCAACTCCTTGATCAATTTCCGGAGGGCTTGTCTGCGACTCTGCAGTTCCTGGAGTTCCAGCAACCTCGACTCGCAGAAGAATAACAGTTCATCGTCAGATACATGGACGGGTATTATTTCTTTTCCCATTTTGAATCGGCTCATCCCATCACAAACCTGCCCGATCTTCCTGACCTGCTGCTGGATTATTGCATGTTTCTTCTCTGGTTCACCTGCCAGCTTCACGACTGGTTCGATGTGTACGACCCCTCTCTCTTGAAGGAATACCATCGTTTTTTCCTTCTGGTCTGCAGGCCCTACCAGATAAACCCTTCTCATTTTAGCAAGAGCCACAACAACCTCCCGATGTCAATATCCGGAACACCACGTGTATGCACCCTTCCTATGAGACATCATCAATATAATGCCTCCTCTTTAAGCCTTTTTGCAACCTTGGCCACTCCCACAGCTGCTGCCTGCTGGTCCTGAAGATATACCGTGATCTTACGGATTGCTTCCCTGCAATCAGGAATTAATCTCTGTTCATATAGGTTGATCCGTTGGCTTGTCTTCCTGAACCCATCGGAGAGTATCCCTTCCTGCTTCCTCAATACCCCTATGTGTTCCCGGAGAGATATAACCTCTCTTGTGCTTAACAGGACTATGTCAAAGCTATATGGTGTAGCAAACAAGCTATAGGAGGGTTCATCAAAAATTACCTCTTGATATTCTGGCACTTTCAATCCCGCAACGTTTTTTGATTTGACCCGGACCTCGCGGATGGCGACATAAAAAGGGAGGATTTTCTGCATATCCCAGTAGAGAGGAGACCACCCGGCGATCTCATTCAGCCGCATGTCCATGATAGATTGCCGATCTTCGATGGTTTTCCGGATTATTCCAAGATGCATAAGGAATTGCTGTTTCCGTGCTTCAAGAGCAGGAAGAAAACGTTCATACATTGCCAGCTTTTGTTTTTGCTCCCTGAGAAATACTTTATTGAGTTTAATCCGTTCTGTCATAAAAAATGAACCGTTCTTTTCATCCCCTGGGCCAATGCTTGTCGATGAGTTCCTGTTTAATGCCTACCTCGTCGGGGCGAAAACACTCCGCAAGGGTGTACCATCCGAGATCAAGCGCCTCATTGAGTCCCATATCGACCTTCATATCCATGAACCGTTCATAAAAGAGTGCCCCGTATCGCAGGTACCGCTCATCATCTGCTGTCCTGTCAAACCCCATGGCAAGCTTTTGTTCCACCTCCCTGCTCTTTGCAAAAAGCCGTATCATGCTATTCATAATATGTCCATGGTCCAGTCTGGTTACTTTGCCTATGACGAGCTGTTTGAGCCGGGACAGTGAGCCAAAGGGTTCTATCACCCCTTTTCTCAGATAAAACTGCCCCTCAGTAATATAACCGGTATTATCCGGCACAGGATGGGTCACGTCATCACCAGGCATGGTTGTTACTGCGAGAATAGTGATACTGCCTGCCCCCTCAAAATCAACTGCCTTCTCATACCTTGAAGCAAGATCACTGTAAAGTGATCCCGGGTAGCCCAGGTTCGACGGGACCTGATCCATGGAAATTGCAATCTCTTTCATGGCGTCAGCAAAAGCAGTCATATCAGTGAGGAGGACGAGGACCCTTTTGCCGTTTACTCCAAACTGTTCCGCCACGGCAAGGGCCAGATCAGGAACGAGAAGCCGTTCCACAACAGGATCAGACGCTGTATGCACAAACATGATGGTCCGGGGTAAAACCCCGGCCTCCTCAAAGGCACGCCGGAACTTCAGATATTCATCATATTTCAGTCCAATGCCCCCGAGAATAACTACATCCGCATTTGCCCTCATACCGATTCGGGCAAGCAATTTATTATATGGTTCCCCGGCTGCAGCAAAGATAGGCAGCTTCTGGCTCTCCACGAGAGGGTTGAACACATCAATCATGGGCACCCGTGTCTCAATAAATCCTCTGGGAATGACACGCATTACCGGGTTAACCGAGGGGCCGCCAATTTCGAGACGGGGCAGGGCTCTCAGCTCAGGACCGCCGTCAATGGGGTCTCCGGAACCATTGAAAATCCTTCCTAATAGAGCATCACCAAAGGGTACCTGCATGGGATGTCCGAGGAAACGCACCTGATCTCCGGTAGCAACTCCGCGGGTGCCTGCAAAAACCTGCAGAAATACCTCGTCTCCCCTCAAGCGTATCACCTGAGCAAGGGAGGTTCTCGTGCGGCTCTTGACCACGGCCAGTTCGCTATACTGAATCCCTGAAGCAACAACGGAAATGATGTCCCCCTGGATTTGTGTAATGCGGGTATATTCGATAATCATAGCGCCGTTACCTCTTCACCAGGATGGATTCAATTTCCATACGGTATTTCTGGTATGCCTCCCCCTGGAAATGGCAATATTTCATCTGAAAAAATAGGTTTTGGAGGTGTGTCATCTGCTGCCTTGCCTCCCTTTTGGTTTCAAAATTAAAGCGGTAGTGCATCATACGAATAAGCAATGTGAAATCGTTTATCTGTCTATCCCTGTCTGTCGCCCGGTCTACTGTATCATAAGAGTCCTGCTGCAAACAAACGGTATCTACCATTTCTGCTTTCAGATAAGTTACGAGATCCTCAATACTTATACCTTCTTCTCCAACAACGAGCATCATCTGATGGATCTCATTTCCCTGAATGAATAAATTCTGGGCCTCTTCCACCCATGAAACCCATTCCGGGTGCCGTTCACCCAGAGACTCCTTCATCTGTTTCAAGTAGAGACTCCATGAGATGAGGGGATCAATGGCGGGATAGCGTCTCTGGTCAGATCTGGTCCGGGAAAGACCGTAAAATGCACCCACGACCTTGAGGGTGTTTTGGGTCACGGGCTCCTCAAAATTTCCTCCTGCCGGAGAGACGTTGCCAATAAGGGTCAGAGAGCCTGTAGAATCATTGTAAAGCTTTACCATGCCTGCTCTCTCATAGAGGGCGGCAATCCTGCTTTCAAGATAAGCCGGGAAAGCTTCTTCTCCCGGTATTTCCTCCATTCTGGCTGATGACTCCCTCAGGGCCTGCGCCCATCGCGAGGTGCTGTCTGCAAGGAGAAGGACTTTGAGCCCGATTTGGCGGTAATACTCGCCGAGGGTAACGCCGGTGTAGATAGAGGCTTCCCTGGCCGCCACAGGCATGGAGGAGGTGTTGCAGATGATCACCGTACGATCCATAAGGGACTTGCCTGTTTGAGGGTCTTCCAGTAAAGGCAAGTCCCTGATCGTTTCCACTACCTCTCCTGCGCGCTCACCGCAGGCTACGATGATTACGATATCTGTCTCGGCGTATCGGGAAACGATCTGCTGCAGTACGGTTTTCCCGGCGCCAAAAGGTCCGGGGATACAGGCGGTTCCACCTTCGGCCAGGGGAAAGAAGATATCAATCAGGCGGCATTGGGTGAGCAACTGACGGTTGGGCAGCAATCTCTCTTTGTAGGCCTTGACAGGCAGTTTAACCGGCCATGGCTGCGCCATTGTTACGTGTACCTCCAAGCCTTCATGATTTTTCAGGGTAGCTATCCGGTCAGTGACGGTGTAGGAACCTTGCCCGATCAGATCCACAACCTTCCAAACTCCCTGGAGAGCAAGGGGCACAATGATATGGTGTTTGAAAATGCCCTCAGGAACGCTTCCGAGATAATACCCGGCCTTCACGGTGTCTCCGGTCTTGATGGAAGGGGTGAACTCCCACCTCTTCTCCTGATTCAAAGAACTGATATATTGTCCCCTTCTGAGAAAATACCCCTGGTCATTGTCGAGTTCGCTCAGAGGGTTCTGAAGCCCATCGTAAATCTGCCCCAACATGCCGGGTCCTAATGTGGCGGATAGCAGGCTGCCGGCGAAATCAACCCTATCTCCCACCTTCAAACCTACGGTACTCTCAAAGACCTGCATGTCCACAAGCCTTCCCCGAATCCTGATAACCTCAGATTTCAAAGGTACGTGATTCCAAAGCACATAGGCCACTTCGTTCATCATGACCTCCTGAGCCTTGACGATCTCCACGGTGACCAACGGCCCATTGACCGCAACAATCCGGCTATCCATTGTGCTTGTCAAATGTTCCTCCCCTAATAATATCGTCAATCTTAAACGGCAAATTCATCTTCTCCCATTTCTCGAAGATGCGGGCCTTTTCCATGGTAGCAAGTATCGCATCAACAGAAAACGGGTCGCCCCCCTCACAATGAAAGACTTGCTTCAGCCGTGCTTCATCGAGTAAACGCTCTGCCAGAAGAGGGTTTCTTTGATTCTTTAACTGGGCAAGAATAGCTGAAAGGTCATGGCCGCCAATATGAGGCAAAAGGGTATAATCCTCTGCCCCCCGGGCGCTTTCCTTGGCTCTGAGCATGACGAGCAGGTTTCTCAAACTGATGTCCCAGGAGATATAATCAATCAGAAACCGGCACTCCATCTCCTGGCCGAGGGAGTAGATATACATATAATAACGCTCCCAGAGGGCATCGAAAAGATAAGCGCGCTGTACTCCCCTTTCCTTCTCGTCGAGGAAGGCCTGGACGAAAAGCGGGAGATTTTGTTTATGTTCGATCTCTTCACGGGTAAGCGTCCCGCCTTCTATAAAAACATTGCGGTCCTGGTAGATGGTTTCAAAGTTGGATACATCGATCGCCATGAGCAGCGCTTTTGTTAAAGGAATGTCCATTGGCTCCATATTTCGCTGGACGATGCGGGCAATGTCAGAAAAAGAGAGGGATAATTTGTCGCCAAGGGAAACCGGCATAGCGGGGAGTACGCTGGCTAAAAAATAGTACTTCCCCATCTTCTTTCAACCCTCTTTTTCAGTAAAAAAATATTTTCGGAAGCGGGGAGCGCAAAAGTCCGCGAAGGCCTCTACCAAACCTTCTCCAAAGTTAAAATGGGTTCCGGTCTCTTCAAAGCCGATCTTGAATCCAAAGGACACTTTATCGGTGAAATTGACATTGACGCTGTGGAGCCCCTTCTGGTGAAACTTTTTGATAAACCATGTCCCCAACTCTTCCCTGTCTTTAGTTGGCAGCAACAGCTCAATCTTGCTTTCTGCACCGCCAAGCTTGGTAAACTCCTGGATGACAATTTCGATGGTCTTCTTCAGAAATTCCCCATTCTTTAATGCCCCCCGAATCTCCTCTTCGACCGTTTGATTTGCGATCGTCTCCTCCAACCGTTCCTGCAAGAGGAGAATAAAATCCCTGGCAGCAGTTCTCAGATCAACTTCCATCTGTTTAAAGACCTGTTCTGCCTCCTGTCGAGCCATATCTTTTGTATTTAAAGCCTCTTTTTCGGCATCTGCAATAATCTTCTTGGCTTTAATCTGAGCCTCCCGAAGGATTTGTTCAGATTCTGACTTTGCCGGAGAAAGTACTCTTTCAGTCAGTTCGTTTGTAATGTCACCCAGTGTTTTTGTCAAGGTTAGTTCTTTCATTTCCCATCCCTTATTTTTTGCAGAAAGATGAAAATAGCGTTTGCGTTCATATAAGTGCTTTATCCTATATTAAATATTTGAGAGCTGTCAAGGGTAAAGTCAGGGTATTCTCCCCTGCTTCTCATACTTTTCGAAGCCAAATATCAGGGATTCCCTGATTAAACCATTATTTACCCCGGCTTCTCATGTCTTTTGATAGGTAAAATCCGGGAAACCCTGATTGAGCTTCCCCTGTGCCATTTGTAAACTATAAGGAGGAGAAAATTATATGGTGCAGTGTCCACAGTTTACAGGATTTGTCTTCTGTATTCATTCAATGCGGTATAGATGTAAAGAGAGTATAAAAGGATTGTTGAAGGGGTGCTTTCGGGCACCCCTTAATTATCATAAACGTAATACTTCAGTCTGCTATTTAAAGTTTTCCTTCAGTTCAGCAAGGTGTTTGATGAGTTCTTTCGGCAGTCTCTCGCCGAACTGTCCGTAAAATTCCTCAATGCCGGCAATCTCTTTTTTCCATTCCTCGGGCTTGATTTCGAGGAGTTTTTCCATGGTATCGCTGCTGATATTGAGACCGTCAAGCATAAGATCGGAAATATTTGGCATGAGACCTACCGGCGTTTCTTTTGCCGATACATTTCCCTGAATCCTGTCAAGCATCCATTTGATGATCCGTGAATTGTCGCTGAACCCCGGCCAGGCAAAATTGCCCTGGGCGTCCTTCTTGAACCAGTTGACGAAGAATATTCTGGGAGGATTCTTGAGCTTCAGTCCGTGGAGCCAGTGGCCGAAATAATCGGCCATGTTGTATCCGCAGAAAGGAAGCATGGCCATGGGGTCCCGCCGGACAACACCTACCGCCCCTGATGCCGCGGTTGTTGTTTCAGAACCGAGTGATGATGCTTTGAAGACGCCGTGTTCCCAGCTAAAACTTTCACAGACGAGAGGCACTGTATCGGAGCGTCTACCGCCGAAGATAATACCCGATATGGGCACCCCCTGAGGATTATCGAACTCTTTTGAAAGAGTGGGACAATTATGGGCTCCGACGGTGAAGCGGGCATTGGGGTGAGCGGCAACTTTACCGCTTGCAGGATCGTACTGGTTCCCCTGCCAGTCCAGCATGTTTTTGGGTGGTTCTTTGGTGAGTCCTTCCCACCAGGGAGAGTTGGTGTCGAGGTCAAGACCGGTATTTGTAAAAAGGGTAGGAAAGACCTTTCCGGCCCTCAGGGTCCGCATCATGTTGTAATTTGTTTTGTCCGATGTTCCCGGCGCCACGCCGAAAAAGCCGTTTTCCGGGTTTATGGCATAGAGTCTGCCATCAGCCCCTACGTTAATCCATGCGATATCATCGCCTAAAGTCGTTACTTTGTAGCCTTCCATAACAGGGTCGATCATGGCAAGATTTGTCTTGCCGCAGGCCGAGGGGAATGCACCGAGCAGATAGGTTATCCTGCCTTCCTTGTCTTCGATACCCATAATAATCATGTGCTCTGCCAGCCATCCTTCTCTGAAGCCCTGGTTGGAAGCTATTCTCAGGGAGAAGCATTTCTTGCCAAGGAGCGCATTTCCCCCGTAACCGGAGCCGATGCTCATGACGAGGTCTTCCTGGGGAAAGTGCATAATATAGCGTCTGTTGGGATCAAGGTCCCCGATGGAGTGGAGACCTCTGACAAATTTTTCAGATGAGCCTATTCTCTCAAGGGTTTTTTTGCCCACCCGCGTCATGATGCACATGCTGACGACAACGTAAATGGAGTCAGTGATCTGGATGCAGGGTTTTGCGTAGGGAGAATCGGGGTGTCCCATCATATAAGGGATCACATAGAGCGTCCGTCCCTTCATGCAGCCGTCAAAGAGTTTGGAAACCATGGCTTTGGCCTCATTGGGTTCCATCCAGTTGTTGTTCGGTCCGGCATCTTCCTTTTTGGGGTGGCAGACAAAGGTCAGATGCTCTGTCCGTGACACATCAGTGGGGTGACTCCGATGGTAATATGAATTGGCATAGACTTGGGGGTTGAGTTCCCGGAAGGTTTGGTTACCGCCTGTTTTTTCTTCCTTGATGCCGATTTCAATGAGCCGCCGGATCTCTTCTTCGGTGCCCTGGACCCAGTGTATTTTGTCCGGTTTGGTCAAAGCCGCCTGTTCTTCTACCCATTTTTCAATTGCATTTGCCATGGCATATCCTCCTTACTGCCTTATATCAAGGTGCGACTATATCCACCTTTTAAAGTAACTGCGCATCTGAAGACCGGCAAGACCGGCAACTAATACAAACATCTCTTGGGAAATTCAAAAAAGTGAATACCGGATTCCTCTGTTCTTTATGGTTACCTGTTATAAAATTGCCGTTTTGAGCATCAATGTTTTGAAGCGACATGTTGAACAATATACCGGATTTTTAGCCTAAAGTATAGTGGGAATGGATTTTACGCAACTACCCTCGTACACCTTCCCGGAGCAGATACTACAGCATTTTGAATTTTATTGGAGCTTTCAAACGGTAATAAACAACCTTAAATAGGGCATTCTTTAAAACTTTCAAGGATATTGTGCAATAACGACAACAGAACGAATATGTTGACACCGGCTCTGTATCTCACCGGCTGTGACCAACTCTATTCACGTGGATATATATTTGACACCATTACTTATCTCCTATAGTATTCTTAATATGCTGATTTATCTCGGTGATATTGATCATGTCAGGAATGTTAGATGAAGGATTCTTCCGGAACAAACGCAGAACTCCTCGAAGAGATATCTGTTTTAAAACAGAGAATCAAACAACTGGAACAAACGGAATCTGATCACAAGCGAACGGAGGAGGCGCTTAAAGAAAGCGAAGAAATATTCAGTCAATTCATGGAACACAGTCCGATCTATGTTTTTTTTAAGGATGAACTGATTAGACCGCTGAAGTTAAGCAAAAACTATGAACTAATGCTGGGAAGACCGCTTTATGAGTGTATTGGAAAAACCATGAATGACCTTTTTCCCTCTGATCTTTCCATGAGCATGATTGAAGATGACCTGAAAGTTCTCCGTGAAGGCGAGCCCGTTGAGGTTAACGAAGAGTTAAATGGCCGTTTTTATACTACCACCAAATTCCCGGTTCTTCGTGAAAGCAAGTCTCCCCTCCTGGCAGGTTTTACCATTGATGTTACTGATCGCAAAAAGGCGGAACAAGCCCTGAGCAAAAGTGAAGAGAAATTCAAGAAAGCCTTTTATACCAGCCCCGATTCTATTAACATCAATCGTCTCAGCGATGGGATGTTCGTTTCTATTAACAAAGGTTTTTCTGAGCTAACAGGTTATTCTGAAGAGGATATTATAGGTAAAACATCATTCGGTCTCAATATCTGGTACGATGCGAATGACAGGGATAAGCTGGTGGAAGGTTTAAAAGAAAAGGGAAAGATGGAAAACCTCGAAGCGAAATTTCGTTTAAAAAATGGAGATATTAAATATGGAATGATGTCGGCGACCCTCATCGACCTTGACGGAGTTCCCCATATCCTCAGTATAACACGCGATATCACTCAACGGAAACGCTCTGAAGCAGAAAAGATGAGTCTCGAATTACGACTTTTCCAGGCCCAGAAGATGGAAGCCATAGGTACCCTTACAGGGGGTATTGCCCATGACTTCAATAATATCCTCACCTCCCTCCTGGGATATGCCGCACTCATACAGGCGAAGATGGATCATGGCAGTCCCTTGCGGCCATATGTGGATCAGATCCTCATGGCCTCCCAGAAGGCAACCGATCTTATTCAGAGTCTTTCGGCTTTCAGCAGACAGCAGTCAGTTACTCTTGTGCCCGTTAATATGAACGACACCATCAAAGTGGCAGAGAAATTATTGAGGAGACTCATCACCGAGGATATCGAACTGCGCATATCCCTGACCGACGATAGCATGATCGTCATGGCCGATAAGTCCCAGATGGACCAGATCTTCTTTAATCTTATCACTAATGCGAGAGATGCCATGCCAAAGGGGGGAGCGCTTACCATAGAAACGATGATCACCATAATAGATTCTGCCTTCATTAAGGTCCACGGCTTTGGAGAGCAGGGGAAATACGTCCAGATAAACATCTCTGATACGGGCACAGGCATGGACGAGATAACACGGCAGAAGATCTTCGACCCCTTTTTTACTACGAAAGAAGTTGGAAAAGGCACGGGCCTGGGTCTCGCTACCGTCTATGGTATCGTGAAGCAACACAACGGATACATTACTGTCGACAGCGCTCTCAACCGGGGTACCACCGTTCATATTTATTTGCCTCATGTGAGAATGAAGGTTGATGAAGCGGGGGATATGGTAATTCCCGCCACAGGAGGAAAAGAGACGATCCTTATTGCCGAAGATAACGAAGGGGTGAGACGTTTTATGCGGGAAGCGCTTCAGGGACATGGCTATACCATACTGGAGGCAATAGACGGTGAAGATGCTGTCGAGAGATTCAAGGAACAGAGGAACATAGACCTTATTATTATTGATTCCGTGATGCCCAGAAAGAACGGACGGGAGGCATATGAGGAGATACACAGCATAGACCCCCGTATTAAAGTGCTCTTTACCAGCGGGTATACAAAAGATATTGTTCTTGACAAGGGGATTGAGGAAAAGGAGTTTGACTTTATTGCCAAACCGATGCCGCTCAATAAACTTCTCCAGAAGGTCCGTGAGGTACTCAATCGGTAGGGTGGTGTCCTGCAAAGTAAATCTCTTCTTATATTGGCTGAACACAAATTATAATAAAAATGTTGGAGACAGTACGCGGGAAAGTTTCTGAGCGTTAAACCGGTACACTACCATTTTTTAGCCTGCCCCGGGAGGTTTTGTGGTATAGTAAAAAAGCTAAAATGACAGTTACGGTCGTCTATGGATAAAGGTACCAGCCTCAGAAGAAATGCACTCCTTGTTGCCGCACTCAGTTCTTTTCTGACACCCTTCATGGGTTCTTCAGTCATTGTTTCGCTTCCCACGATAAGCCGTGATCTTTCAATGGACGCAATTGCGTTAAGCTGGGTTTCAACCGCCTATCTTCTCGCCGCTACTGCTTTCCTTGTGCCCTTCGGAAAGGCCTCTGACATTTACGGGAGAAAAAAGATTTTTGTATGGGGTATTGTCCTTGATAATATTGCTTCAATCTTCGGCGCTCTCGCTCCGTCAGGTTCATTCCTTATCGCCTGCCGGGTTTTCCAGGGAATAGGCGGCGCGATGATCTTCGGTACGGGAATAACAATTGTTACCTCCGTCTATCCGGTAAAAGATCGGGGGAAGGCTTTGGGCATTGTCCTTTCATCTGTATACATAGGGCTGACTCTGGGACCATTCATAGGCGGTTTTCTTACTGACCAATTTGGCTGGCGGAGCATCTTTCTTTCAAATGTTCTCATCGGGCTCATTATTTTCATAACAGCCATATGGAAAATAAAAGAAGAGTGGGCTCACGCCCGTGGAGAAACATTTGATTTCACAGGTTCTATAATCTATATGTTGTCCCTTGTGGCAACCATGTATGGCCTTTCCCTGCTTCCCGCCATGATCGGTCTGGCGCTGTTGGTGTCCGGTATTGCGGGTTTTGTCTGCTTTTTTTTCTGGGTGTCAAAAACCAAGAACCCTGTTCTGGATTTGCACCTCTTCGGCAATAACAGACCTTTTCTATTCTCCAACATCGCGGCCCTCATCAACTACAGTGCGACTTATGCCATCAGTTTTCTGATCAGCCTCTATTTGCAGTATATAATGAAATTCAGTCCACAGCATGCAGGGCTGATCCTGGTGGCACAACCGATTGTGATGGCAGGATTCGCATCAATAACAGGCCGGATTTCCGACCGGATAGAACCCCGTATTGTTGCCTCTGCCGGTATGGTATCACTCACTATCGGGCTTATACTCTTCTCTTTTCTGAACGAAGAATCGACCTTGCAATTTATAGTCTTGAATTTGATGTTTCTTGGCTTCGGGTTTGCCCTTTTTATATCGCCCAACACCAATGCGATCATGAGTTCCGTTGAAAAAAAGTCTTATGGTGTAGCGTCAGGGATAATGGCCACGATGCGCCTCATGGGACAGACCTTCAGCATGGGGATCGTCATGCTCATGTTTATGCTTTATATGGGCAGGGCTACCATCACTGCAGAATATCATCCGCACTTATTGCAGAGCGTCAAAACATCTTTTCTGGTTTTTGCCGTCCTCTGTTTTTTTGGAGTTATCGCTTCACTGGTACGCGGCAAAATAAGAAAAGATTAATTCGCAAGCGCATAAGGGAAACTTCAGTCACATGCGCAATATCATCGAAGTTATCCCGGATGCTTGCGCATGAAAAATCCACAACACTTTTTTGCAGATGCATCCTGTATAGATATGGCACCTCATATGGATCTAAACGGTACACCAACTGCCTATCCGGTACCGCACAAACCACTATAACAGGGTAACCCCAACATATGTTCTAAACTCCTTCTGAATTAAAATAATGATGACGTCCCCAGTCCAGGGAACATATCAAAACCTGTAGCTCACACCGATGTACCCCGCGTGAGAGTGAGCGAAACCTGAATCACCATTCATCGATGTATACACATATCCAGCAGTAGACCCAAAGGATTTACTCCAGTCAACATTTAGACCCACGCTCACCGCATGGCGGTCTACCGGTTCACGAATAATAAATTCGTTAAACGTTTGGGAGAATTTCTGGTTGCGTCCACGGCCATGTCCGCTAACAGTTGTCCCGGAGTTAACCGCCCGGTAAGAATCGCCGTGAGAATACTCGTATCCTATCTCTCCCGTCACCTTGCTTGTCAACCTGATTTCCGCCAGCGCTCCAAAAGCATGTTCGGTGGTCGAATACGTGTCCACATTTGCGGCACTGGTCCTGAACAGATAATACTGGCCAAGATAAAAGTCCGGATGTATCTGTTCCCGGATCATCACCTTACCTCCTGTGGCCAGAGAATTCTGGTCCGAGTCCTTTACCGCCTTAGCCTCAAAAAAGACCGTCGTTGTCAAAGATACAAGGCGATGAGGAACATAAACAAAACCGGGGGCAACATTGATCAGCCCGTAGCTTAAATCACTGTACCGGTTGTATCCGGTCCCTTCCAGAGTTGCGCCGAATAACCAGTCAAAACGAGATTCACCTGTCGGTATTCTACTGAAGGATAGATACCCGGTAAGATACGAATCGCTTTTTTCGTTGCTGAGGGCACGATCGACATTGGTATCAAAACCTGTTTTTAGTCCGGTTTCCCAAGTTGTTGCCCAGCAGGTATTTCCCGAGGCAAATATTGTGCATAAAAGAACTGCCGATATAATGATCGCAAGATGTCTCACGTAAGGCTCCTTTTCCGAGTATTTTTTCTATCTGCGGCTCCGTCCTGCACCGCCACCTCCGATCCCCGCGCCGCCCTTGCCACCCAGTGGGGACCCGAATCCGCTATGACCCCCCGTTGTTCCAGAACTCATTGCTTTCCATAAGGGAGCCCCTTCTTTTCCACGGAAAACAAGAGGTTTGCCGGATCCCGGTAGCCGAATCTCTTGTGCGATTATATAGAGGTTTCCATCCTTTCCCAACGATTTAGAGCCAATAACACGCACTTCATCCCCATCCTTTATTGAGGCACCGAAGTCATGCCAGTACCAGCCTGGAGATGCGAAAACCAAGTAGGTGTCTCGCCTTGATATGAGCGAAAATCTGACAGGGCCGCTTTCGGGTACCATCACGTTATAGGCCTTCCCATGTAGTTCACCAACAGTATTTACATCATAGCCTTCAGGATAACGTATACCGCTCTGCTCAAGCACTCTATCCTCTGCGGCCCATACCGGAAGGAGCGGAAGCAGGAATAACGCTCCCGTCAAAAGGGCAAGCAGGACGTAAGGCCTGCTTGCCCGACAAGTTCTGTGGTAATTATCTGTTTGCTGGCGCACCGTATCCAGTTCCATCCTTTGGGCCGATACCGGCATTCCCCGTGCCATCTCCCGGACCATAAGCTTTTCCGCTCTTTATGGCTGTCCCGGCACCGCTCCCTGCCTTGTTGAGACCTGATCCATCGTTGAGGTGTTGTTGGGTCCTCGTCTGATTCATATCCCTTGTCTGGGTCTGCATACCTTGTCCACCCATATTACCACCTCCTCCACCTCCTCCGCCTGCTCCTCTTGCTGAGGCAACAGCGGGAATAACCAAGGCCGCTATCATTGTTGCAATTATAAATCCTTTACAAGTTCTCTTTTTCATTTTGCTTCCTCCTTTTGGGTTATTAGTTTCACCCTAATGCATTGCAAGCGGGATGCCTTTCGCTTGAAATAAGCCAACGCATTGTAATGGAAGGATAATTTTACATCCTATCTCTAAGGAAACCCCCTTGAAGTGCAATTTCTGCACTATCGATGAGCAATATTTGCACTTTTCACTCCAACCCGTACTCTTTAATCCTGTACTGCAAGGTCCTCAAGGAAACACCCAACTTATCCGCTGCCTTTCGTCTGTTTCCTGCTGTCTCTCTGAGGGCCCCTTCAATCAATTCCCGCTCAGCCAGGCGCAACAGTCCTTCGCTGCCGTGATGCACTTTCTTCGTGTCTTCAAGATTAAGGTGCTCCTCAGCAATTTCTCCTCTGGAAAGGATCACTGCCCGCTCGATGACATTTTGAAGTTCTCTTATGTTGCCTGGCCACGAATAGGAAAGAAGGGCCGATTGTGCCTGATCACTTATTGTTGTTGGCCCCTTTCCTAAAGATGCCGAAAATTTCTTTGTAAAATATTCTGCAAGGGGAATTATCGCGTCAGTTCGTTCCGTTAGGAGAGGAAGGGATACAGGGAAGACATTCAGTCGATAGTAGAGATCCTCACGGAAATGGCCTGCAGCCACTTCCATTTTGAGGTCTTTATTTGTTGCTGAAATTATCCTGATATCGACAGAGATCAGCTTTGAGCCTCCAACGCGTTCAAACTGTTTTTCTTGAAGCACCCGAAGAAGCTTCACCTGAACAGACGGCGAAATATCTCCAATCTCGTCGAGGAATATGGTCCCTCTGTCTGCCTGTTCGAACTTACCCTTTCGCATCATCGCCGCCCCGGTAAAGGCTCCTCGTTCGTGACCAAAAAGCTCACTTTCCAAAAGCGTTTCTGCTAAAGATGAACAGTGCACCGCGATGAAGTGCCCCTCTTTACGGGGGCTTAGCTGGTGAATGATCCGGGCAACCAGCTCTTTACCGGTTCCGCTGGAACCTGTAATGAGTACCGTAGTCGGTAGAGGCGCAACATCGTGGACAAGCCCCCGGACTAAATCCATTCCCTTGCCCAAAAAAATCATCTCCGTAGGAGGAAACTGCCTGCCCAATTCTTCTGAGAGGAGAAATATCTTTCGTTCGGTGGCTATCTCTTTAAATACACGCCCAACCACATGACGAAGTTCATCCGGGCTTTTGAAGGGTTTTGTCAGATAGTCCGAAGCCCCTTCCTTCATAGCCTCCACTACATTCGCAATAGAACCGTAGGCAGTGATAATAATCCATTTAGTCTCCGGCTTAATCTGTTTCCCTTCTCTCATAACATCAAGACCTGATATATCAGGCATCTTGAGATCGGTTATGACAAGATCAAAGTCTGATGAGGAGAGTTTTTTAAGACCATCCTTACCTCGACTGGCCTCCTCGACCGAGTAACCTTCTTCTTTCAAAACCGTCGCAAGAAAAGAGCGAAGAAGGCCGTCATCATCAATAAGCAGCACGGTTCTGTTCATGGCGTTGGCTCCTGTGCTATCGGAAGACGGATAGTCAGGACGGCCCCTGTTCTGTCATCCCTGTTCGACAGGTCGATTTGTCCTCTCATCCCTTTTACCAGTTTCTCCGAATAAGATAGTCCCAGACCGGTACCATCAGCCTTGGTTGTATAAAAAGGCGTAAAAATCTCCGGTATTGCTTTCTCAGGGATACCGGTCCCTGTATCTTCTATCTTTATAATAACTTGGCCCCCATCATTACAAGTTGAGATCCGCAGCACCCCGTTTTCCCCCATTGCTTCCACGGCATTCCGAATTCCATTGGCGATCACTCTGCTGAGTTTCTCCTTATCTGCCTTTGCATAGACGGGTATTTTTCCTTCATACTCTACCTTCCCCTCCCAGAATGGCAGGACAAGTTTGAGGGTCTCACGAAGCTCTGCCATAACTTCCACAGGTTTAATATCATAAACTTCATCTTTTGAAAAGAGGAGGAGGCTATCCACTAAGGATTCGATCCGACCGACACCGGTCAATACTGCTTCAAGGTTTTCTTTCCTTGAGTCCGAAGGGGGTGTCTTTTCATCGACCAATTGGGTGTAACCTTTTATACTGGCAAGAGCGTTACGGATTTCATGGGCGAGAACCGCCGTCATCTGGCCAATGAGGGCCATCTGCTTTCGTCTTTCCAGCTGGGCCTGAAGTCGCACGTACCGGAGGAACATAAACCCGAGCAGGAGACCGGTAGTCCAGAGAATGATCAATACTGTGCCCACAGTCCACCACATCCTTTTTGCTTTTGAGATGATAAGATCTGCCGGAGTTGTATGGAGCACAAGCCTGAGAATACTCACTGAGCCGTGAGAAGCATGGACAAGATAGTCAAATTCATAAGCCGGTATACCAGTCTGAAGTACTATCCTCCTACCTGATAGAGTGTCTGCCTTCGAAGACCGTTCAAGTTGTTCCCACGAAAGCGATGAACCAATAAGGGCGGGGTTAGTATGAAAAGAAATTTTTCCGTCTTTTTCTAAGATCAAGGCATAAGCTACCACACGATCAGAAAAGATCTCGCGAATTTCTCCCATCTTAAACCGATTATTGATAGAAAGTACGTTTTCGACAGATTTAGCCAGAGAAAAGGCGGTACTCTGGAGAGACTGTAATGCAAGACTTTGAACAGAGTAAACATTCTGGGCCGTTGTATAAAGAATCGCTGCAGATGAAAATAGGAGAAAAATAAACAATACTCCGATCATCCCATGGGGAAGTCGTAGATGCACCTAAACTCCCTGCCTTTTTTGATGGCGAAAACCGGGCGGCGTCCATTGGAGGACTTCTCCCCCGGGACAAGTATACGCTCGAAAACTTATTGTGAAACCTGCATTTTTCATGGCATTTTTCGTACTATGCAAGAGTATACCAATTTTCCACCACTTTCTTCAAATCAAAGAAATCAGCCGTATCGCCCTTATCTCAGTATGAGCATATGCCTAATAGTATCCGGAACAGAGACAGTAGCGAGAATATGTTTTGCAGTGTGCAAAGACGAAGATTTACGACACTCTTTGCAATCGTTGCTGTCTTCTATCGTAAAATAATATATTGACCCCTTGAACAGAAGGATCATTGCTCTTTGGCATTGAAGATTACCAGATGAAAACTGCTATGAAAGTTAAGAGTCTTCCTGGTATCGACTTCATGAAGGATGCATTGACTTGGCTCGTGTTAATGTCCTACCAAATGTCAAAATGTTATATAAAGATGTGTGTTGCATTCCCTTGTGGGTTTCCTATCAATACAAGGGACTCGGTACCCTCTGAACATTTTAAACCTTTTTTGCTTGCCTTGCCCTCCACTTTTCCATGTGGATTGCCAAATTGTTTTTTGCCCGTATTTCTAAGCTCTGAGGTGTGTGTTGCGGGATTTGTTCAATATGGAAATACTCTTTGATCTCTCGTTGATTACTTTTAATCTCGGATAAGTCTTTCTGGATGGAGTGCAGGATCTTTTTGATTGTTATATCTTCACCACTCATAAGTCTTTTACCTCTTCTAATGGGTTTAAAGTTTTCATATCACCTTTTTTCCATTGTAACAAATCGTATACGGAAGTAAAGGGAAAAATAGCCAGTGTGAGACAGCTTCCCAGATTATGGGAAGGGCTTTGAGTGA
>CAWAUQ010000006.1:0-22139 GCA_963785225.1 uncultured delta proteobacterium | reverse complement strand
AGAATAAACTACCCGCCGCAAGCAGCAGCGTGTCAGAAAAGCATTAGCTGACGATCATACGGTCACCCTCTGTGGCAAAAAACAGTGTTTTTTTATTTGAATAGGACAAAGCAAAAATAGGAACAGATTTGCCATCTACAACAAGATCATCTTCAAATCTTTTCAATTGCTTGTCGTTCATGGCAACCTTGACGGCCATTTCAAGTAACTTGGTAAGATTATTACGGCTCATGGCAATGAGGTAATGAGTGAGTCGACCGCTTGGGCCTTTCCAGAGAGCAATTTCGGCTGGTTCATCGAGAACCATGCTAGTTACCCAGTCACCAAGATTTAGATTGTGTTCATATGCAATTCGCCGTAAAGTCCCGCTCATGCTAAGAAATCCTTCATTTTGCTCGTAATAAAAAACGAAGTCTTCAGTAAGCAAGTCCTTGAAAATAGGTATCCGGATAAGATCACGCGGAAGTTTTACAAGGCACTTTGTTTTTATGAGGGCATCGGGATATGCTATGTTTAATTCACGAAAACCCGATTTCCAAACGTCAAAACTTGTATTTCCGTAACCCCGGAAGAAACTGACAGCGCAAACGATTAAGACGAACATGCCAAATAAAATCAAATAACGTGGTTTGAGAAAGCGGGCAAGAAAACGCAACTTATCCGGAAATTTCATATTTACCTCACCAAATGAGATATAACAACTACCTGATCTTTGTAATCATCATGAATTGACTTTTTATAATAACCTTCGGTATTTATGCGGATATAGTCTACCAGCGTTTATGCAATCAATCGATATTTATAATACTGATAAACTATATATATGTTTATATAAACATCCACTACTGTCCCAACGTTGAAGAGTGCATTATGCGCAACACAAGCAAAATGGAGGTTTTAGAAAAAATGTTATTTTTCGATTTGAATTCGGAATCTGCCCGGTGCCATACTTCTGGATCACCCCAGGAGGCTATGGTATATGAATTCAGGAAAGACCGTCTTTGCGCAATTAATGCTCTTCATCTCCATGTACGAGTTCGACAAATGTGTGAGACTGTTACAATGGCAATCATAAAGTAAAGACTTTTTCGTGCTGAGACCAGTATATTCGGCGTAGAGACAAAGATTACTCCCTCATTGCGCAGACGTCCGGAGTCTTCATGGGCGCACCTGTTTATGGATGAAGTGCTTCCAATCCTCTTCAGTTCCAATCCTCTTCAGGAACAAAGATCACTACGCGATGCTGTACGGGAAGACCGGTCGCCCCAATTTCAGCGTTGCCAGATTGCTTAGGCGTATATCTTTTACAGGAGTGGACGACTGAAGCGATCAGGAGGCCCTGGACACCTTCAGCTTTGACATCAGGTGGCGCTATGCCTTGGACATAAGCGATAAAGGAGACCTCATATTAATGGCCTCAGAATTCATGAAACTACATGCAAATAGTTTTGCCATTATCCGCCGATTTACCGGCCATTAATGAACCTCAATATTCTATACGGTCAGTTATATTTCGAACTCTGCTGCCCTTGTCCGGTCCGAAACAAGATAGCTTTTAGTGTGGGAACTGTTTTTCAACCTATTCAACAAGATAGTTAATTATACGATAAAGTGCGTATCATCAAATGTTTGATCGCTACGCAAAATAATTTATTAACATTGGCTCAATTGTCAATGATGCTGGTTACATGGATCGGGTTACTCTTTCAAAATGAATTAGGCTATCTCATCTCATTGTTTGTTTTTAGCGATAATGCAGTTCACATTTAACAGGAACGGTGCCGGCTATTTTTTTGGCCTGTTCTTCAATAAGTTTGTGTTCCTTTACGTTATGCACTACGCCCTTCAAGATAATGCCCCCCTCGGAAGGCAATACTTCAAGGGTGGGCACTAAAAACGAAGGATTCGTGGCAATCGCCGCATGTATTTTCGCTGCCAGTGCCCGGCGCTTCAGAAGCTCTACCGCTTTATCATCTTTGAGCTCGTCCCTTTTGACAAGCATCCCCGTAAGGGCATCAACCGCTTCATCAACGCTGACGGATTCCATATTTAAGGTCAGATCATAAGCCCTAGGATCATTCCAATCACTATCAAATATGGAGCGTATAAGTGCCTTTCCGTCTTTGTCGGCCTTTTCAAGGAGTTTTCGTGCCGCCACAATATTGGAACAAATAAAAACGCCGTTGGATTCGTCTTCAGTAACCCGCTTCACTCTTTTTTCCATGGGTGCAATGATGCGAACCCTCAATGCATAAGCAACCCCATTGAGAAGGGAATTGCCTCCTCTACTCATAATCACAACGTTTCCCGTCAAGGCCCGTTCAAGAATGTGGCTCTTCGTCAGCGCAATGAAACCCCAGTATTGCCAGTCATACCTTTCCCAAATGCCCGGTACACGTTCCTCCAGCAATTCCTCTCCCAGTTTCTCCCATCTGACTCCATCGATCTCGAGATCCTGCAGGCTTTTCTTCTTGTCAAGAAACGTATACCCCATCTTATCGGCAATAGCCCTGCCGATCTGCAAACCCTCAGTCCCGATTTCACGAGATATCGTTAAAATAGCCATGCAGCCCCCTTAGATGAAGTATTAATTCTTACTCATGAGAAACCAAGTGTTCCTCTTTCTCTGCTTTTAAAATCTTCCTCTTCACCAGAATTTTCCCGACGACAAGAACACCTCCGGCAAAAACCCCCTCAATGCAGTAAAGTGCCCAGTGCGGTATATGTACATATTTTGCGACTATAAAGTCTGTGAAGATCATCTCTCCGCCGACTTTACCAAGTATGGCCGCACCAATGTAAATGATAACAGGGTACTTGTCCATTAACATTGTCAGGAGATTGCTTGTAAAGACAATAAAGGGGATGCTCATTAAAAGTCCAAAGATAATGAGTACCGAGTTTCCATGTGATGCTCCGGCAACGGCAAGCATGTTATCGAGCGACATCGTTATATCTGCAATAACGATGATCTTTAATGCCTGCATAACGGAAGTTGCTTCACGCTCCAGCTTCTCTTCCGGCGCACCTTCAACAAGAAGTTTTACGGCAATCCAGAGGATCAAGATCCCACCGATTAACTTGATATAGGGTAAGCCTGTTAATTGCGCGATAACGATTGTTAACCCTACCCTCAATATTATGGCTGCTCCGGCGCCAAAAAGGATACCTTTTTTTCTCTGCTTCTTTGGCAGGGACCTCACCGCCATAGCAATCACAACAGCATTATCACCTGCAAGAACAAGATCAATAAGAATAATACTCAAAAAACTGGTAAAAAATTTAAGATCAAATGTGAGGGCGCCAAAGAAACCTAAATCAATAATTGAAAGCCTCCTATGAAACCACTATTACCGTTCAATACCCGCTTTAAATGCACATAAACCGGCAGAAATTTCAAGCACAAAGTTACCCTGTTCCCATAAGTGGTTAACCAGACTAATAAAAAAAGGGTAGGATGTCTACTTTGACTTCCTACCCTTTCAGAATTATCTTACTTCAGTGGTTTATAGGGTTATGTCTATATGACTCCCATACCCTTTAAAACCGAAAGCATTACGGCGGCTGCCATGACAGAACCAACCTGACCGCCCGCGTTTGCCCCCATCGCATGCATAAGGAGAAAACTCCTCTTATTGTATTTCTGACCTTCTTTCTGGGCAACACGTGCCGCCATAGGAAATGCCGAGATGCCGGCAGCGCCGATAAGCGGATTAACCTTTCCGCCCGTCACATAATAGAGGACCTTTCCGAAGAGTACCCCGAAGACTGTATCGAGACAGATCGCAAGGAGACCGAGGATAAGGATGATAAGGGTCGTTTTCTGCATAAATACGGGGCCGCTCATGGTTGCTCCTATGCAGATGCCGAGAAGCAGCGTAACAACATTCGCTATCTCGTTTTCCGCTGCCTTTGAGAGTCGCGACACCACTCCGGATTCCTTCATGAGGTTGCCGAGCATGATCGTCGCAAGAAGTGGCAGACCCATGGGAGCGATGAGACCACCAACGACAGTAATAACAATAGGGAAAAGAAGTTTCGTTGTTGTTGAAACGGTCCTTTTATGGGTTTTCATGACTGTCTCACGCTCTTTTTTTGTCGTAAGCATTTTCATGATAGGCGGCTGAAGGACTGGCACCAATGACATATATGAATAGGCAGCGACAGAAACCGGACCCAATAAGTGTGGCGCGTACTTGGAAGCCACATAGATAACCGTCGGTCCGTCACATGCCCCGATAATTCCGATTGTAACTGCATCTAAATAGGGAAAATTCAGCCCAAGACCGATAAGAAGTGTCAAAAATATTCCAAACTGTCCTGCTGCCCCCAGAAGAAAGGTGTACGGGTTCTCTAACACGGGACCGAAATCTGTCATCGCGCCGATTCCCACAAAGATCAGGAGAGGGAACAATTCGGTCATAATACCTGCATCATAGATGACTCTTAAAAATCCCTCTTTTTCCATAAGGCCTGCAAGAGGAATATTGATCAGAATACACCCAAAACCTATCGGAACCAACAGCAAGGGTTCACAGTCTTTCTTTATACCAAGGTACAGTAGAATACCCCCTATTATCATCATCGCTGCATGCTGCCATTGCAGTGCGGCAAAGCCTGCAGTAAGACCCATTAATCCATTCGTAAAAGCTTCGTACATCTCTCTCCCTCCTTATTTCTATTCTCTATCGTTGTTATTTCTCTTTCTCTTCACGATACGGAAAAACCTTTTTGAGCGCAGACATAATCAGGCTAAAAACCATGAGGGTCACAATTGTTCCGCCCATGCCGATAACGAGCATTGTCAAACCGAAGGTCCACTTATCCATCTTGGAAACCACCTCCTTAAAGATCGTTTAGATTATTATGCCCAATAAAAAATCAATGTTTGATACATTGCGCCGATCGCTTTGACCCTTAGATCTGTGTATCAAGTGAAATCTTTAACAAACTGTTAAAAATTATAACAGTAGGACCTGGGAGTCAAGCTAATTCTTTAACGGGGTTAAAATATTTTGTTCCTTCCCCTTAAACAGATACCGAACGTCTCCCCTGCACCATTCATACCGTGGGCATAGTAACCGAATGCGATAGTTAGTCATAAAACATGACTGATGTCATTGACAATAAACATATATGCGGGATATGATAAATCGTATCAGAAATTATCTTTTTAGGGAACAAACAAAAAATGAAAAGGAAAAAAACAAAGAAAATTCAAGTAGGAAATGTCTTCATCGGGGGAGACAGTCCCATTGTTGTTCAGTCTATGCTCAAAACCGACCCCGATAACTTTCAGGAAACATTGAATCAAACAAGGGAACTGAAAAAAGCAGGATGTGAACTGGTACGGATAGCCCTCCCCCAGGAAGAAACCTGTAAAATCATCCCCTTTTTAAAAAAAGAAGTCGATATACCAATCATCGGGGACATTCATTTCAATCATAAGATCGCCTTGAGGGCCATGGACCTCGGCATTGACGGTATCAGGATTAACCCGGGCACTATTAATAATGTTCGCAAAGTTCAGGAAGTTGCCAACATGGCGCGAGATACAAAAACACCTATCAGAATAGGTATGAACACCGGCTCTATAGAGAAACGGATCCTGAAAAAATATAAAAGACCTTCGGCTGACGCCATGGTTGAGAGCGCTCTTTATTATACAGCGCTTTTTGAAGACGCCGGTTGGACCGAACTGAAGGTCTCCCTGAAAGCTTCCGATATCTATCAGACTGTCGAGGCATATAAGAAGTTTTCAAAAAAATCCCAGTATCCCCTTCACATAGGCATTACCGAAGCAGGTCCCATATTCTCCGGCGCCATTAAGTCGGCAATCGGCATCGGCATACTCTTATACGAAGGGATCGGCGATACTGTCCGGGTTTCTCTGACGGGCAACCCCGTATACGAGGTTGTCGCGGCATACCATATCCTCCGTGATATGGGTCTCAGAAAAAGAGGGATTAATCTTATATCCTGTCCAACCTGCGGGAGATGCAAAACGAAAATCTTATGGAAATCGTCGAGGAATTTGAAAAAGATATCATCGATCTTGATGGCCATCTCAACGTTGCCATCATGGGATGCGAAGTCAACGGTCCCGGCGAGGCAAAAGAGGCTGATATCGGCATTGCCTTCGGCTCAAATAAAGCGATCCTTTTCAAAAAGGGTGCCGTGATAAAAACCGACATTCCCAAAGAGCTGGCAAAAAACATACTCAAAGAAGAGATCTACAACACAATCAGCTAAAAATGTCTTCAGTTGTTCAATGCTTTATATACATGGACTATCCGCTGGATCACCGTTACATGTGTCAGAACAGCAAGTATAATAACGATGTATGGTAATGCTGGCGGGAAGAAAAGACCTATGAGTAATAGCGCTATCCTCTCCGGCCTCTCCAGTAAACCTGCCCTGCACTGGACAGAGGCAGCTTCAGCCCTCGCCCTGGCATAAGGGATAATAGCCGTTCCGATTGCCGCGATAAAAGTGATAACACTGTAAATGATATCATTGCGCATAATAAAAAAGAGAATGATACCGCCCATAATGACAAGATCGGTATACCTGTCCAAAACAGAATCGAAAAAACCACCGAAAAGGGTCACTTTACCTGTGCTGCGAGCAAGGGCGCCATCAAGCATGTCAAAAAAACCGGATACGAGAAGCGCTAAGGCGCCGATGAGAAAGTATTCCAAAATAATACAAGCCGATGCAGCAAATCCGAAGCATGTCCCGAAGATGGTAAGCACGTTGGGATGTATTGACTTATTTCTAAGAAAGAAACGATAAACTGTTACTATGAATTTGTCGAGGGAATGACCTATCAATGCGCCTACCACAGACGCTCTACCTTTCCCGCTCGCCTCGAATGAATTCTTCCACCATTGTCCGGGCAAGTTCATCAGGATATTGCTTGATAGGGTGTTTCATCGTATAAGCAGATATAGATTCGAGGACACCCCCTATCCCCCTATCCCGTGCCACTTTACAACAACGTATCGCGTCGATCATACATCCTGCGCTGTTCGGCGAATCTTCTACGGATAATCTCAGTTCAAGATTTATCGGCACATCCCCGAAAATTCTGCCTTCCAGGCGCATAAAGCAGACCTTGTTGTCATTTTGCCATGGCACATAATCCGAGGGGCCAATATGGATATTCTCCGACGGCATAGGCATATCAAGCATTGACTGCACCGCTTCTGTCTTGGAAATCTTTTTTGATATCAGCCTCTCCCTGTTGAGCATATTCAAAAAATCCGTGTTGCCGCCCGTATTCAACTGGTATGTCCTGTCAATCTTCACGCCTCTGTCATGGAACAGTTTTGTGAGGCTCCTGTGAATTATCGTTGCCCCTATCTGCGATTTCACATCATCACCGATAATCGGTATCTTTTTCTGCCTGAATTTTTTTGCCCATTCTTTATCCGATGCAATAAACACAGGGATACAATTGACAAGGCTTACCCCGCTTTCAAGACAACATTGGGCATAATATCGTGCAGCCTTTTCAGAACCGACAGGCAGATAATTAATGAGAATTTCAACATCTTTTTCCTTAAGAACACTGACCACATCGACAGGCTTCTCTTTGGAAACAAGGAAAGTTCTTTGTGCCGGATAATCTTTCATGTGAAGCGATACCCCGTCCAGGACATGTCCCATGGATACCTTCACGGTTGATGACGGGATTTCATGCTCTATTGTCTTTGTGCAGTTGGGGGGAGAGAAGATCGCTTCTTCAAGGGGCTTTCCGACCTTTCTCCTGTCAATATCAAAGGCCGCAACAATTTTGATATTTCCCGGCTTATAGCCGCATATATCATAGTGCATGAGTCCTATAGGGTCTTTTCGTTTCTGTGAATAGTATTGCAGGCCCTGAATGAGCGAACTCGCACAATTACCAATCCCAACTACGGCAACACGAATTTCCCGCATTATATCCCCTTGTAATTTTACTCTTTTTAGAATATTTGCTTTAAAAAGTCAAAAGAAAACGGACTTCACTTCCGGTAATGTTCCATACCCTTCTCATAGAGGTCATTGCCATAGATATCATTAATAACAAAGAGGGGCATATCCTTGACGCCAAGCTTTACGACTGCC
This sequence comes from uncultured delta proteobacterium, assembly GCA_963785225.1. GTDB lineage: Bacteria > Desulfobacterota > Syntrophorhabdia > Syntrophorhabdales > Syntrophorhabdaceae > PNOF01. Next base: position 14,027 of record CAWAUQ010000006.1, on the reverse strand, counting down.
TCCGGGCCTAACTCTTCATAGGCGACAATCTCCGAAGAAACAATGGTTTGAGAAATGAGCGCGCCGGCCCCACCGGTTGCACCGAAATAAACCGCCTTATATTGTTTTAATGCATCCTTCACTTCAGATGATCTCTTTCCCTTCCCGATCATACCCTTAAGACCCAACGACAGCAACTGAGGGGTGTATAGATCCATTCTCGAACTCGTCGTCGGACCGGCCGACCCGATGACCTTTCCGGGGGGCGCAGGTGACGGACCGCAATAATAAATAATCTGGTTTGAAATATCAAAGGGAAGGGTTTCCCCTCTTCTCAATGCATCAATGAACCGTTTGTGCGCTGTATCCCTGGCCGTATAAATAAAACCGGTGAGGAGGACTTTCTCGCCTGCCCGGAGTTCCTTTATCACCACATCATCCAAAGGGGTCTTTATTCTCTTAATTTCCACCTATCACCTCTTTACAGGACAATTTCCCGGATACGGTGCGCATGGCATTGCATATTCACGGCAACCGGGAGTGAGGCAATATGGCATGGCAACATTTTAATATGCACATCCAGGGCCGTTACAGTGCCTCCGTAGCCTTGCGGTCCGATACCGGTCTTATTGATTTCACTCAAGGATCTCTAACTCAAATTCAGCAAGCTCCCCATCATCATTCCGGATTCCCAGAGGTACCATCAGGGCTTCCTTCGCAAGGATCGCAGATGTCTCAAGGTTACCGCCGATCCCTATACCCACAATAATCGGCGGACAGGGGTTTGGACCGCCCTTTTTCACCATATCAAGCACAAAAGACTTCACCCCTTCTTTTCCCTCGGAAGGAACAAGCATCCTTACTTCTCCATAGTTTTCACTGCCGCCGCCCTTCGGCATTGCGGTAATCTTAAGGACATCACCGGGAACAATCTTTACATGGAGAATAGGCGGCGTATTGTCGCCGGTATTTTTTCGTGTAAAAGGGTGACAACATGATTTCCTCAGATACCCTTTCCGATAACCCCTTCGTACTCCTTCGGAAATTGCATCAGAAAGGCTCCCACCGATAATATGGACATCCTGACCGACCTCGATAAACGTAACGGCAAGTCCGGTATCCTGGCAGACAGGCAACTGTTCCTTTTCCGCGATTTCCGCGTTCTTTATAAGCTCCCGTAGAATTTCCTTCCCCTGCGGTGATTCTTCCTTCTCAATAGCATCTTTTATCGCATTCAATATATTCTCGGAAAGATAAATATTGGCCTCGATAAAAAGTGCCTCAACTGCAGATATGATTGCATCAACGTGGATCTGGCGCACAAATTACTCCTTATAAGGGGCAATGATACCCTTTTCCATGAGGAGTCCCACCTCATCGCGGGCCCTTTTTATTTTTGTTTCAGCCATTTGAAAGAGTTCTTTTTCGTCTATTTTCAGACGGGCCACCCCTTGCATCATAGCCATCTTAGCAACGGCAACAGCCTCTCTGGGAAATATCTCCCATTCATTCATCGTGGGGAGAAGATAATCTTCATGGATGCCCTTATCCTCAGCACATTTTGCCAATTCATAGGCAGCAGCAATACACATTTCGTCGGTAATAGTCCTGGCCATTACATCAAGAGTGCCTCTGAATATTGCAGGAAAACCCACGGAATTATTGACCTGATTAGGAAAATCACTCCTGCCGGTGGCGACTATCCTGGCGCCTGCTTCCTTTGCGTCCCAGGGCCACATCTCCGGTATGGGGTTAGCACAGACAAAGATAATGGCGTCATCTGCCATGGCACTTACCCAGGACTTCTCGATAACATCCGGTCCCGGTTTTGAAAGTGCTATCACCACATCTTGTCCTTTCATGGCTTCTTCTGTCCCGCCATCCCGATTGTCTCCATTGGTCATCCGGCAGAATTCAAGCTTTTCTTTGTTGGCAGGTCTGATATCGTCTCTCTTTCTGTTCAGAATTCCTTTACTATCGACAACAATAATCTTTTTCGGATCAGCGCCTGCCTTGATAAGCATTCTGACAATACAGACATTGGCAGCGCCTATGCCGATCATAGTGATTTTTGCATCTTCAATCTTCTTTTTGACAATCTTCAGGGCATTGATAAGCCCCGCAAGGGTAACTGCAGCAGTTCCCTGCTGGTCGTCATGCCAGACCGGGATAGGCGATTCGGCCCGCAGGCGTTCGAGGATAGTGAAACATTTCGGATTTTCAATATCTTCGAGGTTTATACCCCCAAAAACAGGCGAGATAATCTTAACGGTCCGTATAATCTCATCGGGATCTTTCGTGTCGAGACAGATGGGGAACGCATCCACCCCTCCGAGATATTTGAAGAGAAGAGCCTTCCCTTCCATAACAGGCAATCCCGCCATGGGCCCTATATCACCCAGTCCGAGGACCCTGGTCCCATCGCTCACGATCCCCACCATGTTTGCCTTGTTCGTATGTTCATAAACCTTTTCAGGATTGCGGTAAATGTCCATACAGGGTTCAGCTACCCCAGGGGTATACCAAATGGCAAAATCATTAATATCCCTGATGACACATTTCGGTACTATTTCTATTTTTCCTTTATAATAGGGATGCATCTTCATTGCATCCTGGGCTGGTTTCTTTGCCTTTTCAATAAGATCTTCCTTGGTTACCCTTGAGTCTTTCATGACCTCTCCCTGTCTTAATATTTAAAAAGAGCTGAAACATTGTATAAAGTATCTGAGAAAAAGAAAATAAAAATTTGATGTGATGACTAGCGATTATTACTTATGATCGATTTCTCTACGCTTTAGTATATCTATTTTTACAAATCCGGCGAAAATAAGGAAAATACCAAAAGCCAGAATAAACCTGAAGGGAAATCTCGTTGGTAAAATCTTTGCCGTGGATGTGGAGGCTATTTTATCGGCACTGACCGGTTTTGCCTTTTTGATGACAATACCAATTTTTAAGAAATTTTCAATAATACCTTTATCTTTTTCATACCCCGACACAAAGGGGAGAAATATCAAAGGAAGACAAATGCCAATTGCTACGAGGATTACTCCTATTTTTTTTTCTCTATTCATACGTTATCAATTAATATCATAGATTCTTTAAAAAAGAAATGAACTCTGCAAAGGCTACTCATAGAAAGGAGCAGGGAATATTTGAGAACAAATACATGGGCCCATATACATACAGTCGTTGACAAAGCATGCCTTAATCGTTTATTTTATACTATCTGATAGAACGTTGGGCCTATAGCTCAGCTGGAAGAGCCACCGGCTCATAACCGGTAGGTCCCTGGTTCGATCCCAGGTGGGCCCATTTTATTAATTAAGGTGATGGTGAATAATAATTTGTACGAAAAAGTTGAAGATACGAAGGCAAATCAAAGGGGTGTACCATCTGGTACACCCCTTAACATTTTGGAGGGCATCACGTGGAGCAAGAATTAAGTACTATCTATGAAGCACAAAAAATAGAAATGAAAATCATCGAAGGCGAAACCAAACTTCTTCAGGCTCCGAAAAAACTTCAGGAAATGCAAAACGAACTGGACGAAATAAAACAGAAAGTTGATAAACAAAAAGAGATTGTTGAAGAGCTGGAAAAAGAAAGAAGCAAAAAAGAAAAAGAACTTGATGCAGATAAAGATAAAATAAAGAAACTGGAAGCAAAACTTCACGAAGTAAAAACAAATAAGGAATACCAGGCAAGTTTGAAAGAAATAGAAGCCGCAAAAGCTACAAATGACAAGACGGAAGAGGATGTCCTTGTCTTAATGGATAAGGCCGAAGATATAAGAAAAGACTACAATGCTTCACTTCTTCATCTAAAAAAGAGAGAGAAAGAAATAGAAACAGAAAAAAGTCTCATTGAAAAAGATATTCAATCCATGGATAAAATCATAACAGGGCTAAAAGCTGCCCGAAATAAACTCTTAGCAGTCGTCAATGATCACCTGAAGTCTACCTATATGGTGCTTATCGAAAGACGAGCCGGCCTTGCAGTGGTGAACGTAAAAGGCGGCGTATGTCTCGGCTGCTTCATGAATATACCACCTCAACTCTATATTGAAGTCACGAAAAACAAAGAACTTATCCAGTGTCCAAGTTGCAACAGAATACTCTATTTCACAGATACCGAATAATGCCCTGGCAGATTTATGTAGATGGCGCTTCTTCAGGCAACCCCGGAGATTCCGGCGCAGGCATGGTCATCTCAGACGGAAATGGCGCTGAAATATATAGAGGCAGCGTCTATCTCGGCAAAATGACAAACAACATGGCTGAATATGAGGCCCTGTTGCGTGGCCTGCAAAAAGCCATTGAATTCGGGGCGCAAGACGTGGTTGCATATACGGACTCCCTCCTCATCGCCAATCAAGTCCTCGGCAAATACAAAATCAATAACGATATATTAAGAGAATATGTAATGAAGGTAAAAATAATCATACGTAATTTCACTCACTTTACGATACAATATATACCGAGGGAACAAAACAGGATTGCTGATAAACTGGCAAAGGGTGGAATAAAAAAAGGGGTAGACGGGTGGTCGCAGGCTTAAAGTCTGAGGAAAGTCCGGGCATCAAAGGGCGGAATGGTTCTTAACGGGAACCGGGGGTAACCCCAGGGAAAGTGCCACAGAAAATATACCGCCTCGCTTCCCGCGGGGTAAGGGTGAAAAGGTGAGGTAAGAGCTCACCAGCGACCGGGCGACCGGGCGGCTTGGTAAACCCCATTCGATGCAAGGCCAAAGAGGGTGCCGCTTGAAAAGGCGGCATGGATGGCCCATCCAATACCCGGGTAGGCCGCACAAGATCCAGGGCAACCTGAATCACCAGAGGAATGATCACTGTCCCGCTTTAAGCGGGAAACAGAACCCGGCTTACAGTCTACCCCTTTTTGAAATAATAGTATTGTAGGGAGTGTAGATATGAAGGAAAATAGCCCGCAGAAGCGGGCGAGAAGGGGAGGCTCCGCAGGCTTATGCCTGTGGAGGGGGCGACGTTAGCCCCAGTAACTGCACCCGGCTTACAGTCTACCCCTTTTTTAATAATAACGAAGGACGAGGGACGAAAAAGAATCAGAAGCGTTAACGGAAGGGGAGTTTTTATGATAATTTTCATTGTTGTCGGTATGCCTGCATCGGGAAAAAATATTGCACGGGTCTATGCCGATGAACGTGGTATTCCCTATTTTGCCACAGGCGACATTGTCCGCGAGGCAGTAGCAAAAAGGGGCCTCGAAGCAAACGCAGACAATACAGCAAAAGTATCTACGGAACTGAGAGGCGCAGACGGGATGGGCGTGACACGGGTTACTCTCGCCTCGGCTCTTTCTTCATCGGGTAATATCGCCTTCATGGAGGGGATGCGCTCATGGCCTGAGGTTGACCTGATCCGCGAAAAGACTTCCTGTAAGGTAATCGCCTTTGTTGCGCCACGGGGACTGAGGCTCCAGAGGATCACATCGAGGGGACGTTCTGATGATTCGCCACAGGCATTCGAGGAGAGGGATTCACGGGAAATCTCATACGGAGCGGCCATACCTATTGCCCGTGCAGACGCTTACATACTGAATACTGCCACAATGGATGACGCCATGGCTGATCTTGATAAAATAGTCCGTTCATATTCCGGCAATGAAACCTAAAAAGCTCCCGGGAAAATCATAATATAGTATGAAAAGAACAATCATCCTTCTCTGTATACTTTCAGCGATACTCTTTATGCTCAACCTCCAATCGAGGGATTTCTGGGCTCCCGATGAAGGGGATTTCGCCCAGATCACGAAAGAACTGGACAATAACCTGATAACGCCTCATCTGAATAACGAGCCATACGGGGAAAAACCACCCCTCTTTTATTATCTGACATACCTTTCTTCGAAATCCCTTTTCCGGCTCAGCAACGAAACATCGATGAGGATGCCGTCAGCATTCTTTGCCCTTCTCTCAGTGGTCTTTTTCTTTGTGGTGCTCTACAGATATACCGGAAGGGAAAAAGCCCTCACGGCAGCCCTTATACTCATTACCACACCGCTTTTTTACTGGCAGGCACGTTATCTTCAGGTCGATATGGTCTTTGCGGCATTCATCACAGGCGCATTCCTCTCATTCATCCGCTTTCATCATTCCGGGCATAAGGCATTCTACTATCTGTTTTTCGTTTCCGCTGCCTGCGCGTTTATGACAAAAGGACCTTTAGCAATCGTTTTGATCGCTCCCGTCATATTCGTATATCTGGCAACGGAAAAGAATTTTATCCTCTTGAAAATGAAAGAAACCTACCTGGGAATACTGCTTTTTATTGCCCTTGTTGTGCCCTGGTATTGTGTGGTCTACCTGAAAGAAGGATTCCCGTATCTCTACGAAAATATCATCCGTCAGAATATGACGCGATTTTTTGATGCCTGGAGCCACAAAAGGCCCATATACTATTATTTTACCACCTTTCCCCTGGATTTTTCCCCCTGGATACTCTTTTTACCGACAGGTATCTATCTGGCAATCAAAAGATGGAAGGAAGACACTACAATGCGGTTCTTTCTCATATGGTTTGTCTGGATCTTTGTCTTTCTTTCTCTTTCCTCAGGCAAAATCAGTAAATATATGCTGCCGGCATTACCTGCCGCCGCTTTTCTCGCCTCTGCAATTATTACGGAAAAGAACAGATATACACCCTACGCGATTACCTTTCTTGCAGCCATCTTTTGCGCCTTAGGCATTACGCTTTTTGCCTATAAAACAGCCCTGTTTCCCGAATTTATGCCCGAAAGAATCCTCATCGGTATCTGGTCCATACTTGCTGCCTGCATTCTCATCATTTTTGTAAAGAAGAAAAACATGTCCCGCGCCTTCTATGCCCTTATCATATTCATGGCAGGTCTCTACTTGGTGGGCAATATCTCAATTTACAGCAAAATAAACCCCTATAAATCATCGAGGCCCCTCTGCGAGAAAATAGCATCTCTCACGCAGGACGGCACCCCCTGGGTCTATTACGGCAGCATACGGGGTGTCTATGTATATTACGTGGGAAAATTTGCCATACATATCGACGAACACGATATGTCCGGTTTAAAAACCTTGCAGGGTACACAGAAGAAATTTTTCGTTCTGACAAGGAAGAGAGACGCAGAAGAAGTCAACAATACCATCCCTAATACCACCCTGGTCTTTGAGGAGAAAATCGGCAGCACCCCCATGGTTGTGCTGCTCTACAAAGAACCAACATGATGGAGGAGTACATTTTACATGAATAGAAAACAACGGGCAATGCAGATCATCGCCCTCTTAATACTTTCCTATGCATTCTTCTTTTATGGCATCGGCGATTACTCCCTGAAGGAACCCGATGAAGGGCGCTACGCCGAGATACCGAGGGAAATGAATGAACTCCAGGACTACACCGTCCCCCATCTCAATTATGTGAGGTATTTTGAAAAACCACCCCTTCTGTACTGGGCTGATGCGTTGTCATTTAAGGTCTTTGGCGTCAATGAATGGGCTTTCAGGTTTCCCAACGCCCTCTGCGCCTTTCTCTGCGTCATATGTCTCTATATTTTCATCCGCCGATGGTTCAATGAGCAGATGGCCTTCTTATCCTCAATTATCCTCACCACCTCCTTCGGCTTTTTTTCCATGGCACGCATTGTAACTACCGATATGCTCTTTGCCTTCTGGCTTTTTCTCTCACTACTTGCTTTCTATGGCTTTTATCGTGAGAAAAAACCATTCTTCATCTATCTTTTTTACACAGCAATTGCCGCTGCCACCCTGGCCAAAGGACCTGTGGCACTCATACTCATGGGTGGCACAATCCTCATATTTCTGTTAACAGAGCGCAATTTTCGTTTTATCAAAGAAATGAAGCTCGTAAAGGGTCTTGCAATTTATCTGCTCATTACCCTGCCCTGGATCATCGCCATCTCATTAAGAGAAAAAGAATTTCTCTATTTCTTCTTCATGGACCAGCACATCCTCAGGTTCCTCACATCGAAGCACAAAAGGAGCGGTCCTATGTATTATTTTCTGCCTGTTCTTTTCGGCAGCATGTTCCCCTGGTCTATTTTCATTCCAAGGGCAATTGCCAATATATGGAAGACTAAAGAACTGAGACTGATGCTCATATGGGTCTTTGTTGTGTTCACCTTTTTCAGCGTCTCCGGTTCAAAACTACCTCCATACATTCTGCCTATGTTCCCTGCCATGGCTGTTATTCTCGGCTATCTCTTTTATGATAAATGGCAGTCGCAGGTAACCAGACCTGTAGAAATATTCATATACATGATCATATTTCTTGCATGCGGGGCCGGGGCTTTTCTCCTTCAACTATCTCCCTTAAAAACATACATCACCGACATGTCAGGCGATGCGGCCTCTATCCTGAAAGACTTACGCCTCTTATCCCTGTACATCTCTTTTTCGTCCTTTGCTATGCTATGTCTCTTCTTCTTTAAAAAATTCACCCAATACTCACGGATATTTATCTGTCTCGCTCTTTTTTCGTTTGTTGTGATGATTGGACTCCTCTTTCACCTTCCTGTCGTCGACAGACTCAACACTGCCAAGGATATCGCCATGATGATCAATGAACAGAAAACAAAGGCCGACTATATCATAAATTATTCAGGATACGACCAGACCATCCCTTTCTATATAAAACAGGGCGTCATCGTTGCCTCTTATACGGGTGAACTGGCAATGGGATCAAAATATGAAGACGCAAAAGACATCTTTATCAGCGAAGAAGGGTTTTTTAAACTTCTTTCATCAGACAAAAAAATCCTCTTCGTAACAAAACAGAAGAGACTCGCAAAACTCCAGGAGATGTTCCCGGAACGTATTCGTCTCCAAGCCTGCCAGAACGACCGGTGCCTCGGGGCAAATTACTGATATGCAACCAACACCACACACGAAACAACTTCTTGTCATCATATTCATTGGTTGTGTATGTGCGCTCTTTTTCTCCTTTGACTTGCACGCATCATCTGCTGAAACGAAGAAACTTAAGGCCAGTCTGGCCCGCATCGTCGAAGACAAGGCATTCCAATCTGCCCATATCGGCATTTCAATCATCTCGACAAAAAGCGGCCAGTCTCTATTTCAGCACAACGCTCAGAAGCGTTTTGTATCCGCTTCAAATATGAAGCTCTTCACATCCGCTGCGGCCCTTTTGTACCTCTCGCCAGATTTTACTTACGAAACAAAAGTCCTGACAGACGGTACCATTACCGGGGGAACCCTCAAGGGAAACCTTGTCATCGCTGCCTCCGGCGACCCCACAATCTCAGGTTACTTCAATAAGAACAACCCAACACAAGTCTTCGAAGACTGGGCCGATACCCTTATTCAAAAAGGCATCAAAGCAATCACCGGCGATATCATCGTTGATAACAGATATTTTAACGATAACCCCCTCGGTGCAGGCTGGCATTGGGATGATGTTGACCATTGTTTCTCAGCGCCAATAGATGCCTTTTCCTTTAACAACAACTGTATCGCCCTCACTATTTCTCCGGGAACCCAAGCCAATAGCCCGGCAAAAGTAGAAGTTGAACCGAAGACAGCCTACATCACGGTCCTGCCCACTATCACAACAGGAGATAAGGACTCCGATGTGGACATGAGCGCCGGGTATGCCGGTAATGGAAACGCTATCATCCTCTCAGGCGCCATTCCTCTCAAACATGAAAGCGTTGTCAAATATATTGCAGCAAAGAATCCTGCCGCCTTCGGCGCCTTTGTTTTCAAGGAAATACTGCTGAGCAAGGGCATAGAAGTGAATGGAAAAATATACTGCACACGAGGAGGCTGTGATCAAGTGAAGGATTTGGACACTTCATCAGCCAATACTCTTCTTGCTTTCTACCATTCACCAAAGCTTTCTGAAATCGTTAAGGTTATCAATAAGCTGAGTAATAATCTCTACACGGAAAATCTTTTTCTCACTATCGCTAAGGCAAAGCAGAAAGAAGGGAACGCCCAGGAAGCAGCTCTGGTTGTGCGTGACATACTCACGAAGGCCGGAGTAAATCTGGAAGGTTTTTATATGGCGGACGGTTCAGGTCTCTCACGGTTCAATCTTATTACCCCGCAGCAAACTGCTCAGCTCCTCCAGGTAATGGCCCCAAACCCCTATTTTGACCCATTCTTCAATTCCCTCGCCGCCCCAGACACTGAAGGCACACTGAAAAACTGGTCCGGGGGGGGCGCAACGGGCAACATCAGGGCCAAGACAGGCACAATGACCCACGTAAGAAACCTTTCCGGCTATGTCAGGACAAAAGACGGGGAACTGCTGGCCTTCTCATTTCTCTGTAATAACCACAACATACCAAAGGCTGTCATCGATGGGTTGTACAACAATATCCTTACAAAATTAACATCATTTTCGCGAAAATAACTGTGTATGACCAAAAGACACGTATGAGCTGCGTGCCTGGCCAACAACTTGCGCGAGGAAAATTTAATTGCGAGCATCGGTAGGACATTCCACCTACGAACAAACAGGGACAATTGAATAGATTACCGAGAATTACCATATGAAAGAGAGCAAAACTAATTTATCAGCGACGCGAAGAAATAGCGTTTACCCGGGCGCATCGGTTGGTCACGTTAGAATTTGTTACATTCAAATTAACCTCGCACCACCATCAATGACCTTTACGATACCTGTCGCTTATGAGCTTGCTGCTAAACACAGGTAAACCGATACAACTCTATCGATAGTACTTTCTACAGAAACTCAAAGATAGGAGGAAGCCTAACCCTGAAGGGGGGGGTACAATGATTATGGGTAGGTTATTTGATTGCCTATCAATACATCAGGCTCACTTCTGCAAGGAATGCTTCATAATATTGCGATGAAAATGTTATTTAAATAATTAAGTGCGGCCTTGGCCACATTTTTCTCTTTTTCTTCTTACTCACGATTTAGAACCGAATACTTTTGTGAGTGCCTGCTTTGCCGCAAGATGGCCGCACATACCGTGGACTCCTCCTCCTGGAGGCATTGAGGCGGAACAGATGTAGATACCCTTTACCGGTGTTGTATAGGCCTGCCATCTTCCCAGAGGCCGGAGAAAAAGTTCACGAAAGCTCTGTATGCCCCCTACTATATCGCCGCCGATGTAATTTGCATTGTATTCTTCCATATGTGCCGGCGACATTGAGTGTTTTGCTTTGATGCGATCCCGGAAGCCTGGGGCAAAGCGTTCAACCTGATCTTCAATGGCCCCTGTCATATCAACACTACAGCCATTGGGAACATGACAATATGCCCAGGCTGTATGCATGCCGATAGGTGCGCGAGTGGGGTCAAAGAGACTCGGCTGTGAAAGAAGCACGAATGGTCTTTCAGGAACAACTCCTTGCCAGACCAGCCGTTCTGAAGCTGCTACCTCTTCGAAGGTCCCACCAAGATGGAGTGTCCCTGCCTGCAAGCAAGAGGGGTCCTTCCAGGGTATGGGACCATCCAAAGCCCAATCCACCTTGAAAACACCTGGTCCGTGACGGTGTGTTTTGAGTTGTTCACGATAATGGTCAGGAAAGAGGTTACCCGCAATCTCTTCAAGCTGCCGGGGCGAAATATCAAAAAGTGTGGCTCGGGCCATAGGCAGATCACTGAGAGATAACACCGGTGAATTGACAGCAATTTCACCACCCATTGATAGAAAGTAGGCTGCAAGTGCGTCTGCGATAGTCTGAGAACCGCCTTTTGCCATAGGCCATCCTACCGCATGACCCAGCATACTGAGCATAAGGCCGAAGGCCCCGCTCGACATACTTTCGAGAGGAAGAATAGAATGGCAGGCATTTCCGGCGAAGAGGGCCTTAGCCCTTCTGTCCTTGAACCATTGCTCTGCGACGGACCGGGCGGACCGAAGCCCATTCAGAGAAAATCCGATGAAGGTTCCGGGATGTGCGGGAAGACTCAGCGGCCTTAAGAGATCTCCTACAAGCCCTTCCCAGTGTTTAATAAAAGGTTCGAGGATATGACCATAGGACTTCCCGTCGCGACCAAGGCCTGCTGCTGTTGTCTCCAAGGATCGATGCAAAAGAATAGCTTTTTCGTCATCCAGTGGATGTGCCAGGGGAAAAGGGGGGTGTATCCATTCAAGACCGTAGGAAGAAAGATCGAGGGAACGGAAAAATGGCGAAGCGAGGGCAAGAGGGTGTATAGCCGCACAGACATCATGGCGGAAACCGTGCAGGGTCAAATCCTTTGTCCTGGTGCCTCCGCCAATGGTGTCTGCGGCTTCGAGGAGCAACACCGATCGGTTTTCTCTCGCTATGGTTATGGCCGCCGCAAGGCCATTCGGGCCGGAGCCTACCACAACAGCATCGTATTGAGACTTAGGCAGGATTCGCCTCCTTGTTGCCGTTGCCGAAAAGTTTCTTCATCAAATAGACCGGTTCCCATAATAACGTTCTCACCTGGGCATTGTACCAGATATTTTTTGCCTGAGACCACCGGAGTTTTTCATCAACACAAAGAAGAGCATCGACACTGATGCGGGCAGGCACTCCAAGGTAGGCAGCCAGAGAAGACAATACGTGGGTCCATATCCTGCTTTGCACTTGCGATCCCACAACACGGAAGGCGCTTTCATAGAGTGGGTCGTTGGCGCGGGCAAGACCCAGTATCTGAACAACAATTCCCCCGCTTAGCTTGTGGGCGCTGAAGGTTACAAATCCCGATTCGGGATGTCCCTGGGGACAGGCAAAGGTGAAAGATCTTTCGTCGGCAAAGAGCACCAGAACCCCTGTCGCCACAGGACCTCCCGGTGTCATGGCATCGATGAGGACGATCTCTCCGGGGGCGATACCGGCAGGAGAAGGAGAAAAACGATTGAAAGTGGGCTGGAATGCAGGGAAGTTTTGTTTCAATGCTGTTATTGCCTCTTCCGGCGTGATTGTTGAGTTGTCTATGGATAGACGGAAAATCTTCTGCCATAAAGGACCGAAACCATTTACAGGGCCGACTGCGCGAAGGCCTGCAACATTAAGGTTTCGCGCCCCTTTTATTTTGACAGCAAGGGAAAGAGTGGGGACCGGTTTAGCCCAGGAGCTGCCATTCAGTGAGAGCGATAGTCCACGGCTATTTTCTTCGGTTTTATTTACAGAGGAGACACCTAAGGCAGTGAGGGCCTCCAATTCGGTTTCATAGATTATCATGGCTTGATCGAGTTCAGTGACCTTCAATACGGCCTTTAATCCAATGGAGACATTGCAGGCAAGGACAGCCTGGTTTTTCAGAGCAGTCCGAGCGAAGAACTTAATAAGCATGTCGGCGCCAAGTCCGTTTATTATCTCCACGTTGTCGAAGTCAAGGATCAGAGCAGGAACATTCTGTAGCTCCTTCGAGGAAATGGCTGCAAATATGGGTTCCTCGTCATAGTTCGTGAGGTCTTCGGGAAGATGGATAACCGAAACTTTACCTTCCTTATATGTGTCCACATGAATGGCCGCCATGGGTTCTATGGGATTTGATGCAGGTGGCGGCGGCTCAGTTTCTGCAAGGCGAATATGGGCAAGATGGAGTCGGTTTTCTAAACCTGGAAAGAGTGCCAATGCCTTATTGGCAAAGAAGTTATCACCCATACGTTCGAGATAGGCAAGCTGGCTTGCCCGTCCAAGAAGTGCTTGAGAATAGGTAGGATAGGCGTGAGTCAGCGAATAAAGATTGTGGAGAGGTTTTTTTAATGCCTTGATCACCTGAGCCTCGTCAATAACTTCGGCGCCCCCTTCTCCCAGGATATGGGCACCCACCAGTCTTCCCTTGCCATCACAGAGGAATTTAGCTATGCCCCTCTCGGTGCCGTCCACCATGGCACGGCGCATGTTCTTATAGTAAAATCTGTATACTTTCAGCTTGTGGCTGTATTTGCGGCGGGCTTCTTCTTCAGTGAGGCCGAGATAACTGATCTGGGGTTTAGGTGTCAAATACAACGTAAACATTATTCCCATAATCGACACGCCTTTTTACAGGCAGTACAGCATTGGCTCCGGCGATCATACCCTGGTACTCAGCCGTTGAAGCCAACTGG
>CAWAUQ010000005.1:0-133678 GCA_963785225.1 uncultured delta proteobacterium | reverse complement strand
TGGCCTGGTCGCCGTGCGGGTGGTACTTGCCCATCACCTCGCCCACGATCGCGGCGCACTTGCGGTACGCGGCCGTCGACGGTGAGGCCCATCTCGTTCATCGTGTAGAGGACGCGCCGGTGGACCGGCTTGAGGCCGTCGCGCACGTCCGGCAGCGCGCGGCTCACGATCACGCTCATGGCGTAGTCGAGGTAGGCGCTCTTGAGCTCCTCCTCGATGGGGACCGGGCGGACGCGCCCCTCGATGTCGTCCGTCATGCGCGTCTCCCCGTGAAGCGGTCACCCTGCTGGGCGACGCGCCCGGTCGGCCATCGCGGCCAGCGCCGAACTCCTGTGCGATGCCCGCTCGCGGCGGGCTCGTGGATGGTGCGCCGGCGGTCGCGTCGCACCCCCGCCAGGCGTGCGCGGATGGCCGCGCGATCTCGGCCGGCTGCGTGCGGCAGCGCGTCGCGGATGACCCAGGCGCGGTGGCCGTCGCGCGGTCGCGGCCGCGAGCACCGACTGCTCGTCGAGCCACGCCCCGACCGCCGTCGCGGTCGACGCGGGTCCACTCCCGCAGGCCCATGAGAGCGCCTTCTGGACCTGGTCGTCGGCGTCGCCCATGAGCTGAGCCGATCGAGCGCCAGCGCGCGCGCCGCGTCCAGCGACGCGGCGCGCCGCGCGCGCGGCACGCTCGTGCGGGATGCGGGCGAGCGTGGAGCCGACGAGCCGGCGCTCCATCCGGCCGGTCGGAGTAGACCAGCTGCTCCAGCTCCGCCCAGCGGAACCGCTCGGCGAGGACGCCCTGGGCGTAGACCTCCGCCAGCGCGTCGACCTCGATCCAGTCGCTCGCGCCGCGCGCCAGGCGGCGCAGCAGCTGCCAGGAGCGCTCCGGGTCGCCGGGCAGGGTGCGCCGCAGGCAGGGCAGCGCGAACAGCCGCACCTCCCGCGTCGGTTCGCATCGGCGAGGCGCTGCGCGAGCCACAGCGCCACGTCGCGGCGACGACTCGGCGGAGCGGCGCGCCGCAGGGCGCGCTCGATGGCGTGCGACGAGCGGCCAGCGGACGCCGATGGTCGACGCCGGAGCCGGGCGCGACGCGCTCCTGCGACTGCGCGCGTAGGCGTCGTCCGCGAGCGCCGTCAAGGCCGTCGCGCAGCGCGGCCACGAACGCCTCCGGCTCGCCGATCAGGTCCGCGAGCGCGTCGCCCGAGGGCGCGTGCGGCCGCGGCAGTGCGCTCTGCCACGAGGCGCGGCCGCGCGTCGCGACGGTCGCCTCAGACGTCAAGGTTCTGCACCTTGCGTGGCCTCGGCCCTGATGAAGTCGCGTGCGCGGCTCGACCTTCTCGCCCATGAGCTTGGTGAACATGTCGTCCGCCTCGGCGGCGTCGTCGATGTCCACCCGCAGCAGCGTGCGCGTGGCGGGGTTCATCGTCGTCTCCCAGAGCTGGTCGGCGTTCATCTCGCCGAGGCCCTTGAAGCGCTGGATGGTGAGGTTCTTGACCTTCATCTCCTTGACGATGCGGTCGCGCTCCTGCTCGTCGGCGGCGTAGCGGGTGACCTTGCCGGTGCTCACGCGGTAGAGCGGCGGCTGGGCGATGTAGAGGTGGCCGGCCTCGATGAGGTCGCAGCATGTTGCGGAAGAAGAAGGTCATCAGCAGCGTCCGGATGTGGGCGCCGTCGACGTCCGCGTCCGCCAGCAGGATGACCTTGTGGTAGCGCAGCTTGGCTGATGTCGAACGTCTCGCCGATGCCGGTGCCCAGGGCGATGATGAGCGGCCGGATCTTCTCGCTGGACGAGCACCTTGTCCAGGCGCGCCTTCTCGACGTTGAGCATCTTGCCGAAGATGCGGCAGGATGGCCTGGAAGCGGCGGTCGCGGCCCTGCTTGGCCGAGCCACCGGCCGAGTCGCCCTCGACGATGTAGAGCTCGCTGCGCTCCGGGTCGCGCTCCTGGCAGTCGGCCAGCTTGCCCGGCAGGGCGGACCCTTCGAGGGCGCTCTTGCGGATGACCAGGTCGCGCGCCTTGCGGGCGGCCTCGCGGGCGCGCGCGGCGGTCAGCGACTTCTCGATGATGCGGCGCCCGTCGCCCGGGTTCTCGTCGAGGTACTGGCTGAGGCCCTCCGCGACCGCGGCCTGGACCTGGCCCTTGACGTCCGCGTTGCCCAGCTTGGCCTTGGTCTGGCCCTCGAACTGCGGATCGGTGAGCTTGACGCTGATGACGGCCGTCAGGCCTTCGCGGACGTCCTCGCCGGAGAGGTTGTCCTTGGAGTCCTTGATGATCCCCTGGCGCCGCGCCCAGTCGTTGAGCGACGTGGTCAGCGCCGGCGCGGAAGCCGGTGACGTGCGTGCCGCCGTCGACGGTGTTGATATTGTTAGCAAAGGCAAGGACCGTCTCGGAGAAGCTGTCGTTGTACTGGATGGCGACTTCGATCGACGTCGGACCCTCGCGCCGGTCGATGTCGATCGGCCGGGTTGAGGACGTCCTTGTCCTTGTTGAGGTGGCGGACGAAGCTGACGATGCCGCCTTCGAAGTAGAAGTTCTTCTCGCGGGCCGGCTCGACGCGCTCGTCGACGAGGCGGATGTGGACGCCCTTGGTTGAGGTAGGCCGACTCGCGCAGGCGCTGGGCGATGGTGTCGAAGTTGAAGTCGAGGGTCTCGAAGACCTCGGCGTCGGGCATGAACATGGTGGTCGTGCCGCGTGCGGCCGTGCGACGGGCCGATCAGCTTGACCGGGCCCGGTGGGCTTGCCGCGCTCGTACTCCTGGCCCCAGACCTTGCCGTCGCGCGCGGACTCGACGCGTCAGCCACTCGGAGAGCGCGTTGACGACGCTGACGCCGACGCCGTGGAGGCCGCCGGAGACCTTGTAGCCGCCGCCGCCGAACTTGCCGCCGGCGTGGAGCACGGTGTGCACGACCTCGAGCGCGTCCTTGCCGGTCTGCTTCTGCTTGCCCACGGGCACGCCGCGGCCGTTGTCCGCGTTGCGGACGCGAGCCGTCCGGCCTGGATGCGTGACCTCGATGTGCGTGGCATGGCCGGCCATGGCCTCGTCGATGGAGTTGTCGACGACCTCCCAGACGAGGTGGTGCAGGCCGCGGCCGTCGGTCGAGCCGATGTACATGCCCGGCCGGCGCCGGACCGCCTCCAGGCCCTCCAGGACCTGGATGGAGTCGGCCGTGTACGCGCGCCTTGGCGCGCCTCGAGCCACGCGCCGTCGCTCCGCGGCGTCAGCCTCCGCGGCGTCGGCCGATCGGTCATCGTGTCCTCCCGTCATCGTCCTGCGCCGTCAGTCGGTCGACCAGACGAGCCAGGTCCTCGTCGTCATACCAGGTGATGGTGATGCGGCCGCCCGTGCGGCCCGGCGATGATGCGTCACCTTGGTGCCCAGGGCATCCCGCAGGTCGTGCCTCCATGTGCTCGATGTCGGGGTCGCACCGTCGCCGCGCGGCGCGTGGTCGCTCGTGCGTGCCCCGGCTCGGCGCGTCGCGCACGAGCTGCTCCGTCTGGCGCACCGACAGCGAGCGCTCCACGACCGTGGCCAGAGCGCCTCCTGCTGCGGCGTGGTCGTCGAGCCCGGCGAGCGCCCGGGCGTGACCTCCGCTGATGGCGCCGTCGACGACCGCGTCCTGGACCTCGGTGCCGTGCTCGAGGATACGCAACGTGTTGGCGATGGCGGGACGCGAACGGCCGACGCGCTCGGCGACGTCGCTCCTGGGTCAGCCCGAACGCGTCGATGAGCTGCTGGAAGGCGCGCGCCTCCTCGATCGCGTTGAGGTCGGCACGCTGGATGTTCTCGACCAGGGCCAGCTCGAGCTGCTCCTGTTCGTTAGCATCGCGAACGACCGCGGGGATGGCTCGAGGCCGGCCAGCTCGCGCGGCGCGCAGGCGCGCTCTCCGGCGATCAGCTGGTAGCCGCCGCCGCCTCGCGTCACCACGATCGGCTGCAGGACGCCGTGTGCGCTGATCGATGTCGGCCAGCTGCCGGAGCTCGTCTGCATCGAAGAGCGGCGTGGCTGGTCCGGGTTGCGGTCGAGTCGATCGACGCAACGGGACGCTCGCGGGCCGGCGATACGCCCGGCTGCGGCGGTCGGGATCGAGGGCGGCCAGGCCGCGCCCGAGGCCGCCGCTGCTCGTCCTGGTCTCACTGCGCCATCGCTCAGGCGACCTCCATCGTCGTGTCGCCGGCGCGGCGCCAGTAGCGCGGCGGCCTCCGGAGGCCGGCGCTCGGCTGCGCGGCCGCTCCGCGTCGAGCAGCTCATGCGGCGAGGCCTGGTACGCCAGGGCGCCCCGCGACGATCGGGCTGTAGAGCGCGATCGGCGGCCGTAGCTTGGCGCTTCGGCGAGACGGACGCTGCGCGGGCACGACCGCCTCGAACACCTGGTCGCCGAGGTGGCGGCGCACCTCGCGAGCGACATCGGCCGCGAGGCTCGTGCGTCGCATCGTACATCGTCAGGACGACTCCCTGAGCTGCAGAGCCGGGGTTGAGGTGGCTGCGGACGAGGTCGATCGTGGCCAGGAGCTGGCCGAGGCCCTCGAGCGCGTAGTACTCGCACTGCAGCGGGATGAGCACGCTGTCAGCGGCCGTGAGCGCGTTCACGGTGAGCAGCCCCAGTGACGGCGGGCAATCCAGGAGGACGAAGTCGAAGTCTTCGGCGACACTCGGCAAGCTGCTGCTTGAGCCGGCGTTCGCGCGCCGGCGACCGGGACCAGCTCCACCTCGGCACCGGCGAGGTCGCGCGTGGACGGCAGGATCGTGAGCCCGGCGATGCCGTGGGGCGAGGACCGACTCGCGAGCGGTCGGCCTCCAGCCAGCAGGACCTCATACACGGATACCGGCAGCGTGCCGCGGTCGATGCCCAGGCCGCTGGTGGCGTTGCCCTGGGGATCGAGGTCGACGATCAGCACCCGCTGTCCGCGAGCGCCAGGTAGGCGGCCAGGCTGACGACGGTCGTGGTCTTGCCGACCCCGCCCTTCTGGTTGGCGCAGGCGATGATCTCGTCCCACCTACGCCCACGCTCACTCGATCATGCACTGCACTCGACTGTACCTCCGAACCGGCGATCGCTGCGGCGCGCGGCGACCGTCGCCGCGACCGACCGCCGTGGTCACGTGGAAGCACCCGCCAGGCGTACCTGGTGGCGCTGCTTCCGGGTGCGCGCCGCTGTATCCACGTGGAACAGCTCGTCGACGAGACGACTCCCGGCATGAGGACGTGTTCCACGTGATACGCTCGACCGGCCTGAGTCGGCCGCAGGCGAGCGCGCAGGGTGCGCCACGCAGGCCGCTGGACCGCATGGCGGGGCGGGGTCCACGCGGAATGCGATACACCGGACGCAGCGCCCGGCAGGCGGGGGCACCGGGCGGTGCGGCGGAGGAGGGGCCAGGGCACCGCTATACTGCCCGTGGAGCGGCAGCGCGTGGCGCGACCCGGGCGCGTCACCCACAGCCGTGGAACCCAGAGCATCGACAGACGCAGATGAGCGTCCTGGCTCCTGCCGTGGGGGCCGTCATCGCCGCCATCATCGAGTCGAGCGTCCTGACCCACCTCAGGCAGGTGGCGTCAGGCCCGACCTCGTGTTCGCCGTGGGCATCGCCGTGGCCATGGTGCTGGGATTCGAGAGCGGCATGACGTGGGCCTTCGTGGGTGGTCTGAGCTCGACCTGCTGCTGCCGGAACGGGCGCTCGGGATCCACCGCCCTGCGCTCTTCTGCTCGTGACTGCCGCTGGCACTCCTGGTGGCGCGCGCCACGTGGCCGCCGCGTCTCCTGGTCATCGCGGCTACCGCCTTCGGCCTGACCATCGTCTACCAGGTGCTCTTGCTGGCCCTCTGGCGGTGACGGAGGACGTCGTCCTGACCGGGCTATCGGCGACGGACCTGGCCATGAGCGCATCTGTTGAACGCGGTCGTCACCGCGCTTCGCTGTCGTGGTCGTGCGTGCCCTGGACCTGCGCTTCGGCGAGCCGGAGCGCACTGGCATGGTGACGGCGTGAGCGTCCCGCACTTCCGCTGGGTCGCGACGCGAGGGCCGCGGCTCGCGCCGCCTGGCGCCACGGCTGCTGGCATTCGGCATCGCCATCATCCTGGCTGTGACCGGCCTGGGCCTGCGGCTCTTCCAGTTGCAGGTGGCACACGCTGCGGAGGTCCAGGCGCGGGCGGCCGTCCGCCAGACCGACGACGCGCACCGATCCCCGTGGCGCGCGGCCTATCTACGACCGCGCGGCCGCCTCCTGGTGGAGAACGTGCCCACCTTCGTGTTGCGCATCGTGCCCGCGGAGCTGCCCTACGATGTTCGACCGGACGTTGCGGAGCGGCTCGCCGAGCTGACGGACCTGCCTGCCCGGCGCGATCATCGAGCGACTCGACGCCCACGTCGGCTCGCAGTTCGAGGCCGTGCGCATCGCGGACGTCGAGACGGAGACGGCCCGCGTCATCAGCGAGGATCCCGGATCGCTACCCGGGTGTCGCGAGATCGACCTGGAGGCGCGCCGCGACTACCTGCAGGGCGACCGACTCGCCCACGTGCTGGGCTGGACGGGCCGCATCTCCGGCCCGGAGTACCAGCGCCTCAGGACGACGGCTACTCGCCCGAGGACCTCCTCGGCAAGGCCGGCCTGGAGGCGACGTACGAGGACGTCCTGCGCGGCACCTATGGGCTCGAGGAGGTCACGCTTGACGCCCAGGGGCAGGAGCTCCACGCGCCACGCGTCCTCGCGGACGCGGTGCCGGGCCGCTCGCTCGAGCTGACCATCGACCTGCGGGCCCAGCAGAACGCTGAGAAGGCGCTGGAGTGGGCCATGGCCATCGTCGGCATCGACCGCGGCGTGGTCATGGCCATGAACCCGCAGAACGGTGAGATCCTGGCCATGGTCTCGCTGCCCAGCTACGACAACAACGCCTTCGCCCAGGGCATCACCACGGCCGAGTACCGCAAGCTCCTGCGCGACCCGGCACGACCGCATGCTCAACCTGGCGCCATCAGCGAGCAGAACCCGCCGGGCTCCACCTACAAGCTGGTCACCGGCTCGGGCGCGCTGCAGGACGGCAAGATCACGCCGAGCACGACCGTGCAGACCGAGCCCTTCATCGAGATCGGCAAGCTGGAAGTACTGGGACTGGAACAAGGAAGGCTTCGGCCGCGTCAACATCTACGGCGGCTTCGCCCACTCGAGCGACACCTTCTTCTACCGGCTGGCGGGCATGCTGGGCATCGACCGCCTGGCCTACTGGGCGCACCAGTGGGGCTTCGGGAGCCCACCGGCATCGACCTCCCGGGCGAGGTCGCCGGGCATCGTGCCCACCAACGACTGGAAGCAGCGCACCCTCAACGAGCAGTACTTCACCGGGCGAGGTCTACCAGGCCGGCATCGGGCAGGGCTACAACATGAGCACGCCCATCCAGGTCCTCAACGCCTACGCGGCGCTGGCCAACGGCGGCACGCTCTACAAGCCGCAGCTGGTGCGCCGCATCCTGGACCCGGACGGCAACGTCGTCGCAGCGTGTCCAGCCCGAGGTCATCCGCCAGCTGGACATCGACAAGTCGCGTGCTGCGCACGATGCGCGTGGCGGCCCGTCGCGTGGTCACCGTGCGCCACACCTACAACCTCGTGGACCTGCCCATCGTGGTGGCCGGCAAGTCCGGCACCGCCGAGTTCGGCATGCGCGACAGGCAGGGCCGCCTGCCCTTCAGCAACTGGTTCGTGGGCTTCGTGCCCAAGGAGGCCCGCAAGACCGCTCCGACCCGGAGGGCTTCGAGGCCGTCAGGCGCGAGGACGCTCGACCTCGTCGTCCTCGCGTACGCGCACGACACGCGCACCGCCGGCAACGCCGCGACCGAGATCGTGAAGTACTTCCTGCAGCTCCACTACGGGCTCTCGGTGGACCTGCGCCAGCGCTGGGTCTGCTGGAGCGCGCCAACTTCTACGGCGGCTGATGCCGATGAGCACGCTGCGCCTCGAGCCGGCCCGCGTCGGCACGCTGGCGGCCCGCGACGGCCAGGGCCGCTGGTACGGTTTCGACCTCCAGCTGGCGATCTACGCCCTCGTCGCTGACCGTCATCGGCCTGCTCATGGCCTTCACCAACAGCGCGCACCGACCCGCTGCAGCCGGGCTCGCATCTTCACGCGCGGCCTGGTGTGGCTGGCGCTCGCCGATCGTCGTCTTCGCCGTCGTCGGCGGCCATGGACCACCACTGGCTGCGCACCTTCGCGTGGCCCATCTACTTCGTCAACATCGCCTGCTGGTGCTCACGCTGCGTCGTCGGCCAGCGGCACCGGCGGCGTGTCCCGCTGGGTCACCATCCTGGGGCTGCAGTTCCAGTTCTCCGAGGTGGCCAAGATCCTCATGGCCGTCGTGCTGGCGCACTTCGTGGCCACGCGCGCAGGCCGCCATCGGTCGAGCCTGTGCACGATCGTCGGCGCCGGCCTCATCGCGCTGCCGCTGCTGGCGCTCGTGCTCATCCAGCCCGACCTCGGGCACCTCGCTGGTCTTCGGCGCCATCGTCTTCGGCGCGCTGTTCATGGCCGGGCGCCAGCCTGCGCTGGCTGGCGTGTCGGCGTCTCGGCCGTCGCTGGCCCTCGTCCCGGTGGTCTGGACGTCCGTCCTCAAGGACTACCAGAAGCAGCGCCTCATCTCGTTCCTGGACCCGACCGCCGACCCCTGGGCTCTGGCTTCCAGCTGCAGCAGTCGCAGATCGCGGTGAGCTCCGGCGGCCTGCTTCGGCCGCGGCCTCACCAACGGCATCGACGGGCCAGATACCTGCCCGTGGAGGCCACCGACTTCGTGTTCGCGCGCGTCGGCGAGGAGCTGGGCTTCCTGGGCGGCATGGTCGTGCTGGCGCTCTTCGCGCTGCTCATCTGGCGCGTCCTCGTCGTGGGCTGGCGCTCCGAGCGACCCTTCAGGCTGGCGTTCGCGGGCGGCCTCGCCGGCGATGCTGCTCTTCCAGCTGATGGTCAACGTGGGCATGGTCCTGGGCGTCATGCCCATCACCGGCATCCCGCTGCCGTTCGTGACCCACGGCGGCGCGTCGCTCATCAGCGCCGCCCTCGGCCTGGGCATCCTCGAGACGCTGGCCATGCGGCGCTCCCGCTCGACCTGACCGCATGGGCCAGGGTCGCTGGCCCCCGGCGACGGTCGTGATGGCACGGGCCGTCGCGCCGGACGCCGTCAGCCTCGACGCAGCAGCTCGTCCAGCTCGCGACGGTAGTTGCGGCCCATGGTCGTGCGCGAGAGCCACTCCAGGTAGTCCCGGTCGAAGCGGGCCGACCTGGTTGAGGGTCCAACCGCGGTACCGGCCGAAGGTCAGCAGCGGGCCGGTCGGCGCCGGATTGGCGGGCGGGGGCCCGCCTCTCCATAGGCGGTCACGGACGTGGCGCTCGCGTCTGTCGGGGAGGATGGCGGCCCCGTGGCCGTCTCATCCGCCGAGCGGTGACGGCTCTCGTGGCCCAGGGACTGTTGTAGCGAGCCCGTCGCTCGCGGTCGCTCAATACAGCGTAGGCCTCGTTTAGCTCGGCCATGCGCGAAGCGGCCTCGGGGAGGGGTCGAAGAATCGGGGTGATAGCGCTTCGCGAGGTGGCGGTACACGACAGCAACGAGCCGTCGGTCCGCCGACGGGCTTAGCATCATCACGTCATAGTGGGTGCGGACCATCGACCCTGAACGATAGCGGAGCCAGCGGCGACGGCGCTACGTCTGCCGCGCCGTGGTGAGTCGGAGTGCGCGCTGCCGAGCGTTGACGTCGTCGATCGGCTGCGGCAACCGGCTCGAAGCGGACGGGAAAGAAGGACGAAGAGGGCGCCGCGCCGGGCTTCCTGTCGGCGGTGGGCGAGGCGCTGCGCGTGCCCAGCGGCCGTTTCGAGCGCGCCGCGCGCTGGGGAATGCTGACCGGCGGCATGGCGGCCGGCTTCGTCGGCGAAGGCGTGCGCCGCGTCGCCAGCGGCGCGTCCTTCGGCTACAGCGACCTCGTCTTCAACGACGCGAACGCCCGCCGGCTGCTGAAGTCCCTCGGCCGCATGCGCGGCGCCGCGATGAAGCTCGGCCAGGCCCTGTCGATGGAGCTCGAAGGCCTCGTGCCGCCGGCCTTCACGGAGATCCTCGCGGCCCTGCAGGCCTCCGGCAACACGATGACCGAGGCGCAGCTGCACCGCGTGCTCGGCCAGGCCTGGGGCAAGGGCTGGAGGGATCGCTTCGCCGAGTTCGACGAGGAGCCCTTCGCGGCGGCGTCGATCGGCCAGGTGCACCGCGCGCGCACGAAGAACGGCCGCACGCTGGCCATCAAGGTGCAGTTCCCGGGGGTCTCCGAGAGCATCGGCGCCGACCTCGGCAACCTGGCCACGCTGCTGGCCGCCACCGGCGTCGTCCCGCCCGGCTACGACCTGAAGCCCCTGCTCGCGCAGCTGCGCACGCAGCTGGAAGGCGAGACCGATTATCGCCGCGAGGGCGAGAACCTCGCGCGCTACGCGGACCTGCTGGAGAGCGACACCGACATCGTCGTGCCGCGCCCGCTGAAGAAGCTGACCACCAAGCACGTGCTCGCGATGGACTTCGTCGCCGGCGTGCCGGTCTCCACGCTGTGGACCGGCGGCGCGCCCCAGGCCGCGCGCGACCGCGTCGCCGCCCAGGTGATCCGCGTGGTGCTGCGCGAACTCTTCGAGTTCGGCTTCATGCAGTCCGACCCCAACTTCGGCAACTTCCTCGTGGACGGAGACCGCCTCGTCTGCCTCGACCTCGGCTCCGCGATCGACATCGAGGGCTTCGTGCAGGAGCGCATCCGGGAGCTGATCCGTCTGGCCTGCCGTGGCGACCGCGCGAAGCTGATGAAGGCCTTCCGGGAATGGGACTGGGTGGGCGACGAGAGCGACGACAAGGTGGAGCCGATCGCCGACCTGATGATCCTGATCACCGAGCCGCTGCGACAGCGCGGCACCTACGATTTCTCCACCAGCGACCTCGCCGAGAGGGCCCGCAACATGGGCCTCGAGATCGTGTTCCGCCGCGGCATGCGCCGGCCGCCGCCGCCGGAAATGGTCTTCGTGAACCGCAAGCTCGGCGGCACCTACCTGCTGTGCGCCAAGCTCGGCGCGAAACTGAAGGTGGCCGACATGGCCGCCCAGTACGTCGACCTGCGCTGACGATCTCCACCGCAGCGTACTCCGCGCGACCTCAGTATCCTGGCTCATTGACAAGCCCCGATCGTCGTGACTACCTTGTCCTCATGAAGACGATCGCGGCAGGAAAGTTCAAGGAAAGTCTGTCTGAGATGCTTGACGACGTCGCCCGTACGCGGAAGGCTGTGGTTATCACCAACCGCGGAAAACCGGTGGCGAAGCTGATTCCGCCCCCCGCTCACCTGTCCGGCCAGTACCTGAGTCGGCCCGTACTCGGCGCGGCGGACTGGCCGGCCTCCGCCGCTTCACTCGAAACGGGCCGCTGTCCGACAGGGGCGCGGGCGGTCACGCCGCGCCCCTTCGTGTTTCCGGGGTCGCGTCAGGCGCGACGGGTCATTTCGGCTTCGGGATCGCGGCCTCGATGTTGATCTCGATCTCGACCTCGTCGCCGATCAGGTAGCCGCCGCTGTCGAGCACCTTGTTCCAGATGATGCCGAAATCCTTGCGGTTGAGCTTGCGTGGTGCCCGAGAACGCCACCTTCGTGTTGCCCCACGGATCGGTCGCGGTGCCGAACCACTCCACGTCGAGCACCACCGGCTTGGCGATGCCCTTGATCGTCAGCGTGCCCTCGAGCTTGCCCTTGGTGCGGTCGGCGTTCACGTCGGTGAGCTTGCTGCCGGTGAACGTGATCTGCGGGAACTTGGCGACGTCGAAGAAGTCCGCGGCCGCGAAGGTGCTGGTCGCGCTTGGCGTCGTCGGTGTCGATGCTGGCGACGTCGATCGTGGCCGACGCGTCCACCGTGTCGCGCTTTTCCGGGTCGATCGTCGACGGTGCCGCTGAACTGCTGAAACTGCCCCGTGGTCTTCGACAGCATGTGGCGGATCTTGAACAGGATGCTCGAGTGCACCTTGTCGATCTCGTAGGTCGTCGGGGCGGCGTGCCGGCCGAGGATGCGACCATGGTGATGGCCGCGGCGAGCAGCGTGCGGGTGAAGAGGGACGGGGTCGTGGAACTGTCGGTCATCGAGGTTCTCCTTGTCCGGACCGGATCGTCTGCCGGTGCGCGGAAGGGCCGGATGCAGGCCGGCCGGGGTCTGGCCTGGCGGGAGGCCCGTCAGGCGTCGTAGCGTTCGGGTCGTCGCAGCGTGATCAGCGTGATCTCGCGCGGCGAGAATAACCGAACCGGCTGGCCGGTCACCCCGAGGCCGAGGTTCACGTGGAGGGTCGAGTCTGCCGATGCGGTAGGTGCCGCGCGGGAAGTCGCTGATGAAGTGGGCCAGCGAAGACGGGCGCGCCGTCGGCCACGGCAGCGCCAGCTGCCCGCCGTGGGTGTGCCCGGACAGCACGAGGCCGATGCCGAAGCGCGCGGCCTGCGCGAAGAGGTCGGGCCGGTGCGACAGCAGCACGCATCGCGTCGCCCTCCGGCACGGCCGCCACCAGCGGCGGCAGCGCCTCGTGCTCGCGCACGCCGCGGGTCCAGTCGAGGCCGGCGTCGTCGACCCCGAGCACGTGCAGCCGGGCGCCGTCGCGCTCGATCACCAGGTCCTCGTCGCGCAGCACGCGGATCGTCGTGAGCCGCTGCAGTTCGTCGGTGACGGCCTCGGCCCCGGTGTAGAAGTCGTGGTTGCCGAGGATCGCCACCACTCCGCAGGGCGCGCGAGGCGCCCGAGGATGGGGAAGGTCCGCGGCGCATGGTCGAGTCCGTCGGTGATGTCGCCGGTGATGCACATCAGGTCGGCGCCGAGCGAGTTCGCGCGCTCGCACGTGCGAGGCCAGCGAGGCGTCGTCCATGTAGCCGCCGAGGTGGATGTCGCTCAGCTGCGCGAGGCGGAAGCCGTCGAAGGCCTCGGGAAGGCCGGGAATCGCCACGTCGAGTTCGACGATGCGCACGTGGCGCTGCCCCGGGCCGTAGCCCCACGCGACCAGCGACGAGGTGACGATGAGCGCGAGCGAGCCGGTGGTTCCGGCGGCGCCGAGCACGTCGGCCGCGGCCACCGGCGCGCCGAGCTGCGAGGCCGCGCCGAACACCGCGGCGACCAGGCTCCAGATCGCACCGTTGACCATGCAGCACGACCGAGGCCGAACAACGACGTGAAGACGACGCCCATGTACGCCCGCATCCATCGGGCTGCGCCGCAGGTTCGCCGGGCCCGGGCGGGGTCCGCCGAGCAGGCGGCGGTTGAGCGTGTGCAGCAGCAGCGGCGCGGCCACGTGCATGGCCCAGGGGATCTGCAGCCCGGCGATCACCACCAGCACCCAGGCGAGGCAGGCCCATTGGGCCAAGGCGCCGGTGAAGACGACCAGCCGGAAGAACGAGCGCCAGAACAGCCGCTTCAGGGATTCGAGTCGATTGTCGCTCATTCGTGCGGGTGAGACGAAAGAGGCGGGGTCGCCATTCAACGAAAGAGGTCCTGGGCGCGCGGACGCACGAGCCGGCCGGCGTTGTCGTCGGCCGACTCGTAGTCGAATCCTCGCAGCACGACCGCGGGAATGCCGCCGTCCTTGTCCATCACCATGCCGGCGGCCGCGGCCACCTGGTCGGCCACCGCGATCACCGTGTGCTCGAGCTCGCGACCCGACCAGTCGGCGCGGCCGACGTGGTCGTCGAGCACCTGGATCCCCGCCGCGCCGATCGCGAAGTCGATCTGGCCCGAGCCGCCACGGCCGCCCGAACGTGTCGGTGACGACGACCGCGATCTCGACGCCGAAGCGGTCGCCGAGCGCGGTCGCGCAGGCGCGCGGCCGACGCGTCGGAGTCGAGCGGCAGCAGCGTCACGGCTCGTCGTCGGAGGCCTGGTTCGACTGGTCGATGCCGGAGTTCGCCGCGATGAAGCCCTTGCGCGGTGGCCGTGATCAGGTGCCCGTCGTTCATGCGCAGCACCTCGGTGGCCTCGCGCAGGGCGAGCTCCACCATCGCGGGATCCTTCTCGTACTTCTTCGCGAAGGCGCATGGCCTTTTCGCCGGGCTCGACGTCCTCGAGCCGCACGATGCGGCCCTCGGCCTTCGAGACGACCTTCTGGCAGACGACGACGATGTCGCGGTCGCGAAGGCCCGGCGGCCGGCGACGATCGCGTCGCCGACGAGCGCGGCGAGATCGTCGCCCGGCTGGATCGGCGGGAATGCCGGGGAGGGGATGGATCGAGACGGACTTCACGCGGATGTTCTCCGGGGCGCGACTGAGCACGAGAAGGCGGCGTGCCAGCCGCTCGGCCCGCTGCGGGTCGAGCAGGAGGATGTCGTGTTCGACGATGTGCCATGCGCGCAGCGCTTGGCGACGCGACGCGCGCCGGCGGCGTCCGCCGGGGAGCGACCACGAGCGTCGACGCGAGGCCGCGGTAGAGCGCGCGATCGCCGCGACGCCGCTGCCGTGGCCCGATCGCGCGCAGCATCGACGCGAGCGGCCCCTTGACCGCGCGTCCGCCGACCAGCGGGCTCACCGCCACGACGCGTTCGCGCGCGGCGCGCGAGCGCCTGGCGGATGCCGGGCACCGCCAGGATCGGCCCGACGCTGACGAAGGGGTTGCTCGGCGCGATCACGCATCGACGTCGCGCGTCCGCGATCGCCGCGAGCACGCCGGGCGCGGGCCGCGCCGCGCGCGGCGCCGCGGTAGCGCGACGCCCGTCACGCGCGGCCGCGCGCGCTGCTGCACGAGGTATTCCTGGAACGCGAGGTCGCCGCCGGCGGTGCGCGACGAACGTGCGCACCGGATCGTCGCTCATCGGCAGCACGCGCGCCTGCACGCCGCGGCGCGCGCGCCAGCTCGGCGCGTCACCTCGCGACAGCGGGCGCCGTCGCGCAGCCGGCGGTGCGCAGGATGTGCGTCGCGAGGTCGCGGTCGCCGAGCGCGAACCAGCCGGGCCGGCCGAGCGCGGTCGAGCTCCGCCGAGCACGGCGAACGTGTCGCCGTCGATGCCCCAGCCCCGGTCCGATCGGCGCGAGGCCGGCGAGCGTGTAGAGGATGGTGTCGAGGTCGGGCGAGACGTGCAGGCCGTAGAACTCGTCGTCGTCGCCGGTGTTGACGATGACGGTGAGGTCGTCGCCGGCGACCACGCGGGCGAGGCCGCGCAGGAAGCGGGCGGCGCCGACGCCGCCGGCCAGCACCGTGACCGTTCAGTGCGCGGCCGCGCGCAGCTACGCGTGCGCGCGGCGCTCCGCTGCGGGGAGCGTGGACCCCGAGGTGCGTCGCGTCGACCGCGCCGTAGAGGTGTTGCGCTGGCGCGGCGCGCGGCCCATCGCGCTGCGATCAGCGCCTCGATCTCCTCCACCGACGTGTACTCGCCGGCGTCGGCGCCCGCCTCGCGCGAGATGCTCTCCTCCATCAGCGTGCCGCCGAAGTCGTTGCAGCCGGCGCGCAGCGTGAGCTGCGCCAGCTCGTGGCCGAGCTTCACCCACGACGTCTGCAGGTTGTCGATCAGGCCGCGCAGCATGAGCCGGCTGGTCGGCGTACATCGCGGAGGTCGCAGCTGCCCTTCGGCATGCGGCGTCGACCAGGCCGTCCTGGTAGAGCTGCGTGTTCTCCCAGATGAAGCCGAGCGGGACGAACTCGGTGAAGCCGCCGGTCTCCTTCTGGATGCGCGCGCAGCAGGTCGATGTGGCGCGCCACGTGCGCCGGCGTCTCGACGTGGCCGTACATGATCGTCGACGTGGTCGGCACGCCGAGCGCGTGCGCGGTGCGTGATGATCTCGACCCAGGTCGCGACGTCGACCTTCTTGTGGCGACAGGATCTCGCGCACCTCGTCGTCGAGGATCTCGGCCGCGGTGCCGGGGATGCGTGCCGAGGCCGGCGTCGACGCAGCATCGCCGATGTAGGCGCGGTAGTCCATGCCGCGTCGCGGCGCGCGCCGTACATGATCTCCATCGGCGAGAAGGCGTGGATGTGGAGCGCGGGAAGGCCGCGCTTGATGCGCGACGCAGCATGTCGCGGTAGCCGTCGGCGCGGCATCTCGGGGTTGATGCCGCCCTGCATGCAGACCTCGGTGGCGCCGCGCTCGATCGCCGTCCTCGGATCTTGCGCGAGCACGCTCTCGATCGGCGTGCGTCGTAGGCGTCGGGCTCGTTCTTCAGCGCTGCCGCTTGAAGGCGCAGAACTGGCAGCCGACGAAGCAGACGTTGGTGAAGTTGATGTTGCGGTTGACGACGTAGGTGACGTCGTCGCCGACGTCCTCGCGCGCGGACGCGGTCGGCGGCGCGCACCAGCGCGGACGAGGTCGTTGCCGCGCAGCGTGAACAGGAGCGCGCCTTCGTCCACGGTCGGGCGCGTGCCGTCGAGCGCGCGCGTCGAGGATGCCGGCGGCGTCGGGATCGACGCCGGCCAGACGGGCGCTCGAGCGAGCGGTGGTCGTCCAGCAGCGAACTCGACCCGGTCCGGCAAGGCCTCGGTCTGGAGCTCATCGCAGCGCGCTCTTCGCGCAGGCCGTCGCGGCTCCGCACGCGTCGGCGCGCCAGCGGCATCGCCGGCGCCATCCAGTCGTCCGAGAGGTACTCGTCGGTAGACGGGCAGGCGCGGCGCTCAGCGTGAAGCCGTGCTCGCGGCCGCAGGCGCCGCCGAGCGTCGCGACCGTGCGGCCACGGCGCCTCGGGGTTCACGTAGTCGCGGCGTCAGCGGCGAGATGCCGCCCCAGTCGTTGATGCCGGCGCGCGAGCAGCAGCGCGAGGTCGTCGGGCGCTCAGGTTCGGCGGCGCCTGCACGTTCATCGTCGGCGCCGAGCACGAGGCGCGCGACGCGCCACGGTGCGCGCCATCTCGGCGTCGCTCGGCTCGGGCGCGTCGGCCATCGCGCGTGCGTCGGCTTCGCGCGGAAGTTCTGCACGATGACCTCCTGGATGTGCCCGTAGCCGCGCGTGCAGGTCGCGGATGCGCGAGCAGGCGTCGTCGACGCGCTCGGCCGCGTTCTCGCCGATGCCGAGCAGGATGCCCGGTCGTGAACGGGATGCGCAGCTCGCCGGCCTCGCGCGAGCATGCGCGAGGCGGCGCGCCGGCTCCTTGTCGGGCGCCCAGTGGTGCGGCATGCCGCGGTCGCGCAGGCGCGGGCTCACGTTCTCGAGCATCAGGCCCAGGCTGACGTTGAGCGGCCTGCAGCCGTCGCCATCTCGTCGCTGCGACAGCATGCCCGGCGTTGGTGTGCGGCAGCAGGCCCGCGGTCGAGCGCCACCTCGCAGGCTGCAGGGCCACGTACTCGGCCGTCGATCGCGCAGCCGAGCGCCGCGAGCGACTCGCGGTAGCCGCGGAAGGCGACCTCGGGCTTGTCGCCGAGGCACATCAGCGCCTCGATGCAGCCGAGCTCGCGGCCGCGTCGCGACCAGTCGCGCGACCTCGTCGGGCGTCATCGTCCACGCGCCGGCATCGTCCGGGATCGCTTGCGGAACGTGCAGTAGGTGCAGCGGTCGCGGCACAGGTTGGTGACGGGCAGGAAGACCTTGGGCGAGTAGGTCAGCGTGCGGCCGTGGACCGCGTCGCGCATCGCGCCCGCGATCTCGCAGAGCGCGGCGTTGTCGGACAGGGGAACCTGGAGGAGCGCGTACGCGTCGTCGTCGCCGAGCGGTTCGAGGCGCGCCGCTTTTTCCAGGGCAATGTCGGCCGGGTTCGCCATCGAGGACCTCTCAGCCTTTTCGCAGGTCGCCGGAGGTTGTCAACGGGGTGTCAGCGGGCCGTGTCCGGACAGTCGATGCCGAGTTTGTCCATCCGGTACTTGAGGATTCGCCGCGTGGTGCCGAGCAGGTCGGCGGCCCGGGTCTGGTTGAACTAGGTCTGCTCGAGGGCCTCGCCGATGATGTCGCGCTCGAACTCGTCCACGGCGTCCGACAGCGACTTGTCGCCGCTCA
This sequence comes from uncultured delta proteobacterium, assembly GCA_963785225.1. Lineage (GTDB taxonomy): Bacteria > Desulfobacterota > Syntrophorhabdia > Syntrophorhabdales > Syntrophorhabdaceae > PNOF01. Next base: position 115,771 of record CAWAUQ010000005.1, on the reverse strand, counting down.
GCACGGCCGCCCGGGCGTCGCTCGACCGGCCTTCGGCCACCGCGCCGGAACCGGCGAGGTCGGCGGGCAGCTGGTCCAGCGCCGATCACCGGCGTCGCCGGCTGAGCACCAGCATGCGCTCGATCACGTTCTCGAGCTCGCGGACGTTGCCCGGCCAGCGGTGCGCGAGCAGGCGGTCGACCAGGGCCGGCGCCGAGCTCCGTCGCGGCGCATGCCGAGTTCGCTCGGCCTTGCGGCTCGAGCGAAGTGGCGGATCAGGTGGGGGAGGTCGTCCGCGGCGCTCGCGCAGCGGCGGCAGCTCCACGGCCACCACGTTGAGGCGGTAGTAGAGGTCCTCGCGGAAGCGGCCCTCGCCGATGGCCTCCAGCAGGTTGCGGTTGGTGGCGGCGACCACGCGCACGTCGACGTGCATGCGGCTCGGTGCCGCCGACCCGCTGGATCTCGCCCTCCTCGAGCACGCGCAGCAGCTTGGCCTGCAGGCCCGGGCTCATCTCGCCGATCTCGTCGAGGAAGATGGTGCCGCCGTCGGCCGCCTCGAAGCGGCCGATCTTCTTGCTCGACCGCGCCGGTGAACGCGCCGCGCTCGTGGCCGAACAGCTCGCTCTCGAGCAGGTTGTCGGGGATGGCCGCGCAGTTGAGCGTGACCAGCGGCTTGGTCGCGCGCGGGCTGCTGGTAGTGGATCGGCGCGGGCGATCAGCTCCTTGCCGGTGCCGCGCTCGCCGGTGATCAGCACCGTCGAGCGCGTGGCGGCCACCGCGCGCGATCGGTCTTGAAGACCGCCTGCATCGCCGGCGACTCGCCGACGATGTTCTCGAAGCGGTAGCGCTGCCCGACGGCTTCGCGCAGCTCCTCGACTTCCTGCTTCAGCTTGGCGTGCTCGGTGGCGCGCTCGGCGCGACCATGCGCAGCTCCTCGATGTCGAACGGCTTGGTCAGGTAGTCGAAGGCGCCGAGCTTCATCGCGGTGACGGCGGTCTTCACGGTCTTGGTGGCGGTCAGCATCACCACGGCCACGCGGGTGTCGCGGGCGCGGATGCGCTCGAGCGTCTCCAGCCCGTCGATGCCGGGCATCAGCACGTCCAGGAAGACGAGGTCGCAGCGGTTGGCCGCGAGCCAGTCGAGGGCAGCCTCTCCGGACGTCGGCGTCGACGGGCTCGCAGGCGTCCTTGAGGACCATCCTTACCGACTCACGAACTCCGGCTTCGTCGTCGACGATCAGGACTACCGGCTTGGTCGTCATGTTTTCCTTTCCTCTTCCGCCGCCGGGCAGGCGCCACGCAGGCCGCATCTCCCCATCGTCCACATCCACTCCGAGGTCTCCGCCGCCGCGCCGCGCTGCTCCCGCGCCAGCGCGAGACGCCACGGAAGGCCACGGCCCTCCACCCACTTGTCCAGGCGGTCGACGGCGCCGCGCCGACCGGAATCCGAATCTCGATCGCGCGCGGTGTCCGCGGCGACGTCGGCCGTCGGCTGTCGCCTTCCGTCCGGCCCGCCGCCGCGGACAGCCGCGCGGACGCGGCATCTCGGCCACCACGGCGTCGGCGACGAAGCGAGGCTTCCGGGTCGCCGGTCTGCCCACAGGGCGAGCGCGCGGCCAGTTGCAGGACGCGGTCGCCGGCGGCGTCGACGGCTTCGCCGAGCACGTCCACGGCGTCATCGACGGCGGACGGCTCGAGCGTCCGGCCACCAGTTCGGTGTAGCGCTGCAGGAACTCCAGGTGTCCGTCGATGCGCTCGGCCGGCCCGTGGCCAGCCGGGCAGTTCGCCGAGTCGCCGGCGCCGGCGTCGGCGGCCGCAGGCTCGCGAAGGTCTTCATCGTCGACATCGGGTTGCGGATGTCGTGGGCGAAGGCGGACGAGCACGGCCTCGACGCCGGAGTCGCTGGAGGTTTCCGTCGGAAGCGCGCAGCAACGGCGAGCCGATTCGATGGCGCGCCCGGAGCGGAAGCTGGTTTCGACGCGACCGCGCGCGCCGCGCGGTCGGCGGGCACGACGACCGACGCGGCGCGGGGCGCGGAGCGTCGCCGGCGCGGGCGCCCGTGGCCGGACGCGAGAGTCCTGCGACGCGAAGGTCGGGCAGGAAGCGCAGGTGTCGGGACTCGGCCAGTTCGACGACGCCGCGGATCCGGCGCCGCCGGCGGCCAGCACGCTGCGCGTGACGACGGCTTCGAGTTCGTCAGGTTGCCCGGCCACGGGTACGTCTCGAGGCTGCGGCGCGCGTCGTCGGCCAGCACGACGCGGGCGGCGCCGAAGGCCCCGCGGCCACCGCGCCGCCGATCGAGGTGGCCAGCGCCGGCGATGTCCTCGCGGCGTTCGCGAAGGGGCGGCAGGCGAAGCGACACCCGCGACACGTGCTGGAGCTGCGCAGCAGGGTGCCCGCGGCAACGGCGGCCTCGGGTCGTCCGCCGAGTGACGGCCACGCGCGCGGCCCCGCTCCACGGCCAGGAAGCGCTCGAAGGCCTTGCTGTTCGCGCGGCGCTCGCTCGTCCAGGCCGGCACCCACAGCACGCGCCCGGCGTCGCCGAGGCGAGCCAGCCGACGCACTCGAGGGACTCGTCCTCCGGCCAGACCAGCGGCTCGTGGTCCGGGATCCCACGCCGCGCCAGCGCGCCCGCCACGTGATCGGTCCCGGTGCCCGGCTCCCCCGCGATCCACACCGGACCGGCGAGGCGCCGCGCGAGCCGCAGTGTCGCCACGACCCCAGGCGGGAATCCGCGGCGAGGTCAGCAGCGCGAAGTCGTCGTCGGCCGTTGTGCCGCCGCCGGTACCGTTCGCAGCGGCAGGTCGGGCGCTGTGCGTCGAGCATCGCCTGAATCTGCGCCCGCAGATCGACGATCTCGCAGGGCTTTCGCAGAAAACGAAACGGCCGGTCGAGCGGGAGTCGATACCGCGCCCGGCGATCGACCAGCACCAGCAGCGGCCGCGGCGCCGGCGAGGCGGGAGAGGATATCGGCGGACGGAACGGAAGTCCCGGCGTCCAGCACGACCAGCAGCCGCATCGCCGGGCACCCCGTCCGCGCCGCACGAGACGATCTCGTGCGGCGCCCGCCGCCGCGCGAACCGCCGTGGCGGTTCCTGCGGAAGCGTCGACGAGGGCGAGGCGCGCCATCTACAGCACCGGCTCCAGCAGGGCTTCGGCCTGGTAGCCGAGTTCCGACGCTTCGCTGTCGCGGGCCGTCGCGGCGCGCTCGGCCGCCTCGGCCATCAGGACGGCCACGCTCTCGGGAAGCAGTTCGATCCGGAAGCCGTGCCGCCGCCCGGCGAGGTCTCGAGCGCGATCGACGCGCCGGCCTCGTCGAGGAGGTCTTGACCAGGGCCAGCCCCAGTCCGGTGCCTTCCCGGCGGGTCGTGAAGAAGGGCTCGAAGATCTTCGCCGCGACGTCCGGAGGCATGCCGGGGCCGTCGTCGGAGACTTCGACCACGATGCGCGGCAGGCCGTCCCGCGCGGAAGTGCCGGCCGCCGCCTTCACCCGCACGCGTCCGCGGCCGTCGCAGGCCTGGATGCCGTTGACCACCAGGTTGATGACCACCTGCCTCAGCTTGTCCTCGTCGATCGCGGCGCGCTCGAAGAGCTCGTCGCCGTCGAACTCGAGGGACACGCCGGCGCCGCGCGCATGGCTGCGCAGCAGCAGGCAGGTCCTCTCGACGCTTCGCCCACGTCGATGGCCGACGGCTCGTCGGCGTCGCGCCCCTCGGCGTTGTCCGGACGGGCGTAGCTGAGGATCTCGCCGACCAGCGCCGAGATGCGGTCGATCTCCGCCAGCGTCAGGTCGAGGAAACCGTTGCGGAATTCCTCGTCTGCGTGGCGTTCCGGCAACAGCTGCGTGAAGGTGCGGATCGAGACCAGCGGGTTGCGGATCTCGTGGGCGAGGCCGGCGGCCATGCGGCCCACCGACGCGAGGCGCTCGGTGCTGGCGGCGGCGACGCGAAGCTTGGCCGCCTCGGCCGCCAGCGCCTCGCGGGCGGCCACCACGGCAGGCGCGCGGCGATGCGGTCCACGAACTCGAGCTCGTCGTCGGTGTACGGCGAGCGGGCCGAGCGGGGACCGAGCACGATGGCGCCGAGCAGCAGCCCGTCGTCGGCCATCGGGCAGGCCACCTCGAGGGCGGCGGCGGTCATCGGGCGTTCCAGGGCCGGCACGCCGGCCGCGGCGGCGTCGCCTCGGCGCAGGGAGCGGGGCAGCAGAAAGCGCCGACGGTTGTCTTTGACTGCAGACGTACTTTCCCTCCTGCATCAGAGGTGAAGATAGTCTGGGGCAGAGGGGTAAAATCCTTGAGTGGTGTTGCCACCACACAAGATCAGACCTTTGCCTACAGGATAAGAAAGCCATTTATTGCCCAATTCAGCTGTATGCGGGAAAATGCAGCGGCACGTTGTATGCCTCTATCCCCTATGAGGCTTAATTTTACGTCCCCTGTGTCAATGGACCTGGCAAAAGAGGTCACCCTGAAAAGCGTGAGCGGAAAGGTATGGAGAGTCACTCGCGTGGACGATACACAAGGAAAGGCATTTCTCGTTGTACCCGGCAAAGTTTTTGCCCTTAAGACAGAAGGAGAAAAACAATACTTGCAGTCTATCACCTTCGAGGGCCCCTTTCCCGAAAACGAAACCTTTACCGTTACACTTCCCAAGGAGTTTAAAGATGATGCCGGAAGGGAGCTTTCGAACAAAGACAAATTCCCCTTGCTGGTGAAAACGCACGGTTATCCTCCTCTGGCGAAATTCTCATCGCATTTCGGCATTGTTGAATATAGTGATGTGCCATTGCTCCCGGTAACAGTGAGGAATATTGAGACGGAAATCAGGGCTTGGATGGGCCGCCTTGAAGGCAGGGACCAAAAAAATGTAAGGGAAGATGCACAAGAGATTGAGAAGATGGCGGGGATTGTCCAGAACGTTGACGGGCAGATTAATAAAGTTGCCGTTGATAATGAAGAGGCAATTATTGAATGGCTGAAAAGGTTGCGCCGTACGGACAGGCGTAAATCCATCTTCAGGGAAGCCGGGCAGGGGCAACGGATTACCATACCGAAGCCGGGTCTTGCAAAAGAATTTGAAGTTATTGGAATCCCCTTAAAGGATACAGGATTCTATGTAGTTGAACTGGAGAGCAGACTCCTTGGCGCGGGTTTGCTTAGTAAACCGGCCCCCATGTATGTTCCAGCTTCAGCGCTGGTGACGAATATGGCCGCACATTTTAAATGGGGCAGGGAATCGTCTCTGGTATGGGTCACATCACTTGATACCGCCAAACCTGTCAGTAACGCTGCCGTGACATTACGGGATTGTTCGGGAAAAGTTATCTGGCTGGGGAAAACCAATACAGAGGGGCTCGCAAAAATCACCGGCAGACTCCCTTCGGAGGAGAGTCTTGCCAAATGCCCTCTGGAGCGCAGAAATAACGATAATGATGAAAATTACTGGTTAAATACTGAGGAATCACCCTTGCTCGGCGGCATCGCTTCAGGTCTTTTTGTATTTGTTCGCAAGGACAACGATATGACCTTTACCCACTCAAGCTGGGACAACGGCATTGACCCATGGAGGTTTAATCTGCCCGTAGCATCAGGCTCTACTGACCAGGGGAACCTGTTTGCTCATACCATTCTGGACCGTACCCTTTTCAGGGCCGGTGAGACGGTCTCTATGAAGCACCTCATACGGCAGAGGGACATGATGAAGGGCTTTATCATGCCTCCCCGATCGGTCCTGCCTAGTGAAATTGTCATCAGGCATGTGGGAAGTGACCAGAAATATGTTTTTCCCCTGAAATGGCATGAGAATGGTTCTGCGGAAACAGTATGGTCTATACCGCAGAATGAAAAACTCGGTACATACTTAGTCAATCTTGAGCAAAATAGTGAAGAAAAGGAGCCGCAGGGAGGGAAGGGCAAAAAGAAGAAATATCGAAAAAACGTATGGACAACAGGTTCTTTTCAGGTCGAAGAATTCCGGGTACCCCTTATGACGGCGAGCGTAAAAGGCCCGAAAGAGGTCCTTATCAAGACAAAGGAAGTGAGTGTCGATATATCCTTGAGTTATCTCGCGGGAGGGGGAGCCTCTTACGCCCCGGTGAAGCTGCGGTCTGAAATACGCCCCAAGTTTATAGCATTTCCCGATTATGAAGAGTTTACCTTTGCAAACGGTTATGTAAAAAAAGGTTTTGAGAAACCTCGCTATGACGAGGAGGAAACTGAGTATGAGGATAGCGTTCCGGTTACTGAAAGAGCGGGGAGGAGCGGGGAGGAGCGGGATATTAAACTGAAAACGCAGGAGATGACTCTGGACAAAACAGGTTCTGCGAGAACAAGCCTTAGCGGCATTCCTGAAATTGACGCGCCGAGAGATCTTGTCACAGAACTGGAATTCAGGGACCCTAACGGTGAAACACAGACAGTATCTTCAAAAATCGGTCTCTATCCGGCAAAAATCCATGCCGGAATTGTTATCGATAGAGCAGGGAGGAGTGGGGACCCGTTGAAGTACAAGGTCATTGCCGTTGATCTTACGGGCAAACCTGTATCCGGAACAGAGGTAAGAGTAACCCTTCTCCAGAGGAAAACCTATTCACACCGCAGGCGTATCACCGGTGGTTTTTACGCATATGAAAGCACTACCGAAGTGGTGGAGGTGGGGCCCCACTGTCAGGGGAAAACAGACAAGGAGGGGATCCTCTTCTGTGAAGCAAAATCACCTGTCGCCGGTGCAGTCATCCTTCAGGCTGAAGTAAAAGATGAGGCCGGGGATACATCTGCTGCTTATTCGGAAAATTATATTTATGGTGAAAGCGACCAGTGGTTTGAAGCAGAAAATGATGACCGCTTCGATCTTATACCGGAAAAGAAAAGTTACGAGCCAGGTGATAAGGCCCGTTTTCAGATAAGGATGCCTTTCAGGGAGGCGACCGTGCTTGTTTCTGTTGAGCGGGAAGGGGTTCTGGAAAGCTATGTGAAAAAGGTTTCCCGGAAAAACCCTGTCATTGAAATTCCTGTTCAAAACCATTATTCGCCAAATGTCTACGTATCGGCTTTGGTGGTGCGAGGTCGTGTGGGAGATACAAAACCGACAGCTACCTTTGATCCCGGAAAACCGGTATATAAACTGGGCATTGCTCAGATTAATGTAGGATGGCGGGCGCATGAGCTGAAGGTGCATGTTGCCACTGACAAAAAAACCTACAGGGTGCGGGAAACAGTAGAAGCGAAGATCAGCGTCAGAACCGCCCTCAATAAAATACCACCGGAGGGGAGCGAAGTCACCGTGGCAGTGGTCGACGAAGGCCTTCTGGAGTTGAAGAATAATGAAAGCTGGAAACTCCTGGAAGCTATGATGAAAAAGAGACCTTATGAGGTCCATACATCAACGGCCCAGATGATGGTTGTGGGAAAACGTCATTTCGGTAAAAAAGCCTTTCCTCATGGTGGTGGCGGAGGAAAGCAGGTAACGAGGAAACTCTTCGGGACGCTCCTTTTTTGGAAGGCGTCAGTCCTTCTTGACAAGAATGGTGAGGCGATGGTGAAAATACCACTCAATGATTCGTTGACCTCATTCAGGATTGTCGCTGTGGCAGCAGGTGGAGCATCTCTTTTTGGAACAGGCATGGCTACCGTTGCTACAACACAGGAGTTGATGGTTTTTTCCGGCATGCCGCCTCTTGTGCGGGAAGGCGACCGGTTTACTGCCAATTTTACTGTGCGGAATACCTCGATGAAGACTATGAACGTTGAGGCAAAACTGAGTGTTACCGATAAGGCGGAAAAAAAGGAACTGAAACCGGTCACCGAAAGGGTACCCGCAGGAGAATCGCGAGAAATCAAGTGGGAAATGACGGCCCCCTTCGGTCAGGAGAAGCTCATCTATGAAATGAGAGTCGTTGAGACGAACGATGGCGGAAGCTTTACCGATACCATAAAGGTGAGTCAGAAAGTGGTCCCTGCGACGCCGGTGAGGACCTTTCAGGCCACCCTCGCACAATTGACAGCCCCTTTCCGTCTTGATGTGAAACGCCCTGTTGATGCTCTTCCTGAACGGGGTGGAATAAAGGTTATCGTAAAACCGAAGATCGCCGAAGGCCTTTCCGGTGTCACGGAATACATGAAAGACTATCCCTATACCTGCTTTGAGCAGAAGATTTCCAAAGCTGTTGCGCTCCGCGATGAGGAGGCATGGAAGACCCTCATGGAGGAACTCCCTTCGTACCTGGACAGAGACGGACTCATTCGATATTTCCCCCTTTCTTTCATACTGGGGAGTGATGTGCTTACCTCCTATGTGCTCTCCATTGCCCATGAAGCGGGATACGGGATCCCTCAACCAATGCAAGCGAAAATGACAGATGGCCTGACGAAGTTTATTGAGGGGCGCATTGTTCGATGGTCGAGTTTGCCTACTGCTGATCTTGCCATGAGAAAAATAGCGGCCATAGAAGCCCTCTCGCGCTACGGACAGGCGCGGGGAGGGCTACTCGAATCTATCACCATTGAGCCGAATCTTTGGCCTACGTCAGCCCTTTTAGACTGGACCAACCTTTTAGCAAGGGCCGGCAAGGATATTCCCGACAGCCCGGCGCGATTGAAAGAGGCACAGACAATACTCCGTTCAAGGCTCAATTTCCAAGGGACGACGATGAACTTTTCCACTGAAAAATCTGATTATTGCTGGTGGCTGATGGTATCTCCCGATACGAATGCAGTCCGCACCCTGCTGACAGTCCTCCAATTCAGCAACTGGAACCAGGATACTCCCAGGATTGCACAGGGAGTTGTAGGCCGCCTTAAAAAAGGCCATTGGAATACAACGGTTGGAAATGCATGGGGCGTGCTGGCTATGGAAAAATTCTCAAGGAAGTTCGAATCTATCCCGGTAACAGGCACAACAGGATCATCTCTCGGCACTAAAACAACGGTAAACATTGATTGGGGACAAAAGCCAAAAGGCGGCGAGGCTTTTTTTAACTGGCCAGCAAAAAAAGAAGCACTCTACATTACCCACAAAGGCACAGGCAAGCCCTGGGCGACAATACAGAGTCTGGCGGCAATCCCCTTAAAAGGACCTTTTTCCAGCGGATATAAAATTGTAAAAACCATCTCGCCAATAGAGCAGAAAATTGCCGGAAAATGGAGCAAGGGCGACGTTGCGCGGGTACATCTTGAAATCAATGCCCAGAGCGATATGACATGGGTTGTTGTCAATGATCCTGTACCGGCCGGTTCGACGATTCTTGGAAGCGGACTTGGAAGAGATTCTGCGATGCTGACAAAAAAAGAGTCCGAAAAGGGATGGGCAAGAGAAGTATTTCGTGAGCGTTCATTTGAGGCAATGAGAGTTTATTACGAATACATATGGAAAGGAAATATGACTGTTGAATATACGGTGAGGTTCAATAACGAGGGGACTTTTAATCTTCCCGAGACAAGGGTGGAAGCCCTCTACTCGCCGGAAATGTTCGGCGAGATTCCGAATAAAAAAATGGAGATTTTACCGTAAAGAGACTGAAGAGCCTATGAAAAGGGGAAGGACACGTAAGTACAGCCTGGCGGGGACCGTTCTTCTCGTGGTCCTTGCCACATGTTTTTTTCTCTGGGGTTTTGTTGACCTCCGGGTTGGAGCGGAGAACAGGCATTTCCCGGATTTTAATATGGTCAAGACTAGCCATAAGGTGTCCGACCTGCTCCTTTTTGACCGGCGTGGTGATGTTATTGACGGTCTTCGTGTTGATATTTTCGGAAGACGCCTTGAATGGGTTTCGCTCAGGGATGTTTCTCCTGCAATGATACGTGCAACGCTTCGCGTCGAAGACAAGCGGTTTTACGGACACAAGGGTGTCGACTGGTATGCTGCTCTCAACGCCGCTCTTCATACTATACGACCGCAACGGTTACGGGGCGCCAGCACTATTACCATGCAGCTCGTTTCCATTCTCGATGAAACTCTGAAATCACGGTCAGGTGGCAGAAGGGGGATGTCTTTGAAATGGGAACAGATAAAAGCGGCTATTGTCTTGGAACGCCAATGGTCAAAAGCAGAGATTCTTGAGGCTTATCTGAACCTTATTTCTTTCAGGGGTGAGTTGCAGGGTATCTGCACTGCGTCGAGGGGCCTCTTTGATAAAGAGCCCGGCGGTCTTAATGACGCGGAATCATATATCCTTGCGTCCCTCATTACATCGCCCAATGCCTCTGTCAAAGCAGTCGTTCAGCGGGCCTGTTATTTCAGACGGTCAGAAGGGGTTTCTCTATCCTGTGAAGATATCCGGACGACTGCGGATATGCATCTTGGCCGGCCATACCGGATAAAATCTTTCAACGCAATCGCCCCACACATCGCCCGTATGCTTCTGAAAGACAGTAGCAGTCATGTTGTTTCCACAATAGACGGCAGGCTTCAACGTTTCACCTATGAGACCCTTAACCAATATGTGAGGGTCCTCAAGGAACAGCATGTATACGATGGCGCTGCGATGGTTATGGACAACAAAACCGGTGAGGTCCTTGCTTACGTGGGAAATAGCGGAACATCACCTGACACGATTTTTGTTGATGGAATAAAAGCGGCACGACAGGCAGGTTCTACGTTAAAGCCTTTTCTCTATGAACTTGCAATCGAGAAACAGTTCCTTACGGCAGCATCTCTCATCGATGATACGCCGCTGCATGTGTCAACTTCCACAGGGCTTTATGTGCCGCAGAATTACGATAAGGTATTCCGGGGTCCTGTGAGCATAAGGACTGCGCTCTCGTCCTCCATAAATATTCCTGCTGTCAGGACTCTGCTGCTTGTTGGGGTTGCGCCTTTTACAGAAAGGCTTAAGGACCTTGGTTTTGTGGGCCTTACAAGAGATCCTGATTTTTACGGATATTCTCTTGCCTTAGGCTCTGCCGATGTTACACTTTATGAGCTTGTCAACGCCTACCGCGTTCTTGCAAATCATGGCAAATGGAGTGGAGCAAAGCTGATTGCAGAAAAAAAAGAGAAAAAAATAAAATACATTATGGATGAAAAAGCGGTTTTCATTATTTCCCATATATTGTCGGACCGTGAAGCGAGAAGCACCACCTTTGGCCTGGAAAACCCTCTCTCCACGCGGTTCTGGACGGCAGCCAAGACAGGGACAAGCAAGGATATGAGGGATAACTGGTGTATCGGCTATTCCGACACATATACCGTCGGTGTGTGGGTAGGTAATTTCTCCGGTGAGCCCATGCGGAATGTAACAGGTGTTACAGGCGCAGCGCCTGTTTGGCTTGAAATCATGAACTATCTCCACGCAGAGCAGACTTCAAGGGCGCCGCAGGCGCCTTCAGATATGGTTTCAACAAAGGTGATATACCGGCAAAATATTGAACCTCCCCGCGAAGAATGGTTTATCAGAGGCACGGAGCCTGTTGTTGCGGTGAAGCGTAATACGCTTCATGCAAAGCCGCGCATTATCTATCCTGCCAATGAAACACTGATTTCCATTGATCCTGAAATACCGGATGATCTCCAACGGGTCCCCTTTCAATATCAGCCGGAAACAAAACAATACCAATGGGTCCTCAACGATGAGAAAACAGGGATCTATGAACACTTCTTTCTCTGGAAGCCGAAGCGGGGCAAATTCAGACTTTCTATCATGAATGCAGATAGTCATATTCTGGATACCGTGGAGTTTGCAGTTAAGTGATATTTCTTCAGATTAATTTGCGTACATGGTCTATTTCGTTACGTATTACGCGTTATTCGATAATGTGAAAAATAGCATAGATTTAGCTTGACAGGTTTTTTAATTAGGCATAATATAGGCTTTAAGCTGTATTGCTTAATTAATCTTATTGAAAGGAGCACAGTAGTATGCCAGTAGGTAAAGTAAAATGGTTTAACGATTCTAAGGGGTATGGTTTTATTGAGCAAGATAATGGAGAAGATGTTTTTGTCCATTTTTCTGCAGTTCAGCAGGATGGTTTCAAGTCCTTAAAAACAGGGGAGAAGGTTGAGTTTGAAATTGTGAAAGGACCAAAAGGTCCCCAAGCGTCAAATGTTGTAAAGGCCGAATAAAAGAGACAGGGGGATCAGTCCCCCTGTTTTTCCATATTTTTTATCTCATTCCAGAGTGCATCCATTCTTGCAAGAGACGTGTGGCTAATATCTGTATTTTTTTCAATGTAAGCGAATCTTCGTATAAATTTGTCTATAGTAAAGCGAAGGGCGTCCTCGGGATCAATGTTGAGAAATCTCGATATATTGACCATGGTAAAGAAAATATCGCCAATTTCTTCCTTCATGGATTGTTTATTCTGCTCAGATTGGGCGCTCTTGAGTTCCTCTATTTCTTCAAACAACTTTTCATAGATGTTTTCGATATTGTTCCAATCAAAACCGGTCTTGGCAGCCCTCCTTGATACAATATATGCCCGCAGGAGAGAGGGCATGTTTGCCGGGATATTCGATAGTAACGAATAATCTTTTTTCTCCTTTTTTTTAAGTTCCTCCCATCTTTTTTCAATAGGCCTGTCGTCAGTTTCCTTCTGGAAGACGTGGGGATGTCTGTGGTACATTTTCTGATACACATTAGTCACGACATCTTTGATGTTAAAGAGGTGTTCTTCCTTGCAGATCTGGGCAATAAAGACAATGTGAAAGAGAAGATCGCCCAGTTCTTCCTCGAGCATTTCGGAATTCTTTTTTTCAATAGCTTCGATAAGTTCATAGACCTCTTCCAGCAAAAAAGTTTTAAATGAGTCTAAAGTCTGCTTTTTATCCCAGAGACATCCTTCATCGCTTCGTAATGTCTCCATGAGCTTTATCAATTGCGAAAATTCTTCCAAAAGGGCACCCCTCTCTCTATTATGAAAAAATGATTAAATGGTTTTTGTGGAAGCAACGATGAGATCCACTGTTCTTTCCATTACTTGTTTTTGTTCCTCCATAATCTTCTGACCGTTCCTTCCCATTTCTTGTCTGAGTCCGCTATCGTTGAGGAGAGTTAGGATCTTCTCAGTCAGCTCATGCGAGTTTTCCACTACAAAGCCTGCATGATATTCAATGACCTTTTGGGCTATATCCTTGAAATTTTCGATAAAAGGTCCAAAGAGGACAGGAGTTGCAAAAAAAAGAGGTTCCAGCATATTTTGACCTCCATAGGGGGCCAGGCTTCCACCCACGAAGGCCACCATGCTCTTCCCATATATGGGTAACAAGTCCCCCATGGTATCGACAATAACAATATCGGCGTCCGAAACCGGATTATTCCTGATAATAGAATAGAGCGCCACGGAGAATAATGGCGACAGCGTCTTTTTCAATGATGCCGGAGAGGTGTAACTCTCTTGGCGCAATAAAGATCCTGTATTCGGGAAAGGTTTTTTTGATACTCTTTATTGTGTTATAGATAGGGGTGAGCTCCTTCTCCTTAACACTGCCGAATGTAATGATCTTTTCCTTGTTGCTTATATTATCAATCTTCTCCAGGTCCCGAAAATATTTAATATTGCCGGTACAGATTACTTTAACCGGGTCCATGCCGATTTTGATAAACCTCTTTCTGTGTTCTTCTGACTGTGCGAAAACAAAATCAACGCATGAAAGAACATCTTTTATAAAAAATGAAAATTTCATGTAATTCTTGAAGGTCCTGTCTGAGATGCGTCCATTCAGGATGACAACAGGACAACCCCGTTTTTTTGCCTGCCATATGAGGTTTGGCCAAATTTCGGTTTCAACGATAAAAAGACCTCTTGGTTGACCTTGATTGAAAAAACGTGTCACGGAAAAGAGGAGATCGAAGGGGAGGGCCCGTACGTGTACATTCCTGCTTACCTTTTTCAGGAGAAGGTCTTTTGTGTAATAGGTGTTTGTAGTAATGAGGAATTTATCTATTTTTGTATGTTTGTCTATGAATTTTACGAGATTATCCGCTATAACAGCCTCTCCTACTGATGCGGCGTGGATCCAGAGGGTATTGTCAAGTTCGTCTTTAGACCTGTAAGGGAATAATCTTTCGAAAAAATTTTTCCGTATTTTTTGACTGGCAAGACCAATGACGAGAAAGAAGGGGAAACAAAGGATAGTGAGTATGTTATATACTATTTTCCACATGCCATGGCATCCGCTTTTTCTGTGAGGAAATTGAGTCTCTTTTCGAGTTCGATTCTTTGTTGTTCGATTTCTTCGATGTTCAGTTTGCTGTTAATGGAGATCGGATCTCCCCAGAGAAAAATAACTTTTGAAAATGGGTAAGGGAGGATAAACCTGTCCCATGAATGAAAAGTTTTTTTTTACCCGCACTGTATACTACGGGGACGATGGCTTTTCCCGAGAGGCGGGCGAGCTCTATAATGCCGCTCTTTACTTTGTATCGTGGCCCCTTGGGCCCATCGGGTGTTATGGCAATGTCGATACCCGCCTTTAAGGTCATGGATGATTTCCCGCAAGGAGGAGACGCTCCTTTTCTGGTAAGAACCCCGTACGGTGCCGAGCTTGAAAAAATGAATAATCCTGGTAATCAATTCTCCATCGCGGTGGCGGCTGATGAGGACTTTCCCTCCTCCATGCTTTTTTGCAAAGGGCATCATGAGGAGCCTTCCGTGCCAGAAGCAGACGATGAAATCGGTCCCCTTTGCCCAGGCATCCTTGATGGGTCCCTGATTGATGTGCTCAATACGGAGGGTAATTCTGAGAAGTGCAAGAAAGAGGGCGATGACCGGTGGGAGAATGTTGAGCATGATGAAGTTTCTTATTTTCTTAGACATGACTTTTTTTCCCTATTTTGATAATTTTCTTTTGAGATCCATCTTTAAACTGGAGTTCGTAAAGCCTCCTGTAAGGTCCATCAGACTCCATAAGGCTATTGTGGGCGCCAATCTGAACAATCCTGCCTTTTTCAAAAACGATAATCCTGTTCGCGTTGATGATAGTTGAAAGCCTGTGGGCAATAATGATGGTTGTGCGGCCCTTCATAAGGTTTTCCAGCGCTCGCTGTACTTCCACTTCCGAGACGGCATCCAATGCGCTTGTTGCTTCATCAAGGATGAGAACGGGGGCATTTTTGTAAAGCGCGCGCGCTATTGCAATCCGCTGTTTCTGCCCGCCGGATAATCTTACCCCTTTTTCACCGACGACATTGTCATAACCCTTGGGGAGTTTCACGATAAACTCATGGGCAAAGGCCATTGTGGCAGCTTCTTCAATCTTTTCCGTATCAGGGGTAACGCCATAGGCGATATTGTTTCTGATCGTATCGTTAAAGAGGATCACATCCTGGGTGACAAGTGCAATATTTTGCCGAAGTGAGGAAAGAGTGACATCCCGAACATCGATGCCGTCGATTTCAATGCTTCCCTTCGTAATATCATAGAAGCGTGGTATGAGATTTGCCAGCGTTGTTTTGCCAACACCGCTTTCCCCGACGAGGGCAATCACTTCATTTTTCTCAATGCGCAAATTGATATTATGGAGGACCATTTTATCATCATATTGAAAGGAAACATCTTTAAATTCAATAACACCTTCAACTCTTCCAAGGCCAACTGCCCCCGGCTTATCCTGAATTTCCGGCTCCCGGTCGATCACTTCAAATACTCTCTGGCTTGCAGCCAGCCCCTGCTGGATGCTGTGGTTCTCTTTGTTCAATCTCTTTATTGGTTCATAAAGCAACATAAGCGCTGTAGTAAAGGAAAAAAAGCTTCCCGGTGTTGAGCGGCCTGATATGACTTGATTCCCTCCGTACCAGATGGTAATGGCGATGGCGATACCGCCGATGATTTCCATGACCGGATGTGATAGCGCCCGGATCTTGGTCCTCTTCATAACGATACGAAACATCTCTTCGTTTTCACTCTTGAAACGTTCATTTTCATAGTGCTCCATGGAGAAGGCTTTTACAATCCGCTGACCTGTAATGGTTTCATGGAGGAAGTTTGTGAGACGGGCCACGGACTTCTGCGTCTTTGTGCCTACTTTTCGTAGTTTGCTGCCGAAGGAGACAATAGGATAGATAGCGATGGGCAGTACGATAAAGGCGATTATTGCCAGCCACCAGTCCTGGTAAAACACGACTCCCACAAGGCCGATAATGCTGAAGATATCGATAAGGACCGCTGTAACTGAGTCAGAGACGGTGTTCTGGACGAGAGTCACGTCATTTATGATCCGTGAAATGCTTTGACCTGTAGGTGTTTTGTCAAAATAAGAAAGGGGTTGCTGCTGGAGTCTTACAAAGAGGAGGCTCCTTATATCCGTAACCACTCTCTGGCCGACATAGCCCATGAAATATGCCTGAAGGTAAAAGAAGAAACCCTTAAAGAGGAAGAGAAGGATAACGCTTACGGGGATGAAGTAGAGCATGGTTGCATCTTTTTTGATAAAAATGTCATCCATGACAAATTTTACCATGAAAGCCATAATGCCTTGTGTCGCTGACACGAAGGACATACAGATCATGGCCAAAACGAGTTTTGTCCGGTAGGGCTTGAGAAATTTAAGTAATTTGAGATATAGTTCCATACTTATTCTCTAGAAAATCAATGATAGTATCCCGGGCAGATTCATAAGAGTTGTAGCTGCCCAGTTTTGTCAATGATGTTGTCAATGTCCTTTTTTATCTCCTCTTTTCCATTATGTACCATATAAAGCGTCTTTTCTGCAATCTTTGCGGCGTCCAGGTCCTGGATGAATTCAGGGAAGACCTCTTTTTCCGCGATAATATTAGGAAGACTTATCCAGTTTACCTTTACGAGCATTTTTGCAATCAGATAGGATAGAGACGAGATCTGGTAAATAACAATTGTAGGGGTCCCCAGTATTGCTGCTTCCAGGGTCACGCTCCCTGATGCCACGATGGCGGCATTGCAGTATGATAGCGCATCATAAGCATGGTTTTTTATGACGAGGATATTCCCGAGTTTTTCCTTGAATGGCGCCAGCACACTTATATCCAGATTGTCTGCAAGAGGGAGAATGGCAATGCTTTGAGGCATACTCTTGCGTATTATATCGATAGTGTTTAATAAAACAGGCATATGTTTTATGATTTCGTTTTCTCTGCTTCCGGGCATGATGGTAATGATAGGTCCTTGACTATCAATGCCCGCTTCCTTCAGGAAGTCTTCCCTTGAAAGCGAAGGTTTTACTGTTTGTACAAAGGGGTGGCCAACATATGTCACATGAATGCCGAATGTTTCATAGAGTTGTTTCTCAAAAGGAAGGACGGAAATGACCTGATCGACATATTTTTTTATTGTGTAAATACGATTTTTTTTCCATGCCCAGATTTGAGGCGGGATAAAATACAAGACCGGGATGCTGAGTTTCTTTGCAAATCGGGCTATCCTCAGATTGAACCCGGGAAAATCAACAAGAATGATAAGAGCCGGCCTGATGCTCAGAATATGTTCTTTAATCGTTTTAAAGGCCCTGCGAATATGATGAAGCTTGGAAAAAACTTCGCTAACGCCTGTGAGAGAAATGTTCCGGTAATCGTAGACCACATTGACGCCTGTCCTGGCAAGACCTGTGCTCCCCATTGCGCTGAATTCAAAGGAAAAACGTTTCTTGAATGATTCTACAAGATGGATGGCATGCATCTCACCGGAAAGCTCACCGGTGATAATGAAGATTCTATTATTGAATATTCGAGACACGCTGTCTGTCTTCAATATATTCTTTGATTCTGACGGCAAGAAGGAGCGCCTTGAGCCCATCAGCGCCTTGGATAATAGGAGATTTCCCTCCTGCATAGCATTGACAAACTCCCGCAATTCATCTGCTACAGGGTCAATGCGGGCTGCCGTAAATTCTTCAGTTGCTACCCCACCGTCCTTTTTGATGATACTGACGAGTTTCCCTTGAAGAAGATCGATGGATAATGATTTATCTGCTTCGTAAACGGTGATGCTACGCTCTTTTTTTGGCGAGATTCTGCTTGCGGTAATAGTCGCCACACAACCATCGGCAAATTCGATCCTTGCAGCAACTGCATCCAATTTATCGGTCATGAAACATACACCTTGAGCGCTCACATCCTGTATTTCGCTCTTGACGAGGGAGAGTACCAGATCAAGATCATGTATCATGAGATCCAGGACGACATCGACGTCAGTCGACCGCCCTGTGAAGGGGCTTATTCTGGTTGCTTCAATAAGTATTGGTTTTTGAATGAGAGGCAAGGCATGGAAAAATGCCGGATTAAACCGTTCGAGATGACCTATCTGAAAAATGAGTTTATTTTTCCTTGCTATGCTGATAAGTTCCTCGGCTTCAGCGGGGCTTGTTGTAATGGGTTTTTCCATAAAGACATGCCTGCCTGCATCCAGAAAGGCTTTACAGACGGAAAAATGTGTTTCCGTTGGTGTTGCGATGATGGCGCCATCACAGGAAGCGAATGGCGTCATGGTAATCTCCATAGACATCGGCCCCGGTGAGTTTTGAGAACTCAACAGTAGCTGTGCTGTCAGTGTCAACGATGGCAGAAATATCGATATCTTCAAAACAGTTTAATTTATTGAGGTGTATCTTACCCATGTGGCCAAGGCCTATAACAGCTATTTTTAACGGCATATACCCCTTTTAGATGATTTGATGAATTCTATCAGTGTGTCGATATGTATCGCTTTTCAGTTCATCCTGGATGATCCTGAGTGAAGTACTTAAAGGAAGGGATGATCTGAAAAGAAGCTTATATGCTTTCTTCAGTTTTGAAATCTCTTCTTTGGAGAAACCACGCCTCTCTAAACCGACAACATTGAGACCATAAAGCTTTGCCCTGTTGCCTGCGGCGATGACAAAGGGCGGTACATCGTTGGGAACGCCTGTAAGCCCGCTTATAAAGGCGTATTGACCGATCCTGCAGAATTGATGAACAGCACAGAGGCCGCCAAAGATAACGAAATCAGCGATCTCCACATGACCCGCAAGGGTGGCGCCGTTTGCCATGATGATATTATTACCAACAATGCAATCATGGGCAATATGAGCGTAGGCCATTATGAAATTATTGTCACCTACGGTTGTGACACCGTTGCCATGTTCTGTGCCTCTATTTATCGTAACATATTCTCTGATGGTATTGTTCTTGCCGATTATGACCCGTGTTTCTTCATTTTTATAAGTAATGTCCTGCGGCGGGCCGCCAACGGATGCGAAGGGACTGATGGTGCAGTTTTCGCCAATCTCGGTCCATCCCTGGACCGCAACATGGCTGATAAGCTTTGTGCCTTTCTTAATCTTTACATGTTCATCAACTGTGCAGTAAGGACCTATTTCAACACTTTTATCAATTTTTGCCTTTTTATGGATGACCGCAGTGGGATGTATCACCTTATTACTCCTTATTCATTTTTAACATGGCCATAATCCGTGCTTCTGCCACAACATCATCATCAACAAGTGCTTTTCCATCAAATACCCATATTTCCCGCCTATGCCTTACAACCTCTACGATGAGTTTGAGCTGATCGCCGGGGATAACAGGCTTTCTGAAGCGCGCATCGTCAATTCCGGTGAAAAAAACAGAGCCTTCCATGCCGGGAAAGGACTTAAACGCAAGGACACCGCCCGTCTGAGCCATGGCTTCAAGGATGAGTACTCCTGGCATGATAGGCCTTTCGGGAAAATGACCGGTAAAAAATGGTTCATTGAAGGTAACGTTTTTTATCCCTACAATTCTTTTCCCCGGATTCCAGTTCAATTATCCTGTCTACAAGAAGAAATGGGTAGCTGTGTGGAAGGAGTTTCCTGATTTCATTGATATCAACCATTACCATCCTCCAGATGGAGTTTTTCTTCAATCTTTTTTATTTTCTCAAAAAGAAGAGGTAATTTTTTCAAGTAAATATTCAGTTTCAACCATTCTTTGTGGGGCATGTGAGGGGTGCCGGAGATAAGGGAATTGGAAGGAACATCACCCGTAATGCCTGCTCGTCCACCGGCCATGACATTATCGCCGATGACGACATGGTCGCGAACACCTGTCTGTCCGGCAAGAACAACGTTGTTACCGATTGAAACACTTCCTGAGATCCCTACCTGTGAAACAATAATTGAATTTTCCCCGATTGAGACGTTATGGGCAATCTGTACGAGGTTATCTATTTTTGTACCCTTTTTAATGATCGTTTGTCCCAGAGATGCGCGGTCAATGGTTACATTCGCCCCTATTTCTACGTTGTCTTCTATAATTACCTTGCCTATATGAGGGATTTTAGCGTGTTTTGTTCCATCCCATATGTATCCGAAACCGTCGCTTCCAATTACCGTACCGCTATGAATTGTGACGTTGTTGCCGATAGTAACGTTGCCATAAATAGTTACATGAGGATAGACAATGCTCCCCTCACCGATTACCGTGTTTTCACCGATATATACAAAAGGGTGAATAACTGCTCCGGCAGAAATAGTGGTCCTTTTATCCAGAAAGGCATACGGTGCAATAGAAGCGCTTTCTGCGACTTTTGATTCTTTTGAAACAAAGGCAAGTTTATTTACCCCTGTTTTTATTTTCTTCTTTTCTGTAAAAAGCTCAAGAGTTTTAATATAGGCAAGTACAGGAAACTCGGTAACGATAACATGCATGTTGCTCAAGCTGTTAGTAGGGAAATCCTTCCCGATGATCATAGCCGATGCGCGACAGTCTTTAAGATATTTTCGATAGCTGGGATGCGTAAAGAAGGTTATCTCACCTTCTTTGGCATCTTTGATATTTGCTATACCACTTATCTCTACATCTGGATCGCCTATGAGTTGACCATTTATGTGAGAAGAAATTTTCTTTAATGAAATCATTTCTTTGGTGCTGCCGCCGGTTTTTTCTCCTTTGAAGCTGCATTAAAGAGTGTGATAATTCTGTTCGTGATATCTGCTGACGGCGAAGCAAAGAGTATACCGCCCTGACTCCTTTCGAGAATGAGTGTATATTTTTCTTTTTCGCCGATACTCTTAATAATTTCGTCTATTTCTTTTAATATTTTTTGTGTATACTCCTGGTCTTTCTGCTGTAACTCGGCCTGATAATCACCATATAATCTTTGATAGTCTTTTAACTTGGCCTGGTACTGTTTTTCTTTTTCAGCTTTTGCTTCAGGGGTAATTGTGGCGCCCTGTTTTTCAATGGCGTCCTTCAATTTCTGTAATTCATCCTGTTTTGTATCAAGTGTTTTTTTCAAACGGTCTGCGTCGGCGGTCAGAATTGTCTTAATATGTTTTCCCTGTTCAGAGTCAAGCATAATCTTTTGTAGATCCACATATGCGATGTTTGTTGACTGCGCCATTGAAATGTATGGCATAAATGAAACTGTAAGAATGCAAATAAATGCGATGATATACTTCATGGTGCCTCCTTGTTAATATTGTGTTCCGATTGCAAAGTCAAATGCATTTGATCTCTCGCCTTCTTTCGGGCGCAAATTGAAACCAAACTCAAGCCGGATTGGGCCAAATGGTGAGAACCATCGAATGCCGAAACCAGCTGTTGTCTTTAATGAGAAATCACTTGTTTTATCAAATCCATGTCCGGCATCGAAAAATAATACTCCCTTGAGTCCCGCAGGTTTGTAGATAGGAAAGATCCATTCAAAATTAGCGAATACCTGATTTTTGGCACCTATCGGTTCCTCATTTTCATCAAGGGGACCTGCTTCTCCGTATTTAAAACCTCGAATGCTGTTTAAACCACCAACATAGAATTTCTCATAAATAGGCACTTCTTTCCCACCATATGGCCTGATCATGCCGGCAGTGCCTTTAACGAAGAAGGCACTGTCAAGAAATTTCAAGGGAAAGTATCTCCCATAAGAACCAACGATACTGACAAAATTGTTGTCACCGGAAAAAATACCCCCTGCAACTTCGGTGGTTATCGTCGGCATTAACCCCCTTTGTAGGGTTTGTCATATCATCTATTGTGTTTTTTTGTAATCCCAAGCTGAGCGCACTGGTCACGGTTGACCCTTCCTGTTCTTTAATGTATGAACTTGCAATGTCTTCAATATTGGTGACGTTTGTGTTTTCTATTCTGTATCGGGAAGTTACTTTTGTGTAGTCGGTAAGAGGTCTGATAAGCGATATGCTGCCACCCTGTGTATTATAATCATAAGTGTCGAAAATTCTCCTGAAATCAAAAACACTGAACCCTGCAGAGAGGTTTTTGTCAAAAATATAGGGCTCAAGATAGGTAAAGCGGTATTGTTGTGTAACACCCCCAAGAGAAGCGTCAAGTATCACCTTTCTTCCTGTCCCCAGGAAGTTCTCCTGTGCAATGGAACCGGAAAGCAATACGCTTTCAGAAGTGCTGTACCCGGCCCCAACACTGATTGTTCCTGTAGGCCTTTCTTCGACGGTGAGGTCAACATTGACCTTATTGGGGTCTTCAGTCTTAATTATTTTCATATCCGTATCTTTAAAAAAGGTTGTGTTCTTCAGTTTTCTTTTACTTTCCTTAAGATTTGATGACGAGAATCTGTCGCCTTCAGTGATCTTTAATTCTCTTCGTACAACCTTGTCGCGTGTCTTTGTGTTGCCTAAGATGTTAATTCTATTGAAATATACTTCCTGTCCCTTGGTCATGCTATATGTCAGGTCTACGCTTTTCGAACTTTCATTGATGAGGGTAAGGGGTACTATTTCACAGAATGCATAGCCCTGGTCCTGGTAGAGATCGGTCAGTGTCAAGACGTCTTCATGAAACAGGCTTGATCTGAAGGTATTTCCTGTTTTTGTCTTCAGTTTTTTAACTAACTCATCCTTACCGAGGATCACATCACCGGCAAAATCTATTGTCCCGACTTTATAAACACTGCCTTCATCGATGGGTATTTTAACGGTAAGGGTTTTCCCGTCTTTTGAGATAGCAATATCAGGGACCCCTATGTTAACCCTTACATAACCGTTATCATTGTAGAAAGATTCAAGATACTTCCGGTCTTCTTCGATGGCGTCTGAATCGAGAATGCCCGAACCGGTCATCCAGGAAAGGATACCCTTTTCCTTTGTACGCATGTAGTCTTTTAGGGTATTTGCCTTGAATGCCTTGTTCCCGGTAAAGGTGATTTTCTTCACATATGCCTGTTTTGGTTCTTCAATGTCTATATTAACCGTTGCGGTATATTCTTCTCCATAATCTATTCCATAATTAATCTTTATTGCGTAGTATCCTTTGCCGGCGTAAAACTTTTTCAGTTCATCTATGCTTTCTTTGACCCTTTCGGTGTTGAGAACGGTATTTGTCCGTATTTTTAGTTTTTCAACAAGATCAGGGGTCTTTACCTCTTTATTTCCGGAGATGAAAATTGCCTTAACAGTAGGTCGTTCAATGACTATGAAAGTAATATGTTTTCCTTTATCGATGTCTCTGATGTCAATCTGTACGTCGCTGAAGAAGCCGGTTTTATAAATGTTTTTCATATCCTCCCGGACTTTATCGAGGTTATATGCTTCTTTTTCCTTTATCTTTATATTGTTGACGATAAAACCGGTATCAATTTTTTCGTTGCCCGCGATATCTATCTTGAAGATTGTAGGAACATCCTGGGCTAAAAGCGAGAAAGGAGACGCTATAAGACATAATAATATCAGAATAAATTTTATTTTTTTCATACGATAAGGAAAATTAACAGAAAAAGCATCTATTGTAAAGGCAAAAAATAATTGATTAATTGCATATGGAATTGTAGTTATTACGGTATGGTAAATAACACATTCATGTTTCTCTATCCTTTCTGGATAATTATGCTTGGCGTTCTTTGCGCTTATCTGTCTGTTAAAGTGATTAAGAACGCTATTCTGGCATTCTTCATATCGTTTTTATCAATGCTCAGTTCGTTTTTTGTTTTTCTCCTCTATCTAACCCTTGCCAGGCCACTATCAATACGATATTTTCACCATTTTGGTATATTTGAATTAAACGCTCTCAAGATATTCTTTTGTGTATTAGCTGTGGGGGTTGCCCTGCTCATGCTGTTATTTGTTTACCCTTCCTTCATGGATGAAAAAAAGAATCAGGATACAATATTTATGATACCTTGCATGCTTTTTTTGTCAATTGGCTCTATGCTTTCCTCGGGGCTGTATCCTTTCATATTGTTTTTCGAACTCACTTTCCTCATTTTTTTGTCTTTAGCCAAAAGCAGGGTAGGTGGCAATGATTTTTCTCTTTTCGACTATTCCGTTTATTTTGCGCCAACAGTTCTGTTTATTGCAGGCGCTCTTATCTTTTATTTCGAAAATCAGGACATATATGAAATAAAATCATTTCATATGACAATTTCTACGAGGATCTTATACATCATCGCTTTTTCTGTCAGATTGTTTTCTTTCCCTTTTTCATTTTCAGTTCAACGTATGGTTGAGATGAGCAGTAAACCGGCATTTATTTATGGACTGGTTATTTCCCTTATTACTGTTTGCTCGGCCTTAATCAAGTTTTTTCAGATAGATCTTGAGTTTGCCTATGGCATGATGATCGTTTCCGTCATTTTCATGATTGTCGGGAGTGTCTATGCCTTCAGACAGAATGAACTTAAAGATGTGGTGACGCTCTCATATGTTGTTCAAACGGCTTTTATGGCCGCCGCCCTCGCCATGATGTTTTTTGAGACACAGTTACGAACCTATTTTTATTGGATCTTTCTGAACCATGTTATATCGGGCTTGGGCATGCTTGTCTACGGATACTTGACAGCCAAAGAAAGAGGAAAATCGGTACAGATCCTGTATATGGTATTTTTCTTTTCTTTTATCGGTTTATTTCCATCAATCGGGTTATTAGGGAGGTGGATCTTTTTCCGTTCCCATGTTTTTGTAATGGACTGGTTCTCATTGTTCGCAATGTTCATACTGTTGGTGAATGTATCTTCTATTGTGTATCACTTGAAATGGATGCCGGCAATAGGGAAAAACATGCAGGCAAATAATGGTTATACAACGTCATTACGAGTAAAATATTTCTCCTGCTGTCTTTTACTCTCCTTATTCGGCCCCCTTTGTTTTATGGGGCAGTTTAACCGGTTCTTTCTCTTGCTTGATTCATATCTCTACTAAATTGCGGTGGACTATTTAATAAGAATGATACTTGTTTATCGGTGTTTACCTACGCCGATCTTTTTACACATTGCTGATAAAGGGCAGGCATTACAAAGCGGAGATACGGGCTTGCAGACGCGTTTTCCGAAAGTGACAAGGAGCGTATTGTATGTGATCCAGTATTGTTTGGGGAGGATGTTGCGCAAAGCATCTTCAGTGCCGTGAGGATTTTTTGTTGATACAGCGCCCAGCCTGTTTGAAATTCTGTGGACATGGGTATCGACACAGATGCCTGGTTTGCCGAAACCTTCAGTAACAACGAGATTCGCTGTCTTTCTTCCCACACCTTTTATAGTCAGTAGTTCCTCTATTGAGTCAGGTACCAGCCCGTCATATTTCTCGATAATGAGTCGGGCAACATTTCTTAATGTCTCTGTTTTGGTTCTGTAGAAGCCGACAGGATAAATCAGCTTTTCAAGCTCCTCGGCGGGAACCTCCAATAATTCCCGGGCTGTCCTTGCCCGTCTGGTCAGCCTTGCCATAGCTTCTTCCGTTACTTCGTCTTTTGTCCTGAGGCTCAGGAGTGTGCCGACAAGCACCAGGAAGGGATCTCCTTTTTCCATCTGAGCAATCTTTGTTACGGAGGGCACGTCTTCGGAAAAAAGCCCTTCCAATGTCTCCATCATTTTCTTAAAGGCAAATACAATCATTATTACCCGCTATTTAAGCGCCGTTACATGCTCGATCCATTTTTTCATCTCTTTCGTGTGTGTCCCTTCCCAATAAATCTTTTTACATAACGGGCATCTTGTAAAATTCTCATGGTGATGAAACACATATTCAGGTACATGTGCTTCAATGTCCTCTTTCGCGGCAGATTCGAGAAGGGCATTGCACTCGATACACCGTTTCATAAAGGCGTCGGCGTCAACAAAGGGCCGGATAATGTTTCGTATTTCTTTGAGCTGTTCCTCAATTACATCAGAGCGGATAAAAACAGTGGGCCGGTATGGGGACGTCTTAGTTCTTTTTGTAAAGAAAAAAGGAGGATCAGCTTTGTTTTGATAGGGTCCTAATCTGTCAGGATTTTCTATGGAGATAGTGTCAAGGCCAAGGATCCTCAAGTGCTTTGCAAGATTGCCAAGCATTATGTCACAGATAAATCTCATCGTGCAATAAGTGCTCTGGCAACCTTACGTGCCTTGTCCATGATGTCCTCTTCACCGGGAACGTATCTGTTTTCCATGAGGACCTTTCCCATGGAGATTACCGTGTCGACAGCGCTGCCGTTTGACGCATAGACAATGTCCGAATAGATATCAAAGTTAGGGACAAACTCAGGCCTTGCGAGATCTATAAGAATAATATCAGGAGCATTGCCGACCTTTATCTCCCAGTTGCCGAGACGAAATATGTCGGGCTGCCGTTTTTGTAGCGGCATCAAAAGTTTCCTTTGCATGCAGCGCGGTGGGGTCTTGAGAAGAGAATTTCGCCAGAAGAGATGCGAATTTCATTGTCTCAATAATGTCGAGATGGTTATTCGATGCGCATCCGTCAGTGCCAAAACAATAGGGAATCCCCGCTGTTTTTATGAGCAGGTGCGGAAAAATCTGTTCTACCGACAGCTTGAGATTGGAGACAGGGACATGAACAAGTTTTGCTTTGGTATCCTTAAGTATACGACTGTCCGATTCAGTCGAGCATGCAACCGTGACAACCGATGTATCTCTCTGAAAGAAGGTCTATGGAATTGAGAAACTCAACAGGTCTCAACCCGTACTTTTCCATGGAGAAATCGTGTTTCGTCGACTGGTTTCCGCAAGATGCATATGGATGAGGATGTCTTCTTTTTCCGAGAAGTCCCGCATCCACTCCAGGCTCTGTTTTGAGACGGTATAGATTGCATGAGGTCCGAAGGTAAATGTAACATGAGGGCTGGTATTTTTTTGATGTTTCAAAGAGTTTAATATTCTGTTCGATCTGTTCTTCACTCTTCTTCGGGTCGAACATGTCGATGAAGACGGCGCTCACAAGCCCTCGGATACCCATATCGCATGTGGCTTGAGCTGTTGCTTCCCAGTGCCAGTACATATCGTTGAAAACAGTGATACCGTTTTTGATCATCTCAAGACAGGCGAGTTTTGCCCCCCAGTAGACATCTTCGGCGGTCAGCTTTGCTTCCAGGGGCCATATCTTTTCTTCAAGCCAGCTTTTCAGCGGCATATCATCGGCATAGCCCCTGAAAAGGGTCATAGCAGCGTGTGTGTGGCCATTGATGAAAGAGGGCAGGGCAGCCTTGTTCTTGCCGTTGATAATCTTATCAGCTACGCGGCTACAGTTTACGCCGATCTCTTCGATAGTGCCGTTATTGATAAAAATATCCCTTATGTTACCGTCGAGAAGCACGTCTTTTATAAGTATTTTCATGAAATGCCTTTTTCTATCAGAGATTTTATCACTTTTTCAATGATGTCGATGTTCTTAAGAATATTTTTATGCATCTCCTCCATGGTGAGGGGGACTTTAACGATGCCGTTGCAGTAATTATCGATAGAACAGAGGCTCGCATAGGGGATGCCGCATTCCATAGACAGTGTTGCCTCTGAAGCCATGGTCATGCCGATAATATGGCCGTACCTTTTAAGCATCCGGATCTCTGCTTTTGTTTCAAGCCTCGGACCTGTGGTCTGGATGTAGGCGCCTCCAAAACGGAGATTTGTTGTAATATCTTTGCAGAGTCTATAGAATGATTTGCCAAGCTTTGTATCCATTGCCGGCACCATGAATTTCATTTCCTTATCGAAAAATGTCTCTATTTGCCAGATGGATATGAAATCATCGGGAATCACAAAACTGCCCGGTTTCAATGCTGTCTTTAAACTCCCGACGGAATTGATGGCGATGATGCTACCTACTCCCAGGTTTTTCATGGCCGCAATGTTGGCTTTGTGGTTAATTTTGTGCGGGGGGATAGCCGGTTCTCCGTGTCGCTGGAGGAAGACTGCATTGTTGTTGGTCTTTAGCTGCACAGTTCCGTAGGCTGTTTTAACCCGTTGCGTTTTCCAGGAGGAAAAGATTGTGGAATTCATTAATGATGTACCGCCGATGAAGGCAATTGCGGGTGTTTTTGGTTCTTGTTTTTTCATATTTTTTCCTTAATTAACACGAGGAAATCTTCTTCGCCTATAATTTTAATGCCCAGGGTCGTTGCCTTGTCCAATTTTGATCCGGCTTCTGACTCCGGCAACAACATAATCAACTTTCCTGCTTATTGAAGGAGCTGTTTTGGCGCCCATTTCTTCCACTGTCTTTCGCGCTTCATCACGGGACATGCTCTTCAAGGTACCTGTAAAAACAAAGGTAAGCCCCCGTAATGCTTTTGTTCCGGCCTGTTTATATTCAATAGTAACACCCGCCGAGAGGATTCGTTCAATTGTATCAGTATTTTTTTTGTCATTCAGAAAAGAGACTATGCTGCCTGCTACCTCGGGTCCTATTTCAGGGATGGAAAGAGAGTATCCGTATCTGCCGTCAAGAGGGCGTCCATACTGCTGTATCTTGCGGCGAGAAGTACCGAGATGTGCTCACCTACATGTCTGATGCCCAGAGCGAAAATGAAACGGCTGAAGGGCCTCTTTTTTGAAGCGTTAATAGCATCGATGATATTTTGGGCCGATTTGTCGGCCATTCTTTCAAGGACACTGAGATCTTCCTTTCTGAGATAGTAAAGGTCTGACACGTCTTTGATGACCTTTTTGTCTACCAATTGTTCCACAAGCTTTGTACCCAGTCCGTCAATATCCATGGCCCTTTTGGAAGCAAAATGTTCGATGCTGCCTTTGATCTGGGCAGGGCAGTTTATATTGATACAGCGTCTGATAGCCTCGCCTTCAGGTCTTATAACCAGCCTCATCGCAAACCGGGCAGGTATCAGGCATTTTAAATGATTATTTCCCTGCCGGACCGTTTCTCCTCGATGACTCGCACCACCTCGGGGATCACATCTCCGGCCCTGGTAACGACAACGGTGTCACCGATCATGATACCCTTTCGTTTTATTTCGTCTTCATTGTGAAGTGTTGCCCTTGATACTTCTACTCCTCCTATTGCAACAGGGGTGAGGACGGCAACAGGGGTGAGGGCGCCTGTCCTTCCCACGCCGACATCAATATCTTCGACGACCGTTACTTCTTCGCGGGCCTCAAATTTGAAGGCAATGGCCCAACGGGGAGAACGGGAGACGGCGCCGAGCTGATTTTGCAATGCGATGTGGTTTACTTTTATGACAGTACCGTCAATTTCATAGGCAAGTTCATCCCGGATACGTTCGATATATTCATAGTAATGGCTTATGACTTCATCGATCCCCCGACAGAGTTTTGTTAAGGGGTTTACACGGAAACCCCATTTCTTTAAATACCGGAGGAACTGCTCGTGGGTTGCGAAGGAAATGCCTGTTATTTGCCCTGCGGCATAACAGAAGATGTTCAGCTTTCTTCCTGCCGTTATCTTCGGGTCAAGCTGCCGGATAGACCCGCTTGCCGCGTTTCTTGGGTTTGCAAAGAGCGGTTCGCCGGAGAGTTCTCTGGCCTCATTGAGGGCAAGAAATTCCTTTTTTCCCATAAATACTTCGCCCCGCACCTCAAGCCTTTCAGGGACAATATGTCCCGGTGTCTGATAAAAGGATTCATGCGGGATTGATCGATTGTCTTCAGGTTTTGTGTCACATCTTCGCCAATATAACCATCACCCCTTGTGGAACCCAGCGTGAAAATACCGTTCAGGTAAACGAGTTCAACAGCGAGACCGTCAATCTTTACCTCAATGACGTACTCCACGATATCAGCCTCGAGCAGTTTTTTTATCCGTTTATCAAAATCCCTTATCTCATCGATGGACATGGCGTTCTGGAGGCTCAACATGGGTATTGTGTGGGAAACCGATGAAAAGGCATCGAGGGGTCTGCCCCCAACTCTCTGAGTCGGCGAGTTGGTGTCATATAATTCAGGGTATCGGCTTTCAAGTTCAGTCAGTTCCCGAAAGAGCCTGTCATATTCCGCGTCGGAAATTTCTGGGTCATCAAGCACATAGTATCGGTGGTTCTGGTATTCGATGCTTTTCTTGAGTTCTCTATTTGTGGTTCTTGCCTGTTCTCTGTCCATAATTTATAGGCGCTCTGATATGTAATATAACATATTAGAATGTATCATATACCATACAATATTTTGTAGTCCAGAGATTTAATTCCCTGTCTATGTGCGAAATTTCTCTTGACAAATTGCTCATATGAATATATTTTTGCTATGTTTTGCCTAATTCACACAATGAGGTCAGAGAGTGTTTAAGTCCATAAAACTTCGAGTTTATTCTTATTTCTGTTTTTCTTGTTATCTCCATTGTCTATTGCCTGCCTAATTTTTATGAACTGGGGGCGATCTTAAAAAGTATCTTCCTTCCGATAAAGTCCGGCTGGGACTTGATTTGAAGGGTGGTATGCACCTGCTCCTTGAACTTGATATGGTCAAGCTTATGGAGAATATGGTGGAGAGGAAGTTTAACTGCTCTGAAAGACACAATGATTAGCGACGGTGTCCGCTTTCTCGGACTTGAGAAAAAAGAATTTTCCGTCTTGTTACCGTACGGCCGGAACAAAAAGAAAAACTTTACAATCTTGTCGGGAAGCAAATTTCCTGATTTGAAAGCAGGGGCTTCAAGAACCGACGGCGATAAATTCTGCTTGAATTTCTCCTACCCGAAAAAGAATTGTCTGCAATAAAAGAGAATGCTGTTAGCCAGGCCCTTGAAACGATACGGAACAGAATAGACCAATTTGGAGTTTCTGAGCCGGTAATCGTTAAAGCAGGGCGAAAACCAGATCCTTGTCCAGTTGCCTGGTATGAAAGATCCCCAGAGGGCGTTGGAATTGATCGGAAAAACAGCCCAGCTTGAGTTTAAACTTGTTGACGAAGATAATACTGCAAGAGTCAGGCAAGCGGTATAGCACCCGAAGGGAAGCGAGCTGCTTACAATGAAAGTGAAAAAACAGAGAGACGGGTATTACCACCACATACACCGATCCTTATAAAAAAACAGAGTATATTAACGGGCGACCTGCTGACTGACGCGCAAGTGAAAATCTGGCGGAGACTTCGGCAATGAGCCCTATGTTGCCATAGAATTCAACAGTGAAGGTGCGAGACTTTTTGATCAGATTACTGCTGAAATGTAGGGAAAAGACTGGCAATCATTCTCGATAATACCGTCTATTCTGCGCCGGCTATCAAAGAAAGAATTTCAGGCGGCAAGGCATCTATTACCGGTGGATTTACCAATGACGAGGCGAAAGACCTTGCCATCGTGCTCACGCCGGCGCCCTTCCCGCGCCCGTGAAGGTTGTTCAGAATATATATCGTTGGGCCGACCCTTGGTCAGGACTCTATCAGAAAGGGATATACAGGCATCTATCATTGGGGCCCTTCTCGTTATTATCTTTATGATTTATTATTACAAGCTATCAGGGGTTGTTGCCAATGTTGCCCTTTTTCTGAATATTATTTATCTGCTCGGTATTTTCAGTATGTTTAAATTCACCATGACTTTGCCGGGTATAGCAGGTATTATCCTCACTATGGGAATCGGTGTTGATACCAATGTTATTATTTTTGAACGTATAAGAGATGAATTGCGGCTTGGAAAAACTGTCAGAGCTGCTGTTGATAGCGGTTATTCAAGGCATGGCTCACCGTTATTGATGCCCACGTGACTACGCTGACTACTGCGGCAGCGCTCTTTATTTTCGGCACGGGACCGATCAGGGGTTTTGCGGTCACGCTGAGTATAGGTATTTTTATTAACCTCTTCACTGCGGTCTTTGGATCGAAGGTGATCTTTGACTGGATTATCACAAAATACAAGCCAAGGAGTCTGAGCATTTGATGAAGTTTCGTGAAATTATAAAGAAAACAAATATCGATTTTATTGGCTATGAGAAACAAGAGCTTTGCATTCTCTGCCGTCCTGATACTTCTTGGATTTATTGCGACTTTCTATGGTTTCTATGGGGAAGGCAAATCTCAGCGTTGATTTTACCGGTGGCACCAACCTGCATCTTCGGTTTCAGGAGAAGGTGAGCATCGGTGATTTGCGCAACGCCCTTGACGGGAAACGGCATGCATGATGTACAGATACAGGAAATAAGTGGCACAAAAGACTTTTTGGTGAAAACAAAGTTGTTCGATCCGATAAAGAAAAGATTCAGGACAAGATCTCACAGATATTTATCAACACATTTACAAGGCAAAAAATATGAGGTACTGGAAAGCAATATGGTCGGTCCTATGGTGGGAAAGACGCTCAAAAATAACGCAATCATCGCAATCATTTTCTCGTTCATCGGTATTATTGTTTATATTTGGATACGATTCAATTTTGTATTCGGTATTACCGCTACGATAGCTACTTTCCATGATGTTTTTGCCATGCTCGGTATTTTCATTTTATTGGGCAGAGAGATGAATATGCTCTTTGTAACCGCTCTGTTAACCATTGCGGGGTACTCCCTGACCGATACGGTTGTTATTTTCGACAGGATCCGGGAGAATATGGCAAAGATGAAAATAAAGAGCGAGCTTGGCGCAATAATTAATCAAAGTATAAATGAGGTCTTGAGCAGGACGATTGTCACCTCTATCAGCACTTTTCTTGTCGTTGTTGTGCTCCTTATTGCCGGTGGCACGGTTCTTTTTGATTTCTCCCTGGCCTTATTGATTGGTGTCTTGATCGGAAGCTATTCATCCATTTTTGTTGCAAGCCCGATTATTTTTCTCTGGGGAAAGAAACTCCGTTAAATACATCGTCTATTATTCGCCTGAGATATCCATTGACTGCAGAATCTTTTCTGGAAAACAATCCCGGAGGATTGCATGAAGGCAAGACTTGAAGATGTACTGAAAGAAAAAGAAAGGGAACTCAAGCTCTACGAGAGGTTCTTAAACCTCAAAACCTTTTGCGAAAAAAGAGTTTTCTCCGGTGTTAA
The DNA here is from genome assembly GCA_963785225.1 of uncultured delta proteobacterium. Classification (GTDB taxonomy): domain Bacteria; phylum Desulfobacterota; class Syntrophorhabdia; order Syntrophorhabdales; family Syntrophorhabdaceae; genus PNOF01. The sequence continues at coordinate 82,748 of CAWAUQ010000005.1, read as the reverse complement.
CCTCCCCCTCCAAAGTCCATGTCGAAATTTTAAAAAACTTTCTGGAAAAGATCATTCCCGATCCGAGGGACAGAACAGAAGAAATGTTTTCCGGAGAGATATTCGCCCTTCTCGGGACCCTCTACCTGCACGATGTGGGATTTGTCAAAGGTTTTCCATGGACCATTAACTGGGAAATACTGGACGCTATTGACGACAAAGGCAAAGAGATTTTTCTGAATTATGAAATTGGGAGAATGTTGAATATACCTGAGAGCGCCATCGAAATTATCAATTATTTAAGCTATTCCCACATTGTCAGTAAAATACCGGCAGAATGGGAAATTTCTGATAATGGTGCACGGGCTATTATCCGTAACCCGATTACCCTTGAATCTATTTTTAATTTTACTCATCTCCTTGTTGATATTTTCTATTCTAATATCAGGTTTTTATCTCTCAGGCGATATGAAAAGCCACGGATGATCTTGCGATCTGATGAGGCTGTTATCGATATTGATAACAAGGAAGGAATCATCAAGATAGCATACAAGGCCATATCCCCCTATGAGATCCATGTACTGAAAAAGGCAAAAGGATATGTGGAGAATATGTTCACCCACCTTAAAAACAATGCAAACGGAAGGCTTGGATTTCAGTACAAAGAGATCATATGGGATATTACCAGTGATTTCTTTGCTGATGCTCCCGGAGAACCGGTGATTTCTCATAATAATGATATCGGGGGTGCTTTATCGGGAAGGTGGAATGAATCGGCGATAATACTGGACAGACTTTTTGATTATGGGTATGCCATGGTTACCGGTGATACCTGTTCGGGCAAGACGACTTTGTTGGAGTCTTTTGTGGCGCCTCAGTTGCTTCATGTGAGTCCAAATGTATTCTATTGCGAAATATGGTCTCATGCAACGAGTGAAATAGGGGATGTAATCGGTCAAAGACTGAAGCCTGCACGCTATGGAAAACTTGATATTGTTTCTCTCTGCAGGAAGCTCCTTGAGGAGGAGCCCTGTTTTATTATTCTCGATGCAGCAGAACGATTTGTTTTGCTGAGTACGGCAGAACGAGAAAAATTGGAGAGGTTTATCGATTTCTGTATGGGGGAGAAAAATATATATCTCCTCGTCTGTGGCAACAAGGAGTCTTTTCTGGATTGGCAGCGACTGTTTCATGGCATCAATTCTTCGGCAATTTACGAAATAAAGGCTCTTGATGGAAAACGTTCCGAAGTGTATGAGAACCTCAAGAAGGCATTAGAAGATCTTTTGTCGCAGGTCGATGACGCCCACGCATTCGGATCAATGATGGCCTCCCTTGTCGATATAAACAAAAAGGTGTTAACAAGATATACCCTGGAAGAAATCATTCGCGCGACCTCGCTCCCCCGGGAAACCATCATGGCATATGTTGATGTCTTAAAAGAGAAGAAGATACTGAGAGAGACGGAATTTCAGGGGAGGACCTACTATTCGTTAACGAGCAGCTATCTCGGCGAGCCCCTCTATGCCTTGTTACATCTTGATGTTTTTGAAGAGAGAAAAAAGATACAGAACATGCTTAATCATTTCATCAACAATGAAAGCTTTCTTGATGATGAATCGTTGGCTCTCGTCGATGGATTAAGGGAGTATATGGTATTCACAAAGGAAGAGACCGGTCTTATTCTCGGAAGTCTCCTCGCCCGCAAGAAGGACAGTGAATGCTTTTTTGCGAAGGCACAGAAGGATGGGCAGGGGATTAATATCCAGCCAATCCTGAAATTGCTCAACACCAGTGATGCTGACAGGCGGTTAAAAGTAGTACAACTTCTTGCAGATATTGGTGACAAGGAGATGGTAAACCCCTTGCTGCGCCATTTGAAAAAGGAAGATATTCCCGAAGTGAAAGACCTTATCGTTAAGGCCGTAGGTCGTACAGGAAAGAAAAAGGCAATCATTGCCATTATCAATATCCTCAGAGAAATAGGCGATAGCGAACTAAGACTGAGCGCTATTGAATATTTTTATTCCATCTCCGATGGCGATGGTCGCCAGATGCTCCTTGCTATCAGAGAAACCGAGGAAGTTCTCCCAATCATCCACAAGATAGATCAACTGCTTGCTACTCCGCTGGAATCCGGGTAATCCCGTGCATATAGGGTCTCAGTGCTTCCGGTACGGTTATGAAACCCTCTTTTGTCTGAAAATTTTCCATCACTGCCATAACAGTCCTTCCGATAGCAAGACCTGACCCGTTGAGGGTATGCAGCAGATCAACCTTTCCGTTTGATTTTCGGTACCTGATTTTTGCCCTCCGGGCCTGGAATGATTCAAAGTTGCTGCAGGAGGATATTTCCCGGTAGATATTCTGTCCCGGAAGCCAGACTTCTATGTCATATGTTTTTGCCGAGGAAAATCCGATGTCACCGGTGCATAAAAGAGAAACCCGGTAGTGGATATTGAGTCTTTTCAGCACATCTTCTGCATCGAGGAGCAGACCTTCGAGTTCGTTATAGGAATTATCAGGGTGGGCAAATTTGACGAGTTCCACTTTATTAAATTGATGCTGCCGCGTTAATCCCCGTGTATCCTTGCCGTGTGCGCCCGCTTCTTTCCTGAAACAGGGTGTGTATGCAACGAATTTAACGGGAAGCTCTTCCTCTTTCAGGATTTCATTGCTGTAGATGTTCGTCACAGGGACTTCGGCGGTAGGAATGAGAAAATAATCGAGGCCCTCAAGGCGGAAGAGTTCTTCTTCGAATTTCGGCAATTGTCCTGTGCCGGTCATGGACTCGCGGTTTACCATAAAAGGCGGGAGGACTTCTGTATACCCGTGTTCCCTTGTGTGAAGGTCGAGCATGAAATTGATGAGGGACCGTTCGAGGAGCGCACCATATGATTTATAGAGTGTAAACCGTGACCCTGTAATCTTGGCAGCTCTTTTAAAATCAAGGATATCGAGTTTTTCTCCCAGGTCCCAGTGCGGCACAGGTTCAAAATCATAGGAGGGTTTCTCACCCCAGGTTTTGACCACTTTATTATCTTCTTCTCCGCTCCCTGTCGGAACCGATTCATGGGGAAGGTTGGGAATGACAAGGGTGATGTCTTCCCATTCTTTCTCTATCACCTTCAGCTCTTCATCACTGCTGCTTATTTTCTTACCCAGCGCTTTCAGGTGCTCTATCTTTTCCGAAGGGGTTGGCCCTGCCTTTCTTGATTTGGCAATTTCGTCGGAGAGGGCGTTCTTTTCGTTTTTCAGCTTCTCTGATTCCTGAATGAGTTTTCTTCTTTTTTCATCGAGACTGACGAGCCTGCCTATATCAAAGGCAGCGCCTCGCTTTTTGAGACCTTCTTCCACGATGCCGATATTTTCTCTGACGAGTTTTGGATCAATCATTTACTCCTCCAGCAGATCTTTATTAAATTCTATCGGTTTATAGGTATAGACCGTACCATTCAACGTATATGATGGCTGCCCTTCAACAAGGAGCTGTACCTTGCCTGCGTTCCTGAAGCTTCCAAGGAAAGAATTTACAATTGAAAACGTTTTCAGGATCTCTGTCATGGATGATGCTTTTCCCTCTGTGATATCTTTTGAGAAATTGAGATAGAGAATATTGTCGGAATCCACGGCAAGCTCATTCAGCGTTAATGTTTCAGGGATACTTTTCAGCGACTTCAGGTTCTTTATGATAAAATCCCCCTTCTCTTTATCACTGAGATTGTTTTTAATATCAATTTTTTTTTCGGCAAGTTTGCCGCCACTTACCGGATAGTAGACCGATAAAGTTTCTTTCGGAGCTATAATGGTGATCTGCTGCGGTTTCTTCATCCACAAGTCCCGGTATTGATATCCCAGAGCGCCGATTGCAAAGATAATAACCGCAATCAGCGCAATAAGGAGGTATTTATTCTGCCTTGGTTTATTCTCAGCCTCCTGGTATTGCCGGACATAAATATTGGGCATCTTTTTCTTACGCATGCGAAATATCTCCTGATGCCTCTTTTATGAATTCGTCTGCTTTCATGACCCTCAGGAGAGGATAAATGGCGGAGTTTCTGTATGCATCGACAAAATGCTCATGGATCTCTTTTTTAAATGCGGCGCTCATATCTTCCAGGATGATTGTATAGAAATCGTTGCAGAGGGCGTCAAAGGCCGTAGCGAGGACACAAAAATGGGTATTGATACCGCAGACGGCAACAGTATCAACGCCTAACGTTCTTAAGGTCTGGTCCAGGTCGGTTTTGAAGAAAGCGCTGAACCTGCGTTTGTCCAGGATGATGTCTGTTATTTCCGGTTCCAGATCGGAGAGGGGCTTTGTGCCTTCCGTGCCCCGGATCGCATGGGGTTTCATCCTGCCCTTGAAGATGAAATCCTTTTCCAGAAAACTGTCGCATGCAAAGATGACCGGTATGGAGAGAGCCCGGCATTGCTTCAGGGTGTCCCTTACAAGGGGTATGATCTTCTCGTCTTCCCTGTCACCCTTCCTAACTTTGCTGTAGTTGCCTTCGAGCATATCGACGATGATGACAGCAGGTTTCATGGTGCACTCCCATTGGTTTTCTCTAAAAAGAGTTTCACGAAATTATCGTTAATCGCTGATGCAAGTTCTTCTCTGTCTTTACCTCTAATGGCGGCCATCCTTTCAATGGCGAACTTGACAAAGTGGGGGACATTGCGTTTTCCTCTGTGGGGATGCGGCGTGAGAAAGGGCGCATCGGTCTCGGCGAGTATCCTGTCGTCCGGGATATACTCCACAACCTTCAGTAATTCTTCATTATTTTTATAGGTGATTGTCCCTGGTATGGATATATAAAAGCCCATATCAAGAAACTTTTTAGCATAATCCAGGTCATAGGAATAACAGTGGATTACGCCGCCCCGTGCGCCTTGATAGGTATCCTTGAGGATCGCCAGAGTCTCTTCCCTGGCGTTCCGGGAATGGACAATAATGGGCATGCTCACTTCCTGTGCCAATTCCAGTTGTTCTCTGAAGGCCCTGATCTGGACGTCTTTCGGAGAATAGTTTTTAAAGAAATCGAGACCGACTTCTCCGTAGCCAACTATTTTCCGATGTTTCGCGAAGAGCCTTATTTTATCGGCAACGGCCTGATTAAACTCTGCGCCATTGTGGGGATGTATGCCCATTGCGCCGTAGACGGCAGGATATGTATCTATGATCCCGATGACCTTATCGAAGTATGACTCTTCGGTGCCGACGGTGAGCATATATTGAAGACCCTCCTGCATGGATTTTTGAATGACGGCATCCCTGTCTTTATCGAAGGATTCCATTTCAAGATGGCAGTGGGAGTCAACGTACATAGCTTTCTTATAACATATTCTTCATGGCCGTTCAATGACAGCCGTAGCGCGGTAAAGGAGCGGCTATGAATAATAGATGCGAAGATCCTGTATATGGTATACTCTGATGTAAGCATGCTGCCTGAGAAAAAAAAGAAAAAAGAGAACCCTGCCGGCATCTCCGAGAAGGTGACTCGCCTCTTGGAACTCTATTCCATGATCGCGGAAAACAGATACCCATCCATCGATTCCCTGGCAGCACACTTTGGCGTGACCCGCAGGACCGTCCACCGCTATCTCGAGATTATCAGGGCCATCGATGCTATTGACTTTGACCCGGACCGGAAAGGCTACTTTTTTGCCTCCGGCAGCCGTCTGAAAAAGCTTGTTATTTCCAGGGAAGATCTGGCGACTCTTCTGACCACAGGGGAGGCTGTGTCACATCTCGGAAAGACATTTCAGGATAATTTTCAGAAGCTCACCGAAAGGATGTTTGCAGGGGCTTCAAAGGTTTCTCCTGAAGAAAAACTTCCCATTATTGTGCGGACACCCCATACCGTGCAGGGCGGGAAGATGGAGGAGTGTCTCGGTATTCTCCCTGTCTGCATACAGGAAAAGCGCTCTGTCGATATTCTTTACCGTGCACGGGGAATGTCTCAGGAAACATCGCGAACCATTGATCCCTATGGTCTGGTCCTCCATGAAGGTGTCTGGATAGTTATCGGTTTCTGCAATCTCAGAAAAAAGATACGGAGCTTTGCCCTCGACAGGATTGTACATATCGAAGGACGCAACCGCTATTTTACAACCCGTGATGATTTTAATCTCGAAACATATCTCTCTCATACCTGGGGCATTATCGATGGTGAAGAGGCTATTGTTGTAGTGCGATTCGCAAAGGATGCTGCCGATTATATTCTTCGCAGAGATTCCTGGCACCCCTCGGAAAAAAGAAAGATCCTTCCCGATGGAAGCGTGGAACTGCAGTTTATGGTGGCCGGCACTCTTGAAATAAAGAAATGGATCTACTCCTGGATTCCCCATGTAGAAGTCATAAAACCACTCTCTCTTCGCAGACAAATCCACAAGGAATTGTCCCGGGCCACCGCATCTCACTTTGAATGATATCAAGCAGATCGCAGATCTACATTAACCCTTATATACAAAAAATATTTTAAATAAATTATTTCACCGGTGACATACTGTTGTCACACCCACCCTTTATACTGTCTCTATCAAATGCGATAAAAGGAGTATATGACCATGATATGTTCAGCAGTAGGGAAAAGAACAACAGACTTTGATGCATTAACGGAAGATCAGCAGGTAGATATTGAAAGGCTCCTCACGATATTCTGGAAAACAAAACCTGCCGATTGTTCCGTTAAAAGAGTCTTCTTCGAAGAAAAAGATTGCCCGGCTGAACCTGAGGAAACTTTTTGTTATGATTTCCGGCAGGTCTGCGGATTATGAAAGGAGGGTGCATGGCAATTGAAGCGATAAAAAGAGACAGCAAAGGTAAGAGATGGCTCGAACTTACAGAAGAAGAAAAGGCCGACATGATGAGGGTTATCGATGAGTGCGAATTTGTCAGTATGGTCTTGAAATACAAAGCTCCCCTGATGCCGGAAGACCTGGTGCAGGAGCTGATCTGGCAGAACACGATAAATCTGGAAATCATCTCCCAGGTCATGCAAAGTGTTTCGAGAGATTAGATGAATACATGAAAACAATACAGCAGGCCCTTAGAGAGTGCTATGGTTGAAATGCGATCAGCATGAAATGATTGCCACTTCACCTGATTTTTGATAGTATTGAAAAGAATGAACTGCTCCACTGCAGAGAGGTCCTTATGCACCATTTGAAAAAATATATTGAGCTCGCAAAAAACAAGGGTGTTGATGACGCAATAGAAGTAGAGGCCTCGCGGGTATTTACCGCGCCATGGGTTAAGATGAAATGCCGGTTTGGCTGCGCCGGTTTTGGGAAAAGTCTCTGCTGCCCGCCACACACGCCCTCATCGGAAGAGATGCGAAGGGTTCTCGATTCCTATGCAAGCGGTATCCTTCTGCACAAACACTGGGAAAAGGGCTACAATGTTGTCAATGAATTCAATGAGCTTGTCGTGGCCCTTGAGAGGGAGATCTTCCTTGATGGTTATTACAAGACCCTGGGGCTTGGCAGCGGTCCATGCTCAAGATGCAATGAATGCAACATAACGGGTTCCTGCCGGAAACCTGAGTTGGCACGGCCTTCAATGGAGGCATGCGGGATTGATGTTTTCAAGACGGCAAGGGAACATAAACTACCCATAGAGGTTGTGAAGACCCGCAAACATGAACGGGAAGTTTTCGGTCTCATTCTCGTTGATTGATCAATCAAAATCTCGCTCTGGAAATAATTATTACCTCCCCATTTCGGCCAATGGTGGAGGTGGTATATGAAAAATGGAGAAGCTGATAGTGATCATTAATGAATAGACGGACAGGCGCAAAGGGATAGCCGCAATTGGATTACCCTGTCTTCTTCACGGGAAACGGATATTTTCCGGTAAAACAGGCATCGCAGAACTGTGTCCCCATGAGGTCCTTCATTTCCTCTATCCCCAGGTATTCGAAGGTGTCCGCGCCGATCAGTTTTCTCAGTTGCTCATCAGTACGGTTCTCGGCCAACAGCTCTCCGGGCTTGGCCATAGCCATGCCCATAAAACAGGGAAAGCGGGGAGGTGGGGCCGTGAGACGCATATGGATTTTTGTTGCCCCGGCTTGGCGCAATTTCGGGATCAGGACCATCGCCGTTGATCCACGAACTAAAAGCGAATCAATCAGAAATATTTCTTTACCTTTAACGAGGTCTCCGTTGATCTGAAACTTTCTTTCGGCCTGTTCCTGTCTGTCCTTTTCTTTTGAAATGATGAATACCCTGCCAATTTCGCCTACTGTGCTGATTGCTTCCTTAAAGGGGATTCCCGTGGCGTCATGAAAACCCAGGGCTGCGGGAATGGCTGCTCTGGGAATGGGGACAATAATATCGGCCTTTTGAGTTTCTCGTTTTGCCAGTTTTGCACCCACTTTCTCCCGAAATTCATAGGTACTTCTTGAAAAGACCTTGCTGGCCGGGGAAGCGTGATCAAGGCATTCAACAATACAGGGGTGAGGATCAGGCGAGGCAAAAGAACTTGCCCTCATTTCTTCTCCATCGATGACTACCATTTGACCGGGTTCAACATCGCCTATCCATTCGAACTTGCCATGAAAAGCGCAGGTTTCAGAAGCTATAGCCCATCCGTAATCACCCTCTTCACCTCTTCTTGCAAGGGAAAGAGGTCGAAACCCGAATGGGTCCCTGGCGGCAATCAGGCTTCCATTGTGGAGGATTATGATGCTGAAAGCTGCCTCCCTGCCGAGAAGATTTAAAGTCTTTTCTGTTTTTTCAAGAAAATCAGAACCTTCTGCCCGCGCAATCATATGCAGGATGACTTCTGTGTCGGTTTCTGTCTGGAAGAGACCGCCAAGATCCTCCATCAGTTGTTTGTATTTGGGAATATGACCATTATGGGCTACAGCTATCTTTTCTTTCTTGAAGCTTCCGACAATGGGTTGAGAATTTCTCTCACTGGCTTTCCCTGCGGTAGAGGCGCGGACATGGCCAATTGCCACTGCGCCAAAATTGAAGCGACTGAGAGGGGAAGATTCAAAGATAGATCCCAGCCGCCGTACTTCCGAGAAAGAACCATCTCTCAGACCCGACACAATCCCCCAGCTTTCTTGTCCTCTATGTGAAAGATTTTCAAGACCGGTCATCACTTCCATAAATGCATTGCCTTTACCGATAAACCCAAAGACTCCGCTCATAATATCTCCCTCTTTGCTCAGTTCCCACAGATGGGACAGTCGGAAACCGGCCAAGGTCGCAATACCCTGCCGGTGAGTTGATTGGACTTCTTCTACTAAGGCTATTTTAGGCCCGGAGATCAGCTATGTCAAGATGAATGCGATGCAATGTGATTAAAGAATAAAAAGTAAAGATGATATTTTACCGGTGGCTATTTCGATTGAAAAAGGTTGATAAAGGAATATTCTTGAAATCTGCGGCTGATTACGGGACAATGAATTATTGACGAAGCTATGACTGAACCCCCTGTGATGGATGGGGAAGATAAATTGGTCGATAAGGAGATGATTGAGGAATGACTGACACAGTGAGTTTTTTTGTAAGCGTCTGGTTGAAATTTTTCTTCCTCTTTACACCCTTTTTCGCTCTTTCAATGTTTTTGAGCATGACAAAGGGCTATGCAGAAGTCCAGCGTCGCAAATTGGCCATGCAGGTGAGTGGCGCTGTCGGTGTTTTTTGTCTGGCACTATTCTTTTTCGGCAATATAATCTTTTCCCTCTTCGGTATTACATTGGATTCATTCCGTGTTGGCGCCGGCGCCCTCCTTTTTTTATCGGCAGTCGGATTGGTCCAGGCCAATCTGGCAGTCTCAAAACCGTCGCCGGAAGAGGATATCGCTGTTGTGCCTCTGGCCATGCCTATTATCGTCGGACCGGCGACAATTGGCACGCTCCTTGTTCTCGGCGCTGAAATATCCGATGCATTCCACAAAAGCCTTGGGTGTCTTGCTCTTCTCCTTGCCGTCATCAGTGTCGGCACCATTTTGGTATTGGCATCCTTTTTTGAGCGGGCTGTGGGAAAAAGGGGGCTCAATATCCTGAGCAAGATAACTGGTCTGATTCTTGCTGCTTTGGCAGCCCAGATGATACTGGTTGGAGTTCAACACTTCCTCTCGATAAAATAGTGGGAGAGCCGCAAAGCATATATAATAATAACTAACAATTTAATGAAAAAGAAGAAACGAAGGGGGATAGGGCAGCAAGAGAAACCAGGACAAACTGTCATGGCATTATACTCCCAGATAAGCCTCAATAATCCTGGTATCATTCTTTATTTCCAGTGACATTCCCTGGAGGGTAATCCTTCCATTTTCGAGGACGTATGTCCTGTGAGAGTGCTCAAGCGCCATATGGGCGTTCTGTTCAACGAGCAGCATGGTGATTCCTTTCTCGCTGTTGATGAGGCGGATAAGCGAAAAAATCTCTCTGGTGATAATGGGGGATAGTCCCATAGAAGGCTCGTCAAGGAGGAGTATTTTCGGATTGGACATAAGCGCCCTTCCGATGGCGAGCATCTGCTGCTCCCCGCCGGAGAGTGTTCCGGCGTGTTGTTGAATGCGTTCCTTCAGCCTTGGAAAAGTTTCCATGACAAGATCGAAGAGGCCTTTTTTTAATACTTTGTCGGTGAGGATATAAGCGCCCAGATCGAGGTTTTCTTTTACAGTGAGGTCGGGGAAGATTTTTCTGCCTTCCGGGGCCATTGTTATACCCAGCTTCACAATGTTGTTGGTTTTGACTCCCCCTATAGACTGTGAATTAAATAGGATTTCTCCTGCGACAGGTTTTATCATGCCTGTAATAGTCTTGAGAAGCGTTGATTTACCGGCGCCGTTTGCTCCAATGATGGAGAGAATTTCTCCTTCTTCAGCCTCGATGTTGACGTTGTCGAGTGCCCTTATTACTCCGTAGTCTACGGAAAGGTCCTTTATCCTTAGCAGCATAATACACCGATGGTGAGTGATTTATCTATTAACAATGGAAGTCTTCCCCCAGATACGCCTCAATAACTCTCCTGTCCTTCTTTACCTCTTCCGGTGTCCCTTCCATGATCTTTTCACCGAAATCCATGACGATGATCCTGTCTGATATATTCATGACGAGACCCATCTGGTGTTCAATGATAATGATGGTAAGCTTGAAGGTTTCTTTGACTGTTTGAATGGTTTTTACAAGGTCCTGGATCTCTTTCGGGTTCATACCTGCGCCGGGCTCATCGATGAGCATGAGCTTCGGTTCAATGGAGAGCGCCCGCGCAAGTTCCAGTTTACGCTGTTCTCCGTAAGGAAGGTTACGCGCCTCATAGTCTTCTTTCCCTGAGAGTTTCAGGAAATCGATGAGTTCCTGGGCTTGTTTTCGGGCACTTTCTTCGGCATCTCCATGATGCTTTGTCCTGAATATACCGGAAAGCAGATTATAGCCGTGTTTCTGAAGAATCGCAGACCGGATATTTTCCAGAACAGTCATATTTTGAAAAAGTCTCAGGTTCTGGAAGGTCCGTCCGATCCCCAGTCGTGGCAGTTTATAGGGTTCAATACGGGTAGTCTCTTTACCAAAGAGATGAACGGCTCCGCTGTCAGGAGAATAAAACCGGGTAATAAGGTTGAAGACCGTTGTTTTGCCTGCGCCATTGGGCCCTATGATACTCACGGTTTCTCCTTCATGAACAGTGAAAGATATGTTGTCTACGGCCTTCACACCGCCAAAGGTTTTCGTGAGTTTGTTGACTTCCAGTGCATTCACAACGATCTTATTTTCTCCTTTTTGTCATGAGTCCGTAAGGTCTCCACATCATGAGCCCGATAAGCATGAGCGGAATTATGACCCAGCGAAATTCGAGTATGTTTGAGGGCAGGGCAATGCGGAGTCCTTCTATGATGCCTACCCAGAGAATACCTGCGCATATTGTCCCCACAATATTTCCCATGCCGCCAAGGATAACGATAATGAGAAAATCAATTGATTTCAGCACATCAAAATTTGACGGATGGAGAAAGGTGTAAAGATGGGCGTAGAGGGCGCCTGCCACTCCTGCAAGAAAACACCCGTAGGTGAATGCCATGAGCTTCATTTTTGCCGTATCTATACCGATGGAGATTGACGCCACTTCGTCATCTTTAATGCACCTCCAGAAAAGGCCATATCTTGACTTTATCATGTTGCGGGTAAGGAGGATAAGAAAGACAGTGACGAAAAATACAATCTCAAGGGTTGCAAGTTTCGGTATGCCGATAAAACCCCTTGACCCACCGAGCGCTTCGGAAAATTTGTCTGAATTGTCGAGGATGACTCTTACAAGTGTTGCAAAACCAAGGGTGGCAATACCGAGAAAATCATCGCGCAACCTCAGGATGGGTATGCCGATGAGGTAAGCGATCATGCCTGATATGGCCCCGCTTATAAAAAGGATAACGATAAAGGGAAGAATGCCCTCAACAGCGAAGGTTTTGCTGAGATAGGCAGAGGCATATGCGCCGATGCCATAAAAGCCGGCATGTCCCAGAGAGAACTGGCCGGTGTAGCCGTATATTACATTCAGGCCAAGAGATGCCAGAATAATGACAAAGGCAAAGAGGGCGATTTGTTCGATATACTGTGAGGCAAAGTGAAAAGTGAAGATGAGCTTTAGCAGCACATAGATGCCAAGAGAGAGAAGCAGCAATTTCTTGACTTCTAAAAAGAACCTCATACCTTGTCGATCCTTTTTCCGAAGATCCCGCTTGGTTTGATGAGGAGAACGAGAAGGAGAATAATGAATATGAAACCGTCTCTAAAGGTTGACGAAATAAAGGCTGACACAAAGACTTCCGAGAGGCCGATGATGAGTCCGCCGATGACGGCGCCGTGGATAATGCCGATGCCTCCCAGCACTGCAGCAATGAAAGATTTGATACCGGGCATAATGCCCATGAAAACATTTATCTGAGGATAAGCGATTGCGTAAAGAATGCCTCCCACTCCGGCGAGCGCCGCACCGATAATAAAGGTAAGGGAAATTGTGGCGTCAATATCGATCCCCATAAGTGAAGCTGTTTCACGGTCATAGGATACGGCCCTCATGGCTTTGCCCTGTTTTGTTTTATAGATGAGCAGGTAGAGAAGGGCGAGCGCGATAGCGGTAATGGCAAAGATAATGATCTGGACATTTGTTATAGTGAATATCGAGAGGTCATATGCTTCAACTTCAAATGGCCGGGGAAATGCGATGTAATCCGGTGTGAATATGGCTTTGAGACTACAGAAGTATTCGATAAAGAGAGAGACGCCGACGGCAGTAATGAGGAGTGATATTTTCGGCGCATTCCGAAGCGGTCTGTAGGCTATCTTTTCCATAAGATACCCTATGAGGGCCGTAAGAAACATGGTGACAAAGAAGACGAAATAAATGGGCATGCCAAACCGTGAGATGAAAAAGTAGGCAAAAAAAGCCCCAAGCATGAAGATATCGCCGTGGGCAAAGTTGATAAGTCTTAACACACCGTAAACCATGGTGTAGCCGAGGGCAATGAGGGCATAGACCGCCCCTAACTGGAGTCCGTTAATAGATTGTTCAAGTATGTACTGTAAGTATTCCATGCAGTAAATGATACATCATTTTCAGCAATGTCTTGATAAATACGTTATGGATTCACCGTCGTCATATAGGTAAATCCACTTTTTTCGACCTTGTTGATGATGGCTGATTTAATGGCGTCCCCATTTTTATCAAAACTTATGATGCCGGTGACACCTTTATGTTTTTTCAACCCTGTAAGGAGTTTTGTAATCTCTTCAGGGGTTGGTTTCTTCGCGCTATCAAGGACATCGAGGAGTATCACCGTCGCGTCATAGCCGAGCGTCCCCAGGGCATCCGGAACGAGTCCATGTCTTGTCTTATATTTGCCGATAAAAGCTTCCGCAAGTTTGTCCTTTCGGTCGGGAGAGTAATGGTTCGTGAAATAACCGCCGATAATGGCATTGCCTCCAATCTTTACCAGTTCCGGAGAATCCCAGCCATCCCCGCCGAGCAGGATAGATTTGAGTCCTTTTTCCCGTATCTGTTTTGAGATAAGACCGACCTTGTTGTAGTAATCGGGTATGTAAATCACATCGGGTTTTTTAATTGCTATTTTGGTAATGAGGGCTGAGAAGTCCACATCATCTTTCTGGTATGATTCGGATGCTACAATTTTGCCTGCGCCTTTTGTGAATGTTGATTGAAAGAATTCCCCAAGGCCTTTCGAATAGTCATTGCCGACATCATAAAGGACTGCCGCAGTCTTTATTTTCAGGTTTTTCAAAGCGAAGTTTGCCGCTACTGCGCCCTGGAAAGGATCGATAAAGCAGGCCCTGAATACGTATGGCTTTCTTTTCCCGTCTGTAATGGTTACCTTGGGACTTGTAGCAGTGCCGGTGATCATCGGTATTTTGTATTGATTAGCGATTTCTCCCACAGGAATAGCTACCTTTGATGTCAGAGGCCCGATGATGGCAATGACTTTATCCTGTGTAATAAGCTTTAACGCTGCATTTGCCCCTTCAGTGGGATCGTTCTTATCGTCGGCAATAATTGCCTCTATCTTATATTTCCCTTTTTTCGCATACTCTTCGATGGCTATATTGAAGGAATTCTTTGTAGATTCACCATATGTCTTGACATCACCGGTCAAGGGTGTGATGAGGCCGATCTTTATGGTATCTTTTGCGGAAGCCGTGCTGACGAGCAGGAAGCTCGCCAAGATGGTTATTGTTATAGTGACATAGAGGTTTCTTTTCATTGCATTCTCCCCGAAGAAAATAGGTAAAAACTACCACGCAATTATAAATCATCGCCGCAGTCGTAGCAACGGTTATTATCCTTTATTTATGTGTTGCAGCGTGTAAAGAGTATCACTAACAGGAAAAGGGGATTGCCATGTCCCTGCGGGAGAATCATGATCTGAAAAAATGTTATTTTGGGTGTTGATGATTCTGCCATTGGTGCTATAATGAAGGCGTGAAAAAAATCATTTCCTTTGATCTCGATGGTACCTTAGTGAACGCCAGATTTGGTGATATGGTCTGGAACCAGGGCATTCCTCTTGAGTATTCGAAAAAACACAACATGCCCTTTGATGAGGCAAAGAGTCTTATTCGAAAACAGTATGAATCGGTTGGGGACGCTGACCTTTTATGGTATGAAATTGACCGCTGGCTTGAAAAATTTGATCTTTCCGTAACTTCAGAAGAACTGCTTGAACGGTATGAATCTCAGATAGAACCTGTCCCCTATGCGCAGGAAGTCCTGGAATATTTGGGTCAAAAATACATCCTCGTCATTGCCTCCAATGCCGCCCGGATCTTTGTCGATAAGGAACTCGATTATACGGATTTCCGCCGTTATTTTTCCCGTATTATATCTGCAACGTCAGACTGTAAAATGGTTAAGAAAGAAAATAGATTCTACCAATGGCTCTGTGAGACCATGCAAGTGCCACCGGATGAAATTATTCATATAGGCGACCACCCTGTTTTCGATCATGATATACCTTCCCGTGTGGGCATCGAGGCATATTACTTAATGAGTGGCCTGCTTGATGATGATTCATCAGATCTCAATGGAAGAAGGACCATTAAAAGCCTGAAAGAACTTATGAGGCTGCTATGAAAAAGTGCCATAAATGCAAAACAGAAGTTACTCTGGAAAAGATTTCCTTCCACGAAGAGTGCGCGGTTTGCACCAGTGATCTTCATGTTTGTCTTAATTGTCTATTTTACGATACAGGCAAAGCAAACTCCTGTAGAGAAGACAGGGCCGAGTATGTAAAAGAAAGAGACCGGGCAAATTACTGTGAATATTTTCGTTTTGTCGATGATACCCCAAAAAAAACGGGCAAAGAAGAAGCAGAGAAATTATGGGATACTTTGTTTAAAAAGTAATCGTGATATCTCCCTTTCCGGTAGTATTGTAAAAAAAGTGTGACATTCGTCAACTAATGAATACTATTTACAAAAAAGAACTTTACAAGATACATTCCCTATCTTAGAATTATTGCATAATCAAGAAAGACAATGGAAGAGATGCTGAAACAGGAGGGGGGGGTTATTCTTTCTTATTTTCTGCGGGTCTTGTAAATATGATACGGTAGCGTTCGCTGTCCGCATCAAAACATACCGTGCAGCCTTTATCGGTGCAGGCCTCTGTGTCTTCATGTTCCGGATCTTTTTTTGCAGGCAACGGTTCCAGGTGCACTTCAAGCCCGATCTCTTTGTACATTTCCACCATCTCCGATAACCTTGGCTCAGAGGCAATAAACCTTCTTTCCCAGCCTGCTTTACTGAGTTCATCTTCCCGGTTCATCTCTATACCTCACGTAGTCTTTGCAAAATACTCGATGGTTTTTCTCAGGCCTTCATCCAGTCCGGTATGGGGCTCCCATTTGAGGAGCTCTGTTGCTTTGGATATATCCGGCAGTCTCCGCCTGGGATCATCTTCGGGGAGTCTGTCAAAAATCAGCTCAGATTTGGAGTTGGTTAAATGAATAATCTTTTCCGCAATGGATGTAACGGAAAGCTCATGAGGGTTTCCAAGGTTTATAGGACCGGGGAAGCCTGAGAGGTACGGTTTCGTATAATCCTGCTCTCTTTTTTGTTCGCCCCTCTCATAGTCCATCATCCGTATGAGACCCTCAACCATATCATCAATATAGCAGAAGGACCTTGTTTGGGTTCCATCCCCATAAAGGGTAATGGGCATATTGTCCAATGCATTCACAATGAAATTACTGATTACGCGTCCATCATCGGGCCTCATGTGGGGGCCGTAGGTGTTAAAAATGCGTGCCACTTTGACATCCACCTTGTTCTGTCTCAAGTAATCGAAGAAGAGTGTTTCCGCGACCCTCTTTCCTTCGTCATAGCAGGCCCTTTTCCCAATGGGGTTGACATGCCCCCAATATTCCTCTCTCTGGGGGTGCTCCTCAGGGTCCCCGTAAACTTCGCTTGTCGATGCCTGCAGTATCCGGGCCCTCACCCTTTTAGCAAGGCCAAGCATATTGAGGGCTCCAAGCATGTTGACCTTCATTGTTTTGACAGGGTTGTACTGGTAGTGGATAGGGCTTGCTGGACATGCAAGATTGAAGATCCAGTCAACCTCAACGAGGAGCGGCTCAGTTACGTCATGGCGCATCAGTTCGAAGCGGGGTTTTTGTAAAAGGTGAATAATATTACTTTTCATCCCTGTGAAGAAATTATCAAGGCAGAGCACGTCATGACCGTCATCAAGGAGACGCTCACAAAGATGTGACCCGATGAACCCTGCGCCGCCGGTGATGAGTATACGTTTTGGTATCTGGTAGGTATGGTAATTATACATCAGGCCTTCCTGTACACTATGTTTGAACGATTAAGAGATGCACGAAACCCCCGCATTTTTCTTTTTACCTTGCAAGGAATGTAAAGTCAACAAAAATGAGGTGATGGGTGATAGGTAATAAGTAATAGGTGATGACCTTTATTATCTATTGCAATAAATTCCATAGTATGTTAAAAAATAGCGTTCAAGTGGGTTCTGCCCGCTTTTTTAGTTTAAACAGGATGTTATCCGATAAGGTAATCATAGAAAAGATCAGTAACGTGCTGTCGCCCATTGTGGAAGATGCACGCCTCGAGCTTGTGGAAATAGAATTCAAGCCCATCGGTAAAAGATGGCTCCTCAGGATATATATTGACAAAGAGGGAGGAGTGACGATTGCCGACTGCGAGTATGTAAGCCGTGAATTGAGCCGGATTCTTGATGTTGAGGATATAATCGAGTATGCTTATACGCTTGAAGTTTCTTCACCGGGATTGACAAGACCGCTTAAGAAAATTGAAGATTTTGCACGGTATAAAGGAAAAACATGCAGGATCATTACCAAAGAGGCAGTTGCCGGTAAAAATGAGTTCAGAGGAGAAATTATTGATGTTGCCTCTGATAAGGTTGAAATCAAAGAAAAAATAGATATTATTACCATCCCAATATGTGCTATAAAAAAGGCACATCTAGAACTTGAACTATGAGGGGTAGCGATGTATTTTGATTTGAATTATGTAATCGAACAGGTAGGAAAGGAAAAGGGGATACCGAAAGAGACTATTGTCGAAGCCCTCGAAGAGGCCATTTTATCGGCTTCGAAAAAGAAGTACGGCAGCCACCTCGACCTTGAAGCACACTACAATGTTGAATTAGGAGAAATTGAAGTCTTCCAGTTCAAAACCGTTGTAGAAGAGACGAATGATACAGATATGGAAATTACAATCGACAATGCAAAAGTCCATGATCCGGAATGCATGATAGGGGACGCGGTCGGTATTAAACTCGATACATCCTCGCTGGGCCGGATTGCCGCACAGACAGCAAAACAGATTATTATCCAGAAAGTACGGAACGCTGAAAGCGATGTGATTTTCAACGAATACAAGAGCAAGAAAGGTGAAATTGTAACAGGTGTCATTCAGCGAATAGAGAAGAACCATTACATTGTAAACCTTGGGAGAACAGAAGCATTGCTCCCTGTGAAAGAAATGGTGCCCGGTGAGACTTTTCGTCAGAGAGAACGGGTAAAGGCATATATCCTTGATGTGGAGAAAAGTCAGAAAGGTTGTTCGATCCTTCTGTCGAGAACATATCCCGGTTTCCTTATGAAGCTTTTTGAGTTGGAAGTTCCCGAGATCCAGGAAGGGATTATCAAGATCCTCGGTGCTGCACGCGAACCGGGAGAAAGGGCGAAGATATCGGTATATAGCGAAGACCATGATATTGATCCTATCGGCGCTTGTGTCGGTGTAAAAGGGTCCAGGGTCCAGGCTATTGTCCAGGAACTCCGTGGTGAGAAGATAGACATTATCCCCTTTAATAGAGACATCGCAAAGTTTGTCTGCAACACCCTTGCACCGGCAAAAGTGTCAAAAGTTTACATTAATGAAGAAGACCATTCAATGGAGGTTATTGTCAATGATGATCAGCTCTCCCTTGCAATCGGAAAGAAAGGCCAGAATGTCCGTCTCGCCTCGAAACTGACAGGCTGGAAAATAGATATCAGCAGTGAATCGGAAGTAGAGAAGACATCGAAGAAGATCATTGATGAATTGGTGGACAGCCTGAAAGTGAATGAAATCCTTGCACGGGTACTCCATGATGAATATTTACGTGATCCCCGTGACATTGCGAAGTTGACCGCTGAAGAATTGAACAAGATTACAAGCATTTCCGTTGAAGATTGCAAACACATCATCGATGCAGCGAAGGCTATTATCAATAAGCTCGACAATAAGGTCGACGAGAGCAAGGAAAATAAAGAAACCGATGAAGGGAATGTGGAGGACGCAAAAACCGAAACACCATGAAGGGACACGTTTTTTGGAAGTTTCCTCATATTTCAGGGAGTAAGGAAGGTTTAAGGAATGACAAAGATAAAGATTACGGCTCTTACCGATAAAGCCAATGACGATGAAATTCTCGCCAAGCTAAAAAAGATCGGCATTAAAATAAAAGATACTACAAAAGAAGAAACAGGCCAGGAAGAAGTTAAAGAGCAAATCTCTGCTTCCGGCGACACACTTATTGAGAAAAGAGTGGCCTCAACAATTATCAGAAGAAGGGTACATACGCCGCCTGCCCCGGAAAAGGAAGAGCCGAAAGAAGAAAAGAAAGATCTTTCGGAAGAGAAAAAAGACCTCATTGCCAAACCGGGAACAGTGAGAAAAAGGGCAGGAGAGAAGGAAGAGGTCACAAAAGCGAAGGAATCACTTAAAACCTCTGGCGAGAGAGTTACGGAAGTACCGGAAGGTATAGAAATTAAAGAAACTCTTGAAGAAAAGGAAGAAGAAACTCTCAAAGGCGATATTGAGCATCTTGAAGAAGATAAGGAAAAAGAAATAACAAAAGTCCTTGAAGAAGTCTATAAACAAGATCTGGAAAAAGACTTCACTCTTGCAGAAGATGGCACCGGTGAAGATCGGCAGAAGAAAAAAACAGACAAACTTCTCAAAAAAATAGAGGAACAAGAGCTTGAGGAAACAAAGGTCAAAAAGAAGGGAATGCTCAAGCGGAAAGTCATTATTAAAGAAGAAGACCATTATGCAGCCAGACGTCAGAGGCCCAAAGGCGGGTCCTTTAGAAAAGACAGGAAGGAAAGAGGGTCTGAAAGAAGGGCTATAGAAGAGGAAGAAGAAAAGAAAGAAGCAAAGCCGGCCAGGAAAATCGTTAAGGTCAGTGATGATATCCAGGTTGGTGAACTCGCAAAGAGAATGAACGTAAAAGCGCAGGATATTATTGCAAAGCTCTTCCCTCTGGGGATTATCGCTACCGTGAACAAGAGTATTGATTACGACACTGCCTATCTGGCCGCAACAGAGCTGGGTTTCGAAGTAGAACGGATTGTTTCTATTGAAGATGATTTCCAGGCAAGGGAAGAAGAAGAGAAGGGCAGTGAAGAAAACCTGCAGCCCAGACCTCCTGTTGTCACCATTATGGGACACGTTGACCACGGAAAGACCCTTCTTCTTGACACGATACGAAACACAAATGTAGCAGAGAAGGAAGCAGGCGGCATAACACAGCATATAGGCGCCTACAAGGTTAATGTGAACGGCAGAGAGATCGTCTTTGTCGATACGCCGGGTCACGAGGCTTTTACGGCAATGCGGGCACGGGGAGCACTGGTCACTGATATTGTTATCCTTGTTGTTGCCGCTGATGATGGTGTCATGCCACAGACTATAGAAGCTATTAATCATGCGAAATCAGCCGAAGTTCCTATTATCGTGGCTGTTAATAAAATTGACAAGCAGAACGCAAACACGGACAAAGTCATGAAGGAGTTGGCAGAACAGAACCTCATGCCTGAAGAATGGGGCGGCACGACGCTCTTTGCGAAGATTTCCGCGAAAAAGAAAATTGGCATCGAAGAACTTCTGGAACTTATTGTCCTCCAGGCAGACATGCTTGAACTGAAGGCCAACCCCGATAAGCTTGCAAAGGGTACGATTATTGAATCCGAGCTTGACAGGGGACATGGAGCTGTGGGGACTATTATTGTTCAGGAAGGAACGTTAAAGATCCAGGACCCCTTTATCGCCGGTATGACCTTTGGGCGTGTCCGGGCCATGGTGGACGACAAGGGAAAGAGAATTACCCAGGCGCCTCCCGCTACACCGGTGCTTGTTGTCGGTTTTCAGGACGTACCCCATGGCGGTGACCGTTTTGTTGTCACAACAGAAGAACGCTACGCCAGAGAGCTTTCCAAATTCAGACAGGAAAAACTGAGAGAAAAAGATACGTTGCGGAATTCCAGAACGACCCTGGAAGACCTCTATTCAAAAATAGGCGATTCAGGCAAGGTTATCCTGAACGTTATTCTCAAGGGTGATGTACGTGGGACTATTGACGCCATTATAGCAGCCCTGAAAAAACTCTCCACGGAAAAGGTTGAAGTGCAGATTACCCATGGCGGCGTAGGGGCCATAACGGAAACAGATGTAAACCTCGCTATGGCAACAGGGGCTATTATCATCGGTTTTAACGTCAAACCGAACGTTAAGGCCCAGGCTTTGGCCGAACAGGAGAAGATCGAGATCAGGACTTATTCGATCATCTATGAAATGATCGACGAAGTCACGAAAGCCATGGAAGGCATGCTGGCGCCAAAAATAGTTGAAGTAAAGATCGGAAAGGCGGAAGTCAGAAAGGCCATTGCCGTATCGAAAATAGGCACTGTTGCAGGATCATATATTACCGAGGGAAAGGTAACGAGAAATGCCTTAACAAAGGTTGTACGAAAGACAGAGGTGCTCTTTACCGGAAAGATATCTTCCCTGAAACGGTTTAAGGATGACGCAAAAGAGGTGCTGGCAGGGTATGAATGCGGGATATCAGTTGAAGGCTTTAATGATATACAGGAAGGGGATGTTCTTGAGTTCTTTGTGGAAGAAAAAGAAAGGCAGACCCTTAATGGTTAATACCTATGATCGTTGGCGTATCCCGGATAGAACTCTTCTTTCCTGAGGCTCATTCTCTCAAAGACAAGAGACAGATGATAAAGAAGATAGTTGAAAAAACGCGGGCGAAGTTTAATATATCCATGGTAGAGACGGAAAGTTCCAACCTCTGGCAGAGGGGATATGTCGGTTTTGCCGTTATGGGAATCAACAAGGACCATGTCTATGCTGTCATCGAGAATATCCAGGTCTTTATAGAGGAGCTTTACTCCGGAGAAATAATAGACACATGGACAGAAGTGATCGTGATAGGAAATGAAGTATAGAAAACTCAGAGTTCAGGATTTATTCCGGGAAGAGATATCGCTCATTATTCAGAGGGAAATCCGTGATCCGGGAATGGGTTTTGTTACCATTCTTGATGTAAGAATGAGTGATGATTTAAAGATTGCCAAGGTGATCCTTTCGATATACGGCAATGAGGAAGAGAAAAAGAGCACCCTTGAGGCGTTGAAGCGTTCCAAGGGCTATATCAAGCTTCTTCTTGGGCAGAGAATTAAACTGAGGTATATGCCGGAATTGAGATTTATCATCGACGATACCTTTGAAAAAGCAGCCAGGATTGAAGAAATCCTGAAGAAAGAGAGCGATGTTCAGCAAGATTAGAAAAACAATCAATGACGGAAATAAATTCTTGATTACGAGTCATATTGACCCTGACGGTGATGCGCTTGGTTCTGCATTCTCCCTTTTCTGGGCCATGAAGTCACTGGGAAAAGATCCCCTTGTCTATCTCAAGGACGAGGTACCCTACAGGTATGATTTTTTACCCAGGCCAACCAATATGGTCCATCAGTTACCGCAGGATACTTACGATGCTGTTTTTGTCCTCGACTGTGGAAGTCTTTTCAGAATAGGCGATGGACATGAGCAGGTGAAGGGTATGGGGACTATCGTTTGCATCGATCACCACGAGACCAACGAGGCCTTCGGGGCAATCAATCTTGTTGAGCGCAGCGCTTCTTCAACGGCGGAGATCCTCTATGGGTTATATAAATTGATGAAAATAGATTTTACGGAGAATGTGGCCGTCAATGTCTATACCGCAGTTTTTACCGACACGGGTTCCTTACGGTATGATAATACCAGCCCGAAGGCATTCGGGATCTGTAAAGAAATGGTTGAGGCAGGCGTGAGGCCGGCCTATGTGGCGCAGATGGTCTATGAGACCCATCCGAAAGAACGCTTCCTGCTTCTGGGTGAAGTGCTCGGCACATTGCGGACCTTTGACAACGGAAGGATTTCTATGGCCCATGTCACCGATGAAATGTTCCGCAGAACAGGTACGAACAGGGAACATACCGATGGATTTTCTGAGTACATCAGGGAGATACGGGGCGTTGAGGCCGCTGTCTTTATGCGGCAGGTAGACGAGAGGCGCTTCAAGATCAGCATGCGTGCAAAGGGGAAGGTGGATGTTGCCCTCATATGCAGCAACTTCGGCGGCGGCGGACACAAAAATGCCGCAGGCTGCACTATTGACGGGGACTTGAGAGAAGTGGAAGCACAGCTTAAGAAGGCATTCAGTTTCGCCTGAAGGAAATTACCAAGTATGGAGGTTTCATCGTTGGCTTTAAACGGATTTTTAATTGTTGATAAAAGAGTAGGCATGTCATCCTATGATGTCATCAGGAAGCTTAAAAGGCTGCATGCGTTTAATAAGATCGGCTACATCGGAACTCTCGACAGAAACGCGACGGGCATTCTCCCTGTTGCGCTCAACGAAGGCGTTAAAGTCATCCCTTTTCTCGAAAATGTCGAAAAGGCCTATCGTGCGCGGTTTCTTCTCGGTGTTACTACCGATACCCTCGATATTGAAGGCAAGGTACTGACAGAGACAGCAGTAGAACCCTTTGATCAGGACATCATTGTGAGTACGCTCAAGAATTATATAGGAAAGATTACCCAGCGTGTGCCTATCTACTCCTCGAAAAAGGTGAACAAAAAGCCTCTCTATAAATGGGCGCGAAAGGGGATAGCTGTCGAAGCGCCGGAAAAAGAAGTGGAAATCTTCGATATTAAATTTCTTGATTACACTCATCCCCATGTGGATCTTGAAGTGACCTGTTCAAAAGGCACTTATATCAGGGCTCTGGCGAATGATTTTGGAAATAAACTCGGTTGTGGTGCGACTCTCTATTCGCTGAAAAGAACAAAGCATGGAGAGTTTACCGAAGATATGGGTATCGATATCGAGCGGTTCAATACAGGCGATGATTTAATTAACTATTTATTATCCTTGGAAAATGTTCTACAATCTATCAGAGGTGTTATTATCGAAACTGCTTTGGAAAAGTTTTTAAAACAGGGCATGCCTGTACCGATTGCAGGCAGTTCAAAAGAATGGAAAGATGGCGAGGCGACGAGATTGCTCAATAAACAGGGTGTTCTTATTGGTATCGGTGTTGCCGATACTGCTTCAAAGACCATAAAAATAAAGAGATTAATTAATAATTAATCAATAATTAAGGAGGATTACATGGCGCTTACCACGGAAAAGAAAAAGGGAATCATCGAGGATTACAAAGTCCACGAAAAGGATACCGGCTCTCCCGAGGTCCAGATTGCTCTCCTCACAGAAAGGATAACAACCCTGACGGAACACTTCAAAAAATTCGCGAAAGACCATAATTCGCGCAGGGGTTTACTTGTCCTTGTCGGCAGCCGGAGAAGGCTGCTCAAATATCTGAGAGAGAAAAATGTCGACCGGTATAAGAGAGTCGTTGAGAAACTTGGTTTGAGAAAATAAAATAAAAAATGACAGGAAAAAAACATGAAAGAAAGTATTACTATTGATTTTGCGGGAAGACCGCTGACTATCGCTACGGGTGAACTTGCAAAACAGGCAGACGGAAGTGTCCTCGTTCAATACGGCGACACCGTTGTTCTCGTAACAGCTGTTGCAGAAAAGGAAGAGTCAAAAAATGATTTCCTTCCTCTTACCGTTAATTATCAGGAAATGGCATATGCTGCCGGAAAATTCCCTGGCGGTTTTTTCAAGAGGGAAGGGAGACCTTCCGGCTTGGAAGTGCTTATGTCCAGATTGATAGACAGACCGCTTCGGCCTCTGTTCCCTAAAGGTTTCAGAAACGAAGTGCAGGTTATCGCAACTGTCCTTTCCGCAGATCAGGAGAATGATCCGGGCATGACCGGCATGGTTGGCGCTTCAGCAGCCATGATCCTTTCGGGGATACCCTTTGAAGGCCCCTTTGCGGGCGTCAAGGTGGGTAGAAAGGATGGAGCTTTTATTATAAACCCGGCTCCGCCCGATAGGGATGACAGCGACATAGACATTGTCGTTGTCGGCACAAAGGACGCTATTTTGATGGTCGAAGGCGAGGCCCACTTTGTAAGCGGCAGCGATCTGATTGAGGCCATCCAGTTTGGCCACCAGAGCATTATACCTCTCATCGAGATGCAGGAGGCATTGTATGCGAAAGCGGCAAAACCGAAATGGCAGGTCAAGCCCCCTGAAGACAATGAAGCATTGAAAAAAGAAATCCGGGCAAAAATCGAGAAAGACCTTGTAGAGAGCTTTGCCATACGGAACAAACTGGAAAGATATGCCAGGCAGGACCTGATCCTTAAAGGGCTGAAAGAGGCCTACCCCGATACGGAAGAAAAGAAGATCAGCAAACTTTTTGAAGAAATTACCAGTGATATTATGCGGGAAGACCTCCTTGCTACCGGTAAACGAATCGACGGCAGGTCATCCGACGAAATCAGACCAATCACCTGCCAGGTCGGTATCCTTCCGAGAACCCATGGTTCGGGACTTTTCACGAGAGGTGAAACGCAGGCCCTGGCAGTGACGACCTTCGGTACTGCCGATGATGAGCAGAAAATAGAATCCCTTCATGATGGAGAAACCTACAAATCGTTCATGCTCCATTATAATTTTACACCTTACTCTGTCGGTGAAGTCTCCTTTCTCCGGTCACCCTCGCGGCGTGAAATCGGCCATGGAAACCTTGCCGAGCGTGCTCTTTCACCGGTCCTTCCCTCAAAAGAAGATTTTCCCTACACCATACGGCTCGTCTCGGAAATCCTCGAATCGAACGGTTCTTCCTCAATGGCGACGGTCTGCGGCGGATGCCTCTCACTTATGGACGCCGGTGTACCTATTACAGCGCCTGTAGCGGGCATTGCCATGGGACTGGTCAAGGAAGGAGATAAAGAGATTATCCTTACCGATATACTGGGTGATGAAGACCATCTCGGCGATATGGATTTCAAAATTGCCGGGACGCGGGAAGCCATTACTGCAATCCAGATGGATATCAAAATCAAGGGGATCACAAAAGAGACCATGTCCAAGGCTGTTATTCAGGGACAACAGGGCATCGTCAAGATCCTCGACATTATGCAGGCAACAATAGAAGCACCGAGAGACCACCTGTCACCTTATGCCCCCCGTATCTTTACGATGCAGATAAAACCCGATAGAATACGGGACGTCATCGGCCCGGGTGGCAAGATCATCAGGGGCATTATTGAAGAGACCGGCGTCAAGATCGACATTGATGATTCCGGCCTTGTCAGGATTGCTTCTATCGATGAAGACTCGGCAAATGCCGCTATTGAAATGATTAAAATGCTTACCAAGGAAATAGCTCGCGGTACTGTTTTCACGGGGAAGGTAAAAAAGGTCCTCGATGCAGGCGTTGTTGTAGATCTGGGTCCCAATATTGATGGTTTTGTCCATGTAAGCCAGCTTGCCGAGGGGTTTGTCAAGAAGGCCTCTGATATTGCAAAGGAAGGCGATATAATGACGGTGAAGGTTATCGATGTTGAGGACAACGGGCGGATAAAATTGTCCAGAAAGGCCTGTCTGAGAGATCAGAAGGACCAGCAGGATCAACAGGAATAACAGATGCCAATTCGGATTCGTTTAAAGAATAAGGACACGAGGAGAAGCCGACGTAGTAGGCGTACTTGAGGTACGTCAGGGTGTTTGACGACGAAGGCGACAAAGCAATATGAATGAAGGCGAGTTGGTATAAATGTACAGAAAGACTGTTCTTGAAAATGGTATCACTGTTGTAACCGAGTCCATAACATATTTCTCAACAGTGTCTCTCGGTATCTGGTGGAAGGCGGGAAGCAGGTACGAAACTCAGGCCAATAGCGGTATTTCGCACTTTATAGAACATGCGATCTTTAAAGGGACCGCCACCCGAAGCGCCTATGAAATTGCACGGGCTTTTGACGCAATCGGCGGTTCCATTAATGCCTTCACCGGGAAAGAATATACCTGCCTCTATGCGCGGGTACTCAAAAAGGATATGAATATCGCCCTTGATATCCTATCCGACATGTATAAAAACCCCCTCTTTAAAAGTGATGATATCGAAAAGGAAAAATATGTCGTTGCCCAGGAAATCAAAATGGTGGAGGACACGCCTGATGAATATATCTATGATATGTTCAACGCCTCCTATTTCAAGGACCACCCTCTTGGCATGACAATTCTCGGTACTGAAGAAAATGTGCAGGGTTTCACTGCGAGCCAGTTGCAGGGATACTATAAAGAATATTATGCCCCTGAAACAGCCATTATTACCATAACGGGCAGAGTTGACCATGACGATTGTGTCAGAAGGATTGAGAAATTTTTCATGGGTGTTGTCAATGACGGCATCAAGAGAGAACTGGCCATCCCTGTGCCTCATAAGGGGATCAATATTTACGAAAAAGACCTTGAGCACATCTATCTTTGCATCGGCACCGGCGGTGTGAGCCAGGTTGACGGAAAGCGATACCCCATGTATGTCCTCAATGCCCTCATGGGCGGGAGCATGAGTTCCTATCTTTTTCAGGAGATACGTGAGCAGAGGGGGCTTGTCTATAATATCTATTCCTATGTAAGTTGCTACCATGACACGGGGACCTTCGGTATCTCGACATCGACATCACAGGAATTTCTCGATGAAGTGCTGGGCCTCATCAAGGCAGAAATCAGACGGATCAGAAACGATGGCATTACCGATGCCGAACTGTCATTCTCAAAGGAACATATCAAGGGCAACCTCTTTATTTCCCTTGAGAGTTCCGAGACGAGGATGGGCAGACTCGCAAAGAACGAGATCTACTTTGGCGATTACATCCCTCTCAAGGAAACACTCCGTGAGATAGACGGCATTCAGAAAAAGGACGTCAACGAAATTGCACGGGAGATTTTTGAAAATCCCGAAGAGATATCCATAACAGTTCTTGGAAATGTTGATCATGAAAAGGTTGAAAAGGCATGGAAAGGATAGAAGTCTTTGTTGCAAAGAAAGAAGGGGTTCAACTTCCCTGCTATGCAACAAAGGCATCGTCCGGTGTTGATCTCTGCGCATTCATCGAAGAACCCCTTACCCTTAAGCCCCTTGAGCGATTCATTGCTGCCGACGGGCATCTCTATAGGCATCCCTGAAGGATACGAGGCGGAAGTGAGACCCAGAAGTGGTCTCGCTATAAAACATGGCATCACTATTCTCAATACACCCGGCACAATCGATGCCGACTATCGGGGCGAGGTAAAGGTCATTCTTATCAATCTCGGGACAGAACCCTTTGTCGTTAATAATGGCGACAGGATTGCCCAGATGGTCTTTAAAAAGGTTGCCCAGGTAGACTGGAAGGTCGTCGAATCCCTGCCGGAGACCCTGCGCGGCGAAGGCGGTTTCGGCTCCACAGGCATCAACAACTCCTGACAGCATTATAACGAACCTTTTTTTCACTCCGGTTGCAATAACACATACCAATAAAAATTGTCCCACAAAGATCTTAAAAAAGATTTGGGCGTGCAAGAGCAGCCTGAATAGCTAATGTGAACGACAGTATGATGCCGATGGTTCCTATTGAAAACAGATTGTTTCTATTGTATGGTTAGAATAATATTAAACCGTTTAAAAGGAGACACAACCATGACCCCAAGAATAGTTTGTATTTGCCTTGCAGCAGTGTTATTCCTCATGCCTTTAACGAGCCATGCCCTCGGACAGGCCGATATTGCGATTACTGACATAACCGTGAACAGCAACTGCAATTGGATAATTACGGTGAAAAATGTGGGCACCACCGAGCTGCCTGTGACCGCCCTGGACCAGTATTACGGTACAAGCATCCAGATTCTCAAGAACGGGTCACCCAGCAGTGGCTGGAGATTTGGCAGTGAAGTCAAGATGCCGGGAAGTGTGGCCCAGTTTACTCTCAGTCCCAGCAATGCCGAGTCGGCGCAGGTGAATGGGACAGTAACGTTAGGAGCCGTTTTTCAGGCCAATGGGTCTTACCAGGATACCAACCCTGCCAACAACACCTTGAGTAAGGTATTGACGTGCACGCCTCCTCCCCGTTCTCAGCCTGATCTCACCATAACGTCACTCAATTTTACTCCGGACTGCCGTGCTCATATTACGGTAAAGAATATAGGAACGGCAGCTTTGCCGGACGCGGTTTTTTCAAGAGTCTATCTTCAACGGAAAATGGATAATGTACCGGCAGGGCAAGTCTACCTCAAAAACATGACGCCCTCTGGAGGATGCAAACCCTCTCAGGGAACTTGTGAGTATACGGACAGCGCCGATTACGTTCCTCAACAGTCGATTCAGTATGCCATAACCGCCTCAGGCGTCTGGGTAGAAGAAAGCAATTACAATAATAATTCGGCTACCGTGAATCTGCCTGACCGCTGTAAACCGGGAGCAGCCCTCAAGAGGGTACAACCGCAGCTTAAAGGGCCGGTACAAGCACCGGCCAAACTGCCGGTGAAGCAACTGCCGAAGTAAGATTCTTCTCTATGTGAACAATAATCCGGTCCTGGTATCGCAGGCGATGGGCCTCGACCCGTCAAAGCCGCAGAAGTCTATCGTGTACGGGACAATAAAGTAATCAACACACCAGGGGAAGATGGGGGCATGGAGATGCTCTTCCTGCAACCCGCGTCTTGCAACCCGAAGCCTTGCAGTTGATCTCCCGCATGCTGCGGGAGATCACAGATTAACAGCAGGTGATTCGTTTGGGAGGGATTCCATGAAAAAAGTGTTTCTTTGTACCGTTACAGCGGTTGTCGTTCTTTTGTCGTCTGCTTTCGCGACCGGGGTTTGTGCAGATACACCGCAACAGATCACGCCGGAAAAGGTTGATGAAGTGGTCACGAAAATGATGAAAGAGAAACATATCCCCGGCCTTTCCATCGCCATATCCGTGCCCGGAAAAATAATCGAAAGAAGTTACGGCATCGCCAATGCCGAATACAACATTCCTGTGGAGAAGGAATCGATCTTTGAGATCGCGTCGGTTTCGAAGACCTATGCCGCCTTGTCGATAGTCATACTCCAGGAAAAAGGCAAACTCAGTGTCAACGACCGGCTCACGAAATATTTTCCCCAATACCCCATGTGGAATGAGATCACCCTGAAGCATCTTCTCCAGCACACGTCAGGCATCAGGGAAATGACGGAGACAGAGCCTTTCAAAAGCAACCAGCAGAGGGACTGGACTCCCCAGGAGGTCATAGACAGGCTCGCGAAGGAGCCCCTCGATTTTGAGCCCGGACAGAAGGCCAGGTACAGCAACATCGGCTGCGTTATCCTGGGTCTTGTCGTCGAAAAAGTGACGGGGATGCCTTACGGCGATTTCCTCTCCAAAATGATCGCAAAGCCTCTCGGAATGACCCACACGACGCTTGGCGGCGACAGAGCCATCGTGCCCAAACGGGTCTCCGGCTACGCCTATACCGGTCAGCTTGTGAACGCCCCATTTGCAAGCCTTGTATTGCCCTATGCGAGCGGCGGCATTTTGTCGAACCCTTCCGATATGGTCAAGCTGAAGAAGGTCTTCGATGGAGAGGCGCTCATCTCAAAAGAGTCGCTCAAGGATATGTTTGCACAGGTCGTGCTCAGCGATGGGACCAGATATGTTCTGCCGGGGCCCGTCTCCATAACCTTTGGGTACGGGCTCGATTCCATTGTGAAGAACAACAGGATCATCCCTGCCAAGACAGGAGGTATATCAGGGTTCAATTCCTTTTTTGCCTACTATCCGGAAACACGGACCATGGTGGCCGTGACGGCAAATCTCGACAACAGCCTGGAAAGCCTTGTCATAATAGTGCATAACCTCTTCGGCTTGAAGGATAATTAGCCAACAGCTGAAATCTGCAGCTGTAAGTCACGCGTTTCGCGATTCATGCCCTCTGCCCTATCAGCTATGAGCTTCTCTGACCCAATGACTCAATAACCATTCTTCTCGCTGTACGCCATGCGCCATGCCCTCTGCTCTAGTTCTATGCGGTTTTTGGCTATGAGCTATCAGCTATGAGCTATGAGCTTCTCCGACCCAATGACCCAATGACCCAATGAGTTATGTGCAGTTTCACAGTTGCATACTGGACGGAATTACGCTATATTAATAGCACCTAATTAAGTACTTATGGAGGTATTTAAATGAATACTATTGCTGCACAGGACATAAAACGACGAGGAATGAAAGCAGTCGATGAAATCATTCATGAAGGCCCGGTCCATGTTATCAAGAACAATAAGCCGCAGTATGTTATTCTTTCAGAAGAGCTTTACGACGAACTAATAGAGGAACAGAGTGCGGCATACATTGCACGGATACGTGCCTCCCTGGAGGACGTGAACGCTAAACGGATACGGACATTCAAGAACGCCGAAGAGCTGCTCAGAGCAATCGAAAAGGAAGACTGACGATGTACACCAT
This sequence comes from uncultured delta proteobacterium, assembly GCA_963785225.1. Classification (GTDB taxonomy): domain Bacteria; phylum Desulfobacterota; class Syntrophorhabdia; order Syntrophorhabdales; family Syntrophorhabdaceae; genus PNOF01. Next base: position 51,084 of record CAWAUQ010000005.1, on the reverse strand, counting down.
TCAAGCTACGGATCAGTTTCTTCGACAGGCGAATAAATTCTTTAAAAAGCACCATGATCTCAAAGCGCGTTTTGGAAAACTGATCACAGCCCTGGCCGAAGACCCTTTTCAGCCCGCGCTCGAACTGCACCCCCTCACCGGAAAGCTCGAAGGCATTTGTGCCGTCAGTCTTACTTACAAATACCGTGTTACCCTGATGCTCATGATAACAGAAAAAGAGATCGTCCTCCTTGATGTCGGCAGTTATGATGAAGTGTATGGGAAAAAATGATGTTGCATTACAGCCGCTGGTATTATTCTTGTATTCTCCTGCTCTGTTTGATAGCATCTTTTATGGCAATTCTTCAGATGGGAGAAGAGTGAATATAAAAACTGATAATTCAGATCCTGACCCAATGTGCACCCAAACAAGGAGAAAGCAATGAAATATCCTGGAACAAGGACGATGACACTGGTTTTTTTGATGATCCCGCTTATATGTTGGGCTGAAACTCCCGCAATCAGGCAGGTCCCTGGGCCGGTCCAGAAGCAAATAACAGTCCCGAAAGAAATTAAAAAGATTGACCCCCCTCTGGGTAAACTGGTCTTTACCAGTCCGAAAACCGGGGACCATCTGGTGTCAGGCCGGGAATTTGTGATCCAGTGGTCGGCTGAGGGTTATGTTCCCGAGAAGTGTGTGAAAATAGAGTTGACTCAAATGCCTTTCGAAAATTCTTTTATGATCAATCCCAGGGTTTGCGTAAATGGCTATCGCTGGAATGTGCCTCAAAATATTGGGGGAAATAACTATTCTATCCAGCTTACGACCCTGGATGATAAGATCAAGGTTATAAGTAGTCGATTTAACTTTCTCAGTTCCAAATCTGATCTTACAATCGAATCGGCATACACAACACCCAAAGAACCGACCACCCTGGATCGGGATAAGCTGAAATTGAACGTCAGTATTGTCAACCTGCAGGGCGGCAGGGCCGTTCCATCCCAGGCAAGGATCACCTTTGCAAAATATGGGGACAATTCCCCGCTGTTCACCAAGATATTCGATGTGCCGGCTTTGGATTTCGGCAAACGATATGCGTATTCCATGCCCTGGCCCCCCGGTATTCCCCTGGTTCCGGGAGGGTTCTCCTTCCGGGTCGACGTGGATATCACAAACGTCGTGGATGAGCAGACCGAGGGCAACAACCATATTGACCAGTATGTTCTGGTGCAGGGGAATCCGAACCTCATTGTCTGCGTGAAAGATCACCTGGAAGCTGTCACGACCATCGAGGCGAAACTTGCGGCCATTATAAAGAACACGGGAGAAATAGCTGCCGGTCAGTCTGTAGCTCGATGGTGGATAGAGGGGCATGGCACACAGAGCTACAACGTACCGTCTTTAGCCCCAGGACAGGAATATGAGATTAAACGCCATGTAACTTGGCTCACCGGCGGCACAGACAGCTTCACCGTTGAAGTTGATAAAAACAACCAGTTGCAGGAGTTATCGGAAACAGACAACAAAAAAAGTGGTACCATTCACAGACATGTCTGGGGCACGCCAATAGCTCCTTTTGATAATAGTCCGCATTGTCCATAGTATGGGGGGTTAGAGATGGGAGAAAAAGCATTGCGCAATAAGGGTAGCGAGGAGATGTCCAAGAGTTGAAAAGTGCCCCTGTCGGTCCCCATAAACAATGTTTATCCCAAAAAGATCTCAAAATGGATTTGTGTCTGCAAGGGTAGGACTTCTCCAGGCTTCCCCGCTTTCTGCGGCCATACGTTGAAAGAAATTGATATTACTCAAGAAAAAAGATAAAATGAAAACATGATGCAAAACATGAAGATGCGACCATGACGCCATTTTCGCTTGAGGATGTGCTGGAAAAGACGATTAAACGTATTCGAGAAGTTATTCAACCGCAGAAGATCATCCTTTTTGGCTCGGCCAATCGAGGTGATATGCACGCGAATAGCGATATCGATCTTCTTGTTGTTATCCCTTCCGGTATGCATCGGCGCAAGACGGCACAAATGATTTATAAAAACCTCATCGGTGTAGGTTTTGCGTCTGATATCATTGTTGTTACTGAAGACGATATAGCTCAGTTCAAAGACGATCCCGGAATCATTATTCAGCAAGCGCTTGAGGAGGGAAAAATCCTCTATGCCGCCTGAAATCCATCGCCTTGGTTCACCTGAAGAATTATTCTGTCGAAGCACGTTATCCAGGACCCTTTGAGGCCGTTAGCGAGGACGAATTTGAAGAAGCTGTGAGTATTGCCGAAATTGTTCTCCGTTGGGCGGAAACGCAGATTATAAACCTGTAACATAAACACCAGCATTACAATTTCCTGCTTCTTCGCTCTGTGCTCTGTGCGTTTTCCATCTACGAAACACGATTCACGATTGATTGCCTTTAATCTTTTCCATTCTTTCCCTATGAGCTTTATTCTCCTGTTTGTCTCTATGACCTGATGACTCAATGACTCAATGACCCAATGACCGCCTTTAATATCTTTTTAATGGTTTTTTTCTTCAGTCCATTATATATTCTGATAAACAAACGTATTATACCATTTCGCTATCATACGGTAAACTAATATGATATACTCCTTCTATCATCTTAACGAAGGAGGTAGTAATGCGACCGACCAAGTTAATGAACATCTCGATCAGGATGAGTTAAAGAAAAGGATGAAAACCTCGTCTGATCGGGAGCAATTCCAGAGATGGCAGTCTATCTTTCTTACCGGTAAAGGATTATCCTCTGAGGCTGTTGCAGAATATGTGGGATGCACGAAGGGAACTATCCACCAATGGGTATACCATTATAACCATGAAGGTCCTGACGGATTTCTCTTGCAGGGTCGAGGAGGAAGACGATTCGGGCTTCTTACGCTCGATGAAGAGAGTCTCTGCTGGAACAATCCGGTCGGAAGCCGAGAAGGGAAAGATTCTCACTGCCTACGCGATACGGTCTCATATAGAAGAAAAAACAGGGAAAGGGGTATCGGAAGACTATCTCTATGATATCCTTCACCGCCACGGATGGCGAAAGGTAATGCCCAGGCCTCAACACCCTAAAGCAGATAAAGAGAAACAGGAAGAGTTTAAAAAAAACTCCCGGAGTTGGTGGCAGCCACCGCGAAGAACTTCGGCGAAGAAGACACCAGACCGGTAAAGCTCCTCTTTCAGGATGAGGGTCGGTTCGGAAGGATATCGGATCCTGCCCATTGTTGGGCGCCAAAAGGAATACGGCCCATTGTACCCACCCACATTGTCAAGAGTATACCCATGTATTCAGCGCTGTATGTCCTCATGACGGTCAGTCCTGTTCTCTTATTCTCCCCTATGCTGATACTGATGCAATGAAAATGTTCCTCCAGGAATGCTCTGAACATTTTAAAGACTACCGGGTTGTGATGGTAATGGACCAGGCTGCATGGCACCGCACCAGTGATATTGATACATTTGAGAATATTCGTATCATCTACCAGCCGTCATATTCGCCGGAATTGAATCCTGTCGAACATCTCTGGGAATATATACGGGAGAACTATCTGAGAAATTGCATATGGTCTACTATGGAAGCACTGGAACACGCTTTGGATCATATTCTGAAGACCATTATGGAAAGTGCCAAAACAATCCAAAGTATTGTAGGGTTCCATTGGGCTATCATTTAGTGTTTGATGGCAAAGTGGTATTAGTTTAGTCGCGCCAGGGAGATTGATGGCAACAGGCACGACGATTCAGGTTTTTCTTCCAGATGGTAACCCTCGCAGTCTGAAAATCGCTGAAATCACGAGCCGAACCGTACAGGCGATATTGATACCGACGAGCGAAGCTGGATGAAGCAGCACAACGTCCGAGCTTAAAAACGTGGGGATTTACTTCCTTGTGGGCACCTCCGACGAGGACAGCAAACCGATACTCTATGTTGGAGAGGCAGAAGAGTGCCTTACGCGACTGAAGCAGCAGAACAAGACAAAGGATTTTTGGAACACGGCTATAGTCGTTGTTTCGAAGACACAACACTTTACAAAGACGCACATCAAGTTCTTGGAATCCTATTGTTATTCAGAAGCAGAAAAGGCGGGCAGATTCAAACTTGAGAATGCTTCAGTTCCCACAAAATCATATGTATCAGAACCGATGGAAGCGGACCTTATTGATAACTTCGATACCATCAAAATCCTTGTTGCCACATTGGGCTATCCAATCTTCGATCAGATCAAAAAGCCTCAAAAGAAAGATATCCTTTACTGCAAAGGGAAAGATGCAAAAGCAGAAGGTGAGTATACTGAGGATGGATTAGTTGTTTTCTCTGGTTCCACTGCCAATCTTGAGGAAACCAAATCGGCTGGCCCCTATGTAAAGAGCTGTCGTGATCAGCTTATCAAAGATGGTGTATTAAAGAAGGATGGGAACATTTACAGATTCACGGAAGACCATATCTTTTCATCGCCAAGCACCGCGGCCGCTGTGGTTCTTGCTCGTACAGCTAATGGATGGAGGGAATGGAAATACAAAGATGGTAAGACTTTGGACGAAGTAAAAAGACAGGATGGAAAAAACAAATTCTCGAAGGATGCTGAATAATTGACAATGGTATTCTGACCGTATCTATATTTGCAAACGTTTTTAAGGTAGAGTAATGGCATATAACGAAGCTGAAACCCGCTTTTTTCTAATTGATCCTGTGTTGAGGGGCAAGGGATATGATGAACACTGGAAGCTGCGCCTTGAAACGCCTGCTCCCGTTGAACCAACTGGCGCAAAAGGCCGCAGGAAGAAGGGACCAGGCCGCACCGATTATCTGCTCTGCGTCCAGTGCGGCGATATGCCAAGGGCTCTGCCTGTTGGCGTTATCGAGGCAAAGCACGAAAACGAAGACCCTTTGAAGGGTATGCAGCAGGCAAAAGGCTATGCAGAATGTGAACGTTTTAATGTACATTATGTCTTTTCCACGAATGGTCACCGGTATGCCGAGTTTGATAAGTTTACCGGCATGACAAACGGGTCTCTTTCCGTTTTCCGATTTTCTCAACCATGATGATCTCACAGCCCGCTATGCACAGGATACCGGTATAGACCTGACCAAGCCGGAATCGGCAATGATGTTCATGGCTGACAGCCCGGCATTTTCCGCAAAACCGCGCTATTACCAGGATGCGGCGATTCGCGCCGCCTTTGAGAAGATTCTCTGTTGCCGGCAGGCTGGTGAACCTGCCAGGGTTCTTCTCGCATTGGCTACAGGTTCGGGCAAGACAATCATCGCTGCCAACCTTCTTTGGCGGCTTCATGAGGCCGGTCAACTTTCCAAGCCGGTCCTTTTTCTCTGCGACCGCGATGAGCTTCGCGAGCAGGCATACACCAAATTGAAAGCCGTTTTCGGCGACAATGCCCGTATCGTGGAGACAAGGCAAGGAAAGAACGCCGCCAGAACGCCCGTATTCATATTGCCACCTATCAAACTCTCGGGCTTGACGATGAAAAGACGGATGTTCCCAGCTTTCTTACTGAAAACTACCCCGAAGATGCCTTTTCGGTCATTGTCATTGACGAGTGCCACCGTTCCGCCTGGGGTCGCTGGTCTGAGGTTTTGAAACGCAACCCAAATGCAATTCAGATCGGCCTTACCGCTACGCCCCGCCAGCTTCGGGAGTCAGAGAATAAAACGGTTGAGGATACGGAGATCACCGCAAACAATCACAAATATTTCGGTGAGCCTGTCTACGAATATACTCTTATTGAAGCACAGGAAGATGGTTACCTTGCCGCATGTGAAATCGTTAAACGGAGGCCCTCCATCGACGGCAGAACATTTAACGAGCGCAGAAGTCCTTGCAGCAAAACCTATCAATGCCAAGACCGGCAAGCCCATTACGGCCGATAAGGTGAAGGAAAAATACACGGCAAAGGATTTCGACGACGAACTGACCATACCTGAACGGATCACTGTTATGTGCGATGATCTTTTCAAACAGCTCTGCAAACATGGCGGGCCGGAACAGAAAGTGATTGTCTTTTGTACCCGCGAGTTCCACGCCGATCGGGTTGCTCTCCATCTCAATAATCTTTACGCTGTGTGGTGCAAGGAGCAGGGTAAGATTCCCAAGGAGTACTATGCGTTTAAATGTATGGGTACTCCCAATGGCGGCCGTGACCTGATTGCTTCCCTTCGCGGTTCCGGGCAACGGGCATTTATCGCTTGTACTGTTGATCTCCTTGCCACCGGCGTTGATATTGAGCGGCTCAATGCGGTAGTCTTTTTCCGTTATCTTGAAAGCTCCATCACGTTCTATCAGATGGTGGGACGAGGAACCCGCATCCACGAAGAAACCGGGAAATACAAGTTCTGGCTCTACGATTATACCGGCGTTACCGATCTTTTCGGCACCGACTTTATCACAAAAGGCAATCATGGTGGAAAGCGAGGTGGTGGTAACGGTGGCCCCGATGATCCGCCTGAACCGCCCGACGAACCTCCGCCCATTATTGAAGTTCCCTTCTCGGCTGGAGGGATCATTGATGGAGGCCGCCACATTCCGATGAGAAGGAACGGGCGCGACGTTGTGGTATCCCTTGAGGAATATCGCAGACATATGATGGACCGTATTCGAACTGAAGCGGCCAATATCAATGAATTCCGCGAATTGTGGGTCACTACCCGAAAACGGCAGAGCCTCATTAAGCATCTTCTGGATGACAGCTACGAGCCGGAGAGACTCCGTGAACTTGAAGAGATGGATGAATTTGACTATTTTGATATATTTGCCCATCACGGCTACCGTGCCGCAGCCCTTAAGAGGCTGGAGAGGGAGCAATCATATCTGCGCACACACAGATTCTGGTTTGATACCATGGACCAGAACGCCGCCAAAGTATTGAGAGGTATAGGCCGCCAGTTCGGTATCGGGGGAACAGAGGCCCTGGAAACCGCCGCCCTGTGGGAAGTGCCCCAGATCAAGCGGGCTGGAGGAATTGAAGCGCTGAAGAAAGTAGGCCAACCTGTCAAGGTAATGCGCGATGCTAAAGATGAGGTTGTTTGGGGTATGAGGGTGGCTAGTATAGTGAAATTTGAACAAGCTTTTATTACCATCCCCGTTGGTAATCAGACGCTCCAAGAATCGGACTATATCCCTAATTGTTTATACCCGGTTGTGGATCAAGGCCAGTCAATGATTTCAGGCTATACCGACCGAAACGACATTGTGCGGAAAGCACGTTCCATATATTTTGTTTGGTGACCATACAAGAATAGTTAAATATATTGACTATCCCTTCGTTGTTGGTGCCGATGAAGTTAGGCTTTACAGGGCTGGGAAAAGAGTACGATCCAGAGTTTCTTTATCTTTTTCTGAAAAGTATGGTCCTTCCGAATGATGGGTATGGTCGCCATTCCAAGTATTGGCAGAAATTGACGTTCCACTTATTCATACGACCGAGCAACGCCGCATTGCTACCCGCGTTAAGGCCCAGCTTGCAGAGGTGGAAACCGCTCGCATAGCCGCAGAAGCGCAACTTCAAAATGCTAACATGCTATCTTTGGCTTATTCAAGGGAAGTATTTGAAGGATTTAAGGCAAAAACCTGGCCGGTTGTTTCTCTCGGCCAAGCTGGAGAAGTCGTTTCCGGAATAACCCTTGGAAGAAAGACCAATAGCAGAGCCATGCGGGAAATCCCTTATCTTCGTGTGGCAAACGTTAAGTATGGTCTGAATCTTGATCTTGCCGAAGTGAAGACTGTTGAAGCGACAGTAGCCGGAAATAGATAGATGGATGCTCCAAGACGGCGATATTCTTTTAACGGAAGGTGGGGACCCAGACAAGCTTGGCCGGAGCGCATTTCTGGTATGTGAGTACCGGAATGCATACATCAGAATCATATCTTTCGTGTCAGGTTTCCGCAGGATCTCGCTATTTGCCCCAGTTTGTTGCGGCACAGCTTGGATCAAATTACGGCAAGGCATATTTCCTCTCTCGTGCCAAGAAAACCACGGGAATAGCGACTATCAATCAACAGGTTTTAAAGGCATTCCCGCTTTTTGTACCTCCTTATGACGTACAAAAAGATGTGATGGTTCATTTATCGGAGAGGGCTAAGGAGTCAAGGCGCATAGTCGGCTCCCTGGACAAACAATTGGAAGAGATCGAAAAACTTCCCGCGAAACTTCTCTCTCAAGCCTTCGAGATACATTCATGAAAACACCGAATAAGCCAAGAAGCAGAAACAACCCAAAAACATCGCCTCCACTGAATCCCTCTCGTCCTTTGTAAAATCTATTTGCGATATTATGCGCAGGTCCAATTGCGCCAGCGCCTTGCAATATGTGCCTGAGTTGACATGGATTCTTTTCCTTCGTATACTCGACGCCCAGGAAGAGAAGGCCCGTGAGGAAGCAGAGGCCATAGGCAACTCCTTTTCACCTGCTCTGCGTGCGCCCTATCGCTGGCAGGACTGGGCCGCACCCTACCCACGAAACGAGGCAGACAAGGAGCATCACCCCAAGACAACCGATGGTCAACCCTATGGCTGGAAGCGGCAGGAACTTTTTGCCAAAGGTGACGGAAAGCTCTTCGATTTTATCAATAACGATCTCCTGCCTAACCTCCACGGCCTCGATCTTGACAAAAAGACAGGCCTTCCCAATCCGGACGTAAGCCCCAAACAACGTATTATCGGACGTATCATGACTGCTGTCGAGCGGGTCCGTGTCGATTCTGAGACGAACCTCCGGGACATCCTCGATAAGGTTCATGAAATCAGCATCGGTCACATTAACGACACCCATTTCTTTACCCTCTCCCAGGTGTACGAAGACCTACTTTTAAAATGGGGGAGAAGAATTCCGATGGCGGTCAATTCTTCACGCCCCGTGAAGTAATCCGCGCCATGGTCCATGTGATCGATCCGAACCCCGGCGAATCTGTCTATGATCCCGGCTGCGGCACAGGCGGCTTTCTTGCCGTGGCCTATGAACATCTGGCCCGTAAGCTCGGCGATGCACCGGCAAGCACCGACCTTGATCATCTGAAACATGACACCTTCTTCGGGCGGGAAAAAGAAAACCTTGTCCTTCCCATCGCCCTCGCCAATCTAGTGCTCCACGGTATTGATCAGCCCAATCTCTGGCACGGTAATACACTGACGGGTCGTACTACCTACGGAGCCCTTTTTGACAATGCCCCAGCCACCTTCGATGTGGTCCTTACCAACCCGCCCTTCGGCGGCAAGGAGGGCAAGGACGCCCAGAAGAACTTCACCTTTGAGACGGGCTCGACTCAGGTACTCTTTCTCCAACATATCCTCGGTGCTTTAAGTTATCAAGGACGCTGTGGCATTGTTCTCGATGAGGGACTACTTTTCCGCAACAACGAAACAGCCTTTGTAGAGACCAAACGAAAACTCCTTGATGAATGTAATCTCTGGTGTGTCATAAGTCTTCCAGGCGGTGTCTTTACCGCCGCAGGGGCCGGGGTGAAAACCAACCTCTTATTCTTCACCAAGGGTCAGAAGACGGAACGGATATGGTATTACGACCTTTCCCATGTCAAGATAGGCAAGAAATTACCCATGACGCTTGCCCATTTCGGTTTTGCGAAAGATGGCAGCATTTTAGATGACAGCAAACTACCTGTGCCCCTCGCCGCTGAATGGCACACACGGGAAGAGAATCAGGGTAAGCCATTTCCTTCCTTCGCTCGTATGCTTGCTCATCGCGGGACAGCGGAAGGCGACAGCGCCTACTCATGGACAATAGATTTTGTCGACCGTCGTGCCAAAGCACGGGAGGAGATGGCGCCTCATCTAGACGAAGTCGAGAAGCTGAAACTGCAGATTGTCGAGCATAAGGAAAAGCTGAAAGACCTCAAAAAAGCAAAAGCGCCTGAAGAAGAGATTGACGCATTAAACGAGATTATCAAGACCACGGAGAAAGCCGCCCGCGAGTCACAGTCCAAAGCTGACAACATTGATGCCGCTGTATATGACTTAAAGGCTGTAAACCCAAACGACAACAGCAAGGCCGATACCAGGACTCCAACCGAGATTATCGAAAGCATCGAGGAACACGGGAGGATTGTGTCTGCTGCATTGGCCAGACTGAAGGGGATGTTAGAAGGCACACAAAAAATTAAGTAACAACAAAAAAGTGCGGCTTCATAGTTTACTGGTTTATGAAGCATTACACGGGAAAAGAGATAATCAGGGACATGCTTTAGATAAACAAAAGGTTCGCTTGAGATTATCCGAGGGGGTGGTTATGGAAGAGATTGGGACTTATGCCGACGCCATTTATCAAGTCAAAAGAGGATTTCTTATTATTGGACTGACCGGAAGGGTAGACGGGACGTTGGTGAAATATGGACATTTAAGGACTGATCAACCACGCTAACCTGCGAAGGCTGCGCCTCTGTTCCTATTGACTGAAATCCATTTTCGCTGTATAATTATACAGTATGGAGGTGTACATGAATACAGTGAGGTTGAACATAACCCTGCCCGATGATGTGGGCAGCATATTGGCTGAAGTGCCGAATAAGTCGGCCTATATCGCAGAGGCGGTGAGGGAGAAGAAGCAGATGGAGGAGAAGAAGCTTCTGCGACAGAAGCTTGCCTCTGCTTACAAGCAGGCAGCTAAAGAGGAACATGAAGCATACAGGGAGTGGGAAGACACAATGACAGATGGGCTCGACGAATGAAGCGGGGCGACATATTCTTTGTCGATTTTGATCCCACCAAAGGTGCGGAGATCAGGAAGAAACGGCCGGCATTGATCATCTCCTGTGATGAGGCCAACATGTATCTGAGAACCGTCACTGTAATCCCTTTTTCATCAAAAACTGATACCATCTATCCCTTCGAAGTCCACGTTAAGAAAACAGAGAGCGGTCTTCACGTTGATTCCAAATTGAAAATACCCCAGATGAGGGCTGTTGATAAGGTCAGGCTTACTCGCTATGTGGGTGCTATCCGGGAAGAAACGATGGAGAAGGTGGAGAAGGCGATCAAACTCCACCTGGCCATAGACTGACCGATAAGCAATTAAAGAGGTACGCAACCGGATAGTCCACGACTATTTTGGTTTGGACCTTGAAATGATCTGGCACATCGTGACTGCCGATCTTCCCGAATTGAAAAAGAAAATCAGAGAAATTGCTCCATCATAGTGTATCTTAAGATTCAAAATTTAAGCGGTACTTATATGTCAGTCTTTGAATACAGAACGCTCATTTCTTGACCTTTTCTTCAACCTTCTCAACGGTTTTCTTCACTGCCTTTTCTGCTTTTTCAGCACCTTCACTTATCTTCTCGCCAGCTTTCTTCATGGCGTCTTTTGTTGCCTCAACGCCTTCTTCTGCCTTTTTACCAGCTTTTTCCACAGACTTTTTTGTTGCCTCAACGCCTTCATCTATCTTCTTGCCTGCCTTTTCCATGGGTCCTTCCTGTTTCTCACAGCCAGAGATAGCAATAACGAATACCAGGACAGCAAATACCGAAAAAATACTCTTCAGAAATGTTACAATTGATTTTTTCATGGTGATCTCCTCATTAATGAATAGGCTCACAAATAATACACAATATTCTCATCGTAATTTATTTTGTCAAGAGAGTAGGGGATAGGAATATTTTTGTCATTCAGGGTATTCGCCGGAACGACAGAAATTCAGCTCTTTTGTTGCCGGAGTAGATAGTATGTTGATGGGAAAGCAATTGCTCAGAAAAAAATAGTGTTGTATTATTGAAGAGCGACCCTGGCAAAGGACAAACCGTTAGAAGGCGGATCATTTCCAGGGATTCTGCCCGTACTGTATGTGAGAAGATGGTGAAAATGAGGAGTATTTAGTATGAGCACTCTAAAGGGGTATGATGGCCCGGAGTTTCCGGCCCATACAACAGCCGTGATTGAGAGTGGCGTCTATGCGGACATTGAAAGCTGCGACGGTATGAAGCTCGGTTCTTTTCAGAACAAGGTTTCTGTTTTGCCGGGAAATCACATGGTAGAATTGGCTTACCATGCCCAGTCAATGGGAGACACTGTTTTCTATTCCAGAGAAGTTGCCTTTGTTACCTTCAATGCAGAAGCCGGACATACCTATGTGGCGTATGCCGATACGATGGGAAATAGCGGCTGGACTGCTCATATAAAAGACAAGAAAACAGGCGAGCAGATTGCTCAAAGCGGAGTTTTGCCCATAGAAATTGAGTATCGGTCCATGTGATGAGACGGGATACGTCAATTGAACTTTTGCAGTGCGAACTCCGGCCAGTTGCCCTTCGCACTCCTCGTCGCATCCTCGACGTACTAAACGTACGCCTGCGTCGGCTCGTGGCCTAAAGGAGAGTGAAATGATGGTTGCCATATTCCCACATTTGTAGTAACATTAAAAAGGAGGTGCATTATGAAGTTTGTGGGAGTCCGTGAATTCAAGCAGGATGCCGTCAAGTACCTCAATGATGGCGATGAAATTGTGGTAATGAAGCGAAAGAAGCCAATAGCCCGGCTTGTTCCAGTTCAAGAGAATACCGCCGAAATGGTTTTCCTTGAGATCGGAAGAGTGCTCAACGATGCAGGTATATCGGAAAAGGAGGCTCTGAAGGCCCTTGATCTGGCCAGAAAAGAGGTATATGGCTAAAGTCGTCATTGATGCCAATATTATCATTTCATCCGCTTTTGGTGGAACTCCTCTGACGGCAATGGTTAGGGCAATAGGTGCGCACGAAGTCTATTTGTCTGTAGAGATCGAAGCAGAATTGAGAGGGGTCTTCTTAAGATTGTCAAGTAAACTCACCGAAGAACGTCTGGCTTTTGTGGCAGAAAAAATCACCGAACTTGTTGGAATGGCAACGCTGACCAGGGTATCAAAAATGATTGTCTTATCAAGGGATGCAAAGGACGATCACTACCTGTCTCTCTGTAAAGAGGTAAGGGCTGATTTTCTCATAACCGGTGATAAAGATCTCCTGGATATTCCTCTGGCGGAGCTTGTAAAAAAGGGCATCCGAACCCGCATTGTCAGCCCCCGTCAATTCCTTGAAGAAGTAACATAAACTCAAAAGATCAGGGTACAAGCCACGGAATGTGGAGATGTACCTCCATGAACACACTGTAAACAGGGACACAAATCACAGAAAAAATTACATAAGACATTGACAACAAAAAATATCGGAGTATATTCTCAATGAGTATAAGAAACAGGCTTTCCTGAAGCAGGAGTCACCATGGTCGTATCGGAAAAATACCTTCCCCGTAAGCAATGTCATATATCAGGAGCCATTCTCATATTGCTTATAGTTCTGGGGTCTCTCCTGCCTTGCGCTGTATTCTGCGATGAGGAGGCAAAGATGAAAAGGGATTTTGCCTGGCCTGTTGACATAAATGGCTGGAAAGTGTCTGAGGGGCCCGACGGTTACAACCGCGAAACGGCATTCAAATATATGGACGGAGCGGCCGAACTTTTTCTGGCTTACAATATGAAGGCGCTTACTGTTTTGCGGTACGAGAAACCGGGCCGTCCCGCAATTACCACTGAGATCTTTCAAATGGGATCGGGGGAAGACGCCTATGGGCTCTTCTTCTTTGAAAGCGATGACCCCACAGCGGGAATCGGACAGGGATCAGAGTTCGGAGGAGGGCTCCTGCGGTTCTGGAAAGGACATTTTTTCGTAAGCATTTACGGAGAAAGCCCCGGCGAAGATGTGGAGGCTGCCACACTTCGGATCGGACAGTTTATAGCCGGGTCCATAAAAGATATGGGCAAGCCGCCCAAAATTCTGAGCTATCTCCCTGGCGGTGATGCTCCTTTCGCCAAAAGCCAGTCGTGGTTCCTCCATAGCCATATCCTTCTCAACCAGCGTTTCTTCATTGCAAATAAAAACGTGCTTAACCTGGCCAATGATGTGAATGTAGCACTGGCCCGTTACGGAACAGGCAAAGACAGAGTCCATCTTCTCATTGCAGAATATCCGTCACAGAACAGGGCAGATCAGGCTTTTTCAAACTTTAGAAATGCTTATATGGCTGATGCCGCAGAAAAATTGTCCGTGAAAACGGAAAACAACAAATGGACCGCTACGGAGAAATACGGGACCTCCATCATTATTGTCTTTGATGCGCCCGATGAAGCTTTCGCCCGGAAACTGATCAGAGCTACTTCAGTAACATTCAGGAAGGAGGGAAAATGACAGCAAGAGAAAAAAGTACTCTCACGCGCCGTGATTTCCTTAAGGGAACAGCTGGGGTTATTCTTTCAGCAGCCCTCGGATCTGCAATACCCATAGAAGGGAACACTCAGACACGATCAAGGGTGGTCCTTATACGGGACACCAATGTTGTAGGACCACAGGGGCAGATAGACGGGAAGATTCTTCAGTCCATGCTCGACGAAGCAGTCCGTCTGCTCACAGATGAAAAGCAGCCTCTCGACGGTTGGATGCGGCTTTTTAAGAAGTCCGATGTAGTGGGCATCAAGACCAATGCCTGGCGCAACCTGCCAACCCCGCCGGAACTGGAAGGAGCAATCAGACGACGTATCATCGAAGCCGGAGTCGCAGAGAAAAATATTGCCATAGACGACAGGGGAATACGGGATAATCCGGTATTCGTCAACTCTACGGCCCTTGTCAACGTTCGCCCGGTCCGGACCCATCACTGGGCAGGAGTGGGGACTTGCCTCAAGAACTACATCATGTTTGCGCCAGTTCCTTCAGCCTACCACCCTGACGGATGTTCTGACCTCGGAAAGATATGGACCTTTCCCGGGGTGAAAGGAAAAACCCGTTTGAATATACTGGTAGCGCTCACCCCGCAGTTCTACGGAAGGGGAGCAAATTTTTTTGACAGGCGTTATGTCTGGCCCTACAGGGGAATCATCGTTGGTTTAGACCCTGTTGCCGTTGATGCGGTAGGGGCAGAGCTTCTCCGTCTGAAACGGATCGCCCATTTCGGGGAAGACAGGGCACTCGATGTCCCGCCTGTCCATATAACGGTGGCAGAGCAGAAATACAAGCTCGGAACGGCTGACCTGAAGAGGATCGATATTGTGAAGGTGGGCTGGAAAGAGGACATTCTTCTGTAATTTCAATTTGCCATTGAACCACCTTTACGAAGAAATGCACGATGCTTACAATATGTGCAAAAGGAGGGTTATTATGGCAAATCCATTTGTACACATTGAGCTGCAGACGCAAGACCCGGAGAAGGCGAAGAAGTTCTATGCTGAATTGTTTGACTGGACACTCGAAGAGTACCCGGATATGAACTACACTATTATTAATGTGGGTGAAGGGACCGGGGGAGGGATGATGAAAAGCCCCATGCCGGATGCGCTGCCTCAATGGGTGCCCTATGTGCTGGTGAACGATATTGCAGTCTCAACCGAAAAGGCCAAATCACTGGGCGCTACTGTCCTCACAGATGTCACTGAAATTCCTGACATGGGATGGTTCAGTGTGTTTCTTGATCCCACCGGCGCGACCTTTGCGCTGTGGAAACCGAAAATGCCCATGTAGACAGAGCATCCGGCCCCACATTACAAGTTGCGGATCACAGAGAGAAGCAACCACATGTGGGAGTGAAGGGCGAGTATAAAGAGGGTTCAGGCAAAAGTGCAACAAAAGCATGAAGTTGACGCATGAAGCCTCCCGTGCTATATTTGCGTCAAAGGCATCTACCTTACCAACAGCAGAATGCAAGCCATGCCTTTAACAATGGTCATAATAGCCGCAAAGGAGTTTTCATATGACAACAGCATATTTTATCGCAACGCAGGTGACCCCATTGCCGGATAATCCCCTCATCGAGAAAATCAGTGAGGCCAAAGTCTATTTTTGGATTGTGGATTCTTCTCCGGAAAATGCCCTGGAAAGGGCCAAAAAGCATCTTTCTTCATATCTCTGGAAGCTGGAATCGATTGACACAGGTCCCATTGAGACCACGGCTGCCGATTTTGCGGATCACGAAGAGGGGCTGAAAGGCTGGTGGCAGGCGAAACAGAAAGGTTTTGCCGCTCAGTTTGTTGGAAAACCAAAACCAGGTCAGGAAAAGCCCGGGAAACCCTAAGCAAACAGAAGCCCTGTCCTAGTGGAGGCGGTTCTTTTTCTTGTATTGGGCTATAACTTCGAGAAACTGCTCGCCGTACATATAGAGTTTTTTCTGTCCTATGCCTGATATACTTCCCATCTCTTCCAGCGAATCAGGAAGACGCCGGGCAATCTCCTTGAGGGTGCTGTCATGAAATACCACATATGCAGGAAGGGAGTTTTGACGGGCAATTTGGCCCCGCAGTGAGCGTAGTTCCTCCCAGAGATCTACCCGTATATCCTCTGTGTCCCAGGAAATAGCCCCCATCTTTTGGCCCCGCTGGACACCCACGCTTTTCTTGCCCCTGCTTTTTGCCGCCGGTGTGGCATCCTTACGCAATAGAAATGATTCTTCACCTCTGAGAACCGGACGGCTCCGGGCAGTCAGGCTGAGACCGCCTTTGCTTTCCGAACTCGATGTTACCATCCCCGATGCTGCCAGTTGCCTGAAGACAGATTTCCACTGGGTCTCGGTCAGTTCCCGTCCTATGCCGAAGGTGCTCACCCTGGTCGTGGCCGAATCCGCGAATCCTCTCCGTTTCTTTGCCTATGAGGACGTCGATGAG
Source organism: uncultured delta proteobacterium (assembly GCA_963785225.1). Classification (GTDB taxonomy): domain Bacteria; phylum Desulfobacterota; class Syntrophorhabdia; order Syntrophorhabdales; family Syntrophorhabdaceae; genus PNOF01. The sequence continues at coordinate 34,448 of CAWAUQ010000005.1, read as the reverse complement.
ATAGGAAGCGCCGAAACGCTGTCCCGTCCTGTAGACACAGGATAGAGCCTGCCTTACCACATGGGTCCCGTCCCAGGTTTCCACCTTTCCGTGGCAGGTATCGCAATTGGCGCATTGCCCGCCATGATCCTCGCCAAAATATCCCAGCAGGACCTGCCTCCGGCACCGCGTCGTTTCACAGTAACCGAGCATGGCTTCCATCTTTCGGTGTTGAATACTCTTGAACTGTTCATCCCCCTGGGACCCTTCGATCATCCGGCTCAGCATTACGACATCAGAGAGGCTGTAGAGCATCCAGGCATCGGCTGCTTCGCCGTCACGTCCTGCCCTGCCGGTCTCCTGATAGTAACCCTCCAGAGTTTTGGGGACATTGAGATGGGCAACAAAACGGATATCAGGTTTGTCGATGCCCATACCGAAGGCTATAGTCGCCACCATAACAAGACCATCGTCGCGAAGGAATTTTCTCTGGTTCGCAAGACGTACTGACCGGTCAAGGCCGGCGTGATAGGGAAGGGCCGGGACGCCCTTTTCGGTCAGGAAGTGTGCGATCTCGTCAACCTTTTTTCTTGTCATGCAATAGACAATCCCCGATTCATTGGGATGGTTGTCTTCAATAAAATCAAGTAATTGGTGTTTTTCGTGTTCCTTCAGTTCTACCCTGTATCGGATATTGGGCCGATCAAAGCTTGAGAGGAAATGGCGGGCCTTTTCAAGCCGGAGTTTATCAATGATCTCCCGGCGGGTAATCTCGTCGGCAGTGGCCGTAAGGGCTATCCGGGGGACCTTGGGAAACATATCTGCCAGGATGGTAAGCTCCAGATATTCAGGTCTGAAATCATGTCCCCACTGGGATACACAGTGGGCCTCGTCAATGGCGAAGAGACAGATCTTTGACCTTGCGAGTAAGCGCATAAAGCCGTCGGTGACGAGTCGTTCAGGAGCGACATAGAGGAGGTCCAGTTCTCCGCCTGCCACCTGCGCCTCAACTCCGTAAGCTTCGTCTGCATCGAGGGTAGAATTCAGAAAGCCGGCCCTGATACCCAGTTCACGGACAGCATCGACCTGGTCCTGCATGAGGGCGATAAGCGGCGACACCACAACGCAGATACCGGGGAGGATTACCGCAGGCACCTGATAGCAGAGAGATTTGCCGCTCCCTGTCGGCATAAGCACGAAGGCATCTCCTCCCCCGATGAGATGGTTGACGATCTCTTCCTGGTGAACGCGAAACCCGTTGTATCCGAAATATTTCCGTAATACCTGATGGGGGGTCATTAACCGTAACCCCGCTGTTTCAAGCCTCTGGATACCCGCATGCGCGGGAATGACAACTCATTCATATTTTTTACTTGCCCGTGTAATATTATACATCACATAACTAATTATGAGCATACAGATACCCCGCCTCGCCGTCCTACGCTGGAGGGCGTCCCCGGCGATGTCTGCTACGCCTCTTTCTTCGTTTTTTCGGAGGAGTCTCATGAGCTGGAGTCTCTGAAGGCTTCACAGAAGAGGGTTCTAATAGGAAGGTTTCCCACCAGTCTATGGTTGTTCGGGATTCTTCTCTCATATGCACCATAAGACGCAGATACATAAGGGCATCTGAGAATTCAGATCTGCTTACCGTGGCGGCAGGCCGTCTTGGCGGTTTTCTATGAAGGGCCGGTTGGAGGGCGAGTATAGCACGCAGTTGACTGCCGACACGTCCCGGGATGGTGACGGTTCCGGTGATTTCTTTCATGAACGTGGCGCACGTGGCATCCAGTGCCTGGTGGTAAGGAATACCGTCCCTATGGCATGTGAGTGTCTCCTCTTCCAAACTGGGGCCGAAAAGCGCTGCCAGGAAGAGCGCCAGTGTCGGGGGCTTTCCACTCCGATAAAGCTGGTCCAGGGAGTCAAGATTTGCCTCCAATAACATCATCCGGCGGTTGTTTGTGGTAATCCACCGGTTAAGAGCCGGAAAAAGGGCGGTAAGAAGCCCGCTTTTTTCGAGAAGTCCGAGAGCAGGTCGGGAAGACCCGAGGAGGAAGAGTTTCTGTATCTCCTCATAGAGCCGTGCAGGAGGGACGCGTGTGATGGCGGAGGCAAGTCTGCAGAGACTTTCCCAGGCAGCAGGTTCTATGACAAAGTCATGGGATGCGGCAAAACGAACGGCACGGAGCATGCGCACGGGGTCTTCCGCAAACCGGATATAGGGGTCGCCGATAGGACGGATAAGCCGCTCATGAAGGTCGCTTAAGCCCGTGCTGTAGTCGATAACCGAGAAATCGGCAATATTGTAGGCAAGGGCGTTTATCGTAAAGTCGCGGCAGAGTGCATCTTCCTCAGGTGTTCCGAAGACGTTGTCTCTGAGGACCATTCCGTCCTCATCCTTCATATGGCGGGGAGGGCGGTGATGCTGGTCCGCCTCTTCCGTGTTAACGTTGTCGGACGGAAGAGCAGCCCGGCGGAACGTGGATACTTCCAGGATTTCGTCCTGAAAATGGAGATGGGCCAATCTGAAACGGCGGCCAATAAGACGGCAGTTGCGAAAAAGTCGTTTGATCTGGGTGGGTGTGGCATCTGTGGCTATGTCGAAGTCTTTGGGGGTCCTTGTCAGGAGCAGGTCCCGGACACATCCTCCTACCAGATAGGCAATGAAGCCCTTTGAACGGAGCCGGTAGAGTGTGCGCAGGGCATTGGGACTCACCTGCTTTCGTGATATATGATGTTCCTTCCGGGGGATAATATGTGGGTCCATGTCATTCAACATATCATACTCAATCGAAAAAGAAAAATGACGCGAAAGCAGAGGGCATAGGGTAGAGAGCTAAAGACCGTGAATCGGAAATCGTAAAACGGGAATAAAAATACCAATAGCTTTCTTGAAGAGAATAAATTATAAAATGATATTTGATCATTTGTGGAGGAGACCATGAAAACAGGACAAAACGAACTCTGCCCCTGCGGGAGCGGGAAGAAGCATAAAGAATGCTGTGGCATGCAAGAGGATTTACCGGATTTTTCTCTGCCGGAGGAGCTTATGACAGGGACTCGTCTCGACGAGTACATGCAACTGATGCAAATGGTGGCAATCTATCATCAGGGACTCATGGAATTTGACGACGACAGAAAAGAGTTGAAGAAGGCTGTTAAGGATTTTGAGAAGAGGTTCAAGCCCGGTACGGACCACGGGATTTCTGACGGTCTCTATGTGCCCTGGTATTTATTTGACCTGCGCTTTGGCAAATCAGATAAAACCGTCTGTGAACGGTTTCTTGATTTGGATGAAATGAAGACACTCGATGATCATGGACGTACTTTGATTCGCCATATGTCCGACAGCTATGCCGCTTTTTATGAGGTGGCAGAAGTTACTCAGGAATGGATACGGTTTGTTGAACTCGGAACAGACACGCCATGGAGTGTAAACCAGATTGAAGATCCCCATGATGAAGAGATTGGCATAGGTGACATATGGTATACCCGTTTCGTGGGCCCTACCGATGATGCCTTCGAGTTTTCCGCTCCCTATATGTTTTCGCCAGATGCGAAAGATGATTTTCTCATGGCCTTAACCGTGCAGGTTGTAAAAGCGAGAAAAACACTGGGGGACTTGATCGGACCCGAGGCCCTCTTCAGAGAGTCCTGCAAAATGGCTTTCACGAGCTGGGCCGAATATATGCTCCATGCAGACGAGGGGATATGATGACGAAATGTCTGACGGGGAATATGGGTATTAAAAGGCGTTATTATCTTTGAAAAGGTGGAAGGAGAAGAGATCGGCCGAACCTTACCCTGTTATCGTAGGGATTTTTGTTGACATAATAAAGTACGATAGGATAACATCATGCTACTATCGGCGCTGAAAATCGTATAATGTTTTTCCATTGCATGTGATGTTTCGTGGCTTGTAGCTTGAATTTCTATGATTTTATATCGTTATCTTGATAGTTTTATTCAATACCTCATCTCGGAGCGGGGAGCTTCGCCCCATACTGTTGACGCCTACAATAGAGATATTCTCGTTTTTATCAGATTTGTCGAGGATGGCTCTATTGATTTCCCGGAGAGGAAACACGTGGAAGCCTATATCGGGCACCTGCGTGAGCGGGGTAAACAGACGAGAAGCATTGTCCGTGCCATGTCGGCCCTGAGGAGTTTCTTCAATTTTCTCCTTATGGATGGAAAAATAAAGGTGAGTCCCCTTGAAGATGTCGAAGTCCCCAGATTCAAAGCGCCCATACCGGATGTGCTAAGTGAAACAGAGATACTGAAACTCATCCGTATGCCTAACGGCGGAAAAACCTCTCTTCGCGACAGGACCATACTGGAACTCCTCTATGCCACGGGACTTCGCGCCTCTGAACTGATCAAACTCAACAAAAGTGATATCAACCTCGAAGGGGGCTTTGTGATTGCCATGGGGAAACGCTCCAAAGAGCGGGTGGTGCCTCTTGGAACATATTCACGGGATGCCATAAAATTATATCTTGAAACGCAAAAGCCTGCAGGTCCCTATCTCTTTCCCAACAAAAGAGGTGGAACGCTGACCCGTCAGGCCCTCTGGAAGATTATCCGGAAATACAGCACACAAATGGAAAGGGGCCATATCTCTCCCCATACAATACGTCATACTTTTGCAACCCACCTCCTGGAAGGGGGCGCTGATTTGCGCTCTGTACAGATTCTTCTCGGTCATGAAGACATTTCAACGACGCAGATATATACCCATGTAGACAGCAAGAGGCTCAAGGAAGTCCACAAAAAGTATCATCCGAGGGGTTAATGAAGGTTATCACGTCCCACATGAATGCAGATTTTGATTCCCTCTCTTCCATGCTGGCAGCGAAGAAGCTCTATCCCGACGCGACCCTTGTCTTTCCCGGTTCTCAGGAGAAGACGCTCCGAGATTTCCTCATCCATTCGACACTCTATCTCTTTGACATCGAAAAGATGACAAAAATCGATTACAACGCCGTTGACATGCTTATTCTTGTCGATACCCGGCAGAAGTCGCGGATCGGTGATCTGGCAAAGATCCTCGGGAACGGAAAAGTAAAAGTTCATATCTATGACCACCACCCTGCCTCAGAGGATGATATTAAAGGGGATGTAGAAGTAATAAAAACCATCGGCGCCACAGTCAGTATCCTCGTCCCTATGATCAGGGAGCGGAATATCCCTATTACCCCCGAAGAGGCAACCATCATTATGCTCGGGATCTACGAAGAGACAGGGAGTTTCCAGTTCTCCTCGACTACAATAGCCGACTTTGAGTCTGCGGCATACCTTCTTTCACAGGGGGCCAACGTCAATCTTGTCTCAGATATGCTTGTACGGGAACTTACCCCTGAGCAGGTTTTTCTCCTCAATGACATTATCAAAAACGCTGTGGTGTACAACATCAACGGTGTCGATATCGTTATCACAGAGGCAAGCACTGAAGAGTATGTGGGAGATCTTGCTGTTATTGTCCATAAATTGCGGGATATGGAAAATATGAATGCCCTCTTTGCTATTTTCAGAATGGAGGACCGGGTCCACATTATCGGCCGGAGCAGGATACCTGAAGTCGATTCAGGATACATCATGTCGCTCATGGGAGGAGGAGGGCATAAAGTAGCTGCCTCGACAACAGTGAAGGACATGACTCTCATTGAGGCACGGGACCGTCTTGTTGAAATCCTCCGGTATAATGTAAAACCATTATGGAAGGCGAAGGATATCATGTTCTTTCCGGTAAAAACCGTTGATGCCGAAGCTTTTATCCATGATGCCAAGAGTATCCTGACGAAGTATAATATTAATGCGCTGCCGGTCCTTTCCGATGGTATGGTTGTTGGCGTTATCACACGGCAGGTTGCGGAAAAGGCGGTCTTTCATAAACTGGAAAATATCCCTGTCAGAGAATATATGTTTACGGAATTCCAGTCGGTCCTCCCGGAAGATTCCATTGAAAAGGTGAAAGAGAAAATTATTGGTCATAGCCAGCGATTTTTGCCCGTTGTAGAGGATAATGTACTGAAAGGGGCCATTACCAGGACCGACCTTTTAAGAATTCTCGAAGACGAGATAGCCAAAACGGTCCTCGAAAAACTTGAATTCCATGAAAAATATGTGCAGAGAAAGAATGTCAGAAGGATCATGGAAGAGAGGCTTGACGACGAGACGCTGAAAAAGCTCCAGGACATGGGCAATCTTGCCGATGAGCTTGGCTACCATGCCTATCTTGTAGGTGGATTTGTGAGGGATTTGCTGCTCCGTGACGAGAACTATGATATCGATATTGTCATTGAAGGTGATGGCATTGTCTTCGCAGAGGAGATGTCCAGGCGCTTTCATGTCAAGATGCGTTCCCACAAAGAGTTCGCAACGGCAAAGATCATATATCCTGATGGCTTCAAAATTGATATCGCTTCCGCGAGGCTTGAATACTACAGACACCCTGCGGCGCTTCCCGTTGTGGAGCATAGCTCGCTGAAACTGGACCTTCACAGGCGGGACTTTACAATCAATACCCTTGCCATCTCCCTCAATAAGAACACCTTTGGCGAACTTATCGATTTTTTCAGCGCCCAGAGGGACATTAAAGAGAGAACAATCAGGGTGCTCCACAGCCTCAGTTTTGTTGAAGATCCTACGCGGGTCTTTCGGGCCATTCGTTTTGAACTTCGATTCAATTTCAAAATCGGAAAACACACCCTGGACCTTATAAAAAACGCTGTCAAGCTCAATTTCCTCGCGAGGATACGGGGCAAAAGGATATGGACGGAACTTGCCCTTATCCTCCAGGAGGAAGGCCCCGAGAAGATACTGAAACGCCTTGACGACCTGGACCTCCTGAAGTTTATTTCACCCTCACTGACATTCACCAAAGAAAAGGAGAAGCTCTTTACTCAGATGCATGCCGTTTTTAAGTGGCATGAATTTCTCTATCAGGGGAAAGCCGTAGACAAGCTCCAGTATTATATCCTTGCACTTATTGACCACATGAAAAATGAAGATGTGGTAGAGTTCTGCAAACAGTTGGAAATGAGTGAGAGGCTTAAAAAGAAGACCATCGAAAACTCAGAACGCTTAAGAGAAGCCATGACAAAGCTTGCCATGGGTATTACGGTCATGAAAAAGAGCGAAATTTTCAAAATCCTTGAACTCCTCTCCAGAGAGGCAAAACTTTTCATTATGGCCAAGACGAAATCAGAGGAAGTAAAAAAGGCGATATCGGGCTACATTACCTCCCGGAATTCCTACAAGTCTTTTACGACGGGTGAAGATTTAAAGAAGCTGGGCATCCAGGAAGGCCCTATCTATAAAGAGGTACTTGATAAATTGAAAGATGCTAAGATAGATATGAACCTGAAAACAAAAGAAGATGAAGCCAATTTTGTCGATATGCTTTTAATGGAAAAAGGTCTTATCAAATGAGTTTACTGGCGCCATCACTTGAAGTGCAGCTTGAATGCTATGAGGGACCGCTGGCTGTCCTTATCGGTCTCATCAAACGCAACAAAGTGAGCATCTGGGACATCCCCGTTTCATCTATTACGGAAAGATTTTTACAGTATCTCGAAATAGCCAGAGATTTGGACCTCAAGATTGCCGAAGATTTCATCGAGATGGCCTCCCTTCTGATCTTTATCAAATCGAAGATGCTTTTACCGTCTAATGGCAATGGAAACGGTGATGAAGAGGACCCGAGGGAAGAACTTATTGAGAGGATTATAGAATATGAACGGTTGAGAAATATGGCCTCTGCCCTTGACAGTCTGCCCATGCTCGAACGTGATGTGTTTCCCATCGGCAGTGGCGGTGTAGAGCGTGAATCCGACTATGATCTCCTTTGCCTCTGCAATCTCTACTTTGAACTAATAGAGGTTAAAGAGGAGCGCTATCTTTCAGTGCGTGAGATAAGACCGACCCTTGAAGAAAAGCTTGAGATGTTGCGGGACGTCCTTGATATGGCAGGCCGGTTTGAATGGGATCTCTATGGTGAGGAAGACCGTAACGAAAGGGTTGCCACCATTCTTGGCATGCTGGAATTGGCTAAGGTGAAAACCGCCACATTGAACCAGCGAAGGCCCTTCGGGAAAATTGTTCTTAAAAGAAGGACCTTTGCGGAGCTTTCCGTGAGGCTCTCATCCAATGACGATCTTCAGTAATATAGTGCATTATTTTGATGCTGTGGAGTTAAGGAGGGGATAATTATATGGCCAGTGCAAAAGGAAAAAAGATATTTCTCATTGTTGTTGTCGTTATTTTTGTTTTTGCTGTCATTGTACCTATCATTGTTTCCTTCGGCATAGACGGTGGAGGAAAAATAGGTATCATCGAGATTGAGGGCACGATTGCCGATACGAAAGATGCCATGGAAGATGTGGTGAAATTCAAAGAGGATGATGGTATAAGAGGTGTAATTTTAAGGGTCAACTCGCCGGGCGGGGCCGTAGGACCTACTCAGGAAATATTCAGCGAGATCAAAAAGCTGAAGAAAGTAAAGAAAGTCTATGTGTCAATGGGTTCTGTCTGCGCTTCCGGAGGATACTATATTGCATCGACTGGCGATAAAGTCTTCGCGAACCCCTCGACAATTACCGGTTCCATAGGGGTTATTATGCAACAAACCGTTGTGGAAGATCTCATGAAGAAGATCGGTGTTGAGGCCAATACGATAAAAACCGGCGCTTTAAAAGACACGGGGACGCCTTTTCGTAAGATGAGAGATGATGAGCGTAAATATCTCCAGGGCGTTATTGATAGTATTTATGAACAATTTGTAAATGATGTTGCAGAAGGAAGAAAGATCCCCATCGAAAAGGTAAAACAGCTCGCCGATGGCAGAATTTATACGGGTCTTCAAGCTAAAGAAGCCGGGCTTGTCGATAGCATCGGCACGTTCTATGACGTTGTTGATGATATGAAAAAGGTGCTCAATATGAAAGGGAAACCCTCCCTTGTTTATGGCAAGAAACCTTTCTCATTGCTGAAATGGCTCATCTCCTCTGCGCTGCAGGATATGATTTTCAAGAATTTCACTCAGCCTGTGAGTTTTCTCTATAAACCATAGAGGCAGCAGATAGTCGATAGCAGATAGCAGATAGAAAAGCGCAGAAAGTAGTGAATAGAATGGCATGGGCAAAAAAATACGAACCAGTCGATAGCGGATCGTGAATAGTCAACAGGGAAAGTATCGCTGTTATTCCCAGCTTAGTACATCTTTGTCTTCACCCTCGCCGCCGGGAGCGCTATCCCTGCCATATGAATAGAGATCATATTCGCTATGTGTTCCGGGAGATTGATAAACGTAAGCTTTCCCCCAAGGATCAACGGGTACTTCTTTCTTAAGATAAGGCCCCTCCCAATTAGGGATTCCTGGATTTACCATAAGGGCGTTAAGCCCTTCCTGAGTTGTTGGATAACGGCCCACATCTAGGCGAAAATGATCAAGGGTCTGGCCGAGAAGTTCTATCTGCGCCTTGGCGGCGGTCTGTTTGCCCTTGCCGAGTTTTGAAAAGACCTTTGGACCTACAAGGGCAAGGAGGAGTCCCACAATGACCATTACAACGAGCAGTTCGACAAGGGTAAAACCCCGATGGTCTTCTATTTTCATAGCTTTACGCAACATATAAACCTCCTGGTGTGATTAATTATACTCAAAGATTTATAAAACGGTCAACAAATCTTTCTGCGGCAATCAGTATATGATTAAAGAAAGCATGAAAAATTTAGTATAAATATACTAAATTCCAATCTGATAGGTGAAGATGCGATACTATAATGGGTGCACTCTCAGAATCTGTGGCAAGCAGGATCTTTATGACTGTAACTCCGGGCGTTTGAGCATTCATGGGGCTTGCATGGTCGTGGGAGAGTAGTTATATTGGATTATTGTGAAGATTTTGATTTTATTTTTAAGTATAAGACTTAAGAAAGTAAAGAGAATGTTGCCCTTCGTACAGTTTTTATTGTAGAATGGATACATGACTGCGATTCCGTCAAAGGGGTATAAATATTTGAAAAGAATTATAGTCCTTTCTTTTGCTGTTTTAATTGTATGGACTGCTTCAATAGTATATTCGGATGATATGCCGCTGCCGATTCCTCCTCAGCAGACCCCTGGAGAGACCGGTATACTCAATAGCGCCGGGCAGCCCGCAGGGGGGCCACAACAGCAGCAGATACAACAACCATTACCAATAATGCCCCAGCCACAAGCTCAACAGCCACCATCAGTAATAACCCAACCACAGGCTCAACAGCCACCATCGATGATGCCGCAACCGCAATCCCAACCTTTGCCAACTACAGCCAAACCTTCAACGCGCATACAGAGGGTGCAGCAGGTAAAGGAGCAGATACAAAAGCTCCAACAAGCCGGTCATGTAGCAAACACGCCGCAGGTGGAAAAGGTTGGAGCGAATGGGGCTTCTCAGTCGCCGACGACAACGCCACAGCCGCCCTTTGCATCGGGTAGAACAGGTGCCCGTGCAGGCGGCATGATCAGTCTGAATTTTGACGATGCCGATGTTTATTCCGTGGTCCAGACTGTTTTCGGAGAGATTTTACGGGTCAATTATGTTATTGACCAGCGTGTAAAAGGACGGGTAACATTCCGGTCCGTGGCCCCTGTGGCAGTTGATCAGGTACTGCCGCTCATGGAAGTGATTTTGCGGTTGAATGGTATGGGAGTGGTGGAAGAGAGCGGCCTCTACCGTATTGTCCCTATTGGTGATGTCGCGAAAGAGCCGGCGCAGGTAACAATGGGCAGAGACCCTAATAAAATAGTTGTTCAGGGAAAGTCCATTATTCAGGTTGTACCGATTTCATATAGCAGTTCATCGGAGATAATTAAGCTTGTTACCCCTTTTCTCACGGCAACCGCTATTGTCATCGATGTTCCCACAATGAACCATATTATAATTGTTGATACCGATGCCAATGTCAAGAGAATACTCAACATTCTCAATTTCTTCGACAGTGAAGAGACAAAGATGAAAAAACCCCAAGTCTATGTCTATCATATACAGAACAGTAAGGCCAAAGATGTAGCGAATATCCTTCAGCAGATTTTTGGCACCTCAACGGTAATGTCATCTTCTTCAACGACAACTACCACTACCTTTACCGGAACATCGAGTTCGTCTCCTCCCGGAGGAACTATGTCTCCGACTCAACCGGCGGCCCGTCCCACAGTGCCACCGCCGGGACCACAGGCCGGCTCAACGTCGGGTTCTAATACCGGCGGATCCCTCATATCCTCTGCCACGAAGATTATCCCCGATGAAAACCTGAATCTGCTTGTTGTCCTTGCTTTACCTGAAGATTATGAAATTATTAAAGAAGCTGTGAAAAGTATCGATATCATTCCCCGACAGGTTGTTATTGAAGGGGTCATCGCCGCGGTAAATCTAGTCGATGATTTGAGTCTAGGCATATCCTGGGCTCTCCAGTTTAAGCCGGGTGGTATGGGGGGTGTTCTGGGTGGAGTGGACGGCATCGTGGGATTTAATGTACCTGGTGCACTACTCCGCTACAACGACCACCGGCGTCAGGTACGTTCACCTTTGCAGGTACTGTTGGAAGTGATTTTAAGGCTGTTATCGATATGCTCGCCACGCAGTCGAAGGCAAAACTCCTTGCTGTGCCTCATATTCTCGTATCAGACAACAAGGAAGCCCGTATTCAGGTCGGAGAGCAAGTGCCTATCGTTACTTCCGAGACATTCGGTACCACAACATTAACAGCCCCGGTGCGTACGATCCAGTACAAAGATATCGGTATTATCCTCAAGGTGAAACCTCGTATCAATGAGGGTGGACTCGTCTCCCTTGATATAAGTCAGGAAATATCCTCATATGCTGTAAAAAAGGTAACAGGCACTGATGAAGCGATTGTTGTCAGTAAGACAGAGGCAACAACGAACCTTGTTGTTCAGGGTGGCCAGACGATCATTATCGGAGGTCTTATCAGGGAAGATGTCAGTGATGGGCGAGCAGGTATACCGCTTCTCAGCAAGATACCTGTCCTCGGTTATCTTTTTGGGAAAACAAATAAGACAAACCACCGGAAAGAGCTCATTATTCTGCTCACACCCCGTGTAATCAAAAACCAGGCAGATGCACAGTCTGTCACGTCAGGCTATGTCGATACTATTACGACAGGCAAAGGGAAAATAACAAGAGAAGAACTCCTGAGAAACGAGAAAGCAAATGTACCGGATAATGGCACTCAAATAATAATACAAAGAATATAAACAGCAAGAACAATGGCGGCGAAGAGAATAACCTTGAGAGAAAGGATTAGAAAAACATCGTTGTTCCTTTCAGAGAGGATTGTCCGTGAATAAAGATACTGCCATTGTCCTCAGCGCAGAAGATTTCCCGAAAGTGCCCTGGTGCTTGATGGGATATCAACCCGGTTTATCCGCGAGAACAAGATCATCCCTATAGAAATGAAGAATAATATCCTGAAGGTCATTATGGCCGATCCCGGCAACAGGGAGGTTGTTGAGGCCCTGAAAGTGGCATCGGCAGCCGATGTTGTCATCTATCACCGGTGACCCGGGGATAATAGAAGACCATATTGCGAAATTCTACAGCCAGGAAACACAGAACATCAACAGGATCATCGAAGGTATTGATGAAGAAGACCTTGAATTTATCAGGGATGAAGAAGAAGAGGATATCGGCCACCTGAAAGACCTCGCTTCTGAGGCCCCCATCATCAAGCTTGTGAACCTCTTCATCACCCGCGCAGTTGAAAGCAGGGCCAGCGATATTCACATTGAACCTTTCGAAGATGAATTAAAGATACGGTACAGGATCGACGGGGTTTTAAGTGATGTGGAGTCTGCCCCAAAAAGATTACAGGCGGCAATTGTTTCACGCATCAAGATCATGGCGAAACTGAATATCGCCGAGCGAAGATTGCCTCAGGACGGGCGTATCCGGCTTCGTGTAGGCGAGCATGAAATCGGCCTCAGGGTTTCCACGATACCGATCCTCCACGGTGAAAGTGTTGTCATGAGAATCCTTGATACGGAAAGCATCGTCATTGACCTTGAAACTCCTCGGGTTTCTGCCGGGTGTCCTTAAGTCCTTCGATCAGCTCATCAAAAAGCCAAACGGGATTATCCTTGTTACAGGACCCACGGGAAGCGGTAAGACAACGACACTCTACGGGGCGCTCGATAAGATCAATTCGCCGGATAAAAAGATCATTACCGTAGAAGACCCTGTGGAATACCAGTTGAAAGGCATCAACCAGATACAGGTGAAACCCCAGATAGGACTCCACTTTGCCAATACCCTGCGCCATATCGTCAGACAGGACCCCGATGTAATCATGATCGGTGAAATACGTGACCTCGAAACAGCGGAGATCGCCATCCAGTCAGCCCTTACGGGCCATCTTGTTTTGTCGACGCTGCATACCAATGATGCGCCGAGCGCCATTACGAGGCTCCTCGATATGGGCGTTGAAAATTTTCTCCTCTCCTCCACGATCCGTGGGATTATGGCCCAAAGACTCGTACGGATTATCTGTCCTTCATGCAAAGAGGAGGTTACCGCATCGGACCAGATGCAGGAACTGAAAGCCCTTGGTGTTGAAAACGATACTATTCTTTACAGGGGCAAGGGATGCGAGAAGTGTACCTACACGGGATTCATGGGAAGGATGGGTATTTTTGAACTCCTTGTTGTTGATGATGATATGCGGAAGACTGATCCTCAAAAAGGCCGACGAGAGCGACATCAGACAGACAGCACGGAAAAACGGCATGAAGACACTCCTTGAAGACGGTCTGGAAAAAATACGGATGGGCGTGACGACTTTAAGCGAGATCTTCAGGGTCACCCAGGAGGATTAATTGGCAATCTATTCCTATACCGCCACGACCCTTGACGGCACTGTTGTCGAAGGGGTTGTGGAGGCCTCAGATGAAAAGATTGCCATTGAACAGACTGCAAAACACCGGTGTTATACCGCTTAAAATAACAGCGCCCAAAGAGGGGCTGAAAAAAACATTCGCTTTCAAATCCTCAAGGGGTGATCTTCTTACCTTCACCACAGAACTATCGGCGCTTACCGGCTGCCGGGCTTCCTCTCGACAGGAGTCTTAATATCCTTTCCGACAATATCGGAAGGAAAGGAGATGAAAGGGGTGATCCATGTCTGTGCTGAAACTTATCCGGGAGGGAAGCGCTTTCTCAGATGCCCTCACAAAATATCCGAGGGTCTTTCCGAAACTCTATGTGAGCATGGTACGGGCAGGTGAAACAGGCGGAGTCCTCGATATTGTTCTCGATAAACTGAACGAGTTTCTGGAGACTGCCAAAGAACTGAGAAGCAGTGTCATCTCCGCCATGATATACCCCTCTATCCTTGGCAGACAGTGCGGCATGGTTCCCTTGTCTTTCTTCTTACCTTTGTTATTCCTCAATTTTCAGTTCATTTTAAAGATATCGGCGGCGCCCTGCCGCTTTCCACACAGATTATTCTGACGCTCAGCAACGGTCTCAGGTCCTATTGGTGGATCGTATTCCTGCACATCATTAGTGCATTATTTTTTCCTCCGCAATCCTATATGAAAAACAGAGAAAGGGGCTTATACATGGGATGCGATGAAACTCAAGCTTGTAGGTGATGTGGTGAGGAAACTGGAAACTGCCCGTTTTTGCAGGACCCTGGGAACACTCATCAAAAGCGGAGTTCCCTTTCTGCAGGCCCTCAACAATGCAAAAGATGTTATCGGCAACAGGATCATTGCCGATTCTATCGATGCTGTTACGAAAAATGTCAGGGAAGGGAAGGGTGTGGCCGGCCCGCTCATTGAGGCCAATGTTTTTCCTCTCCTGGCGCTTTCCATGATTAAAGTCGGTGAAGAAACAGGCCAGCTCGACATAATGCTCCTCAAAGTTGCCTCAACCTATGAAAAGAGCCTGAAAGAGGTGGTAAAAAGGTTTATGAGCCTCTTCGGAGCCGGTTATCATACTTGCTATGGCGACTTGTTATCGCGTTTATCGTCACTTCCATGTTCTTGCCATGTTCAGTATACTGGATCTGCCTTTCTGATGGATGATATTGTCGGCAAAGAGGAATTTTGCGGGACCTTCAGGTGAGGATGGAAAGAAAAGTATATCAATGGCAGAAACAGAGGATTTACACTCCTTGAGATCATTGTTGTTATTACCCTTGTTGTCCTTATCCTCGGTTTCACAACACTCTTTTTCGGCAATGCCCTTCCGGGCGCCAGATTGAACTGCGCGGGAAGAGAACTGTCGGCAATGATGCGGTATGCGAAGATACTGGCGAAAAACAATGGCGAGCCACAGACCGTCCTCATCAATCTCGATACGGGGCGTTATGGTATAGAAGGGGTTCAGGCAAGAACCTTCCTGAAGGGATTCAATATTCGCGTAACCGACCCTGTAACCGGCGAGGTGAGCAGAGGGAACTACGCAGTGCTGTTCCATGGATCGGGTATCGCGGAAGGCGGGACTATTACCCTCTGGAACAAGAAAAGAACGCTTAACATTGAACTCGATCCCTATACGTGGGGTCTGTTGTTTTGAAATGATGGATCGAAGGATCTGTAAAAACTGAAGTCTTTATTGCAGGGAACGACAAAGATGGAAGCGCTTCTTGGAAGGAAAGAGATGGCTTTACCCTTCTCGAAGTCCTTGTTGCTTTTGTCCTTCTTGCAACGACGGTGACCGTCATTCTGCAGTTGTTTTCTTCGAGTATAAAGGCTTTGTCCATATCGGAAGATTATGCGATCAGCCGTTGTCAGGGTGGAATCGAAAATGAGAGAGATACTGGACAATGAACAGCTTTCGGAAAATGCCTGGAGCGAGACATCACCGGAAGGATACAAGTTTGATGTAACCGTGGCAAAGGCCTATGAAACAAGGACAAAAGACCTGCCCATTGAAAATCCTGGAGATCGATGTCACTATGTCCTGGAAAATGGGCGGGAAGGAAAGTCCCTGACATTGAATACGATGAAGACAATAAAACCACAGGTATAAAGGAAAATGAAGAAAAGACCCAGCAGAGAAAAGACCATTCTGAGATAGTCTCATGGTGCAACGGAACATGCAATCAGGGTTTTACGCTCCTTGAACTCCTTGTTTCCATTGTCCTCATCGGCTTGATAGTGGTTATCGTCGGCGGCTGCCATGCGGCTGGGATACCGTTCTCTTGATAAAGGGGAAAAAAAGGCAGAGGCGCTGGAGCGGTTTAGGGTGTCTCTGAACCTTATGGATGCCCAGATACAATCGGGTATACCGCTTAAACAACAGGGAACAGGGAGGAGATAAATCAATATCATCTTCGAAGGGGAAGAAGGATTCTGTCAGGTTTGCGTCAAATTATTCACTTATGGGCGGGCAGAAAGGATATGTTATTGTCGCATACAGGGTTGAAACAGGCAAAAACGATAAACGTACCCTCTTTGCGCAGGAAAATACCATCGGTATGGAAAATCAGAAGGAAGTGAAGCTCCTTGAAGGCTTTGAAGATATACACTTTGAATATTTCTTCAAAGAAGCCACTGCTGAAGCAGGGCCAATGGGTCGAGGAATGGACCGATATATGAACTTTCCCCGGAAAGATAAGAATCCATCTTGCCTGGGGGAACCAGCAGATTTCCCTTGTGGTGCCTGTGAGGGCAAAACTCCTGACAGCACAATCGGGTGCCCTCTTTTTCTCATGAACTATCCGAGAGGTATTCTTGTCCTGATGATGAGGCGACACGTAAAAGATAATAAAAAGGATCATAAAGGCCGAAAACGGCGTCGCGCTCCTCATGGTTTTATGGGTTATTACCCTGCTGATGGTCCTTGTCATGTCTTTTTCATTGCTCACGAGAACGGAAGCGAATTCGACGTCTTCTTCAGGGATGGGGTACAGAAAAAGTTTTTTGCTGAAGCAGCGCTGGAACGGGCCATCATGGAAATCTATCACAGGCAGACCTATAGAAATCAAACTGTTGTTATTGAAGGCAATGAGGTTGTAAGGATTGATGGCAGACCCTATGACGGCAGTATAGGAACAGGCCGTTATGTATTACAGGCTCTTTAATGAATCAGGCAAGATTAACCTCAATATGATGGGAGACTCGTTCCGGGGTCATACTGAACAATCTTCTCGTCAACCTCGGGATTGCCAAAGGAGAAAGCCGATATCATCGTTGACTCCATTCTCGACTGGATCGATACCGATGATCTGCACCGCTTGAATGGTGCTGAGAGTGAGTATTATCAGTCTCTTCCGAATCCCTATAAGGCAAAAAACGGACGGCTTGATACCCTGGAAGAACTCTTGTTGATAAAAGGCATGTCTCCTGATATTCTCTTCGGCACAAAAGAACAAAAGGGGCTTATCCATTTTGTGACTATTTACAGTACCACCACGAAGCGTCAATATCAACGCGGCGCCAAAAGAGGTGCTTATGTCACTGCCGGGGATGACGGAGGATGTTGTCAACAGAATCATTGAGCAGAGAGATGCTGCCGAATTCAAATCGGTCCAGGATATTCAGGCCATATCAGGGATCAATTACCCTGCATGCGATGGTCTATTGATATGGGCGAATCAAATATCGTATACTATAGAATCTGTCGGTTTTCAGAGAGAAGAAAAAAAAGGTTACGGGATACGGGCCATTGTGTCCGTTGAGGGCGGCGGTACATCCCGGTTTGTCTATTATAAAAGTCCTGCGGAGATACGAGAATGAATGTGCGTGAAATCTTTTCCCGGTATCAAAACAATAAGCTCCGGGTATGGGGTACGATTGAAAAGGATTTGGGATATAAGTCTGGAAGGTCCTTACCTTTAACCTCATTGAAGGGGTGTTCTTCCGAAGAAATGTCTCTCTGTTTCTCTGGAGAAAGGCGCTGTTTCAGTGGCCTACGGGACGCTCTTTTTATCAAAGCCGCGCGTCAAAGGGTTCAGGAAATATCTTTTTGATGAGGGTAAATATGCCGGGCCGGAAAACCTGGCATCAGCAGCTTCCCGCGCAATTGATGAATTGAAAGCTTCCGGGGCAGAAATTGTGCTCAGCATACCGCATGAATTTCTTGTTGTCCGGACCGCCGAATTGCCTCTCGTGGTCAAAGAGAACATTACCTCTGTCATGTCCTATGAACTGGACAGATTGACTCCCTTCGCCTCTGCTGAAGCGATGTATGATTTCAAGATATACGATGAAGATAAGGGAAATTGAAGGTCATCATCGCTGCCGTCGAGGACAGACGTTCTCAAGCCCTATCTCGATGCGTTGAGGGAAAAGCAATATTCATCCCGCGCGGATCACAGTGAGCGCTGCCAGTCTCGGGACCCTCTGCGGCGCTCTTTGACAACGGTAAGGACGCCCTCTGTGTATCAATCAACGAATGAGGGATATGAAGGCTGTCTGACAAAAAAAGGCAATGTGGCGTCAACCTTTTATGGGAACTTTTCCGGCAATGACAGAAATGATAACCTGATCGGTTGCAGAGGACCTCGTCCCTCTTCTTGGCCAGGTAAAGAGTGAGAGTGTCTCGCCGATTGTCTTTCTTTGTCCTGTCGAAGGGATATACCATGCTGGAGCAAAGATTAGGCGTTCCTGTCAGGATTTTGAAAAAAGATGATATTCAATCGAAGTTTAAAACTGCTGATGAGGATATCATTTTTACCCCCCTTGGCGGACTACTTGAAGCGATCTGGCCCGGGGCAAAAGGTTTCAACCTGGTAAGCAAGGGGGCAAAAGAAGTAAAGAAGGTCCCTCTGGCGATTACCATTATTCTCTGTCTGATTATTCTCGCCATGATCATTCCCTATCTGGTGGTGCCTCTCGAAATGCAAAAGAACAGACTCCGGGAAATAGACGCTCACATTGCATCGCGCAAAGGGGAGATAAAGAAGATCGAAGCATTGAAAAAAGAGATCAGCACCTTGAGTGATGAGATTGCCCAGATAAAAGATTTCAAGGAATCAAGACCGATGGCGTTGAATATTATGAAAGAATTGACGACAATGCTGCCAAATACCGTTGGCTCACGAGAACAAGGATTACCGAGGAGACTGTTGAGATAGAGGGTTATGCCAGCGTGGCAACAGAGATCCTCACGAAACTGGAGCAATCGAAACTGTTTAAAAAGGTTGAATTTACTTCGCCGACGATCCGGGACGCCAGAATGAATCTTGATCGCTTTGTCATCAAAATGGAAATAGAGGGTTTTGAAAAGAAGCAGGCCGGAGGCGAGAAAAGATGAAAAGTAAGAGTAAACTTCTTGTCATAGCAATACCGGTTATTATCATACTCGCCGGGCTTGTTGCGTATCAGTATGGATATCAGGGTGTTAAACATGAGATGATCTCCATGAAAGAGATGCAGGCTTCGAAGACGAAGATGCTGGAAAAGTATATGAGTCTTATCGCGGAAAAGCCGGATCTGGAAAAGACAACTCGATGCCTTGAAAGAAGGAAGAAAGGCAGACAATTCAAAGATTATTGAAGCCCAGACGCTTTCCATCTCAGCGGCAACCCTGCAGGAGACGGTAAAGGGCATCATAACGGGCAGGGGAGGATCGATCACGAGTGAGCGTGTTGAAAAACCCGATAATCTCGGAAACTTCAAAGTCATCAACGTCAGCATCGATGCCATATTGCCCGACACCAGGGCGCTAAGTGATCTTCTCTACGGAGTTGAGACCCGGACGCCTTATCTCATTATCAAAGAAGTCGATATCACGGGTAAGAAACTTCAGAGACCCTCAGAGAATTGATGGTTAAATTACGGGTATCGGCGCTCACAGGTGGGAAATAATATGCGAGCTATAAAGTATCTTATTCAAAATACAAACCCTCTCAATATGTTACTTCTTGCCATTATCATCGTTATCGCGATTGGTGTTATCTTTCCTCTTATGAAGATAAATGCAGGATATGTCCTGCCACAGGTAAAAACAAAAACAATAGAGCAAGCGGAAAAACCGGAAGAAAAAAGCAACATATCCTGCCTTCCGACTATGCGATGATCGGGGAGACGAATCTTTTTCATCCCGAAAGGCGTATCCCCATTGATAAGAAAGCAGACGAAATCCCAAAGCCTGAATTGGTACTTTACGGTACCATGGTCCAGGGTGGAGTGCAGTTGGCCTTTATAGAGGACAAAAAGAACCCTAAAACAACACCGGGAAGGGGAAACCGCCAGACCGTAATAAAGAAAGGGGAGTCTATCGGAGGTTTTGTTGTTTCAGAGATTGGGACCGACAGGATTACGCTGATGAAAGGTGATGAAAAGATGACCGTCCTCCTTGCCAATGGGGGAGAGAAACGAAAAGAACAGGCAGGTTCGCAGAGACCGATGCAGACAACAGCCCCCGGTACACCAGCAACTACTTCTGTTCCCGGCAGCCCTTTCGGCCCTGCTTCCACTATCACGACGCCGGTTCAGCGGCCAGCGGGGCGGCAATCAGGGGCCTCTCCGATAGACCAGTTGCCGGCTGCGGCGCCTCAGCCTTTACCGCGGGGTGCATTGTCCGGACCGGGAGGAGCATTTCCACCGCCTGTGCAAAAAAAATAAAGCCTTCCTTCCCCAATTTCCTTGCCATATGTCCTCGGCGTAGAAGTCTTCGTTTAATGAATTGAAGGTAGGGGGTATCTGCCATGCCCTCCTTCCTGAATATAACCCATCAAAGAGAGAGAAAGAGTTCCACTATGTAGACAGTTCCATCCTCTATATGGTAAACGAGCTTGAAACAAACGGAGATCCTCATGCTCCTCGATCATGATCCCAAGGCATCGGCAGTGCTCAAAAGGCGGCATAAAAAACAGATTTTCTTTGACTATTCCAGCGGGTAATGACAAACTTTATATCCGTTACGGAACGAATAGAAAACGCATCGGGAGAACATATTTTGGATGAAATCGATGAGGCAATTCGCAGAATTGAACGGCGGTTCTCAGAGATAAACAGCCCCGATGATGTGATATCTTTGTCTCTCGGATGCAGATTTTAGGACGCATATGGGGAAACTCCATTGTGTCAGATCCTAATGAGGAGCAGTCATGACGAGATTATGCAATGGTTTCGAAAAAAAAGAGAAAAGAGAAATGGCGAACAATATGGCCGAACAGGCAAAAGGAACATCATCTCATATCAAAGTAGCAACAGCCGCCCTGATCGGAACTGCCATCGAGTGGTACGATTTCTTTATTTATGGAACTGCAACTGCACTGGTATTTAATAAGTTGTTTTTCCCTACATTAGACCCCTTGACCGGCACGCTCGCAGCGTATGGAACGTTTGCGATGGGTTTTGTAGCCCGTCCCGTCGGAGGTTTCATTTTTGGTCATTACGGTGACAGGATCGGGCGTAAGAAAATGCTCTATCTTACCCTGTTAATCATGGGAATTGCGACATTCGTCATCGGCTGTCTTCCTACATATAACAGCGTGGGTCTGTGGGCACCGATCCTGTTAGTCACATGTCGTGTTTTTCAAGGGTTTGCGCTAGGAGGAGAATGGGGAGGTGCTGTTCTCATGGCTGTCGAACATGCCCCAAGCAATCGGCGTGGTTTTTACGGAAGCTGGCCACAACTCGGAGCACCCCTCGGTTTGGTTGTCGGCATGATATTGTTTTCCTTCACAACAAACGTAATTAACGATGCGGATTTTCTGGATTGGGGTTGGCGCATTCCATTTCTTGCCAGCATCGTATTGGTTCTGGTAGGCCTTTATATTCGAAGCAAAATTGCCGAATCGCCTCAATTCCAGAAGATCAAAGATCTGAAGCAGGAAGTGAAAATGCCTGTCATCGAATCGATCAGAAGGCACCCTAAAGAGATTTTGCTGGCTATTGGAGCACGATTCGCAGAGAATGCATTTGCCTATATTTATGCTTTCTTCGTCATAACGTATGCTACTCAGGCATTGGGAATGCCTCGTCAGTCCATCCTCAACGGTGTCATGATTGCTTCTGCCATTGAAGTTTTCACGATACCGATGTTCGGCCTTCTTTCTGACAAGATAGGGCGGCGACCCGTGTATATATTTGGTGCTGTTTTCGCAGCAGCAGCGTCTTTCCCCCTCTTTATCCTGATGAACACAAAAGTGGCCTATCTGGGTTGGCTGGGCATTATCGGCGGTTTAGCTATTGGTCATGCTGCAATGTTCGGCCCGCAGGCCAGCTTCCTGTCAGAGATGTTCGGAACGAAGGTCCGCTACAGCGGTGTGTCGCTCGGTTATAACCTCGCATCAATTTTTGCGGGTGCTCTTTCACCGGCAATCTGCACATGGTTGTTTATAAAGTTTAAACCTGCGACATACCCTATTTCGCTTTATATGACGGGGTTGGCATTGATAACAATTGTGGCGGTATATTTTGCAGTCGAGTCACATAAGAAAGATACCGAATACTGATGGATTAGGTTATACTAAAGAGAGACGCGAGACTACAATGTTTTTATTTCCTCCTGGATATAGAATAATCGAAAAGCTTTATGAAGACAATAATTCCATAATCTATCGGGCGACAAGAGATACTGATGGCATTTCAGTTATTATAAAGATTTTAAACCGTGAATATCCTGCCCAAAAAGAGATCGCCGATTTTCGCCGCGAATATGAAATAACCCGCTCATTAGCGAATCTCAAGTTTTCCATCGGAGTTTATGATCTATTAGAATATGGTAATTCTCTGGCATTGGCCCTGGAGGATTTCGGAGCCCAATCCCTCAAGGACCTTATAGCATCAAAACCTTTGATTCTCGAAGTTTTTCTGAATATCTCTATAAAGATCTGCCAGGCATTGCAAGAGATCCACGAAAACGGCATTATTCACAAAGATATCAATCCCTCAAATATTGTCTATAACCCTGAAACAGATCAGCTCAAGATAATAGATTTCGGTATATCAACGATTCTCGGCAAAGAAAATTCGTCTTATGTCCCCTCCGGTCAGTTTGAAGGAACAATTGCCTATATTTCTCCGGAACAAACGGGAAGAATGAACCGCCGCGTGGATTGGCGCACGGATTTCTATTTCCTGGGGGTTACGTTTTATGAGATGCTTTTGGGCAGGCGTCCCTTCGAAAGCACAGATCCTCTGGAATTGATTCATGCCCATATTGCCCGTAAGCCGGTACCCCCACATGAAATCAATCCGCAAATTCCTGAAATCCTTTCCGCTATTGTTATGAAACTTCTCTCGAAAAATGCTGAGGATCGGTATCAGAGCGCATTGGGCATAAGGGAGGACTTGCAAGCTTGTCTGGAAAGATTAAAAAAGACAGGAAAGATTGGACATTTTCCCCTTGGCCTTAATGATATGTTGGATAGTTTTGTCCTGCCTTCGAAGCTCTATGGGCGTGAAGCCGAGACTGCAGCATTGTTTTCTATTTTTGATCGTGCATCGTCTGGTCGCAAAGAAATGGTTCTGGTTTCCGGTGCTCCTGGCATCGGCAAAACGGCATTGATCAAAGAGCTCAAAGGACATGTTGTGCAAAAGAAGAGCTGGTTTGTTTCCTCCAAGTTTGATCAATTTGTCCGCAATATTCCGTATAGCGCAATCATCGGAGCTTTTCGTGAACTTATACAACAAATTTTATCAGAGTCGAATGAAACTCTGACAGCATGGCGGGAAAAATGTTATACCGCCCTCTATCCAAACTGTCAGGTCATAATCGATCTGATACCGGAGCTTGAATTGATAATCGGCCCCCAGCCGGCTGTTCCTGCTCTTGGGGCGGAGGAGTCCCAGAATCGTTTCAAGATAGTTTTTTATAATTTTATCACTATTTTCTGCAGAAAGGAACACCCATTAGTCATCTTTTTGGATGATATGCAGTGGGCGGATTTGTCTTCGATTGGTCTTATTGAAACGATGATGAGTATAGAAGGCGGGGCGTTGATTTTGATCTGCGCTTATCGTGATACGGAGGTGAACGACTCCCATCCTTTTATGGCGGCAGTAAAACATATCCCCGACGAATTTATTAACCGCCTTCATTTAGACCCCTTGGACTCAAACAGCGTAGCTGATATGGTCTCCGATATTGTCAGGGGTAACCGCAATGAAGTTGAAGAGCTGGCCTTGCTTGTTAAGAAGAAAACGGGAGGCAATCCTTTTTTTGTGGGTGAATTTCTCAAGGCTTTAAATTTTGAAAGAATGCTTACCTTTAATACCCAGGATTATAAATGGTGTTGGGATTTGGAGCATATAAAGGCAAAAGGGTTTACGGATAATGTTGTCGAGTTTGTTATCGGAAATATAGGAAAATTCAAGCCGGAAACACAATTGATCTTAAAATACGGGTCAATGCTTGGAAATGTTTTTGATTTAGACAGACTGTCTATTTTGAGTGAAAAATCAAATAAAGATGTTTTCTCTCTGGGTTTGGACGAGGCCATCCAGGAGGGTTTTGTAGTTCCTGTTGGTGAAAGTATATTTGCTTTCTCTCACGACCGCATCCAGCAGGGCGCCTATAACACGATACCGGAAGAAGACCGTTGCGCCGAGCATTTAAGGGCAGGACGCCTTCTTCTCACCCATATCCCCCAAGATAGACTTGAAGAGAATCTCTTCGGTATATTGGATCAGTTCAATAAAGGAAAAGAGTTAATCGAATCCGATGAGGAGAAGGTCAGGATAGCCGAACTAAATTATAAGGCTGGCCAAAAAGCAAGGAAATCTGCAGCTTTTGACTTGGCTTACTATTTTTTCAAGGAGGGCATTGAGCTACTTGATAAAAACTCATGGAAAGATCATTATGATTTCACTCTCACAATCCATAATAATGCTGCTGAGGCGGCGTATCTATTAGGCGATCATAACGGGATGGAACGCTTAGGAGAGATTATCCTGAATAACGTCCAGGCGTCGCTCGATAAAACCTCATTTTATATCACCAAAATCAAGGCTACTACAGGTCAGGGAAAAATGGCGGAGGCCTTAAGTATTGGTTTAAAAATCCTTGATGAATTGGGTGTTCGCATTCCCTTCAACCCTTCCAGGCGGCAGGTTTTGATCAACGCGTCTGAAACCAGATCGGTGTTAAAGGGAATAACCCCGGAGGAGATAGTGGAGTTTCCCGATACGGATGATCCCCACTTGCAGGCAATATTGTCTGTCATGCTGACAATATATACATCCGCCCATTTTTATTCGCAAAACACACTTGCAATTGTTGTTTATAATGCCATCCGTCTGCTGATAAAAAAAAGGGTTGCCTCCAGTGTCAGTAGGATTTTTTTCACACTATACGGCGCTTTTTTTGGAGGACATGAATACATAAAAGTGTCTGATTTGCTGGCTAATCGTCCTGATGGCAAGGAATCTGAAGCTGCAATTAAATTTCTGAACGCTTATTCCGTGCTGCCCTGGAGAGAGAACATCAGAGAAACTTTTCCTCTTTTAATGGAGGCTTACAATGATGGATTAAAATACGGGAGTATCGAATATATCGGCTATATTATAATGAACCGTTTCCGGCACATGTTTATCGCAGGGGTTGAGTTGCCGGAGATAGAAAGGGATTTTGAAACTTATGTGCCTGTCTTAAACAGATTGAAACAAGAAAGATCAGCTACCGGATGTCTTTTATTTCGTCAGGCCGTTTTTAATCTAATAGAGTTGTCGGATGATCCCTGTTTAATCTCCGGCAGCATGTATCGCGAAGAGCACATGATTTCATATCATCAGCAAGGCAAAGATTTCATCGTATTATTCACGCTCTATTTTCTGAAAATGTTTCTTTGTTATCTTTTTGGCCGCAATGCCGATGCAGTGATAAACTCCTTGGTGGCAGAAGAATACATGGGAACGGTTAATGTCCAAGGCAATGCAGGTTCGTACTACTTTTATTATTCCCTTGCTCATCTGGCAAATGTCAAACAACTGTCAGATGAGGAATATCATAAGATGCTAAAAAGGGTTAAAGCAAATCAGAAGATGCTTAAGATTTGGGCTTATGACGCTCCCATGAACTATCAGCATAAATACCTTCTTGTCGAAGCAGAACTGAACAGGATTAGGGGCAGGATAACTGTCGCAATGGATCTTTACGATCAAGCGATAAAGCTGGCTGATGAGAATAAATACATTCACGAAGAAGCCATAGCCAATGAGCTTGCAGGGAAATTCTATCTATCTCTCAACAAGGCAAAAATTGCCTCTGTGTACCTGACTGATGCCCGTTACCTCTACAAACGTTGGGGAGCCATGGCAAAGGTTGATGATATGGATAAAAAGTATCCCTGGCTGGCAGACAAACCCCTTGAATCGGCCTCCGTGACGGAAACGTCAGAAAGCACCGGCAAAGAGAATCTCGACATAACATCCATAATAAAAGCGTCCCAGGTCATCTCGGGAGAGATAGTCCTTAGTCGGCTCTTATCGAAACTCATGGACGTGGTATTGGAAAACGCCGGCGCTCAAAGAGGATTCCTTTTACTATCCGATAAGGGTGAGTTATCAATAGTCGCACGAAGCTCGACAGAACCGGACGGAAACAATGAGTTCTGCTCATCGATAATCAATTATGTGGAAAGAACAAAGGATGTACTTGTCATAGGTGATGCAACGGAATCACAGTTCTCGGGGGATCCCTACATAAAAGAACAAAAACCCCGTTCCATACTCTGCATGCCTATCACGCACCAGACAAACCTGACAGGCATGCTCTACCTTGAAAATAACATAGCTATTGACGCATTTACTCCGGAAAGGGTAAAAACCCTGTCAATACTCGCTTCCCAGGCAGCCATCTCTATTGAAAACGCCAGGCTTTACGAAAACCTGCTCAATGAGATAGCAGAGCGAAAGCAGGCAGAAAATGCACTGTTGGAAAGCGAACGGAAGTTCCGCGCCATATTTGATCAAACATTTCAATTTATTGGACTGATGAAACCAGATGGCACCACCATTCATATAAACAGGACAGCGCTGGAATTTTCAGGTATTGCAGAAGGTGATATACTCGGACGACCTTTCTGGGAAGGTCCCTGGTGGAAGCATTCGGAAAAGTTAAGAGAACAACTGCGCGAAGCCATTTCCCAAGCCGCAAGCGGTGAGTTTGTCCGGTTGAATGTGACGCACCCCGGTGTTGACGGGGCAATACATGATATTGATTTTTCAATTAAGCCAACTTTTAACGAGAAAGGGCGTGTTGCTTTTTTAATTCCTGAGGGCAGGGACATTACCGAACTTCGCACCATCCAGAAGGACCTGCAAAAACTTAACGAAGAACTTGAGCAACGGGTTATGAAGCGCACTGAGGAACTGCAGGAGCTCAATCGAGAACTGGCGATTGCCAATAAACAAGCCGAAGCTGCAAACCGTGCCAAGGGAGAGTTCCTGGCCCGCGTATCTCACGAAATCCGCACCCCGCTGAATGCGATACTTGGATTTTCTCAGTTACTAAAAAAAGACGCATTGGCAGGTCCTGTTCATGACAAGATCGATATCATCAACCGCAGCGGTGAACACTTGCTTGCCCTTATCAATGAGATTCTCGATATGTCCAAGATCGAAGCCGGTCACGTTGAGATTCAATCAAAGGTCATTGACATCTACAGTGTTGTTAAAGATGTTGAATCAATGTTGAGAATCAGGGCAGAGCAGAAGAATCTGAGTTTTCTGGTGGAGATAAACGATCAGGTACCCCGATACATAATTACCGACGAAGGCAAATTTCGTCAGATACTTATTAATCTTCTTGCGAATGCCATCAAGTTTACAAGCGAGGGTGAGGTAACCCTGCGGCTTGACGCCGAACGGGATGAGGACGCCATCATATTGATAGGTCAGGTAAGCGACGCCGGGGCGGGAATAGCAGCCCATGAACTATCGAAAGTCTTCGAGGCATTCGAGCAGACATCGAGCGGGATTGCCTCACATAAGGGTACGGGCCTTGGCCTTGCAATAACAAAACACTTTCTTCTTCATATGAACGGCGACATTTCTTTAGAAAGCGAAATGGGAAAAGGCAGCTCTTTCACATTTCGCCTACCCATAAAGGAGCCCCTGGAACTATCTGTCAAACAGGATCAATTAGCATCTATTATCGGGATCAAACATCCGGTCCGGGTGCTTGTTGTGGACGACAGTTGGGAGAATAGAGAGGTGCTTTGCCTGATGCTCAATAATATAGGATTCGAGACAAAACAGGCTGCAAGCGGCAAACAGGGATTGGACATCTACCATGAGTGGGAACCTGATATCATCATGATGGATCTCATGATGCCGGAAATGGATGGGTACGAAACCACACGCCTTATAAGGGAAAGGCCAAATGGTAAAAAAATATTTATTCTTGCTGTTACGGCTGCAGGCTTACAAGACGGATTGCACGAAATTACCGATCAAGGCTTTGACGGCCTGGTGCTGAAGCCATATAAAGAAAAGGATATCCTTGAGGCTATAGGAAAAGGCGGGATTGAATATATTTTTGAAGATACAGTTACCCAATCAACACCTGCCCTACCGGACATACCTCTCATAACCGGGAATATACCCCCGGACCTTATCGACAGAATACGGCAGGCATGTCTGAAAGCCCGCGCTGACGTGCTTACCGAAATGTTGGATGATGTAAAAGCGGTTGATCCTCGTGCAGCGAGAACAATAGAAGGACTGGTTAACTCATACAATTACAATGGCATTATTAAATATTTGGCGTTATATGAAGAAAAAGACCACAGCAATCCTCTGAAATAATGTCCACTTCATTGATGAAGCATCCATAAAGACGGACCGAGCAAATCTGAACGGATATGAACAGGCAGGAACTTTTCCTGTATTTGCCGATCTCCCGGAGGTCATGCACTGTCAGCGTCCAGTCCCGGGCAAGTTCCTCATCGGAAAACACCTGTGGCGGGGAAATTGGTTGGTAACGCTTTCTTCTGGATAGGAGCCTATTCTCTGAAACCATATTGAATGCGGCAGCCCTCTTGTAAGATTATATTTCGCGGTTATGGTCAGGAACGCGCATTCTGTAGTGAGCTCTTTCCTATTTACATATTACGTTACGCGTTATATAATAATGTTGTGATCAAAACATTCTGTTGTAAGGATACTGAAAATCTTTTCAATGATCGCTTTGTTGCACGGTTTTCATCTATCGAACGTCAGGCCAGGCGTAAGCTACTCTACCTCCATACCGTCCGGATCTTGCAGGACTTGTCACAACCACCGGGTAACCGTCTTGAGGCCCTGAGGGGCAACAGACAGGGACAGCATAGCATCCGGATAAATGATCAATGGCGGGTCTGTTTCATATGGGAGGATGGCAACGCATGGGATGTGGAGATTGTGGATTATCATTAGGAGGAAAAAATGAACAAGGATAGACTGCTCGACCTGATCCCACCAGGGGAAATACTCTACGAAGAATTCATGAAGCCGTTTGGGCTCAACATAAACGCACTGGCACGGGATATTGATGTCCCACCTGGACGTATCAGCGAAATCATTCGCGGAAAACGGTCGATCTCGGCAGATACCGCATTGCGCCTTGGTAAGTATTTCAATGTCTCTCCCGAAATATGGTTGAGCCTCCAAGCAGATTATGAAATCAGGATTACCCGCCGCACAAGTTGGCCAAAGGTTGAGCCACATGTAAAAGTTAGGGTGGCATAAGTTTAACGCTCGTTTTAGGGATAACCCAAATATCCTATGAGGATTTTTCTTTCTATGTTTATTTTACCCATATTTTCGCACAAATCGTCGCGATACCCTTCTTTACCGCTGCCGCCCTAGGCCAAGCTCAATGCTTTATAATTAGTCCCCATCCGGAAACTCCGGATGAGAGACTATCTGTTTCCGATTCGGAAAGGAGGTATTTTTCGTTCTGGCAAGAAATCAAGGGATTGCGCGGAGGCGTATATGGTACGCCGCACAAGCAAGACCGCAGATTGACACAGCCAGGACGGAAAAGAACCTTTTCCGGGGGGAAACTAATTAGTCCCCAGTGCAATTAAGTGTGATCTGATTATTATTGAATGATACTCCATTATTTTGAATATTCTCGTATCTTTCAACATACCTGCCTCGCCTGAGATATGAACGATAGCTGTTTGCAGTGTTTTCCAATATTTTTTCCAGGTAATCCATATTTCTGCGAATAGTAATATTGTAAAGATTCTCCTCGATATCCCAACGCAACTTAAAATGGAATAACAGAAAACGATCAAATCCTTCAAATTTCAGGGCAATTCTTTTTTTCATGGTTTCAAAAAAATCAAATGTTTTTTGCAGTAGATCCAATTCATCACAAAAAAAAGTTATGTCTGCTTTATGAAATTCATCAAAAAGAAATAGTAGTTTTTCCAAGTAATAACGGTCCGCCATCTGTCCAACCAAATCAGCAACTCCCAACAAGTACCCCATGTCTCGCTCGATGTCATAGGTGAAACGTATTTCTTCGATATTTGCTCCTAAATCGGTACAATTGATAACGTTACGGATGGAAACAAGAAGGTTTGCAAATTCGCTATTGTCATCGTAATAACGATTAACAAACTCAAAGCTTCGCTGAACATGCATTGTTGTATATTTTGCTCCCGTTCTTTCTACATCATCAATAGACTGATGGTATCCCGTATCATGCATCAAGGCACTTATTAAGCCTATATTTATGTCCTCATCGCTAAATTCCACATTTTCAGCAATCGAAAAACCATGCATCATACGCACCATCGCCAGGAGTACAAGTAAGGTATGGTGCAGATCATGGTAAGGAGTATTGCAACCTTGATGACCGGGATGTTTACCGTTAAAAAGTCTGATAACATCCTGGCAAGCCTTCTCGAAGTGATTAAAATCAAAGTCCGGCTTCATCATAGATACAATCAGCTTAACTTCTTCTGTTATGCCTTTCATGTCATCCGTACCAATCAAGTTGGCTAATTGAATCATTTGTTATACCTCAAAAAATTTGTTTATTAGCACATGGGAGCAATGTATTGGTCGATTTTCTTAATCAGCATCTCCGGTGTAACCGGTTTTGCAATAAAATTTCTCCCACCTATGCGTTTTCCTCGCTTTGCAAGTTCTTCTTCTTGTATTAATGCTGTTATAAATACTATTGGTATACTGCTGGTTGATTCATCGTCGAGCAGGATTTCCGCTGTTTCCCCCCCGCTCATTCCCGGCATCATAACGTCTAAGAGAATGAGATCGGGTTGATATCTCTTTGCAAGCTCAATGCAGTCAATGCCTTGTGTTGCAGTGGTAACCTTGTATTTTCCTGTTTTTTCAAGGTTCAATTTTACAAAGTAACAAAAATCTTCTTCGTCATCTGTGAGTAATATTTTTCTTTCTTCCATAAGCCTTGCTCCTTTATTGTTAATTAATAGGCAAAGAAACAGTAACGATCGTACCGACACCCTGTTTACTCTTAATGATAATTTCCCCATTATGACGTTCCACAATCCCTTTTGTTATGGATAAACCAAGCCCTGTACCGCCAGAAATTTCTTTTGTGGTAAAAAATGGATCATACACCTTCTGCAAAATATCTTCGGGAATACCTGTTCCATTATCAATTATCATAATTCTGACGCGTGGCATCTTGTTTTCGTTCACTTCATGCGTAGTTGAAACAACTATACTTCCTCCATCGTTAATAGCGTCAATTGCATTAACTAAAATATTTATAAATACCTGTTTAATCTGGCTGCCATCTACCTTCAATCTTGGCAAATCATGTGCATAATCTTTTATTGTTTTTATGCTTTTACGATCTGCCTGGTATTCAACGATAGCAAGCGCTTCTTCAATAAGTTCGCATAAATCGGTCTCACTGAGTAAAAGCGGTGTCTGCCGTGCAAAACTTAAGAGATTCCTTATTATCATATCCGCATGAATAGCTGATTTTGTTATCCTCTCGCAAGCATCGAAAAGTGCATAATCTTCTTTTATTGAGGAACTTACATAAGCAATGCCCTGAAGAATGATCCCGAGAGGGTTTTTCAGCTCATGAGCAATTCCTGCTGAAAACAAGCCAGGAAGCGATCATCTCTGAGTGAATAAGGCTTTTCTTAGACGTCTCTAACTCCACAAATGCTATTTTTAATTCTCTGTTTTTTCCCTCCAACTCGGATAGCAATGCTCGAAGCTTGTTTTCGTACAACTTGTGTTCTGTTATATCGTGACCTTCGGGCAACAGCATGACAATCTCTCCATTTCTGTCTTTTATTGGTCTTATAGAAAATTCAATGTAACGGAGGGTACCATCCTTTAGATCAAGAGATGTTTCGAAACAGACAAATTCTCCCGTTGCGGCTTTCTTTATAGCATCATGTACAGCATTTTGATGTTTATAGGAATGTTTCCACCAAGGCGTTTTCCAAAAAGGCATCCCCAAAAACATCGGCTTCCCTGCTTCCTGCAAGCTCCAGCGCGGTCTTGTTTACATCTATAAGGGTCCCGTCAACCGTTGTCAGTCCAACCATATGGAATGTATAATCAAAAATGACTTTAAACTTATTTTCTAACTCTTTTCTTTTCCTCTGTCTGCCGCTTACTATTTTCGATTAATTCTCTGACTCTGCTTGACATACTGTTGAATCCTTCAGCCAGATTTTCAATTTCAGATGATCCTTTGATGTTGATTTCCCTTGAATTGTCACCTGTAGGTATTGATTTAGCGGCATCGATCAATTCAAGAACTGGCTTTGATAATTTCCAGGAAAAGAAACAGCCAATAATTACTGTTGTGACAAACACCAAAAGGTCAAACAATATCGTATTGTCAGTGCCTGCCGTTACCTCATTTTTGGGGATAACGGTAACAATAAGACAATCTATGCCATGATGGCTATGGAAAGGAATTGTCTGGATAAAATGTTTTCCCCCCGAAAGACGAACGGAAAATATTTGCTTCCTATCAATATTGCTGTATTTGCCATACTTCTTTAAAAGTATTTTAGATGCAGATCTTGATTTTTGCATCTTTGCTTTCAGAAGGCATAATGTTTTGTTTTTTTGCTGTAACAAGATGTCCTTTTCTGAACTGGCCAACATTTTACCCGTATGTTCAACAATAAATATCTGACCAGTTTTACAGGCTTTTGAGTTTTGTAAAAATTGATTTACATAAGAAAACACGGCCATTCTTTTCGAATCGGCTTCTATCGGATTAATGGGGTTTGTATTGTTCCCGGTCTTAGAATGTGTTTCATCGAAAAGTGAAGTGACGTTAGCATCTATAGTATCAGAAAACCTATCCATTGATTCCCCGATCATATAATTCACTTGATATAAAATATTTCAACCGGGCATCTGTTATCTGTTTGGAGACCACAAATAAGCAGTTTTCGTTACATACTTTTTTAATTTTTATTATCAATCTCATTTTCTTCATTTGGTTTGGTAAACCGAATGTTGCACCGGGCAATATATATTTTCGTTGCAACGTAATGCAAACATTTCGGCAATCCCGATTTTTATCTTCACAATATAGGATGGTTTTATCCATAACATAATAGATTATCTCGCTACGGTCTTTTTCTTTTTAGGCAATGAGAAACTCCTTTGGTCTCATACAATAATTAAGATAATTATAAGGTAAGCAGCGTTGAATTGGAATATTGCAATAATATTTACATTATTAATATTGTTAATATGTTATGACTTCGTTTTATATTCAATTGCTCAGCCACTGTAGATTGTTTGTTGCTTATAAAATTGGAAATAACCTGCTGAATAACAAAATAGATTTCAGGTAATAAAAATATAGTTTTGGAGGGAACACGCCAAGAACAATCATAATATTAAGTACTTACAGTATGTTCCACTTTGTTAAAATTGTCTATATGTCTAGCAAAATCGTATAGCTATGTACAAATATTTTATCGGTAAACCTTTTAGCCTCTTTGTGGGATGGTATGTTCTATTGTTCAATACACGCAAGTTTCTAACGGACAATGATAATATATAATAATTTTCTAAAAAGTCCTTTGTTATTAAATTTATATATAGTAGAATAGAGCAATGCCAACAAACATTCTCATCATAGATGACGAAATCGAAAACCTCCGCTTACTTACTCAAATACTTAGAGAGAATGGATATATTGTACGTCCGGTTACTAATGGACAGACTGCAATTGCAGCAGCAAAAGCTGAGGCTCCCGATCTGATCCTTCTTGATATTAACATGCCTGAAATGGATGGTTATGAGGTGTGCGAAACACTTAAGAAAGATCAAAGTTTAAGGGAAATTCCTGTAATCTTCTTAACCGGGTCAGACCAAACGGTAGATAAAATAAGGGCTTTCAACCTAGGCGGGGTTGATTACGTTACCAAACCCTTTCAGTTGGAAGAGATAAAAGCGCGCATCGAAACCCATCTAACAATAAATACACAGAAAAAGGAACTGCAACATAAGACCGAGAAGTTGCAGGAAGGATACGCAAAACTTCAAGACCTGGAGAAACTCAGAGATGATTTGGTTCATATGATCATACACGATGTGC
>CAWAUQ010000004.1:0-115713 GCA_963785225.1 uncultured delta proteobacterium | reverse complement strand
AATCTCTTTGCTCTTGACGCTCTGTATAGTACAGCGGTAGAGATACCCTTTGCCATCAATAAGATCAATCCTGTCACCTTCTGTTTTTCGCAAAACAGTTGCGATATATTTGTGCATCGGCCCCACAACAAGGGCCATGCCATTTTTCAATTTTAATTTGTCGACAAATACCCTTCTTACTTCCATGATTATTCTTCCGGAATTTTATAGAACTTTGATTCGTAGAGTCTGTGGTATCCGGTCCATTGTTCGTTTTCCATATTTTCTTTCATGTATTCTTTCACGCCCATCACCTTTGCATCAAGGTTGTCCAGATAATGCACCACGAGGGCTTCAGTAAACATCGGTTTTTTCGGGGAGCCCCACTCTTCGACACCGTGATGACTGACGATGATATGCGAAAACACATCGGCAATATGGGTAGGGAAATCCTTTACTTCGCCAATAAGTTCTTCGAGGATCATCACGCCCAGTGTAATATGTCCCAAAAGCCTTCCCCGGTCGGTATACTGAAAGCCGCTTTTTACATCCAGTTCCGTGGTCTTGCCGATATCATGGAGAAGGCTACCTGCGGTGATAATATCAGGGTCTCCTCCGACAACGCCTGCCGTATGTTTTCCCATCTTTGCCATAGAGAGGGAATGTTCAAGAAGTCCCCCTACGTACATATGGTGGACTCCGATGGAGGCAGGATAGAAAAAGAATTTCTCCAGCAGGTCTTTTTTCTTGTTCAATACGGCAAATAGCTCACGAATAAAAGGATTTTTCAGTTCATCAATAATCCTGAAATATTCTTCCTGAAGGGTCTTGTCGTCGGTCTCACTGGCCGGAAAGAACTGACGGATTTGCTCAAAAGGCATCTCCTCGCCCACTCTTTGAATATCCGTTACCGTGAGCTGAAGTTTCTCCTGATAGAGCCGTGCCCTGGCTTTCACAAAGACAATATCATTTTTGTCGAAAAGACCGTTTAACTCGTCAACCCTTTCCCAGACTTTCCCTTCCATGACACCGGTGTTGTCTCTGAGGCTGATGCTCATGTATTTGGAGTTCGTCTTTGTCGTATAGGTTCCTTTCTTTGCAACAACAAAATAATCGTTGATTATTGGATGATCTGCAGTGATGTCTTTAATGAATATCTTTTTATTCATGTGGTTTCCCGGTGAAGTGCTGGTAGCCTTTTTCGGTAAGGTGGATCTCTTTGCTGTTTTTGAAGAGTTTGACCCCTCTGCCCTTTGCTACTTTCCCGATTATTGAGATCTTGTGACCTTCTGCTTGCAGCCTTTTCACCCGGGGCAGTTTTTTCGGGGAGAAGGTGAGTAGAAGCTGATAATCTTCGCCACCGGTTAGCGCAAGTTTTTCCATGCCATTTTTTTTTAGTATCGTAGGGACTGGGATATTTTCAAGATCCACATGGGCGGATTTTTTACTTTCCACCATCATGCGTTCGAGATCGATGATCAGTCCATCGCTTACATCCATCATTGCAACCGTTATATCATGTTTTATCAATTCCTTCCACAAAGCATAAGGAGACCGGGGGTCCAGGAAACGTTTGATGCAGGTTCCGGTCCCTTTTTCTTTTATACCATTGAGTAATAGATGCAATCCATAGGCAGCTTCGCCAAGGTATCCCGTGACAGCGATAAGATCACCCTCACGGGCTTTATCGCGGCCAAGGTATTTTTTTGTCACCAGTTTGCCCACCATGGAGACATCGACGAAGAAGCTGTCGGCGCCCACAGTATCGCCGCCGAGGAGGATGATATTGTATAGTTTTGAGACATCTTTCATACCTTTGTATAGCTTTTCGATATCAGGAGAGCTCATTCGGGCGGGCACTCCGATGGTGACGAGAAAATAGAGGGGTAGCGCGCCCATGGCCAGGATATCGGAGACGTTAACAGCAATGGCCTTTTTGCCGACATAGTAAGGCTCAAGGAAAGAGAATTCAAAGTGGACATGCTCCACCATGGCATCCTGAACAAAGACGTATTGCCCGCCGGACATAGTCACAACGGCCCCATCATCTCCTATGCCACGGAGCACATTGTCGGAGGTCTTACCGAACTTTTTCAGTTTTTTGATCAGGCTATTTTCTGATATTTCCATAACAGGGGAAATAATAACAATTTATTAATGCATTTTGCAAACTAAGCTATCTGTGGTGTTGGTGTTCGGCCAACCTTTCCCCTCCAAGCTATCGTCCACATCAAGCCGGGAACAAGTCCCGGCAATAGTCGAGGAGCATACATTACCGTTTGCTTGCAGAGGTATAGATAGTTTTCATGCTATATAGTACGTCCTATAATGGCATGATGCCCTGGTTTGACAAATTGAATTCTTGAATGGTCCTGACAAATTTGAGCGATAGTAGTATAAGGAAGTGGGAGGTCTCAAACCCTGCCACTTCCTTATCGGAGCACCAAAGGTGAGGTTAACAGCTCCCAATAAAATCAACTTACTTCTTCATTGATTTCTTGAAAGCGGCGTCAGCCTTATTCGCTTTTTCATCTGCGATCCTTTCTTTTTCCTCTGCCATTTTCACAGCATTTTCAGCGCGGGCTGCGGCGGCATCTGCCTTTAGCGTGGCCGCATCAGCTGCTGCCTTGGCAGCCTGTGCATCCAGTGCTGCCTGATCTGCTTTCGCACGATTCTGCATTTCCTGCGCCTGAACTTTCTCGAGGTCACCTTGTGTTGCACAACCCACCATAGTAATAGCAAGAACAAGCATCATTGAGATCACCAAAAGACTCTTTTTCATCATCTCATCACCTCCTCTCTGTTCAGTTTATTTTTCCATAGGCCTGTGATGTCCTCTCCTTCAACATACCTTTAAGCAAGCCACGTGCCAAAGTATCTTAATGCCATATCTTGTCTGTGTTGCAGGTGTTTTAGCTTTGTGAGGGTTGGAAGGCATCTGCCGTTGTAGGGTTTTTCATCCACATCCGGAGAGAAACCCTACAATGGGCACGCAGTAAGTGACGGACTTTGGTTTCCTTTGCAGTACGTGTCCTGCGCCTAGATAGAAGTTGCCGTTCAGAATCACATCGACCCTGGAACGAATAAGAGCGCAGCTACTCGTCTCTTTCGACAATTCTGTCCTGTCCCATTCATGTAGTAAAAGACAGTCCGAAGGGTCCTGGCATACTAATTGCTAATAATTAAAGAAAAGAAGGAGAGCCTTCGGATTTATTTTGCAGAAGAAGGAGGAAGATCGTGAAAAAAGGAAGAAACACTGCCGAGATTCTTGGCAGTGATGACGAACCGGATGATATAAAACTGCCGGAGAGTAACGATCAGGGAAGGACCCTGATACTCAACCAAAGAGGAAGGGACAATTAATGTTTAACTCAATTTTAGGCTTTATATCGAAGGATTTAGCAATAGATCTTGGTACTGCAAACACACTGGTATATGTCAAGGGAAAAGGTATTGTTTCCAATGAACCATCGGTGGTAGCTGTCCACAGAGACAACAGAGGAACAAAAAAAGTCATCGCCGTTGGTGAAGAAGCAAAGAAAATGCTTGGGAAGACACCGGGCAATATCGTCGCCATACGGCCGCTCAAAGATGGTGTTATTGCCGACTTTGAAATTACGGAAGCAATGCTCAAATATTTTATCCAGAAAGTCCATAATAAAAAATCCTACGCACGGCCACGGATTGTTATCTCTGTTCCTTCAGGCATTACATCTGTTGAAAAAAGAGCGGTGAAAGAATCTGCGGAATCGGCAGGCGCAAGAGAAGTATACCTCATTGAGGAGCCAATGGCAGCGGCTATCGGAGTGGGTCTTCCCATTACGGAAGCAAGCGGCAATATGATTGTTGACATTGGTGGTGGCACAACGGAAGTGGCGGTTGTCAGTCTCGCCGGTATTGTATACTGCAATTCGGTGAGGGTTGCCGGAGATAAAATCGATGAAGCTATCGTCCAGTACATAAAGAGAAAATATAATCTCCTCATCGGCGAGAGAACAGCAGAAATGATCAAGATCAACATAGGTTCTGCCTATCCGAAACCAAACGAAGGGGAAACCACCATGGAAATCAAGGGCCGGGACCTTGTGGGTGGTATCCCGAAAACGCTGGAGATCTCGTCGAAAGAAATACGGCAAGCCATAGCAGAACCGGTCAATGCCATCGTTGAAGCGGTGAGAATCGCCCTTGAAGCGACCCCGCCGGAACTTGCCTCTGACATAGTTGATAAAGGTATCGTCATAAGCGGCGGCGGCGCTTTGCTCAGAAATCTTGACCTTCTCATAAAAGAGGTTAGCAGATTGCCTGTTATCATTGCGGACAATCCCCTGACGGCAGTTGTCGAGGGCGCTGGTAAGGCACTTGATGAAATGAACCTGCTCAAGGACATTGCGGCGTCTTTCTAAAAAGCAATGCATTGAAAAACTTTATTGACAGTGCGCTAAAAATACTCCTGCAAAAAAACAAGGGTTACCGCTAAAAGGTGTGCAGGCATCAGGGATGATCTGGCGGTTTTTCTTCAGCTTATATTTATATTGCAATCCTCTTACCTATTGCCTGTCATATGGTCTGTCAATGGAGATGATCACTTGACGCCATCTTTTCATGTACATATGTGATGTGCCCACGCAGGACATAGAATTGGTCTGCGTATAAGGCGGGTACCTTCATCCTGTTCACCGCTGCTTCGATGTTATCGAGTTTTTCCAGAAGCTCTCCGCGCTTGTCAGGTTCTATTTGTGTCAGAAGTTTCTGTTCTATCATCATCAGCTCACGATACCATCTAAAAAGGCGCCCCTTGAAACGCCACCTGTACAAGGCAGGTATGAGACGCATCGCGGGCAGCAACAGGATTATCATGGGAATCAAGACTACGACGATACGGTTCGCAAAGCTGGCAAGCCAGAATGGAAGATACCGATAGAAAAAGCTCTTGCCAGATTTATAGAAGCGGTCGGCGTCATCGCTTATGTGGATCTCCTGTTCAATTGGCGCAGGGAATTCACCCTTGCGCCTGAGAAGACCGGGGCCTGAGTGCACTTGTCGTGCAGCTTCAAGCAATAAATCAGAGAGCGCCGGATGCAGATCTTCTCGCGCAATCAGCTCAATCGTCGGTGCCAGTAAAAAGACATCCTGTACGGGAGTGCCCTCCCCAAAATCTATTGATCCCTTCGGGAGAATGATCTTGTTGAGATAAGCCATGCGGCGCGTATAGGCATCAGCCTGTGCAAAGCTGAAGAGGTTGATGCCGGGTGTATGCAAAAGCTGGCGTATGAGCGCTGATGAGACAGAATCTCCCATCAGGAAGACTACCTCAATGGTCCCAGTAAGAATCGTTTTCGCAGCTTCATCGGAGTCCAGCTCGAGCAGCTTTGTTGGACCTCCCGGTTCTATACCATTGGCTGCAAGCAGGGCAAGAGAAAGAGTATGTGTCCCGCTGCCTGCCTCGCCAATAGCTATACGTTTGCCGGTAAATTGAGAGAGGCGCTCAATATTGGGTTCGCCCCTATAGAAAACAAACAGTGGTTCGTAAGAGATGCTTCCCAGTGAAACGAGCTTGTCGGTTTTTACGTTTTTAGCCACTCCGCCTTGTACAAATCCAACATCGACCTTTGACGAAGGATCAGCCAGCTTCTTAATGTTATCGACGGAGCCTTCAGACGAAAGTATCTTGAGGGTTACACGGTTTTTCTGGAGTATTTTGGCATATCTATTAGCATATCTCTCAAATATGCTGCCCTTTGGACCACTCGTCATGATAATTGTATCAGGCGGTGCAAGATAGAAAAATAGAAATATGCTGCCTGCAACAACTGCACATATCAATATGGCTGTGCTTAATGCAACTGCGCGTCCGAGGCCGAAGGGTGTTGTAAAAAAAGACTGCAACCTGGTGAGACCGAGTATTTGATCTGCTTTAATGGCTAATACCTCATCTAAAATTAGGGACAGTCGCCACTGCCGCTGTTAACTTTTCACTTTCCTGATTTCCCCGCCCATGAATTCATTTTCCCGCAATCGGCAATAGATTTCAAGGAGAAAATCGGTAATAAAATGAGCTGCGGGATATAGGAGATCGGTAATAGGGAGAAGTGTATACCTATCACCTATCTTTCCCATGAAACCGACGAACTTTTAGGAGGAATTCCTGGAGTTTCTTTTCGTGGCCCCGGTTTGTTGGACGGTAGTATCGTTTTGAGAGGAGTTCGTCGGGCAGATAGGTCTGTTCAACGAGGGCATCTTCGTAATCATGGGGATAGAGATATCCCTTTCCGTAGCCTATCTCCCCCATGAGCTTAGTAGGTGCGTTTCTGATGTGCAGGGGAACCGGGTATTCGGGAAGTTGCTTTGCATCCCGGCTTGCCGCTCCGTAAGACTTATAGATAGCGTTGCTCTTTTCGCAGAGGGCCAGATAAATGACTGCCTGGGCGATGGCCAGATAGCCTTCAGGCGGACCGATGAACTTGAATGCCTCTGTTGCTGAAATAGTCAGCGTCAAAGCGTATGGGTCGGCATTGCCTACATCTTCCGAAGCGAAGCGCACGATCCTCCTCAACAAATAGAGCGGGTCTTCGCCGCCCTCGATCATCCGGGCAAGCCAGTACAGGGCAGCATCGGCATCAGAGCCGCGCATGCTCTTATGCAAAGCGCTGATGAGATCATAGTGCATCTCACCGGTCTTGTCATAGACGGCAACCTTCTTCTGATATGCCTCCCGGACGATTTCATGGCTGATAAGCGGTTCTTTTGTGCCTGCCTCCCGGACCATTTTATAGCAGACTTCCAGAAGGTTGAGTCCGCGCCGTGCGTCACCGTCGGCCAGATAGGCAATCTCCTCAATAGTTTCTTCATCAATTCTCAATGATGCTGAATTCAACTCCCTGTCTTCGCTGAGAGCCCTTTTTAGAATGGTCACGAGTCCCTCTTTTGTGAGGGGGTTGAGCGTGATTACCCGCATCCGCGAAAGAAGCGGAGAGATAATCTCGAATGAGGGATTTTCCGTTGTGGCGCCGATGAGGATGATATTGCCGTTCTCGACATGAGGCAGAAAAGAATCCTGCTGTAATTTATTGAAGCGGTGGAATTCGTCGATAAAGAGAATGATCCGCTGGAGTTTTGTTTTCTGCACAACCTCTTTCACTTCTTTGAGACCGATGCTGACGGCGCTCAATGAAACAAAGGGGAGTTTCACGTAGCGTCCCATGAGCCATCCGAGGGTTGTTTTACCCACACCGCTTGGTCCCCAGAGGATCATGGAGGGTATGTCCTTTTTTTCGATGAGGACCTTGAGGATTTTCCCTTCTCCGAGGATGTGTTCCTGACCGACGAAGTCACTCAATGTTTTTGGCCTCATTCTGTCGGCAAGGGGCTTCCCGGAATCATTGGTAAAAAGAGTATCGTCCTTAAATAATTCCATACTGTAAGAAGATCATACAGCGTATGGAAATCTTTTTCAAGGAAGGGGTTTCGGCGTTGATAGCAGGGCTACTTTATTGACCATCCCTAAACATATTTCTCTGTGACCAGCCAAGAGGTAATGTAATACCCTGCGTGTTTAGAAATGATTAGAAACAATAAATATTTTGACAAATATCATCTCAAGTGATATTTTTAACTGTACCGTCTGGACTGTATAGATTATACTTCAAAGGAGTCTCTTTCATAAGTCCGCGACCCAACTCATATGATACCATTATTGATGCTGCAGGAGCTGTTGTGATAGAGGCCGGTGCATCCCATATGACGCTCGACGCTGTGGCCGCCAAGGCAGGTGTCAGCAAGGGCGGGCTCCTTCATCACTTTCCCACAAAAGTGGCCCTCCTTGAGGCAATGATCAAACGCCAGATAAAGATCAAACAGGACGCACGAAAAAAAATCAGCGAAGAACTCCCCGATGGGCCGACAAGACAGCTGAAAGGCTTTTTGCTTTCTGTCCTGTACCGTGACCGGGGTTCTGATCGTTTAGGCGCCTCACTTCTTGCGGCTGTTGCGCACAACCCCAGACTTAACGAGCCTGTACGCGAGATTGTCAAAGAGGTCTATGGCGAGTTTGCCTCGCCGGGCGTCAAGTTTGAGAGAGCGGCCATTATCGCTCTTGCCGCGGATGCTCTTTGGATGCAGGAGATGCTGTCCATATCGCCTTTCAATGAAGAACAGCGTGATAAAATCATAGAAGGATTATTAAAGCTCCTCGATGAAGGGGCTTGAAGTTTGTCGGTAATATGTCTAACATACACTGGTGGGTTGATACTATAGAGAGAGAAAGAGATATAAAGATTGCACCCTCCGGATGCTGTTGAGGGTGGTTATGAGAATTTGATCCGTAGAGAGGTGTTGTATGTATGGAATTTGCAGAGCCGGTCTTGTTGCTCTTGTAGGAATTGTCATTATCGGTCTGGCGCTGTCCGGCTGTGGAAAGTCGGGCGGATTACCACAGGGTGGCCCCCCGGAAGTAATTGTAGTGGTTATGCAATATGAGCGGGTACCGATTATCACGGAATTGCCGGGGAGAACGTCGGCCTACCTGGTGGCCGAAGTACGCCCCCAGGTGAATGGCGTCATTAAGGAGCGCCTCTTTACCGAAGGCAGCGATGTAAAGGCCGGTGATGTGCTCTACCAGATCGACCCGGCGCCTTATCAGGCGGCCTACGACAACGCCGCCGCTTCACTGGCAAGGGTCGAAGCTAATCTACTGCCTGTCCGGTCAAAAGCGGAGCGTTACAAAGAGCTGGTTGCCATCAAAGCGGTGAGCCAACAGGAATACGAGGATGTTTCAGCCGCGCTCCTGCAGGTAGAGGCTGATATCAAGTACTGGAAAGCTGCAGTTGAGTCTGCCCGCATTAATCTCGGCTATACACGCATTACAGCGCCCATCTCCGGGCGTACCGGCAAATCCAATGTGACCGTAGGCGCGCTGGCGACGGCAAACCAGGGGACTGCTTTCACTACCATCCAGAAACTTGATCCGGTCTATGTGGATGCGACTCAGTCAAGTGCCAATCTATTGGAACTCAAACGCAACCTGACATCGGGTAAAATCAAGGGCGACGGTCCTGGTCAGGCACGGGTGAAATTGCTCCTTGAAGACGGTACAGCCTATCCCGCAGAAGGGATACTGAAATTTTCTGATGTAACCATTGACCCCAGCACAGGATCATTTATTCTCCGGATGGTATTTCCGAACCCGAAGTACATCCTTTTGCCAGGTATGTATGTGCGCGCCCTTGTCCAGGAAGGGGTGGCAGAACAGGCCATTCTTGCCCCGCAGCAGGGAGTTTCCCGTGATCCCAAAGGGAATCCTGTGGTGCTTATCGTTGACGCCGAGAATAAGGTCCAGCAGCGGATGATCACGACAGATCGTGCCATCGGAGACAAGTGGCTCGTCTCCTCAGGTCTTAAACCCGGCGACCGGGTCATTGTTGAGGGCAGCCAAAAAACACGTCCCGGTGCTCCCGTAAAAGCTGTTCCCTTTGATGCGAATCGGAAGGAAAGTCCTGAGGGCGGAAAGACAGTCCAGCCGCCTGCAAAAGCGAAGTAACGGAGGAACCTGATGTTATCGAAATTCTTTCTGGACCGCCCCGTATTCGCCTGGGTCATTGCCATCATCATCATGCTGGCGGGCGCTCTTGCCATATATAGTCTACCGATATCGCAGTATCCGCCTATCGCGCCTCCGTCAATCTACATTCAGTCATCTTACCCCGGTGCCTCGGCGGAGACCGTGGAAAACAGCGTAACCCAGATCATTGAGCAGAAGATGACCGGTCTTGACAGAATGCTTTATCTGTCGGCCACCAGCGATGCTGCCGGAGGCTCCCGCATCGAGTTGACCTTTGAACCGGGGACCGATCCGGACCTTGCCTGGGCGAAGGTGCAGAACAAGCTCCAACTGGCCATGGCTGGTCTTCCCGAGGTGGTCCAGCGACAGGGTGTCACTGTCGGTAAGGCAACGAGAAACTGGCTCTTGATTGTGGGTCTCATCTCGGAAGATGGCAGTATGGACGGCAACGACCTGAGAGACTATGCCCAGTCCAATCTGGAAAAGGTGATTGCGCGGATACCCGGTGTGGGCGAAGTGGAAAACTTCGGGTCCCAGTATGCCATGCGTATCTGGCTTAATTCCGACAAGTTGGTAGAGTACCACCTGACAGTCGATGATGTTATTAAAGCGCTTCAGGCATATAACGTAGAGGTCTCTGCCGGTCAGTTCGGCGGGGCGCCCGCAGTGGCAGGTCAGCGGCTGAACGCCTCTATTATCGTCCAGAGCATGCTCAAGACCCCTGAGGAGTTTGCCTCCATTCCGGTCCGCGTTAATTCCAATGGTTCAGTCTTA
This sequence comes from uncultured delta proteobacterium, assembly GCA_963785225.1. GTDB lineage: Bacteria > Desulfobacterota > Syntrophorhabdia > Syntrophorhabdales > Syntrophorhabdaceae > PNOF01. The sequence continues at coordinate 105,404 of CAWAUQ010000004.1, read as the reverse complement.
CGGATCAAAGATGTGGGGCGGACAGAACTGGGGACCGACGCCTACGATATCGAAGTCTTCAACAACGGGAAGCCTTCCGCAGGTATGGGTATACGTATGGCTGCAGGCGCCAATGCTCTTGATACTGCCGACGCGGTGAAGGCAAAACTGACAGAGATGAGCCGATTTTTCCCTAAGGGAATGAAAGTTGTCTATCCCTATGATACAACTCCCTTTGTCAAGGTAGCCATAAAAGAGGTGGTGTTGACTCTCTTTGAAGCTATTATTCTTGTTTTTCTCGTTATGTGGCTTTTTATGGGGAACATACGGGCCACGCTGATTCCCACCATTGCCGTGCCCGTGGTGCTCCTGGGGACCTTTGCTGTGCTTAAATTTTTCGGGTTTTCAATCAATATGCTCACCATGTTTGCCATGGTGCTGTCTATCGGCCTTCTCGTAGACGATGCCATCGTAGTTGTAGAGAACGTGGAGAGGATCATGAGTGAGGAGGGTCTTTCACCCAGGGAAGCCACCCGCAAATCCATGGAACAGATTACGAGTGCATTGATCGGCATCGGCCTCGTACTTTCGGCGGTTTTCGGTCCCATGGCCTTTTTCGGTGGTTCAACGGGAGTTATCTACCGCCAGTTTTCTGTGACGGTCATCTCCTCCATGCTCCTTTCTGTTGTCGTTGCATTGATCTTGACGCCGGTCCTCTGCGCCTCGCTTCTCAAACCTGTGCCGGCAGGGCACCAACCGGCGGAGAACGCTCATCCCTGGCTTCGTCCTTTTTTTGCGAAGTTCGACCGCATCTTTTTCCGGATCAGAGACCGGTATGTGAAAACCGTTGAAGGCTCCTTTTCAAGGTGGCTGCGCTATGTCATCATCTATATTATTATTGTGGTTGCTGTGGGGGGCATGTTCCTCTATATCCCTACTGCTTATGTTCCCGAAGAAGACCAGGGGATTATGCTTACCCAGATAATTTTACCAACGGGATCAACTCTTGAACAGACCAAAAAGATAGTTAACGAGGTACAACGCCATTTTCTGGAGAACGAAAAAGAGGCCGTTGAATCCTGCATGACCGTTTCGGGTGCAGGCTTTAATATGAGAGCGCAGACCAATGGTCTGGTCTTTGTCAAACTCAAGGACTGGCACCTCCGAAAACGTGCCGACCTGAAGGTAAAAGCCCTTGCCAGACGATCTACAATGGCGTTCTCCAAAATCCGAAATGCCATGATCTTTGCCTTCCCGCCACCTTCCGTGATCGAACTGGGTATGGCAAAGGGGTTTGACTTCCAGTTGCTGGACAGGGGTGGTCTCGGTCACTTAAAACTGATGGAAGCCCGCAATCAGCTCCTTGGTATGGCTTCACAAGATAAACGATTGACCAATGTCCGGCCCAATGGTCTGAATGATGTACCCCAATACCATATCGATGTGGACTGGGAAAAGGCAGGCGCCCTCGGGGTACCGATTACCTCCATACACAGCAGTATTTCGCAGGCATTCGGCAGCGCCTATGTAAACAATTTCATCCAAGGCGGCCGTGTTAAACGTGTCTTCCTTCAGGCAGATGCTCCCTACCGTATGCTGCCTAAAGACCTTGAGAAGCTCTACGTCAGAAATAACGCGGGAAAGATGGTCCCCTTTTCTTCTTTTGCCTCAGGAACGTGGACCTCGGGTTCACCCAGGCTGGAACGTTTTAATGGTTTTCCGTCCTTGAGCATCTGGGGGGAGCCGGCGCCGGGGAGAAGTTCCGGTGAAGCAATGAAGATAATGGAAGAATTGGTTACCAAGTTACCCCAAGGGATTGGTTTTGAATGGACGGGGCTTTCCTATCAGGAACGCACGTCAAGCACCCAGGCGCCTCTGCTCTATGCCTTTTCTATCATTGTCATCTTTCTCTGTGTGGCAGCCCTCTATGAAAGCTGGCCTATCCCCATTACCAACTTGCTTATGCTGCCGCTGGGTGTCTTCGGGGCGACCCTGGCCACATTGGTGCTTGGTCTTCGTGATGATGCTTTACGCAATGATGTCTATTTTCAGATCGGTGTTCTCACCACCCTCGGACTGACAACAAAAAATGCAATACTCATCATTCAGTTCGCAAAGGAACGGATGGCCCATGGAGAAGGGCTGATGGAAGCGACCCTTGGGGCGGTGCGGATAAGGTTCCGACCGGTAATCATGACTTCTATGGCCTTTTTCTTCGGTGTCTTGCCACTTGCTATCGCGACCGGCGCAGGAGCCGGCGCCATGAAAGCCATTGGCACCGCTGTTACCGGCGGTATGCTCTCTGCCACATTCATCGACCTCTTTTACATCCCTTTACTCTTTGTTTTTATATCCCGCAAATTCAAAGTAAAGCAATCTGGCCAACCGCAGGGGCAACAGGCAGGCCCCACTACTTCTTCGGAGGGACAATAGCATGATACGATATGTGTTGCTGGTTACTCTTATAGTCACATGCCTTGCCGGGTGTACTATGGCCCCTGCATATAAGCGTCCCGAGCCGCCTGTCCCTGCCTCATTGCCGACAGGTCCCGCGTACAAGGAGACTGCAAACGGGCAAGACAGTACGGCAGTCGTCGATATTGGGTGGCGACAGTTCTATGGTGACGAAAAGCTACAGAAGGTTATCAGTCTTGCCATTGACAACAACCGCGATCTGCGGGTAGCGGCCCTGAACATCGAAAAGGCCCGTGCCCTTTACCGAATCCAACGTTCTGAACTCTATCCTACGGTATATGCTTCAGGCGGTTTGAATGAATACAGAGTGATGTCGGACATTTTAGAAACAGGTGAAAACAAGAATGTAAGAGTATACAGCGCGAACCTTGGAATCAGTTCATGGGAACTCGATTTTTTTGGCCGCATACGCAGTCTGAAAGACCGGGCTCTTGAACAGTATTTTGCTACCGAACATGCCAGACGGAGTGCGCAAATCTCATTAATAGCCGAGGTGGCAAACGCATACCTGTCCCTTGCAGCCGATCAGGAGAACCTCGAGCTAGCCCAATCGACATTTCAGGCCCAGGAGGCAACCTACAATTTAATACGACGCCGTTTTGAAGTAGGGGCTTCCTCAGAACTGGACCTCAATCAGGTCCAAACAAGAATGGAAGCTGCGCGGGTGGATGTGGCCCGGTTTACCGGTCAGGTGGCACTTGATGCGAATGCGCTAAACCTTCTTGTTGGCTCACCCGTGCCTGAGGAGTTGTTATCCAACAAACTGGATGCGGTTATAGTTCCGAAGGATATTTCTCCCGGTCTGTCCTCTGAGGTGCTGCTGCAAAGGCCCGATATCCTTCAGGCCGAGAGCCTTCTTAAAGCTTCCAATGCCAATATCGGTGCAGCACGAGCGGCATTCTTTCCCCGTATTACCCTGACTACCAGCATTGGAACATCCAGTGATGACCTGTCCAGACTGTTTAAGGCTGGCTCAAATGCCTGGACCTTTGCGCCGCAGCTTATTATGCCTATATTCGATACCCGTGTATGGTCGGCATTAAAAGTTATTAAGGTTGAAAGAGAGATCGCTCTCACCCAATATGAGAAGGCTATTCAGACAGCCTTCAGAGAGGTGGCCGACGCTCTTGCCCGGAAGGGGACCGTGGGTGACCAGATGGCGGCGCAGGAATCCCTTGTTCAGGCCTCGGCAAACGCCTATCGCCTCTCCGATGCTCGTTATACAAGGGGAATAGACAGTTACCTGAGCGTCCTCGATGCCCAGCGCAGCCTTTACGCAGCACAGCAGGGGCTGATCGCTGTTCGTTTCTCCCGGCTTGCCAACACGGTTGGACTCTACAAGGTACTCGGTGGAGGGGCCGGAGAGTGATGACCAAAGCAGAATGGTTTTTTTGATGTGAAAATTGTCTGGAACTCACTCCAGCCTGGTTCGTTACGACTTCTATTTTCATTTTCCGATTGTTATATGTAAATGCTGTTGCTATAAGTATAGTAAGAGCAGAAAAGTGCATGGAAAATGATTCTTTAAAAAATCTTCTGAAACGGATTGAAACGGGCTATTCTCTCCCCTCGCTTTCGCCGGTTGCTATTAAACTTGTCGAAATTGCCTCAGATGATGCCTGTTCTATCGAGGAACTTATATCATTGATAGAAAAAGACCCATCTCTTGCAGTAAACCTTCTTAAAATGGCCAACAGTGCCTTTTTTAAGTCAGGGCAGCCCGTTGCGTCTCTCCAGCAGGCAATCATGAGAATCGGTTTTCATCAGTTAAGGATTATGGGGCTCTCGATGTCCCTCAGAAATACCTTCCCCATGGGCAAAGTGGGGCCACTCGATTATGAGAATTTCTGGCGTGTCTCACTCTATCGGGGATTGATCGCGAAGTCCCTTGCGCAACGTCTGAAATCCTGCAATCCCGACGAAGCTTTTGTGGCAGGGCTCATCCTTGAAGTAGGTTTCCTGATCTTCTTTGATCTTCTGATAAAAGGCAAAACAGAGGAAGTTATCCCTGATTTAAGTTCTCTGGAGGAACTTCTCCAATGGGAGGATGACCACTATGGAATCAATCACCGGGTAATAGGTGAAGCCGCTCTGGGGTATTGGAAGTTTCCCGACAAGATCGTTGAGTGTCAGAAGGACTATGGAGAAGCTGCAATGGATCAAAAGACAGCACCGCTTACCAGGGTTTGTGAGCTTGCCAGAGTGCTCTCGTATGCCATGCTCCACAAAGAGACAGACTTCCATATATTGTTTTCCGGCGCTCGCGAGTTGTATGGGCTTTCCGACGATGTAATAAATGATATTATTCTCGCGACCTTCGAAGAGGTTGAAGAAATTGCCGGGAGCCTGAAGCTTGAACTCAACAAAGAGAGAGATCTTTTAGAACTCATTGAAAAGGCAAACCAGGGTCTCGGGAGGATTTCGGAAAAAATTAATCGCTATCAGAACAAATTATCGCACCAGGACCTTCCCGCATTTGAAACCTTGGGTAAGGGTGAGGAAAAATCTTCCGTCGAATACACGCTTCAGGCCGTAGCCCACGAGATCAGAAACCCTCTCGTCTCTGTGGCAGGCTTTGCCAAAAGGCTCGCAAAGACACTCGATCCCGAATCACAGGGCGGAAAATACGTCCACATAATTCTCGAAGAAGCGAAGAGGCTGGAAACAGCCCTCAACGAAATGACCCGCTGAAGTGACGATATTCAATAACCAAATCTCAGAATGCAAATAATAATACTGGGTGTTTTGTGCATCGCATATCCATCTTTCCCCTCCAAACCGTTGACAGGATCAACCCCATTCTTTTCACTGTACTTTTATTGCTCCTACCCAGACCATGGTTTACTTTACACCCCCTTTTATGTTACTAATTGGAGGTATAAAGCACTCTTTGTGGAGATACGATGGAAAAGATAAAGACCCTGAGAGGGTTCAAGGATATATTCGGCGAGGAAATCGAAAAGTTTAAGCATATCGAAGCTGTGGCGCGGAAATATTTCCGTCTCCTCGGTTTTCGGGAAATTGAAATCCCCATCCTTGAAAAGACCGATCTTTTTGTCCGCAGCATTGGCGATACAACGGATATCGTGGAGAAAGAGATGTTTACCTTTCAGGACCTCGGAGGGGACTCTCTGACGCTTCGGCCTGAAGCCACCGCCGGGATGGTTCGCTCCTATCTGCAGGAGAGCCTCTATGCCAAAGAACGGGTGTCTAAACTCTTCACCATCGGTCCCATGTTCCGCCATGAAAGGCCCCAAAAGGGCAGATTCAGGGAATTCCACCAGATAGACGTGGAAGCTTTCAATGTGAAAGAGCCTCTCCTTGACGCAGAACTTATCTGGATGATCTTTTTGATGCTGGGTGAACTTGGCATAACGAACTATAAAATCGAAGTTAACAGCGTCGGTTGCAGAGAGTGCAGGGAGTCTTTTAGAAGTGTCCTTGTTGAATATTTTGAAACGAAAAAAGATGAACTCTGCGAAGACTGCTTGAGGCGTCTGAATAGAAACCCTCTAAGAATTTTTGACTGCAAAAGTGCGCAATGCATTCAAGTGACGGCCAATTCACCATTTCTCTATGACCACCTCTGCGGCGAATGTAGTGAACATTTTCATACATTTCTGGCGCATGTCAATGATTTCGGTGTTGCCGTCGACATCAACAAACGCCTTGTGAGGGGGCTTGATTATTATACAAAGACAGTCTTTGAAGTAACATCCGATGATCTGGGCTCTCAGAAGGCGTTCATGGCAGGCGGCAGATATGACAACCTTGTCGAAGAGATGGGAGGTCCGGCAACCCCCGGTATCGGTTTTGCAATCGGTATGGAGAGGCTGGCTATGATTGGCTGTTTTCAGACACCCCGGGAGACGTCGAAATGTTTCTTTGCCTATCTTGGCGACCGGGCTAAGGGGTTTATGGTACCCATCCTGAAGGTATTTGCTGCCGAAGGGATAATGCTTGGTTATTCCTATGAAGGTAAGTCATTAAAGTCGCAGATGAGATATGCCGATAGTACAAAGGCTGATTTTGTCCTCATACTCGGAGATGATGAGGTAGAAAAAGGCATTATCGTCCTCAGAGATATGCAAAGCAAAAATCAACATGAGTTCCCCCTTGATCCGCACGTAATACTTCAGGAATTAAAAAAACTTATTCTCCAATAAATTTTTCCGTAAAACAATTCAGGAGATTTATTATGCCAATTTTTTTGTAGCCATTTTAACATATATTTAATACAATAAAGACAACCTCATGGTTTACACAATCACACTTGACCCTCTCCTTGACAGAATCGTTGAAGTGGAAGAACTCATATATGATGATATTAATACCATTGTAGCGGAAAAAAAATATCCCGGAGGAAAAGGGATTGATGTCTCAAGGGTCATAAAGGAGCTGGGCGGGCAGAGCATTGCCATGGGTTTTGCAGGTGGATACAATGGTCTTGAACTTGTGGGACGGCTTGTCAACGAAGGCATTCTCTGTGATTTTACGAAGATTCACAACGAAACAAGGGCACAGATCACTATTTACCAGAGAAAAAAGAAACTTCAGACGCTTCTGAGCACCCTTTGTCCCCGCTATAAGTCAGATTGAAGTAGATGAATTTTATAGAAAAGTCCAGAAAATCCCCGAAAATAGCTATGTCGTGATCAGCGGCAACCCTCCCCAGGGGATGAACGACAATTTTTATGCCCAGCTTATTACCACATTAAGAGAAAGGGATATTAAAGTGTTCTTGATGCCGATGGAGAGGCTTTAAAACAAGGTGCTTACGCAAGCCCTTTTCTCATAAAACCCAATATCCATGAATTTGGCAGGCTTGTGGATATCAATGTAAGTGAAATTGGGAGAAATTATCGAATATGCAAAGCCCTATGAGAGATAAAATTAAATATATTGTTGTTTCTCTGGGCGCCAGGGGAGTTGTCGGTATCTCACAAAATGATTATTATCATGTGTATCCTCCGAAAATAAATGTCCGCAGTTCCCTTGGAGCAGGAGATTCTCTTGTTGCCGGTATTGTTTTTGCCTTTAGTGGGGGATGCCCCCTTTGAAGACGCCTTGAACTTGGTGTGGCTTGTGGTACAGCGCAGCGCTCAATGCGGGAAGCGCTCTCTGTAACATAAATGACATTGAAATGATAAAAAAAGATGTACTCATTGAAAAAATTTGATTTACATATTAGCAATTGTTGTTATATAACTATTCAATAAAGGTAAAGATTAATACAGAAAGGAGGTGAAATAATAATGAAGAAGCTTGTTGTGTTATTTTTAGCTATTACTTTTTTTGCAGGTGTTTCATTGATGGGCTGCAGCCCGGCGGAACCGCCAAAACCAGCGCCACCGAAAGAAGAGGCAAAACCTGCACCAGCACCAGAACCAGCAAAACCAGCAGAACCAGCAAAGCCAGGAGAACCAGCGAACCAGCACCAGCACCGGAAAAACCGGCAGAACCAGCGAAAAAGTAGTTCTCGCATATGAGGGTATATCCTTCTCACGAAGGATATACCCTAACCAATGAAGGAAGGGGTGGAATATGAAAATAAAGATCATTTGGACTTAGTATTGTTAATTGCCCTGATCACTGTGGCGTTGGGTGGTTGCGGATGTTTCCAGCAACAGATGAAGGGTGAAACCGAGCTCCTAAGGCGCCTGCGGCAGTCGTCGCCCCTGAAGCAAAACCTGTAATCCCCGTTGCCAAGGAGCAGTGGTGCCGGCGTCTGTGGTTATAATGAAAGACATCAATTTTGATTTTGATAAATATAATATAAGAGCAAACGATGCAGCCATCCTTAAGGAAAATGCAGCTTGGTTTGCAGCCAACCCAGGAAAGAAAGTGCACAAGTTGAAGGACACTGTGATGAAAGAGGAACAGTGGAATATAACCTTGCCCTTGGTCAGAAGAGGGCAGATTCTGCAAAGAATTTCCTTGTTAATCTTGGTATTGATGGCAAAGCTATTGGATACGGTAAGCTACGGGAAAGAAAAACCTCTTGATCCCGGGCACAACGAAGCAGCATGGGCAAAGAACAGAAGAGCCCAATTCGTTCCAGTACAATAATAAATTGTCGACCAGCGAGGAGGGTACGTCTACTACCCTCCCTTTTTTTCTTCATTCATTAGAAGCATTATCGCGACATATTCCCATTGATTCCAAAACAGAAAGAATATTAAAAGAGGTTGTACGCTTCCATCGCATGAAGGTCCCCCTCTTCTATCTTAATCTTATGGACAGGGACAATCCTTCCTGCCCTATACGTCAACAGGCTGTACCGTCTCATTTGGAGATGGATAAGAACGGAAAAGAAGACCCTCTTGGTGAAAATGGTATTGCGGTGACGCCGGCTCTTTTGAAGAGGCATTTAAACAGGGCTGTCTTTCTTGTGACTTCTCAATGTGCCATGTATTGCAGATTTTGTAACAGGAAGAGGCTTGTAGGAAAAGACTGGCATCCGGAGGCATATCGGGAGGAATCCCTCCGCTCTATTAAAGAAGACCCCCATATAAGGGAAATTATTCTCTCGGGCGGAGACCCTTTCATGCTTGCCCCTGATGAACTCGGTCTATTTTATCGGAACTGAGAGACATGCCGAAAATAGAGACAATCCGGATCAGCACGAGAATGCCTGTTGTATTTCCGGAAGGGTTTACAAAAGAACATTTAAAAGAGATAAAGCGGCATGCCCCCCTCTGGATCGTTATTCATATCAATCATCCGAGAGAAATATCCCCGGAATTTTTGGAACTGGTCAGGAAAATCCGTGAAACAGGAAATATGCTCATAAGCCAGACAGTGCTCTTGCGAAATATCAACGATTGTCCCCAGGTGCTTTCGAAACTCTTTCGTATGCTCGTTGCTACAGGCATTAAGCCATATTATCTGTTCCAACTCGATGAAGTTGTAGGTGCCGCCCACTTCAAAGTACGCCTGGAGAATGGCATTGCGATTATGAAGGCCCTGAGGGAAAATAGTTCAGGACTTGCAATGCCGCAGTATGCACTGGACATTACCGGGGGATTGGGGAAAATTCCCCTCGATTATCTCTATGTAAAAGGAAGAGATGAGGGTAATAGGGTATACATAGAGAACACCTCAGGGAGGGCTGGTGTTTATTGTGATGACGGGGAAGAGAGCACCTGCATGAACTGTGGGACCTGCAAAGATAATAATCAATAATCAAGTCTGATAGCGGTTGTTGTTCATCATTCCGATATCTGTTGAGGGTTGGTGTTTGATTATGGGGTATTACTACTTGTATGTGGTTTAAAAATCGCGGCAATATAATTCCAGGCTGAAAATATGCTGAAAAAGAGAGCGCCATAAAGTATGTAGAGGCCTATTCTGTCAAGGGGAGTATTGCGCAGGTAGTCGTTTCCTGAGTCAAAAAGGATGAATGCTATACCGACAATCTGGAGCATAGTCTTGAGCTTGCCGGTAAAGGAAGGATAAACTGCAATACCCTCCATTGCATAGAAGGACCTCAAGCCGTTAATGAGGAATTCTCTACAAACGAGTATGATAGTAATCCAGAGAGGCACGAATTTGAAATAAGTGAGGGTAATTAGGACCGATGAGACAAGGAGTTTGTCCGCAATGGGATCCAGATAGAGACCAAGTTTTGTGGTCATATTAAGTTTTCTGGCAATAAAACCATCGAGCCCGTCTGTAATACCTGCAAAGATAAAAAGGAAAAAAGCCGCAAAGAAAAATCCTTTTTCCATACAAAGAATGATAACAGGTATGAGCAATATCCTGATAATGCTCAATCTGTTCGGGAGTGTCCAGATTGGCATTTTTTCGTCTCTAGCTTTCATGCGGTTTCTTCAACTTATTGTAGTAGGATTTTACTCTCTGTATATATGATTTAGTTTCTTCGTAAGGTGGAACATTCATCTTGTTTTCTATAACCCTTCCTGGTCCTGCATTGTATCCTGCGAGTATAAGCTCAAGATTTCCGCTGAAGATATCATCAAGATATTTCAAATACCGGGTGCCGCCCTTAATGTTCTCATCAGGGTCAAAGGGGTCTTCTACTTTCATGAGCCTTGCCGTATCCGGCATGAGCTGCATAAGTCCCTGAGCGCCCTTGTGAGACAAAGCCCTGGGGTTAAAATTAGACTCAGCTTTCATAACAGCTTTGACAAGCAACGGGTCAACACCATGATTGGCGGCATGTGTCGTGATCATACCATCATAATCGGTGTTATTGAAGTTTTTTGTCACTATCGATTTGATCCTGTCTGAAATGATAATACGAAATTTTTTTCCTACAGGGATCATATTTGTAAAATGATATGTGCCGCTTTCGTCAACAAAACCATATACGGCCGCCTGCCCGGTGCACGGAAGAAGCGATACGGCAATACCCAGCAGAATGATTTTAAAAATCATAAGTTTATTGTCCTAAACTTTTTTGTTCTTGTCAAGTCTTTTACAGTGTACTATGCTTTGAGGGATATGGATTCAGACGGGACTTTATATGTTGTTGCCACCCCTATAGGCAATCTTAAGGATATTACACTCAGGGCTATAGAGATTTTACGGGAAGTAGACTTTGTTGTTGCCGAGAGTAGCGCCAGGGCCTTGAAGCTTTTTAACCATTTCGAAATCAAGAAATCAATTATTTCCATAAACAGTTACAATGAAGAACGGAAGGCAAAGAGTATTGCTGAGCAATTATGGAGAGGGAAGACATGTGCCCTCATAACCGGGGCCGGTACACCATGTATCTCTGACCCGGGAAATTATATCGTCAGGGCCTGTTATGAGATGGGGGTTACGGTAAGAGCCGTACCGGGTCCTTCGGCGGTAATAAGCGCTGTTTCTATTTCAGGCCTCTTTGCCGCCCATTTTATGTTTTTTGGTTTTTTACCGCTAAAAAAAGGGAAGCAGAGGAAAGTATTGAGAGAGTTTTCTACCTTGCCATATCCTATTGTCTTTTATGAGTCACCGAGACGGGTTGCAGAAACACTGAAAACGATTTATGAAGTCTTGGGTAATAGACAGACAGTTGTTTTGAAAGAGATCACAAAGGTGTACGAAAGTGTTCTGAGGGGAGATTTAGAGGAACTGATCAGGGTTTTTCCTGAGGGAGAAATCAAGGGAGAGTTTGTTGTCATTGTTGAAGGCAAATCGAAAAATATGCCATGCGATCCAATTTCTGTTGATTATTAACGCCGATACGTTGATAATGTATATATAGCTTATGAGACCAAGAATTATACATAATGCTGTTGCCTTTGTTCTTGCCGGAGGAGTTGGTGTCCGCCTGCATCCATTGACGAAAGACAGGGCGAAGCCTGCTGTTCCCTTTGGCGGGAAGTACCGGGTTATCGATTTTACCCTGAGCAATTGTGTTAATTCAGGAATACGGCAAATCTTTGTTCTTCCCCAGTATAAATCTCACTCCCTTATAGAACACACAAGGGATGCCTGGAGTATCCTCAATCCTGAGTTGGGTGAGTTCGTATCGCATCTATCTCCGCAGATGCGGGTCGGCGAGGATTGGTACAGGGGGACTGCTGATGCGGTATACCAGAATTTATACCACCTCCAGCGGATTGACGCCGAGTATGTGGTGATCCTCTCCGGTGATCACATATACAAGATGGATTATAGCCATTTTATCCGGTACCACCACTTGAAGAAGGCCGACCTGACCATTGCAGCCGTCGAGGTAGATATTGGAGAAGCATCACGGTTCGGTGTAATCGAAGCAATGGCTGACGGGAGAGTAAGCGGTTTTAAGGAGAAGCCGAAAAATCCGCGTGCAATCCCCGGTAAGCCTGAGAAAGCTTTTGTCTCCATGGGTGTATATGTTTTTAGCAGGGACATTCTCATCGATGTTCTCAACAAGAACGCAAAAGATAGCAATTCTCATGATTTCGGAAAGGACATTATCCCCATGCTGTATCCCCGAAAAAAAGTTTTTGTGTACAGGTTCGGTGCGTCGGATGAGGGAAAAGATGCAAACTACTGGAGAGATATAGGAACAATAGACGCTTACTGGCAGGCAAATATGGATCTGGCTTCCGTAAACCCTATTTTTAACCTTTACAATAAGAATTGGCCTATCAGGACGTATGAGGGTCAATATCCACCGGCCAAAACCGTTTTTGCCGATGAAGAATCGGGGAGGGCAGGGAAGGCTCTCGATTCAATCATCTGCAGTGGCGTCATTATCAGCGGTGGCAGGGTGAATAAATCAATCCTTTCTCCGGGGGTTCGGGTCAATAGTTATGCAGAGGTCGATGAGTCGATCCTTTTTCATAATGTTGTCATAGGGATGCGCGCAAAGGTGAAAAGGGCCATTATCGATAAAGATGTCAGAATACCGGACGGCATGAAAATCGGGTATGATCTTGAAAAAGACCGGAAACGGTTCTATGTATCAGAAGATGGTATCGTTGTTATTCCCAAGGGTGAAGTGTTGTAGCTGGTTGAATATAGACGTAACAAATAAAACGTAAAACCCAAAACGGTCTTTTCTTATTTCTCCCTTTTAAGCATGTAATCTGCAAGTGACAGGAGGGCTTCCTTATAACGGGAGGAAGGAAAGATGTTGAGGTGTTTCTTTGCGCTCTGAAGATATTTTTCCGTTGCCGACGACGTATAAGCTATCCCGCCATGCGTTTCGATGAGTCTGCTCACCCTGTCGAAATCGTTTTGTGAAATGACTTGCTTCTTGAGGATTTTGGCGATACTGCTCTTTTCTTTTTCACTTGCAGATTGCAGGGCATGGATAAGCGGGAGGGTCACTTTTCTTTCTTTGAGGTCGGTGCCTACGCGTTTTCCAAGGACCTCATCGTATGACGTGTAGTCGAGTATATCGTCGCGGAGCTGGAATGCAATGCCGAGCTTGTATCCAAAGTTCTTGAGAGCATTCCTTTGCGTTGTCGTTACTTTGCCAAGTATTGCCCCTATTTCGCACGCAGCAGAGAAAAGGACCGCTGTTTTGTTGCCGATTACTTCAAAATATTCTTCTTCTGTGGTGTTGATATCCGCTGTCTTAATAATTTCCAGGATTTCTCCTTCAGAGAGGGACGTGGTAGCCCGTGAAATGGTTTTCAGAATTTCAGGGTTGCCTTCATGAGACATCAGTTCAAACGACTTGGAATAGAGAAAATCTCCCACGAGGACACTGGGTTCGTTCCCCCAGACGGTGTTGACTGTCGAAAAGCCCCTTCTTGTTTTCGCGTTATCAACAACGTCATCGTGAAGCAGTGTTGCTGTATGGATAAATTCTATAATAGCGGCAAAGGGGATATGTTTTTCTCCCCTATACCCACAAAGCTTGGAGGAGAGAGTGACGAGCACGGGCCTTACCCGTTTGCCGCCTGATTTTATAATGTAGTTTACGATTTCTTTGATGAAACTAATTTTTGTAGTAATCAGCCTGTCAATAGAAAGTTCGAGCTTTTGTAAATCTTTATCCACAAGTGCGAGAAAATCTTCCATAATCAACCCTTCAGTGCGTAGTATTTTTTTACTTCTTCCGTGTTACAACCATCTTCATGGATATAGAGTGGTTTTTCAATTTTTACTCCCACGCCGCCTTCTTTGAGAAATTCTGCAAGGAAAAGATTTGCCTCTTCGTTTTTTTTAGGATAGACGAGACGCAGCCGTTTAAGTTCCAGTTTATTCAATCCAGCCGTATAAATGAGTTCCCCCAACCTGTTTGATGGGTATATGACGCAGAAACGGCCCTTCTTGTTGAGAAGGGATGCCGTGGCGGATAAAAGTTCAGATAGATCAAGAAAAGACTCGTAGCGGGCAATATACCGGGAATCTCCGGGGCTTACCCTACCGGAATTTTTTTTTGTGTATGGTGGATTGGAGATGACAATGTTGAAAGGTTCTTTCTTGAGCGTTGAAACATGATTTCTGATGTCTCCTTTGAGAAATTGAATATGATCAGAGATATTATTCAATTTCTTATTTTCTATTGCCAGATGGAAAAGATCATCCTGAATCTCAACGCCGAGCATATCGTTTGTATATCCCCTTTTTGCAAGATAGATAGGTATAATACCACACCCTGTGCCAATATCCAATAATCTTTCGCCTTTCTTAAGGGTAACAAAATTTGCAATAAGAAAGGCATCGATTGAGAACCGGTACCCGTTTTTTTTCTGAAAGAACTTCAATTTATCCTCGCAGAGAATATCGAGGGTTTGTGGACTACAGGGATTCCCGTGGGCACGCTCAAAGGAATCTATTTTGTTATGCATATTGGTAGAAAACGAGACCTGTGAGTATCTTGGGATAAAAGAAGGTTGATTTTGGCGGCATGTAGAGACTATTATCAGCAATATCTCTCACCTCTTCAACGCTTGTAGGCGGAAGGAAGAAGGCAAGGTCACATGAGCCGTTACGGATAGAATCGACAGACTCGTAATGGTCCTGAGTGAAAGAAATCTCTTCGTCGTCTATCTTCAGAATACCCTTGATGATACCGCTATGGATGATATTAACTTTCAATCTTTTCAGGGAATTCATGTATATCCTGATTTTCATAAGCAGGAAAAGGTTTATTCTCTGTAACAATGTAAAGGTGTTGCGGATCATCTTTTGATAAAGTACAAAGGATGTTTTTGCTCGCTCCGGTTATTCTTGATAAAGCGTCCTTCACCGAATCTTTTCCCGAGTAGGGTATTTGCACGATGTCCGTGTAATCTTTCAGGAGATCCATTATTTCAGTAAAAAGACGTGTTTTCTCAAAGTTGACGATCCTGTGGTAGGGGAGTATGACGATCCCCGGTGAATACATATTGGTAAGGTAGATGGGAATATAGGGAACATTGAGCCTGTATGATACGTCAAGCCTGTGGTGTCCGTCTGCTATGTAGATGTTTCTTTGTGTCCATTATCGATACCAGTCTGGCAATTGCGCCTGCATCGGTCATCCTGTAAAACCGGTTACGAATAGACTGCTCATCGGTAAAATCGTATATCTTTTCCTTTTGGCGATCCCGCAAGGATGTCTTCGATTTTTTCATCTTTGTCTTCATAGAGACCGAAAATGAGACTTGTATATGTTTTTAATGTGCTGATCAATTGCTCTCGATCTGCTTTTGCTTTTTTTCTTGTTTCTTCGTGGGTGAGGATCCTTTCGGTATCGAGTTTATGAAGTGCAATAAAGCCTCGTCTGAAAAAGGATATATTTTCTATTTCGAATTCCTGCTCATATACGTAAACTGTATCTTTCTTGTCAGGCGATAAAATACCCTTTTTCAGCCAATCATCCATAGTCTGTTTCGCTGCTGCATATTGATCCATGGTGGGACGGGCCTTGGGAAGTTCGAGCCGGATTGCGTTGACATTGCTTCTTATTGTAATAGACTTCATTGTCGGAGATGACATCGTAGGGGGGACATACTACACGAGAGATGTTATCGGTGTTTTCTTTATTGTAAAGGATCCCTTGAATGGTTTTGTAAATGTCTCTGTCATGGTAAATGTGTTAACATATGGCAGTATCTTCTGTCAAAAGTTTTTATGAAGAATATGCAAACGGATTAAAGATTACCGTAAAAAATGAGGCCACTCTTAATGTTTAAGGGACGCTGACTATCCCTTGGTCTTGTAATAAATTGCGCAATCCTTATGAATTGCACTCAATTTATTTTTCTATCACCCATCACTCATCACGAATAGCCTGTTTTATATTGACATAGGGTCGAACAGTTATGTTTTAAATAAACATCAAAATGCCGAGGTAGCTCAGTCGGTAGAGCAGGGGACTGAAAATCCCCGTGTCAGCGGTTCAATTCCGTTCCTCGGCATTTCTTCTTCCAGTAAATTCAATGGTTTATCACTTTTCACAATCTATCCGTATTGGTTTCCTTAGTTCGCATTCTAATTGCTTCAGCATTTCCCTGCCTTACACACTCTGTCCCCAGTTGCATTGTTGACAGATTGAAAAAGTCTGCTACAATTATATTAGCATCTACCGATAGGCGGTCAAGCCACCATTTGACTGGTGATGCGAAAAGAGAGCGTTTTTGGTGGAGAAACTCTCTTTTAAGGCTTGAGTTGTTGATCTTTAGGAAGGCCCTTGGTTCACCATAGTTAGCAATAAACAAGTGGGAACTGAGGAAAAAGCCCCTGTAAGATTGCAATTCGAGCCTTTTCATTACAATAATGTTTAAAAGTGATGTACTCTTTTCGATATAGCCTATTATTCCATTTCTAAATCAAGGCGCTATCTTTGTTGGCAGCGTCGTCGCAAATCCTCACGTACATATTGTACGCTCCGGTTTCCTCCTCCTTGCCGCCTCAATATCATCCCTGATTTAGAAATGGAATTACCCCTTGTCTGCATCAGAGTAAGGCTCCTTCATAGGGGCAAACCTCCGGGCCAGTCATTGGTTGGGGTGGAATGGATTGACTGAAGGCACCCGGAGGAAGAATGAAGATACTTTTACAATTATAGCACTGAAATGAAATAATGCAACCGGCTTATCTGCAATTGTTGTATTGACGGTGATAGTTTTTATGTTCTTCTCCCTTCAGGTTTTCCTTAAGGTCAAGAGCCTTGTGGTGGCCTATTCTTTTTCCCTCGTCGAGGTCCACAGTTGTGCCTGTTTCATAACGTCACTCGACGTCATAATACAACGCGAAGCTTTCGTTGTTCGACCGGGTTTCCGGAAGCACATAGACGATGCCATTCGTCCCGGTAAAAGCCGGGCTTACGACGTTATTGAAGAACTTCACGGGAACATTGATGCAACCATAGGAAATACGGTTGTCGAGCGGCGTTGGAGTGGCCAAGCGCTGCAGGCGGCGCTCTGAAGGTTTGGTTGAAACCACCCGATGCAGGGAAACGGCACCGTCGTAGTCCACCCAGAGGACGTCCTTTCCGTGGAAATTGTATCCCAGCGAGGCTACGAAGCGGCCCGCCGGTGTGGTGCGCTCCTCAGGGCGGATGCTCGACAACTTCCGATTACCGATACCGGGAATGGAGTCATCGCCCCGCGCCAGACCTAGCAAAGCTGGAGCTGCGCCACGAAGTCGTCCATTGGCATAGAAAACAAAGACTTTGGCGTCCACCTTGTCGACAATCGCGAATGGCATGCTGCGATTGTCACCCGAATCGACGACCCAGTCTGCCACGTGCTGGGCATTCCTGGACTTATGCTCCCCTTCGAAGTTCGCCCGTTTGGGATGAGATGCCGCCACGGGTTGCGTCTCTATAATCAAGGAGGCTGTTGTAACTTCGTGCGCAGACAATGAGCGGCTCGGGTTAGGACAATTGCATGGTGCTGTCTGCAGCGGCAACTTGGTGGGGGATAAAACTGATGGCCAAAAGGCCAAGATAAAGTCCTTTAGTTATGATCGCTGCCAACGAGCGTACTTTATCTGATCGCTTTATGCGTCGCAATGCCGCCAAAAGACACAGCCTGACCTTCATTCCATTTGTTGTCGTATGATTGTGCCGCATTGGCATGTTTCTCTCGTCCAGGAACAACCGTACCTCGCCCCGCTTCATGTTTTATCAATCAGCGGGGCAGTACGCCGGTAGCGGTTTAGTTACGATCTTTTTTAGGCGCTACGACCGGTGCAGGGCACGCAGGGCACGCAGGAGGAGGCGGGCAGACTACCGCGGGCGGGCATGCAGGGCATGCAGGGGCCGGTTGGACTACCGCAGCTGGGGGCGGAGGAGCAGTTTCGCCCTTCATTTGCTGTTGCATACACCCGCAACCTCCCAATGCTATCCCGATAAAGGCAACCAATAATACCAATCCAAGTGATCTTTTGTTCATAGTGCACCCCTTTTTCATTAATTTTATGAGCAACACGCTCTCATCAATTGCTGACTCTCCAAAATAACCGGGTCAACAATCTTCCCACAGACCTGACATCTCCATCCCCAAAACCGTTTTTGAAGACTGTACAATTTGGCATAAACCACGGCCCCGCTGGGAGAGATTTCGAGAGAATCTCCTGGTTTGGTAACCTTGGTTTTTTGTTGCCATGTGATACCTCTTCTTACGATTATAGCCAAGTAAGTGCTATACTGCAAGCAAAAATTAACAGAAATTAATATTACGGGTATTGATTTGTCAATGACTATGCAGATGCCCAATTACGGATGAAATGGTGTATACCTGGAAGAATGACAGAAACTTGATTTCGGAAAACAGTTAACTGGCTTACCCAGAACAAAAATTAAATCAATACTATTACTCCGGCAACAAAAGAGCTGAATTTCCGTCATTCCGGCGAATACCCTGATACCCGAAAGGGCACGCGAGGGCACAGTGCGCCGGTATCTTCATTTGCGCAAGCAACATCCACTGAGAAGACTGGATGCCGGATCAAGTCCGGCATGACAAACTTTAAGGTCTTTACTTGCCGGTGTAATATCATATGAATCTTGGCATGCTTTTACGGCAGCAAGGAACTCGCGCGCGGGAGGGTTCCATCCTCGCTATCTTTGTCCAATATCCTTGATTGCGGTTTGATGTGAGATCTATGCGAAACATCTATGCGAAACACGCTTGACAAGCCGTCAAGGGGCATTTACTATATAGCATAGTCCGTAATTTCGTTCTCAAAAATAAACCGATCCGTCGGTTATCCATATTGAGCGCATAAGAAATGATCAAAAAACAATCCTCAAAGAGGCCATCGAAATGACATCAACGCAAGGGTCTGAAGAGCATGGCATATCAGAAACCGCAGAAAACGTTGTAAAACCTCGTCGGCGTTTGTGGATAATACTGCTTGTGGTTTGCATTGTGGCTATCGGGACATACATCTTTATTATCAGACCGGCGATGCAGACAAAGGCTGCCAGTAAAGGGTCTGCCAATCAGACACGGAGCGTGCCCGTTGCGGTTACACAGGTCAAAAAAGGTGACATGGCAGTCTATCTCACAGGGCTTGGAACGGTCACCCCACTCAACACGGTCACTGTTAAAACCCGTGTTGACGGGCAATTAATGGAGATCCGCTACAAGGAGGGTCAATCCGTCAACAATGGGGACTTGCTGGCACTCATCGACCCGAGGCCCTTCGAGGTGCAACTGACCCAGGCTGAAGGGCAGATGGCGCGCGATCAGGCCCTTTTGAAGAATGCAATTCTCGATCTGGAGCGTTACCGGACACTCTGGGAGAAGGATTCGGTTCCAAAGCAGCAACTCGATACCCAGGAGGCCCTGGTGCGGCAATATGAGGGTATTGTAAAGGCTGACCAGGGTCAGATCGATAATGCCAGATTGCAGCTTACTTACTGCAGGATCACTGCGCCGGTGAGTGGACGAATCGGTCTGCGCCTTGTAGACCCGGGAAACATTGTTCGTGCCGGTGATTCAAATGGCTTGATTGTCATTACCCAGCTTCAACCCATTACAGTTATCTTTCCTGTTCCCGAGGACAACCTGCAGCAGGTTCTCCGAAGGCTCAAAACGGGGGAGCGTTTAATCGTTGAAGCCTATGACCGGGAACAGAAGATGAAGCTCGCCACAGGAACTCTTCTGACAATTGATAATCAGGTCGACCCGAGTACAGGCACTGTCAAATTCAGGGCAACATTCCCCAACAGTGCCCATGAACTGTTCCCGAACCAGTTTGTTAATGCAAGACTGCTCATAGACCTCAAACGTGGGACGATCATCGTGCCGTCTGCTGCTATTCAGCGGGGCCCCCAGGGCGCTTTTGTCTATGTGGTGAAATCAGACCATACCGCTCAGGTCCGGCCCGTTAATGTAGGTGAAGTCCAGGGTGGCGAAGCTTCGATTACCCAAGGGCTTTCGGCAGGCGAACTCGTTGTGGTCGATGGCGCAGAAAGGCTTCGTGACGGGGCAAAGGTGGATGTAAAGGGCGAAGAGACGAGCGGTAAAGAGCCCCGAAAGGAGCGTTAGTGAACCTTTCACGCCCCTTCATCATACGGCCTGTGGCGACGACGCTGCTGATGGTGGCAATTTTTCTGGCAGGCGCCGTGGCATATCGTCAGCTGCCGGTCTCCGCGCTGCCGCAAGTTGATTACCCGACAATCCAGGTCAGAACCGCTTACCCCGGCGCAAGTCCCGATGTTATGGCGTCTTCAGTGACGGCCCCATTAGAACGCCAATTCGGCTTAATGCCCGGTCTCGTCCAGATGACGTCGACAAGTTCGAGCGGGAGTTCCATTGTTACCCTGCAGTTCAGTCTTGATCTCTCTCTTGATGTCGCCGAACAACAGGTACAGGCGGCAATAAACGCCGCATTCACGTTCCTGCCCCGGGACCTTCCTTCCCCGCCGATCTACAGTAAGGTGAATCCTGCTGATGCCCCCATCCTTACATTGGCCCTTTCGTCCAAGACTTTGCCGCTTCCTACTGTGGAAGATCTTGCAGATACACGCTTTGCGCAGAAGATTTCCCAGCTTCCCGGAGTCGGACTTGTGAGCATCAGCGGCGGTCAAAGACCTGCGGTAAGAATTCATGCAAACCCGACGGCGCTTGCAGCCTATAACCTTACCTTGGAGGACCTGCGTTCCGCAATAGTCACGTCAAATGTCAATCAGGCAAAAGGGAGCTTTGACGGTCCAAGACAGTCCTATATCATCGGCGCCAATGATCAGCTTTTTTCAAGCAAACAGTACAGGTCTCTGATTGTTGCCTACAAGAATGGGGCGCCAATCAAACTTTCCGACGTGGCTGAAGCTGTTGATGATGCCGAAAACCTGCATCAGGCTGCCTGGATGAACACAACGCCGGCTGTTATTCTCAATATTCAACGTCAGCCCGGCGCCAATGTCATTGAGGTCGTGAACCGTGTGAAAGCCCTTATGCCTCAGCTCGCGAGCTCTCTTCCGCCCGCTATTGAGGTCTCTATCCTTACGGACAGAACAACAACGATCCGTGCCTCAGTCCACGATGTACAGTTTGAGCTCATGCTTGCCGTTGTCCTTGTCGTCCTCGTCATCTTTCTCTTTCTGCGGAATCTGTCGGCGACGATTATCCCCAGCATTGCCGTACCTGTTTCTCTCGTAGGCAGTTTCGGTGTCATGTACCTTCTCGGTTTCAGCCTCAATAACCTCTCCCTCATGGCGCTCACCATATCCACCGGGTTTGTTGTTGATGATGCCATTGTCATGATTGAGAATATTGCCCGGTTCATAGAGGAGGGGGACAAACCGCTCGAAGCAGCATTGAAAGGATCAAAACAGATAGGTTTCACCATTCTGTCTCTCACTATCTCACTTATTGCTGTGCTCATTCCGCTCCTGTTCATGGGCGATGTGGTGGGACGGCTTTTTCGTGAATTTGCCGTTACCCTCGGTGTAACGATCCTCATCTCGGCTGTGGTCTCTCTCACGCTTACCCCCATGATGTGCGCACGCCTGCTCAAACATACCCGTGTAGAGCAGCAGGGGCGGTTTTACCGGGCTTCCCAGCGGGCCTTCGACCGTATCATTGAGGCCTACGGAACAACACTGATGTGGGTTCTCCGACATCAACGCGCCACACTTATCGTGGCCGCAGGCACCCTCGTGTTCACCGCAATCCTCTTTCTGGTTGTGCCAAAAGGTTTTTTTCCGGTACAGGACACGGGGGTCATTCAGGGGATATCGGAGGCTTCCCAGTCATCCTCTTTTTCAGCTATGGCCGTAAAGCAGCAGGCCCTTGCCGGGATAATTCTCAAAGACCGTGCTGTAGAAAATCTTTCCTCATTCATCGGCGTTGATGGAACAAATGCGACACTCAACAGTGGGCGTATCCTTATTAACCTAAAACCTCTTGCGGAGAGGAAGGTGAGCGCATCGGAAGTCATACGGCGGCTGCAGCCTGAACTGGCCAAGGTAGACGGGATTACCCTTTTTATGCAGCCCGTGCAGGACCTTACTGTCGATGCACGGGTAAGCCGCACACAGTTCCAGTATACTATGGAAGATCCCGATGCCAATGAACTTTACAGTTGGGCGCCAAGACTGGTTGAAACCCTGAAGATGCGTCCTGAACTCAGGGATGTGAGCAGCGACCAACAGGATAAGGGGCTTCGTGTGACTCTGGATATTGATAGAAGCACGGCATCACGTTTTGGCATAACACCGCAAAATGTCGACGACGCACTGTATAATGCCTTTGGGCAGAGGATTGTTTCTACCATGTTTACGCAGCTCAATCAGTATCGTGTCATCCTTGCCGTAAAACCGGATTTTCTCCAAAATCCGGCGAGTCTGAACAACGTCTATCTGCGCAGTAACACAGGCGGGCAGGTGCCACTCAGTGCAATTACCCGGATCACGGAAACGACAGGGCCGCTTCTGATAAGCCGCCAGGGTCAATTCCCCTCTGTCACGGTTTCTTTTAACCTGGAGCGCGGGGCATCATTGGGCCAGGCCGTGAAAGCCGTGGAAGCTGCAGAATATGAGTTGGGTCTTCCGGCAAGTATCCGGGGAAGCTTTCAAGGAACAGCGCAGGCATTCAAGAATTCCCTCACCAGTGAACCACTTTTAATCCTGGCGGCACTCATTACTGTTTATATTGTTCTTGGTGTCCTCTATGAGAGCTACATCCATCCCATCACGATCCTCTCCACCCTTCCGTCGGCCGGCGTGGGAGCGCTTCTGGCGCTCCTTTTACTCCGCATCGATTTCAGTGTCATCGCACTTATCGGCATTATCCTTCTCATCGGGATCGTCAAAAAGAATGGTATTATGATTGTCGATTTTGCCCTGGAAGCAGAACGTAAGGAAGGAAAGAGCCCCGTTGACGCAATTTATCAGGCGTCACTTTTGCGTTTTCGCCCTATCATGATGACCACCATGGCGGCCCTGCTCGGAGCGCTTCCTTTAGCTATGGGGAGTGGCGTGGGCTCCGAGCTTCGTCGGCCCCTCGGCATCGCAATTGTAGGCGGTATGATTATCAGTCAGATCCTCACCCTCTACACGACGCCGGTCATCTATCTGTGGTTTGACCGGCTGGCGAAACGGATCAAAGACCGTCGCGTCCATGAAGCGGATCGGGAAACAGTACCTGCGGACCGGCCATGAATATCTCAGAGACCTTCATAAACAGGCCTGTTGCAACAACACTGCTCGCAATTGCCCTCGCCCTGGCAGGATTAATCGCTCTCCACCTGTTGCCTGTGTCTCCCCTGCCTCCTGTAGAATTTCCCACCATTTCTGTTAATGCGGCGCTGCCGGGTGCGGACCCTGAAACGATGGCCACCTCCGTGGCAACACCTCTTGAGCGACAGCTCGGTCGTATAGCCGGTGTTAATGAAATGACGTCTACGAGCTATCGGGGGTCCACAAGCATTACGTTGCAATTCGATTTGAACCGCAATATAGACGGAGCAGCCCGTGATGTACAGGCGGCCATCAATGCCGCCCGTGGTGATTTGCCGGCAAATCTGCCCAGAAACCCCATTTACCGCAAGATCAACCCGGCCGATGCGCCCATACTGCTCCTCGCCCTTACTTCTGATGTTGTTACTACGGCTCAGATGTTTGATGCGGCATCGAGCATCATGCAGCAAAAACTGTCTCAGATAGAAGGGGTGGGTCAAGTTGTTATCGGCGGCAGTTCCCTGCCCGCAGTTCGTATAGACCTCAATCCGACAGCGCTGAACAAATATGGTATCAGCCTTGAAGACGTTCGAGGTGTTTTAAGCAGTACCAACATAAACCGCCCCAAAGGGCAGTTGTCGAATGGAGAGCATACCTGGGAAATACAGACCAACGATCAATTACATAAGGCCGAGCACTATGAACCCGTAGTTGTCACATACCGCTCAGGTGCTGCGGTGCGGCTCCTAGACGTGGCAAAGGTGACCGATTCAGTGGAAGATGTCAGGTCCACAGGGCTCGTGAATGGAAAACCTGCCGTCATGGTGATCATATTCCGTCAGCCCGGGGCCAACATTATAGAGACTGTGGACCGGGTACGAGCGCTGATCCCCCAATTGGAAGCGGCCATGCCGGGCGCTGTCAAAGCAACGATTGTGCAGGACCGTACACCCCCTATCCGGGGGTCTTTGAAAGATGTAGAGATCACGCTTATGATTTCGGCCATCCTCGTTATCCTGGTGGTTTTTGGCTTTCTCAGGAATGGCCGCGCGACGGTGATACCTGCTGTTGCAGTGGTCCTCTCTCTCATCGGTACATTTGCCGTTATGTATCTTCTGCATTATAACGTAGATAACCTGTCGCTTATGGCATTGACCATCGCAACGGGGTTTGTCGTTGATGATGCTATCGTCGTGCTCGAAAATACCACGCGACATATCGAGATGGGTAAAACGGCCATGCAGGCCGCTTTGCGCGGCGCAAAGGAAATAACTTTTACTGTCCTGTCCATGAGTGTCTCGCTCGTGGCAGTCTTTATCCCCCTTCTTTTGATGGCAGATATTCCCGGCAGACTTCTTCGTGAGTTCGCTGTCACATTAAGTGTTGCCGTTGCCGTTTCTCTCGTGGTATCCCTTACCGTTACGCCCATGATGTGTGCCAGGCTTTTAAAGCCTGGGAAAACCGCCGCACACGGCAAAATATATAAGATGAGTGAAGATTTATTCAACGGGATGTACCGTCGATACGAAGTGACCTTGCGCTGGGCTTTGGGCCACCCCAGGTTCATGCTGACCCTGGTCGTGGCCTGTGTAGCTATTACCATCGGTCTCTTTATCATTAGCCCGAAAGGGTTCTTCCCCGAACAAGATACCGGGCGCATCACCGGTACTATTGTTGCCGAACAGGATATATCATTTCAAGCTATGGAATCGAAACTCAAACAGGTGGTTAATATTATCAAGGCCGACAAGGATGTAGAGAATGTCGCCGGTTTCACGGGCGGTTCGGGTGGGGGAGGCGCTACAACAAATACAGGCCGTCTCTTTATCGCCCTCAAACCTCATGGGCAACGCAAAAGTACGGCCAACGAGGTAATAGCAAGACTTCGCGCCAAACTCACCCAGGTGCCGGGGGCTCCCACCTATCTTCAGGCGGTGCAAGAGTTGCGTGTAGGAGGCAGGATAAGCGGTGGCCTTTACCAGTATACGTTGCGGGGAGAAAACCTCTCTGACCTCAATGCCTGGTCTCCGCGCGTCCTCCAGCAGATGCGTACGCTATCCACTATCGTTGATGTCAACAGCGACCAGCAAAACAAGGGACTGGAGGCAACCGTTATTGTCGACCGGAACACGGCCTCACGCCTCGGTATCTCATCTCAGGCGATCGATAACACACTCTATGATGCCTTTGGCCAGAGACAGGTTTCCATTACCTACACCTATCTCAATCAATACCATACGGTAATGGAGGTGGCCCCGAGTTTCTGGCAGAGGCCGGAGACGCTTCGCGACATTTATGTCCGCTCCACGACCGGAGCGATGGTGCCTCTCTCAGCGTTTGCACGATTTGAACGGAATACAACCTCCCTGGCCATCAACCACCAGAGTCAGTTTCCTGCCGTTACCCTCTCTTTCAATCTGGCAGCTGGTAAATCGCTCGGAGAAGCAGTAAAGGAGATAGAGGAGACAACACGGAAAATGGGACTTCCGGCGAGTATCAGTGGCAGTTTTCAGGGAACGGCGCGGGTATTCCAGGCTGCTCTCGCCAATATGCCCTGGCTTATTCTTGCTGCGCTTGTAGTGGTCTATATTGTGCTGGGTATGCTCTATGAAAGTTACGTCCATCCCATTACCATCCTTTCGACGTTGCCGTCTGCGGGTGTGGGGGCCCTTCTTGCCCTTCTCATTTTCCGCATCGATTTTAGCATTATCGCTCTTATTGGCATCATTCTCCTCATAGGCCTTGTCAAAAAGAACGGGATTATGATGGTTGATTTTGCCCTCGAGGCGGAGCGCAAGGAAGGAAAAAGCCCGGAAGAAGCTATTTTTCAGGCCTGTCTGTTGCGTTTCAGACCTATTATGATGACAACGATGGCCGCACTTCTTGGAGGTCTGCCTCTTGCGCTGGGCAGCGGTATCGGATCGGAGCTTCGCAGACCCTTGGGTATCGCAATTGTCGGAGGGCTCATACTTAGCCAGATGCTCACTCTGTATACGACACCTGTGATGTATCTGTACCTCGACAGATTCAGACTGCGCATGAAAGGACTGTGGCAAAAACGCCATCCTGCCATGGTTGAGGAAATACTTGAGGATTCGTGAGGTGACGGTGTGAATAACATGATCAGGATAATGAGCGTAATGTGGCTCACCGGGACCCTATGCGCGGCGCTCGTTGCCTGCGCTGTGGGGCCCGATTACAAAAGACCGTCGACGCCAGTGCCCGGGACATATAAGGAGATGGGAGACTGGAAAGTGGCCCAGCCGGGAGATACTGCGACCAGGGGAAATTGGTGGAGTATATTCGACGACCCGCAATTGAACGATCTCGAAGAGCAGTTGAACATTTCAAACCAGACCGTTCTTACAGCGGAAGCGCAATACCGTCAGGCTATGGCGCTCGTGCAGGCGGCCCGTGCAAGCTATTTTCCTACTGTCACGGCTAATGTCTCCTACACACGGGCATTACGGTCTTCTACTCTTACACAAAACCAGGTTGCAGGAGGTGTCCCCACCTCCGATTACCTTTTGCCCGTTAATGTGTCCTGGGAAGCCGATGTGTGGGGCCGTATCCGTCGCATCGTCGAAGCGAGC
Organism: uncultured delta proteobacterium; assembly: GCA_963785225.1. GTDB lineage: Bacteria > Desulfobacterota > Syntrophorhabdia > Syntrophorhabdales > Syntrophorhabdaceae > PNOF01. The sequence goes on along the minus strand of CAWAUQ010000004.1, from coordinate 78,347 downwards.
CGTTCGAACGCCCAGGCGAGCGCTGCCGACCTCGAAGCTGTTCGGTTAAGCGTTCAGGCTGCACTGGCACAGGTTTATTTCCAGTTGCGAACAGTTGATGCGCAGATGCAGCTTCTCAATGCAACGGTTTCTGCGTACAAAAAGGCTCTTGAACTGACACAAAACCGCTACGACAGCGGTGTGGCGGGAAGGACGGATGTTCTTCAGGCCGAAACCCAGCTCAAATCCAGCCAGGCCCAATTGATCGACTTCGGAATCCAACGTGCTCAATTGGAACACGCAATAGCGGCGCTTGTCGGGAAGCCGGCTTCTGACTTCTCCCTTGCCGCTATGCCACTCAATACCACCCCGCCTGCCGTACCTGTCGGTGTGCCCTCGGATCTTTTAGAGCGCAGGCCCGATATTGCAGGCGCTGAACGTCGCATGGCCGCTGCAAATGCCCAGATCGGTGTGGCAAAAGCCGCTTATTTTCCACAGGTTACGCTGAGCGCAGGAGGGGGTTACGAGAGCAGCGAATCATCCAAGTGGTTCACGTGGCCGAGCCATTTCTGGTCGCTGGGGCCTGCCATAGCAGGGACCCTCTTTGATGGTGGTTTACGCAGTGCACAAAGTGCACAGGCAAGGGCTGCCTATGATGGCACTGTGGCGTCCTACCGTCAGACGGTACTCACGGGTTTTCAGGAAGTCGAAGACAATCTTGCCGCGTCGCGTATCCTGGAGGAAGAAGCGCAGGTGCAGGGTGCGGCAGTAAAGAGTGCGCAGGAATCCCTCGGACTTATCACGAATCAATACAAGGCGGGGACGGTAAGCTACCTCAATGTTATTGTTGCACAGACAACGGCGCTGTCAAATGAAAGGGTGGCTGTAGATATAGCAGGCCGGCGCATGGCGGCTGCGGTGCTCCTGATAAAGGCGCTGGGTGGCGGGTGGACAGCGGCATCACCTTCACAAGAGATACCATGATATGACGTATATTGTAAGCCCCGGCCTCCTGCATGCTGGTTCCCAAGGGGCATGCCCCTGATGAGGGATCGTAGGTTGTTCGACAAAAATGTCTATACCAAAATCTTAATTGACAGATATTGTCGAATAGGATTTGGGTTGTCTTTGCCGGGAAGACTGTAAACAAAGGTTTTGTAGATCATCAACCAGTGGCATAGTGATTGCAAAAAGAGTCTGTTATATGATAAAGCATATTGACACAGTTAAACTATTGACCGGATGTTTTTATCGGACTTGTATCCTTCTTTTTATGATACAGGTCTTGCAGGAGGAGGAATTTATGCGCAGAAGTATGATGCCTGGTAAGGTGTCTCAAACCCGATGGTTTCAACTGGTAACAAGGAGCATGCAGAAGTTGACTTGGAAGTTGCCGGTGGCGCTGATGGTTTTTATCTTGTTCTGTTGTCTTGTGTCTTTACCGGCATCGGCTGAAAATATCATCGCCGGCGAGGAGCTTACCCTCCAGCGTGCAGTGAATATTGCGCTCAAGAACCAGCCAAGTATACTAGCATCGCAGTCGAGTATAAGGGCGAACGAAGCAAGGGTCGGCCAGGCAAGGGCGAACTATTATCCGCAACTTGATGCATCAGGCGCTTACAGCAAGATTTCTCCAGCCAGTTCTTCAACGGTAACGGGTCTTACTTCGGGTGGTACAGACAAGTATGACCAATATGCGAGCACCATAGGGTTGAAGCAAATGATTTTTGATTTTGGAAAAACGCCGACGCAGGTCAATATCGGCAAGTTGAATACCGAGTCATCCCGGTTTGATCTGAGCAATACCCAGGATGTAGTGGTCCTCAATGTAAAACAGGCATACTATAATGTGCTTCAGGCCCGGCGGCTCAGGGATGTTGCCCTCGAATCCGTTAAACAGTTCCAGGAACATTTGGAACAGGCCCGTGGTTTTTACAGGGTTGGAACAAAATCAAAAATAGATGTAACGAAGGCGGAAGTCGATCTGAGTAACGCGCGGTTGAATCTTATTAAGGCCGAGAATCAGGTAAAACTTTCGCTGGTTACTCTGAACAGCGCCATGGGGATTTACGATGCTCCCCCGTATGGCATCCAGGATAATTTATTTTATGTGAAGTACGATATGAGCCTCGAGGACGCTGCTTCAAAAGCATATAATCAGAGGCCCGATCTCCAGTCGCTGATCAAGAAGAAAGAGGCCTCCAAGGCGTCCATCGATCTTGCGCGCAAGGGATATTTCCCGGTACTGAGTGGTAATGCAAACTACAATTATACGAACACGAGCTTTCCCCTCAATGAGGGCTGGAATTATGGACTCAGTCTTTCTATTCCATTGTTTTCCGGTTTTCAGACGAAATACCAGGTTGCTGAAGCGCAGGCAAACTATGATACGGTGAGCGCCAATGAACAGTCCCTGCGTCTGGATATATATTCTCAGGTTCAGCAGGCATATCTCTCGCTTCGTGAGGCCGATGAGAGGATAAGCACATCGGAGCTTGCTGTGAGGCAAGCAAAAGAAAATGTCGAGCTTGCCACCGGCAGATACCGTGCCGGTGTAGGAAGCCCCCTTGAGGTGACGGATGCTCTGGTGGGTCTCAACAACGCCCAGGTAGCCTATACTCAGGCACTTACGGACTACAAAAACTCTCAGGCTAGTATCGAGAAAGCGATAGGGGTAAAAGAATGAAAAAGATAATAATTGCCGCAATAATCATTGTGGTCATTGGGGCCGGAGCTTTCATCTTTTACAAAAGCAAAAACGGTGCAGTCAAATTCAAAACAACCCCGGTGACGAGCGGCGCCCTACGGTCGACAGTTACGGCAACAGGCACCATGAATGCCGTAACGACTGTCCTTGTCGGTACTCAGGTGTCGGGAACTCTTAAAAAGCTTTATGTGGATTTCAATTCCAAAGTGAAAAAGGGGCAGATCATAGCGGAAATAGATCCTGCAATACTACAAGCCCAGGTAGACCAGGCGAAGGCTAACGTGCTCGGGGCACAGGCAAATGTGGCAAAAGCAAAGGCAACAATGGAGGACTCCAGGAGAACAAAAGACAGGAACCGCCAGCTTTTTTCAGAAAATCTGATCGCCAGAAGCGACCTTGATACGGCTGAAACGAATTACGAAACGAACAATGCATTGCTGGGAACCGCCAAAGCGCAGGTGGCACAGACAGAGGCGGCATTACGCTTTGCCGAAACTAATCTCAGATACACGAAGATTGTATCACCGGTAGATGGCGTTGTAGTATCAAGGAATGTTGATGTGGGACAGACGGTAGCAGCGAGCTTCCAGACTCCCACACTCTTCACGATAGCCCAGGATTTGACCAAGATGCAGATTGACACGAGTATCGATGAGGCTGATATCGGAAAGATCAAAGTTGGCCAGGACGTGGAGTTTACCGTTGATGCGTATCCTGAAAACACCTTCCATGGAATAGTAGACCAGATACGTATCGCCCCCATTACCGTACAAAACGTAGTTACCTATGACGTGGTTATTAAAGTGGACAATGTCGATCTACGACTTAAACCCGGTATGACAGCTAACGTCATTGTAGTTGTCGTAAGCAAGGATTCAGTACTGAAAATTCCCAACGCAGCCTTGCGTTTCAGGCCCTCCGAGAAAGCAGGTGTTACCGTTTCGAAAGGACCTGCCGATAAGGCCGGCAAAGGACTTTCGGTACCTGCTGATAAGGCAGGTGGACGTCCATCAGGGAAAGGCGGCGGCGCATCCGGGCAAAAAGGTTATACAATATGGATACTGGAAAACGATAAACCGAAGCAGGTTCAAGTGACTATAGGTATCAGCGACGGATCGTTTACGGAAGTGACCTCAGGAGATGTGACAGAAGGACAAGAGGTGATTATTGAATCCCTGACAAAAAATACAAAGACCAATAATAACCAGCAACAGTCTGCACCGAGGTTGCCAAGATAATGGTCCTCATAGAAGCCAGAGACATCTCCAAGATTTATCAGTTGGGCGACACCGAACTGAGGGCTCTTGACAGGGTCTCTGTGACAATAGCCGCAAAAGAGTTCCTTGCAATTATGGGACCTTCAGGGTCCGGTAAGTCGACTTTTATGAATATTATCGGCTGTCTCGATATACCGACGAATGGTCAATATCTCCTCGAAGAAGTTGATGTAGGTAAGCTTACGAGAGATGAACTGGCCCATATCAGAAATCAGAAGCTCGGTTTTGTTTTTCAGGGGTTTAATCTTTTACCAAGAACATCTGCACTGGAAAATGTTCAATTACCGCTTCTCTATAGCGGTGTTGCTCTGAAAGAAAGAAGGGAGAAGGCCATGATTGCCCTGAAAACGGTGGGTCTGGAAGGCAGGGAGCAACACCATCCCAACCAGCTATCCGGAGGGCAGCAGCAGCGGGTGGCCATCGCACGGGCCATTGTGAATGAAGTACCTGTTATTCTGGCCGACGAACCGACGGGAAACCTCGACACTCATACAAGTGTTGAGATAATGGAGCTCTTTCAGAAACTTAACGGTGAATCAGGTATTACCATTATATTAGTGACACATGAGCCGGATATTGCCACCTACAGCAGAAGAATCATACGATTTCTCGATGGACATCTGGTGAGCGATAAACCGACCATTGAAGATCAAAAGGGGTTTGAGAGCGGGGTGAAAAGTTGATAAGCATTCCATGGACAGTGCAGATAGCGTTGCGTGCTCTGAGGGTAAACAAAATGCGCTCGGCCCTTACCATGCTCGGCATCATTATTGGCGTTGGGGCAGTTATTGCCATGCTTGCTGTTGGGACGGGAGCGAGTCGCAAAATAGCCGAACAGACAGCAAGTATGGGAAGCAACCTCCTTATTGTGCTTCCCGGTAGCCAGACCTCCGGCGGTATAAGAACGGGCTTTGGAGGCCAGCCTACCCTCACATTGAATGATGCCGAGGCAATCGAGAAAGAATGTCCCGCCGTACAGGATGTGGCGCCCATCTTGAGTGGAACATCCCAGATAGTCTACGGAAATCTGAACTGGTCCACGAGAGTCAATGGAACAACGCTGGGCATTATCAGGGTACGCGACTGGCCCATAGCATCAGGGCGTTCCATAACGGAAGAAGATGTGAGAAGCGCCACGAAAGTAGCTCTTCTTGGCCAAACAGTGGTGGACAATCTTTTCGGAGGTATTGATCCTATTGACCAGATCATCAGAATCAAGAAAATCCCATTCAGGGTGATTGGGGTTATGACAGAAAAAGGACAATCGGTCATGGGGGATGACCAGGATGACACGGTATTTGTACCGGTGACCACTGCACAGAAAAAACTTTTCGGGACGACTTTTCCTGGTATGGTGCGACAGATCATGGTGAAGGCGAAGAGCGCCGAAGACTTGAGCAGCGCCGAAAAACAGGTCACTGATCTGCTCAAACAGAGGCACCGCATAGGCCCGAAAAAAGATGACGACTTTTCCGTGCGTAACCTGACCCAGATGATGCAGGCAGCAGAAGAGCAGACACAGATTATGACCATACTCCTCGGCGCCATTGCTTCTGTTTCACTTCTTGTCGGAGGGATCGGGATTATGAATATAATGCTTGTTTCCGTTACCGAGCGGACCAGGGAGATCGGCATACGGATGGCCATTGGTGCAAAAACCTGGGATATCAGACTTCAATTCATTATGGAAGCGGTCATACTGTCGCTTATAGGTGGCGTCATAGGTCTCACTGCCGGCATTACCGGATCGACAGTAATCTCTATGATGGCGGGCTGGCCCACGGAAGTCTCCCTCATGTCGGCCCTTCTTGCCTTTGTTTTTTCAGGGGTAGTAGGGATTTTTTTTGGTTTTTATCCGGCTTACAAGGCGTCCCTTTTGAATCCTATAGATGCCCTGCGGTATGAATAACAAAACGGGTTATAGGTTGTAAAGCGGAAATAGTTTCTCTGCGAATAGCATGTGTGAGAGCAAGAGGAATTGTCTGTTCTACTGTTTCTCGATATGCTGAATGGCTTTTTCGGCTAATGCTTTCAGTGTAGGGCTCGAAGCGCTGTTCATGACTTCCTGGTACAATTTTTTCGCGTCTTCACTTTTTCCACGTGTATAACTGATCTTTGCCTGGTATAGTTTGGCGATAGAGGATAGTTCTCCTTTTTTCTTCTGCACAACTTCGCTCAAGATGGTTTCTGCTTTGTCGATATCTTCTTTTTTTCCGCTTGCGCTGTATTCATTAAAGGCTTGTATGCCTTGCGAGAGCTGGTATTGGGCTTTATCATACTGGTTTTTTGCATGGAGTCCATAGGCAGTTGCAGTGGCAACGACTATAATGAAAATAACAAGTCCGATAATGAACTGCTTTGCATTATTCTGAACAAACTGCACAGCCAATCCAATTGTTGTAAGGATTATATCGGGTTTGCGTACTATCTCTTTTTCTTTCTTTTTAACCATGGTTGCTATTTCACCATATAATTATGAGGTATGTCAATAAATAGATTCCCACAGCGAGTTCACGAGCGAGAAGGGGAGGCTCCGACGGCTTATGCCGGTGGAGGGGGCGACCCTACCTGCGATAGGACAGGCGTGAGCCCCTTACGAATTGAAGGAAGATTTCTCTGAATTAATCGTTGCTTCCGGTGCTTCCTCGGAAGAACCGCTCTTTATCCTTGTGGCCCCGGTATATACTTTTGAATAGTAATCCGATGAAAGTGAATCAATTTTGACTCCAATCCTTCCATGACCTGATGATGAATGAATAAAATTGCCTTCCCCGATGTAGATACCGACATGGGTTGGATACTTTGCATACCGTTTTGTCCTGAAGAACACCAGATCACCAACGCCAAGCTCTTCTTTGCCGACTTTTGAACCGACCTTGAACTGCTCACGGGCGCTTCTCGGAAGCTGTATATCGAATATTTCATAGATTTTCTTTACATAAGCGGAGCAATCAAGTCCCTTTAAAGTGTTGCCGCCATATTTATAAGGGGCTCCCATAAAGCTTTTCGCAACCTTAACGAGCATGTACCGCTCCTCGCTGTTTTTCCAGGGTTTCAACGATTTGCCGGTGAGAGTAACGAACTCTTCTTCGCCCTCTTCAATAATTTTTGGGACAAGTATGGTCCTGCCCGGTGACAATTTTCTGCCCTTCAGGCTCTGGAGGTTATTTGATTCGATAAGATCTTCTTTATCAACATTAAAAAGCGCTGCTACTTTATCGAGGGTGTCGCCTCTCTTGGTTTTGTACTCAACGAATTCGCCATCATTTTCCTCGAAGGGCGCTTCAATTTCCTGTATTTTTTTCTTTTTACCGTTGTTTCTCACCGTTGACTCGTTTCGTGCAGTTCTCTCTGTATCACCTTTAATAATAATGGTCTGTCCGAGGGTGAGCTTGATTGATCTTAAGCCGTTCTGACTTTTTAACTGATCTACGGAAACGCGATATTTTTTTGCTATGCTGTATAAATTATCGCCTTGCCTCACCTTGTGAGTAGTCTGTGCAGCGTCTGAAGGGCTTGGTGTGACAATGCATAGTAAAAGAAGCAGTACCGAGGTGATAATTGTTTTTCTCATAACGCTCCTTGAGTTTGTTGTAATCAATACCTTATCAGAGAAAAGAAAAATCTGTCAAGTAAAAATTATTATTTATTTTTTACGGCCTATTATCCCCAATACTTGTCCTGTCAAGGCCCCCGTGGATATTGTATATAGCAGTTCATTATGTGAAATATGTCACATTTTTATTGATTTTATTGCCGCTATACAGATAAAATATGACAAAAACGCTTGGAGGCTGGAAATGGAGATGGAGATCGGGAGAGAGATTCTTTGGAATGCAGGCCCGGGTGCCAGGATAATCACCTACATACTTGCCGCCATAACGATTGCTGTTTTCGTTATGGGACTGCTCAAAAGAATGAAGATGTGGAAGATTGGAAAACCAGTTGAGATGGATTTTAAGAAGCTGTTAGGTGAGCGGATAGGGTATTTCATATCCAATGGGATATTTCACAAATCAATACTCAGGGAATCTTTTCCCGGTACGATGCACTTATTTATATTCTGGGGGTTTTTGGTGCTTGGCATCGGTACAGCTCTGGTAGCCCTCCAGGATGATTTTTTTGAACCTCTTTTCAAGATAAAATATCTTGTAGGGAATTTCTATCTTACCTTTTCGTTTATCCTCGAAGTGGCCGGATTGATGGCAATTATCGGTATACTACTTGCCCTCTATAGAAGATACGTAACGAAACCGACACGGCTCGACAGTAAACCGGAAGATATGATTATACTCCTCTGGATCCTTGCTGTTCTCGTTACCGGCTTTCTTGTAGAAGGTGGAAGGATAGCCGCAACGCGGCCTGAATATGAAATCTGGAGCTTTGTCGGCTGGGGCGCAGCAAGTCTCTTTGGAGATTCGAAAGAGACTGCCATGATCGTACACCGGGTGCTCTGGTACGTCCATATGCTCCTCTCCTTCGGTTTGATTGTCTATATCGTTTATTCAAAACTGCTCCACATTATTACATCCTCTATAAATATGATGTTCAGAGGCGTCGAGGATGTGCCGGGAGGCGAGACAGCGAGAGGGGCAATTCAACCAATTGCAGATTTCGAGAATGCTGAAGAATTCGGAGTCAACAATATCGAAGGCTTTACCTGGCGTCAAAACTTTGATCTCGATGCCTGTACACGCTGCGGCAGATGTCAGGACCTTTGTCCGGCTTATAATACGGAAAAGCCGCTTTCACCGAAACAACTCATACAGGATTTGAAGGCTGAATGGGAAAGAATAGCAAATGGCGTTAAAAACGAAGATGGCATTATCGACAAGGTGATTCAGGAAGAAACACTCTGGTCATGTACCGCCTGCCTTGCTTGTCAGGTCAACTGCCCGGTTTCAATACCGACGTTTGATAAAAATATTGAAATGAGACGGTATCTAACACTGACACTGAGTAAAACAACCCCTGAAACAAGACTCCTTTTCAAAAATCTACAACAGAAAGGCGATCCCTATGGTATGGGTAAACGGCAGAGGACCGAATGGACTGAAGGTCTGGATATAAAAAATGTTGCCGAGCATGAGGTTGAATATCTTTACTGGGCAGGGTGTGTCGCCTCCCTTGATGACAGGAACAGAAAGGTCGCAAAGGCCTTTGCAACCATTCTCAATCAAGCCGGGGTGTCATTCGGTATGCTTGGTCAGGATGAAACCTGCTGTGGTGACCCTGCCAGGAGATGCGGAAATGAAGAACTCTATCTTGGTATTGCCCAGGGAAATGTTGAATTGCTCAATGAGCTTGGCATTAAAAAGATCATAACAACCTGTCCCCACTGTCTCCATACCTTAAAGAATGAATATTCCCAGATAGGCGGCAAATTTGAGGTCTACCATCAGTCGGAATTCATATGGAAACTTATTAAGGAAGGCAAACTCTCACTGAACCCGTCAATTGAAGGTAATATGACATTCCATGATCCCTGTTATCTGGGGAGGGTCAATGGTGTGTTTGAAGATCCGAGAAATATCCTTGATAAGACGAGAAAAGGAACCTATCAGCGAAATGGAAAGAAACCATGACAGAAGCTTCTGCTGTGGCGGAGGAGGAGGCAGGATATGGATGGAAGAGCATCATAAAAGAATCAACCATGCGCGAATCGACGAAGCTATCGCCATTACGGCCAACACGGTTGTCACGGCCTGCCCGTATTGCCTTATCATGATGGAAGATGCAGTCAAAGATAAAGAAAAGAGCGAAACGATGAAAGTGCTTGATCTTTCTGAGATTGTTATGAAAAGTATTTAACGGGAAAATAAAGAAAATGAGTATATAAAAGGATGGGGTAACCCATCCTTTTATATTTTAGAAAACTGTACTTATAATTACCCTTCCAAGGTAATAGCTTCTACCGGGCACTCTTCTACGCATGCTCCACATTCTGTGCAGAGCTCAGAATCAACCTTTGCTACGTCATCAACGGCGATAGCGTCGGCGGGGCAGATTTCAGCGCAGGCTCCACATCCTGTGCAGGCATCTTGATCAATTTTTGCTGGCATGTACGTTCCTCCTTTATTATTTTAATTCTACAATTTCCTAAACGAATACGGGAATAATGTCAACAAAAAAATAAACTGGGTGATTTCCATTGACATATATAGCAACATTGAATAATATTTTCCCATGCAAGACATCCTAAAGTTTTTCCAGGATATGTTTTTAGACCTCTATGACAATTTTCAGGAGGTTTTTCTCAATATCCTTGTCATGGTCATTGTGATGCTCGGCGGATTTATCATCAGCTGGCTTGTCAAGAAACTTCTGAGCAAGATATTGCTCCTCTTCCGTTTCGATAAATGGGCCCAGGAAGTGGGGATCATAGGCTTTTTGGAAAAAGGCGGTATCAAAACGCTCCCCTCTCTGGTATTCAGTAAGATTGTCTATTGGATCTTCATCGTTCTGTTCTTGTCATTTGGTTTGAATTATATTGGTTTATCTCAGTTTTCCGAGTATGCCTCACGGATTTCTACAACACTACCGATTGTTATCGTTTCGCTTGTCATTGTTATCATAGGTATCATCTTCAGCAATTTTATCAGCAGGGTAATCTATCTGACCTGTGAAAACGCAAAGATAACATATGGCGATTTTATTGCAAAAGGTGTACGGATTCTTTTAATCATCATTACTTTCGGTATTTGTTTTGAATATATCGGTATTGGCAATACAATTGTTACAGTAAGTTTTCTCATCGTCTTTGGCGGGATTGTCTTAACGCTTTCCCTTGCCCTTGGTATCGGTTTGAGCAATGTTGTCGGCGACCTCATCCGCGAGCGGGTCAAACTATTCGGCGATAAAAAGAAAGATAATCATCAATAACCGGGTAAAGACACTAACGAACCGATTGCCAGATTACACACTTCAATAAGACAATATCGAATTCCGCGACTACCTGTCATAAGAATTTTCGGTTACTTGTCTGGTAATTGAGGTTTGACTATTGGTTATTATGTTGAGAAGAGGTATGTGCGAAACCAATTGAGTACATGATTGATCGCCCTGTCTCTGTGGTCTGGGTCAGAGAAAATGTGGTCTCCTCCCTCTATAATATCGATGTCCTTGGGCAGTGCTAAATTATCATAGATTTGTTTTCCTTCGATGCAGGGAACAGTTTCATCGGCTTCACCGTGAATGACAAATGCATGAGATACTTTTCTTGCTTCTGCGAGTATGTCATAGGTCGCAAAATCAGTATAAATATCATCTTTAAAGACTATACCGTCGATACTGTCGTCTCCCTCCTTTTCCAGAAAACAGGGGGTAGCCCAGAAGGATGCGCACTGTATTCGTTTATCCCGTGCAGTTTTTATAAGGCCTGTTGTACCGCCGAAACTGCTCCCTACGATACCTATTTTCTCGGCATTGATCTTTGGATGCCGGAGTACATAATCAACAATGGCATTGAGGTTATCGAGACGTATGGTCAGTGTTGTTTCTTCTATCCTGCCACCACTCTCACCGCACCCATGATAATCGAACCTGCAGGAAGCAATACCCGCTTCTGCAAGCCTTTCCGAAAGCAATGTATACTTTGAGCTTTCCTTTGAACTGATAAGGCCGTGGGAGAGAACAGCACAGGGAAACGTCCCGCTTTCTTCCGGCAGAACCATTAATCCGCTTATTTTATTAAATGTTGAAACAATTTCAAAGGCTTCGATCATGATTATTCCTCTCTCAGACTTTCCAATATTTCTTCAAGCCGTATGAGGTTTACGACATCTTCTTTGTTGTATTCGAGGAAGAAGATTGAGGGCATCCATGTTTCCATGAAGTTTGTATTTTTCCCATAACCACATTGCCTTGTAACCGTTCATCCCTTCTGTCTTTCTCTCAATGCCGAACATCTTTTCAAGTTCTTTGAGTCCGCCCTTGATGCCCAGTTTCTTTTTTTCTTTAAAAAGATCCCGGGAAACACACTGTGCTTTGAGATCGATATTAAGAGATTCTTTTAATCTTGGAATGTCAAAGAGGTCGCCATTGAAGGTGACGATAGTCTTTACATTACTCAATTCCTGTTCAATACTGCTTGTTTTTATTTCCTCACCATACCACTGAAGAAAACCATTGTTTTCTACCGAGATCCCGAACACACAGATTTTTCCTGCACGATCGGTTTCTATATCAAGATATGCCCTCATGAGACTGCTCCTTTCCTGAGAACGCTGACAAAATTTATTATCATCATTATTTCCATTTATGTCCTTAAGGTCACTATGCCGATGACCCCTGAAGCGACGAAGAGAAAGATTGGAGAACCATGCTGCAAAGAGAGGGGGAAAAATATCAGCATAACCATATGCGAGTGAGAGAAAATGAACGCCCCAGTAACATGCGCCGAGGAAAATACCGGAGAAGAATCCCTATTGAAATATGCTTTGTCTTCGTGTATCTGAGACCTACGGAAAAGGCAGCGAATACCATGATAAGATTAACAAACGGAAAGGCCATCTTGTTATAAAGATCAACGAGGTATCTTCGAATGTCGTGGCCATCACTTTTCAGTTTCTCTATATAGCGTGAAAGCTCTCTATATCCCATGTTTTCAGGGTCTTTATCGGCAATCTTAAAAAACGATGGAGGTTCCTGAAGGAGATCTTTAAACTGTTCATATGTTTTTTTGGCCACTATACCCATTCCCGTCAAAGGTCCGTTCCGTAACATCTGTAATGTACCACGAGCCGTCTTTGAATATCCCTTCTTTTGCATCATACCTTTTGTTAACAGAAAACGTATCTGAAAGTTCCAAAACGGTCAGCCCTTTTATGGTATCTTTTTTTGCATCAAAAAAATCTATGTTGCAGATTATATTATTTCTCTTAAACCATATTCTGTTGTTCTTAAAGAATACCTGTGCCTCTTCCCCTTTCATTCTCACCCTGTATAAATAATCGGAAGCGCTGGAAGTGAAAGGTATTATCCACTCTGCAAGAACGAATGAGAATACTACAAGCACCATAGAAAAAGCAAGAAGAGGTTTCATGAGCGATATTGTGCTGATACCGGAAGTCCGTGCAATGATCATTTCATTTCCTCTCACCATGAGGATGAGAAGTATCAGTATTGAAATCAGAAAAGAGAAGGGAAGAATGAGATGGATGTAGGATGGGGACATGAGAAGAAGATACATTATGCTGAGAAGCAAATTACTTCAGAGAGGCGGTGAATACATCCATATGTTCAAAGAACTCGATGGTGAGGAACATAACAATCCCCCCCATTCTGTAATCAACAAAAGTTTTATCACGCTGGTGATTAAATATTTATTTAGTCTTTTCAAGGCAATAGTTCCAAAAGTATCTTAATTTTTGTGATACTGTCGCGTGTTCTTCCTCGTTTATGTTTTCAGTAAGATAACATCCCATTGCCACAATAATAAGATTGGGGAGAAAAGCGGTAATAAAAGCCGGCAAATGGATTGCCATCCCGAAATTTTCCGTGAATGCCATCAGGATATAATAGAATATGAAGAGCAGGAGGCTGTAAAGCGTGCCGGAAAATTTACCCTCGATTTTTCTCTTCACACCAAGAGGTATGGTAAGAAATATAAAGGCCAGAGATGAGAAGGGAATGGCAGATCTTAATTTGTAAATTTCGAGCATGGTATCTATATCGTCATTGTCAGTTTTTTGCGTCCTTAAGCGCTTTTGTGAGTTCGGCACTGTTCATTTCATAAGGTTTTTTCCGAGTTCGCCACATTTGGGATCATCGAAGAAAGGTTCATGGAAAAGGTGTAGTTGTTAAAAGGTATGTTCCTGTATGTATCGTTCGATTTTTCCCACCGGTGAAGATTCCCGTTTTCCAAGGCAAAATAGAGATCAAGGGTATCGGGATCAATATTTATATATCCTTTTTGTCGCGGATATGGTCTGTTTTACTTCCTTGTCTCTATCATCCGATATGACGACCCCTGAAAGAAACTTTTTTTCTGTATCCACCTTGTCGATATAGATGACAATTCCCGGGATTGTGTCGTTGAAGACCCCTTCTTTATCGTCAACAGATATCCCTTTTTTGATGACATTTATGAGTGTGTTTCTGAAGTGCTCACTGCTTTTCGGCAAAAGCAGGTTTGTATTTAATAGTCCACAGAATGTTATGAGTAAGCCAAGAACAGTAATGGGTATGAAAAGACGTTTCAAATTTACACCACTTGATTTCAATACAAGGATCTCGTTTTCTGAAGAAAGCCTGCCGAGGACAACAATGACGGAGAGAAGAAAAGCCATGGGCAATGTAAATGTGAGGTAAGGAGAGGCGGAATAAACGATTAAGAGAAAAATATCCTGAAACCTACCCCTTTATTGATGACGAGGTCGATCATTTTGCCAAGACGGCCAAGGACAAGAATAAATGTAAGAACTCCAATGGAGACGAAGGAGGATAATGATCAGTTCTTTCAAGAGATATATATTGAACTGAGAACGTAATTTCTTCAATATTTCCATCACTTAATGTAACATCGCGACGCTTGATATGTCAATGTAAAGACGGGCAACGGGTTATAGGCGATAGGTTATGTGATCACCCGTATAACAGTTTATAACTCATCTATTGCCACATCACTTGGTTTTGTTGACATCTATTCGAATTTTATATAGAGTATCTGCACTATTATGAAAATAGGGATACTTTCCGATACCCATCTTGCTAATATTACTGAAGATTTTAAGGAAACAATGAAGAGGGTTTTCGAGGATGTCGATATGATTATCCATGCGGGAGATATGACCGGGATCAGCTGTTTTTAATTACCTTTCCAACTGGGAACTTAAAGCGGTGAGGGGCAACATGGATGATTTTGATCTCTACAACCTGCTTCCTGAAAAAAGAATAGAAAAATATCATGGGCAAAGAATAGGGATTATTCATGGCAAGGGGCCGCCGCAGGGGATTGAAGATGTGGTGTTGAGGGAATTTCAGGATGTTGATTTGATTATATTTGGTCATTCCCATGTCCCTCTTGAAACAAAAAAAGGGAAATGTGCTGCTTTTTAATCCGGGAAGCTTTCGGAGGAGCTATTCATACCGGGGAACTGTAGGGATTATGGAGATAGCCGATAAATTACCTTCCGGCATATTGAAATTGAGAGAATGAGCAATTATTCAATGCACCAAGAACAATGACCTGACCGGGAGCATTGCTCATTATAATGAAAACATGCCATCTGCCGATAATAGATATGAGATGATAGGAATTATCAGAAGATTATTTATGTTTATCGCTTTCTTGATATTTGCATGACTCTTTTCCTGGTTATTGTAATTTGATGATTGGGTATTAGGTGTAGATGATGGGACCTCTCTATATTTCATTTCTCTGGCATATGCATCAGCCATACTATAAAAACCTCTTCTTCGGGAGAATATCTTCTCCCCTGGGTTTTGCTCCATGGGACGAAGGATTATTATGATATGGCTGCCATTGTTGAAGAATTTGACCGGCATGAAGCAAAATTTTAACCTCGTCCCTTCCCTGATTGCCCAGCTTCTTGATTATGAAAACCTGGAAGCAAAAGATGCCTATCTTACGATATTCAAGAAAGCAGCCGAAAGACTTGACGGATGCGGATAAGATATTTATTCTCAGCAATTTCTTTAATGCCAACTGGGATAATATGATACGTCCCTATCCCCGGTATTATGAACTGCTTGCAAAGCGTGGTTTTTATTACCCTAAAGATGCCATGGGACAAGATAATAGATTATTTTACCAACGAAGAGATGCAGGGACATACAGGTACTTTTTTTTCTTGCCTGGATAGACCCCACTTTTTTTGAGGTCTATGATGGCCTGAAATATCTTAAATCAAAGGGACGCCTATTCAGTGAAGACGACAAAAGGATCCTTGAAGATGTGCAGAAGAAGCATTCTGAAAGGCATTATCCCTCTTTACCGGGAACTTGCGGAAAAGGGTATTATTGAGCTTTCCACGTCGCCCTTTCTATCATCCCATCATTCCTCTTCTTATCGACAGTAATGTTGCCAGAGAATCCATGCCGAACGTGACCCTTCCGGAAAGGCTTTTTGCCAGACCGGAAGACGCTTCACATCAAATAGACGAGGCGGTAAAGCTCTTTCAGAGAGGTTTTTCAGAACACGCCGCAGGGTATGTGGCCGCCTGAAGGTTCGGTTAGTGACGATGCCCTTCAACTCTATATGGAACAGGATGTGAAATGGCTTGCCACTGATGAGGATATTCTTTTTGAGAGTCTGAAATGGGAATCGCGAAGAGATGGAAGCGGTTTTCTGACTCATCCGGAGATCCTTTATAAACCTTACCGATATGAAAAAAAAGGGAAACATATTGATATGATTTTCCGGGACCAATCGCTTTCGGACCTTATATCATTTCACTATTCACGGATGGATGCGAAGGATGCGGCGCATGGATTGCCTGAGGAGGCTCAGGAGAATCCGGGATTCCGTGCGAGGGCAAAATCAAAAAACCTCTTGTTACCATTGCAATGGATGGCGAGAACGCCTGGGAAAGTTACAAAAATGACGGAAGGGATTTTCTGAAGTATCTCTATGAAGGGATTGTCACCGAGGGCGATATCGTCCCTGTTACAATATCGGAATATCTGAAAGATGCCGAAGAATTTGGCAGTCTTCACCATTGTTTTGCCGGTTCCTGGATCGGCCATAATTTTGCCATATGGATCGGTCATAGCGAAGATAATAACGGCTGGTCCCAGCTTTCACAGGCACGGGATGTCCTGGAAACGGAAGACCCGGACCATACAAACAAAGAGGCCTGGGAATCAATCTATATAGCGGAAGGGAGTGATTGGTTCTGGTGGTATGGCGATGAACATTCTTCTGAAAACGATGAAATATTTGATTTTCTTTTCCGTGAAAATCTTGCCAATGTCTATACGATTTCTTCACAAAGAACCTCCGGAAATACTCAGTATCCCCATTATTGAAGAAGACCGTGAAACAAGGCCTACAAGAGAACCTATGAATTTCATCCGTCCGCAAATTGACGGATGAGTTACCAATTACTTTGAATGGATAGGGGCCGGATATGTAGAAGGAAGAGGCCATGGAACTGCCATGCATGAATCGGTATCGCTCATCAAGGGCTGCTTATTACGGTTTTAATGAGGACAATCTTTTTCTCGGCTCGATATCGATAAAACCTTTATCGGCAATATTGAAGATCTTTCTTTTGAAATTAATATTATGGCAAAAACCGATTATAAGATTCTCTATCATATAAAGGACAAATCGGTAGAGAGCGAACTGCCCGTTGCGGCTGACTTTTTCGGATGATCCTTGAACTGGAGATACCCTTTGCAGCGCTCTCGGCGTTGCGAAAAATGAAAAGATAAGTCTCTGGCTATCATTAAAAATTAAAGATATGTTTGTCGATAGAGTCCCCAAGAGGGGATATCTTACCATAAATGTACCGTCGGAAACCTTTGAGGCGGAGATGTGGTATGTTTAGAAACGCGTAACGGGTAATGGGTAAAATGGCCGGGGACTATTGACTATTTATTCACCGATGTGCTGACGACTGTTGATGCTATCCAGCCCTCCCTGCCTTCGTAGAGGACTATTTTATACCATGTAAGATTGTCCTGATCGGTTTGTTCTGCAATTACCTTAAGCGTTTCCCCTTTCATGATGGCGCCGATTCTTGAAGCATTGATATGAGGGGCCACTCTCACATTGGCTACTTCTTTGTTGACAACTACCTTTTTTAAGGGAATCGTGGTTTTATTCGGGTCTGATGGTATGTTTTGTTGGGATTTTTCTGTTGGAACAGGAGATGTTACAGTGTTTTTCCGAAGATCAGTCCCGGTTGGCAAGCCAGCCTCCCGAAGACTCGCTGTTTGAGTTGACGGCGGCGGTTCTTTTTTTGTAATGAAGTGACCATGCGTCGGGGAGAAAAGAAAGTAGTAGATCATTACACTTGCAAAAATGAGCAATACTATTCCCGATATCATGGGAAGAAGACCGATATTTCTCCCTTCCGCTTTAGCTATTACTGAAGAAAGAGGGATGCTCTCTTCCGTTATTACTTTCGATACGACAGAGACGTCGACGGTATGCGTTGATTGGGAGTAAAGTACGAGCAGGCAACGGTCGCAGATGTAGTTAATGAGACGGGGATATCCTTTTGATGCGGAGTGTATCAGTTTTACCGCCTTGTCCTGAAACTCCAGGGGTCCCCTTGAGCCTGCTTTAAAGAGCCTGATAGTGGATATAGGATTTCACTTCATTGTAGAAAAGAGGTTTAATGCCGTATGATACAGTGATTCTCTGTGAGAGATGGCGTAAACGTGGATCTTTCAGCTTTTGAAGGAATTCCTGCTGGGCAAAAAAGACGGTATGAAGGATTTTCTGTTTATCGGTTTCAATATTTGACAGAAGCCTGATAAATTCGAGCATTTCGTATGAAAGAAGTTGTGCCTCGTCGATAATGAGGACATTCTCTTTCCCTTTTTGAAATTCGTCCAGCAGGAAGAGCTTCAAAGTGTCGTAAAGCTCTTTCCGATTATCTGGTATGTCCTGAACATAAAATTCCTTGAGGACTTCCTTCATGAATTCCGTCTCATCCGTAACAGGGTTGAGGATGAGCGCGGTGTTATATATCCCCTTATCAAGTGAGTTGAGGAAGATCCGTGAGATTGTTGTCTTGCCGGAGCCTACGTCGCCGTAGATTAACGCGAAGCCCTCTTGCTGGGCGATGAAGAACGTCAGGTAGTCGAAGGCTTGCTTGTGTTCCCTGGATTCAAAATAGAAATCCGGGTCCGGGGACATGCCGAAGGGTTTTTCCGTAAAGCCGAAGTACTCAAGGTATGGGATTTCCATCTAATTACCAATATGACACATTTTATTGTTATTTTCGATACTATTTTTCGGAAGCGCATAGACATAGTTCAATCGTCGTTGATAACAGGAATGGCTTTTGAAGCGTTTTTCTCTTTTGTAAAGGGAGGTGGGGGGGCTTGACCAGAATTGATATTTTAACTCTTCCATAATAGTAGCCTTGACAGACAAAATCAAGAGGTGTATTCTATGTATACGTAGTATGCAAGGAGGTGTTTATGGGTAAACATCAGCTGGAAAAGTTGGAGCCTATAAGTTCACGGGTTCCAAAAGACCTACTTTCAAGCATTGATGAAATTGCTCGATTAAGAAATAGGAACCGGGGGGAAATCATAAGAGAAGCCCTCAGTTTTTATGCTGATACAATGGCTGATTATCAGATTGCTATCGACAGGTTGAAAGACCCTACAGATTCAGTCCAGACCGAAAAGGAGTTTCTTAAAGATCTGGGGTGGACTATCTAATGTACGCCCTGAAGTTTAAAAAGAGCGTTCAGGGAGATTTTAAAAGAATAGGGGAGGAGTCGGCGCAACGTATCCTGGAGACAATCCGAAAGAACCTGCTGTCAAATCCAAAGGCTGGAAAACCACTTAAAGGGAAAGACGGAACATTATGGAGCTACCGCGTGGGTGACTATAGAATTATCTATACCTTCAACGACAACGAACTGTATGTTCTCGTTATTCGTGTCGGGCACAGGAAAGAAGTATACAGGGGAGTGTAAATAGTATAGCGCATTGGGTATGGAGCAAGGAGTTATGAAACGTACATCGGGAATGGCAAAGGGCGTGAGTCGTAAATGGGGAATTGGGAATCGAAAAACGGTTCGAGGTTGTAACATAAAACACGTAAGACGAAACATGCGTAAACCTTCAAAGGGTTTTACGTCGATTGAGCTGATTATGGTCATTATCTGTCTTGGCATACTTACAGCCACTATCGTTGTTAAGAATCCTTTCAGGTCTCAGGACTACGCGTCAATAGCTGCCGACCAGTTGATTGCCGATATCCAGTATGTACAGATGCGGGCCATGGGGATGGGGACAAGACAGAATATCATGTTTACTAATGGTTCAAGAGCTTATAGTATCCGTGAAGGCATTAACCGGTGAACAAAAAAATTTGCCCGACAATGATGATCATATAGAAGTACAACAAATTTATCAGGTGAATATACTTGACTTTTAATACACTTGGGGAGCCATACCTTCAGGATTAAGCTGGCAGTAGTCGTCGGAATCGATATGTCGGCAAAGGGTGACAAGTCCATACAAAACCATTACAGTTCTTGCTATTACAGGAAAAGTCGAATGAGAAGGATGAATAATAAGGGTTTCACACTTATCGAACTCATAATATTTATCATTGTTGGCGCCATTATTTTACCCGCATCATTTGTTGCGTTTACAAGCGCGATGAAATATTTTTCCACACCAGATTATTATGTAAAGGCTAGGTTCTATGCGGAACAGAAGATGGAAGAATTGACGAGCAATACGTATACAGCTAATACGTCTATCGTCGGGAAATAGCGATGCGTCACCTGATAACTGGTTATCAGAGAAGCTGGATATATGTTAGTTCTGTCATAGATCCTTACTCTAATGTGCATCAGGATCAGACGTCGGTTACAATTATAAGAAAATAGTGTATCTGTGATCATGCCTGACAGTTCAATATACGATGTTTCAACGATAGTCACAAGAAGGCCAAAATCATGAGTTGTGCCAGGCGATTAGAATCCAACAAAGGATTTACTTTAATTGAAATTATCATGGTAATTGTTGTCCTTGGGATACTTTCAGTCTTTACTTTTTCTTTTATTGATAATGCCGTTAAGACCTATACGATAGGAAGCAAACAAAGGATGCTTTATCAGGAAGCATCCTATATTATGGAGAGAATGACGAGGGAATTACGGGATGCAAGATCAGTATCGATGCGAGTGCTGGCAAACGTTGACGACTAACCAAAGTCCAATACAAGTCGCAGTGCACATTATGGATAGCATTCAGCGAGTATTGATTATTTTCAAGAGATCGGAACCAACACTTATCATCGTCGGTTCTGATGTAGATCAGAATAATAGGGGGTAATGTGGACACAGTTTGTTCCATCAATACTGGGTGGATTTGCAGTCACGTCTATTTGTGTAGTATCTATAGCTTGACTCTCACCGATTCAAGCATACCTATTAGACGATCGTCTGCAAATCTGTAACACTTAATACAACGATGTAACCCCTAAGAATCTTGATTCTTGGCTATTACCGGATAGATGTTTTAATGGTGATTATGAAGACGTTATTCAATAATAAAGGTATTTCGCTTGTTATTCTTATTGTTGCCATGACATTGATAGGGAGTCCTTGGAGCAAGCTTTGTTTCCTTGATGGGAGCAAAAACAAAAGGGTTTTTGTATCAGATCGACTCATATCGTGCCCTTGAATATTGCCAATGCGGGGTTGGATATGCTATACGAACTGTCTATGATATATCGATTCCCCTGAAATGACGTACTAGCAAAGATGTTCGTCCTCTTGGACAATATACGATTTTGCGAATGGCCAGTTCAGGTTTTGTTATGTGAGCGAGTTCGCTGATTCTAATTTTAATAGTGTAAGAGTGGAAGGAAGATACGATGGTGGTGATCCAAGCCATACTCTATATAATATTTCATCTCGATAGTAAAATTGGTAAATTTTAGTGTAATATTGCTTCCAATAGTCGTTTAGCAGAATACCCTACAATGGACCAACAGTACCTTTGTCGAAGAATCGTTTAATATAACGTTTATTAATAGTGCAATTAGATGCTAATAATTACAATCAGACCTCCATTTTGAATTTTATTCATATTACTGTGACTTTTCTATCACGGCAAAAACATGTTGAAAAATGTATTTCATTGGAATATAGCTTTACCGACCCAAAGCAATACGTTCTTCAATGATGGTGGGCCGCTTAGGGCCGCCGCTGTCCAATCCTTGTTCGTCCTCACCGACTCATGCAATGACATCCTTCTGCTCCTGGGATTAAATTGGGTAGGCACACAGGCCACTTTGTTCCCATCAAATATATTAATAAGTCATCCAGTGGGGCCTAATTTAGTTAAATGGTGTATTATTGAATTTGAAATTGTGAATCGCCCTTGCCGGAGCTCATATGTAACATTTCGAATTCATCCCCTGACAACATTATTAGGTTTTATATATTCTCTAAAACGGGACCACGAGTGCTGTCTTTATATATTTACATTTTATTTCTGTTGGACCTATCAGTCGGATTAAATCAAGTCACGATTCCCGGTCTCTTCGCTCCACGTCCTTTGACTTTACAGATTCACGATTTCGCATTTGCGGCCCTTTTCTCTTTGACTTCTGTTAACTTCTCGCTTATGATACATCTGCATCGGAGATACACCCTTGAAGAGACACCTTTGTTTAACTCCGTTCCTGATTCTATCACTGCTCCTTTTGTGTGCAATGCACGCAGAGGCTCAGCAATCCTTCAACAATTCTCAGATCCAGCTTTGTTTCACTCCGGGTAGCGATTGTACGGATAGAATCGTTGAGGAAATTCATCATGCGAAATCAGAGATTTTCGTTCAGGCTTACTCATTCACCTCGAAGCCTATTGCCCAGGCTTTAGTTGATGCCCACAAAAAAGGGGTAAAGGTATGGGTTGTTCTCGATAAAAGCCAGCGCTCAGCAAAGTATACATCGGCAACGTTTCTTGCCAACATGCAGATTCCTACATTCATAGATGCTAAGCATGCCATAGCCCATAATAAAATCATCATTATTGATAAAGCCACCACCATTACGGGGTCTTTCAATTTTACCAAGGCGGCCGAGGAGCGTAACGCTGAAAACCTGCTTATTATCAGGTCACGGGAGATCGCAAAGGCATATCTTGATAACTGGTATATCCATAAAGAGCATTCGGACGTCCAACAGTCGCGCTATTAGAAATCATCTACCCTTCCGAGAACTCTTCCCGTATATGTGTAGGGTCAATATGAATGTGTTTTTATGGAAGTGGGTCAAGTGCCTTTGGATGAGAGTCTTCGGGAATCGATTATCTTTTTAAGAGCATTGCGCCGCTGGAATATCCACCGCCGAATACGGTGACAACGATAAATTCATTTTTTTGAAACTTCTCCCAGTTTTGTGAGAGTGCGATGATAGTGCTGGCACAGCCGGTATTGCCGAGTTCTTCAATATTCGTGATCATTCTTCCGTTTAACAAATCAAGGCTTGCGGCAATGCTGCTCATAATTCTTGAATTTGCCTGGTGCGGGATCAGGTAGGCTATATCTTTTAAGGTTAAATGGTTCTTTCTCAGGATATCTTCAACTTCAAAAATCATGTATTTGCATGCATTCACAAAGATATCTTTCCCGTAAGGCATTTTCAGGCCCCCTTCGTTAGGCCTTAAATAGACCCCCTCGATACCTTTTCCGATATGGGCAAGCCCTGTTGTATTGAGGTCAACGATCTCGATATCACTTTTGGAAAGCCGTTCTTTTGAGATGAAGATTGCCCCGGCGCCGTCACCCCAGAGGTGGCCTGATTGTCCATCACTGTCGTTACTGTAGGCGGTATTGTGCTCTGAAGCAACGACAAGGGCCCTCTGTGATTTGTTAGTGGCAAAATACCCTTCGACAATCTCCACAGCATTAATAAAGGATGAACATGCTGATGAAACAGAAACGACCCTGGCATTGGGAATAGCAAAATAAGCCTGCACTGCGTGAGCAAGGGTCCCAACGGTGTCGTAAGGTGTGTATGTTGCGCCCACGATAAGATCAACATCCTTGATCGAATAAGGGAGTTTGTCAATGGCCGGTTTAATGGCATCTATGGACATCGTGTTGGTATTTTCGCCGGCTCCCGCCTTTGCTCTTCGTCTGATTCCGGACCTTTTGTATATCCATTCGTCGGTCAGACCGATAAGGTTTGTGTAGTACTCGTTAGAAACGATTAGTTCGGGTAGGTAATATGACGCAACATTGATGTACATAAGCAGTTATTGGAGCGTGTTCCTCCGCGTTATCTCTGTATCTTGGATCTGTAATCCATTTTCATTATCCCGGAAATACTATACAGGAAGATCCAAATAAAAAACCCGCTGTAAAATAATCACCAAAAATCTCTAGTTTAGTATAGCAATAATACCCTTCTGTGTCAAAGGAAAGTCATGGGGCCTTCATCACATTTGGATGTCAACGGACAATAATAATATGCATGGCGCTGAGTCGAGCCCTCAGCGTTCCCATTCAGTAATAGGGACAATGAGACCGCCTGCGGGGAATATGGCAACATGGCCTCGGTGTAAGCTTTCTTAAGGAGTTTCAATCCTTCCTCGATGGAGGATGCATACTCGAAACCCATGATCCGGGCTTCATCCTTCGAAATCAGCGGCGATACAAGGATCACCCGTATGTTTGGTCTGAAGAAAGGGGTGGACATGGCCATATTAAAATCTATCGATTTGTCGGGCAGATAGGCCAGTCCCTTTTGACAGATGGTCTTTTATATATGCCGCTGAATTGTTATGAGATTTTTCCTTTATCACATGAAAGGAGTTGATGAATTCTGTCGGTATGGGTGCCACGATGGGCGCTACAAGCAGGATAGCCCCGGTGTCTTTTGTGACTGCATCGGGAGCGCTTAAGCCCTTAAAGAATTGGTGGCCATGGGTGTGAGGATATGCCGAAGTAATCGTCACATCAACTTTTTCTTCAAACCGATGACCCAATTTTTCAAGACATACCTCAACAGCCTTTTTGAAGGCCATCTCCAGGCTGCCCGCCTATTATGCGGATGATCTGTCCCTTTTGATCGTAAACACAGTTTATCGAGAAATCAAGCCCGATTGCCCGGGCTGCCCTCATACAGTCTTCATGAAAGGGATTTCCTTCTGTGAGCCCTGCAGTCGACCGAGGATTTATAAGGTGTTTCATATGATGGTCGCGGATAAATTCGTAATTGGCAACTCCGGGCATTACTATTTTAGGACCTCCCCCATAGCCTGCCATAGGGTGGGGAGAATAGAGCTTATCCCTATCCGAAGGTCTGCGCGGGCAACTTCAGGATTGATTTTTAGTACTCTCGTGTCGCCGGGTATTTCTACGGTTACGAGATTGCTCTGCCAGGCATTGTGCTGGATAACCCTATACTTCGATGCTATGTCCTTCCCCAGTCTCGTTTCAAGGGCTTCTTTTTCCATGGCTTCATGGGTCCCCAGGGCAATAACAATGGTGATTTTATCCCGTGGAAAACCACTGGTCTCGATATGAGACAAGCAGAGTCTTAAGTATGGGAGCCTACCGGTGTGGGCCGGGTGGCGTCATCGACTATGACGGCAATATGCCGGGCCTTTGATACCAGCTTTGCCAGTGGTTCTGTGCCTGCCGGTTGGGATAGAGCGTCAAGGACCATCTGCTCGACGGAAGGCGGTTGCGCCTCTTCGGCGGCTTCTACGAAATGTGACACCATCCATTTTTCGGGAAGCGAAAAATATTCTTTTTTGTTCTGGCTGAGATAGAGATAATAACTTGTGTCCCATAGCAACTCCGGATATGGGTAATAGCGCTTGATACTCTATATCGTATAATACATGCTCTGTCAAGAAGATAGGGAGTAGGTTAATATCCGAGATGATGCCGGCGACACTTTTAACATATCGGTGTGAGTCCTTGTAAATCTGTGAACTTTTGCTTTTTTTATCAATGATTTTTTTATCTTTTTCTGGTAAACTCAATATATTTTTAATATGGGAGGGTCTATGGCTGAGAAGAGTAAACAAAAGAAGGAGAACAAAAAGGCTCCACAAAAAACCATGAAAGAGAAGAAAAAAGAAAAACAGGAGAAAAAAGCAAATAAATAGTCCGGCCAATGATTCGGATGACACTTTTGAAGAAATTTGTCATACCGGAATTATGTTGTAGAATCAAACTATGAGGAGGACAGAGCAATGAGAGTTGTTCTATTAGGGGCTCCTGGCGCCGGCAAAGGCACAGTGGCAAAACAATTGACCGAATATGACGGGTCGGTACAGATTTCAACAGGTGATATTTTAAGAAATGCAGTGAAGGCCGGAACTGAGCTTGGAAAAAAGGCACAGGGATTTATGGAACGTGGCGAACTTGTTACCGATGACCTTATCATGGATATTATGGAAGCGCGGCTCAAGGAACCTGATTGCGCGAATGGATTTCTTCTCGATGGATTTCCGAGGACCATTCCCCAGGCAGAGGCATTGAAGAAACTCCTGGCGAAATTGAATATTAAACTGGACCTTGTCGTCAATCTTGATGTGCCCACTGATGTTATTCTCGACAGGCTTACAACGAGAAGGACCTGCTCCAATTCTGATTGTCAGGAAATCTATAACATTAAAAGCAAGCCGCCAAAAGCGGATGGAACTTGTGTAAAATGTGGCTCACCTGCAGTACAGCGTGCCGATGAAACAGAAGAGGCTATCAAGAAGCGTCTTTCAACTTACAACGAAAAGACAATGCCTCTTATCGATTTTTACCAGAAAGAAGGTCTTGTAAAATCGATATTCTCTTTAAGCAGCGAAGAGATTGTCAAACAGATAATAGCAGCAGTAAAAAAGTAATCATTATTAACTATCGACAACCGGAACCGGGTTTCGCTTTATGAACCCAACCGGTTGTCGAATATAATCTCCCCGGTTAGACATAATGGTGGACCGCGCTTATGCAATCTATGAAATCAGGACCAATAACTTTCAGGGCATCCCATGGAGCGTATGCTTTTTACTCCTTGTATAGGGAACTCTGATTGCTTGACAAAAAGAAGGATTACAAGATATAAGCATAGGGAATTTGAAGTGACAAAACTAAAAAATGGGGGTCTTGGATGTTAAAAGAATCTATAATAAAAGAACTGGAAAGTATTGTCGGTAAAGAAAACGTCCTTGTCACACCGGAAGCCTTAAAAGCATATTCCTACGACGGGACCACCAGCTGGATCCATGAACCCGATGTTGTTGTCTTCCCCGTCACCACCAACGAAATCTCTCAGATCATGAAGATCGCCAACAGAGAAAAGATCCCCGTCACCCCCAGAGGAGGAGGCACAAATGTAAGCGGAGGTTCTGTCCCCTATGGGAGGCATTGCTCTGTCATGACGAAGATGAACAAGATCCTGAAGATCGATAAAGAGAACCTAACTGCCACCGTAGAACCCGGCGTCGTCCTCCAGGACCTAACCATGAGACTCGCCAAGGAAGGTCTCTTCTTCCCTCCTGATCCCCAGAGCTTCCTAGGGGCAACCATGGGAGGCATCATCGCCGAGAATGCCGGAGGTCCCGCCTGTGTCAAGTACGGTGTCACCAAGCAGTATATCCTCGGCATCGAGGTAGTCCTCGCCACCGGTGATATCGTCAATCTCGGAGGCCGTACCTTAAAGAACGTTGTCGGTTACGATCTGCTCCATATCTTCATCAGCTCCGAAGGCACCCTCGGTGTCATCACCAAAGCAGAACTGAAGCTACGTCCCGCTCCCTTCAGCAAGAAAAACAACCTATGGCCGTCTATGCCGATGTTGCCGTTGCCGGCGAGAGCGTCTACAGGGTACTGGAGAACGGTGTCATCCCCAACAAGATTGAACTCCTCGACAACTGGATCATCAACCGCATCGAAGAGATGATGCCCATGGGTCTCCCCAAAGATGCCGACGCGGTGCTCCTCTTCGAGTGTGACGGTATCCCCGAAGCAGTGGAGAAAGAGATCGAGAAGATCGCCGAGATTATCAAAAAGTACGGCGCAGTCGATGTCCGGATCGCCAAGGACCAGGCAGAGGCAGACCAGTACTGGATGGCAAGACGTGCCGGCTTTGCCGCCATCTTCGGCAAGACCCCCACGGTCCTCTCCGAAGATGTCACCGTCCCCAGAGGCAACATCCCCGCCCTGATCAAGAAAGTAAAGAACTCGGCAAAAAATACAATGTGGAGAACTGTATCTTAGGTCATGCCGGAGACGGTAACCTCCACCCCTCAGTCTTAACCGATGTCAAGAACAAGGAACACTATGAAAGCGCCGTCAAGGCAGTCGATGAGATCATCGAGGCTGCTGTTGAATTAGGCGGTGTCCTCTCCGGAGAACACGGTATCGGTCTGGAAAAGCAGAAGTTCTTCAACAAGGTGACCAACCCTGTTGTTGTCAATATGATGAAGAACATCAAGCACTCTTTGATCCGAACAATATCATGAACCCCGGCAAGATCTGGGACTAAGGGGGCTTATCCGTGAGCGATCTGACAGAACTTAAAAAAATAGAAAACTTCGCCGACCAGTGTATGAAGTGCGGCTTCTGCAGTTTCTTCTGTCCTGTCTATCAGGAAGAAAAGACAGAAACAGCCGTTGCCCGTGGCAAAAACTACCTCGTCAAACAGGTGCTCCAGGGGAACCAGGAGTTTACCCCTGAGATGGGGGAGATTATCGGCAAGTGTCTCCTCTGCAAACGCTGTGTCGCCAACTGTCCCGCCAAGACCCAGATCGACCGGGTCGTCGTCGCCGCCCGTGCCCAGATGGTCAAAGACAAAGGCTTAGGCTTCATCAAGAACTTCGCCTTCCGCAAGGTCATGGCCAACAAAAAGGCCTTTGGCCGCTATGTAAAGCTTGCCAAGGCATTCCAGTGGATGCTCCCGAAGACAGAAGGGAATATCAGGCATCTGCCTGACTTCATTAAAGCCTTAGGCGCAGGAAGGAACATCCCTGCTCTGGCCCCTGTCTTTTTCCATGATCAGGTGAAACCCCTCTATAAACCTCAGAACGGTCAGAAGCCGAAGATGAAGGTAGGGTTCTTCATGGGCTGCGCCACTGACTTTGTCTATCCCGATCTGGGCTTCAAACTTATCGACTTTCTCATCAAACGAGGCGTTGAAGTCGTTGTCCCCGAAAATCAGAACTGCTGCGGCGCGGCGATCTACTTCTGCGGTGATCTCGAAACAGGGAGAATGCTTGCAGATAAGAACATCAAGGCCTTCAAGGACCTCAATGTCGATTATATCGTCACTGCCTGCGGGACCTGCAGTTCCACCCTCAAAGACTACCAGAAGTATCTTCCCGATACAGAAGATCAGCAGAAACGCTACGAAGAGTTCGAGAAGAAGATCAAAGACTCTACGGAGTTCGTCATCGATGTCATGAAGGTTCCCCCGGAAGACTTTAAACTCCACAAAGAGTTTGAAGGCAAAACAGCTACCTGGCATGACCCCTGTCACTTAGTCAGATATCAGAACATCAAGGACCAGCCCAGGGCAATACTCAAGTCCTTAAAAGGCCTCAAATATGTCGAGATGGCCAATGCCGATATGTGCTGCGGCATGGGCGGTTCCTTCAGTGTCTATCACTATGACCTGACAAAGAAGATCGCAAAGAAAAAGATGGATGGCATCACCGCAACAGGCGCTGATATTGTCGTCACCGCCTGCCCGGGTTGTATGATCAACCTCATTGATAACGTGCTGCAGAACAAGATGACGCAGAAGGTCTATCACTTCCTGGAGTTGGTGGAGTAGAGAAACGTTTTTTAAGATAATTATGGGAGGATGAGTTGTGAAGAATGGTCATTGGATGACAGCAAAAGACGTTTTGAGGGTTAACGCCTTCAAATGGCCGGACAAGATCGGTATCAAGGATCTCTACAAAGCTCGCACCTTCAAAGAGTGGGATGACAGGTCCTGCAGACTGGCCAATGCTCTTGCCGATATGGGCATGAAGAAGGGTGACCGCTTCGCCGTCCTTGCATACAACTGCGTGGAATGGATGGAGTTCTATGCTGCAGCAGCAAAGGGCGGTTTTATCTGTGTGCCCCTTATGTTCAGATTGTCCGCCGTAGAAATGGAATACAATATTAATCATAGTGAATGTAAAGTTTTTATCGTACAGGGTGGAAAAGATCCTGCAGACGGGAAAGAATTCCCCTGGATAGACATGGTCAACGGCATGAAGAAGAATATCCCCACCGTTGAGAAATATATCTCCTTTGCAGTCGGCACAGAGACCTATGATGGTTTTGTCTCCTATGAAGCAGCCCTGGCAAAAGCAAGCCCCGAAGAGCCTGCCACAAAGGTAGATTCCGATGATCCCTGGGTCATCATGTACACCGGCGGCACCACAGGGAAGCCCAAAGGTGTTGTGAAGAGCCATGCAAATCTCTTCTCACAGTATTTTATCATGGTTTTTGATCATGCCTTTAATTTTGATGACTGTAACCTCCTTGTTATGCCCTGCTGCCACGTCAACTCACTCTTCTATTCATTTGTGGCAACCTGGGTCGGCGGCACCGTTGCCGTCTACAATATGGTGAGCTTTAACCCTGAGGAGCTTTTGAAGACCTTTCAGAATCTTACGGTTACCTTTACCTCTCTTGTGCCCACCCACTATATCATGATGCTTACTCTGCCTGAAAATGTAAAGAAGAAATACGACTTGAGCTCAGTTAAAAAGCTCCTCATCTCTTCTGCTCCTGCAAGAAGAGACACCAAACTGGGCGTCCTTGAGATGTTTAAGAGCGCCGAGCTCTACGAAGCCTATGGATCAACCGAGGCAGGTGTCGTAACGATCCTGAAACCACATGAACAGCTTGTTAAGTTGGGTTCTATAGGTCGCGAGGTGATCGGCACTGATATAATTAATCTCTACGATGAAGATGGGTTCCTTGTTACCAAGCCGAACGTTGTCGGCGAACTCTATTCGAGAAGCCCCATGCTCTTCGAGTCGTACTGGAAAGATCCTGAGAAGACAGCGGCAGCCATGAAGGGCGAGTACTTCAGCGCCGGCGATATGGCATATCGCGATGAAGACGGATATTATGTACTCGTTGACAGAAAGGCCAATATGATCATCTCCGGTGGTGAAAACATCTTCCCATCGGAAGTTGAAAACTGTGTCGGTAGCAATCCGAAGGTCAAAGATATAGCAGTTATCGGTGTGCCTCACGAAAAGTGGGGAGAACAGGTAACGGCCGTTATCGTCCTCCACGAAGGTCAGACAGCCACTGCAGAAGAAATATCCAACTTCTGTAAGGGCAAGATTGCCGGTTTTAAGGTACCCAAGAACATTATCTTTATCAAAGATGAAGAGATGCCGAGATCAGGGGCCAATAAAATACTCCACAGGGTACTGAGAGAAAAATATGGCCTGTGGAAGGATCATAAATAAAAGGCAGGTAAATAGGTTATAGACAAAGAAAACCGGACATAAACCCAAGCCCGTTCTCGGGCGAGAAGGGGTGGCTCCGACGGCTTCGCCGGTGGAGGGGGCGCCGCAAGCCCCGGAAACAGCAATGCCGAGATCAGGGGCCAATAAAATACTCCACAGGGTACTGAGAGAAAAATATGGTTTATGGAAGGATCATAAATAAAAGGCAGGTAAATAGGTTATAGACAAAGAAAACCGGACATAAACCCAAGCCCGTTCTCGGGCGAGAAGGGGTGGCTCCGACGGCTTCGCCGGTGGAGGGGGCGCCGCAAGCCCCGGAAACAGCAATGCCGAGATCAGGGGCCAATAAAATACTCCACAGGGTACTGAGAGAAAAATATGGCCTATGGAAGGATCATAAGTAAAAGAAGGTTATAGACTATAGCCTGTAGGTCACAGTGATGGGTTATCCCAATTCTACATAAAACATGTAGCTATGGGGATAACCCATTTCTTTGTTTGGCAACCGTAGTTGTTTTAGCTCTGATGCTCCGCAAGAGATGGGTTTTCTGTATCATTGCGGTTTACGGATGAATATAAAGTGGTATGTGACTTTCTTTTCAGCGGAAGCCTGACCAGTTTGCCCTTAGGCTGTTGATGTCTTTGTAGACAGTGGTGTGCCTTTTTTTGTCGTATTCGAGGACATAGTCGACGAAGGTGGGGAGGTATCCCTGTATTTTTAGTGAACCAAGAATGTTGCCGATGTAGGTTTCCAGTATTTCCTGGGGATTGTTGGGGACGAGATTGAAGGCGCCTTTGCGGAAGCGTTTGATGAGCCCCTCGATGACAGCCACAAAGATGATGACCACCTTGCTCGGTATGAGGATATGGCTGCCGTGCAGTTCAAGCTCTCTGAGCAAATTGTCGAGGAACTTGAGGATCGTCGGGTTGTCTGCTGTTCTGAGGAAGGTTTCGATAAAGAAGATAAAGGTGTTGATGTACTTATCGATATCATCGACATGGGATTTGAGCATCTCTTCAAAATACATGGTGTCGACGATCTGGTTCAAGGAACCTTCTTTTGGCAGAAGAAGGAGTTTCTTGTCGTCGTATCCCCGTTTCGGCAGATATTCCTCGTATGCAACGTAGTCGGTATCTTTTCTGAGGGCAGCGCATTCTTTGCCGGGATCAAAAAAGATATCATCGAGGACAATTCCCGAGATGTTCAACGTTGATTCGAGCTTGTAAGCTTTGAGATAACCCTCGCCAAGAAAGGGGAGTATGACCCTGTTTTCGTGTATGAATGTAGAAAAGTCAAGGCCGGTAACGTCGCCACGGGCTATGGCCCCGCGAAGCCAGAAATCGTTCAGAATGCCCCAGGTGTAAATCGAACGAGCGGTTTCCCGGACCTTTTTGAATGATGCGGAGATGATAACAATACTGTCAGAGAAAAGGAAATAAGTGATATCTTTTTCTTGCAGACTTTCAACGGCAGTGATCAGTTTTTCATAGCGGTCCATGAGTTCGCCAGAGATAAAACGGGAGGTAAATCCCAGGACATCGAAGTATGCGACGTATGCGTTCTCTCTTATTGGTTCATGCATGGTTTTGACCGTGCCCACATTAAAGGGGTGCTACCTGAAAAATAAAATATCTATTATACACAGTGTACCGGCGCGCCTTCCGGGATTTTCCTCACTCCATTATCTTTGCTTCGAGGACTTTGTCGATACTGAAATCTTCAAGACCCATATAGTAGGCAAGGGAATCGACAAGGGCCGTCATGGGTACGAGACCCACCACTTCGCTGCCCACTACATTGACACCGTACCGTTTTGCCTCAATTCGTACGAGTTCCAGAGCACGATAGAGCGGTGTCCTGGTATAATCTGTCATGTTCATAGAGACTTGGGTAATGCGCCTTTCTTTCAACTTGATACCGATTGCCTTGCAGTAATGGAGTCCGCCGTTTATATGCCGTACAGCCCTGGCAATGGACTGGGCGATTTCGATATTATCAGTGTCGAGATTGACGTTGAAGGCGACAAGGGGCATCCGGGCACCGATGGCAACAACCCCTGCCGTGGGGTGCATCTCATTCCCCCCGAAATCGGGTTTCCACTGAGGTAACTTAAGCTTTTCCGACATACCTTCAAACTGACCGCTGCGAATATTGGCAAGGTTTTTTCTCGAAGATACCAGCGTTGATTCTTCGTAAAGAAAGACGGGCAGATGATGTGTTTCCCAGACCTCTTTTGCAGTCTCCTGCGAAAGTGTTACCGTTTCTTCTATAGTCATATTTTTTATAGGAATAAAAGGGATAACATCAACAGCGCCCATACGCGGGTGTTCACCCCGGTGGGTGCGCATATCGATAATTCTGATGGCAATACCGACGGCTTCAACGATAGCCCGCTTCACGGCATCCGGTTCGCCAATAGCGGTTACTACCATCCGGTTATGGTCGATGTCCCTGTGGAGGTCGAGGAATTTGACCCCTTCTTTGCCGCGAAAAGCGGAAAGGATCTCATCGATCTTCGCTGTATCTCTCCCCTCGCTGAAATTGGGTACTGTTTCAATGATTTTATTCATAAAACCCTCAAATTAATTTCCATAATTATTCCATTGTACCTCTTTCAAAAGGGAGAATTCAATAGTATTTACCATGAACAAACATCAAGGCACTATTCACTTTTCACTTCAGTCCGATATATGTTATAACGTAAGGCATGTTAAGAAGTCAGGCCCTATATCTGCAAGTCGGTGACCGTGTGTACCACAAACATTATGCACGGTGGGGTATGGGTATTGTTGTGGAGGAGCGCACCTCGGAACTGCCCGGGGGGTTCTGCTATGTCCGCATTAATTTTAATGATGGCAATGTACGGGTTTTTGACAATAATCTGAAAAGCGAATGCTGCTGTTATTACGCGGGCATCGAGATAATCGAAAGCAAAAAAAAGTCTATAGACGTTGATATATACGAAGAGAGCGAAAAACCTCAGAGAAAGCGGAAAGCCCTGACAAGAGGCAAGGGCTGACATGAAGGACAGTATAAACTAAAAAGACAAGGAAGGGATATGGACGCAGAATTAACCAAATACGTTCGCGGCGGCGGTTGAGCATCGAAAATAGGTCCGGGGGACCTATCGAATATTCTTTGTGGTATTGATATTCCCGCTGATGAAAACGTTATTGTCGGTATTGAAGGTTTTGAAGACGCAGGTGTCTACAAGATCACTGACGAAATCGCCCTTGTCCAGACCATAGATTTTTTTACGCCCATTGTTGATGATCCTTATTGGTTTGGCCAGATCGCGGCGGCCAATGCCTTGAGTGATATTTACGCAATGGGCGCGGTGCCGAAGACGGCCCTCAATATGGTCTGTTTTTCTCCGAAACGGTTTGACATAAAAATCCTCAAAGAAATTATACGGGGTGGAGCCGATAAGATCCGGGAAGCAGGTGTGAGCCTCCTTGGCGGGCACAGTGTGGATGACGAGGAAATAAAATACGGACTTTCCGTAACCGGTATCGTCCATCCCGACAAGATCATGCTCAACGAAGGTGCTCTCCCTGGCGATCTTCTCATCATTACAAAACCCCTGGGCATAGGGGTTATGAGTACCGCTATCAAAGGCAAGACGCTCACCGAAGAAGCCATGAGCAATCTTATCGCTGTCATGGCGAGGCTGAACAAGGGCGCCTCGGAAGTGATGCTCTCGGTAAGGACCCATGCGGCAACAGACGTAACGGGTTTTGGCCTTGCCGGTCATTTGAAGGAAATGATAAAAGAAACACTGGGCGTTGAAATTTACCGGGAGAAGCTTCCCTATTTCAGAGAGGCTGTAGAATTCGCGTCAACCGGTTTTTTACCGGGAGGTTTATACCGAAACCGGGATTTCTACCGAGAACATGTTCTGTCCTCACGGGAGGATTTTTTCTATGATATCATCTTTGATCCCCAGACGTCAGGTGGTCTTCTCATGGCCATCGATCCTGAAGACGAAGAGAAATTTGCGGAAAAGGCAGCTCAACTGGGTGTTGAATATTGGGCAATAGGCAAGTTCGTCGCAGACCCCAAGGGCAAGATAACCCTCGCATAAAAAAGCGCCAAATTCCAAGTCGCACAGATAGTTTCAACGATAAATGTATTGCATTTACTTACAACTCCGATGACTATTTCCCTTTGCTGAAAAAAACAAAAATAAGAATTGATAGGGGTATGCCTATACAGACTGCACAAAAAACCAAGGCTATATCGTTTATACTCATGGTGTTTATTACCTCAGGTCGGTGTATATTTTATTGGCTACGGAAAATTTTCCCCATGATTTGGGCGATAATGGTATTTTTTTCCGGCATTGGTGCTTTGAGGGAAACAAAACCATAAGGGACGCTTGTTTCAGATTCCGATACCATCTTGCCATCCTTCAGTATTTCTACCTTGAGGGTCCCCTTTTCGGTTAGTTTTCGAAAACTGCAGAGGGCGGTGACACCTTTTCCTTTGTATTCCCCTGGAATAATAGCATGTGCATGAACAGGCTCGGGTAGCTCCTTCGTCCCTACGAGAGAGTAATGGCCGCTGAATCTAAGCCCTTCTGTGCCGGACACCCTGATTATAAAATCAGAGTTCGTATCTTTCAATAAACCGCAGTTGGCGAGAGCGAGAAAGCATAGACAAGCCACAAAGCAATGCAAAATCGATTTTGTCATCTTTACGTTTTCCCACCTTCATAGAATCTTGATCGTAGGGAAGTATACACTATTGATCATTACTGATTAATTGCAGGTGGATGACAAGAATGTAATTATAATAGATGCCTGCTCTCATTGGTTTATTTACGGTATTTATGACGAAGGAACTCCACCGCACCCGGTAATATGGAGATGATAATGATTGCGCCAATGACTAGGGAGAAATTATTTTTCACCAAGGGCAGATTGCCGAAATAATAACCGGCGAGAACACATATGAGAACCCAGGAGATGCCGCCGATCACGTTGTAGCTCATGAACTTTCCGTAGGTCATCTTTCCGATGCCGGCCACAAAAGGGGCAAATGTTCTTATGATGGGAACGAAACGTGCAATAATAATTGTTTTGCCTCCATAGCGCTCATAAAACTCGTGTGCCTTTATGAGGTGATCTCTATTGAGAAATCGCACCTTCTCCTTGTGAAAAACTTTGGGACCGACATAACTCCCTATCCAGTAATTCACCGTATCACCGGCAATCGCCGCAAGGGTTATGATAATGCAGAGCAACCACAGGTCGAACGACCCTATGGCCGCAAAGGTTCCGGCCGCAAAGAGGAGTGAATCTCCCGGCAGGAGAGGTGTTACCACGAGGCCTGTCTCGCAGAAAACGATAAGAAAAAGAATCGCATAGACCCAAAGACCATAGTTTACGATAATCTCCCCAAGGTGAACATCAATGTGAATAATAAAGTCAAAGAGATAACGAATGAATTCCACAACTCCTCCTGGTAAGATTTTTGTATTGGTGGCGTATCGAGTTTTTCCTCTACCCTGGGGATATTATACTGTCGTTGTTTTCCGCCGGGAATTCGAGGGTTACGATAGTCCCGGGGAAAGGCCCGCTCCTTACCCTGACATTGCCGTTGTGGAGCTCCATGATGGATTTTATGATAGAGAATCCGAGGCCTGTTCCTTGAGAATATACTGACCGGGCCTTCCGGGCACGGTAGAAACGGTCAAATATTTTTGGAAGATCTTCGGGTCCGATGCCAATACCGGTATCAGCAACGGTGATTTCGACTACGGATTGATTTATGCCTGCTTTCTTAGCTCCACCGCCTTCTGATGTCCGCTCTCCGAAATCCGATATCAGTCGTGACTGCACAGAAATGTTCCCGCCTGTCGGGGTATATTGAAAAGCATTTGAGAGTACATTGGCCATTACCCGTCGAAAGAGTGTTTTGTCTGCATTCAGGGTACCGCTCACCGATAGAGCAACTGAAATACCTTTTTCTTCCCTGACTGCGTCAAAGTATTCAAGTATCCCGGTAATCTCCTGGAGCATATCGAGCGGTGATACATTTATTTTCTGTTTCTTGCTGTCACTTCTTGCCAGGAAAAGGATATTTTCGATCATCCTGGAGAGCCTTTCGTATTCTTCCAGACTGGACATGAGCACCTGACGGTATTCTTCCACTGTCCTGGCTTTTGAGATGGCTACTTCTGCTTCGCCCCGCAGATTATTGATGGGTGTCCTCAGTTCATGGGCCAGGTCTGCTGAAAACTGGGAAATGGAGGTAAATGAAGCTTCGAGCCGCTCAAGCATCCTGTCAAAGGCGTTGGCCAAAGCAACGATTTCTTTCGGCCACTCCCTGAAGCCAACCCGTACCTGAAGTTTATCGGGGGTAATCTCCAGGACATCATGCATCAATTCCCTTAATGGACTTAAGCCCTCCTTTGTAATTCGAAAACCCAGTAAGAGGGAGAATATGACCCCGCCGATTACTACGAGGGCCACCTTCTGTCGGTAATCGCTGACGATTGCTGCTTCATGAGACATTTCGAGGGCAATTTGGATGGTGCTCCCTTTCTCTCCTTTTTGGTATTCCGTAGCCCTTGCCAGAGCAAAAAGGAAGGGCTTTCCGTCCTGTGTGGTAAGGGTTGCGTAATCTATGTCGATAAAAGGTGACACGCCGGATTTCCGTGAGAGAGGTTGTCCCGTATTATGCGGCATGCCCGGCGTTTCAATAAGGGTTGCTCCACCCACGTCAATAATCCTCACATAGTATTTGGCGAATGTCGAAGCAGAGGCGCGAGTCTCACGCTCTATCTCTGCCTTCCAGGTTTTTATATCATTGGGATATTCGCGAAGGAGTATACGGAGACTCTGCATCTCGGTTGCAAGGAACCTCTTGTCCTCCTGTTGCAGGTCGCTCCGTAATACCCAATCCAGGAGTAGTCCGGAGACTATCAGGATAACACATATCATTATAGTGTAGAGAAAGGTGAGCCGTCTGCCAATAGACCATGACCGGGGAAGGGGCGCTCTCATTTATCCAGTACCCTCTTCTGAACGGTCTTCAAGGACATACCCAACCCCTCGGACACTATGAAGCAGTTTCACCGGAAAGGGGTCGTCAATTTTTCTGCGCAGCCGTAAGATGGCCACATCCACTACATTGGTATCACAATCGAAGTTCATGTCCCATACCTGTTCGGAAATGTAAGTTCTCGTCAGAATCTCACCGGCATGGCTTGCAAGAAGCCAGAGCAGAAGAAATTCCTTAGGGCTGAGATCGAGACGCTTTGTGCCTCGTTTTGCCTTCCGCTTCAGGAAATCTATTTCAAGGTCCTTGACCTGAAGGACTTCCGGGTAACGTGCGGGGCCCCGGCGGAGGATGGTTTTGATCCTTGCCAATAGTTCCGAAAAGGCGAAGGGCTTTACCAGATAATCATCAGCGCCGAGTTCGAGTCCTTTTACCCTGTCATCAACAGCGTCCCTGGCTGTTAAGAAAATAACCGGGGTCTGTCTGCCGGTTTGTCTCAATTCAGTGATGATTGACCAGCCATCGCGGTCCGGCAGCATGACATCGAGAATGATAAATGAATACTCGGCGGTTGTTGCGAGATGGAGCCCGTCCTCGCCATTCTCTGCCACATCTGCAAGAAATCCGTTTTCGGTAAGCCCCTTTTTCAGATACTGGGCTGTCTTTTTTTCGTCTTCTATAATGAGTGCGCGCATAGATTATCTCTTATCCTTCCCCTCAATCATGGCTTCCATAATAATGATACACTAATTGCCATTACACTAATATGACAATTCCATTACAAAGTTGCAAGATATCAGAAGCGGCTTTAAGGAGACTGTCTGCTTTAATTTGCAACAAGGATTATGCCAAAGGATTTTGGTTGTTGTTATATCCCTGCTCCCTTCCACAATTTATCAAGTATTGCCAGCATGAGTTTGACGATACCGCTGATACCGTTGTGATATACCCAGTCTATACTGCTCAATATCAATGGAGACAAAGCAACAAGGAGAACAATCAACAGAAGCAACAGCAGCCCAGCAACAGCAATGAAGATATATAAGAGTTTTTTACCTTTTCTCAAAAAGTGGTGTATCGGGGACATCCCCGTGAAACCACCCTGTAAACCGTAATCATGTTGATTGTATTGTCGGTGTTTGTGATATGCGCCCGTAATAAAGTGCTTCAGAAAACCCATGAGTCCTCCCGTTAGTCTTGCCGCAGGGTGTTTCTATCGGATGAAGGGAATTGGCGCCTGCCTGCTGCTTTTATGAAAATAAGACTGAAGAGCAAGAGTGTAGTGGCGGCCACCATGAAAACAAATTCGTCGTAATCATGTCTTGTGGGGACCAGGAGGTGTTTCAACCCTGTTAAACCTTCGGGTTTCAATTCGTGAATGAGGGTAATTGCAAAAGCCATCGAAGAAAACCTTGCAACTCGTGAGCATTCTTTTGCACTGATACGTTTCATCGAAAAACCTTTAAAGAGCTTTTTCAAGCCTCCTAAAGAAACTCTGTCCGGAAAGACCTGGGGAATTGTGAAACTGTCATTGAGGAATATATCGCCATGCTTCTCAGCGAGCAGGTTCTCTTCGCTGCGCATGGTAGGCCCGTAAGCCCAAAAGAAAAGAAAGGGATAGACGAGGAGCAGGTACGGATTGCCGCTCAACACACAGAAACTGGTGTCAATAAGGTAGTTGGCAAGATAATAGGGGTGCCGGACAATGCCGTATACCCCCCGGTTAGTGAGGACTACGTTGCGGATCAGAATGCCCTTGGCGACCATATGGAGAAAACAACCGGAAACAAGCATTGTAAAACCTAGGATGATACCCATATTGCTCACGCCATATATGAGAGCAGAAGTGAAACAGCAGAGCAAAACAACATCTCTGAGCTTGCTTCTGCTGAGAATGTGTTTTTCGGACTTAACCATTTTTGTCCCTCAAATCTTACTTTCTATTCCCTTTATTGCAAGGACCTTTCTATAAGAACCTTGCCTGCATACTTGAATACCAATCATCAATCGTCCTTCCCTTTTTTCTCTTTTTTGTCCTTCTTATCCTTATTTCCCGATTCTTCTTCTTTGCTGTCGTCAGCTTTTTGACTAGCCCCAGGGATAATTTCCTTAGCCTTTTTCTGAAGATCATCACTGAAAGCCTTGGCTTTGTCGATTGCATCGATGGCCTGTGGTGCTTTGTCACATCCCGCAAAGGTTGATGCTAAAAAGATGCAGATCAGAAAAACAAATAATAGTTGCTTCATGTATCGTATCCTCCATGTTGCTATGATTCTGTGCTGTTTTGGTTTTAGTTTTTAGACAGTACATTGGTTATTTTAGTACTCCTCGTCAGACTCTTTTCTGCAATGTCTGTTTTGTGTAAATAGCGCTTAGGCAACATAATATGTATCTCATCGGTTTCTGTTTTTTTAGAACTTCAGTAAAGTATATAGAATAACTGATTACATCGTAATGACACAATAATGACAAGCTTGTAATCTATGACCCA
Organism: uncultured delta proteobacterium; assembly: GCA_963785225.1. Classification (GTDB taxonomy): domain Bacteria; phylum Desulfobacterota; class Syntrophorhabdia; order Syntrophorhabdales; family Syntrophorhabdaceae; genus PNOF01. Next base: position 37,786 of record CAWAUQ010000004.1, on the reverse strand, counting down.
CTTTCATCATCGTTGTCAATTTTCTCGTAGGTTTTCCATAAAGATGGCACTAAAAGAAGGAAATATCTGAAACCAGCAATATTCAGGCGCCCATTTTTTACCCAGACTAAAAATTTGTCGATTGCTTATTACGCAAGAAGAATGCAAAAAATATTTCTGAAGAATATTTAAATATCAGTGGAAAGGTGCCCTATTTGTAGAACCTTTTCAAAGCGTCCACAGCAGATAGAGATTGCTCTCCCTGATTCAGCAGGGTTTCGATAAGGACCTTAAAGGAATCACTTGCAGGAAGTATTTCTTGCCAGGGCTTTTGAAATAGCGCTTCGTCCTCAATCCAGTTTGTGAATAAATCAAGGCCGACAACTCCTGCACCGAATAAATCACTTCGGGGCGAAACCTCTTTTCGAAACAAAACATACGTTCGCGTTCCTGGTCGCGAGAAGCATATAGAATAGGGGGGACTGGAAATACTTTTTTCAGATAGATTTTTTATTCATAAAATTTCGGGCCCCTGAACACTTCAGGCATTGGCCGAAAAGTTTTCCCTATTTTACTGGTCATTTGATTACTTGACGATTACTGGAAGATGACAAACACGCCATAAATAAGAAAGAGGGCGCAGATTACATCGGCGCTAAAAGATTAGATCTGGTGAGGACTCGCGGGGAAGTCCTCATCCTAGTCTTGGCCGGCCAAAAGGCCTCCTTACAGCTTTGTCATATTAGGGTAATGAATCGGTAATGGCCAGCCTTCTATACTGTGCAAAGTAAACGGAATGGAAGGAGGCCATAAAGATGGTATGACAGGAAGAACCGAGACCGGATTACATTGTGGGAAGTGGTTTGGTTCCTCCGGGTATGCTGCAGGATTTCTATGCCGGGTTGGCCCAAACCTGAGGAATTTGGCATGCTCATGGACCATGAATTTAGCAAGCGCACCGGAACAGGATGAAATTGCCATGGAGATTATCGTCATAGGGCAAAATGATGTAGTCGTTGTCTCGTTGGGTGTACAGGGAGGAGTCTATTGGCAACACGGAACGACTATTCCCCCAGGTTGTGCTTTACGGGTATGTCACTCTCTCTTTCAGTTTGCCAAATGGTCCTGTTATTGTGACGAACCTGTTAGATGGCGGAATATTGAGGAATAAACGAGGTGTTTCTATGAGAATATCTTTGATTGATCGAAGTTTTTATTACAAGGGTCTAATGCTGCTCATCCGCAAAGACGGTAAGATACACGATGAAGAGAAGAAGATGATGATGTATATCGGGAAAATACTTGGTTTTGAAGCGGAATTCTGCGAGAATGCAATCGAAGAGATTATGGATAACAAACACATAATCGACTCACCGCCTCTTTTCTCGGAACCCCGCATTGCCCTCTGTTTTATCAGGGATGGACTGAGTCTGGCAGTATCTGATGGGCAGGTTCACAAAGCAGAGCTTGCCTGGTTAGAATCCGTAGCAGAAAAAAACGGTCTCAGTACCGTATGGCCCAGGGAGTTCGAGATATTCTACCTTATGCACTTCACTGAAAGTCTGAAAAACAGTTTGGAACTGAAGCGATTCGAATGGGCAATAAAACGGGGTATGCTTCCTTCACAGGCATTACGTGATAAAAGAAGGTCCACGTGAATAGACTTGAATTCGAACTCTTTCTTGCAGAAACCCCGGAACCTGCTCCGGGGAGCATAAATGATTCATTTTACTGCACAGGATAAATCATATTGAGAAAAGGGCGTGAGTATCAATCAAATGAATGAAGCATGCCCAAACAACTATAATATGCTGGTCATATTTGGACCATATTTGTTACCAGGTCTGATCGTAAAAACATTATGTCCATATTTGATAGTTTGCTTTTCCTATGTTATTTATATCGCGCCAGAAAGGCGCTTCAAGATGGAAGCAACCACAGAGTTACTGCACATTGAAGAGTCCACACTTCTGGCCCAGGGAAGAAACTCGAACCATGGGCCATTAATCTTCAGACCGACTCGGTACGGTATCCCCGGCTGCAAGAGAATGATTAATACGAGGAAAATATGCACCGGAGATTACGATCTTGTCATAATGATGTAACTAAGGTGTAATCAGTACTCCTATATACTCTTTTTGTTTAAAGGAATATTGGATAATTTGGTGATGAAAAAACTCTTTACGGTCATAGTATTCGTTGTCAGCATCATGGTGTGTGGAGAAGTACATGCAAAGAATTTTATCAGCAGTACAGAACACGACCCGGTTCTGATCAGCCAGAAACGCGAAATCGCCATCGGAAAAAACACCAATAGCCAAATGAGGCAAACCTACAGGATATCGACGGACCAGAGATTGAATCAGCAGATCAATAATATTGGCCAGAGGCTAGCGGGTTTATCCAAGAGAAACAACCTAAAATACACCTTCACTGTCCTCGATGATGAACTGGTAAATGCTTTTGCCGCCCCTGGCGGATATATCTATATTACGAAAGGCATATTGAAGAAACTAAAGAATGAAGACGAGATTGCCGGTGTATTGGGTCATGAGATTGGCCATGTCGTCCACCGGCACGCGTCGAAGGCAATCCAACGCCGCTTGATCGCCCAATATGGCCTACAGTTGGTCGCCGCTATGCTAGGTGACGCTGGTCCCATTTCTGGAGACTTAATGCTCAAGGCGTCGGAATTCAGTACCGGTCTGCTATTGCTGAAGAACTCCCGAGAAAATGAACTGCAGGCAGACAGTGAAGGGGTAAAGATTATGTATCTTGCCGGTTACAATCCTCAGGCCATGATCGACATCCAGACGATGTTCCTCAATCTGTCCAAGGGCAAGAACCCCCCGGCGATCATCTCCACCCACCCACCTTCTCAAAAAAGAATCGACGCGATTGAACAGGCCATAGAAAAGATGAAACAAGCACTCAAGGAAGGTGCAAGAGATGAATCAAGACCGATGGTTGTTGGTCGAGCGTTGTTTGAAGCTGAGTGGCCACAGTGTTTGGAGGTAGACTCCAGAAGGCGTGTAATCCATTTGTTTATGTAATCATGCTTCAGACAGTATAGGAACTCCATGTTTCTTATGCAATGGCTTATAAAGATTCTTGTGTCAAAAAAAAGAGGGCAAAAATCCTTCAGTCCCGTTCGCATATTATCCTTATTGCTTGGTGTTTGGAACCCTCTATTTGCGTAGAAGGCATGTTTCCTTTGATAGGTCACAGGGATTTGTGCAAGGTTCAATATGAATAATGGTATCGAGGTTGTTGATCTCCTTAGCCAAGACTATTTCCAGCTTGTCGGCCATCTTATGTGCTTCATCGATTTTTTCGTCCCTGCATATGAGCAAATGAAAATCGACATATTTTTTGCTGCCCGCGACGCGGCTCCTCATTTTGTGATATCCGGCGTAAGGATAAGGCATCGCGATGACAATCTCATGCAGTTTTTGTTCTAAATCACTGGGGATGCTTGCATCCATGAGACCGCCGAAACCATCCCGGAAAATCCTCAAAGCAGAAACAATGAGGATAACAGCTACAACGACGGAAAAGAATAGGTCAAAAAATGTTATGCCTGTATAATAGGTAAGAACAATTGCGACAATGGCGGCCGAGTTTGAATAGAGGTCGCTGGAATAATGAAGTGCATCTGCCTTCAGGGCGCTTGAGTCTGTTTTTTCACCAACCTTGCGCAGTACGATTGAAATCATCATGCTGAAGATTACCGAGAGAAGCATGACTCCGAGGTCAAGACCGGAGTAGTGAATAGCATCCTTGTGGAGAAACTTGTGAATAGCGTTATAGAATATCGCTCCACCTGTAAAGATAATAACCAATGATTGGACCAGGGCGGCCAGATTTTCAGCCTTTCCGTGACCATATTGATGCCGGTAATCTGCCGGTTTTGAGGCTTCCCGGATGGCAAGGAAATTCATACCGGACATAAAGATATCCAGTATACTGTCCAGACTGGAAGACAACACTGCCATAGATCCGGACATCAATCCTGCGGAAAGCTTACTCAGGGCAAGTATAAAGGCCGATGCTATAGCAAAAAGAGAGGCTTTATACTTTATGTCCACAGATTACTCCTTTATCTGAAAGGCTAATATGTTATTTGTTTTGTAATATACCACATGGTGCCCTATTTGCAGAACCTTTTCAAAGCGTCCACAGCAGATAGAGATTGCTCTCCCTGATTCAGCAGGGTTTCGATAAGGACCTTAAAGGAATCACTTGCAGGAAGTATTTCTTGCCAGGGCTTCTGAAAGAGGGCTTCGTCCTCAATCCAGTTTGTGAATAAATCAAGGCCGACAACTCCTGCACCGAATAAATCACTTCGGGGCGAAACCTCTTTTCGAAACAAAATATACGTTCGCGTTCCTGGTCGGCGTTCACTCATTTTCATATCAGATATATCCGGTTTGTCTGCCGGTTCTTCCGTTTTGCCGTCGAAGTAGCGGGCACAACCGAAATCAACGAGATAGACATTATCCTCAGACCAGAACAGGTTTGATAAACGCAGGTCCCGGTGTATGACGGCATGTCTGTCCTCTCCCGGTTCATGGAGGTATGTTAAGATTTCCAGCAACTGGAGTAGTATCCGTTTCGACTCTTCTTCGGTAAACCGTTTTCCCTTCACTATGTAATAGCTTAAAGGGTACCCGCTGATGAATTCCTGTACCAGATAATCCACGCCGTTATGGGAAAAGGCTTCGATAAAATGAGGTATCCTCGGATGATTTAGTCGAGAGAGAATATGGCCTTCACGGTCTAAGTCGTTTTCCGTTTTATCCGGAATAAGGGCTTTCAATGCATAGCTTTTATTGTGTCTGCTTGCTCTTGCTACTGCGCCAAAACTCCCCGCCCCGAGGGATTCCTCAATTCTATAACCATTGATGACAGGGTTGGATATTCAGGACGAGAATAGATTACCGAGAAATCCTTTTCGCTTCTGATGTTTCCCTGAATGGCCTCCGAAGAAACGACCGGAGTTGCTGCCGTGATGATACCCGTGTCTGGGTTCATAAACAACATTTTGTTGAGGCGGGATAGACACTGAAGGGCTATTGAGTCTTTGGCCGCAATGAGGACATGCCTGCCAACCCATCTGGGTTTCTTTGCCGCATCCCGGACAAAAGGGTTTTTGTGCGGTAGCCGGGGCTCCACAACCTGGGCAGAACTTGAAATCTCCCTGTAAACTTGTTTTGCAGTTTTGACAAATCATTGTATGTCCTCTCCTTTCTCCTTGGTTTAATATTCTCTCAATAACGCCAGTTCTATCAACCTGTTGTTTTATTGCCAATCCTTCCGAAAGCCGGAACATTGCTCTGTAAAAGACAATGAACAAGGATGGATTGCGTATTGATCCTCAATATCCGACAGAACCAAATTTATTGCATAATTATATAGAATTGCCGGTTACGGTTTCATGACATCAAGATTACAATCCTGTAATAAATTGGCTTACGGAGGATATCTATCGTTGCCAATGGCGCTTCACCCATTTTTCAGCCTCGACGGCAAAGAATACCAGCGAGGAGATGCCGATACAGAGGAGCAATTGGCTCATACTCAGCGGCTGTGTCTTAAAAATAGGGTTGAGGAAGGGCACATAGATGATGGCAAGCTGGAGGGCGAAGGAGAGGAAAACCGCTCCAAGGAGAGGTTTATTTGAGAACAACCCTTGGCGGAACAGGGATTCTTTTTCAGAGCGCACTGCGAGAGCATGTCCGAGCTGTGTGAGACAGAGCACCATAAAAACCATTGTCTGCCACTCCGGAAGGGCTTGTCTGATTCCCCAGAATTGCATGCTAAGAACAAGGAATGCCATAAAAAGACCGACCCATAATGCATGGATCCCAAGCCCTTGTGCGAAAATGCTCTCTTTGGGGTTTCGCGGCGGTCTGCGCATGACGTCCCCTTCAGCAGGTTCGACAGAAAGAGCCAGCGCGGGGAGGCTGTCTGTTACAAGATTGACCCAGAGGATGTGGATGGGAAGAATCGGAACGGGAAGCCCTATAAGCTGTGCGAGAAAGAGTGTCCAAATCTCGCCGGAGTTGGTGGTAAGGAGATATTTTATGAACTTCCTGATGTTGTCGTAAATTTTACGGCCTTCCTGGACCGCCTTGATGATAGTAGAAAAATTATCGTCAAGAAGTATCATGTGGGCCGCTTCCTTTGAAACATCGGTACCGGTAATCCCCATGGCAATACCGATATTAGCCCTTTTCAGTGCCGGTGCGTCGTTGACGCCGTCACCGGTCATTGCTACAAACTGGCCTTTGTCCTGAAGGGCCTTGATGATCTTCAGCTTCTGCTCCGGCGCGACACGGGCATAGACACGGATATGCTCAACCCTTTTCTCGAATTCCTCCAGAGAAAGGTCTTCCAGTTCTCTTCCGCTTATCACGTTATCGCTGTCGTTTTCATCGAGTATACCGATACGCCGGGCAATTGCCGAAGCAGTTATGGGGTGATCACCGGTAATCATCACCGGTATGATGCCGGCAGCTTTACATAAGGCCACGGCGTTCTTTGCTTCATCTCTGGGAGGGTCCATCATACCCACGAGGCCAAGTATAATGAGATCCTGCTCAACAGTCTCGGGATCATAGGAATCGGGGAGTTTTTTCCACCGTCTCAATGCTATACAGAGGACCCTTAAGCCCCGGGAGGCCATTTCTTCATTTACCCTTAACAGCTCCGCTCTGTCGAGAGGTACAGGGCCGTTATCGGCCCAGGTTCTATTCGCTTTTTCGATGACCATTTCGGGAGCGCCTTTTGTGAATGCGATGAATGTTCCATCGCTCCATTTATGGAAAGTAGTCATGCTCTTCCGGTCTGAATCAAAGGGGATCTCAGCGACTCTCGGGAATTCACCTTCAAGTCTCTTTTTATCGAAGCCCTGTTCTTTTGCGATACGATAAAGAGCAATTTCCGTGGGATCGCCAATCTCGGCGCCTTCAGCATCCTCTTGCGAGTCATTGTTGAGCGCAATGCCCGCCATGAGGTTCACATACTCTGCGACAGCCTTGTCGTTGCTTTTGAGGAGTTGTTCATTCCCGTATATTTCTTCAACGGTCATACGATTATAGGTAAGAGTGCCTGTCTTATCGGAACAGATATAGGTGACGGAGCCCAGTGTTTCAACAGCGGGGAGTTTCCGCATGAGGGCATTTTTTTTCACCATCTTTTTTGCCCCCAGGGCCAGTGAAACCGTAATGACCGCCGGGAGCGCCTCGGGAATAGCTGCCACGGCAAGAGAAATTGCAGTGAGGAGCATGAGAAGGGGTTGTTCACCGTGCAAAAGGCCCATACCGAAGACGATGGCGCAGATGATGAGGACAGCAACGGCCATCTTTTTTCCAAACACGGTCAGTCTTTTCTGGAGGGGAGTCCTGGTCTCTTCCTCGTCCTGGAGCATGGAAGCGATCTTTCCCAGCTCTGTAGACATCCCTGTTCCGATAACGACACCAAGGCCCCGTCCGTTGACGATGATGGTGCCTTTATAGAGCATATTTTTACGGTCTCCGATAGAGAGTGTCGGGTCATGAAGCGCTTTTTCTGTTTTCTCGGTGGGGACTGATTCTCCCGTCAGTGCGGCTTCTTCTACCCGCACCTGGAAGGCTTCCACGAGCCGCATATCAGCGGGTACGATGACGCCGGCCTCAATGGCCACGAGGTCACCGGGAACAATCTCACCAGAACTGATTTTTTTGGGAGTGCCTTCCCGTATCACTGTCGCCGCTGATGCCGCCATCTTCTTGAGGGCTTCCATAGCTCGCTCAGCGCGGTACTCCTGGACGAAACCAATGATGGCGTTGGCAATGACGATAGCGATAATTACAAGGGTATCTGTTACCTCTCCGATGACCCCGGCAATAACAGCAGCACCGATAAGGATGATAATCATGAAGTCCTTGAATTGATCGAGGAACATCATGACCGGCGTCTTCTTTTTCTTCGCCTGTAGTTCGTTGGGGCCGTATTGCTGGAGACGTTTCTCTGCCTCGCCGGCAGTGAGGCCTTCTTTGCCTGAATCTACCCGTTTAAAGATGTCTTCGATTTGTTCCTGATGCCAGTGCGGTTGTGTCATCATCTTCTCCTCTACGGTGCTCGATGTGCCGGCAATAAAAAAACCTTCATCAGCCCATCGTTCTGGTAAAGGTCTCGCTTGTTAGCTTTTTCTAACCGGCATACCGGACGGCTGTCAGCCGACGTATTGACGATAATGACGATGTAAGCTACTCCCCTTTTACTCTATATTAAGATACAGGATATCAGGGCACCCGTCAACACATTTGACTTGCATGAGCTCAGCATGGGTTTTTTTCCGTCTTTATTTAAAAAGAATTGAATTTGCATTTTTTCCTTATCGTACTTCATGCTTCAATCCTCCTGCTCTTTCCGGTAGCCGTCGTCAGGCTACAACACTATCCTTATGTAGTTGACTTCAGAGAATTCGAAAAGTTTATCACGATTGAAACCTAGCTCCGATAAGAAGCGTTAATCTTGATATAGTCATAGGTCAGGTCAGTAGTATATATATCGAATGCCGCCCGTCCCTCGTTGAGGTCCACGATGACGCTGATTTCTTTCGTATCCATCATCTTTTTCAGTTTCTTCTCATCAAAAGGCATTTCGAGGCCACCCTTGACGATCTGTTCGCCCTGAAGTGTAATATCCACCTTTGTCTGATCTAAGGGTACGCCTGCATCGCCAGCGGCGCAGATGATGCGTCCCCAGTTTGGATCATTACCGAAAAAGGCTGTCTTTGTGAGGGGAGAAATGGTGATCCTTCGGGCGATCTTCTCGGCAATTTCCTTTTTCTTCGCACCTCTGACGATGATGTGGGCGATCTTCGTGGCGCCTTCACCGTCACGGACGACCATCATGGCAAGTCCTTTCATAACAGAGAATAGGGTCTTTTTAAATGCTTCAAGCCCGGAGGGGTCTTCAGTCCCTGTTTTCGTAAAGAGCATCACCGTGTCGTTGGTGCTGCATTCACCATCAACGGTGATCTTTTCAAAGCTCTCCTGTGCGGCCTGCCTGAATGTCCTCCTGATCGTATCGGGAGAAACGGGATAATCGGTAAAGACGAAGGCGAGCATTGTCGCGAAATTGGGATTAATCATGCCGGAACCCTTTGCCGCGCCTATAACGGTATAGGTTTTTTTTCCTTTAAAGGTTTCTTTGATGAGTTTCTGACTCGTATCAGTGGTCATGATGGCCCGCGCGAAATCTTCCACGTGGGACTCGTTGAGGTTTTTCGCGGATTTTGATAGCGCCCCTTTTATGGTATTTACGGGGACCCTGACACCGATGACGCCTGTTGAGGCAAAGAGTATTTCGTTAGGGTTGATTTTGAGAAGTTTCGAAAGGTCTTCCCCGATATCTTTGATATCGTTGACACCTTCTTTTCCCGTGCACGCATTGGCGTTGCCGCTGTTTACGAGGATCGCCCGCACAGGTTTGCGGTCAAGCTTTTTATCATAGAGGATGTGGGCCGCCTTTACCTTGTTGTTCGTATAGAGCGCGAGGACATTCGTTGGTTCCCGGAAGAACACAAGTCCCAGATCAAGCCCTGAGGGCTTTATGCCCGATGCGATGCCTGAGAATTCCATTCCTTTAATCATGGTGAACCTCCAGAAAAAAGTGAATAGTCGATAGTGAATAGTTACATCCTGGCTTCAACTATTATTTGTTATTTGTTTTTACTATTCACTAAATACTATAATACTATCGACTGTTTTCAGCGTCCGCAGCATTTCTTGTATTTTTTACCGCTTCCGCATGGGCAGGGATCGTTCCTGCCGATCTTGTCCTTTTTATCGTGCGACTCCGATATGCTGCCGTCGCCCCGGTTAAAGACCATCACCGGTTCGTGGTATTCGATCTGTTCTTTTGCGGGCTGTACGGCGAAGAGTTTTCGTATGGTATCGTATTTTACGCGGTCGAGCATGTCGAGAAAGAGATCGAAGCTCTCCCTCTGATATTCCCGAAGGGGGTCCTTCTGCGCGTATCCCCGAAGGCCGATGCCTTCTTTCAAATGATCGAGGGCGAGGAGGTGTTCTTTCCAGAAGGTGTCGATTGAATTGAGGACAATGAAGCGTTCGATGGAGCGCAGTTCACCTTCACCAAACTCCTTTTCCTTGTTCTCATAAAAGTTCTTTACCTTCTGCATGACCGTATCGAGGAGCCCTTCCCGTGTTATCTCTTTTATGTTGAGGGCACTAAAATCAAAGTGGATAAAGAATGTTTCATAGAGTTTGTTTTTAAGGGATGAAAGGTCCCATTCTTCGGGATACACCTTTTCCGGGGCAAACTCAAAGACAAGGTCTTCGCATACTTCTTCAATCATGTCGAGGACCCGCTCTTTCGCGTCGCCATCTTTCATGACTTCCCGTCTCATGCCGTAAATAGTCTCTCTCTGTTTGTTCATGACGTTATCATATTCGAGGAGATATTTACGTATTTCAAAGTTGTGACCTTCGACCTTTGTCTGGGCGTTTTCAATTGCTTTCGAAATAAATGGGTGTTCGATGGACATATCTTCCGTCATGCCCAGTTTTGCAAGCATTGGGGCAATCTTGTCGGAGCCATGAATTCGCATAATTTCATCTTCAAGGGAAACATAGAACCGCGAAGAACCGGGGTCACCCTGCCTGCCGGCGCGTCCTCGGAGCTGGTTGTCAATCCTTCTCGATTCGTGCCGTTCTGTGCCGAGAATGTGTAAGCCGCCGAGCTTGATGACCAGTTCTTTATCTTTCTCGCAGATTTTACGCGCCTCTACGAGGGCCGTAAGATATTCTTCGCTGCCTTTCTGCCCCTTGCACATGGAGAGTGCCAGAAATTCCGGATTACCACCCAGGAGGATATCAGTGCCACGACCGGCCATATTGGTCGAAATAGTTATTGCCTTGGACCTGCCGGCCTGGGCCACAACCTCTGCTTCACGCTCGTGGTTCTTCGCGTTCAGTATATGGTGGGGCACCCCGCGGCGTTTCAGCATCTCGGAGACCCGCTCCGATTTGTCGATAGAAAGAGTACCCACAAGTACGGGTCTTCCCGCACTATAGAGCTCCACGATTTCGTTGACTGCGGCCTTGAATTTTTCCTTTTCTGTCCTGTAGACCACATCAGGGTAATTTGCGCGGATAAGGGGCCTGTTCGTGGGGATAACGGTCACGTCGAGGTTGTAGATCTTTTTGAATTCCACTGCTTCGGTATCTGCCGTACCTGTCATGCCGGCAAGTTTTTTATACATCCTGAAATAATTCTGGAAGGTAACGGTGGCAAGGGTCTGGTTTTCCCGTTCTATTTTTACATTTTCCTTTGCTTCGAGGGCCTGGTGAAGCCCTTCACTGTAACGCCTCCCGGCCATGAGCCGTCCGGTGAATTCGTCGACAATGATGACCTGTCCGTCCTTGACGATATAATCAACGTCTTTCGCGAAGAGGTGGTGCGCTTTTAACGCCTGATTGATGTGATGGAGCACATCGACGTAGTTGGGATCGTAGAGGTTTCCTATGCTGAGGAGTTTCTCCATCCTGGCGACGCCATCTTCAGTCAGGTAGGCGCTCCGTGCTTTCTCGTCGACGATGAAGTCGATTTCCCGCTTGAGCTGGTAGATAAGTTTGTTGATCTTGTAATATTTATCTGTCGATTCTTCAGCAGGACCGGAAATGATAAGCGGTGTCCGCGCTTCATCGACGAGGATGCTGTCTACTTCGTCAACTATGGCGTAATTATATTCACGCTGGACGCAATCTTCCAGTGAATAGTGCATATTGTCGCGCAGGTAGTCGAAGCCGAATTCGTTGTTGGTCCCGTAGGTCACATCAGAGGCATAGGCCTTTATCCTCTCCTCGTTATCAAGATCATTCACAATGGTCCCAACGGAAAGACCGAGAAATTTATAGACAGGCCCCATCCATTCAGAGTCACGTTTTGCCAGGTAATCATTGACGGTTACTACGTGTACTCCGAGACCGGTAAGTGCGTTTAAGTAAACCGGCAATGTGGCAACGAGGGTCTTGCCTTCACCGGTCGACATTTCTGCGATGGTGCCTTCATGGAGAATGACACCGCCGATGATCTGCGCGTCGAAGTGGCGCATGCCGATTGTACGCCGGGCTGCTTCACGGACTGTGGCAAATGCCTCGGGAAGGAGGGCATCGAGTTCTTCTCCCTGGGCGAGCCTTTCTTTGAAATAGGCGGTTTTTGCCCGGAGCCCGTCATCGGTGAGCCCCTTCATCTCTTCTTCGAAGCTTGTCGTGGCCTCGACGATAGGCTGGATGCGCTTAAGCTCCCGCTCATTTTTCGTGCCGATTATTTTCTTTATCAGATTACCGATCATGGTGGTTTATAATATACAAATACGGGTTACCCGATGCAATTCATTGCCGTCAGGGAACCCGTACTCTTCTATTAGTCTCTTAATGTTGCAACAATTCTTTCCGGATGGAGGATAACACCCAAGGCATCGATGATATTCTTCACGACAAAATCTGCCTCTCTGAGGATGTCTTTTGCGCAGCCTTCCTCGCCGATAACGCCGATACCGAGGGCAGCTTCTTTCAGCATCAGTACATCATTAGCGCCATTGCCTATGGCAACGATTTTTTCAGGACCAAGCTCCTTGATGATCTTTGCCTTTTCCTGAGCGCTTCCTTCTTTTCCCACTTTAATGATGCTGAAGCCTATGGTGGCCCCTTCGCTGTCGATGTTGCCGTATGTATCAGAGGTGATGATAAAAACCTTGATGTAACGGGATACCTTTTCCAGTAACTCCTTTACATTTTCTTTCAATTTGCCGTCAAAAGCGCATGTACCGTTATAATCGACGACGAGATATTCTATATCAAGATCGCCCCACCCTGGAATGGAAACACTAATCATCGCTACCTCCTGTCTAGACTTAGCGTATATTGTAGCATATCTCGAGGCATTTAGAACTATAATTTTTTGGTGGCAAAGAAAGTAGAACGCTGACAGGAATCGCCAATGGTGAATCGCACAACGCACATGGTAAGGGTTTTTCTGTGAACGGTTTATCATAGACTCAGTTTACCGGTTTTCCCTTGATTTTTCGGACAATACGGTTTAAAAGCAGTGTATAGGTAGTGTTTAGCAAATAATGAAGAAACGTGCTCGCGCTACTCTAATAAAACCGGATAAGGGCTATAATCAGCGATAGGCGTGGATGGAGACTTAAAGATGAAAAAATGGAAGATTGATTGTATTATTTACGATTGCGATGGAGTGCTCTTTGACTCTCTTGAACAGAACAGAAAACTCTATGACCATATTGCCACTTCAACGGGAAGGGCTGTGCTTACGGATGAAGAAATCAATTATTGCCACAGCCATACCGTTTATGAATCGATCCACTATGTGTTCAGGGATAATGAGGATCTGGAGAAGCAGGCTGTAGATTATTGGAAAAACAATATAAATTTTGCTGACTTCATTCCGTATCTGAAGATGGAACCGAACCTTATGGAAATACTGACACAACTGAAAGAGAAAGGCATTACCAGGGCCATCAGCACGAACAGAACGACGAGCATGAAACATGTCATGGAGGCATACGGCCTTGACCCCTATTTTGACATGGTTGTGACTGCCCTTGACGTGCAGAATCCGAAACCTCACCCGGAGAGCGTCGAGAAGATCCTGAAAATGTTTGGCCTGAATCGGGAAGGCGTTCTTTTTGTAGGTGATTCGGATGTAGACAGAAAAACGGCCCGTTCATCGGGTGTTAAATTCATTGCCTACAAAAACGAGGATTTAGAAGCAGATGGTTTTATAGCTGACCATCTGAATCTATTGGCTTTTCTTTCGAACGGAGATTAGCCTGCTCGGCAACGGGTTTTTTCAGGTGGAGCATAAGCGTATAAACGGGCCCCGAAAAGACGTATCCCAGTGTGACGACAAAAAACGTGACCTTCGGTTCGATAAGCACTATGACGATGAACATTATAGCCGCTACGGTTGATCTGAAAGGTTTGACCTTGAAATAGGTCATGTCCTTGAAGCTGTAATAGCGGATATTACTCACCATGAGAAATGCAAGGGTATAGATAAGCAGAGGCATAAAGACCGATTTTAACAGGCCCCTGTATTTGAGCCACGAATCGAGGATATTGGGGTCAGACCAGGAATATAAGAGGACGCAACCGGCTATAGCTGCCGCGGCTGCCGGTATGGGAAGACCGAGGAAACTCTTTTTCTGGACCGTATCGACCTGTATATTGAACCGTGCAAGTCGGACAGCCCCGCAGGCAACGAAGAGAAATGCGGCAAGCCAGCCAAAATTTCCAAAACCCCTGAGTGCCCAGACATAGACGAGGATACCGGGCGCGACCCCGAAGGCTATGACATCAGAAAGGGAATCGTATTCAACGCCGAACTTGCTGGAGGTGTGAGTGAGTCGGGCAACTCTGCCATCGAGCATATCGAAGAGGCATGAAACAAGGATAGCGATTGCCGCGAAGGTGAACTGCCTGTCCAGTGTTTGCACAATTGAATAGAAACCGGATAAGAGACCGATAGTTGTCAAAAGATTGGGCAGCAGATAAATCCCTTTACCTTTTCTCTTTTTCATATATCTCATATTATCCTCTTTTTTTTGCCAGCATTGTCTCGCCGGCTTTTACTTTCTCCCGTAATTGTACCATAGATTCATATTCTTTGGGAAAGTAAATGTCCACCCTCGATCCAAAGGCAATGATACCCAGGGGGTTTCCCCTGTTCAGGGAATCGCCCGCCTTGACATAGGGGATGATCCTTCGCGCCAGAAAACCTGCTATCTGGACGAGGAGGATCTTTTCGCCGTCGTGGTCCATAAGAATGTAGTTCCGTTCATTATCCTGTTCTATATTTTTCTTAAATGCCAAGGCAAACCCACCGGCCCTGTGGACCATTGAAACGATGCGGCCGTCGCAGGGTGCACGGTTCACATGAACATCAATAGGGGACATGAAGATGCTGATTCGCTGGCATTCCATACCCAGGAATTCGCCTTCCATCATGGTTGTAATACCTGACACTGTCCCGTCGGCAGGGGAGATGAGACATTCGGGGCCGAGATCTGAATGGCGTTTCGGGTTCCTGAAGAAAAAGATACAAAAAAAACAGAAAAGAAGCACAAAAGAGGCCAGCAGAGGAAGACGGGTAAAAAATGCCAGGACAATAAAAAGAACAAAGGAAGGGATGATAAGTTTCAGCCCTTCCTTTGCGATTGATGGTTCTTTCAACTTTTTCTCCCGATCCAACCCATCATGGAGCGTAGTTGAGTTCCTACCTTTTCGATGAGATGTTCGTTGTCGATCCTCTTCAGAGATGTATAGACCGGTCTTCCTGCCTGGTTTTCCATGATCCATTCACGGGCGAATTCGCCGGTCTGGATTTCATCAAGAATGGCCCGCATCTCTTCCCTGGTTTCTTCAGAGACGACCCTTCGTCCTCTCGTCAGATCACCATATTCGGCAGTGTCACTGATGGAATAACGCATATTCGATATGCCGCCTTCATACATAAGGTCTACGATGAGTTTCAGTTCGTGGAGACATTCGAAGTAGGCGATTTCAGGCTGATATCCTGCCTCGACCAGGGTATCGAAACCGGCGCGTACAAGCTCTGATGCCCCTCCGCAGAGCACTGCCTGTTCTCCGAAGAGATCAGTTTCTGTTTCTTCCTGAAAGCTGGTCTCAAGGACGCCCGCTCTCGTTGCGCCGATGCCTTTTGCGTAGGCGAGGGCTGTCTTTTTTGCATTCTTGGAGGCATCCTGAAATACGGCGATCAGCGATGGCACGCCGGCGCCCCGTTCGAATTCACGTCTTACGAGATGTCCCGGGCCTTTTGGAGCAACCATGATAACGTCCACATCGGCCGGCGGAACAATCTGGTTGTAGTGGATGTTGAATCCGTGTGAAAAGACAAGGGTTTTGCCTTTCTTCATGCTGTCCTTGATCTCAGTCTTGTAAAGCTCCGCCTGGAGATTGTCCTGCGCCAGTATCTGGATGACGTCGGCATCTTTTGCGGCCTTTGCGGCGGTTACCGGTTTGAAACCGTGGCTGACAGCGATTTTATAATTCGGGGTTCCCTGGAGCTCTGCAACTATTACGCTTACCCCACTGTCTCTCAAATTCTGTGCCTGCGCGTGTCCCTGACTTCCATAACCGATGATGGCAACCTTCTTTCCCTTTAATAATCCGAGATCTGCGTCGCGGTCGTAATACATTTTAGCCATCTTCTTCTCCTCCTTTTATGTGGTTTTCTTTCATTTTTATCGTTCTTTCGCCTCGCGCCATAGCGATAGTCCCGGTCCTTACCAGTTCCTTAATGCCAAGGGGTCTTATGAGGTTTAAAAAGCCTTTCAGTTTTTCTTCATTACCATTAATCATGATGGTATACGATTTTGTGGAGACATCGATGATTTTTCCCCTGAATATCTCTGTCATCCGCAGGATCTCTTCTCGTGTCTTGTCATCGGCATGTACCTTGACAAGGACCATCTCTCTCGATACATAATCCATGTCCTTAAAATCGGTGACCTTTATGACATTTATCAGCTTGTTGAGTTGTTTGAGGATCTGTTCCAGTATGGCGTCATTTCCCCTTGTAACAATGGTCATGATGGAGATTGTCGGATCGAGGCTTTCCGCAACGCAGAGGCTTTCGATGTTGAACCCTCTGCCGCTGAAAAGGTTCGCAACCCGTGCAAGGACACCAAACTCATTTTCTACAAGCAGTGATATTGTGTGTCTCAACTCTCCTCCTATTACTGGGGCTCACGTCGCCCCCTCCACGGGCATAAGCCCGATGGAGCCTCCCCTTCTCGCTCAAGAATGAGCTAAGGGATCGAATTAGCCGCCTCCTCTGCGTGGCTATAAGCCATGACCCACTTCGTGGGTGCGTCGGCCTTCGCCTTCTTGTTCGTAAGGCTCGCTAACATGTCGCTTTGCTCCATGCCCTAGACAAGAAGCATCTCTTTCAGTGATGCGCCGGCAGGCACCATGGGATAAACACATTCCTCGGGATTTACCCGGACATCAATAAAGGTTGTTTTGTTATTGCGGAAAGCTTCCTTTAATACTTTGTCTACATCTTTTTCCGCTTCAAGCCTGTACCCAACTGCACCGTAAGCCTCCGCCACTTTTACGAAATCAGGAGAATGAAGCTTTGTCCATGTATACCTTTTCTCGTAGAAGAGCTCCTGCCATTGTCTGACCATGCCCAGAAAACCGTTATTGAGAATAACTATCTTAACGGGAAGATTGTACTGTACGGCTGTTGCCAGCTCCTGAATATTCATCTGTATGCTGCCGTCACCGGCGATGTCGATGACAAGGGATTTCGGAAAGGCCACCTGGGCCCCTATCGCTGCCGGAAAGCCAAAACCCATGGTGCCCAGACCACCGGAGGTGAGCATCGTCCTCGGCTTCAAGAATTTGTAAAACTGGGCTGTCCACATCTGATTCTGTCCTACTTCCGTGGTGATGATAGCTTGACCTTTTGTGAGTTCGCAGATTCTTTCAATAACATATTGCGGTTTCAGAGTGCTGTCTTTCTGATACGTGAGAGGATAATCCTTCTTCCATGTATTGATCTTGTCGACCCATTCAGCGACCCTTTTATGCTGCTGGATAAAGGTTTCCTTGTCTTCTTCGGCGATTTCAATCATTTTTGCAATGACGTTTTTGGTGTCCCCCACGATAGGGATGTCGACCTTTATATTTTTACTGATTGATGTGGGGTCAATATCGACGTGGATAATCTTTGCGTGTGGCGCGAATTCATCGGTTTTGCCTGTGGCTCTATCGTCAAACCTTGCGCCCATTGCGATGATGAGGTCTGATTCCGTAATCGCCATATTGGCGGCGTATGTACCGTGCATACCGAGCATACCGAGAAAAAGAGGATGATTGCCGGGAATGCCGCCGAGACCCATAAGGGTGTTGGTAACGGGGATTGACAGTATTTCGGCTAAATGGAGGAGTTCCCCTGCTGCCCCGGAAGAGATGATTCCGCCTCCGGTATAGAGCACCGGCCGTTTTGAGTTTGCAATAAGACGCATGGCCTTTTTGATCTGGCCGGGATGGCCAGCATAGGTAGGCTGATAGCTCCTGATGGAAACCTTGTCGGGATATTTGAATTCGGCAAGACTTGCCGACACGTCTTTCGGTATATCAACGAGGACAGGACCGGGACGCCCTGATCTGGCAATATGAAAGGCTTCTTTAATGGTCCGCGCCAGGTCTTTCGGGTCTTTTACGAGATAACTGTGTTTTGTGCATGGCCGGGTTATGCCGACAATATCGGCTTCCTGAAAGGCGTCATTGCCGATAAGGGCGGTATTTACCTGGCAGGAGAAGATAACGAGTGGTATAGAGTCCATGTAAGCAGTGGCGA
Organism: uncultured delta proteobacterium; assembly: GCA_963785225.1. Taxonomy (GTDB): domain Bacteria; phylum Desulfobacterota; class Syntrophorhabdia; order Syntrophorhabdales; family Syntrophorhabdaceae; genus PNOF01. The sequence continues at coordinate 19,381 of CAWAUQ010000004.1, read as the reverse complement.
TGCCGGTTACGGTATTTGTCGCCCCCGGGCCTGATGTTACCAGTGATACTCCGACCTTGCCCGATGCACGGGAATATCCATCGGCTGCGTGCACTGCCGCCTGTTCATGGCGGACAACGATCTGCTGCACCTCGGCATCGGTGAGGGCATCGGTGATATTCAGGGTAGCGCCGCCGGGATAACAGAATATCGTTTCGACGCCTTCTGCTTTTAATGACTCAATAAATATCTGAGCGCCTGTTTTTTTCAATCTTTCTCCTCTCGCTTAAGACTACGGCCGGTTTTGTCCATGATATCTTTATAATAGAGTTTTTTCTTTTTCAGGACCTTCATTTCAAGCTCTTCCTGGGCTGTGAGATAAGATTTTTTCAACAGCATCTTTAAACGTCTGTCAAGTAAAACATGCTGGTTTCGTGCCTGTTTGTATATTTCCTCTGTACTTTCAGTATTTTCCATCTGACAGTTGAAGGATATGGTATAAAAAATATTGAAAAATGTCAAATATTTCCCGATAGTCCTGCTTAAATCGACTCAAATAAAATAACCTTGACTCGGGCAAGATGACCATTGTGGATAAAACAATCCATGCGGCAAGTGGCGCCTTCAGGGCCGGGGTTGAACTGCCGAATACGAACATGACCCTTCCTGCAGGACTCATTCCATTTCTAAATCAAGGCGCTATCTTTGTTGGCAGCGTCGTCGCAAATCCTCACGTACATATTGTACGCTCCGGTTTCCTCCTCCTTGCCGCCTCAATATCATCCTTGATTGAGAAATGGACTCACCTGTAAAGTGCGGTTCTTCAGAAATAGCACCGGCCTGCATCAATGGAATAAAGACATTTAGGTTTTACATTTTATCAACAAGCATCCATCCGCATGCCTGATATCTATGAATTAGTCCAATCATCGGTTGACCTATTCAAAGGAGAAATCTACGTGCACTATTCCTTCATGACTGTTATTCATCTGGAAATGGAATGGCAATGATACTATGGGCAATGCGCTTATAAAGTGTAACTCTATGTCTTTGCCGACAATAACCGTAGGAATCGCTGCCTTCAGGTTGATATTGTTTTTTTCAAACTCTTTGCGCGCCTGCCCTGAGGTAATATTGGTAAGTTCTCCGATTGCGTCAACAACATCGTTGTCTATATTATCGTGCTCCTCGCCCATAAGAGCCTTGTAAATGAACAAAGCGCCGGCCTTCGTGAAGCTTAAGCAGATCGTTCCTTTTGCGTCCCCGACAAGCCCCATAACGCCTGTTACATCGCCGTTTGAAATCCGGGTATTCCTGAGAATGGGTTTATTCATTGTAAGATCAGTATTGAGCATGGTTTTAAATACTGCCGTTGTTGCCATAATAAAGGGGTTAATATATTCTACGTGCATCTATGCCTCCCATGACAGGTCATCTATGATTTTTCCCCTTCCTTCGCTCTTCCGGTACGATTTTTGCCGGAACGTAAAAATCGTGATTTTTTACTCTATTTTATATCGCTTTTTTTACATATAACTTAATATAAATTACAAGAAAATAAGGGAATTCTGATACAAAGCCTCTTTTTCAGGCCCGGATGGTTTTTGAAGGGCAGTTCATGTTTTATGGCCTTTGGAAATTCGTCGGGAAGGCTCTGCTCTGAAGATGATGCGCTTGGTCATGATTACCTAACATGATGAAATTATAAGTTAAATATACAGCTCTTCTTTGACAGGGCAAAGAAATATTGAAAAAAATTGAATATTAGCATATAAAACTTACTAAATATCAGTAACTAAGGAGTCTGGACTACATCAAAAAGAAATGTTACTCCCCCACAGTAGAGACATATTGTTGATCATCTGTGGCGCCTTGATAAAAAACAGTAAGGATATATGAATAGATGCTTTTGAGAATGTTTACGGTCATTGTTGTTGCCTTTATTTTGTTCTTTACCTCTCTGGGGGCTATTTCTCTCTGGGACCCCGATGAACCGAGACAGGCTATTATGGCGCGGGAGATGATGGACAGAGGCGATTATATCCATCCTTATCTCAATGGTGTGCCTTATCTCGAAAAACCTCCTTTTTACTCATGGATGATCATTGTGGCTGCAAAAATACGGGGCAATCTTGACGAGTTTTCATCGAGAGCGCCCTCTGCCATTGCGGCAATGCTGCTTTTGCTTGTCACTTTTTTTCTCGGCAGGATGCTCGCGGGCGTGCAGGCTGGTTTTTTGTCGGCCCTGATCCTGGCTGTTAATTACCAATACCTGTCAAATGCGCGGGAATCGATAATGGATATGACCTTTGCCTTTTTTATAGGGCTTACGATCTTTCTTAATTATATTGCTCTTACAAAGGACAGGAGGTCTTTATTCGTACTATCCTTTATTCCGGCGTCTCTCGCCATTCTTACAAAGGGACCGGCGGGTCTTGTTATACCGGCTGCCGTTACCTTTATCTATCTTATTGTGTGCCGCCAGTGGAAACGCTATTTGATACCGATTGCTATGGGTTGTATCCTTTCCGCAGCCCTTGCCTCAATCTGGTTTTTTGTCGCTGGCGACGAGTATATCCGTGAATTTATATTTCATCAGAATATAACACGCTATACAAATGCCTTTGACCATAAGGAATCGCTTTTTTATTACTTTCATAAGCTATTTTTCAATTTTCTCCCTTGGAGCATAGTATTGCCCTTTGCCCTTGTTCATGCCTGGAAGAAGAAATACTGGCTGCCTTTTATATGGTTTGTCGTTACCTTTTTATTTTTCGAACTATCACAGAGCAAAAGGGCCATATACCTGCTTTCTCTGTATCCGGCATGCGCCCTTTTGTGTGGTATGTACCTGAAGGACAACTGGGAGATGCTTGTTGAGAAAAGCGGGACAAACCTCATTCTCAAACTATTTGCCATCCTTCTTGCGCTTATACCCGTCGCGGCAATAATTGCCCTGCCTTTTTTACCCTCCTCAGATGTAATTGATGTTTTTAAAAATGGTCCTTCGTCGCTCTATGCATATTTGAGTTTTTTATGCATAGCCGCTGTGCTCTTTTTTGTCATGCTCCTCAAGAGGTCTGATAAGCCGGCCATATTCTTCTTCATTCTCTACCTCGTTGCTGCAGGTGTCTTTTATAATAGCTATTATATGCCCCTTATAGACAAGTCCTCCAAGTCACTCCGGCTTATCACCGATCAACTGGAACCCTACAAAAAGACAAAGGAGTTTTACACCCTTGGTTTTAATTCAGCGGGGATCATCTTCTATGTTGGTAAACCGGTTCAGCAGAAAATTCTTGATATTGAGGAGATAAAAAAGAGCAAAGATGATATACTACTCATCGTAGAAGATAAGCCATCAGCACACTTGAAGAAAAAACTGGAAGAAGCCTTTCAACCTGTAAAGAAGGTAAAATATGAAAGGGAATATTACACATTTTACGTGAGGAAAGAGAATGGATGAGACGCCTTATGTGTCAGTCTTGATACCCGTTTTGAATGAAGAGGAATCTTTACCCGAGCTTCATAAACGACTCCAGGAAACCTTGAAAAAAACCGGAAAATCTTATGAATTGATCTACATCAATGATGGAAGTACGGATAAAACAGCTATTTTTCTGGAATCATATCATGCTGAAGATAAGAGGGTAAAAGTCATTGAGTTCAACAGGAACTACGGTCAGCATATGGCCCTCTTTGCAGGGTTTGAATTTGCAAAAGGAGAAATCGTCATTACCATCGACGCCGATCTGCAGAACCCACCGGAAGAAATACCGAAACTCATTGAAAAGGCCGAAGAAGGATTTGAGGTTGTTGCAACATACAGAAGGCAAAGGAAAGATTCGCTCTTCAGAAAACTCCCGTCTTATATTGTGAACAAGATCACGGCAAAGCTTGTGGGAGTAAAGCTCCGCGATTATGGTTGCATGCTCCGGGCATATCGGAGAAATATTGTCGATTATATGAACATGTGTCCTGAGTCTTCAAGTTTTATTCCAGCCCTGGCCAACACCTTTGCAAAGAAGATAACCGAGATCGAAGTCGGCCATGAAGAGCGGAAGAAGGGCATATCGAAATATAGTCCGTTCCGTCTGCTCAGGCTTAACTTTGACCTCATGACCAATTTTTCTCTATTACCTATTCAGTTTATTAGTATGCTCGGTGTTGTCATAGCGGTGCTAGGGCTCCTCTTTGCTGTATTCCTTTTTGTGCGGCGCCTTATGATCGGGCCTGAAGGCGAGGGAACGTTTACCCTCTTCGGTATCCTCTTTTTCTTTATCGGTATTCAGATATTTGCCCTTGGTGTTATCGGTGAATATATCGGGAGAATTTATCAGGAGGTCCGAAGAAGACCGCGCTTCATTATTAAGAAGGAGCTTATGTGAAGGCTGTTGTTTTTGGATACCAGGAGATCGGCTCTGTCTGCCTTGAAGAACTGCTTGCTTTCGGCGTTCAAGTCTCCTGTCTTTTTACCCATGAAGATGATCCTCGTGAAGAGATCTGGTTTCGCAGGCCTGTTACTATAGCAAAAAAACACGATATCCCTGTCTATACCCCGGAAACGTTAAAGGATGAAAAATGGATCAAGCTCATTGAAGAGGCGGCCCCGGATTTTATCTTTTCTTTTTATTACCGCAATATGATCCCGAAAGGAATTCTCAATATCGCACGAATTGCCGCTCTCAATCTGCATGGTTCGCTGCTTCCGAAATTCAGGGGCAGGGCTCCGGTAAACTGGGTCCTGGTAACCGGGGAAAGCGAGACAGGGGTTACCCTCCACGAGATGGTGGAGAAGCCCGATGCAGGCGATATTGTGGCGCAAAAAAAGGTTGAAATAGCCTTTGACGACGATGTATACACTCTGTACATGAAAATGACCGAAGCGGCAAGACAGCTTATGAAAGAAACCCTGCCGAAACTTGCCGGTGGAAGTTTTGTGAGGATTCCCCAGACAGGCGTGTCGTCATATTTCGGCGGGCGCAAACCGGAAGATGGTCTTATCTCATGGCAGCAGGATGCAATTACCCTCTATAATCTTGTCAGGGCCGTTACTCATCCATACCCCGGAGCGTTTACCCGTCTGGGTAGAAAAAAACTGTTTATCTGGAAAGCCTTTCCCGAGGATGATAGCGGCAATACACAACCGGGAAAGATTGTTTCGATACATCCGCTCATGGTCGGCACGGGTAAAGGGTTATTAAAACTGTTGCGGGTTCAACAGGAAGGGGAAGAAGAGATGGATGCGGATGTTTTTGCATCAGTCCACAACATAGAAAATGAAATTTTGGGAGGCAGCGCTTGAAGATACTTGTGCTTGGAGTCAACGGATTTATAGGAAACAGTCTTGCAGAAAAGGTTTTAAAGGGGACGGACTGGGAAATCTACGGAATGGACTTGAGAGATGATAAGCTTGATGCCTGCCATGGGCATGACCATTTTCATTTTATCGAAGGTGATATCGCTATTAACAAGGAATGGATCGAATATCATGTAAAAAAATGCGATGTTGTCATACCACTTGTCGCTATTGCAACCCCGGCAACCTATGTGAAAGAACCGCTCAAGGTCTTTGAACTCGATTTTGAAGAGAACCTGAAGATAGTGCGGCTCTGCGCCAAGTATGGAAAGCGGCTTGTTTTTCCCTCTACCTCGGAAGTGTACGGCATGTGCCCTGAGGAGGAGTTTCATGAAGATACGAGCCCTCTCATGGTTGGCCCTATCAACAAACAGAGATGGATTTACAGCGCTTCAAAACAGCTTCTCGACAGGGTCATATGGGCCCATGGTTTTCAACGGGGTCTCAAGTTCACCCTCTTTAGGCCCTTTAACTGGATAGGCCCCAAGCTTGACGAACTCATAACCGATACCGAGAAAGAAGGTAGCTCAAGGGTTGTAACCCAGTTCATCAGCAATCTGCTCCTCGGCGAACCTATCCGGCTTGTTGATGGAGGCATGCAGAAACGGTGTTTTACCTACATTGACGATGGTATCGCCTGCCTCATGAAGATCATCGAAAACAAAGATGGTAAACTCAATGGCGAAATCTTTAATATCGGTAATCCGAACAACGAAGCCACCATCAAAGAACTTGCCATGAAGCTCCAGGCGATGTTTGTACAGCATCCATCAACGAAAAAACTCAAAAAACAATCAGAGATCATCGAAGTATTTTCAAAAGATTATTACGGTGAAGGGTATCAGGACATAGACCGCAGAGTACCCTCCATTGACAAGGCAAAAAAGCTTATCGGATGGAAACCGAAGGTCGATCTTGATACGGCGCTCCGAAAGACCCTTGAGTACTATCTCAATACAAGCCTTTGATTGATCATAAGACAATAGGCATTGCGGTACACGTGGACACCCATGAAGGTATGAAAAGGGGTGTTCCGGCACTGCTTGCCCTTTTTCAGAAATACGATATCCATGCCAGTTTTTTTGTACCCATGGGGAAGGACCATACGGGCTGGACGGCAAAGCGGGTCTTCACGCGAAAAGGTTTTTTGAAGAAGGCCGGTCGGGTAGGTGTGGTGAGCACTTACGGCGTGAAGACGCTCATGTATGGGCTTCTCCTCCCAGGGCCGCAGATAGCGAAAAAGAATAGTGGGCTTCTCCGGCGGATAACAGGAGAAGGGCATGAGCTAGGCATCCACGGCTATGACCATGTATACTGGCATGACTATATCAAGGGTTTTGACCGGAAAAGAACCGAAGAGGAAGTTGGGAAATTATTAAAGGTCTACAGGGAACTTACCGGTGCTGACAGTCCTTCCTTTGCTGCGCCGGGGTGGATGATAAATTCCCATGTCTTAAGGTGCTTTCAGGAAAAAGGTCTTTTATACAGCAGTGATACACGGGGGACAATGCCCTTTTATCCGGAAATGGGTGGAGAGAAATTTGCGGTCCTTCAGATACCGACAACATTACCGACGCTGGATGAAGTGGTTGGCCTTGCGGGGACTGACATACCAACGCTTACCGCATACTATCTTGATTCCCTGACCGATGGTCTCAATATCCTGACTGTCCATACGGAGCTTGAGGGTAAGCACTGGATCGGTTTTCTGGAAGGTTTTATTGGAAAGACCCTTGAGCGCGGATTTGTCTACAAACGGCTCATCGACATCGCTGGCGAATACAAACTCAACCCCGATGTCCCAGTATGCCCTGTAAAATATGGTTTTGTTGAGGGCAGGGCAGGGGAGGTCTGTGTGCAGTGTGAAGAGTTGAATGCCGTGAATCGTAAATCGTAACAAGCAAATATCGAATCGTGAAGACAGAGCCTTGACAGATTTATTTTCTGTGCTATAAAGGCTATTATAGATATAACAAAACAAAAGGAGGTTTTTTATGGGAACCAGCGTCTATAAGATCATTGATATTGTCGGAACGAGCCCCAAATCATGGGAGGATGCGGCAAAGGTGGCATTGGATACCGCTTCAAAAACGTTGGAAGATATAAGAGTTGCTGAAGTGATAAAGCAGGATGTAACCTTCGAAAACGGCAAAGTGAGTTCCTTCCGGGTACGGCTCAATATTTCTTTTAAGTATCATTCTGAGGCATAACACGGGAATAAGGATATCTGTTGGCGATTGGAGATATAGGGATTAGAAGTAAAAAAAGAGGGGACATGATGTCCCCTCTTTTTTATAATCTGATCTTCTTAATACATTCCGTCCATTCCACCCATTCCACCCGGAGGCATCATAGGCATCTGGCCGCCTGAAGCTTTCGGCTTCTCGGCAATCATACAATCCGTTGTCAGAAGGAGTGAGGCGACTGATGCAGCATTCTGCAGCGCTGTTCTTGCCACCTTTGTCGGATCGATGATACCTGCTTTTGTCATGTCATCGACATACTCTTCTTTTCCGGCGTCGAAACCGAAATTTCCTTTTCCATTTTTGACTCTTTCAATGATGATTGAGCCGTCATGTCCGGCATTCGTTGCGATCCAGCGTAACGGATCTTCGAGTGCTTTCTTGACGATATTGACGCCAAACTGCTCTCCGCCGTTCAGTTTCAGGGCATCAAGCTTCGCGATGCATCTGATGAATGCCACGCCGCCGCCGGGGATGATCCCTTCTTCAACGGCTGCTTTTGTCGCGTTCAATGCATCTTCGACACGGGCTTTCTTTTCTTTCATCTCTGATTCGGTTGCTGCGCCGACGTTAATCACAGCGACGCCGCCAACGAGTTTCGCAAGCCTTTCCTGAAGTTTTTCCCTGTCGTAATCGGAGGTTGTTTCTTCGATCTGCGCCCTGATCTGCTTTACCCGTGCTTCGATCTCTTTTTTGTCGCCTGCGCCGTCGACGATTGTTGTGTTATCTTTGTCGATGACGATTCTCTTGGCTGAGCCAAGATCCTTTACGTTGATCGTTTCGAGTTTGATGCCGAGTTCTTCGGAGATCATCTGACCGCCGGTAAGAATGGCGATATCTTCAAGCATTGCCTTCCTTCTGTCGCCAAAACCGGGGGCCTTGACGGCAGCTATTTTCAATGTTCCTCTCAGTTTATTTACAACGAGGGTTGCAAGGGCTTCGCCTTCAACATCCTCGGAGATAATAAGAAGCGTTCTTCCCATTTTTGCGACCTGCTCCAGGATAGGAAGAAGGTCTTTCATATTGCTGATCTTCTTCTCGTTGATAAGGATAAGCGGTTCATCAAGCGCTGCTTCCATCTTTTCCGGGTTTGTTACGAAATAAGGAGAAAGATACCCTTTGTCGAACTGCATACCTTCGACGATGTCAAGATGTGTTTCCATGCTCTTTGCTTCTTCAACGGTGATAACGCCTTCTTTGCCGACTTTGGCCATTGCGTCGGCAATGATGTTGCCGATTGTATCGTCATTATTGGCGGAAATTGTCCCGACCTGGGCGATCTCTTTCTGGTCCTTTGTGGGTTTGGAAAGTTTTTTCAGTTCGTCGATAACCAGATCAACAGCCTTGTCGATACCTCTTTTGAGTTCCATCGGGTTATGACCTGCTGCGACGAGTTTTGCGCCTTCACTGTAAATGGACTGTGCAAGGACTGTTGCTGTTGTTGTTCCGTCGCCTGCGACGTCGCTTGTCTTGCTTGCAACTTCTTTTATTAACTGGGCGCCCATGTTCTCGAACTTATCTTCCAGTTCGATCTCTTTTGCAACGGTAACGCCGTCCTTCGTCACGGTGGGAGACCCGAATGATTTTTCCAGAATTACATTCCGTCCTTTAGGCCCAAGGGTCACTCTCACAGCGTCTGCAAGGGTATTAATGCCCTTGAGAAGCGCTTCCCGCGCGTTCTGATCGTATTTAATTTCTTTTGCCATTACTCATTCCTCCTTCCTTTAATCTACTATGATGCCGAGAACATCGTCTTCTCTGAGAATGAGATGTTCTTCGCCGTCGATTTTGATCTCTGTGCCGGAATACTTGCCGAAGAGTATCTTGTCGCCCGCTTTAACGCTCAGTTTGATTTTAGTGCCGTTCTCAAGCGTTTTGCCGTCGCCGACCGCTATTACTTTACCTTCCTGCGGTTTTTCTTTGGCGGCGTCGGGAATGATAATGCCTCCCTTTGTTTTTTCTTCCTCCTCGAGTCTCTTAACAAGGATTCTGTCCTGCAATGGTTTTACCTTCATTGTATCACGCTCCTTTCCTAAAATTTATCTATTTAGCAATTAACGAAATTCAATTGCTAAGAGTAATATAAGGATGTATAGTGGCTCTTTGTCAATACCGACTTGTTAAATTTTTAACAATAAATCCATTCCTTCCTTATACCACTGCGAAAAATGTTCATTTTCGTGTTCTATTGATTGTTGTATCGGATTTTATTGCGGAAAATATGGCATCCTTTTCAATTGTCGATATCAAATTCTGTTTCTGCCTGATTGGCAAGCCTCTCCACCATTGCATTGAGGATACTGTCTTTGTCGTCTCTTGCAAAGCCACAACTCCCACCATTTTTCATAGGAATTTTTGACTTTTCTTCTTGCTCTCATCGTAATAGCTCGCTAAGGTCGGAAGCCATTCGGTAATGACGTTTTTTTGATTCCATAAAGATGTCTTCAACAAAAGGATAACGTTCTATGGTATCCATCTCGATGCGTATCTTTTTTACGAAACCCTCAATAACATCTTTCGCTGCCATGTTTTTTTCTGTAAACCTTTGTTTTAAGGGTGTTCCAGACCTCAATGACGGGATATGTTTCCATGTTTTCTTCAGAATAGTTTATTGTTTCAATATTTTCAATAACATGTTTTCTGGTTTTTGGGACGCCATACATGAGAAGACCCAGCAGATCGGCTACAATGTGGTATAGGAGAGACCTGTTTTTCGGACGCTGTCCGGGAAACATATAACAGATAAACTCATTCAGTTCCAGAGCTTCTACGAGATGGTCTTTTTTAGGTTGTTTGTGCATGTATTTCATGGCGTCGATGGCAAGGGTAATTGTCGCCATGGCGATGAAAGTCTCTTCATCTTTTATCATTTCCCAGACATCAAGAATATGTCGTCTCGGAAGCATTAAGGCACCATTACAGGGGCTCGCGTCGCCCCCTCCACAGGCAAAAGCCTGCGGAGCCTCCCCCTCTCGCTCACTGTGTGAGCTAAGGGCTTTGCCCATGGATATCGAGCTCGCGCCTGTCCTCTCGCAGGGAGGGTCGCCCCCTCCAGCAGCAAAGCTACTGGAGCCTCCCCCTCTCGCCCGCTGTGCGGGCTAAGGGCTTTGTCCATGTGTGCCGGGGCTGCGCCTGCCACCTGCAGGGTGGTTGCCCCATCTCGCTGACTTTGTGAGATCATCAAAGACCTTCCTTTTTTAACTCTTCTATGAGGGTTTTTTGCTTTTCAGTGATTTTTTTCGGAATCTCGACGATAACCTCCACATACTGGTCAGCGTCTGTGTCGGGTACCCCGAGTCCCTTGAGGCGCACTTTTTTGGCGCCCGGCGGAATGGTAACCCGTTTGGGACCATGAATAGAGGGCACTTCGACAACAGTTCCCAGAAGCGCATCGGTCAGTTTTATCTCTTTTGATACATGAAGGTCATTACCATTCCTTTTAAAGAAGGGATGTTCACCAACCTTAAGAATAATATAAAGGTCTCCTCTGCTGCCTGTTCGGTCGATCAGTGTGCCCCTTTCCCTGGAGTTTCAACTTTTTGCCGGTGGTAATGCCCTTGGGTATCTTAACGTTTACTTCTTCAGGGCCTTTGTTTGTGGCAAAGGAAATCCTTTTTCAGCGCCGTGGATGGAATCCATGAAGGGGATTTCAAGTTCATAGCTGAGATCCAGATCTTTCGTTCGATGCTGTTCCCTCGTGATATAGTCTCCAAAATCATAACTCTGCTGGCGTTGTCTGCCGCCGGGTCTTCCGGCCTGCCGGCCCCTCTGACCTCCGAACATACTGAAGATATCGTTTCCACCGAAACCGAAGTCCCTGAAGAGATCACCCACATTAAATCCGCTGAAGATGTCCTCCTGAGAGTAGCGTTGTTGGAAGCCACCCATACCGAACTGGTCGTACTGTTTTTTCTTTTCGGGGTTGCTGAGGACTGCATAGGCCTCGCTGATAAGCTTGAATTTTTCTTCCGCTTCCTTATTACCGGGGTTTTTATCGGGGTGATATTTTTTAGCCAGTTTCCGGTAGGCCTTCTTCATTTCATCGTCTGTGGCGGTCTTCGAGACCCCCAGAAGTTCATAGTAATCCTGTTTTGTCGCCATATTATTCACCACCTGATAGAGCGATATACGTACCTACATGCTGTCCGACTGCATGCGCCACAGCAGGGCACTTTACCTTCATAATGTACACAACGGGCCGCTCGTTGTGAAACCCGGAAATGGTCTCAAAATTCCCCATGCCTTTCGCAATGACCACGGCATCGCTTTCCCACAATTCCCTGACGGTTCCCTTCAAGTCTTCTTTTCTCATGCCCACCTCATCGGTCCCGGTAGAGATGATGTGACTATGCATGTTTTTCAGACCCGAACCTGTCAACGTCCTCCATGCTGAAGATCGTTCTGGACAGGCTTTTCCCGCACTGCGTAATAAACGTGCTTTGCCTTTCTTCTCCAGATGTTCCACGAGGGGCATGTCAAAAATAAAATCACCTATGTTGTCGCCGATCATGAGAACATCTTTTCCTTTAATATAAATCAGATCTTTAATTTTATCCACATTTCCGGCAAATATTAAAATTATCAGGGTCGTAGATGACCATTGATGAAGAAGTCCATTGAGTTGCCCATGGCGGAGAGCCGGATTGCGCCCTTCAAAAGAGTTTGCGAACCGGGCGCGGATTTCCCGAAAAGCCTTTACGGCTTCCGTGAACTCATTTTCTTTTACCTGACTGTAGGGATCGGGATTGCCTGTTTTTCCTTAATATGCTTGAGTATTGTATTGGAAATTCCGGGAGGTGTTGCCTCCGGTGTCCACAGTTTTTCTATGAGATATAACATTCGTTGAGCAGGTCCCCATTGCCCCCTGATAGGTATACGGTTTTTTCTGCGAGCCCCTTGAGACAGGACAGACAGCAGTCTTCAATGTTCATGGTATGATTATAGGCTATTATCATACAATTCGCAATCTGTTGATCCGGCTTTACCTGGCATGTTGTGCTGCCTGCAAACCATATGGAAACTCAAGCCCGCAGGGTTTTCGGCGTTTGCTATCCCATACAGGATTGATCCCTCAATAGAGAATCGATGATAGCTGCAAGGCAATAGCTTTCAAAAAATCGGTAACAAGGAGGGCATATGGTGATTGAAGGGAGTATTGCACGGGTAACAGAAGTTATTTATATTTCTTCTACGGCTTTCCCCTTGAGACCTTTCGTTTTAGCTCGGAGTTGATGTCTCTTTGTTTACGAATCCCAATCTGCATCAGTCTGCGGCTGGGGGATCATGTAGGACATCAGGGTTGCAATATAGCGGTTAAATCCCTCCGGGTCACCCTTTTCGAGTCTTTCTATTTCCGGCATCACCTTTTGCATCACCTCTTTGTCGTAGACTATTTCAAGAGGATAATGCATGGAGGATGACCGTCTGATGAGGGAATAGACCTTCTGTTGCTCAGGTGTGAGAGCAAGAAATTTGTCAAGCTCGCTCAACATATATGCTTTTTTCTCGTCAAGGAATCCGTCTACCTGCATAAGAAGGTTGGGGCCGTAATCTCCGCAGGAGAAATAACTGTGCATTTCATCGAGATTTGAGACGAGGAGCCGGATCTCGGCAATGATCTCTTCGTCTGTCATAGGCACAAGAGTGCCCTCCTGAACCATCTTCTGCATCGGTGATTGCGGATGCAATGCAAAGGTGCGGACCCGTATAAAATCGGGTTTGACTATATTGAGAAGGCGTGCTGTTTCTGTTGCGTGTTCCTTGCTCAACGTACGTCCGCCGACACCGGGCATGATATATTCTGAAAGCGATATGCCTGCCGCCACGACTTTGGTCCCACCTTCGATGATATCTTCAGGGGTGATACCCTTTTTGATCATTTTCAGCACTTTTCCGGGAGCCGCTCTCCATACCCGCGTGGATCCTTGTCAAGCCGGCCTCTTTTAACTGTTTGAACTCTTCGACGGTTTTTCGTTTCAGTGTTGTGGATCGGGCATAGGTGGTGACTCTCTCCAGGGCAGGGAACTTTTCCTTGATATAATGGAGGATTTCGAGGATATCGGCAGTTTTTAAGACAAGACTGTCGGCGTCCTGAAGGAACGCAGATTTTATCATATTGGTGTGGTTTCTATATTCCTTTGCCATATTATCAATGTCGGTTTTCACTTCTTCCACGGTGCGCCGCGAGAATTTGGTCCCTTTATAGGCAGGACAGAAGAGGCACTGGTTCCACGGACAATTTCTTGTAACCCTGACAAGAAGGCTCTGTGCCTCGCTCGGCGGTCTGATGACCCCCTGTTCATACATGATTATTCTCCTTTTCTGTGTGTCTTATACCAACGGCAGCCATATAGATGACTGTTTCTTCAATGCCGTCGAGACCGATGATACGATTCACATCATCATCATAGAAAGCCCCCACTGCGCAAACGCCGAGGCCAAGGGCTTCTCCGGCAAGATAGAGGTTCTGACCGATATGGCCTGCGTCAAGGTAGATATACCGGTAGCAACGTTGACGATATTTCCATCTTCCCCGGGCAATAAGTGCTGACCATATAAAGGTAACCTGTGCGTTCAGGATAACTGTTTGCTGGAGAGAGGCTGTCTGTGAGTTTCTCCGAGAAATCACCCTTTTTAAGAAATTCAAGGTCAAAATCGCCGGGTCTGAAATGGTATAGTCCCTGTTCGAGGCCGTCTACAGCGCGGACGCTGAGATATGTTTCAATAGGGTAGAGGCCGCCTGCTGAGGGCGATGTTCTGAAGAATGTGTCGCCGAATTGTGCTGTCAGCCCCTGTGTGGCCCAGAGGAGCGCTGCAAGATCATTTAATTTGAGTGTTTTTTGAGCAGAGTATTCCCTCCTTGTTCTCCGTTTCAAAAGGAGCTTCCAGAGGTTGCTTCCACTGCGTGTTTTCGGCTCCGGAAGAGATATTCGCGAAATCGGATTCTGATATTCCTTAAAGGGTTCCGGTATTGATTTCCAGTCGAGCATATACCCATTTAATGTTTCCGGTGTATATTTTGTTTCCTGCTGAAATTGCTCACCGATTTCATAGGTTTTGTTGTCTTTTTCGCTCACTGAGCACCCATCTTTTTGCAGGTTTTCATGCATTATAATATGCGTCATGTCTATCGATAAGTCAACGAAAGCAACTGAAATAAAGAGAAAAAGGAAGAGACTATTGCCTTAAAAATAAAAAAAGGTTACGATTATTTAGTGATGATGTTTTGCAAAGTAATATGGAGATAAAAGGAACTATGATGAATGGTGCTACCACGGTCAACGGTCTCCTGGAGTCTTTGAACGTGACTGAAGAAGAACTTGAATTGCACAAAGAACTCATTGAAGAATGCCGGGAAAATGAGCGGAAAATTACCGAATATTCTTCTTTAACAAAGCAAAATATTGAAAAACTCACTGTTGTCTTTTCCGGGATGTTTCAGATGATGACCATTTTAACGGCAGCCTTGAACGATTTAATTACCGAAATAGAACGGCTTTCGTTGAGAATGATGCCTACCGACATGTTTTATCGTGAATAATACGGGGCGCATACCTCTATGTTCTTGATTCTTAAGTGGCTTGTAATGACCATATCGATCGGGATCGCGGCCCATCTGATGCCGGGTGTTGTTGTTGATGGATTTTTCTCGGCATTGTGGGTTGCCCTTTTCCTGGGGGTTATTAATGTACTGGTGAGGCCCATCCTGATCATTATTACCCTGCCGATCAATATTATGACCCTTGGGCTCTTTACCTTTGTGATCAATGCCCTCATGGTGCTTTTTGCGTCGGCTGTTATTAAGGGTTTTGAGGTAAGAGGTTTCTGGGCGGCGATGCTCTTCAGCATCGTTCTTTCAATCATTAACTATCTGTTAAATGCTTTGCTGAAACCCGGTAATCAGAAGTAGGGAAGGTTATAGCTCATAGCTCATAGGGCATAGCTCATAGGGCATAGCTCATAGAGGCATGAATCGCAAATCGTGAATGGCGAATGGCATAGGGTCTTGAATTGTAAGCAGTAAGGGCCGGTCAATACTTCTGCGAGTGCTGCCGGTGGCTGAGCCAGTTGTCTGCATAGAGACCTGCGAGTTTTTTTGATTTGATAATGAGTATATTTTCCGCATTTTTATGCTCTGCCGCATAAGTGAAATTGAATGAACCGGTAATCACCGTCTCCCGGTCGATGATAATCACTTTGTTGTGCGCGCTGGAGTGTTTGTCGTCAATATAAACAGCGACATGTCCTTTTGAGAAGGCGCTGGCGGCTTTGAACTTCTGGTCTTTCTGTTCTCCTTTGTCGAGGAGGACTTCTATGGAAACACCCCTTTTCTGAGCGCCAGTGAGCGCATTTCTGATGGGCGCTGAAGTAAAGCTGTATGCCTGAACAAGGACTTCACGGGTAGCCATTTCTATTTCCTTGATAATATCCTTTGTACAGCCTCCGTCAGGACTGAAACAGACCTTTGATGGAGTATTGTCCAGTGTCAGTTCTGTTCCGAATGCCGCCGCATAAAGTAAGAGGGATAGAGAGAATACTAAAATTATGGTGAAAAGATATGTTTTTCTCATACATGGTCTCCTTCAGAATGATGTCTTATTGTAGATTGCCGATGGTCTGTCGTCAATATGATAAAATCGGGGTGTGAGACAACCGGTTATTTTCTAAAAAAATATTTCAGTATTATCCTATGTGCAGTATACTAAATACATGTTGTTGTGAAGGAGAGAATTCAGTGAAAACCGTTGTGCTCTTGACGATATCGAATGTATTCATGACTGCCGCTTGGTATGGCCATCTCAAACACAAGGATGCAATCCTGTGGAAAGTGATATTGATAAGCTGGCTTATCGCTTTTGTTGAGTATTGTTTTCAGGTCCCTGCAAACCGTATCGGTCATTACCAGTTTTCTGCGGCCCAGCTCAAGATCATCCAGGAAATCATTACGCTTATTGTTTTTGCAGTTTTTTCCGTACTTTATCTGAAAGAAGAAATAAGATGGAACTATGCCGTTGCTTTTCTGATGATCATAGGGGCAACCTTTTTTATGTTTAAGAAATGGTAAACCTTAAGGCTATAGGGAAAATTGCTGATAATGTAATTTGGAAGTTTAAGTACAGTGCCTTTCTGTAACAAGGAAAAGGTGATGATGGAGAGAACAAAGGTATTGGTTATTGACGATAATACGAGTTTTTGCAATATCACAAAGCTGAGCCTTGAGAGAGGCGGAAGATATCAGGTCTACATGGCAGCAAATGGTGAACAAGGCATTCTCATGGCGAAAAGGCACAGGCCCGACATCGTTCTTCTCGATATTAAGATGCCGACAATGAGTGGAGGAGAGGTTGCCGCACGTTTGATGGAGGACCCCTCAACGAGCCATATACCGATCGTATTTCTTACGGGTCTCGTGAAACAGGACGAGGTGGAGGCGGGTGGTGGTTACCTGTCGGGACATCCCTTTATCGCGAAACCATTCAGGACCGAAGAATTGATAAAGCGGATCGAAGGGATATTGTCGGAGAAATTTAAAAGGTCACCTTAACATCGCATTCCAATGCTAAATCAAAGATGATATTGAGGCGGCAAGGAGAAGGCGACGAGGCACGAGCAAAGCGAGCTGAGGGGGAAGCTCCACGGACTTTGTTCGTGGAGGGGGCGACGCGAGCCCCAGAAATAGAGGCAGCCGACGACGCTGCCAACAAAGATAGCGCTTTGATTTAGCATTGGAATTATTCGTATTCTTTGGGGACAGCGCATATCATCATGAGTGTTTCACTATCCGATTTATTCCGGTATTGATGTTTTTCATTGGGAAGCACAAGGGCAAAATCACCTTTTTTGACAGGTTTTTCCTCACCGCTTTCTGTAACAACGGAACCAATCCCGTCAATAACGTAGTTGATGTGTTCAAAGGCGTGGCTGTGATACGGTGTATGGCCCCCCGGTTCGATAGTGAAGACCCGAAAGGAAAATGACGGCGTCCCATCGTTTTTCGATATGGGCACCTGCTTGCAAGTATCCTTCGCCCCCTCCATAGTCATTCTCGTTTTTTCGACTGCATCAAGGTTTGTTATCTTCACGGCCAATCCTCCATTGCGAGTTTTTTAAAAAGTAGAGAACCATTATATCATAATCTTTTTTAAGGAATAGACATAATGTTTGCGAAGGCCAAAATAGGTCCTCTTGAGTTTCGCAAGAAACATGACAGACAAAAACGGTTAAAATTCTGAAAGCCACCAAGATGATCAGCCTGCGAGGGTGCGGTCATCTCCAATGCTAATACAACAACGTACTTTTACTTTCAACATTACCCTTCAAATTGACTGGTGAAGTTTCTGCATTGAGGAACATACATAGGCAAAAAAATAGAAAGGAGAGATGACAGGGAACTTCCCAGATTATGGGAAGGGCTTTGAGTGATAGGAGTTACACCTACAAATCGTTGCGAGTGACCTATAAGAATAATTGTACATTACGGGATAAAAGAAAGTAACGACTACATGAGTCATTTTGCAAAGCACAACAAGCCGAATCGGTGCATAGATTTATTACTTTTTGGTTTTAAAAGTTGAGTGCAAATTATGTCATAAAACTGTTCATTTGACTCTTTCCTCATTACTTCAGTAAAGCGCTAATTGTTTCAAAAAGAGTATGAACTGAATGACTCGTCTTTATGAAATTTATGATGTCGTTATCCAATTTAAACCATTCCCCATTAGAATGATATTTTTTTAAAAGTCGATGAAAATTTTTCTCAACACTTCCCGCATTCTTATCTTCAAAAAAATTAATAATTTTAATTGGTTCTGGCGCAGCAATCTTTAATGCTCGCAATCTGGAATGCACATTTTCTGCGATTCCAATCTTAACAAATGAACCACATTGGATAAAATATATGAATCCTGATGATGCTAAAATATCCAAATTTAGCTCTGTTTTTAATTCATGCTCAGCATCATATCCAAGTTTTCTAAAATATCCTTCTACTTTTGTATCTCTATCATTCGACTTTGCTTTCCACGATGTAAAATGTTGTAACTGCCATTGGCTGCAAGATGGTTCGCATTCTTTCCAATAATACTCATATGTACCTGAAAGCTTGTTGATAAGATCAATTGCTTCTGAATCATTCTCAGGCATATTCAATTTCCGATGTGGAACAGATTCTATCTCATCTTCTATCTTATGCCTTTCTACTGTTGGAAGAATTGCTTTTCAATTTGTTTACTAATTTTAATGTTTCATCATCCAGATCAAAAAATGCTTCATATTTTTTTATTGTCTTAATATCACCGCATTTTGGGCAAAATAATAGTATATCTTTAAAAAGATATACTAAATAGAAATCGCCGTTTCTCTTATCAAATTCTGGAGCTATTCTCGGCTTTAACATATTTCTTTGAGAATATAAATTAACCATAGAGTCAGTATCAATTCGAAGATCTGTTGCCTCACTTGATGTACTCAGACATCTATTTTTAAGAGATTCACCAAAATAATAATCATATCTTTCCCTTATAAATGCATTTCCTTTATAACGTGAAGTAAAACAAACGATACTTGGTGCAAGTTCATTATTGTGAGAAAGTTTGATTAAATTCAAGGGGTAATTCCAAAAATAATTTGATTAATATGTCCCACAAGATAACCTTATATTTTAATTTTGACCTAACAATTAATATTTTGCATAAGGTACTTTACGAAATATTAGTATTTTCTGTAAATAATGTCAATTTTATTAAATGCTAATTGAAATGTAGTATATTGGGCATAGTCTTTAAAAAGTCACTTTACAGGA
>CAWAUQ010000003.1:0-285315 GCA_963785225.1 uncultured delta proteobacterium | reverse complement strand
TGCGATATGTGTGAAGACCTATCCGCCAGATGAAAAGCCCTTGTGTGTTCAGTGGTGTCTTAATGATGCCCTGATTTACGAAGAAAGGGAAGAAGAAGTCGAAGAAGAAGTGAAGGTGGAGGACGCGCAGGTAGGATTGGAATCGTTGGTAGACAAATATGGCTTGGAGAAGATAGCGGATACCGTTGCCCGGATGTCAAAGAAGGGCTAAAACGTTAAGGCGAAAAAAGAGGATTAAGGAAGAGCTATGGATAATGTAGCCGACTACAAAGAATTAGTAGAAGAAATAAAAACGAACGGTGGAACCGCTGTTAAATTCTGCTATCAATGCGGAAAATGCGATACTGTCTGTCCCTGGAACAGGGTGAGGACCTTTAGTATGCGCAAGCTCATCCGGGAAGCTACGTTCGGCATGACTGAGATTGAAAGTGAAGAAATGTGGCGCTGTACTACCTGCGGAAAATGCCCTCAGCGATGTCCCAGGGACGTGAAGCAGATAGACGACATGGTGGCGCTTGCGAGAATGGCCACGGAATATGGAGTTTTTCCTGCCCATGTCAAACCTATCCGCGCCGTCAGTTCAGGTCTTGCCGCTCAGGGTAATCCTTTCAATGAACCGCGGGCAGCCAGGGCGGATTGGGCAGAGGGTCTTTCTGTAAAACCTTTCGTTGAAGGAATGGATATTTTATATTTTCCCGATTGTTACTGCAGCTATGATCCACGATTAAAAAAGGTAGCTCAGGCTACCGTTAAGATCCTCAATAAGGCAGGCGTGGATTTCGGGATATTGGGCACCAAGGAGAATTGCTGCGGAGAAAGTATCCGTAAGACAGGCAATGAGGCATTATTTAAGAAGCTTGCCAGAGAGAATATAAAAACCTTTATCGACAACGGAGTGAAGAAAATCCTTGTTTCTTCTCCACATTGCTACCACACATTCAAAAATGAATATCCTGATTTCAAGGCGAACTTTGAGATCGTTCATATCTCTCAATATTTATATCGAGCTTATTTCTGCAGGAAAACTTGAGATCACCAAGGAATTCGGGAAGAAAGTTGCCTATCATGATCCCTGTTACCTGGGACGACATAATGGCATATATGAAGAACCCAGAGAGGTCTTAAAGAAAATACCCGGTTTGGAATACCTCGAGATGGCTGAGTCACGCAAAGACAGCATGTGTTGCGGAATGGGAGGCGGCAGGGTTTGGATGGAGACTCTCAAGGATGATCGTTTCTCCAACCTTAAATTAGAGCAAGCTATTGATCTTGGGGCTGAGGTACTGGCTACTTCCTGTCCCTATTGCATTACCGCTCTTGAGGATAGCAGGTTAGTCATGAATCATGCTGACGACATACAAGTTATGGACATTACGGAAATACTACAGGAAGTTATTTAAGGTAAGTGCGCTACGGGGCCGAACACGGACAATACGGGCACATAAGACCTGATGAGGTGATAGAAAGTGGAAAAAGAACAAATCGAAGAGCTTTGCAAGAGTTTCTGCAGATAGTAATTTTGGAGATGTTATGGTTGTCGGTGGAGGGATCAGCGGTATACAGGCCGCACTTGATCTTGGCACTGCGGGTTTTAAGGTCTATCATGGTTGAGAAATCACCGTCAATTGGCGGACATATGGCTCAGCTTGACAAGACCTTTCCCACCAATGACTGCTCAATGTGAATACTCTCACCAAAACTGGCCGAGGTCGGCCGGCATCCGAACATTGAAGTCCTCACCTATACTGAAGTTGACAACGTAGAAGGGGAAGAAGGAAACTTCACCGTAACGCTGAATAAAAAGCCCAGATATATCATAGAGGAAAAATGTACGGGTTGCACTACCTGTGTAGAATACTGCCCCGTTAAATACCCGGACGAATACAATCAGGATATATCGAAGGCGAAAGCAGTGCACGTATATTTCGCGCAGGCATATCCACTGATCACGTATATCGATGAAAGCTGCCTTTACCTGAAAGAGAAAAAGTGTAAGATTTGCGTAGGAGTATGTAAGAATGACGCCATAGATCTTAATCAAAAGGCGCAAAAGGTAGAAATAAAAGTGGGGGCCATCATACTCTCTTCCGGCCTTGAGCCATTTGATCCCAAGGTGACCGATGAATTTGGTTATGGAAGGTTTCAGAATGTGGTCACCAGTATGGACTATGAACGGCTTTTAAGCGCAACCGGTGCATACGAAGGTGAAGTGCTGCGCGCTTCCGACTTGAAACATCCCCATAAAATAGCCTGGATCCAGTGCGTCGGTTCGAGGCAGGTTATCGAAGGCGGCAACAGCTACTGTTCAGCCGTATGCTGCACCTATACCCAGAAACAGGTCATTTTGACAAAAGAACATGATGCAGGGGCAGAATGTACCATATTCCATAATGATATTCGTTCCTATGGCAAGGATTTCGAACGATTCTTTGAAAGAACTGAGAAACTTCCCGGTATTCGTTTCTTTAGAAGCTATGTATCAATAGGAAAAGAAGACCCGATTACCAAGAATATATCAATACGATATTCTACACCCGACGATGGAGTAAAAGAAGAAGAATTCGACATGGTGGTGTTGTCCGTCGGATTAAATCCTCCTAAAGATGCGAAGGGCATAGCAAATAAGTTTGGCATTGAACTCAACGATCATGGTTTCTGTAAGGGAACTCCTACCAATTCTATGGAAACCACAAAGCCCGGTGTCTTTGTAAGCGGCGCCTTTCAGGGACCCACAGATATCCCCGAATCGGTTTTTACCGCCAGTGCCGCCGGCTCACAAGTTGGGGAACTTTTGGACTACCGGCGAGGGAATCTGTCCAAAGAAAGAATATATCCTCCGGAAAGAGATGTCTCTCAGGAAGAACCCAAAATAGGAATCTTTGTCTGCCATTGCGGCGCCAATATCAGCAGGATAGTAAATATTGCAGATACGGTCGAATACTGTAAAACCTTACCCAATGTTGTCTACGCGCAGGAACAGGTCTTTTCTTGCGCTACGAACTCTGCAAAAGAAATAGCAGATGTGACACAGAGAAAAAGGCCTCAATCGCGTCATTGTTGCCGCCTGCTCCCCCAGGACCCTTGAACCCTTATTCCGGGACAGTGTACGGGAGGCGGGAATTAATCAATATTACTGCGATATGGCGAATATCAGAGAACATTGTTCCTGGGTCCACGCGAAAGAAAAGGAAGATGCCACCCAAAAGGCACAGGATATCATCCGTATGTCAGCAGCCCGTACCTGCCATCTGGAGGCATTACAGGAATATGATCTGCCCGTCGATAAGAGGGCATTAGTGGTTGGCGGAGGTATAGCCGGCATGACCTGCGCACTCTCCATTGCGAAACAGGGACATGAGGTCTACCTGATTGAGAAGGATAAAGAACTTAGGTGGAATCGCACGAAGAATTCATTCCACGCTGGAAGGACTCGATGTTCAGGCTTTCCTCATGATACGATAAGCAAGGTGTATCAGCATCCCTTAATCCATGTATATACCGGTGCTACCATCACTGAGGGTACAGGTTATGTGGGGAATTTCGTAACAAAGGTAAAATCAGACAGAGGCAACACTGAAATAATACATGGCGCAGCCGTAATTGCTATAGGCGCAGATGTATATAAACCCACCGAATATCTCTATGGGCAAGATGACAGGGTAATGACCGGTCTTGAGTTGGAAGAGCAGATCGCCAAAAAAGATGAAAAGGTGATGAATGCCCAAAATCTGGTTATGATCCAATGCGTAGGCTGCAGAAATGAGGACAGAAATTACTGCGCCCGGATATGTTGCAGTCAGTCAGTAAAGAATGCCCTGAAATTGAAAGAATTAAATCCTAAGATGGATATCTATATCCTCTTCCGGGACATGAGGACCTATGGCTTTAAAGAGGATTTCTACCGTGAAGCGGCAAGTAAAGATGTAAGGTTCATCCGCTATGAGCCGTCTGATAAGCCGGAGGTAAAAGTTGTTCAGAAGAAGGGTCAGTCTGTCTTAAAGGTTATTGCAACGGATCCTATCTTAGGTAAGAAGCTTGAAATAGATACTGATATAGTATCATTAGCTGCAGCTGTTATTCCCGCTGCATCGAGCAAGGAAGTATCTCTCCAGTTTAAGGTCTCTTTGGGGCCCGATGATTGGTTCAAAGAAGCACATGTTAAATTGAGACCTGTTGAATTTGCTACTGATGGTGTTTTCCTCTGTGGAACAGCTCACTATCCTAAGCATATAACGGAAACGATTAATCAGGCTTATGGAGCTGCAGGCAGAGTTTTAACCCTTCTCTCCCGTGATATAGTTACCGCCTCCGGATCTGTGTGCGAAGTCGATGAGAATAAGTGTGTGTCATGCGGGGCATGTATCACAGTTTGTAATTATGGCGCCATAGAGTTTTATGAAACACCGGCAGGGAGAAAGGCCAAGGTCAACCCTGTACTCTGTAAGGGAGACGGCGTCTGCAACACGGTATGTGCAACATCGGCCATTCAGTTGAAACACTTTAATGACGAAGAGATCCTGAGCCAGATTGATGCGGCGATTGGAGATGTATAAAAGTATAGGAATGAATAAAACGAGGATTGTTGCTAAGGAGGTGAGAACGCATGAGTTCGGGACTTAAATTTAAACCAAAAGTATTAGGCTTTGTATGCCATTGGTGAGGCTACGGTGCTGCTGACTTGGCTGGAGTTTCCAGACTACAATATAACACCGATATAAGGCTTATACGTGTCATGTGTACCGGCAGGGTAGACCTGTCATATATAATTCGTGGTTTCTCAAAAGGGGCAGACGGGGTGTTTGTCGTCGGGTGTCATCTTAATGAATGTAATTATATTACTCATGGCAATTTCCATGCATTAAGCACTGTGCTGCTCTTGAAGAAAATTTTTGAACATATAGGATTAAACCCCGAAAGACTAATGATCAAGTTTATGTCCGGTGGTGAAGGGATCCTTTTCACTGAAGTTATGAATGAATTTGATAAGAAGGTGAAGGAGTTAGGGCCACTTGGCAAAATTGAAGGTATGGACGAAAATACATTAAAGGCCAAACTTGAAGCTGTTACACAGCTTGTCCCTTACATCAGACTGGTGGAACGGGAGAGGCTGAGATTACCCTTTAAAACGAAAGAAGAGTATGAAACTTTTTTCAACAGTGATGAGTTCAACAAGTTATTTAATGAATTCATTGTTGAAAAACTGGCAATAAGCCAGATTACCTCGCTCTTGCGGGAAAAACCCCTTTCAACCAGTAACATCGCTGACGCACTGGGACTTACCCCTTCTGAAGTATCAAGACATATTAATACTTCATCAAGACACGGGTTAGTCAGGTACGATGTAGTTGAGAAGCGATACGCAATCGCGTAAGGTGAAAGGGCCCACTGTGGATCAGGGGAAAAAAGAAGATTAGGGAAAAGGACTATGAATAACGAGAGAATCGATCAGATTATTGATAAACATCACGGCGAAGCCAGTTCGCTCATCCAGGTATTACTGGATATTCAGAGTGAAAACCATTGGCTTCCCAAGGAAGCGATAGAAAGGGTAGCAGATAAATTGCAGGTCCCCTTAACCAGGGTACAGCATATCGCCACCTTTTATAAAGCCTTCAGTTTAGTGCCGAAAGGACGCCATGAGATTCACATTTGTATGGGTACGGCCTGTCACGTTCGTGGTGCGACCCGTGTCCTCGACACGGTTCAGGATGCGATTGGCATTAAACCAGGAGAGACGGATTTGGATTTGAAGTTCAGCCTGCAGACCGTTAACTGCCTCGGTTGCTGTGCTTTGGGACCGGTCATAGAAATCGATGGGAAGACCCACGGTAAAATGGCGCCATCCAAGACAGCAGAGGTATTAAAAAATTATGAATAGGATAAAATTATGCCGCGAATAAATTCACCCGCTGAGTTGGAAGAATACAGAAAAGAAATCTTGTCGAAAAGAGACCCCAATAAACCCTGTATTACCCTCTGTTCCGGATCTGCCTGTAATGCTTCCGGCAGTTTAGACGTAGCGAACGCTATCGAAGAGGAGATTAAAAAGCAGGGTTTAAGCGATGCTGTTGACCTCAGAAAGACCGGTTGCCATGGGTATTGTGAGAGAGGTCCTATCGTTGTCATTCATCCTGAGGAGATATGCTATTTTAATATAGAGCCTAAGGATGTTCCTGAAATCATCTCTGAGACGATCAAGGAGAAAGAAGGTCGTAGAGCGTTTAGTCTATACCGACCCGAATACCAATGAAAAGATCATTCATGAATCCGACATCCCCTTCTACAAATACCAGACGCGGATCGTCTTCGGTTCCAACAGTAAGATCGATCCGAAGAGCATTGAGGACTATCTGGCAATCGGCGGTTATGCCGCTCTCGCCAAGTCCCTTACCGGGATGAGTGCCGATCAGGTATTGGGCGAAGTCAAAAAGGCCAACCTGAGAGGGCGTGGCGGCGGCGGCTTTCCTGCAGGAACAAAATGGGAAGGGTCCCGCAATGCCCCTGAACCGATTAAATATGTCATCGTCAATGCCGACGAAGGCGACCCCGGGGCTTATATGGACAGGAGTCTTCTCGAAGGCAATCCCCACGCAGTCCTTGAAGGATTGACGATAGGCGCCTATGCTATCGGCGCTCATGAGGGTTACATCTATGTTCGTCAGGAATACCCCCTGGCCGTTGAGAATGTCCACAAGGCCATCAAGGATGCCGAGGAATATGGTTTTCTCGGAAAGAATATCCTTGGTTCCGGTTTTGATTTTAAGGTTATCGTGCACCAGGGCGCAGGCGCTTTTGTCTGCGGTGAATCAACTGCCCTCATGACAGCACTGGAAGGAAGAGCCGGAGAACCCAGACCCAAGTATGTCCGTTCCAATGTCGTCGGTCTCTGGGGCAGACCCAGTGTTTTGAATAATGTTGAGACATGGGCCAATGTGCCCTTGATCATCAATAACGGCGCTGACTGGTTTACTCAATATGGAACAGAAACCAGCAAAGGAACGAAGATCTTCTCCTTGGTCGGCAAGATAACCAATACCGGTCTTGTGGAAGTGCCTATGGGTACAACCTTGAGAGATATTATCTTCAAGATAGGCGGCGGAATCCCCGGCGGTAAGAAGTTTAAAGCAGTACAGACCGGCGGACCTTCCGGAGGATGCATCCCTGAAGCACAGTTGGACCTGCCCGTCGGTTTTGATGAACTCACCGCAGCCGGTTCCATGATGGGTTCCGGCGGTATGATCGTCATGGATGAAGATACCTGTATGGTCGATGTGGCCAGATACTTCATGGACTTCTTAACCGATGAATCCTGCGGTAAATGTGTCCCA
Source organism: uncultured delta proteobacterium (assembly GCA_963785225.1). Classification (GTDB taxonomy): domain Bacteria; phylum Desulfobacterota; class Syntrophorhabdia; order Syntrophorhabdales; family Syntrophorhabdaceae; genus PNOF01. The sequence goes on along the minus strand of CAWAUQ010000003.1, from coordinate 277,987 downwards.
TGCCGTGAAGGCATGAGACAGATGCTGAAGCTTCTCACGAATATCACTGAAGGCAAGGGCAAAGAAGGCGATATCGAGCTTCTGGAGCAGTTATCGGAGACCGCCATAGAAGCAGCGCTCTGTGCTCTGGGCAAGAGTTCCCCCAACCCCTTCTTAAGCACGTTAAAATACTTTAGAGATGAGTATGAGGCGCACGTCAAGGAAAAGAGATGTCCGGCCCTTTCTTGTAAAGAGCTCATCGCTTACCATATTGACCCGGCCAAGTGTCAGGCCTGTATGATCTGTCTGAAGAAATGCCCTACTTCAGCGATTACCGGCGGCAAGAACTTGATCAGTATCATTGACCAGGAGAAATGCACGAAGTGCGGGACCTGCTTTGAAGTTTGCCCCCCTAAATTCCGCGCCGTGAGGAAGATTTCCGGCGAGCCTGTGCCGCCTCCTATTCCTGAAGAGCAAAGAACGATAGTCAGGGAGAGTAAACAAAAATGAGCGAAATCCTTTTAAATATTGACGGAAAAGAAGTAAAAGCACAAACAGGGATGACCATTTTAGAAGCAGCGAAAAGTGCGGGAATACACATCCCTACGCTCTGCTACCATGAGAAACTGGAACCCTTCGGCGGCTGCCGCCTCTGCATTGTAGAGCTGGAACAGCGCGGATGGACACGACTTGTTGTCTCCTGTGTCTACCCCGTAGAGAAGAATCTTGTCGTACGGACCAGATCCGAGAAGGTAGACAGGATCCGTAAAATGATCCTGGAACTCCAGATGGCCCATGCCCCCGATGCCTTTGATCTCCAGGAGCTGGCACAGGAGTATGGAGCGGACAGAAACCGTTTTGAAAAAGAATCTTCATTCTGTATTCATTGCGGTCTCTGTGTACGATACTGTGCTGAGGTCAAGAAGGCAAACGCCATCGGGTTTGTCGACAGAGGCATACGAAAAGAGATCAGCTTTGTTCCCGAAATAGCCTCCAAGGAGTGCTGGAACTGTAAGGAATGTTTTCCACTGTGCCCGACAGAAGCCCTCCAGGCAGCTTATGTCTTAACGAAGGCGCTGGCTTCCTTCGAGACTGCGCCGGAAAAATAGATAACGATTAGTATACCCTCAGGACGGAATCAGAATAGAGATATTTTGCTTCCGTCCTGTTTTATTTACAATAGCTCATGGAATTGGTTGAAAAGGTCTGTTTCCCCGAACTACAAGCAGTGTTCCGTATATGCCATTGCAGATGAAACGCTACGGTTAATCCAATTAAAACATATACCGCCGCATTCTAATATTGAGAAGAATCCCGACGGATATAAGCGTTGAGACAAGTGATGACCCGCCGTAACTGATGAAAGGCAGGGGGATGCCAACGACGGGAGCGAGGTGTATTGCCATGAGGACATTAATAGTAAACTGTATATAGATAATCGCAGCCATGCCAAAGGCCATTATGGAACCCATCTCATCATTAGAATCTTTTGCTATTTTCAGGCAGCGGTGAATGAAGGCTATAAAAAGAGCAAAAAGCACGATGGAGCCGACAAAACCCCATTCTTCACCAAAAACCGTGAAGATAAAATCGGTATGATGTTCAGGAATGAAATTGAGTTTATGCTGTGTGCCCTGCATAAAGCCTTTACCGAAAAAACCGCCGGAACCGACGGCTATGATTGCCTGTTTAGCGTGATAACCAAAGCCTGAGGGGTCAGCATCTATGTTGATAAAACTGAGCACACGCATCTTCTGATAGGGTTTCATGAGGTAATGCCAGGCAAGGAAAGGTATTACTGACCCTACGGAAAAAAGGACCGCATAGGTTGATTTCTTGAGACCTACAAACCAAAACATCGCAAAACAGGTGAGAAGGACAACGATGCCTGTGCCAAGATCGGGCTGCTTCACAATGAGAACTACGGGGACCATGATCCAGAGAAGCGGTTTGCCGATATCTCGGAGACTTAGAAGAGACATTCTGCTTTTTTCTCTCGTAGAGCATGTTGGCAAGGCAAACGACAAGGATGGGTTTCATGAATTCCGAAGGCTGAAGGCTGATTCCAAAGAGACTTATCCAGCGCTTTGCGCCGCCTGCGGCCATTCCGATGATAAGGACAAGGATAACGAAGAAGAGGCCCGAAGCGTAGAGCCACTTTGCTTTTTCTGCGATGACCCGGTAATCATAGTAGGTGATGACAAGAATGAAGCCTATACCGGCTACAAAAGCAAGAAGCTGTTTTATGATCAGGTTATAAGAAGTGCCGTCAATGGAACTTGTTGCGCTGACGAGATTGGTGATGCCGATTGCGAAAAGAATAAGACCGCATATAACCAGATACCAATCGAGGTGAAAAAATCTCCGCTTATCGATTCTCATATGTTTTTGCTTCCTTTATAACGGGTTTTACCTTGAAGAGGCTTTCCGTGATTGCTTTAGCGATAGGTGCTGATTGAGATCCGCCGTGACCCCCGAATTCAACAAGCACTGTCATGGCAATAGATGGGTCTTCTGAGGGGGCATAGGCGATAAACCATGCGTGGTCACCCAGGTATGCTCCTTTTCCTTTATCCATAGAACCCGCCTGTGCTGTGCCTGTTTTTCCACTCATGGCAACATTGGCTACACGTGAGCTGTAAGCTGTGCCGCCCTGTTCATTGACAACGGCCCGCATGCCGTCTTTTACAATTCGAAGGGTATCCTTTTTCAGTTTCACATCTGCGTTAACAACAGGCGGAAAAGACTTTACGATTTCTCCTGTTGTTGACACGATCCGGTTTACCATTTGCGGCTTAAAGTTTTTTCCATCATTGGCGACAAATGAAGAAAGCTGTGTGAGCTGTATCGGTGTAAGCCACACCGCACCCTGGCCGATGGATACGGAGACGGTTTCTCCCTCATACCAGGGTTCACCGAACCTTTTTTTCTTCCACTCAGTAGAGGGAATGATACCCTTTTGTTCAGCAGGCAGGTCAATACCAGTTATTTTTCCGAGACCAATGATGTCTGCCATTTCGTGGATCCGGTCAACACCGAGCTTAAGTCCCACATTATAGAAAAACACGTCGCAGGATTCGACGATGGCCCTTCGTATGGCAACAGTTCCATGCCCCTTTTTTTGCCAGCACTTAAATACCCTGTTTCCGAAGGCAAACCCTCCGTGACAGTTGAAAGTCGTTTTTTCGTTAATTACTCCTGTCTCCAGGGCTTTCAAGGCCATAAGAATTTTAAATGTGGAACCCGGAGGATACCCGGCCTGGGTACCCCTGTTCTGCAAGGGGTGTTGTTTATCGAGTGCGATTGCCTGCCAGTCTTTTTTGGTAATGCCTGAAGCGAATTTGTTGGGATCGAAGCCGGGCCTGCTGGCCAGGACCATGACGCCGCCTGTTTTCGGGTCCAGGGCCACCGCTGCCCCTCTTCTATTTTCGAGGGCGCGGTCGGCAATAAGCTGCAGTTCGAGGTCGATATTCAAGTGGAGGCTATTTCCGGCAATGGGCTCAATAATATCGAGAGTGCGCACTTCTCTGCCCATGGCATCGACTTCCACACGTTTTGCGCCATCTGTTCCCCGCAAATATAACTCGTATGTTTTCTCAAGTCCATATTTGCCGATGTAATCACCAGGCGTGTAGTTCTTGTAGACTTTTTTGTTGGCCAATTCTTCATCGTTGATTTCCGAGACATATCCGATGGCATGGGCAAATGATTTTCCATAGATATAGTTTCTCTTCGGTTCGATCTGTATGCTTACGCCGGGTATATAAACCCGATGAGCCTCGATTTTTGCGACTTCGTCCATGGGGACGTCTGTTTTAATCTTTACCGGGAAAGAGGGAGGCAGGCCGCTCATGGCCTTCAGTTTCTCAATAATCTCTTCCCTTTCCCAGCCGAGAAGGCCTGCAAGGCCATCGATGGTCTGACTGAAATCCTTTATGTCCTCCGGTGTTATATAGATATTAAAGGCAGGACGGGTGTCGGCGATGACCTTGCCTGTCCGGTCGTAGATGATGCCACGGGGCGCCACTATCTTGATTTTCCGTACACGGTTCTGCTCGGACAATTTCCGCATTTCCGCTCCCCGCATTATCTGGAGGTCCCAGAGACGGATCATGAGGACTGTCATAGTAATAACGAGAATAAGGTTGCACCACTTGTATGTGCTTGAAGGGGCTTCTCCTTTCATTTAACCCTGTCCAGGTAGGAGGCATTCAAATATTCGATAAGCGAATAAATAAATATGGACACGAAACCGGTAAATATGGCGTTCGGGATCGCGTAAAAAAGAATGTTGTATATATTGTTTGTTTCGCCACGGGCAAGAAGAGAGAGCGAGAGAAAAAGAAAGGATTCAAGAAGGACTGCGGCGCTGCATGTCATGGCAAAACTGTATTTCGAATCTATATAAAGCTGTTTTTTCATAAAAGTGGTAATGAGAAAAATAGAGATCTTGACGAACATAATTGATCCCGTAGGCGCGCTCGATAACCCCTCCTGAATGAATCCCAGACAAAAGGTTGTGATAAAACCGGCACGGGGGCCCATGAAAAAGGTCACATAAATTATTAAAGGTATGGCGAAATCAGGTTTGAAAAGGTCCAGCGAAACATGCGATGACAGGGACGATTCAAAGAACATGCATACAAGACCGATGATGATATAAACGAGTACTCTCATTGTTTTTTGACGATAAGCACTTCGTCAAGCTGTTTAAAATTATTGAATGGCATAACTTCAATATCGGCAAAGATGCCTGATTTATTTTTATTGACGGTAATGACGATCCCTACGGGGATTCCCTTAGGAAAAATGCCGTCTTTTCCGGAGGTGGCAAGCTTATCGCCGATCTCGATATCATCATTTTTTACAACATATTTGAGTTTCAGGGTATTCTGACCGGTGCCCTCTAAAAGTCCCCGTGTATTCTTTCCTTCTACATTGACATCAATGGAGGAATTCGTATCGTTGATGACCATGACTTTCGAATGCCACTGGTTGACCTCAACGGCCTGTCCTACAACGCCCTTGGGCGTGACGACAGGCATCCGCACTTTCAGTCCGCTTTCTTTCCCTTTATCGATAATAATGCATCTGAACCAGTTTTTCAGGTCTTCGCCGGTTACCTTCGCTGCGATCATTGTATTCGGTTTTTGCTCTATAAAATTGAGAATACGTTTCAATCTCTTGTTTTCCCGTTCAAGCTCCGAAAGCTTTTGGTTGTCTATGAGCGCCGTATCGAGTTTTTTCTTTAATTCACTGTTCTCTTTTTTTGTATTGACGAGGTTAATATAACCATCAAATCCCCCACCGACTGCTTCGGTGGGTTTACTGATGACCTTGAGGACGGGTCCGATTGCGATACCTAAGCCCCCCTTGACAGCAGCGAAGCTTTTAACGACAAGTGGCGTGTTTGTAAATGAGAGGAATGAAACAACAAGCACGAAAATGGCTAATATGATTGCTATAGAATTTTTCAATGCACTATATTTTAGAAGTACGTTGCAATTTCTTTCAGAAGGCTCACTTCATCAAGGGCTTGCCCTGCGCCTTCAACAACCGCTGTCAAGGGATTCTCAGCAATGATAACAGGCAGCCTGGTAACCTCTTTAATGAGGAGATCGAGGTTTCTCAAGAGGGCGCCTCCCCCGCTGATGACGATACCTTTGTCAACGATGTCGGAAGCAAGCTCAGGCGGGGTTCTCTCAAGAGCAATTCTTACGGCCTCGACGATTGAGTTTACCGGTTCTGCAATGGCTTCTCTCACCTCTTTTGATGAAATTTCCAATGTTTTCGGAATGCCGCCGACAAGATCACGACCCTTGATCTCCATGGTGATTTCCTCTTCATTGGGATTCGGATAGGCGGAACCAATGTTGATTTTTATTAATTCTGCTGTCCGCTCACCGATGAGGAGATTATACTTTCTCTTTACATACTGGATGATAGCTTCATCGATCTTATCACCGGCCACTCTCACGGAATTACAGTATACGATGCCTGCAAGGCTGATAACGGCGACCTCTGTCGTGCCGCCGCCAATGTCGACGATCATGTTGCCGCTTGGTTCCGTAATGGGAAGTCCTACACCGATGGCCGCCGCCATAGGCTCTTCGATGAGGTAGACCTCTCTGGCGCCGGCGGACTCAGCAGATTCTTTCACAGCCCGTTTCTCGACAGGTGTGATGCCGGAAGGAACGGAGATGACAATCCTCGGTCTGGCATACGATTTTTTATTGTGGATTTTCTGTATGAAATACTTGAGCATTGCCTCGGTGATTTCAAAGTCGGCAATAACACCGTCTTTGAGGGGGCGTATGGCGACAATATTGCCCGGTGTTTTCCCGAGCATCTTCTTCGCTTCTTCGCCGACGGCAATGACCTTTTTTGTTCCCCGCGCGTCTTTATGAACAGCCACAACAGAGGGCTCATTGGAGACAATCCCTCTTCCCTTTACGTATACCAGTGTATTAGCAGTGCCCAGATCTATCGCTAAATCTTTCGATATAAAGCCTAAAAGTGAATGAAACATGTATAGTTCCTTCTTAAATAATTTAAAAGATATTGAAAAATAAGTCTTAATATACTATTTTACAATATCAAAATCAATAAACAATAATCGCCGGGAGAGCCGATGTTAAAATTAATGAGAAAACATGCAACAGGCTGGATGATCAAGATAATCTTTGGAGCAATCATCGTCGTTTTTGTCGGTTTTGGTGTTGGAACATTAGCACAGAAAGAAAAACCCATTGCCGAGATAGGTGACTACAAAATAAGTCTCCGTGAATACCGGGAAGCCTATAATAAAACACTCGATTTTTATAAAATACTCTACAAAGACAAGTTTGATGATAATATGCTGAAAGAACTGAAAATGAAAGAAAAGGTCATGGATGATCTTGTCGATAAGTACCTGTTGCTTATGAAAGCTGACGAACTTGGATTGAAAGTAAGCGACCAGGAGTTTGGAGATTTTATCAATGGCATTGAAGGATTCAAAAAGGATGGTAAGTTTAATAAAGAGCAGTATCTTTTGGCTCTGAGAAGAAATAACCTGGATCCTGAAAAATTTGAAGGGCCCCAGAAGAAAAGCATGCTTGTCCAGAAAGTGATCAAAGTTATTCAGGATACGGGCACCTTTTTCAATGAATCCGATCTGTGGGCAGGCTATGTGAAAGAAAAGGGAAGAGTGAATCTTGCATATGCCGAGTTCGACCCTGCTTCTTTCAAAGACAAGGTGAATGTTAGTGACAAGGAACTCCTTGACCTCTACGAAAAAGAAAAAGGCGGTTACAAGGCAGAGAATACCTACCGGCTTAAGGAACTTGCCGTTAATGAAAAGGGTCCTATCAAAGACGATGTTGTATACATGGACCTCATGAAATCACAGGATATGGATGCCTATGGCAAGGAAAAGGGACTTGCGGTAAGCGACCTCGGAGAAATGAAAGAGAGCGACCTTGTAAAGCGCTTTAAAGGTCTGAAGATCGAAGACTTAAGGGAATTGAAGAAAAAGGGAGAGATCTCGCGGCTTATACGGTCCGGGGAAGGAAAATCCTACATATTCCAGCTTGTGAGTATGGAAGAAGGAAAAGATCTCGACAAAAACCTGGCTCTGGCGAAGATCAAGGAAAGGATTATCAATGAAAAGGCAAAAGCTCTGGCGAAGAGTGCCGCAGAAGAGGCAATAAAGGGCAAATCCCTCAATGTAAAACGTGAAACAGGATTTATTCCCCGAAATAGCCGGGGTATACCCGGTATAGGTGAAATACCTCAGGAACAGAAGGGAATCCTTGCCCTTTCCCAGTCTCAGGCCATCTACGAGAAACCCCTTGAGGCATCGGGCAAATTTTATGTCTTTTCCTTTAAAGAAGAGAAGCTCCCTGACCGCGATGAATGGGCGAGAGACAAAGAAAGCTACTCAAGATATTTCACGGCAAAAAATAAAGATGAGTTTTTAAAGTCCTTTCTCACTGAAATGCGGGCAAAGGTGAAGCCAAAATATGATGTCAAAGATCTATAACCAATTGCTTGTAGTATGCTGATCCTTGGTATAGATACCTCCTGTGATGATACATCACTTGCGGTCCTTGATGAAGAAAGAAAGATCCGTGCCAATGTTATTTCCAGTCAGGTAGATCTCCATGCCATGTTCGGCGGGGTCGTGCCTGAGATCGCTTCCCGCAAACACGTGGAACTCATTGATTCCCTTTATGAAAAAGTCCTCGAAGAAGCGGGTATCGGTTCTTCGGACCTGGACCTGATCAGTGTTACTCAGGGCCCGGGACTGATCGGCTCTGTCCTTATCGGGTTATGTTTCGCAAAGGGCCTTGCGCTGGCGCTTCATAAGCCTCTGATCGGTATAAACCATATAGAAGCCCATGCAATGAGTATTTTTCTCGAAAAAGAGGTGGAATTTCCCTTTATTGCCCTCGTTGTGTCCGGAGGGCATACGATTATTCTTTTCATGGAAGGACCCTGCACATATAGAGTGCTTGGCACAACAAGGGACGATGCAGCAGGCGAAGCCTTCGACAAGATTGCCAAATATATGCATCTGGGTTATCCAGGCGGCAGGGTCATCGAGGAGTCTGCAAAAACAGGACAAAAAGATTATGTCACTTTCCCGAGACCGATGATCGATGACAAAAACTATGATTTCAGTTTTAGCGGATTGAAAACGGCCTTTATCAATTATGCAAAAAAATACGACATCAATGATACAGACATTGCAGATGTGCTTGCTTCCTTTCAGGAAGCAGTCTTTGATGTTCTCGCTTTCAAAACATTTAAAGCCGCGAAAGATCATGCCGTAAAACGTATTGTTGTCGGTGGTGGAGTCGCTTCGAACGGGAGATTGCGTGAGGTCTTTGCCGAAAGAGGCAAGAGAACGGGTATTGAGACGATGTTTTCATCTCCGCAATTTTGTACTGATAACGGTGCTATGGTAGCGGTCCTCGGCTACTATTATTTCAGGAAAGGCGTCACCTCCCCTCTCAATGTGAAAGCATATTCGAGAATGGCCATTAAAACAGGTGCTCGATAATGGGCAACAGGTTGTGTTTCAGCGGTATTTGTCCTATCACCTGTGTTATCCCATGTTAAAGAAGAGCCTTTCTCAAAATCTCATCAAAGATAAAAAGATCCTTAGAAAGATGGTGGCCCTTGCCAATATTACGGAAGATGATGTTGTCGTCGAGATAGGCGCAGGTCATGGTGATTTCACGAGGGCAATCTGTGAAAAGGCCGGGGCAGTTTTTGCTGTTGAGCTTGACCAATCGTTTAAATACTATCTTGGGCCTTTGGAAGAGGAGCAGAAAAACCTCAGAGTGATTTTTGCGGATATCCTTGCTACACCCCTTGCGCAATTCGCGGGTGAAAAAAAAATCAAGGTCATGGGAAATATCCCCTATGGGATTACCGGGCCCATACTGTTTAAAATCATGGAAGAAAGAAAGATTGTCCACAGCGCGTACCTGACGACGCAAAAAGAGATCGGCCAGAGAGTGACAAGTGTTTCCCACCGCAGGTCCTATGGCGCGGTATCCGTGACCTGTCAGCTTGTGGCAGACGTGAAGATTCTCTACTCCCTCAAAGCCGGTGTGTTTATTCCTCCACCGAAAGTCGATAGCGTATACTTCTCGATGGTTTTCAAAGAAGATGCGCTCTCTATTGACAGCGCCCTTATGGGCTTTGTCAGACACTGCTTCGAAAACAAGCGTAAATACCTGAAGAGCGCTCTTTCAAAATACTATGTCGAAGAACAGATCGCTAAACTCTACGACACAATGCATTTTCCCCCATCAATCCGCGCTGAAGAGATTGAACCGCAGACCTTTGTTGAGATGTACCGGCGATTAACGCTATCCTGCATGCCGTAAATCTGCTGTTTGAGTATGTGCTATTGAAATTATTTGTAAAACTCCTCATAACAATTTAGAATAGTTGATAAGGCACAAGATCAAGGTACAAAGTTGAAAAAAGAGAAAAAAATCAGGAATTCTTAAGGCATGAAAAAGACAAAGAAAGGCATTATCGGTTTTACGACAACGATACCGGTGGAGCTTGTATTCGCGGCAGGTTATGAGCCCTGCGATCTCAACAATATTTTTATCACCGATGAAAACCCTATGCGTTATATTGAGCGGGCGGAGCGGGATGGTTTTCCGAAAAGCTTGTGCAACTGGGTAAAGGGCATATACGGTGTGGTCATGGAGCGTGGCGTCGATGCCGTGATAACCGTCATGGAAGGTGATTGCAGCAACACCCAGGCGCTGGCCGAGATCTTCAAACACAGAGGCATCCGCACTATCCCCTTTGCATTTCCCTATGACCGGGACAGGGAGGTCCTTGCCAGAGAAATAGAGAAGCTCAAGAAGGAGCTTTCCGTCGATGAGCACGTCTTCGGAGAGGTTGTGAGCGGTTTGAAGAAAACACGGGCGAGCCTTATGACCATTGACGAGATGACCTGGAAAGAAGGCCTTGTCACCGGCGCTGAAAACCACCTCTGGCTTGTGCGGGCTTCCGATATGCTTGGTGATTATAGGAGTTATCATGACAGCGCCAAAACATTTATTGCCGATGCGAGGAAAAGGGAGAGTATCAAGGGCGTGCGGCTTGGTTATATCGGAGTGCCGCCGATATTCCTCGATCTCTATGAATTTATCGAAAGTCTTGGCGGACATGTTGTCTATAACGAGACGCAGCGGCAGTTTGTACTGCCCTACGATACGGATGATATTGTCCGGCGGTATCTCATGTATACCTATCCGTATGGTGTATTTGCGAGACTTGATGACATGAAAGAGGAAATAAAAAGACGCCGCATTGAGGGTGTAATTCATTATGTCCAGGCCTTTTGCTACAGGGCGATAGAAGAGGTTATCCTGAGAGAAACGCTTGGCGTGCCGATGATAACGATAGAAGGCGATATGCCGAAGCAGCTCGATACGAGGACAAAGCTGCGCATAGAGGCGTTTATTGAAATGCTCACGGGGCGGTAAGGACGAATTACGATTTGAAATGTGAGATTTGAAATTGCACATTATACAGAAGCAAAAAAACAAGCAGAGATATTGAGGACGCTTTATGGAGCCAATGGAACAGACGAGACAGTTTATTATGAACCGGGATGGTATAGGATTTTTCAAGGCAATACTGGAGTCATATGAGGACCTGGGTATCTTTTCTGTACTCGACGGGCAGAAAGGTCTTATAGAATTGATTTATCCTGTTCATTTTGAAGATGATATCCTGGGTATCGTTGATGATATGATACATTATGGTATTGAGTTCAGGGAGGTTAAGGATGTTTGATGAAAAAAAGGTGCTGAAAGCCCTTATGTCGGGCCGGGGTATTTACGGTGATATCTTTGCTGAGGAAAGGACCTACACACATATCCAGCTTGAATCGGGAAGGATAGAAAAGCTGGAGAAAGCCGAAGACAAGGGCGTCGGTATCCGTGTCATCAACCCCTGGAAAACATTTTATGCCTCCACGAATTCATTTGAAGAAGCCCGCCTGATTGAAATGGCGGATCAGCTTGCGCGTTTTTCAGGAGAAAATGGAGATGTCGCCAGATGGTCCGGAGCAACATATTGTCGCCTCTTATCCTTTTACAATTGCTGTTGACCCCGGACTGGTTGAGATCGAAAAAAAGCTCGCTATGGTTAAAAATCTTGAGGAAATGATCAAGAAGATGGAGCGCAGGATCAAACAGATACGGATTGTCTATCGTGATACGCGCCAGAAGGCAAGGATCTATAACCGGCAGGATGGCGCCATTGAAGACAATCGTAACCAGGTTGTGCTCAACATCTTTCTTGTCGGTGAAGATAATGGTGAAATGCAGACATCCTATGAAGCTATCGGCGGTTTTTATGGTTTTGAATTTTTTACTGACCATGTCATAGAAGAGCTTGCCATTAAGACGGTGAAAAGACTTTCGGGGCTCCTTGCAGCGCAGGAAGCACCCATGGGGACGAAGACCGTCGTCCTTGCCTCTGAGGCAGGCGGCACCATGATCCATGAAGCCATCGGCCACGGCCTTGAGGCCGATCTTGCCATGGAAGGCCTCTCCTGCTATAAAGAGATGATGGGCCAGAAGATAGCATCGGACCTGATCAGTGTTGTTGATGACGCCACCCTTGCTCATATGCGAGGAACCTATGCCTATGATGACGAGGGTGTTCCCTCTGAAAGAACCGTCCTTGTTGATAATGGAATCTTAAAGAACTATCTTTTCGACCGCTTCCATGCTTTGAAGTATGAAAAAATATCAACCGGCAATGGCAGGAGAGAATCTTTTCGATTCAAACCTATCCCTCGTATGAGCAATACCATGATCCTCCCCGGAAAGGATGATCCGGCGAAGATTATCGCTTCTGTCGATGATGGCATCCTTGTTGTGAAGATGGGAGGTGGTCAGGTTGATACGGTACGGGGTGATTTTGTCTTTGAGATCTCCGAGGGTTACCTTATCGAAAAAGGGCAGGTAGGCCCCATGATAAAGAATGCCACAATGATGGGCAATGGCCTCAAAGTCCTTCAGGAAATCGATATGGTCGGGAGTGACATAGGCTTTGGAATAGGAACCTGTGGCAAGGAGGGACAGGGTGTTCCTGTTGCCGATGCTCAACCGACACTCCGCATGCCGGAGATTGTTGTCGGTGGAAGCGCACAAACGTGAAAGCCGTAATCTGTGAGAATCTAATGTCAGGCAAGGGCTTGAATAATTTCTTCCATATCGGGCAACTCTTTGATGGGATAAACCCTGGCAAAGGTCACGCGATGGTTTTCATTGAGAACAAAACATGCCCGCTCTGAAAAGCCATTTGTTTCTCGAAATATGCCATATGCTTTTGCGATCTTGCCATGGGGCCAGAAATCGGAAAGGAGTTTGGTATTTTTAATCCCAAGGTCCTTGGCCCAGGCATTTTTTGAAGGTACGGTATCGATGCTTATGCCTAAAGCAATGGCGTTGAGGCTGTCGAATTTTTCCTTATGTGCTTCCAATGCCTTCATCTGCTCGGCGCATACGCTTGTCCAGGCAAGGGGATGAAAAGAGAGGATCACCTTTTTTCCCTGGAAATCTGACAAGCTGACCTCTTCGTCATACTGATCTTTGAGGGTGAATTCCTTTGCTTTGTCACCTTTCTTTGTCACTATTGGCATCACAGCCCCCTTATAATTTTGCTATTATACCATACTATGAGTACGAAAAGGGCATTTATTAAGGTGCTGGCAATAATAAGCAGTCAGTCTTTCCGGTTTTACTAGTTTACACCATGCCGTTATCAAATCGTATAAGCCGGGAGAGAAAAACTACTTTTTACGGAGGCCTATAAGTTGAGTTTCTTCAGTCTTTTTACAGCCTCTTCAATCCTATCTTCGCCGATGGTGATAGAGAGGCGGAAATAGCCTTCGCCTGCATCGCCAAAGCCGCTGCCCGGTGTTGCGACAATACCTGTTTCTTCGATCAGTTTTTCGCAGAAGTCCGCGGAGGTGTATCCTTTCGGTACTCTGGCCCATATGTAGAAGGTTGCCTTTGGTTTCGGTACGTTGATCCCGATGGCGCTTAAACCTTCGATGATCATATCGCGTCGTTTTTCGAGCCTTTTGTTCATTACCGCGATGGAACTCTGGTCGCCGGTCATGGCCTCGATCCCTGCGTACTGGATGGCCTGAAATGCGCCGGAGTCGATGTTGGTTTTCAGTTTTCCCAGGTTCGCAATGGCATCGCTATTGCCGACAGCAAAGCCGATTCTCCAGCCTGTCATGCAGTAAGTCTTTGAAAGTGAATGAAACTCGATGGAATACTTTTTCTCAGTATCAAATTCAAAGATGCTTTTCGGCCGGTATCCCTCATAGGCGATTTCACTGTAAGCCGCATCATGACAGAGAAGGATGTCATATTTCTTCGCGAAGGCAAGTGCCTTTTCGTAGAAGGCGTCGTCAGCCGATGCGCCGGTGGGATTATTGGGATAATTGAGGAAGAGGAGTTTTGCCTGTTTGCAGACATCTTCGGGAATATCTTCAAATTTCGGAAGAAATCCATTTTCTTCGAGAAGGGGCATCATGTATGGTGTGCCGCCGGCAAAGACAGTGGCGATCTTGTATACAGGGTAGCCCGGCGACGGAACAAGGACCGCATCACCGCTTTCCACGTATGCCCAGGGCATATGGGCGATCCCCTCTTTTGAGCCGATGAGTGTTACAACCTCATTGGCTGGGTTCAGATCAACATTGAACCGTACATGATACCAGTCTGCCACTGCTTTTCTGAATTCGAACATACCTTCATAGCTTGGATAGCGGTGGTTTTTCGGGTCTGCAACGGCCTTATTCATCGCTTCAATGATATTCCGGGGGGTCGCAATATCGGGATCACCGATACTGAGATCAATGAGGTCAATGCCTTTTTTTCTCGCCTCTTCCTTCTTCTTATCGATCCGTGCAAACAAATAGGGAGGTATTTTTTCTGTTCTCGAGGCTGCCTTTACCATACTGCGCTCCTTATATATTTTTCAGCTCTCCGTCATCTGCTGTGAGCTTTGTTTACTCTATAAATCTTGAAATATTTACATTTTCTTGAAGACAAAGTAAAGTCTATTACGCTGAATTTGTTTGAAAAGGCTTTTATGAATGTGTCAAAATAGACAACATGATAAAACTTTTAAAAGATATGCCCTCTCAATTTCCTATCACGGAAAGACCATACAGACAGATGGCGGAAACGGCGGGGATAAGCGAAGGGGAATTGATCGATGCACTGAAGGTTTTAAAAACATCCGGCATAATACGGAGAGTGGCGGCAGTGCTTTCACACCGGAAGGCAGGTTATACGTATAATGCCATGGTGGTCTGGAAGGTTGATGCAGATGACATGGAAAAGGCAGGGGCCCTCATGGGGTCCTTTCATGAAGTGAGTCACTGTTACGAAAGAGATACGGGTGGCTTCTGGGATTACAATCTCTATACGATGATCCACGGCAAGACCCATGAAGAATGTATAAAGAGTATTGAAGATATTGCTCAAAAGACCGGCCTTGGTGAGTATCGTATCTTTTTCAGTAAGAGAGAATTTAAAAAGACATCATTTTCAATGAACCACGTTTAGAGGGGTCCATGGACCGGATGAAAAGAATATTATTTGTGGTGAATTATGAATAGGGAAAAGTCGCATAAACTCTATGAAGCAGCGAAAAAGCTTTTACCGGCAGGCGTCAACAGCCCTGTACGGGCTTTTACATCTGTCGGCGAAGAACCTTTTTATGTTAGGAGCGGCAAGGGTGCTTACCTCTTCGATGTTGATGGCAACAAATACCTCGACTATGTGGCATCCTGGGGCGCCATCATACTCGGTCACGCAGATGACGGTCTTGTCAGGGAAATCACATCGGCGATTCAGGAGGGAACGAGCTTTGGTGCTTGCCATCCTTACGAAATCGATCTTGCGCAGCTCATAACGGAAGCTTTTCCGTCAATGGAAAAGTTACGGCTTGTTAACTCCGGAACGGAAGCGACGATGAGCGCAATACGTCTGGCACGGGGTTTTACCGGAAAAAACGGGATTATCAAATTTCGGGGATGCTACCATGGTCACGTGGATAGTCTCCTTGTCAAGGCTGGTTCGGGTCTTGCGACCTTCGGCATCCCCGATAGCAAGGGTATCCCCGGAGATCTGGCAAAGCATACCTATATCGCCGAATTTAACCACCTTGAGAGCGTTGCCGCCATTACCCAAAAGAACGATGATATTGCATGCGTCATCGTTGAACCCATTATGGGTAATATGGGTGTTGTCCTTCCTGAAAATGGTTTTTTGTCCGGTCTTCAGGAGTTGTGCAATAGAAAAGGCATTCTCCTCATCTTTGATGAGGTCATGACCGGTTTTCGGGTGGCATACGGCGGTGCCCAGTCTCTCTATAATATCCACCCCGATTTAACCTGTCTCGGAAAGATTATAGGCGGGGGTTTTCCCATCGGCGCCTTCGGAGGCAGAAAAGAGATCATGGACCGCATTGCTCCCCTTGGCGATGTATATCAGGCAGGGACATTATCGGGAAACCCCATCGCTGTCCGGGCAGGGATATATGTAATTACCTATTTGAAAGAAGGGGGCGCTCTCTATGGACTTCTTAACAGACGCGGAGAGGAGTTGAAGACAGCGGTCCTTGAATGTGCCCGCAGGCATGGAATTCCTTATACGATTAATAATGTAACGGGGATGTTCACGGGATTCTTCGCAGAGGGTGAAGTGAATGGTTATGATACTGCCAACGGATCGGACAGGAAGGCATATGAACTATTTTTCAAGGGAATGCTCAATGAAGGGATTTTCTTTGCCCCCAGTCAGTTCGAGGCTGCTTTCTTGACCCTTTCGCATGCTGACGATGAAATAGCGAAAACGCTCAATGCCTATGAAAAGGTTTTCCGGAATATGAAAGGGATACGGTAAATGGAGAATATGCAATGACAGAGACAGTTAGGGTTGCCGCGCTGATAGATTTAGCGGCACTGGAAAGCAACCTCCGGACAATCAGGTCACATCTTTCGGGCCAGGTAAAGGCGCTCTGTGTTGTAAAGGCCGATGCTTACGGACACGGGGCAATCGAAGTGTCGCGGAGGCTTGAATCATGCGGCGTCAGCTACCTCGGCGTTGCCAACATCGATGAAGGCATTGAGCTTCGGGAACATGGCATCACCTTGCCGATACTCATTATGAGCGGCATTTTTTCCTGGGAGGAGATAGATCGGGCAGTACGAAATAATCTGACCCTTGTTGTATATGACGCGCACACACTGGAAAGAATCAGGGAGGATTGCCATTCTTTTGAAAGGCCCCTCAAGGTGCACATAAAAGTTGATACCGGTATGGGGAGGCTCGGTTTTGCGCCCTCCGATATGGCCTTTGTGGGGGAGAAGCTAAAAGGCGCGCAGCATGTCATCTGCGAAGGTCTCATGACCCACTTTGCCGCCTCAGAGGTACGCGATGATTACGGGCTGACACAGGTAAGCGTTTTTTGTGAGGCTCAGGCGCGGCTTAAAGCTGCCGGAATAATACCGGAAATAATCCACATGGCAAACAGTGGCGCCATAACAAGTTATCCTGAAGCCCATTTTGATATGGTACGGGTCGGTATAAGTCTCTACGGATCGCACCCTGCGCATGATCTTGCCGGCAAGCTTCCGTTGCGACAGGTTATGAAATGTGTATCGAAAGTGGCCCTCATTCGTGAATTCCCGGCCGGACAGCCCTTGAGTTATGGAAGGACCTTTATTACCGGGAGAGACACAAGGGTGGCCTATATACCTGTCGGATATGCCGATGGGTATCCCCGGTCATTGTCCAATAAAGGTTTTGTATTGATAAAAGACAGGGAATACAGTATTGTTGGAATAGTCTGTATGGATTGGACGCTTGTTGACATTACCGATGCAGGCGCTGTTGACGTCGGGGACGAAGTTATTTTACTGGGTCATGGTGATAGGGAAACAATTACTGCCAATGAGCTTGCGGAGTGGGCGGGGACAATCCCTTATGAAATTCTTTGTAAGATATCGAAGAGGGTTGTGAGACTCTATGTTTAATAATATTTTAAGAAGTATTTTTCAACCTGCCCTGATGTTTTTGCAGGAACTGGGCAATATAGCGCACATGTTTTTTCAGGTCATGTACCTGAGTTTCGTGAGGCCTTTTAAGCTTGATTATATTTTTAAGCAGATGGAATTTATTGGTGTCCGTTCTTTGTTGGTGGTCGTTATAACGGGTACATTTACCGGCATGGTGCTGGCGCTCCAGTCGGCCTACGGTTTCAGAAAATTCGGAGCAGAAGGTCTTGTCGGCGCCATTGTGGCGTTGAGCATGACAAGAGAGCTTGGCCCGGTGCTCACAAGTCTTATGGTGACCGGCAGGGCAGGATCTTCGATGGCGGCAGAGTTGGGCACCATGAGGGTGACGGAACAGATTGACGCACTTACCGTTATGGCACTCAATCCCGTAAAATATCTCATTGTTCCCAGAGTTGTGGCATCTTTTCTCATGCTCCCTATTCTGACGATTATCTCAGATTTTCTCGGTATTATCGGCGGCTATATCGTCGGGGTTAAACTCCTCGGTATTAACGAAGGCGCTTTTATCAACAAGATTGAAAAAACACTCGATCTTCCCGATATTTATAACGGTCTTGTCAAGGCAGCAGTGTTTGGCATTATCTTCAGTGTTATTTCCTGTTATAAAGGCTATCATACAAGGGGTGGAGCGGAAGGCGTCGGAAGGGCGACAACAGAGGCCGTTGTGCTGTCAAGTGTTACCATTCTCATTTCCGATTATGTCCTTACCTCTCTTATGTTCTGATATGGAAGAAAGAGCTATACGCATTATTGACCTCCACAAAAGTTTCCGTGATCAGAAGGTGCTTGACGGTATCAATCTTGAGGTAGAGAAAGAAAAGATAACGGTTATCATCGGGAAGAGCGGCGGAGGGAAGAGTGTCCTTTTAAAGCATATGATCGGCCTTTTGAAGCCTGACAGCGGCGAGATATGGATTAACGGAACGGAGATTACGAAGCTCAACGATAAGAAGCTCAACGAGGTGAGAAAAACCTTTGGTATGCTTTTTCAGGAGGCAGCGCTCTTTGATTCCATGAATGTCTATGAAAATGTATCATTTCCACTGAGAGAGCATAGAAATATCTCTGAGAAAGAGATTGAACGGGTTGTGGAAGAACGGTTGAGACAGGTGGGGCTTCTTGCTTTTAAAGAAAAGATGCCCTCTGAACTTTCTGGTGGTATGAAAAAGAGAGTAGGGCTTGCACGGGCACTTGTGCTTGATCCTGATATCATTCTTTTTGATGAACCAACGAGCGCCCTTGATCCGGTTATATCTCTTACGATACTTGATTTAATAAAAGAGACTCAGTCATATGTCAAGAAAACCTATGTCGTTATCAGTCATGATATTCTCGGTATGTTCAGAATTGCCGACAGGGTGGCCATGCTCTCCGATGGAAAAATTATTGAGTATGGAACGCCCCAGGAGATCAGAAGAAGTACGCATGAAATAACACGAGAATTCCTGAAGGCAACACAGATACCGGGATTTACAGGAGGCAGTTATGGATAGAAAAAAGATATCCTCTGAAGTATGGGTAGGCATTGTGGTGCTCATCGGTATCATGAGTTTGTTCTATATGTCCTTTAGAATCGGTAAATTTGGCACTCTTCACCGGCAAGGTTACGAAATCAAGGTGACTCTGGACAATGCAAACGGTCTCGATCCACGCTCCCCCATTCAAATTGCAGGAGTAGAAGTCGGAAAAATAAGCGCCATCAAACTTGACGGATATAAAGCTCTTATTCTCCTTCGCGTCAAGGAGGGCGTCAAAATACCCATCGACAGTAAAGCAGCGGTAAGGACGCAAGGCGTCCTTGGTGATAAATATATTGAAATCGTTCCCGGTATCGGACAGACATATCTTGCAGGTGGTGATCGTATTAAAGATGTCATTACGGCCCCTGATTTCGGTGAGATCTTTACCCAGGTAAATGTGGCGGCAAAGAACTTCGGTGATACCATGAGCGAATTCAAGGGTATCATTGGAGAACAGGAGAAGATCAACATTAAAAAGAGTATCAGCAATATCCAGATTGTAAGCGGTGATTTCAAAGACCTTGTTACAGCGAACAAAGATAGTATTACCAGGATCGTGACGAACATGGAATCAATATCGAAAGATATCGAGGCAGGTAAAGGGACCATCGGAAAGCTTGCAAAAGACGATACCCTCTATAATGATGCGAAAGATGTTGTTGCCTCCCTCAAAAGTATTTCCGGTGATATCGAGCAAGGGAAAGGCACCCTGGGAAAACTTTCGAAGGATGAGTCGCTGTACAATGAAGCGAAAGATGCCATCGGGAATATCAAGGAACTTGCCGACGGGATTAAGAAAGGTGAAGGCACCCTGGGAAAACTTGCCAAGGATGATAGTCTCTATAACGAGACAGAAAAGGCTATGAAAAAGATCCAGAAGGGCGCTGAGGGTCTACAGGAGATGACACCCATAACCATCCTGGGAACAATTTTCGGCACATTCTTTTAATGCTTTATATGAAGTTGCCTCTTTCAGGGACCCTTTGCTGTAAGTTATTATTTCTTTTCTGCTTGCTCTTTCCCTCTGCACTCTGGGCTTTTTGGCCCCTTTCATGGGAATTGGGGAACGAAAAGAGATACCTGGGACCCCTCATTTCCTATGACGAAGAAAACCAGGAAAAGCACCTTATCGTGAGACCTTTTCTGTTCTCCTATGATTCCGAAGAGGGCGGGACATATCAATATCTCTTCCCTTTAGGCAAGATCACACCGGAGAAATCTTATTTTATCCCCATCTATCTTTCCAAAAGAAGCGAAACCGAAAGCGACGCGGCCTTCCTGCTCTTTTTTGGAGGCACATCACAGATGGGCAGTTATGGTGGTTTTTTTCCCTTTTACGGTAAGCTCTATAACAGGTTCGCAAAGGACGAAATAGGTTTTATTGCCTGGCCCTTTTACAGCTATATAAAGGATGAAGGCGCTATAAAAACGAACCTGCTCTGGCCTGTTTTCTCATTTTATGGAGGCACCGATAAAGGGTTTAAAGTGTGGCCTCTTTATGGAAGCCACGAACGTCCCGGAGTGAGAAAAAAGCAATTTGCCCTCTGGCCTATCTTTTTCAAGGACGAGAAAGACCTTGATACCGATGAACCTGTTTATTCTTTTTTTGCTATACCGTTCTATCTCCATTCCCAATCGGCCACCAAAGAATATGAGGCTTTTTTGTGGCCATTTTTTACTCATGCGAAGGACAGTGACAAGGAAAAGTGGGATATGCCCTGGCCCATCTATTCTAAAACCGTCGGCGAGGAGACAAAAGGATACAGTTTCTTTCCTATCATTTCCGAAACAATAAAGGGCAAGGACAGAGCTTTCAGTTTTCTCTGGCCTATCTACAGAGAGTATGAGTTCTATGTAAAAGATGAAAGATTTTACCAGCGAAGTATTCTTGTCATTAACCGTTTCATGAAGGATGATAGAGGGACTTTTCTCAATGTCTGGCCTTTCTTTGAATACCAGGAAAAAGATGAGAATTCAACCTTTCTTTTCCCCTCTCTTTTCCCCTTCAGAGACCAGGGGTTTGACAGGATTATCAAACCGCTGATTACCCTTTATGAACACAAGAGGGTTGAGGATAGAAGGACGACCAATATCCTCTATGGTCTTTTTACGTACGAGGAGGAAAACGAAGAATGGGAGACGAGGTTTGCCTTTTTGTTGACTCTGAAAAAGGCCCAGGACGGCATAGGGTTTGAATTTCTCTCAGGGCTTTTCGGTCTTGACAGCAAGAGCGTAAAAATATTCTTTATTCCCATCAAGCGATCAACAGATGGTCCATCCCAGGCAGAATAATCAGCAATAAGGCTTTCCGGACCATTTTCTTGTTGACATATTTTCGCGAAAACCATATATAAATACTTATAACTATGGGAATATTGTGCTTATACAGAAGAACTTTCAATACATACTTTCAAAATATTCTCCAACGATTGAAAATCACATTAAATATTTTTAGTGCAAGACCCTATATTCCCATTCCATGGCGATTCAGCATAACAGTTAATTCCGTGTAGCAAAGGACAGGTATTGGACATCTTAGGGATCGACATAGGGACCGTCAGCGTTAAGTATGTGAGATGTAAGGGGACTCAAGGGAAAAGTATCGTTGCGTCTCAGGGAGACTATCCCTATAAAGGTGGTTTCGAAGACCTCGAATTAATCCTTGCTGATATCAGGACCAAAGAAGGCTCCGATCTGGAAGTGGCTGTCGGTATTTCTGCTCCTGATATTATTAAAAAGACCTTTACCATCCCGGTCCTGCCAAAAAAGGAACAGAAGGAAGCCCTCAACTGGACGTCGGCCAAAATATTGTCGGCATCTCTTGATGATATGATCTATGAGCATACCATGCTTGGTCAGATCGAGGAGAAGGGCGTCATGAAGGATGAATTTCTCTTCGTGGGGGTCCAGAAAGGCTTTATTGAGCGTGTGCTGTCGACCTTTCAACGCGCAGGCTTTCAGCAGATTGCCCTCATTACCGATATTGCCTTTGGGTATGTTTACGCTTTGGGTGAAGTGGGTGATAGATCGATTGCCGTTATTGATATCGGTGGAAAACGGACAGGTCTTTATATTGCAAATGCGAGAAGGCTTATGTTTGCCAGGGAAATCCTTACGGCATCGGAGAGTTTTTCCGACGCACTGATGAGCGGCCCCGGTCTTACCTTCGATCAGGCGGAACAATTCAAGCGTGAGAGGGGTTTTGATGAGGAACTCACGGAAATCCTGAAGATACCTTTTGAACGGCTTGCCGGTGAGATCCGGAGGACATTCAGCGTCTATAATCAGAGATATCCCGATAAACCGGTTACCACGGTATATGTAACAGGAAGAGGCATCAAAAATACCGAAGTTCTTTGAAAAGCTTGAAGAGACCCTTATTGAAGAGGTGAACTATCTCGAAGCGATCCAGGGAATTGAGGATAAATACATACCTGCCCATACGTTATGCATGAACCTCGAAGTGCTTCCCAATCTTTTGCCGGAAGGGGCGAGAAAGCGAGAGCAGGAGAAGCGCTATAAACGGTATATTGCCATCGGGACCATTGCCATTGCGGCAATTTTGTGCCTCCTCTCGCTCAATGTCTGGAGTACAGCAAGGAATGCCGATCTGAGAATAAAAATTGAACAGAAGACTCTTGAAAGTATGCAAAGGGGTCTTAATAGTATCGGGAAAGAAAATGTCACCCAATCTTGATAGCATCCGACATCACTTTCATTAAAAATGAAATTCAGAAAAAGGATGTAACCTTTATAACAGCTCTTGAAATATCTTTCCTCGCAGATACCCAGGGATGTCTATTTGAAATCGATTGAATTCGGAGGGGAAATCCAGACCGCTTCACCACTTTTATCGACTCAAAAAACACAAAATACTTCTCCTGTCCAGCAAGTACCCCAGGGACCTCCTGCCACGTCAGCGCCCGAGCAACTCCTGAAAAAACTGATTGATAACTATTATCCGTTGACGCTCAAGGGATATGTATTTGGTGAGACAGACAACCCTGAATTGACTCTCTTCAACCTTATTCTTTCTTTAAAGCAGTCCGGTTTTATTGACCATGTTGAAATAGTCGGGAAAGAAAATGAAACAGATAAAGGGCAAGCAGGTAATCGAGTTTTCAATTCTTGCAAGGTGCGCGAAACATGAACTTTAAGAGCTTCTACATATGGTTTGGATTGCCGGTGCTCCTTATTGCAGCATGGGTGGGACTTGTCTATATGCCTGCGGATTCAGCTATGAAAAAAAAGGAAGGTCAACTTACTGCTATTAAAAATGAAAGACAGAAATTAGAGGGAAATTTACAAAACCTTACTGCTGAGGCACGGACCCAGGAAAATCTGCAACATTCTTATGATGAGTTTCATGAGACAGGCCCCTGTCATCGAAAAGATACCGGAATACATGAAGGATGTTATGAAGATGGCAAAAAACAAGGGGGTAGCCATCGGAAGCCTGATGGTTATTACAATTCACTTGATGTTTCGCAGAAGACGGGGTTGGTGTACCCGATATTTGAGGTTGGGCTTAAGGGTGGTTTTCTGGAGATGGGCCGTTTTCTGGAGGAGCTTTCAAGCAAAACGGCGTTTAAAGGGTATCCAGAAGGCCTATATCAATTACGAAGAAAAAGAATATCCCCGCTTGAATGGCAAATTTGTCATTGAATTTAAGGCATTAAAAGGGAAAAAGCGTGAAGGTAAGTAAACCGGTCTTATTTTTGCAATCGTTGTGCTGCTTATCGCAGGGTACATTTTTTTCTTTACAGGAAAGAAAAAGGCGCCCGCAAGCTCCCGCACAGTCTCAGGTCAGGCAGCAGGGCAAACGCAACAGACGCCGTCACCCCACAGGCGCCGCCGCCTTCAAAAACATTCCAGTATCAGAGCCGGGAGCAAAAAGCAGTCAGCCTGAAGCAGCGCCTCCGGCAGAGAAGCCGCAATTTGATAAACTGCAGACAGGATGGGTGAAGAACCCCTTTGTACTGCCTCAATTGAAAGAGACAAAAAAGATGAGTGCTGCCGCCATCAGGTTATCCGCTATTTTTGAGAAAGGAAAAGACAGGGTTGCTATTATTGATCGTGAAGTTGTGAGAGAAGGCGATATGGTGGGAGATGAGAAGGTTCTTGAAATTGGAAGGGACAAGGTTGTTCTCATTCGAAACAATATACGGAGGGTCCTCTCTCTGGGGAATATCGAAGATACTGTCAGGGAAGAGGAACCAAAAACGAAAGCGACGGAGAAGGGTAAATGAGAAAATATTGGATGTATATAGCTGTATTCTGCTTTTTGTCCTCCTGCGCCCATATTGAGCAGGCAAAGGAGACGAAGATCACCCGGTTAACCTCCGGAGATACCGAGCCCGGTTTCGTTTCAGATTGAAAAAGAAAAACGCACAGAGATGCCCAAAGAGGAGGAATCTTTCTCCTTTTCTCTCAGGGAAGCGGACGTGAAGGATATCCTTAGGGCTATAGGAAAACAGGCACAATATAATGTCGTTGTCGAACCCGATGTGAAAGGGATAACCACTGTTGATTTAAAGAATGTAACCCTCGGCAAGGCCCTGGAGTATATCCTTGAGCCTTTGGGCTTTACGTATAAAATTGAAGACCATAACGATTTATGTCTCAAGGCCGAAACTGGAGACAAAGATATTTCAATGTAAATTATATTGCCTTGAAAAAAATCGGCACCAGCAATGTCTATGCTACTCCGGGAACGATTGGCGGAAATACGACCACATCGGGTGGCGCAACGACGACAAGCGGTACATCCGGCTCGCAGGTGTCTGTTAAGAGTGAGTCGGAATCGGATTTATGGAAAAGCCTTGAAGATAATATAAAAACGCTTCTTTCAAAGGATAAGGACGCCAAATTTGTTGTGAATAAACAGACCATGATGATCTTTGTTACCGATTATCCTAAGAGTTTGAAAGATATTGAAATGTTCCTGAAAGCCGCTGAGGGGATTATCCAGCGTCAGGTCATGATAGAGGCAAAAATCATGGAGGTACAACTCAACGATGATTCCCGCCAGGGGATAAACTGGAAGCTTGTCAATGCCCAGGTAAACGGGATCAGTATGAGCGCGCAACAGGCTTTTCTCAATCCGCTGAGCGGATCCAATCGGCACAACGGCCGTTGCTACGACACCCTTCTTCCGTGTTTTCGGGGGAAGCAGATACCTTGATATGAATAATACATTTATCGATCTTCTCAGGACTTATGGGACAGTTGAAACAATCTCGAATCCGAAGATTGCAACCATGAATAACCAGCGGGCCATCATCAAAGGTAACTACACAGGATGTATACTTTGAAACCCAGCAAACCACCAATACGGGGGCTGCAAATCCAACGGTTACGGCCACAGCAAAATTTATTGATGTGGGGCTTACCCTTGATGTAATGCCGCAGATAGATGATAAAGGTAATATTATCCTCAATGTCCACCCTATTATGTCTGAGAAAGTCGATGATGTTATCTCCCCTGGTAGTGGAGGCAGTAAAGTCCCCATTCTGAATGTCCGGGAAGTAGATACAATCGTAAAGGTTAGGGAAGGAGAAACGATTGTTATCGGCGGGCTTATCAAAAACAGGAAATCAACTACGGATACAGGCACGAAGTGGCTTATGGATATCCCGGTCATCGGGTATCTTTTTAAGCTGAATGAAAAAGAAAACTCAAAGAGTGAACTTGGTGATATTTTTGACTCCCCGTATCATTTATGGAGATAACAATTAATGAGCATAATACACGATGCTCTTAAGAAGGCCCAGGAGGAGCGAAAGAACAAAAAGCAGGATATTCCCTATAATCCTCAGGGCACAGAAAAAAAATCGAAGCCAGCTTATCTATGGAATAATCGGCTTTGCTGTTGTTGCCGGTATTGTTGCATATCTGTTTGTCCCTTATTTCCACAAACCGAAGCAGATAGCACAACCGGTCGTTGCCCCGGGAATTGCGCCGGTAAAGCCTGTCCGGATTGCCGCCAATGCTCCATCAAAGCCGGAAGAGCAAAAACCTGCCATTCCTCAAAAAGAAAGTGTAAAAGAGAAAAAAATAGATGCTCCGCGTATCCTTGCAAAAAAACAGAGCAGGGATAAAAAAAGAGTACCCTCTCTGCCCCCCTCCAGCAAAGAAGGGTGGAGTTGATGTGCAGGAGATTGCCGGTAAACCGGAGACTGCCATTATTCGGAAAACAGAGGATTACAGCGTTAACGGCATGTATAATGAAGCGCTCAAGGAATTGCAGTCAGGCAGGGTGAGAGAGGCGAAAAACTATCTACAAACAAATCCTGGCGAAGAAACCGAATCATATAGAAGCGCTGAATAACCTTGGTGTCATAGCCATGGAAGAAGATAACAGGAAAGAGGCACTATTCTATTTTAAAAGGATACTTGAGTATCAGAAAAACTATCCCAAGGCATATAATAATATCGGTCTTGTTGCCATGAAAGACGGAGACCGCAAGCTGGCGGAAGAATATTTCAGAAAGGCTATTGCAATTGAGCCTGATGAGCGTAGACCTTATGTGAATCTTTCCGCATCTGTTGCGAAGTCAGGCGGAAGATTCCAGGAGGCCGCGAAACTTCTTGAAATCCCCATCGGGAAAAAATAAAAGACCCTGACCTCCTTTTGTCCTATGCGGTAATCAAAGACAATCTGGGCCAATATGAAGACGGCGGCACGATATTACAGACAGTATCTTTCATTGTTACCTCTCCGGGCTCAAGAAAGGACATCATTGAGAGGCTCAAGTATGTGGAAGGAAAAAAAGTGACTAGTTTTCATTGAGGTTTTGAATGGCGCAGATACGAAAAGAGACTAGGTGAATTCCTTTTGGACGCAAAGCAAATTACGGAAAAAGATCTGCTTCCAGGCTCTGACAGAACAGAAGAAATATGGCGATAAGCTTGGAAAGGCTATTGTGACGCTTGGGTTGCTTTCCGAAAAGGAAATCATCGATACTGTCAGCAAGCAGTTGAACATCCCTATTATCAATATGAATGAAATGGACAATACCTGAAGACGTTGTCAGGCTCATTTCTGCAGATACTGCAAAAAGCTCTCTCGTGATTCCTGTCATGAGACGGCACAATGTCTTGAAGCTTGCCATGGTAGATCCCCTCGATATCGAGGCGATGGATAATGTGGCCCGTATTGTGAAAATGGAAATCGAACCCATCATTGTAACCGAAGGTGATCTCAAGCAGGCGCTGGAAAAATATTATGGATTAAAAACAATCGTTGAAGAAACCCTCGACAGAATAAGACAACAGGAATTGACGCTCATCAAAGATGAAGAAGAAGATCTTGACCAGGATGAGCGCATATCCGTCGATCGGCAGAAGAAGAACCAGTTGTCAGATTTGTCAACAGCTTACTCGCGCAGGCGCTTGCAGATAATGCAAGCGATATCCACGTTGAACCTTCGAAAAACTATTATGCGGGTCAGGATGAGAGTAGATGGAAAATTGCGTGAAGTGCCCAGCCCGGAAAAGAAATTATTTCTCCCCATCGTATCAAGGATTAAAATCCTTGCCGGTATCGACATCGCAAAGACAAGGACCCCACAGGATGGAAGATTCAATATACGGGACTCGAACAGGGAAGTAGGCATCAGGGTTTCAACATTCCCCACGATCCACGGGGAAAAGGTTGTGCTCCGGCTTCTCGATAAAAGCACGGCGCTGTATGGCATTGACCATCTCGGTCTGCTTCGTGATGACAAAGAAAAAATCAAGAATGTATTGAAAAGACCCTATGGATTTATTCTCTCCACAGGACCGACGGGAAGCGGCAAATCGACTACCCTCTATGCAATTTTGAACCATATCAACTCTGCTTGAGAAAAATATTATTACCATAGAAGACCCTGTGGAGTATACCCTTGAGGGGCTTTCTCAAGCCCAGGTCAACCCCAGAGCGGGATTGACCTTTGAAAGCGGCCTCAGGTCCATTTTGAGGCAGGACCCCGATGTCATTATGGTTGGAGAGATAAGGGACAGGGACACGGCGACCATTGCTGTTCATTCGGCACTTACAGGCCATCTTGTTTTGTCTACCCTCCACACGAATGATGCGCCAAGCGCCATCATGCGGTTAGTCGAAATGGGTATTGAACCCTTTCTGGTGACATCCTCGGTCTCCTGCGTTATCGGCCAAAGACTGATCAGAAAAATCTGTCCTGAGTGCAAAGAATCCTATTACCCGGCGGCTTCAGTACATAAAACCTTTCAAATCGAGGAGGATGTGCTTTTATACAGAGGGAAAGGCTGTCCTGCCTGCAAATATAAGGGATACCGTGGGCGTACCGGAGTTTATGAAGTGCTTGTTATTGACGATGAATTAAGAGAGCTGATAATAGCAAGGGCCCCCAGCGAAGTACTCAAGAAAAAGGCCCATGAAAAAGGGATGACGGCTCATGCGTGATGATGCAGTCATGAAAGTCCTCTTTGGCGTTACAACCCTTGAAGAGGCCCTGACCGTTGTTCAGGAAGATTGAGAGAGATGGCTACATTTAGCTATAGAGCACGAGATGAAAGGGGCCTGCTGGTGGCAGGCAACATGGAGGCGGCGAACCAGCGGGACGTCTTTGTCCAGCTCGACAATATGGGGCTACTCCCTGTTTCTGCCGTGGAAAACCGGGTCAGCACCGTTGCAATCGATGAATTTCTGATGCGGTTCCAGAGGGTTAAAGATGATGACCTCATATTCTTTACCCGGCAACTCCAGACGGTCATCAGATCAGGTATTCCCATGGTGTCGGGGCTCAGGGCCCTTGAGGAGCAAACAAATAATGAACGGTTACGGGCAGCCATTAAGATGATCGGCCAGGATATTGACAAGGGGCAGAGTTTTTCTGATGCGCTCTCAAAACATAAAGGGATTTTTTCGGAACTCTATACAAGCATGATCCGCGCCGGTGAATTAAGCGGCAATCTGGAAGATGTGCTGGAGCGTCTGTCAGGGGTCCTTGAGTTTCAGATGAAGACACGGGAAATGCTTAAATCGGCCTTGAGATATCCCATGTTTGTTGTGGCCACCCTTGGGATTGCCTTTGTTGTGCTTATCAATGTTGTGGTGCCCAAGTTTGCGCCCATATTTAAGAGCGCAAAAGTTGCGCTCCCTCTCCCGACGCAGATGCTGCTTATTATTAACGATATCTTTCAGAAATATACCATTACGGCAATCGGGGTAGTCTTAGTAACTATCGCTGCTTTTATCTTTTACAAGAGGACCTCTTCAGGCGCTTATACAATCGATAGATTGAAATTGATGCTGCCTCTTATTGGCCAGATTATTCTGAAGATCTGTATGAGTAGATTTGCCTTTATGCTGGAAAATCTGGTTCGCACAGGCATTCCTATAATCAGGACCCTGGATATTGTGTCCAGGGCCGTTGGAAATGAATATATCGCAAAGAAAGTCCAGGAAATTGCCGTCAGTATTGAAAAGGGAAGGGGTATTACAAAGCCGCTCAAGGATGCGAAAATCTTTCCGCCGCTTGTTATCCATCTTGTTGCCACCGGTGAAGAGACGGGTTCGCTGGAAGAAATGCTCCGTGAAGTATCGGTGCACTATGACAGGGAAGTCTCTTATTCGGTGGCCAGACTTTCTGCATGGATTGAACCGGTTCTTACCGCCGGTCTTGCAGCGATGGTGCTCTTTCTTGCTCTTGCCATTTTCATGCCCTGGTGGGATATGATGAAAGCTATGAGAGGTGGCGGTTAATACCGAAATTATGAATAAAATAAACATATTACAGCGTTTCTTAAGAGACCCGAATAACCTCAGATACAGTTTAAGCATAATAGTGCCTCTTGATTGTGTTCCTTACGAGCCTTTTGTCAATTGCCGTTGGGGCTAATATCCTGGCGCCGATTAAGACGAAGATGATATGGGTCTGGATTTTATCGGCATCCCTCTTTTCGTCATTGTGCGCCTTTATTGTCATGAGGACCATGACCCATCCGATCAATGATCTTGTGCGAAAGGCGCAACAGTATGTAAAATTTGAATCATTCAAAAAAGAAAAAGGGCAGATGATAGAAGTCTACAGGCTTATCGAAGTGCTTATGGAATATGTGAGTACAAAAGCGGACGAAGGAGAAAAAAATACCCTCATGCAGGGTTTGGCAAATCTTGATTATATTATCCCTCTCGGGTATATGTCTCTCATGGTGGCCCATGAAGTAAGAAATCCCCTTAACACCATTACCGGCATGAGCGAACTATTGAAACAAAAAATCACCGATAAATCTCAGATAGTGTATATCGAGACCCTCCTTGAAGCGGCCAATAAAATAAACATCTTTACCCGTGAACTCCTTGATTTTAATGACAACGAACTTGCGAAAGAACGCCTCGATATCAATGATATCATTGATGAGGTTATCCGCAACCTGATGCAGGTGCAGAAAAAACATATTACCTGTGAATTCAAAAAAGAAGGCGCACTGATCTGTTTTGCCGACAGGACGAAGATATATCAGATTATCGCCAACATAGTAAAGAATGCCATAGACCATGAGAAAGACGGCGGTTATATAAGGATTGATGCGACAATGAAAAATGGTCTTATCTCTATTGCAATATACAATAAGAACTCAAAGATTGAAGACAAGGATTACGATTCGATTTTTAAACCTTTTTTCACCATGAAAAAAGGAGGGAAAGGGCTTGGTCTTTTTATTGCCATGAGGAATATAAAGCTGCATGGAGGGGACATTACAATAAAAAGCGGCGACGAAGGGACAACCTTTACCATAAAGCTGCCAATGAAGGATGAGAACGGAAATCACACTGTTGCCTTAGAGCGAGGGGACACGTGAAAATCTGCCAATATTCCAGCCATTTCTGTGATCAAAGCCACATCTTTTTCTCTGCGGAACAATGTATACTGACAATAAATCGGCAACGATCTGATTGCATGATTTTCAATTCACTATGAAGGCGAGGGTATGAATGAACATATTATTATTATTGAAGATGATCCAGGCGTAAGGTTCTTTCTGGAAGAAGCGCTGAAAGGGGAAGAATATGTGGTGAGTCCTTTTTCTTCCTATGAAGATGCGGTAAATACGATAAAAGGCGGCGCCGATCTTATCATCATGGATATCACCCTTCCCGGTATGGATGGCTTATCCGCTATGACTGATCTGAAAAAAAAGACCGATGTTCCGGTCCTCATTATCACGGCATATGGAACAAAGAAAAATGCCCTTGAAGCGATAAAGCGGGGCGCTTCCGATTTTTTTGTAAACCGATCCTTCTCGACGAACTGAAGGTTATCCTAAAAAGGGCCCTTGGCAAAAGGATGTTAAAAAAGGAAGTAGAGCGTTTGAAAGAAAAGGAACTTGAGGGCAACATGTTTCATGGTGTTGTGGGAAGTCTCCGCAAATGAAGGAAATATTCAAAGAGATAGAAAAGGTCGCCAGCAAAGACCTGACTGTTCTTGTGACGGGAGAAACAGGAACAGGGAAGGAGGAGGTAGCAAAACTTCTCCACACGTTATCAAAACGAAAGGGTGATTATATCATTGTAAACTGCGCATCCATACCGGATAATCTTCTTGAAAGCGAACTCTTCGGTTATGAAAAAGGCGCTTTTACCGGGGCGCTTCAACAGAAACAGGGAAAATTTGAAGCAGCAAATAACGGGACCATCACCCTTGATGAAATAGGGGAGATGAGCCCCTATCTCCAGGCTAAGCTGCTCAGGGCTGTTGAAAAACAGGAGGTTGAACATCTTGGTTCTACAAAAACAATCAAGGTGAATATACGGGTCGTGTCGACGACAAACCGTATTCTTGAGAATGAAATGAAGGAAGGTAAATTCCGGGAAGACCTCTATTTCCGGCTGGCGCAGATACATATCCAGGTCCCGCCGCTACGGGAGCGGCAGGAAGATGTTGCCATCCTCATGGATTATGTTTTGCATAACCTTGAAAAAGAGACGGGTAAGATTATGATGTTTGCCGATGAGGCGCAGAGCATCCTTCTGAACTACAATTGGCCCGGCAATGTGAGGGAGTTAATCGGCGTTGTCAAACGGGCCGCCATCATGTGTGACAGCAACCTCATTACGATAGATGATCTGCCCCTGCATCTGCGCGGCGATGCACTGCCTGCAGGTCAGGTCTATTCAGATAAATCGCTTGATGACGCAATTTCGGAACTTGAAAAACATATGATCATCGATGCCCTGAAAAAATCACAGAATTCTCAGGTGAAAGCGGCAAAGATGCTCGGTATATCAGAGCGGAGCATGTGGTATCGTGTCAAGAAATATGATATCGATATGGAAATAAAATGATTGAAGTGCAACAATTTTTGTAGCTGTGCTTTAGAAAGCAACAATTTTTGTAGCTGCCATACAGTAATTGTTGATGTTTTAAATAACAAAACGTAATGAGGATTACGGATGATTGGAAGGTTCTATAAGCCTTTATTCATCAATTTGTCTTACATATCATTGTCTGTATATATGTTGCATTTTATTGATTGGCTAAGGGAAGTGGTGAATATGAGCTATAAACATTTGGTATTTTTTGGTAGTTGTATATGTGGTATACCAATTGCATAATAATCTATCTGGAGAGGTGAATTGCATGGAAAAGAGAACAACGGGAGAAAACGCCTTGAGGCCACTCAGAAATACAATCAGGAATAACAAAGGTTTTACCCTTATAGAATTAATTATTGTTATCATCATAATCGGTATTCTGGCGGCGGTGGCAATACCGAAATATATGGAGATTAAAGAACAGCTGGTGATGCTACTGCAAAAGGTGTCTTGGGCGCATTAAGGGGTTCAAACAGTATTCTTTTTGCCCAGGCTAATTTTAAAAATTGGTTTACCACCTCCATATACCATGGGTAGCATATCGCAGCAAATGCTAATATTCAGGGGGTTGAGACTGGATCAGTTGCAAACAGTGTAACTTTATTACGATGACAGTACCGGCGCTGGTATTATGTCATTTGATCTTCAGACCGCACCACGCTGCCAATTCACTAGCGGTCTGAGATGTATTAGCAGCTCCGACTGATGGTAGCGTCAATTGTAGACCAGCAGATGCCAAACTGGTGATAGTGTGGTAGACTATATATTAGTTTGTTCTACTATCACGAATATTGAATAAAATAAAGATTTTCGTTTATTCTCGTGTGTTCTCTTTTTCTTCTTATAGCAGTACTATTTTTATCCTGTTCTTTCATCACAATATTTTTTCATGAAAGAGATCTTGCCCCTTTTTTTATTCCACCACGATATCTCTGGGTAACATTATTCAATCTTTTCAATTCCCTCTTATGGAATCCTTATAATTATTCCGGTATTCCACTCCTTGCCACTCTTCAACCCGGTATTCTGTATCCTCCAAACCTCCTTTTCCTTTTTTTACCTTTTCCTGTTGTCTGGAATTGGTTGATCATCCTCCATTTTGTATTTGCAGGGTTACTACCTATTATTTTCTTCGATACTTGAAAACGTCAAATACTGGCCTCCTTTGCAGGTGGTGTGATTTTTATGCTTTCGGGATATCTCCTGTCGGTACATAACCTTCTTCCGCACCTTCTTGCTGTCGGGTGGTTTCCGCTCATTCTTCTATTTTTTTTAAACCACTATGAAACAGGGCGATACAGGCATCTCGTGCTAAGTGCATTATCTTTCTCGCCATAGAATTTTTTGCAGGAGCTCCTGAAGTAGTTGATGACCATTTCACTATGATATATTTGTTTTTGTACTGAGTGTCAATACACGTGCTGTACGAGTATCACGCATCCTATCCTGATGAAAATGGTGCAGTCATAACAAAACGATGATTGCAAAAGATTCATGACAAGGCAGAAAAAGCCGTTTCTCAATCTGGAACTTTTCTCTCCGGCTAAGACACCAGATCTTTAGACTTAAGCTTTTTTTGTTATCTAGTTTTCTTCTTCTTTCTGCCATTCAATTTATACCATTCTATGAATTGAAGCTCCAGAGTATACGGAGCGCAGGTCTTTCCTATAAGGAGGCGACGGCATGGTCTTTGTCCTGGAGGGATTTTCTGCTGTTTTTTCTGCCCGATGTCTTTGGATATGGTCAGACAACGACGAAATACTGGTCAAATCAGTCGTGGCTTAAAACGACTTATCTCGGTATTATCCCCTTTATTATGAGTCTCTTTCTTTTTTTGCAGCAAAGACAGGAAAAGGCTGGTTTTTTTTTCTCTAATGGCTATCTCATTATCCTTGCCCTTGGGGGAAATACTCCTTATATCACCTTCTCTATCGTGTTCCTCCTTTTAATGCTATACGCTATCCTGTAAAATTTCTTTTTCTTTTCTTCTTTACTATATCCGTGACTGCAGCCATCGGTTTTGATCAGTGTTGAAGACCGCCTTGAGCGAACATGACAGGAAGGTTACGTATATTGTGACTTACTCTTTTTTATCTTGGTTTTATTTTGCTGGGTTGTGGGGTTATCTTAATCTCTTCGATGCTCAAGTTCGTGCGTTCCTTAATGTGCATAACTTCAAACCTGACCAATATAATGAGATATGGTTCAATCTCCATAACCTGAAACGGTTTCTCTTATTCTCATTCCTTTTTTGTGTTGCTTTGCTAGTATATCTGAGAGCAAAGCTGAAGTAAAAAAATATGTTTTGTTTGGGATGGTTGTTGTGCTCCTTACTGCCGATCTGTTTCTTGCGAATTATGGTTATTATCAATCGGTGCTCGTGGAAAGCAGTTTATGTCGGAGCACGCATTTGTCCCAACACTATCGAATGCACACGAAACAGAACGATATTTTGTAACTGAAAAAACCCATGCTGAATTTGGCAACTACTTTCCAACGATAAAGCTATTTTAAATGCCCCCTATGCAACTCTTTTTGGTCTCTATACCATCCAGGGTATTGAAATTATGCGGATTGCACACCAGATTTTTTTGAATATGTTGCTGGGACGCTCATACGCTTCACAGATGCTAAACGATATATTGATATTGCAGGCGTGCGATTTATGATAACTTCATATGAAGTAAACGACGAGGATTTTACACTTCGATTGATCAGGTCAAGATAGAAAAGGGAACAGGCTATCTATATGAATATGTAAGGTACCCTGGAAGATTTCTTACTTTATGGAGAATATACAAACAGCCAAAGATGATAACACTTTATTAAAAAAATGCTTGATAAGAGTATTGATCTAAGAAAAGAATTGATTATTTATAACAGATGGCAAATTGCTGAAAAACAGTGGCGCGATCAGGACAGTAAGTGCACTGTTAAGCTACAGTTCTATAAAGTAATTTAGAATCTGAAACGGAGACAGATAGCGCTTTCCTCTACGTCAGCGATACCTATTATCCCGGATGGCGGGCGTATGTGGATGGTAAGGAGACAAAGATATACCGGGCTAATCTTGCATTTCGGGCAGTTGAGGTGCCGAAGGGAAAACATACCGTCGTTTTCAAGTACGTGCCCATGTCTTTTTATATCGGGCTCTGCCTGACGATTATCGGGATTCTGCTCTGTATCTGGTTGTGGAGAAGAGACAAGAAGATAGATAATAGGCAAGAGGTGATAGGTGATAGTGAAGGGCAAAAAAGAAAAGGCCGGGAATTGTTAATCCTAAAGCGCAGAACGAAGGATAGAGATGCCGTAAACCTTAACGGCGTAAGGCAAATTCACCTCTATAGAGAACAGTTTGACAATATGACAAATGACAACTATAATATTAGTCATATGGCAAGGAGAACTAAAAGATGACAACTGTAACATCGATTTTGGGCGGTGAAAAGGAGCTGGGGCAGAAAGTGCGGAGACCTATCGATTTTGATAGCCTTATCAAAACAGGAATACCGTCACGGGTCCTATCTCATATCAAGGCAAAGTTCAATCTTTCCGATGAAGTTATCGCGCGCATTACCGGTGTAAGTCCCCGCACGGTTGCGAGAAGACGTAAGGCCGTAAATGTACATCAAATAGAAAGGCTTTCCCCGGTAGAAAGTGACAGAATCTACCGTTTTGCACGGATTATTGCATTGGCTGAGGGTGTATTTGAGGGCAAAGAAGAAGCGCTCGAATGGTTAAATGCTTCTCAGCAAGGCCTTGGGGGAGCTATTCCCTTTGATATGCTTCAAACTGATGCCGGCGCCCGCGAGGTTGAAGAGCTACTTATCCGTATAGACTACGGAGTTATTTCTTGATAAAAGCGTGGCGCATTGTAAGTAAGAAACGTCTACAGGATGCTTTTACGGGAGAGGGAGCGCGGCTTGGCGGTGGACGCTGGAACCATGTGGGAACGCCTGTCGTCTACGTCAGCGAAACACAGTCGCTGGCAATCCTGGAACTTTTTATCCATTTTACGCGGATAGACATAACACTCAGCAAATCCCTCTTTGCAATCCCTGTCGAAATTCCGGACTCTCTCAAAATCATCGAAGTGTCACTGAAGGATTTGAAATCAGACTGGAGATTATCTCCTCCACCGGGTTCTACACGGGATATAGGAACGAAGTGGGTACGAAAAGGCACATCAGCAATACTGCGTGTACCTTCCGCAATCATTCCGGAGGAATGCAATGTGGCCATCAACCCGCAGCATCCTGATTTCGCAAAGATAAAGATTGGTGGTCCAAAACATTTTAGCCTTGATGAACGTATATGGAAATAAATAACACCATGGCTCAAGGGTGATGGGAGAGATAAAGAGAAACAGCTATAGGAGGGTCTAGTGCGGCTATCTGTGGTAATTCCGGTATATAACGAGATTAACTTTATCGATGAGGTGATCAGAGCGGTCAAGGACACCTCTTACGAGAAAGAGATCATCATTGTTGACGATTACTCGACGGATGGCACAAGGGAATATCTGAAGGGATTGCAGGACCAGGATATTATAACAATCTTCCATGAGAAAAATCAGGGGAAGAGCGCTGCCCTGAGAAGCGGTTTTACCCATGCGAAAGGCGATATCATAATCATACAGGATGCAGATCTTGAGTATGACCCCAGGGAATATCCCAAACTGCTTGGGCCAATTCTCGATGGGAAGGCCGATGTGGTATACGGTTCCCGGTTCCTTGGCGGCCCCCATCGTGTCTTCTATTTTTGGCATTACATGGGCAATTCAATGGTCACATTACTTTCGAATATCTTTACCAATCTGAACCTCACCGACATGGAGACAGGGTATAAGGTCTTCAAGCGGGACGTCCTCAAGGATATTAAAATAGAATCGAACCGATTTGGATTTGAGCCGGAGATCACCGCTAAGATAGCCAGAAAGCGTTACAGAATATATGAAGTACCTATTTCTTACTATGGGAGAAGCTACGAGGAAGGCAAGAAGATCACCTGGCGGGATGGGCTTAAGGCATTCTTTACGATTCTGAAATATAATGTGTTTAAATAAAAGACAGAGGGCAGAGGACCGGAAATAGTGGAACGTGAATGTGAAAAAAAGTGTTGTGGTGGATGATGTTTCTGTGACCAGAGGCCATGGTCTCCTGGAAAGTTTTTTAGCAAAGAAACGGACTTGTATGGCCAATCAATTGATTCCGTCCCATCTCAGGGAAGGCCGCGTGCTTGATATAGGTTGTGGTTCTCTTCCCTATTTTCTCCTCAATACAGTTTTTGCAGAAAAGTGCGGCCTCGATAAGGTAGTGTATGAACAATTGCAAACAAAGTTGCACCAGGAGTATGACATTGATGTTGTCGATTTCGATCTCGAAGAGAATATGAGACTTCCCTTTGATGATCGCTCTTTCGATGTTGTTGTCATGCTTGCTGTTTT
The DNA here is from genome assembly GCA_963785225.1 of uncultured delta proteobacterium. GTDB lineage: Bacteria > Desulfobacterota > Syntrophorhabdia > Syntrophorhabdales > Syntrophorhabdaceae > PNOF01. Next base: position 240,061 of record CAWAUQ010000003.1, on the reverse strand, counting down.
TGAGCATATCGAACCACCGAGACTTTCGGGTTTGATTTCCGAGATTGGTCGTGTATTGAAGAACGATGGTATCTATATTATCACAACTCCTGCCCCGTGGACGGACGTACTTTTAAAAGTGATGGCGAAATCGGGACTTGTAAGCGCCGTCGAAATAGGTGAACACAAAGCCGCATATACCCGAAAAAAAATCGGCACAGTCCTAAAAGAATCAGGATTTAAGCCCGACAGTATACACTCCGGATATTTTGAGGTCTTCATGAATATTTGGGTTGTGGCACGAAAAGAATAGCAAGCTACACACTTCGCACATTTCCTATAGCGTATAATATAATCCACCTGTCGTCTTGTCTGTGTAACATCTGTGCTCATCTGCGGTGAGAGAAATCAGGATATGGATAATAACGTTGCGATTTTCAGACGTTAATAATAACTGTAATACTTTCGCTATCATACGGTAAACTAATATGATATACTCCTTCTATCATCTTAACGAAGGAGGTAGTAATGCGACCAACCAGGTTAATGAACCATCTCGATCAGGATGAGTTAAAGAAAAAGATGAAAGCCTCGTCTGATCGGGAGCAATTCCAGAGATGGCAGTCTATCTTTCTTACCAGTAAAGGATTATCCTCTGAAGCTGTTGCAGAATATGTAGGATGCACGAAGGGAACTATCCACCAATGGGTATACCAGTATAACCATGAAGGTCCTGACGGATTTCTCTTGCAGGGTCGAGGAGGAAGACGATTCGGGCTTCTTACACTCGATGAAGAGAGTCATCTGCTGGAACAGATCCGGTCGGAAGCTGAGAAGGGAAAGATTCTCACTGCCTACGCGATACGGTCTCATATAGAAGAAAAAACAGGGAAAGGGGTATCGGAAGACTATCTCTATGATATCCTTCACCGCCACGGATGGCGAAAGGTAATGCCCAGGCCTCAACACCCTAAAGCAGATAAAGAGAAACAGGAAGAGTTTAAAAAAAACTCCCGGAGTTGGTGGCAGCCACCGCGAAGAACTTCGGCGAAGAAGACACCCGACCGGTAAAGCTCCTCTTTCAGGATGAGGGTCGGTTCGGAAGGATATCGGATCCTGCCCATTGTTGGGCGCCAAAAGGAATACGGCCCATTGTACCCACCCACATTGTCAGAGAGTATACCCATGTATTCAGCGCTGTATGTCCTCATGACGGTCAGTCCTGTTCTCTTATTCTCCCCTATGCTGATACTGATGCAATGAAAATGTTCCTCCAGGAATGCTCTGAACATTTTAAAGACTACCGGGTTGTGATGGTAATGGACCAGGCTGCATGGCACCGCACCAGTGATATTGATACATTTGAGAATATTCGTATCATCTACCAGCCGTCATATTCGCCGGAATTGAATCCTGTCGAACATCTCTGGGAATATATACGGGAGAACTATCTGAGAAATTGCATATGGTCTACTATGGAAGCACTGGAACACGCTTTGGAACATATTCTGAAGATCATTATGGAAAGTGCCAAAACAATCCAAAGTATTGTAGGGTTCCATTGGGCTATCATTTAGTGTTTGATGGCAAAGTGGTATAAAACACGGATCAATCCTGGTTGTCAGATGATTGATCCGTAATGCGCAAAGTAACGTGAATTGTTATTCGTAAAGATATTCCACAAGCATCCAGTCCGATATGCGAAGGCGGTGGCTCATCATCTGAGCCAGCTTGGCATAGAGAGCGAGAGCGAGTTTTTGGTTCTCAGCGAGCATCTTTTCAAAGTTTTCTTTTGTGAGAACGAGTAATGTTGTTTCTTCCGCCGCTGTGGCTGATGCTGAACGGGCCAGGCCGTCAACGATGCTCATCTCTCCGAAGGTCCTTCCGGGACCGATCTCGCAGATTGTTTTAATATTCTTTTTGGAGTCATTTTTTGCAATTCTTACAAGACCAGTCGTAATAAAACACATGTAGGGTGTCGATGTCGCCTTCGTTAAAGATGATTTCATCCTTCGTTGTTTTTCCTACATAGAGGTACCGGGCAAAATTTTCCAGTTCGTCTCCGGCAAGTTTTTCCCACTGTGATTTTTCAAGCATTGCGACCCGTTCGTCAACGGATGATGTAGCATTTTGGAGCATACTTTCCCTCCTTATGTCAGGGTCACTTGTATTTACATACCTGCATGCAATATACCTTCTTATCCGATTTTTTTCAATTTTTTTAATGCTACGTTGGCTGCAATAAGGATAGGGTCCCATACTGTGGCAAATGGCGGTGCATATCCGAGATCAAGCCTTGCCACGTCTTCAACAGTCATTTTGCTATAGAGGCAGGCTGCAAGCGTGTCAATTCTATGCGCCACGCCCTCTACACCGGCCATTTGAGCGCCAAGGAGCCTGCCTGATTCTTCTTCGACAATATAGGTAATGGTCATCGGTTTTCCAGCCGGATAAGCACTGCTCCTCGATCTTCCCTGGATGGTTGAAACAAAATATCTATATCCTTCATGGTCGGCTTCAATGGGGGAAAGTCCTGTCCGGGCCACTTCCAGATCAAAGATCTTTGTTACGGCAGTCCCCACAATGCCTTCAAAGACATGGTCCATACCGGCTGCATTCTCGCCTGCAATCCGTCCCTGTTTATTGGCTGTAGTGCCAAGGGGGATATAGACCTTTTTGCCCGTGACAAGCTGTGTTGCTTCCGCGCAATCGCCGGCAGCGAAGATATCCGGTATATTCGTTCGCAGATGCTCGTCGACTTTGATTGCGCCGTTTGCGCTCACTTCTACGCCGGCTTCCTGGGCTATTTTTGAATTGGCCCTGGCGCCGATGACAAGGAGAACAAGATCGGCTTCATGGGACCCATGATCGGTGAGTACCTTTGCGACTACTCCGTTTTCACCTTCAAAACCTTGAACAGAGACCCCCTTGTATAGTTTGACCCCTTCTGATTTGATTATTTCTTCTGCAATATTCGCGATACTTACGTCCATGTTGCCGAGAACGCGGTCCATTTTTTCAATAACTGTCACGTCGAGGCCCCGCTTTTTGAGGGATTCCGACATTTCCATGCCGATGTAACCGCCGCCAACGATGAGGGCCTTCATGGTCCTCTTCTCTATACCAAAACGGTTCGTGTAGGTACATGTGGGCCCCAGACAGACATCAAAGGTAGTCCATTGATCGATAAACTTTTTGATCTCTATGCCGTCGATGAGAGTTCTGATCGTGAAAACATGTTCCAGATCAATGCCGGGCAGTGGTGGTTTTATTGGCAGTCCGCCGGTGGCAATGACGAGTTTGTCATAAGGGATGACCTTTTTTTCGTCTTTTTCGAGGTCTTTAACATGGACCTCTTTTTTGACCGGGTCGATGCTGAGGGCTTCATGGCGGAGGAAGACGGTGATCCCCCGCTCTGTTGCCATTTTCGGAGTGAGGGAAATGAGGTTATTGAAGTCCTTTACCTCATCGGAGATATAATAGGGAAGGCTGCATGCCCCATAGGATATAAAATAATCCTTTTCGAGGACTATTACCTCAGCGTCAGGCTTGATCCTCTTAAAACTGCTCGCGGCGCTCATTCCTGCCGCAACTCCTCCAATTACAACGAGACACTCTTTGCCGTCCATACGTTCCCTCCTTTCGGCAATGACGTATATTCCCTTACAGTCCTTTTTTCTCAAACCATCTGAAAAGGAGCAACGTCAGTATTGCGAATATGACGATGACAATCCAGTGGTTTATGCCCAGCATCATCGGTATGGTAATTTTACCGTAGACGCCCCAGGTCAGGACGGATGTTTTCAATACAGGGTAGAATTCGGCAAAGATGGCTGCGCCCGTGAGCATACCCAGGATACCCCAGAGGCCGTCCCACCGTCCTTCCCCGACAGCTCCAAGGGAGGTGCCCGGACAGTAGCCGAGCAATGCCCAGCCGAAACCGAATATAAGTCCGCCGATGATATTGCCGCCCAGAATAGTTGGTTTGATAGAAAGCTTCACCAGTCCCAGGTCCTTGAGCAGATATACTCCTACCATGGAGACAAGGACGGTGCTGAGCATGAACTTGACGATGGTCATGTCGATGAGCCTCAAGGCCCCGAGTTGTTTATCATAGCGGATAACTCGTCCTTTCTGGAGGAGAAATCCGAAGATGATCCCGGTAATCAAGCCATATATGAGTTCATTCATTATTTGTTACCCCCTGCGCCATAGAGAATTCTGGCAACGATGAGACCGCCCACGAAGAAACAGATTAATGCAATGAAGCCACTTACCGCTAGCTGGAGCGAACCGCTCAGCCCATGACCGCTTGGTCACCCGTCGGCCAAGCGGGCCCCGAACATGGCAATTATTCCTCCTGCGAAAGCGGTTATTGCCCGTTTTGACTTATTGGGCCCGAAACGGCCTTCCCACATTGTGGGCACAGCCTGGAAGCGGAAGGATTTTGAGGTTATTGCCGAGATGAGGGAACCGAAGAAAATACCGGTGACGAACATCCACTGCCAGTCTATCTTGGGGAGTTCTTTGATAAAATATTCCATCTTCGAAACCCTCTCTGAAGCGAATATTTTTTCAATGAACCCGGCGCTTCTCACAAAGGTTGTCGATGCGCCAATATACTTTCCGGTAAACCAGACGGAAAATATGATGAGCAGTCCTGTCAGCGCCCCGGCGAGATAAGGATTCCAGCCTTTCGGTTCTCCCTGGTTGTTCATTATCGGTTACCTCCTTTTATTTTTGTTACTTCCTCCGTGTATTAACAACTCTTTGAAACTAATGTGCTCTTAACGGAGGAGATAAATACAGTATAATGATTATTCTGGTCCGGTTGCAAGAGAGATTGATCATAGAAGGCCGCCGTTCTTTGAAATGATGCCCCGTATCTGTTATACTAAGTGGTTTCAAAGCTGAATTTCAAAAAAGATGAAGGTCAATGGACAATATATTTGTAAAAGGCGCCAGGGAACATAACCTCAAAAATATCGATGTTACTATCCCTCGGAATAAGATGGTTGTTATAACGGGCCCCAGTGGTTCCGGGAAATCAACCCTTGCTTTCGACACGATTTACGCCGAAGGACAGAGACGTTATGTAGAATCGCTCTCCTCCTATGCCCGTCAGTTCCTTGAGCTTATGGACAAGCCTGATGTCGATTACATTGAAGGACTGTCGCCAGCAATCAGCATCGAACAGAAGAGCATCAGCAAAAACCCCCGAAGTACTGTCGGTACGGTAACGGAGATATATGACTATCTGCGGCTTCTCTTTGCCCGTATCGGCCATGTCTATTGTTATGGCTGCGGAAAAGAGATTACCAGCCAGCATGCCCCGCAAATTGTCGATACCATTCAGTCCCTTGGCGTCGGCACAAGCATTACCATTCTTGCCCCCATTGTGCGGGGACGGAAAGGGGAATACCGGAAAGAAATTGAAGAGTTGAGAAAACATGGCTTTACAAAAATCAGGCTCAACGGAAAGGTGGTAGATCTTTCCGACGATATCGAGCTTGATAAAAACAAAAAGCATGAAATCGATGTCATCATCGACAGGATTACCCTGCGAGACGGTATCGAAAGACGGCTTTTTGAGGCCGTTGAGCTTGCCCTTGCCAAAGCGAACGGCATTATCACCGTAGAAACAAAAGAAACTACCTATACGTTCAGTGAAAAATTTGCCTGTCCGGACTGTGGCATCAGCTATCCCGAGATAGCGCCGAGGATGTTCTCCTTTAATAACCCATACGGCGCCTGTCCCGCCTGTTACGGCCTTGGAGTCAAGGAGTATTTTGATCCGGCCCTTATTGTTCCCAATCCTGATCTTTCTTTGCGGGATGGCGCTATTCTCCCCTGGGAAGAAAAGCCCCCGGCGCATTTTCTGCCCTTTCTCGAAGCCCTGGTAAAGCATTACAAGATAGACATAAAAAAGCCCTTTAAAGACCTTCCGAAAGATGCTCAGGACGCGATCCTTTACGGTTCAAAGGGTGAAGAGATCGAGTTTTCCATTGATCGTGGCGTCCGGAGGGAATTTGTAAAAAAATCCTTTGAAGGTGTTATCGCGGGACTTGAGCGTGACAGGGAGCGGGCGGATTTCTGGGAAAAGGAGAAGTTCGAGCGTTACATTAATCTTATCCCCTGTCCTACCTGTAACGGAGCGCGACTGAAGAAAGAGATGCTCTGGGTGAAAATAAACGATCTCAACATCTACGAGATAAGCGCAAAGACCATAGAAGATTGCCGGACATTCTTTCAGGAGATCACCCTTTCCGATAAGGACCAGGAGATAGCGCGGACAATCCTCAAGGAGATTAACGCACGGCTGACGTTCCTTGTTGATGTGGGGCTCGAGTATGTATCTTTAAGCCGTAATTCTGCCACGCTGTCATCGGGAGAATCCCAGAGGATACGTCTTGCTACCCAGATTGGTTCAGGCTTAACGGGTGTCTTGTATGTTCTGGATGAACCGAGTATCGGCCTTCATCAGCGCGATAACGAGAGGCTCCTGGGGACATTAAAAAGACTGCGTGATCTAGATAATACGGTCATTGTAGTGGAGCACGATCACGATGCCATTGTAGAGTCCGATTATGTTGTTGATTTAGGCCCCGGCGCAGGCGAAAATGGCGGTTATCTTGTTTTTCAGGGGACCCCGGAGGAGCTTCAGAAACACCCTGATTCTCTCACAGGACTCTATTTATCAAAAAGGCGGGAGATCAAGGTCCCCGAAAAGCGACGAAAACCCAAGGGTTATCTTGCCATTAAAGGCGCCTCTGCGCATAATCTGAAACATATTGATGTGAAAGTTCCGCTAGGAATATTTACTGCCGTAACCGGTGTTTCCGGTTCGGGCAAAAGCACCCTCATTATCGATACCCTTTACCCGCTCCTGAAACAGAAGCTCTATAAATCGAAAGATCGGGCAGGGGAAACGGAAGGGTTAAGCGGCCACGAAGCCATCGACAGAGTCATCGATATTGATCAATCGCCCATCGGAAGGACGCCAAGGTCAAATCCCGCGACATATACGGGTATTTTTACCCATATCAGGGAACTCTTTACAAAGCTGCCTGAATCGCGCATGAGAGGGTATAAAGAGGGCAGGTTTAGTTTCAATGTAAAAGGCGGCAGATGCGAAACCTGCGCCGGTGAAGGCTTTGTGAAAATAGAAATGCAGTTTCTGCCCGATGTCTATATTGTCTGTGATGTCTGTAAGGGCAAGCGGTATAACCGTGATACCCTTGAAGTGCGCTATAAAGAGAAAAATATTGCCGATGTCCTTGAAATGACCGTAACACAGGCAACGGAGTTTTTTGACGCCCTGCCTCACATCAAGAATAAACTCAGGATGTTAAATGAAGTCGGCCTCGGCTATATCAGACTCGGACAGGCGGCGACAACACTTTCCGGCGGAGAGGCCCAGAGGATAAAGCTTTCCCGGGAACTTTCCAAGAGGGATACGGGGAACACACTCTATATCCTTGACGAACCGACGACAGGGCTCCATTTTGCCGATGTCGAAAAACTCCTCCATGTACTCTTTGAGCTTGTTGAACGGGGCAACACGGTCCTTGTCATCGAGCACAACCTGGATGTCATCAAATGTGCAGACCGGATTATCGATCTTGGTCCCGAGGGCGGGGACAAGGGCGGCAGGGTGATTATCACAGGAACACCGGAGGATGTCATGATGTCCCCTGAAAGCTACACAGGACTTTTTCTGAAGAAGTATCTCGACGGCGATATCCTTACCAGGACGACAAAACGTAAAGTTTTGACACAAAAAGTGCGATAAACTCCGTAGAGATGATGCATATGCAAAAAACAGGAAAATATTCTTTTCTGCTTGTATTTTGTGCCCTTCTGTCGATGACCCCTTTTTCTGTTTTATCATACGGCGAATGGAAAGATGTTGCTGTTACGAAGGAAAAAGATCACTGGTATGTTGATCAGACCCTGTCGTTTTCATCAAATGGCGTTGTAAAGACGTCCAGGGCGCTGGTAAAATTTGTCCCTGCCAGGGGCAGTACTATTGAACAGAATATCAAAAAAGATCTTCTTCGTGACGGCGCCCCTGCTCATAGATTCAATTATTTTGTGGAGTCCGTGGAACTGGACTGCACAAAAAAACAATTTTTAATCTCAGGGATACAGTTTTATGATGCTGAAGATGTCGTCATGTGGGAGGAGAAATATCAAAAGCCAAAACAATATATAGCAACACCGGGCAGTGTCTTTGAGCTTATTGCCTGGGATTTATGTCTTAACAAGCCCGGTTTTTTTGATATCGTCAAAGACACCCTCAAGAACAAGAAGCCTTTTCTTTATTTCTATCCCCAGTGAGAAACCACCCAGTGAACCGTCTTCGCGAATGACCCGATGGCAGGGGATGATGATCGGTATGGGATTTCTTTTTACTGCCTGACCGATTGCCCGCGCTGCCTTAGTATACCCTAATTGTTTTCCTATCGAGAGATAGCTCTGTAGCTGGCCATAGGGGATTTTTCTCAATTCCAGAAGCACCTTTTGTGTGAAGGGGCTTTCGCCTGATATATCGATATCTATGTCGAATTCCACTTTTTGACCCTTCAGATACCTGTCGAGGAGGAGTTGTATCTTCCGGAAAGGTTTATCCGATTGGCGGCCTTCCGGATAAAGGGTTGAAAGCCGTTTTTTAGTTTCATAGGTATTTTCAGGACGAATGTCGAGACCGATGACGGATTTGTTTTTTAAAACAAGAGAAATAATACCTGTCTGCGACTCAAAGAATGTATATTCTATCAAATCCAATTTGACATCCTCCACCGGGTCTTCTAAAATGAAGGCTACCATAAGGAGAGACCGGAATGGAAGGATTTATTAAATTTTTTGGAAGTGGCGGAGCGCGGTTTGTTGCTTCACAACAGCTCAGGGCCACAGGAGGGCTCTGGTTTCATTATAAAGAGACGGACCTCTACATTGACCCCGGCCCCGGGGCTATTGTGAAAATCCGGGCTTCGCAGGAGCATTTTGAACCTGCCCACCTTGATGGCATTATCCTTACTCATAGGCATATGGACCACAGCAATGATGTGAACATCCTCATAGAATCCATGGCCGAAGGTGGTTTCAGGAAGAAGGGGAGACTCTTTGTTCCCTCTGATGCCATCGGAGAAGATGCTGTTGTATTTCGCTTTGTGAGAAATTATGTGGATGAAGTTGTCATGCTTCAGGAAGGCGGTGAATACAAGGTAAAGGATGTTTCGTTCAGTGCTCCGGTACGGCACCGCCACCCCGTAGAAACCTATGGTCTCATCTTCAACGTCGGCAAAACCATCGGTCTCATTTCTGACACGCGGTTTTTCGATGGACTGCCAGCCTGCTACCCCGTGGATTATCTCATCGTCAATGTGCTACGCGCAAAATCTATTGAAAACCACGAAATCATCGAGCACCTTGCTGTGGAAGATTTTACAAAGATTATCACCCATGTGCGCCCCGAGGTTGCCATTATGACCCACTTCGGTCTCAATATGATAAAAGAAGGACCCGACCTTATTGCTGAACGTCTTACCAAAGAGACGGGTATTAACGTCATTGCCGCTTACGATAATATGAAGTGGGAGTTCTGAGCCAGGGTAAATCTGCCCGCTCAATATTGCCTTTTTCCTGCCATTTATGATATATAAATATTTCTGTTAGTTACCGCGTAGAGTCATTTTGCGTAACTCAGGGTCGCAACGGGGCGATAAACGTTTTGAAATGTTGTTGTGTTAAAACGTAAGAGGGCTGGTGTTCCGTGAATGACCTTTCTTTTTTAAACGAAGTTGAAAAAAAATCAAAAGAAAAGATATCTGCCTGCTATCAATGCTACCGTTGCACAAACGGCTGTCCGGTGGCGGCCGACATGGATATTTATCCTCACAGGATCATTCGCCACATCATCCTTGGCGACAGAGAAAAGGTACTCACCTCGGGGACTATATGGACATGCCTCCAATGTACGACATGCTCTGTGCGCTGTCCCAATGATATAGATATTGCCCATGTTTTTGATGCCCTGAGAAAGATTGCCATTGCAGAAAATAAGGCAGCAGAGCAGGACACCTGGGCCTTTTACCAATTCTTCCTCGATACCGTCAAGAAACATGGCAGGCTCCACGAACTGGAATCGATCATGCGTTATAAAATGGCCAAGAAAGATCTTTTCAGTGATACAAAGATGGGACTTGGTATGTTCTTAAAAGGGCGGCTGGGGGTCCTTCCCCACAACATTCAGGACAGAAAAGCAATGAAGGAGATGTTCAAGAAAATAGAAGACAGAACGCCGGGAGGGTAAGAAATGATTACTCTGTCCTACTATCCCGGCTGTTCCATGAAGACATCGAGCAAGTTCTACGAGGCGTCCCTTAAAGAGGTCTTCGCTCATTACGGGATCGGGTTAAAGGAATTGAACGACTGGTCCTGCTGTGGGGCGTCCGCTGCCCATACTATTGATGAATCGCTGGCCCATGCCCTTTCAGCGCGCAATATTGCCGCTGCGGAAACAGACGGAAATCATTTTTTTGCGCCCTGTTCCGCTTGTTATAACAGGACTAAAATCACCAATGATACAATCAGGAAAGAGCCGGAGATGCGCCGGCAGATCAATGAATCTCATTGCTCCTCTGCACTGTACCGGAACCATAGAAGTCAAGAATATTATCGAGGTCCTTCGCGATCATGTAGGTCTTGAGCGTATCGCGAAAGACTTGCCCTACGACCTTTCTTTCATAAAGATTGTGCCCTATTACGGGTGTGTGCTGACGCGGATACCGGAAGTGGATGTCTTCGATGACGTCGAAGACCCGACCAGTATGGATGACCTGCTCTGGACAACAGGGGCAAAACTGGTGAACTGGCCATACAAGATGGAATGCTGCGGTGCAAGCAAGACCCTGACCAATAAAGATGTAACTGCACGACTTTCGGGAAAGATCATGGACATGGCCATCTCTGTTGGCGCAGATGTGATTGTGACGCCCTGTCCGCTCTGCCAGATGAACCTCGATCTTTTACCGTATCTCGGCAGGACGGAGAACAATCTGCCTGTCCTGTTTCTCACTGAGGTTTATGAACTCGCCCTCTTTGGAAAACTTGCCGGGAGTAGTTCTCATATCATACCAGTGGATGGGCTTTTGAAGAAAGCAAGAAAGACAGGGGATAGCAGAGGGCAGAAGACGATAGCTCATAGCTCATAGGGAAAAATGAAGAGGTAGAGAAGCGGGAATTGTGAAGATGGAGACTGGAAAGTAGGATAAGGTATGACGGATAGGGAACGGAAACTTATATTTATCAAGACACAGGACCCTGACAGCGCGGCGCGGCTTGGAGCGGCTTCTTGGGAAGAGAGAGACGCTTGAAGAGAAGGGAATATTTACGGTGAGAAGTTTACGGGAAGACAGTTCTCTCTTGTCTTTCGACCCCCTCATCGATGCTGCCCTTGAACGTGCCCAGGTACTGGAAGTATTGTCGAAGGGTGATGATACCATACCGGGTATTTCGTCAAAACTTGGATTGAGAAAGGACCGTATTTTTACCCATATTAAGGATTTAATGAGAAAGAATCTTGTTGAAATAGCAAATCATGAAGGAAGAGATGCGATATTCAGGAAGAAAATTGTAATAGATGGTTCTCGGTGAGAGAGATATGGATAAAGTAGGAAAAGTTCTTGTCATTGGCGGCGGTATAGGAGGAATGGAGGCATCGCTCAACCTTGTTGAAGCCGGTTTCAGGGTCTATCTTGCCGATGAAAAACCGAATATCGGCGGGAGCATGTCGCAGCTCGACAAGACCTTCCCCACCAATGACTGTTCCATGTGCATCATGGCGCCCAAACTTGTGGAAGTGGGGCGGAATCCCAACATAGACCTTCTCATGAATACAGAAATTGTTGGTCTTGAGGGTGAGCCGGGCAATTTCACGGTGACCTTGAAGAGAAGACCACGGCGGGTCCTGCCTGAAAAATGCACCTCCTGCGCGCTTTGTGCCCCCAGTTGTCCTCTGGAAGTGAGCAATAACTACAACGAAGGATTATCAAAGAGGAGCGCCGCCTTCATCAATTTTCCCCAGGCCATTCCTTCCACCTATATGATCGACAGGGAAATCGCTCCCTGTGTAAACCGTTGCCCCGTGAACCTCAATGCCCGGGATTATGTGGGGCTCATCGCAGAAGGACGGTTTCTCGAAGCCCTTGACCTTATCAGGGAGAAGCTTCCTTTCCCCGGCATCATAGGCCGGATCTGCGCCCATCCCTGTGAAGAAGTCTGTCTACGGGGACGAAAAGTAGAACAACCGATTGCCATCTGTGCGTTGAAGCGGTTTGTCGCCGATTATCGAGAAAGGCAAGCGGGAGATGCCTGTTCCTGCAATCGGTCCCGATAAGGGAAGAAAGATCGCTGTTATCGGCGGCGGCCCTGCGGGTATGAGCTGCGCAATCGAATTGCGGAAGGCCGGTTATGCCGTGACGATCTTTGAAGCCCACGATAAGCTGGGCGGCATGCTCTATCTCGGCATCCCTGCCTACAGACTTCCCAAAGAAGAGCTTGCCAGGGAAGTTTCCATCGTCGAAAAGATGGGCATTGAAGTGAGATACAATACAAAAGTAGGCAAAGATATCTCTCTCGAAAGAGATTTTTGAGATCTTTGATGCGGCATTCTTTGCAGTCGGCGCCCACGCAGGCAGAGGCCTCGGCATTGAAAACGAAAATATCCCCGGTGTGCTCGGCGGCATTGATTTTCTGACGGGCCTCAAATAAGGGAGAACCCGATACAGATTGGAAAGACCGTCTTCGTCATCGGCGGCGGCAATGTGGCAATAGATGTGGCCCTCACGGCGAAGAGAAGCGGCGCGGAACGACGTCCACATGGCCTGTCTTGAAACATGGGACGAGATGCCGGCACACAGTTGGGAGATCGAGCAGGCTGCTCAGGAAGGTGTCAAGATCCATACTTCCTGGGGACCGAGAGCGTATCCTTGCAGAGAACGGAAAACTGAAGGGCATTGAATTCAAACGCTGCACTGCAGTCTTCGATGCGACAGGCCGTTTCAACCCCTGCTATGATGACGGAACAACGGTCTCCTTTGATGCCGATACGGTGATCCTTGCCATCGGTCAGGCCATGGATACAGCTTTCCTGCAGAGACGCAGGCGGCCTGGAACGTGACCCGTGACGGCAGGATCAAGGCCGACCCTGTTACCCTTGAAACGACCAGAAAAGGTGTTTTTGCCGGCGGCGATGTAGTGACAGGACCGAAAATCGCTATTGATGCCATCCATCAGGGCCAGGAGGCCGCAGAATCTATCAAACGATTCCTTGAAGGAAGGGACATTAAAGAAGGCAGGCAGGCAAAAGAAGATAAACTCGTCGAAGATGTGCCCGACTTTATCGAGAAAAAGGCCCGTGTCCTTATCCCTGAGACCCCTGTGAAGGATCGCAAAGGGTTTGATGAGGTCTATCTCCCTTTAAGCGCTGAGGATGCCATAGAAGAGGCAAAGCGGTGTCTCAACTGCCGCAGGTGTCTCGGATGCAGGATCTGTGAAGAGTTCTGCAAACCTGAAGCCATCCACTATCTGGAAGAACCCACGGAAGAGAGAATCAATGTGGGCAGCATCATCATCGCCACAGGTTTTGATGAATATGATCGCTCATGCGAAAAAAGAACTGGGCTACGGCATTTATCGGAATGTGGTCACGAGTATTGAGTTTGAACGCATCCTCTCCGCCACAGGGCCTACGGGCAGCGTCGTCATGCGCCCCTCCGACGGGAAGATACCGAAGAAGATCGCTTTTATACAATGTGTGGGCAGCCGCGATAAGGTGAACGAATACTGTTCCTCGGTCTGCTGCATGTATGCCACAAAAGAAGCCGTCATCGCCAAAGAACATCAGAATGATATTGAGGCCGCCATCTTTTATATGGACATCAGGGCTTTCGGAAAAGGATTTGACCAGTATTACGAACGGGCAAAGAACGAGTATGGCGTGAGGTATGTAAAATCCCTCGTGTCGAGGATTCTCGAAGACGTTGAAACAAAGGATGTTGCCATCATCTATGTCGATGATGAGGGCATCCTCACATCGGAAACATTCGATATGATGGTACTCTCTGTGGGCCTCAGGCCGCCGAAGACATTATCAAAACTTGCCTCTGTATTTGATGTGGCACTCAACAAATACGGCTTTGTCGAAACGTATCCCGGAAGACCTCTTGTCACGTCCCGGGAAGGCATTTATGTGAGCGGCGCGTCGGAATCTCCGAAAGACATACCGGAGACGGTCATGCAGGCAAGCGGTGCAGCCTGTGAGGCAGCATCCCTCATTGCCGATGCACGCGGGAAAGACCTCATTGTTCTTGAGCTACCCGAAGAGAAGAATGTCGACGATGAGGAACCGAGGATCGGCGTCTTTGTCTGCAACTGCGGTATCAATATCGGCGGTGTCGTCAATGTCCCCGAGGTCCAGGCATACGCGAAGACACTCCCGAATGTTGTCGTCTCCGATGAAAACCTCTTCACCTGTTCCCAGGATACGCAGGACAAGATGAAGCAGTTCATCGATGAATACAAGATCAACCGGGTTGTCGTGGCTTCATGCTCGCCACGCACCCATGAGCCGCTCTTCCGGGCGACCATTCGGGATGCAGGGCTCAACAAGTACCTTTTTGAAATGGCAAACATCAGAGACCAATGTTCCTGGGTCCATATGAAGGACAAAAAAGGCGCTACGGAAAAGGCAAAAGACCTGGTCAGAATGGCTGTGACCAATGCCAATTACATAAAGCCCCTCAAAGAAGTTACCATCAATGTAAATCACAGGGCCCTTGTTGCAGGCGGCGGTATAGCGGGTATGACGGCTGCCCTGAAACTGGCAAACCAGAATTTTGAGGTCTACCTCGTTGAAAAAGAAGCATGAACTGGGCGGCAACCTGCGCCACATCTTCCACACCCTTGATGGTATGGATGTGCAAGCCTTCCTGAAAGAAACCATTGAAAAGGTCACAAGCCACCCGCTTATTCATGTTGTAATGGAAGCAACCATTACGGATCACTCCGGTTTTAAGGGAAACTTCGAAACCGGCATTACAGCGGGGCCTGAGAAAGAATACCAGCAGATCCAACACGGCATCATCGTTGTTGCCACCGGTGGTGAGGAGTTTAAACCGCAGGGTAAATACACCTACGGTGAAGACAAACGTGTTATGACCCAGACAGAATTCGAGAAACAGTTTGCCCAGGGGACACTGCCCTGCTTTTGAGCGTTGCGTCATGATCCAATGCGTTGGTTCAAGGGATGAGGAACGGCCATACTGCAGCAGGGTCTGTTGCTCCGTTGCCATCAAAAATGCCATTGACATAAAAGAGAAGACCCCTCAAACCGATGTGGTCATTCTTTACAGAGATATCAGGACCTATGGGTTCCTGGAAAAATATTACCTCAAGGCGCGAAACCTCGGGGTCCGGTTCATCAGGTTCGAAGCCGGAGAACCCCCCTGTTGTGGAGAACAAAGAGGGTATGCTCTCCATCGCCTGCTATGAGCCCTCCGTAGGGGAGAATATCGCATTCAAAACTGATCTTGTTGTCTTGAGCAGCGCCATTATACCCAGTGATAATAAGGAACTTGCAACCCTTCTCAAGGTGCCGAGAACGAATGAGGGTTTTTTCTTTGAAGCCCATATGAAATTAAGACCTGTTGATTTTGCGTCCGACGGCATGTTCCTCTGCGGCCTTGCCCATTCGCCGAAAAATATACAGGAGAGCATTACCCAGGCAGAAGGGGCTGTAGCAAGGGCAATGACGATCCTTTCCAAGGAAAAGATGGCAGTGGGTGGTGTTGTGGCCCGTGTGGATGCCGAGAAATGCGCCGCCTGTCTCACCTGTGTGAGGACCTGTCCCTATTCTGTACCGGTTATCAATAAAGAGGGTGATGCCGAGATAGATGTGAGCAAATGCAAAGGCTGCGGCGCCTGTGTTGCCGAATGTCCGGCCAAGGCCATCGATCTCATGCATTACATGGACGAGCAGCTTATAGAAAAGACAAAGGCGTTGTGTGTGAAAGACCGAGTAAGCGCGTTAGACGCGTGAACGTCGTAACGGACTTGAACGAGTGTTGAGGAGAGTGGATGGATACGTTTGAACCGCAGATTGTAGCTTTTTGTTGCGAATACTGAGGGTATGCTGCTGCGGACCTGGCAGGTTCGATGAGACTCTCATATCCGACAAATATCAAGATTGTTAAAGTTCCCTGCACGGGCAGGGTGGATATTATACTCATGATGAAGGCTTTTGAGAATGGCGCCGATGGTGTCTATCTTGTGGGTTGTATGGAAGGGGACTGCCATTACCTGACGGGAAACCTGAAGGCGAGAAAACGTGTTGAATATGTCAAGAAATTGCTTGATGAATGCGGTATTGGCGGCAGAGCGGGTAGCCATGTACAATCTGTCTTCAGCGCAAGGACAGCGTTTTGCCGAAGCGGCGCGGGAGATGACGGAAAAGATAAAGGCGCTGGGACCAAGCCCCAGCAAGCGCCTTGGCGCTTGAAAAGACCGTAGGATGTAGGACATTCGCTATGGACATCCTACGTCCCACGGTTATTTAAGGGAGGAGTTTAGTATGATAGTAGCTAACCGAAAACCCTTTGACGAAATAATGGAGATGCTAAAACCATACACGAAGATTCTCCTGCTTGGCTGCAACGAATGCGTGACAGTCTGTTCCGTGGGCGGGACAAAAGAAGATCGAAGTCCTTGCGTCGGAGATACGGCTTGCACGGGCGAAAGAGGGGATTCCTGTCGAGATCAAAGAGCATACGCTGGAACGCCAGTGCGATCCGGAGTATGCGGCGGAGATTAAAGCTTTTGTAAACGACTATGATGTGGTCATGTCCATGGCCTGTGGCTGCGGTGTCCAGTCCGTGGCTGAACATTACAAAGACAAATATGTAGTGCCTGCCGTGAACACGACCTTCTTTGGCTCCTCTCGAGGAACAGGGGGTCTGGAAGGAAATGTGTCAGGGTTGCGGCAACTGTGTTCTTGATAAGACGCTTGGATTATGCCCTGTGGCGCGCTGTGCCAAGAGCCTCTTTAACGGTCCCTGCGGAGGATCACAGCCGGGCGGTTCCTGTGAGATCAACAAGGATACGCCCTGTGTCTGGCAGCTTATCGTACAGAAAATGAAAGATATGAATATGCTCGATAAATACATGGAGATTCAACCCACGAAGAATTGGTCCACAAGCAGGGACGGGGGACCAAGAAAGAGGGTCAGGGAGGATTTGAAGATATGAGCACGGCAAGCAATTTAGAAAGAGTCCTCAAAAGCGGCGCTTTCGCTGTTACCGGCGAGTGTGGTCCTCCACGGGGAGCTGATCCTGAAGTAGTAAGGAAGAAAGGCGCATTTCTCAAAGGGTATGTCGATGGTGTCAACGTAACCGACAACCAGACGAGCGTCGTCAGGATGAGCAGTTTTTCCGCGTCCCTCATATTGAAAGAGATGGGTTTTGATCCCATCATGCAGATGGTCTGCCGGGACAGGAACAGGATCGCCATTCAGAGTGATATCCTGGGGGCGGCGGCGCTGGGCATCAATAATCTTGTCTGTCTCTCCGGTGACCATCAGAGTTTTGGTGACCATCCATCGGCAAAAAATGTTTTTGATATAGATTCAATACAGCTTATACAGACAGTAGCGCAGATGAAGGATGAAGGAAAATTCCTCAGCGGTGAAGAAGTAAAAGGCAAACCGAATATCTTTATCGGCTGTGCCGAGAACCCCTTTGCAGACCCCTTTGAAATACAGGGCCATGCGCCTTGCCAAGAAGGCTGCCGCAGGAGCTCAGTTTGTCCAGACCCAGTGTGTCTTCAACGTCGATAAATTCGAAAAATGGATGGAGATGGTCCGTGACCTCGGTGTTCACGAGAAGATCTACTATCCTCGCCGGTATCACCCCCTACAAGTCTATCGGCATGGCCAATTACATGAAAAAATCCGTCCCCGGCATGGATGTGCCCGACGAGCATATCGAGCGCCTGCGCGGCGTGCCAAAAGAGAAGGTTTCCGAAGAAGGCGTCAAGATCTGCCTTGAGATCATCGAAAGGGTGCGGGCAATCAAAGGTGTGGCAGGGATACACATTATGGCGATTGAGTGGGAGCAGATAGTGGCGGAGATTGTGACAGCGGCGAAGCTGCATCCGAGACCTTAGTTTTGCAGCGGTTGCTGCAAAACTAAGTCCAGCCAAGGCCGAAGCGCTTTTCGCGCCTAACTTTGTCACCTTCGGGGCCGCACAATCCTCAAACGTAGCGCTGCTACGCCTCCGGTTGGTAAGGATTGCGGAAGAAAAGGGCTATAGGTTGAGGGAGGACTTACCTTGATAAATACCCTGTTTCAAGAAAGATCGAAATAGGATATAATGGAATATTATTGAGGGAGGTCTAGAGATGCCTAAAAAGAAGGAATACCGGTTTACCGTAATTATCGAGCCCTGCGAAGAAGGTGGGTATTTTGCAATGTGTCCGGTATTTCCCGGGTGTCACGTTGAAGGCGAAACATACGAAGAAGCTATCAATGAAATGCGCTTAGCCATTGATGCATTCATAGAAGACTACAAAGAAGAAGGCGAGAAAATACCTGAGGATGACGTGACAATCACGACCCTCAGGGTAGCGGTATGAGTCCAAAATTTCCTGCAGTTACTTCCGATGAAGTAGTCTCTGTTCTGGTTAAAGTAGGTTTCAGATTGAAACGCCAGTCTGGAAGTAGTCATGCCATCTACTTCAGAGATCATGACGGAAAAAGAACAACCGTACCGACCCATTCAGGGAAGATAGTAAAATGAAAAACTCTGAAATCAATACTCGCCGATGCCGGAGTCACCACTGTGGAATTCATAGAATTGAGAAAGAAATAGTCTGCCAAACGGAACAGCCTGCCACGGGGTCAATGAATCCTCTGCCTGGGAGGCTGCCAATCTTCTTGCTATCACAAATTGCTTGCACGTAATAGCACTTAATACTATCATTATGTGAAGGCAAAACACCGGCGCATTCTTGAAGCAATTTTTGCAAGTTCTACGTGAGGTGGAATTGTTTTTTCTGACATTGAAGCCCTGGTAATAACCATGAGTGGCGATGTACGAGAAGGCGAAGGCTCTCAGATCGTTTTTGCATTACAGGGAAGTCGGCATTACCTTCATCGACCCACCCGGACAAAGAAGCAAAAAAATGTCAAGTCGAAGAACTGCGCGAATGGCTCAGAAAATTGGAGGTAGGACTATGAAAAATGTAATGACCTATAAGGGGTATATGGCCAGGATTGAGTTTGACGAAAGGACAATATTTTTTTGGTAAAATTGTAGATTGTGGATAGCATTACTTTCCATGGAGAGACCGTGAAAGAACTGAAGGCCGCTTTTCAGGCTGATTTCAATCACTATATTGCGGATTGTGAGGCCACGGGGCGTAAGCCGTTGAAGGCGGCGTCCGGCAAGCTAATGCTTCGCGTCTCTCCCGAGATCCACGCCAGAGCACTTGCTGTAGCAAAATCTTCAGGAAAAAGTCTTAATCAATGGGCCGAGGAGGTCCTGAATAATGCTGCCTCCAATTGGCTGGAATGAGGTCAAATCATTATTTTGATAATGCCTTTCAGAAACAGATGAAGACCTATGGCCATTGGATACCGTTGAATAGCGGCTTCTGAGGGTGGTTTATATACTATAGCTTGACATCCCTCTATGCCAGCTTATAATTCTAGTAAGACATGGAATGCATCAATAAATTAAGTTGGGTGCAAAACAATACAGGTGAAATATCATGGATATTCATACGATCCAAACATTCTTCATGTGGTGCACAATTATAGATGCAATTCTTTTGGTTCTTATGGGTATGATCTTTACTTTTGCAGGTAATTGGGTCTACCGTATTCAGAGCAAATGGTACCCCATTTCCAGAGACGCCTACAACGTGATTGTCTACTCATTCGTCGGTCTCTTTAAGCTATTTTTCCTGATGTTCAATTTTGTCCCCTATGTTGCCCTGCGGGTTATGGGATGAGATTCGAGATGGGGTTCAAACCATATAGAAATTAATTTAAGCGCTCTATTAGGAGGGGCAACGATGGAAGAAAAAGAGTTGACGCAAAAGCTGTATGAGATGTTCGAGGCAGCAATGCCTTCTTTAGAAAATATCACGAATGGATTTTTGACACAGAATCAAACCATGTTGCAAAAAGGAAAAACACAATTCGTAGAGATACTTTCTTCAAACCTCTCATTTGCGAATAAAATTATAATGGAAGGACAGAAAAACGATGTGGATAAAAGGTTCCTGAGTCTGCTGATACCCCTGCAAAAAATTGCCTCAGCGGTGACCAGCTTGATGGCCAAAGAGAAAACGATACTCCGGGGTAATATTATCTTAAGCGTGAAAGCTATTACAGAAATAACGGATCTTTTAAAAGTCATGAAAACACAATTCCGAGACACGAGGGATTTGATCATCACGAAAAACCCACTTTTGAAAGAAAGCATAAAATCAGGTAGGGAGAGAATCATCGAAATGGCTGATAGGTTTACCCTGGTGCATCAGGAGAGGCTTATTACAGGTGCGAGTACGCCAATGGACTCGTACCTGTACCTTGACATAGTTAGTTCTATTAAAAGAGTAGCTCAGGAGCTTGTCAGTTTTTCAGAAAGGATATAAGCTAGGCATAGACCAGCAGCCCCGAAAGTCAGAATAAAGTATCTATGTTCCATTGTGCATGCCCTGAAACACCCTGACATGGCGCCGGAATTCTGTCGATGCAACAATTCTGACACTACTTCATCAACTCCGCGCGAAGATTGAACAGGAGAACAACCGTCGGCGGATCAGAACTTTTTCTACATCGACAAGAATATCCGGCGCTCCCGTCTTTTTGACTTTTCCATAAGCGGTCAAGACTTCTTTCAAACAAATAAAAGAATTGACACGCTGGCTCGTTCACAGCCTGAGTGCTGAATAGAGAACCTTTTCTGATGACTCCTCCGACCCATTGATTCCAAAATAGTTGATAACTCCCCTAAATAGGTACGAAGGGGGAATGAATTAACCCTTCCCCCCTTTTTTGCAATTATTCTTAACTGCTTCGTTTGTTTTGTTTATTGAATCTTTGTCGCATAGTTTATGTAATCTACCGTCTTGTACCAAACTTTTACGTTTGAGCCGATCATCAGACCTTTTGCCCTGTTGTAATCCTGATTAAACTCTGCATAGTCGTCCTGTACGGTGAGGTTGCTCTGTGGCGCCCTTCACGACAATACAATGGCACGCTACGTCATGGCTTAAAACAGTCCCTTCAAAAGTCATCACCTTTGCCAGTGCCAATTTCTTGTTGAATTCAGCTTTGGGATCTTGATCCTGCGCATAAACCCCACCAGCAAAAGCCACCGCCAACAATACCGCTAACGCAACCAACATAACTTTCTTCATAACCTCATACCTCCTGTTTAGTATTTAAAAGCTTTATGATACAGCTTTAAAACATCTTATTCCGGTTGACAAGGGGGGGTGAATATTTTTTTTCCGGTGATACCAACTTACAAATGATAATTCAATTCTTTTCATTAATACTGTTGCCGGACCCCTTGAAACCTTGCCGAAGGTGTCTTAATGATGAGAATGTGGATCTAAAAAACTGTAAATTGGGTCCAAAACAGAGTGTCTGCGTGAAGCACACTTGCGTTTTTAACTATTTTTCTCTTGGAGGTGTGTATGGTTGATATTACTGATGATGCAGAATTTGATCTTGAATGTGAACATTGCGGCGGAAAAACGAAGAAGAGTTTCAAATGGATGAAAGATCACGACGAGTTCACCTGTGAATGTGGGACCTTGATACCCGTCGATGTGAGCAAATACCGCAAGGAATTCGCGAAGTCCGAGTCCCAGCTTGATGGAGTCCAGGGGCTGATGGAAAAGCTTAGTAAATAGGCTTATTTCTTACCCCGGGTGTTCTTGCCAGCAAACGCTGCAATTCTCCGGGAAGGCGATCACATGACGGCTATCTTGGAAGAATTGCGGCATTAAAAGCTGAATATTAAAAGGGAAATGAATGTGAGCTATCATCGACAAAGATAGGTGCATCGGGGTGCGATAGGTTTATCAAGAGGCGCCTCAAGATCAGAGCTTGAAACTCTATTGGGGGCATCACCTGGTATTGGTTGACGCCGGACGAACTCTATTCTCAGTCGCATACATCAAAAGAGATTTTTAATTTCAAGAGGAATGCTGACGAGCACGTTGGCTGATTTTGTCTTTTTTGAGACGATCTGCATACTAAGTGCGTAAACACATGCTTCATAGGAGGCTGTGGAAAAAGTAAAACCTCCTATCGAAAACGTGTCTTTGGTGCATGTAGCAGGTGCCTCAAAGGTTTCATGAATTGTACCTGTATCGGGATTTGCTAAAATGATCCGGATAATAAAATTATTTGGATCATCGCAGGTAACATTTCTCAGATGGTAGGCGATGGTTATCGGCAATCCCCTGAATGCCGGATTTGGTTGCGCGTTAATGCTTCCCTTAAATCCTACCGCTTCAGCCATATTCTCTTCGTTTGACATTGCCGCTCTTTCTTCATCAGACAGAGAGGCAATGTCAAAGTCTGCCAGGTTCTCCGGTGCTTCTTCCGGAGCGACAGAATCTTCATCGACAGCACCGCATCCTAAGGCTTCTTCGGTGGAAATGTCACCAGGTTGTTCTTCCTCATGGGTTTTCTCTGAAACCTCTGCTCGAAGAACAGTCTGTGGGATAACCTCTGTGGAAGGTCCTATACACTGTTCATTATACATTGGTTCGGCAGCTAACTCTTCGACGGAAGGGCCTTCTCCAATGATGGTTTCTTCGGGGAGGGGCATGGCGGCTTCTGTCGAATCCAAGTCAATCACCGGGGTTTGCATTTCTTCGAGAGAGGTTTCGACAGGTTGTTCTTCCTCATAGATCTCCTCTGGCAATATCCTCTGAAGAACGATCTCAGGAGGTATGTCTACAAAAGGTTCCAGGAGTATTGTCAGATATACTGGAGACGGGACAACTTGTTCAATAGACTCTTCCGTGACAGGACTTAAGTACTGTTTCTGGTACACCACTTCTTTGATTCCTTCAAGTGTCATATCTTCTTTAATAGTCTCAATTGATGTTTTTTCGATAGAGACTGTCCATGGGGCCTCTTCGGATTGCGCTGCCTCTGCGATTGTGATTTCGAAACAATTGAGAGGCATTTCTTCAACGGAGGATGTCTCTGTGATGATCACTTCTTCGGGAATGGATATGACAGTTTCTGTCGAATCAGACTCAATCAGCGGGGTTTGCATTTTTTCGAGAGAGACTTCAATGGGTTGTTCTTCCAGGCAGGTCCCTTCTATAGCATCCTCATGAGGAATAGCCTGTGGAACAATCTTCATAGAAGATTCCGATGGCTGCTCCTGATGTTCCGGAAGTGGAAGGGCTTGATCGATAGTTTTTTCCGCAGAAGGCTCTGAACGCTGATCCTGATCTATTTCCTTCGGAGCCTTTCCGCGCAATATTCCCCATAGTTGTTTCAATCGGGATTGCCCTACAAGGGGTTCCTGCAGGGCCGTTTCCAGGATCTCTTCCTGAATCTTTTCTGGAATTTCTTCAGGCTGCATCGTCTCTGCGATTATGGTTTCGGGAGTAGAGAACAACTCTTCAATGATAATTTCTTCAGGAACAGATAGGACAGTTTCTGTCGAATCAGACTCAATCACCGGGGTTTGCATTTCTTCGAGAAAGGCTTCAATTGGTGGTTCTTCCTGAGGAATTATTTCTGAAACAGTCCCCACAAAAGGTCCTGTTTCTAATGATTGCCCTTGATGTTCTTGAGACCGAACATACTGTTTGGATATTTCTTCTGTGGCAGGCTCAAAAAGTTGTTCCTGGTGCACTGTTTCCGGGTGTTCTCCTTGTGCCCTGTCTTCTATGGGGGTTTCAATCAGTATCTCCTCGACAGTGAGTTCCTGCGGGGCCACTTCCGGGGCCACCTCTTGAACCTTCTCTGAGACCCCCTTGAGTTGAGCTGCATCTGCGATGGTGGCATCGACATGATTGAGAGGGAATTCTGTAATGGAAGGTGGCTCCACCTCCTTTTCATCAACAACAGTTTCGGGATGCTTAACTGTTTCTTCTTCAGCGGTAGTCTTGAGGATGGACAAGCCGGGAACTGTTTCTCCGGTAATATCTCTCATGGTGACAGCGTCAGGGCTCGCCTGTATTGTTTTCTCAGGCATTTTCTCAGAAGGAGTTTCTTGAGGAGGTTCCATGGCAAACTCCACCACTTCCTCCTCTACCGTTTCTTCCTCTTCCCGGCCCATGTTTTCGGGGTACTGGGCAGCCAGACAATCCGGAACAAGATGAAACGACTCCAATGTAGTCATTTCACCGGCAATAGCAATTCCCTTGCAGGAGTGCACCACATAACCATCTTCGAAGGCTGTTATCCGGTATTTACCAGGCTTGATACCGGCAACAGAGAATATACCCTTTTCGTCAGTTTTTATCGACAAATCCTGAGCGATAGCGACCAGTACACCTTCGATTGTACGATGTGTCAATTTATCGTATACCCTTCCGGAAAAGCCCCCCAGTTGCGCCATCGACCCAGCGTCTACTTGTTGCTGATCCGGAGTTGAAGCACTTTGCTTTTCTGTTGTATCTGTTTTTTTGTTTGATGTAGGCGAAGTACCAACTGAATAATCGTCGCGGATCTCATAGACAATGATGTCTGAATCATCGGATTCGTGCTTCAATACATCCTCCGTCTGGAGAGCATTTCATATTTATAAAGATAAAATGTATTGAGAAAAATTACCAAAAGTACTTCTATCATATAACCACCAGACTGTATTGATATTGTCCCGCAATTTTGATTTCTTTGCAAGGGATTTTACGGTAGTGGTCAGTTTGAAATAAAATAATTACCTTGGCTTTATTATGAGCATATGTTCATAATAAAGCCCATTATATCTATGATATCTTTTCTTGTGGATTTGATACTGAAAAGCAACTGGGATAATACAGAGGTGCTTTCACACTACAAAGGTTCCGTTGATATTTTCCGAAATGTTCTGCCTGTTTTTTACTGGTAATTACACGATGAAATAACCTGATTTATTAGGGTTTGCAGATTACATCGACGAGAGCTTCCTTTGCTGCGCCTGATTCTATACGTTTAACAAGCTTTTCATCAGGAATTATGACACGGGAAGTCGTTCCACCCTTCTGTGCATTGTTTGGCACAATATCCTTCAAATTGGCATCTTTCTTCGAGCAGATAACCTCCACGTAGACGGCATTCTCGTCTTGCTGGAGCATCTCCGTATCCTCGCCAGCCGGTTCTTTGTCTTTTTCAACGATCTTAACCCATAGTCCGACAACATCTTTGTCAATAACCCATCCGAAGAGCTTTTTCTTTTTAGACGGGTAGGTGATGTTGCCTTTATCGTAATAATAGGAACATGTTTCATCTTTATGGTAGTGAGACCAATTCTTTGCTTCAGAAGCAGTTGATAAAAACATTATAGAACAGATAATGGACAGTAAGACAATTCCGATGCGCTGTATCAAATGCGTTGCACTTAGTCTTTCCATAGAGAGTTTATATCATACCGTTACTGGAAATAAAACAATTATCGCAGAACTCTTATGACGTGTACATAATTCTCCGAGAAGGTATAATTATTATCTAACGCTAACTATGTCCTCCTCCATGTTCCGGTGCTAAAACCTCCTGTTCGTCACATGGTCCTATCCATATATTTTGGCTCATATTCTTTCTTGCAGCATGCGGCAATACGTAGTATGTATAGATAGATCTTTGATTTCTGGAGTCTCTATGGAAACCATTTTTTTTCCTAAAAGTGTTGCAATTCTCGGTGTTTCAAACTCTCCGGCCAATAATGGCCGTGTTATTGCGGAGAATCTGGACCGTTTTGGTTTTTCCGGAACAATCTATCTTGTCGGTGCGAAAGCAGGAGCTTTAGACAAGCGGCATATATTTGCCCATATAGGAGAAATACCGGATGTTCCGGAGCTTGTCGTCATCCTTATCCCTGCCGGAGGATTGGTCCAGGCCTTGGAAGCATGCGGAAAAAAGGGAATCAGGAATATCGTCATCGAGACAGCCGGTTTTTCCGAATTCGGTGAGGAACGGAAAGAACTTGAGGAGGAGATACTCCGTATAGCTTCAAAGTGGGGCATGAAAATCATCGGGCCTAACTGCGTGGGTATTATAAACGTCGAAAACGGCCTCGCCCTGCCTTTTTACCCGATTTATCCCCATGAGGTCAAAAAAGGCTCTTTGTCAATAATCTCTCAGAGCGGCGGTCTTGTCCACGACATTATGGTGCTCTGCAATATAGAAAATGTGGGCATGAATAAGATAGTGAGTATCGGGAACAAACTGGTTTGCGATGAGAACGATGTTCTCGAGTATCTGATTTCTGATCCTTCGACTGACATTATCGGATTATATCTGGAGAACATCAGTGACGGAAGAAGATTGATGGAACTGGCAGCATCCACAGACAAACCCATCGTTCTTCTGAAATCAAACAGGAGTCCGGGCAGCAAGGAGATTGCTAAATTCCATACCTCAGCGCTGGCAGGCGATGATTTCGTTGTCGATACGGCCATGAAACAGGTTGGTGTTCACCGCGTGCAAAACCTCAGAGAAATGGTGGATGCCTTCAAGATATTTTCTCTTCCGCCGCCTAAAGGACCACGGCTTGCCGTCATTGCCCGTTCCGGCGGGCACGCTGTGTTGTCGGCGGACAGCGTCTACTTCCATGGCTTCCGGCTCGCCTCTTTTTCCGGGGAGTTCTTCAGCATGCTGTCAGAGAGAACAAGGACTGGGGTCATAAGAAGAACCAATCCCCTGGATCTTGGCGATGTTTTTGACTTCACTGTCTATCTCGAAATAACGGAATCAGCGCTCCGCGAAGAGGATGTCGATGTTGTCCTCATCGTTCATTCCTATGCGCTGGGTGTTGACTTTGAACCTTCGAAGCGGTTCATCATAGATTGCAGGGAATTATCGCAAAGATATGAGAAACCTGTTGTCTTTTGCACTATTGCTCATAAGGAAGAATGGATTGCCCTGCGGGACGCCTCAGGTTTCCCCCTCTTTACCCATGTCGATGACGCACTGACAGCCCTTTCAAGGGTCCTTGAGCATTCCGGGAAACATGTCTATCCATTGTTTGAAGGCATTCATAGTGGAGGCCAGGAAGAACGACAAAGAACGCCATCCCATCTATCGCCGGGCATGACACCGGTAGATGAGGTTTTCAACCTGCTTCGCATGTATGGCCTTTCAGTGGCAGACTACAGGATAGTTACCAGTGCCGATGAAGGACTGAAAGCAGCAGAGGATATCGGGTTTCCGGTGGTGTTGAAAACTGCCTCAGCCCATATACTGCATAAGACCGAAAAGGGAGGAGTGATACTCAACATCCCTGATAGCGCCTCCCTTGAAAGGGCTTTCGGCAGCCTGGAAGCTGATTCGTATCTTCTTCAGAAAATGGCGCCTTCGGGATGTGAAATCATCATTGGCGGCCGCAATGACCCTGAGTTCGGCCCTATCATTCTTTGCGGATTAGGGGGAATCTTTGTTGAAATATATCAAGATGCAGCTATCCGCGTAGCCCCCATTGATGATAGAACCGCCCGACAGATGATAGCGGAGCTTCATGGCGCCGATATTCTGAAAGGATTCAGGGGCAAAAAGCCCTATGATGTGGATTATCTTGCTGGTATCCTCGTCAACATTTCAAGACTTCTCCGGGAGCATGGTGAGATTAAAACCCTGGATATTAACCCCCTCATCCTTTTCGAAAAGGGTAGTGGCGGCATAGTGGTGGATGCAAAACTGGAAATCGGGTGAATACATTCGAGACCCAAAACATGTTATTGATTAACACGAAAGAGTCTTTTCTGATGGAGGGGGCGGTCAAATGGCCGCCCCCCACTATTCTCATTGATGCTATTACTGATGATCTTTCCACATACCGAATCTCTCTCTCAGTATTCTGTGGAGGATTTTGCCGGTAGGTGTCTTCGGCATCTCTTCTTCTTTGATGAAGTTAACATTTTTCGGGATTTTGAAACCGGCTATTTTGCCTTTGCAGAATGCCCCTATCTCGTCTGCTGTGGCCGTCTGTCCCTCATGGAGTACGATGACTGCCATTACCGATTCTCCCCACTTCTCGTGAGGCACGCCGATGACGGCCACATCTTTTACCTTTGGATGGCCGCCGACACAGTTCTCAACTTCTGAAGGGAAGATATTCTCGCCGCCGGAGATAATCATATTTGCCTTTCTGTCAACGAGAAAGAGATATCCCTCCTCATCTTTGTAACCCATGTCGCCTGCGCTAAAATATTGGCCCTTTAACGCATTAGCAGTTTTTTCGGGGTCTTTCAGATATCCGGAGAAGAGCATGGGGCTTCTGGAATAGACTTCGCCAACGGTATTCGGTTTTGTAATGAGATTTCCATCTTCATCGTAAAGCCTGAGAAGGTCAGTGCCGATAACCTCGCGACCGCAGGAACCGAGCTTTGTGAGCTGTTCTTCCGGTTTCAGAATGGTGACACAACCCGCTTCAGTTGAGCCATAGGCTTCGTCGAGTTTTGAATTGGGGAACATTTCAAGGATACCGAGTTTCGTGTCTCTTCTTGCCGGAGCAGAGGAAATGAGCAGTTTTTTAATGGAAGTAAGGTCATATTTTTTCTTTACCTCATCAGGGAGGGACAACATCATGATGTAGTGAGTAGGTACGAGGGAAGTAAAGGTAACTTTATGTTCAGAAAATGTTTTGAGCAGGTCTTCCGCATCAAAACTGATCATGTTGTAGCACATGACTGTTGCGCCTACCCAAGTATTTACAAAAGAATAGTTCAGTGAGTTGATGTGACAGCAGGGCATGACAAGAAGATTACAGTCATCATGACCGAAGAAGTGATCGTGGATCATAATAAAATACTGAGAAAATAAGGAACGATGGCTCTTCATGACGCCCTTTGGCTTGCCTGTGGTACCGCTGGTATACATGATGATCCAGATGTCTTCGGGATCTACCTCGACCGGTGGTTCTTCGGGACTTGCCGCCGCCATTGCGCCCTCATAAGAGATAAAGCCGTCATAGTCCGGATTACCGAATCCGAAAGCGACATATTTTTCTACAGTGGGAAGATTTTTCTTCATCCCGTTAGCCATATCTATCCACGGGAAGGTCTTTCCATCTTTTTTGTCTGCTCCACCCTGAACGATGAAGACTTTACACTCGCTATGATTAATGTTGTATTCCATTTCAGGGGCAGAAAGTCTGAACATGATGGGCACAACGGTAAAGCCGCCCTTTGCCGCAGCAGCATAGATGTCCATCCATTCTACGCAGTTGTATGCGAGGACTGCAAATTTGTCGCCCTTTTTCATGCCCATATCGGTGAGGGCATTGGCGAGCCTGCATGACCGTTCATTCCATTCTTTGAAGGTGAACTCTTTGTATAAATCTTTGGCGCCTACTTTGTTTGGCCATTTCGATGCGTTTACTCTTAGTACTTCTTTTGCAGTTAACCAGAAATCTGACTTCATGAGGAACCTCCTACGTTATTTTATTGATGACAATTGGATTGCGTTATTTTGTCGAATAACGTTTTCCTGTTATTAGCTATCCGCCAGAACGCAACACCAGGCAGCAATTGGAAAAGAAAATGAGGCTTAGGGCAGTTAAGTGTTCTTTTAATTACTTTAACCACTTCTTGCGCCTGGTATGTATTCGATTTATTGATTGGCTTACTCACGTTGTCCTTCAAATGTTCTGTTGACAGAACAATGATTTGTATAGGAAATATTTTATGCAATAAAAGCTTCTTTGTCAATACAATTCGAGCTTTTCACAGAAGGCTCGGGCGAGTTCTTATGAAGGTAAACTATTCCATTTCTCAATCAAAGATGATATTGAGATGGCGCAGAAGAGAGGTCTAATTCCAATTCTAAATCAACCGTACCGCTACCCTCCGGAGGTTATCATTTTCTGAGCGGACATCGAAGGATGCCTTGGGTACCCTGCCGATGAACCTTTGCGGTCCTGCGGCCAGCCCACCTTCGGAGGACAGGTGCCGCGTTTAGGACAGTTCTCGCTGTTTGAGCGACGAGCGAGTTCGAGAACTGAGCGAAGGTGAATCGTATGCAGGGTAATCCCCCTTCGGGGGACAGGTGCAGACGAGTGGGAGCGAAGAAAGGATGATCTCCGGAATGACCCGGTTGATTTAGAATTGGAATAAGTGTACAACCTGTATGTGAGGATTTATGACGACAATGCCAACGAAGAGAGCGCTTTTTTGGGAAATGGTATTACAGGATCTGCGCCGGGAAGTATGTCAGGAATAGTTTTGCCGACCGGGAAATTTGAAGTTGTCTCAAGATGTTTATTAACTCAATATGGCTCTTTTGACGAGGGTCTTGGCGATTTCGACCTTATAAGCATTACCGCTTAACGGTTTTGATCCGGCCAATGCCAGCTCCGAAGCTTCTATGGCTGTTTTTTTATCGAGGATTCGCCCTTTGAGAAAATCCTCGGCAGTCTTTGCCCGAAGAGGCCCCGGACCCACAGCGCCGAGCGCAATGCGGGCATCAATACAGACGTCTTTATCCATGGCGATGATCGATGCGACACTGACAATGGCAAAATCAATGGGGCTTCTGAGGGTAAATTTGAGGAACGTCTCTTTTGCTGGAATAGCCGTTCTGGGGACCTCGATTTCGGTTATCATTTCATTTCCCTGGAGGGCATTCCCGAGGGGGTTAAAAAAATCTAAAATAGAAACACTTCTTTTGCCGCTCGGTGAAACAACGGTGATCTGAGCATTCAGCGCTGCCAATGCCACAGCGGTATCAGAAGGGCAGACGGCGAAGCATTTTTTGCCGCCCATAATAGCATGATATCGGTTGTCCCCTTTTATCGCAAGACAAGGACCGTTTCCTTTTCGCAGGCAGTGAATCGGCCCGCCAATATGGCGAGGATATCGATAATACCAGCAGCGCACATCCTGGCAGAGATTCCCCCCTATAGTTGCTGCATTTCGTATCTGGGGGCTTGCTACTGAATGGGCAGCTTCTACGAGGACCCTACAATTGTCATGGAGGAGTTTCGATTTCGATATATCGGAAAGGGTTGCAAGTGCGCCGATTATTATAGCCTTGTCTGTGACCCTGATGGAACCAAGATGAGGGATATTTTTAATATTAACTACCGCCTCAGGGTAATGGGGGAGAATGTCTCCTTTGAGTGTGAGAAAGAGATCCGTTCCGCCTGCATTGAGTTTTGCCTTGCCATTATATTGTTCGAGGACTGTGCAGGCTTCGTGAACGGTCTGCGCATTGAAATGGACAAAGGATTTCACAGAACACCCCCTCTGTCTTTCTTTTGGGGTATTTTCCCTAACGCTTTCAACACTCTTTCCGGTGTAAGAGGATACTCATGGAGCCAGACACCGATTGCATTTGATGCAGCCATAAGCACTGCTGATGGACCAGGTGAAGTGGCTATCTCGCCTGCTCCTATGGCGTGAAACCGATGGCTGGGAAAGGGCGTTTCCAGTATCACGTTCTTAATTGGCGGTAACTCGGAAAAGGTCCTCCACTTATAATCGATCATGTTGGCGTTAAGCATATGTCCCGTGGAGTGGTCCAGCACCATTTCTTCAAAGAGGGCGCTGTCGATGCCCCCGGAACCGAGACAACCGTTGAGCTGACCTTCAAGACCCGGTGGATCAATAATCTGGCCCACATCGGTGGCGTTGACAACATTGATGAGGGATGTTTTACCTGTTTCCGTATCAACCTCTACTTCGATGAAAGTAACCATGCAGTTGCTCAAGGTAAAATCTGGTTTAAAGTGTCCAAAACCTGTGCATGTGCGATCAAATCCCATGGCCTTCCAGTGCACCTTTCTTTCAGGATTGTTTTTCACATAAATTATCCCGTCTACTGTCTCCAGATCTTCCGGTGATGACTGAAGTGCTGGCGCTACCAACTCAAAGAGCTTTTTTCTGGCATCTTCTGCGGCGGCGATTGCAGCTCCACCAATGGCGTAGGTGCCTCTGGAACCGACAGGGCCAGCCTCGTAAGGGTTAATAAGTGAATCCGATGGACTCACGGAGATCCTATCCAGAGGTAACTGCAGGACCTCTGCAACCATTTTTACAAGGTTGCTCCTCTGTCCTGTTCCGTGTTCCGTTACGCAGGAGAAGAGCATGGCAGTGCCATCGGGATGAAGCCGGACGTAAGCTTCCGACGAATCCTCACCGATATCGGCATTTCCATGGATGCCCACTCCTATCCCTCTTCTTTTTGCACCTGTTACACTCGAAGGATTGAGCCACCCTTTCCATTTCTCTTGCCAGCCGAATTGTTCTGCGCCTTTTTCTATTGTTTTTGTATAGTCAACTCCCCTGTATGTATACCAGTTGCCATCCCGCCAGAAGTATCCGCCGCCGGGTTTAACGAAATTCTTCTTAAAGAACGTCACAGGGTCGATCCCGGCCTTTTCCATGGCGAGACTCAACAGGGGTATGAGGGCGCACTTCAATTCCTGACCGCCAAAGCCTCGCACGATACCTGATGCATTGCGATTGGTGCAGACAATGATGGGCTTCAGGCTCCAGTTGGGACACTGGACCATAATCTGGGCCTCACCGCAGCCGACAGCAACCTGCGCCTGGGTTGTCATTGAGTAGTAGCCGGTATCAACAAGCCAGTTCCCGGATACTACGGTGACGGTCCCATCTTTTTTCATGCCCACTTTTGCCTGTATGCGGCACCGGGGCCGTACTGTGAAGGCTGCAAGATGTTCTTCTTTGGTGAAAATGAGTTTTACCGGCCGGTTCGTAGCCTTGCTTAAAAGCGCTGCATAACATTGGACCTGCCAGGACATCATCTTTGAACCGAAACTTCCGCCACAGGGGCCGCCGAAGGTACGCACCTCCACATTTCTGCCCATAACATGATAGAGGGAAATGCTATCCATGTATGAGGTCTGGGCCGATATCCAGAGTGTCAATCTGTTCGGTTCTTCCCAGAGAGCTACCGCGCCTGGAGGTTCGGGAGGCAATGGATTCGGCATATTTTCATAACCGAATGTGCCTTCCGCTATTACCTCGGCGTCCCGGAATCCCTCTTCCACATCTCCCATGGCTATTTCCTTGAGACTATGAGGGCCAAAGAAGGGTGTGCCGGGGGTTACAATGTTTCCGGGAAACTCTTCGTAGAGCTGGGGAGCGCCGGGTTTCAGGGCATCTTCAATATCAAAGACAGCTGGTAAGTCTTCATATACAACCTCAATAAGCCTAGTAGCTTCAATGGCAATCTCTTCGCTCTCGGCAGCAACAAGCGCAACAGCATCACCAACATATCGGACCTTTTGGCCGAGAACAGGTGTTGAACGGGGTGTGCCCCCTTTCCAGTCAGGGACGTCCTCCCAGGTAAGTATTGCTTTTACGCCTTCAAGTTTGGCGGCACGTTCCTTGTTGATCTTTTTTATAATGGCATGGGGATAGGGACTCCTGAGCACTTTCCCGTAGAGCAGGTTGGGAAACTTTATATCGTTGAGGAACCTTGACCTTCCCGTGACAATATCTGCGGCGTCTTTTCGGGGTGTTGCCTTACCTATGTATCTGTATTTTTCAGTCATTTTGACTACCTCATTTTTACAGATGCTGCCATGACTGCTTTAATGACCTGGTAATGACTGATACAACGGCAGAAGTTGCCCGAGAGGGCCTCTTTCACCTCTTCCTCTGTGGGTGAACTATTTTCATTAAGGAGGGCCTGTGCAGTCATAATCATCCCTGGTGTGCAAAAGCCACACTGAAAAGCTGTATGGTCGATGAACGCCTGCTGGAGTGAATCAAGTTCGCCTGTCTCCTGATTCGTGAGCCCCTCGATGGTTTGGATGTGCTTCCCCTGACACTCGACGGTGAGGGTCATGCAGGAAAGAATTGCCTTTCCATCCATGATGACCGTGCAGGCGCCGCAGGCGCCGTTGTCGCATGAAATCTTTGTGCCAATAAGACCAAGGGTTTCCCGAAGCGTATGTGCCAGTGTATGAGCAGGATCAACCTGACCAGAACCAATCCCTATTTCAAAATCATAGACCTGATTGTTCACTGTAAGACTGACCCGGTTTGTCTCAGGGATATTTTTTCTTTTTTCTTTCTTTTTCACTGTAACGTCCTCCCGAAAGGCTATTACGCTTTTCTGCCTGCAGGTTCTTTCATTACCTCGTCAATATCAGCGCCTAATAGACGGGAGAGCCTTTTTCCGGCTTCCGCAACAAAGGAGCCATACAAACGGGCAGTTTTTGCAGGAAAGAGCCCCAACACCACGATGTACCCAACGGGTATACCGCCAGGGCCAAGCACGGGAGCGGCAATGGCGTTGAGTCCTGTTTTTACATCACCTAAGTCGAGCGCGTACCAGTCACGGCGGCATTGCGCGAGTTCCCTTTGCAGACGGGGCCGGTCAAGTTTCTCAGGATTTCCATGAAAATAGAGATCATTATCCAGGAGGAGGAGTTCACGTTCTTTCTGAGGGAGAAAAGCGAATATTGCTTTACCGTGTGAACCATAGGTAAGAGGCAGATGTCGACCGATACGCATAGTAACGCCAATGTCGCTGTCACCCTCATGCTTTGCAGCAACAAAAACATGTCCGCCGGCAATTAAACCTAACACAGCTGTGCTCGTAGTTTGCTTTGAAAGTTCTTCAAGAATGGGCGCGGCCAGAGTGGGGGCATTGAGATTATCGAGAAATTTCCGTGAAAGGGAAATGAGACCGGGGCCGAGGGAATAACCCTTTCCGTCATGATTTTTTTGGACAAGCCCAAAACCTTGCAGTGTGTGCAGGATGGAAAAGGCCTTGCTTTTATGTACCCTTACCTGATCACAAATTTCAATGAGGCTCATATGTGATGATCCGGCGTTGGCGAGGCAAAACAGTATGCGTGACGCCTGCTCTACAGCAGGAACCTGATATCTTTTGCCGGCAATGTCTTTTTCCTCATTCATAAAAGTTCTATCTATGAAACACAGGTTCTACTAATAAAATAGCATTGGACAAATTCTGCTGTCAAGAAATAATTTCATATCCACCTGATGTTATTAAGGATGATGCGTTCTTGCTTGTGCGATGAATATGATGAGACATTACTATTTACAAAGAAAACTGGGCGGTTGTAAGAACCAACCGGCCCAGCTATCTTTGTTGGAGGAGTTTATGATCTCCCTATTTCATGGGGAGTTACAGCCTTTTGTTGCCTATTTCCAATCCGGCATAGGAAGCTTTTTCGGGCTTTCCCAGTCTTTCATCGCTTTCATCCATGGCGCGCGATCTACAAATTCGTCATGCGCAAGTGGTACCGGCGGGTGACAGACCCAGAGAGGATCAAGAGCATCTTTTATCTTCAGCATCCATTCGTGATAGTTCGGTCCGTACTTCGGCCCGGTAAGATACATTGGCTGGTGAGGACCTAACAGTGATGTATAGAAGCGTTCCTTTATATTCATCTTCGATGTTTCAACATAGAACTGATCAACGCCGGAGGTGTCTTCATCCTGATCCCAGTATACGAGAAATTCTGAGTATCCCTGGTGGCCGCACTCAAAGCTCTGGAACCATCCCGGATCGCCATAATCAGGCATAAGCGGCGGAGTGTACTTCTTCTTTGTATCGGCATAGCTTTCACCGTGAACAGTTGCCTGTGTGAGAGTCTCAATAATGTAATCAACGGAGACATAGGAACCGCACATAAGCCACATACCCGCCGAATCGGCATTCTTGATCCAGGATTCATCGATGGGTCTTGTTGCCCGTGGTGTGGCGCC
Organism: uncultured delta proteobacterium; assembly: GCA_963785225.1. Taxonomy (GTDB): domain Bacteria; phylum Desulfobacterota; class Syntrophorhabdia; order Syntrophorhabdales; family Syntrophorhabdaceae; genus PNOF01. Next base: position 204,125 of record CAWAUQ010000003.1, on the reverse strand, counting down.
GCACTCGGCCATAATGTCGTTCAAGACATTTTCATCATACTGCATCTGCTCTTCAGAGGTAAAACCGATGAGCAACACGCGGACGATGTGGAAGTTCTTAATTGTCTCGGCATTCTCTTTACCCCAGATCTGCCAGAACTCTTCTTTCGATTCGGCTTTGTTAATTGCACGCCAGAAGAGGGGAACCTTTGTAATAGCGCCGGCAATCTCTGCCTTGCCTACTTCGAACATTGCCTTTATCTGTGCTGCCTTATTCGGTACCTGATAGTTGATCCATTTTACGCGATTCTGTGGAAGGGCAAGACCGGTATTTGGTGAAATGCCTGTCGGTACAAGGGGTTCCGGCTGGAAGGGCATTGTCTTTATTGCCATTTTCGTGACGATGCCGAGACAGCCCCGAAGGCCGGTAAAACCACGGAGAATGCCTCTTAAATCAGGTCCGGGTCCGTCTCCATAGAAGGGATCTTCGCCATCTGCCAGGGAGCCCATTTTCACCAGCTCGCCGTCGGGGAGCACCAGTTCGGTGCCCAGAATACGCCGGTGGGGAAGGCCGATCCTGTGGCTTAACGGAGACCATCCGTCGCCGATGAGGTTGGCTATTGCAGAGGCCTGAGCGCCGCCGCCACCGATGACAACATATGCGCCTTTATTGAGGCACTCCTGCTGGATCGGGGAATAGATGACGCCGGGGCCGACATTGATGGAAAAATGCTTCTCATCAATCTCGAAATCATTCATTCTCTTCATGTCGATGAGAAGTTCATTCTCGACATGGCAATGCGAACGGGGCCCGTAGAATCCTGTCGCATAGGGTACGTAAGGTACGCTGTAACGGTTGCAAATTTTAACGATTTTCTGTACTTCTTCCGTTGTTCTCGGCATGACAACAGCGTGGGGTATTGTGGTCATTACCCGTTCGTATCCCAGGCCGCTCTCATATCCGCCGGGTCCTGAACGATAACCTTCGCAGATTGCGGGGTCATCAGATATATATTTAGAGCCAACTGCTGTTTCTATTGCATTATATGCTGCTTTCACTATACTCATAGCCGTCCTCCTTATAATTCAACTGCGGCAAGGATAAGTTCCGCAATATCCATTACTTTCACGCTGTCGCCGTTCTCTTTGACTGCCTGGGAGAAGTTGCTCTTGCACCACGGACACGCAGATACCAGGGCCTCAGCACTGACATGCTTTACTTCGTCCATACGATGTTTTGCGGAGACGGAAGCAAGATCAGGGAATGCCTCTTTTGTGCCTCTGCCTGCGCCGCAACAGAAAGAATTCTCCCTTGTTCTCGGCATTTCAACAAACTTTGCCCCAGGGATTGCGTTGAGGATATTTCTCGCCTGCAGGTAGAGTCCCTTTGTGCCGCGCCTTCTCTTCAATTCGGGCTCAACACAGCCCATCCAGCCGCGCTGGCCGCTCCATTCAGTCCATGGATCACTCAGTCTGCTTACGCCACAGGAATCATGATAGGCAAAGCGAACATCGACATTCTGTGTCAGCTTAAGCTTTCCGTTCTTGATGGCTTCGTCGGCAAATTCAATGAGATGTATGACTTCAAAGCCGAGATCGCTGGTATTCATTTTCAGAAGCTTCGGATAATCAACTTTCAGCGTCCTGTAGCACTCGGCGCAGCTTGTAAGCACCTTTTTTGCGCCCGATTTCTTGATTGCCTCGATATTGCGTTTGGCGATTGCTATTGCTTCGTCTACCATACCAACTGAAGCTACTACGTTACCGCAGCACCACTCATCTTTTAAGAGCATAAAGGGTGTGCCGGAGGCATTGAGTACCTTTGCCGTTGCTTTTGCGATATCGGTGTTTCTGTATGATGAGGAGCATCCCACAAAGTAGAGTATATCTGCCTTTTCGGCAACCTTAATGTCTTTTGTAAGCCATTTCTTTCTATTTTCGTGAGGGACTCCGATCTGGTTGTGTTTTGTTTCGATATTCTTTGCGATTTTTTTGTGCGCCGGCATAGGGCCTGCGCCGTCTTTTACAGCCTTTACCCTCAGTGCATCAAGGGTTAATCCGATTTCAAGGTCAAGATTTCTCTTGCAGCCCACATCGCAGGCGCCGCAGAGTGGATCGGCATAAATAATCTCAAGGAGTTTATCGGTCCATTCCAGTTTTCCATCGAGAACGCCGAGACCTATTCTCATTTTTCCGAAAGCCCCGTAGGAATCAAAATCGTTCCAGTAGTTGCTCGGGCATCGTACTGAAAAGTTGACGCCCGGCATGTAGGTGTGTTCTACCCAGTAACAACCTTTGCATTTAATGCAATGGTCCATATCATATTTAAAATTGTCCAGATTTGTTATGTCCAGACTGACCGGTGTTTTTGGTGTATCATAGCGATCACTTGGCATATTATCCTCCTTAGAAACACAGATTTCCGGGGTTCATAATGTTCTTTGGATCAAAAACATTCTTTACCCGTCTTAAAGCTACCATATATCCTGCTGCCTTTTCATAGACCATAGGGGCAAGATCACCATAAGGTCTTGAAAAGAAGGCGCCTTCAGAATGCATAGCTTTTGCAGTGTCACGGTACAAGCTTGCCACAAGAGCCTTTTCTCCGGCATCATCAGGATTGTAGAAGAAGCTGAACTCAATCTGGCAGGCCCTGTTATGTTCTATTGGCTGAATATGGCTGCCGATGTCGCCCATTGGGTAATCATACTTGGCTGCCACAATTTCCATAATTTCCATGAATGCCGGTACGTCTTCCGGTTTGGTGATGAAGAAGAGGTTCTGACATCCGCCCTTTACCCGGTTCTTCCAGTATGGCAGATCAGTGGGCCAGGGTTTTCTGAGCATAGGCATCAGTTTCCGTCCTAATCCGGGGAAACCGGGGAGGTTGTCGGTAAGACCCATTTTCGGAAATTCGTGGGTCAATATCTCTTTCAGGAAATTCTCTTCATAGGCAATTTTCTCTTCAGGTCTTCTGACGAGACCGCTTATGGTAAGAATCAGCGTCCATGGCGGCAGTTTTGCCTGGAGTTCTTCGAAATCATCAGGCATCGTATCTGCTACGATGGCTGCCAGGTCAGTGTTGTTGAGCAGGAGACACTCCTGGCCGATTCTTCTTGGCAGGATTCTGTAGAGAAAATTAATGGCGTATGGAAGATCATAGACAGGTGCAAAAAAGATCTTGTCGATTGTGGGGATTGTCTCGATCTTCAAACTCAACCAGGTCACGATACCCATGGTGCCCTGTGCGCCCTGGACAAAACGATAGAAGTCAAGGCCCGGACCGGATGGGTTGGCTCCTCTTGATTTTGAATCAGGGAAACCGTTTACGCTGGCAGAGCCGCATCTGAAAACTTCGCCGGTAGGCCAGACCACTTCGATTGACTGCATGGGTTCGCCGTAATCGTAGACGATATTTGTCGGCACTTCCCTCTCCAGGGTGTCCGTAAGCACTGACCGTTCTCCATGGGGTAGAAGCGGCATAATGGCCCTGTGGCCCTTCTTTGCCAATTCGGTGGTGAGCTGTTCCCAGGTGACACCGGCTTCAAACCTTACCAGACGGTTGTCTGTGTCGATTTCAAGGATTTTGTTCATCCTTGACAGGTCCACAACAACGCCGCCCTGTTTTGGTATGCTGCACCCGTGGAAGTGAGCTTTTGAGCTGACCGGAACGACGGGGATATTCTTTTCATTCGCCCATGTTACGATTTTCCCTACTTCTTCTGAGCTTCCCGGCCACACTACTGCATCGGGAATGCCCGGAGGAAGGAGGCTGTAATCCCACGAATATTTCTCGCGGTCCTTCATGCTCTCGCTCGCATAATCCTTGCCTACAATTTTTGCAAGTTCATTCTTGATTTGCATAGTACCTCCTTATGCTTAATCGTTATTATTCTGTTGCTCACCCCGATTAAGGATGTGCAAAAAATCAATGAGTGTGATTTGTGTAAGTCTCTGAACTTTAACCAAATCTTTGCCGTATTCCATGATAGTTTTATTTTTATCACAGGATGAAATAAAAAGTCAATACATTTACTATCAATAAATATAATTTCAATATATTTTCTATTTAGGGGGCTCACGTCGCCCCCTCCACAGGCAAAAGCCTGCGGAGCCTCCCCCTCTGCTCGCAGAAGCTCGCTGGAACTATTCACACGTACCCCAGCGGGGCACAGGCCCCACCTTCGCTGCCGCTGTGAAGGACAGGCACGATCCCTTTAAATATTAAGAATAATATGATATGAGTCCTGTGGATAAAGAGGTTGTCAAACGCAAACTTGCTGTAATTGTCAGGAATCTGGAGGCCCTTGAGCCGATTTCGGAGATTACCGGACGGGAGTATGGCAAGGACCTTTATCGAAGGAAAGGGCCCTTCCACCTGCATCAAGCCAACTGCTCACAGAAGCCTGCTGAAACTTATTGTAAAAAAACCTTGACCAGAGTAACCGGTAAGTTGCTATAATAACACTCATATTGGTTACATGACCATTATTGAGGTGAACATATCATGGGAAGAAGTGACTATCAAAGCGATCTGAGTTCAGATGAAAACCTCCTTATGTCTGTTGTGCGGGCAGCCGAGATATTTAAAAGGATCGTTTCGGCCATCTTCAGAAAATATGATCTTTCCTTTCCCCAGTACAACGTATTGAGGGTTGTTGATTCCTCCAAGGATGGGCAGAGTAGGATCACCGATGTAAGCCGTATTATGCTTGTCCCTGGGGCTAATATGACCGGTCTTGCCAAAAGATTAGAAAAAAACGGTTTCATCAAGAGAAAATCAGATCCCGCTGACGAACGGGTTACTATCCTTGAAATTACCCAGAAGGGAAAGAAAACCCTCGCAAAGATCGAAAAAGAACGGGATGAACATACTGACGCAATGCTGAAAGGTTTCCCCGAAAAGGAAAAACAGAACTTCCTTGAAATGGTCAAGAAATTCATCAGGAACAGCAGGCAGTTTGAGTAGTTACTCTTTCAGGTTTTAACGGACCTGTTTCCCGTGCAGTTTTTATTCGGTCCAGAGGGGGTCACCCTCCGGACCGAATGTTGGGGGGGGTTATGTTGCTACGTCATTGTTTTACAGTTTAATTGCCTGTTCCATGCCAATATATTTTTTTCTTAATTTAACTTTTTCTAATTTACCGGTAGGGTTCCTGGGTACTTCACCGAAGAAGACCTTTCTTGGTCTCTTATACTTCATCAGGCCTTCACAGAACTTCAGTACCTCTTCTTCAGTCAATGTCTTGCCAGGCACTACATCGATGACTACTCCTACAATCTCACCGAGACGTTCATGAGGTATCCCGATGGCTGCCACGTCTTTTACATTCGGGTTTTGGTGGAGAAAATCTTCAACCTCTGCGGGAAAGACATTTTCTCCGCCTGAAATAATGACATCCTTTTTGCGGTCAACGATCCAGATAAAACCATCTTCATCAACGCGCACCATATCTCCCGTAAAGAGCCAGCCGTCACGGAGTGTCTTTGCGGTAGCTTCCGGGTTTTTGTAGTATTCTCTCATGACGCCGTTTCCACGGACACAGAGTTCTCCCGGTGTTCCTTTGGGAACAATAACCCCGTCGTCATCAACGACCTTGTATTCCCAGTTGAACCCGGGAAGGCCGATAGCGCCGATCTTATGCTCGTTGCCGATACGCAGATCAACGCAGCCTGGTCCTGTAGATTCACTGAGACCGAAGCTTGTATCATACTGCATAGTCGGAAAGTAATCTCTCCAGTGTTTGATGAGCGCCGGTGGGATTGGCTGGGCGCCCATATGGAGGATCCTCCACTGGTCCAGTTTATAGTCGGACAGTTTCAATTCCCCGCTGTCGAGTTTGATCAGTATGTCCTGAATCCAGGGCACAAGGCTCCAGAGCACTGTTCCGCCTTCTTCGCTGATCGCTTCAAAAGTCCATTCAGGTGAAATGCCTTTCAGTATGATAGCTTTGCTGCCCACGATGAAGTGGCCGAACCAGTGCATCTTTGCCCCGGTATGGTAGAGGGGTGGGAGGAGAATGAAGACATCATCTTTGGTCTGGAGATGATGCATATTCTCAACTATACAGGCGTTTGCCATGTTGTTATGAGTCAGAAGAATCGGTTTTGGCTGCCCTGTTGTACCTGATGTAAAGTATAATCCACAGGGATCTGAAAAGGTAATTTCCGTATCAAGGGGTGTTGCATCGGCTTGGGCCATGAGGGTTTGAAATGATTCGGCAAAAGCCGGGACGTTATTGCCAACGCAGATATAGCTTTTGACTGTGGTAAGCTGGTCCTTTACCGACTCAACCCTCTGAGTGAATTCTTCATCAAAGACAAAAGCAATGGGTTCTGCAACATCAGCGCCGTATTTCATTTCTTCGGCGGTAAAACGGAAATTCAAAGGAACAACCCATGCCCCTGTCCGGACAATACCGAAGTATGCTACCAGCCAGTCTATGGAATTCTGCATCCAGTGACTGACTTTATCGCCTTTTTTAACTCCTTTATTCTTGAGAATATTCGCAAACTTATTTGCCTTCTCATCAAACTCCTTCCAGGTAATTTCTGTCCTTTTCTTGTCTGCCGCAATTCTCTCAACAAGGGCAATATCATTTGGATACATCCTTGCATTTCTTGCAAGCATTTCGCCTATATGGATATGTATATCACTCATGGCACCCTCCTCATAAAAGATAGTTTTTTAAAATATAAAAGTCGGACAAGTCTTCAATGCAATCAAGTTGCTCCCTGAATAGTGTTCATCCGGCATTTTAATCTTCAATTGCGTATAACTAATACAGCGGATCCCCTTCATAGCCTCATTAATCCCTTTTCCCGGCCCCCCGATAGGTCAACTCAATATCTGCGCCTAACGTAGAAGAAAACGCCCTGGCGCTGTCAACAACTATTGGGCCATATGTATGGGCAAGTGATTCGGGGAAAGTCCCCATAATGAAGATGGACCCTAACAGTGTATCGTGTGAATCAAAAACAGGAGAAGCAATGACATTAATTCCTGCGTTTAACTCACCGATGTCGTAGGCAAAGCCTGTTTCTCTGCACTGTTGAAGGTCTGCTTTCAGTCTGGCGCGGTCAAATTTTGATGTATCGCCGTAGAAAAAAAGCTTTTTCTGTTTGAGGATTTTATCCCTCTCACTGTCCGGCAGAAAGCTTACAATGGCTTTTCCGTGCGCCCCGTGAGTGATGCTGAACCGATAGCCCGAGCGGATTGTAACGCTGATGTTTTGGGCTGCCTCCTGTCGTGCGACAACAAAGACGTTGCCGTCATCAATGGCGCCGAAGAGGGCAGTGCTGTTGGTCTTTTTTGCAAGTTCTTTCAGAACAGGATCAGCTATTGCGCCATAATTCAAATTATCCAGCACTTTCCTGGACAGAGCAATAAGTCCAAGCCCCAGGGAGTATGTCTTTCCTTCGGGATCTTTGTGCACAATGCTGAATTTCTGGAGTGTATTAAGAATTGAATAGCCTTTGCTCTTGTGAATGCCGACTGTTTTACAGATGTCGGTAAGGTTCATTTTCGACGATGGACTTTTCGCGAGACAGATGAGGATTTTTAATGCTTGATCCACTGCCGGAACCAGATCGGTATATTCAGACTTTGCTTCGTTTTGTTTTTTTTCCAAATGTGCCACCTCTCGATGTGCCTGGCAAGGGATATGGGACAGCCCATGTCGATGTGCTGTGTATCCCTTGCCAGGGACGATTACTTCCTGCCTGTTACTGGAGCAATTGTTTCCCTTCATGGAAGGCCTTTATATTAAGGTCGTGAAGCTTCGGAGCCAAAAGTTCCTTTATCCCATCGAGCCATTGATTATCCTGAATTTCAGGGAAGAAATTGGAGAAAGCGCCAACAAGAATGACATTTGCGGCCTGAATATTGCCGAGCTTTCTTGCCATTTCCTGTCCGTTAATGATGGTGACATTATTCTTAAAATATTTCTTGAATGTTGTTCTCAATGTCATTGGGATATTCCACCTGCCCCAGGCTTACTGCCGGCGGGAATATGGCTTGTTTGTTAATGATGATTTTTCCTTCCGGTTTTACCCAGTTGATGTATCGACCGGCTTCGAGAAGCTCAAAGGACAAAAGATAATCTACTTCACCCTCTTTGATGAGCGGTGAGTAAACCTTTTTACCGAACCTGAAGTGCGTCGTAACATCACCGCCCCTCTGGGCCATACCGTGGACTTCAGCCTTTTTTACATCATATCCGGCATTGAGAAAGACTTCAGCAAGAATATTGCTCGCGAGAATCGTTCCCTGACCACCGACGCCTGATAGAAATATATTGGTTACCGTATCATTTTTCTCCATGATTTTCCTCCTCACTTTGTGGCCGGCGCAATGGCTTCGAATTTACAAACCTGAGCACATACTTCACAGCCGACGCACTGATCTTTATTGATGAATGCCGTTCCCTTTCCTCTTATGACCGTCTTTTGTCGCGCCTTCGCCTGCCTGCCAGCTTATTGCAGGACAGTTGATCTCAAGGCAGACCTTGCAGCCCCTGCACGTGTCCGTATCAATTACAAACAACGGGTTCTTGAATTTTTCTAATGGTTTTGCCCTTCGCAGGAGCATGCAGGGACTGTCTACCGTAATGATGACAGAGGCATCGTCCCTGTTGACCTCTTCCTTGATTGCTTCCATGGTTTCCTTAATGTTGTAAGGGTTCACCTTTCACGATATGTTTAACGCCGATGGCCTTTACTATCTGCTTCATAATCGACCATTGTGGTGGGCTCGCCCTTGATGGTAAATCCTGTGCCTGGCTGTTTCCTGCTGCCCTGTCATGGCAGTAATCCTGTTATCCAAGATAAGGGTGGTGGAATATCCTTTGTTATAGACGGCGTCCATTAAGGGCCCGATACCGCTATGGAGAAATGTGGAGTCGCCAAGCACTGCGCATATCTTTCCGAGTCCTTCTTTTCCGAGGACCTTTCCCGCCCCGTAGGCCCCGCCGATACCGGCGCCCATACAGGTTGAGGCGTGCATTGCAGAGAGGGGAGGAGCAACGGCCAATGCATAACAGCCGATGTCGCCGAAGACATAAAGTCCAAGTTTCTTGAGAGCATAAAACAACGGCCTGTGAGAACAACCGGCGCAAAGGTTTGGTGGTCTTCTCGGCAGGTCTTCCGGCTTAATCCGCACCTGCCGGCGCCTTGAAGCTCTTACCGGTAACGGCCTTCGCAGAGCGATCGCTCAATTATAGCAGGTGTCAGTTCGCCAATAGTCGGGATAAGGTCTTTGCCGTGCCATACCTTGAATCCCATTGCCTTGATCTCTGTTTCAAAAAATGGATCGAGCTCTTCTACGATGATGACCTTTTTCACCTTTTTGAAAAACTCTGCAATCATTTTCTTCGGCAGCGGCCATGACCATGCCCAGCTTCAAAAAAGAATACTGGGGAAATACCTCTTTGGTATAGAGATAGGTGACTCCCGAAGAAATAAACCCTATGGAAGGATCGTTGATCTCCATAGTATTATAACGGAAACTCCGTGTCAGCGTATTCACCGAGCATTTTGAATCCTTTCTTCCAGTGCGGCCCTTTTTGGTCTGGCATACATAGGAACCATGACGTACTTTGGCGTGTCCTTCTGGTCGAGACCCTTTTTCATGGTAGACTCTTTTCTTTCACCGAACTCCACCGGGGAATCGCAGTGCGAAACCCTCGTCTCTGTTCTTAATAATACCGGTGTATCAAATCGTTCGCTGATATCAAAGGCGATTTTTGTAAAATCCTTACACTCCTGTGAATCAGCGGGCTCAAGCATGGGCACCTTTCCAAAACGGGTCCAATTCCGGCTGTCCTGCTCATTCTGGGAACTGTGCTGTCCGGGATCATCAGCCACAACGATGACAAAACCACCCTTTACCCCTGTATAGGCAATTGTCATGAGAGGGTCGGCAGCCACATTGAGCCCCACGTGTTTCATGCACGCAATTGCCCTTCCTCCCGCAAGAGAGGCCCCATGTGCCACTTCCACGGCGATTTTTTCATTGGGAGCCCATTCTGTGTAAATTTCCTTGAATTTTGAAATCTCCGCCATGATTTCGCTGCTCGGTGTCCCCGGATAGGCGCAGCCAATAGTTGCTCCGGCTTCCCATGCACCCCTGGCGATTGCTTCATTTCCTTGCATGATCTTTTTTTTCATGTTGCCTCCTTCTGTATTCCGCTATATCGATGAATGTATAAGGTTAGTATGCTTGCTGTGGTGTTAATGACAATTGTAATTAATGTGCCCATGATGACCTTCAAAAAAGTTCTGTATATAGAACAATGATTCGTATAGAGAAAATATTATCGAAGGAAAAATGTTTTGTCAACATAAATTACTGTCTGAAAATGTTCTTCAGTATACAGAAATGAAAGTGTTGCCGTGGGGAATTACCTGTATTTATTTACATTATTGTTTTATTTGCCTCTAAAATAAAAAAGTATAAACATAAAATATCAATATATATAAATTCAATACATTTATTTTCTGGCATACTGTGGCATGAATTGATATACTATAATATATTGAAATAACTGTATTTGAGGTGAACTTATTATGGGAAGAAGCGACTATCAAAGCGATCTGAGCGCAGACGAAAACCTCCTCATGTCAGTTGTGCGGGCAGCCGAGATATTTAAAAGGATCGTATCGGCCATCTTCAGAAAATATAATCTTTCTTTCCCCCAGTACAACGTATTGAGGGTTGTTGATTCCTCCAAGGATGGACAGAGCAGAATCACCGATGTAAGCCGTATTATGCTTGTCCCCGGCGCCAATATGACGGGTCTGGCCAAGAGACTGGAGAAGAACGGCTTCATCAAGAGGAAATCAGATCCCAGCGATGAGAGGGTCACGATACTTGAAATCACCCAGAAGGGAAAGAAAACCCTCGCAAAGATCGAAAAAGAACGCGATGAACATACTGCCGCAATGCTGAAAGGTTTCCCGGAAAAGGAAAAACAGAACTTCCTGGAAATGGTCAAGAAATTCATTGGGAACAGCGGCCAGTTTGCATAGTATAGCATTGAACCGGGATGGCTTTTCTGGGCTATTCCGGGAGCAGTCTTCTCCCTCATCGATCATGCCGCCCACTCAAAACACATGGAAAACCCACAGCCGTTGTTTACTGCAAGCCGGGAACAAGTCCCGGCAATAGTCGGGGAGCATACGTTGCCACTGCTTCGCGGAGCGAAGCTTCTTTTCTTGCAGCATATCCGGGAATGTGTTGGTGATTACGCATGTCTTCCTAAAACAAACGAAGTTGGATCTTTGACAATTATAACCAGCTTATACCGGGCAATTCACATTATATGAAGCATCCGGAAACTGCGCTTTAAGCGGAAGGAGTTCGTTTGAAGGCTGCCAACCACAGCTACGAGAACTTACTCCTACTCCTTGACGGATTCCTTTGTCCGCTGTACTATATTCTACAATGACACTGAGAGAAATCCTTGAGACACGCCGCGATGAGATTGTGCGAGAGTGGGCGCGCCGGCTTCACGGAGAAGTGAGCCTACGTTATTCGGACCGACCCCTTGAAGAGTTGATCCGCACCACTTCTGAAGCTGCCGACGCATACTATGCCGTGCTCGTACATGAGGACTTCTCTAAGATAGATACATTTGTTGAAAAGATAAGCGGGATGCGATTGCGGGGTGGTTTCTCTCTCCCTGAGGTCCAGAAGGCATTCGAGCTATACAGAACGATCCTCCTCCCTATCCTTATGTGGGAAATGGAAGCCCCCCTGCTGTTCAGTGCACTTCAGAAGATTAATAGTTGTCTGAGTTACACTATCCTCAAGTTCAGTGATTTTTTTCAGTCATTGCATGAAGCAGTGATCCGTGACCATGCCAAGAATCTGGAACGGGAGGTTGAGAAACGCACAGCTGAGTTAGCGGCATCACAGGAAAAATACCGTGTCCTGGTAGAAGACATTAACGATGGATATTTTGTTAATCGAAGGGGAGTGATTGTTTTTGCCAATAAAGCCTTTTGCGACATGCATGGCAATTCCATAGAAGAGGTGATAGGCAGACCGTACCTGGATTTTGTAGCACCGGAATCTTTGCCGGAGATATCCAAGATAATCGAAGAGAGAGTGACAACAGGGAAGTCAAAGGAACAGTACGTTTACTTGCGTCGCTGCAAAGACGGAAGCTATCGTTATACTGAAAACAAGGTACAGATGGTCACTTTTGAGGAAGAGGTCGCCACTGCCGGCATTTGCAGGGATATTACCGAACGGATGGAAATGGAGAAACGGCGGCTTCGCGTGGCAGAACTTGAGAATGAAAATAAGAGAGTGGCTCTGGAAACCCTGCATCAACTGATGATCACTCTATCTCATTATCTCTTGAATGCCAACACGATAATCGGCGGTATGGTCAGACGATGCCGAAAAGCCAAATCCAAGACGCAAATAGCTCCATCGTTGCAGGTTATAGAAGAGCAGGCAGGGAAAATAGAAATCGTCATCAACGCCTTGAAAAAAGTGACTGATATTAAGACTGCTTCATACACGTCAGAAAGTAATACGCTGATGATTGATGTAGCAAAAGAAATCGAAGAAGCTCTGGTGAAGCGGCAAAAGTCTGAGCCCTGATGGCAGCGCAAAAAGCATGACGGGTATTTGGTTTGGTAGCTTAAGTGTGTTACCCAATCGGAGAGTTTCTTCCTCTATGCGAAACAAAATATATTGACCTTTAGCGATCCAGGTATCTATCTAACCTGCTTTTTCTCCAAAGAAAAGGAGGAAGGAAATGACCCAAGCAATTGCAGCATGCCATATATCTATGCTTCGTACACGAAAAATGTCTCATCAGATGCCGGTAAGTGTTGCTTCTTACGAATATTCGTAATAACATAAAACAAATGACAAAAGCATGCCTTCAATATTTCAAAAAATATTTTTAAAAAGAGGTCAAAATCATGAAGATGTTTTTTGTTGGTTATGACGAGTACTTCGATGAAACCGTCACAAATGTCTTCACGCAAGCTGGTTGTGAGTCGTATCTTAAATTATATGACGGAAAGACTAAAGAAACGAGATCGTCCGGCAATGCCAATGCTCTTTTTATGGCTGTGTCCGATGAGGAGATTCCTCACCTTGTTGAGATTGTGCGGGGACTGAAAGCAGAATATCCTACTGTCAATTTAAGGGCGTTTACTTTTCCGGTGGAAGAATGTATTTAGTAGAAGAATAAGGAGTGCACTTTAGCCTGGCGAGAACTTACGGTGCTGACTCTCAATGGCAATTTTTACTCCAATTGAAAATTTTATAGCAAATGACAAATTATTAGAACACAAGGTGAAGCAAAGTACCGATTCTTTTTTGTTCAAATCCCCTCGATCATGACTCAATGCAACACCCCTGCCGCATCAAGTCGATACGTCCATGGATTGATATTCTTTTTCGCTTGAAATCCTTGAAATCGCTCGGCTGGATGCACTCATTTATAGAGAAAGAGACTGATTTGATGCGGGATTACATAATAATTGATGGCATGCTGCATCGAAAGCATATCTGAATAGAGCGACAAGAAAAGGATAACTATCGCAACACAGGTGAGGCCGTGTTGTCATACTTCGTTTCAAGCTGTAATCCGCAGTTCTTCATGATATGCCCCATGCTCAACTTGCAGGTGCACACAGCAATCGTGGTTTGTATACCTCGTTGTTACCCACTCAATGAGAAAAAGAGCTAAAAACCTTAACCTTGCTGTTGCAAAACACTGGATTTCCCTCTGCGCCTGTCTTCGAATGCATCTATCGGGGGCGGGAATGACTGCTTTTTCGTGCATTTAATTGCTGGTGTAATTCCAATTTTAAATCAACTATACGACTATCCTTCGGAGGTCATCATTTTCTGAGCGGACATCGAAGGATGCCTTGGAACCCTGCTGATGAACCTTATATTATAATCCATAGGGTTGAATTCAATCAGTCATACATCGTCCTAGAGCCAGGACCAGTCTTTCACCGTTATTCCTCCGGAACTCCTTTGTGTAAAATATATTGGGGATTCTGTCCACAGTTCTGATACCAAGTTGCCTTCTTCGACTCACCTTTGTTGTCTCCTCGTCACGCTCCTAGACGTACTTACAAGTACGCCTTCGTCGGCTCCTCGTCGACGCCTCAGTGCGCCTTCGAATGCAACCTGGTATGAGATCTCTGTTGTAGCGTTATACTCCGACTTTTGTGTCCACTAAAAACAGTTTACTGCAAGCCCGACTTTTCCCCGTGCAGTTTGAGGGCAGCCTTAGCTTTTTGCAGGCCGGCATGTGCGTTCTCATAGTAGGAGGGTTTTGCCTCGATCGCTTTTTCGAAAGATTCGATAGATTTAGCATAGTTCTTTGCTTCCATGTAGAGGATACCCATATTGTTATAAGCGCTTGCCTCGTCGCCTCCTTTCTTGAACGCTTCAAGGGCTTCCGGAAACATTCCCATCTTAAATAAGGCAAGCCCGAGGTTATTATAGGTTTTTAAATTGGAAGCATTCAGACTGATGGCTTTAAGCAACACATCGGCAGATTCCCGATACTGACCAGTCATATAAAATGAAATTCCCAGATCGTTGTATACAGCGGCCGCCTTCGGATTGATTGCTATGGCTTTCTCGTATGCTTCTATCGCAGGTATGTAGAGTTTTTGCCGGTTATATATAGTGCCGAGAAGTGCATATGCCTGCCACAGTCCGGTATCGTAACCGATGGCAGCGTTGAGGGTTTGCTCGGCCTCCTTGAGACGATTCAAATGCAGTAGGGCAGTGGCTTTACCCTGGAGCGCTACTGTGTCTTTAGGAGACCGCCCGAGGATTGTGTCAAACTCTGTGACTGCATCGGCCCACATTCCTCGTTTTAGCATAAGATATGCTAATTTTTGCCGCGTCCCTGTTCGGTCCGGATTAACTTTCAATGCTTTGTTGTACTCTATGAATGCCATACCGAGATTCCCCTGCTTCAGGTAGGCATCCCCCAGTTGTTCCGATGTTTCGGGATCATTGGCGGGTGGCAGCTTTTTTTGGAGGTCCGCCTCTTCAGAAGCTTCAGCTTTTCGCTTTTGCTGTTCAAGGATTCGCTGATATTGTTTGTTATTGGCGGATGTTTGCGATCCTTTGGTACCGGCACATCCTGAAATACACAAAAAGGCAGCCAATAGGGCCGTCGATGCCACCCTTATGGAGTGCCTTCCTGCGAACCTGTTTCCCCTTAGAACCATTTTTGCTCTGTTAATCGTTCCCGGGTATATCGTTGTTTTCGCGGACTGTGTTGTAAAGAGTTCTCGCATGAGCCCTGACACAGGCTCGTCATTTGTTTTCTGAGAGGTGCTCATCAATGTCTTTGCTAATAACCATCGCCACTGTCTTATTCATAAGAAAATCAGGTTCCAGCTTTGCCATTTTCAGAGTGGTCATTTTGGAGGTTCGTGTTTTAGCGGTACGTGCAGGTAAAATCACCTTTTTTGCTTCTTTTGCCGGCTGATTCGGGGTTTTCGACAAGGTTTGACGCTCTTTTACGGGGCCCGCTTTCGCCTGCCTGGTTTCCTTGATAGACCGGGTTACCCTCGTTACGAAACGTTCTGTCTCCTGCATAGTGCGCTCTAACGAAGGATCAAGAGAGGTTGCAGCAGCAAAAAATGTTTCTGCATCGCCAAGACGCCCCTCTTGCTTGTGTATTTGTGCCAGTGTAAACCGTGCTTCTGCGGGCCTCTTTGTCTGCTCAAGTGCTGCCAGGGCGAGATCGTTTTTTCCCAGTGCTGCATAGGCCATGGCAAGGTTGTTATGCATTTGCTCATTGCCTTGGTCAAGGGCAATACCCTTCTGCAGAACTTCTACGGCCGCTTCATAGTTTCCTTTGAGGAGAAGGGAATAGCCGAGATTATTGTATACGTAATGTTGTTGTGGCGCTAAGCTCATTGCCATCCTGTAGGACTCCTGGGCTTTGTCGAACTCTCGCAGTTTATCATATGAAACACCTAAGCCATTGTAGGCTTTGACATGCTGAGGGTCGATGAAGACTACTTTTCTGAATTCCTCGATGGCTTCCCGATGCCTTCCCCGCTGCTGATAATGGGTGGCAAGGAGATAATGGGAATCAGGATTACCCCTGGCGGCCCGCACCTGAGACATAAAGGCAGACATCTCCTCGGTCTTTGTTTCTTTCATTGCTGTCGATTCTTCCTTTGGTCCCCAGAACTTGAAGTAGCCCAGAAAGTTTTTTGTTGATGTACAACCGGTGACGAGTCCGACAACAAAGAAGAAACACAGCACAGCCAACACCATTGATTTCAAATTAACCCTTTTCATAGCACCCTCCAGCCTGCAGTGTACAATTTTTCCACTCCATTTTTAACCATCAAGACTTACCCCTTCCATACCCTGAATGCGCGAATCAGTGCCGGCCCCATAAGTACGAGAAATAGAGATGGAAAAATGAAGAGAATCGTCGGAAAAAGAAGCTTTATCGGCAATTTTGCGGCTATCTCCTCGACCTTCTGGGTCCTTTTTGTCCTCATGGAGTCCGCCTGAACCCGCATGGCCTGGGCGATATTTGTGCCAAATTTCTCGGTCTGGATCAGAAGAGTTGCAAAGCTCTGTAAATCTTCAGAATCGGTTCTCATGGCAAGATTTCTCAGTGCATCACGGCGCTGCTTGCCTGCCCGTAATTCAAGCGTGAGAATCTTCAGTTCTTCACTCAAGAAAGGGTGCCTGAGCTTCATTTCCTCACCGACGCGGTTGATGGCAGCGTCCAGGCCCATGCCAGCCTCTGCGCATATAACCATAAGGTCAAGGCCATCGGGAAATCCGCGGACAATTTGGTCTTTGCGATTGTTGATTCTTATTTTCAGCCATAATTCGGGGAGGTAAAATCCTATGAGGGCAAGGACTACCAAGATAAATATAAACTGCATAGGGAGGATGTTCCTGAAAGCTGAAAACTTGAGGACTGCAAAAAGTACCGGGAAACAAATCATAAAGAGAACCTTGGAGCCAAAAAAGACCATGACAATATTTTTGAACCTGCTTAAGCCCGCCTGCATGAACCGCCGCCTGAGGTGTGAGACTTCTTCCTCCCCTTTAGGTTTTGCAAGGGGCCCCAGAACTTTGGTGAGGCTTAAGAAAACCTGCCGGGCCCTGTCTTTCAGGGAGTCAATTTTGGTCTCACTTTCTTTCCGGCCGTCTTCTTCTATCTTTCTGAGAAGGTCACGGCGGCCCTTCAGGTATGATAAGTATCGCGCAATACCGAGGACCACGAACAGTGTCACGGCGAATATCAGGATGAGTATGATATACATTACCGCTGTCACAAGCGCCTCCCCTAAACCTTTATATTAATGATTTTCTTGATTATCAGGATGCCGGTGCCCATCATGCATAATGCAATAATGACCATGATCTTCCCTGCGGTATCCTCGAGTAAAACCGGTAAATATTCGGGATTCATGATTGACAGAGCAAAGACAACCAAAAAGGGAAGGGCGATAAGTATGATGGCCGAGAGTTTTCCTTCAGCGCTTAAGGCCTTTATCTTGCCCAAGAGCTTGAAACGTTCCCGAATGAGCCGGGCTATGCTTTCAAGTATTTCGGCGAGGTTTCCGCCGCTTTCGCGCTGTATGATCACGGAAACGGTGAAAAACCTGAGGTCAGGCACGTCGACGCGATCGATCATGTTCTTGAGAGCCTGATCAACGGAGGCGCCGTAATTGATCTCGTTTACAACCTGCATAAACTCAATCCCTATCGGGTCATCGAACTCCTGCGCAACCATCTGGAGTCCCCCTGAGAATGCATGTCCTGCTCTGAGGGAGCGGGCCATAAGGTCAAGGGCTTCAGGAAGCTGCCTTTCGAATTTTGCCACGCGTTGTTGTTTTTTGAGGTAGAGGTAGAAAAAAGGCGTCATGCCCATAACAACACCGAGGAGTATCGGGATGAGATATCCGCGGGTAAGCATGGTAAAGATCAGGAAACAGGTTAAAGCGAGGACAGCGGACAAAAGCAGAAATACCCCAAGGGGCAGCCGTGAATTTGCCTTTACGACAAGCTGGTCAAGCTGGTGCATTACCGGGATTTTCGAGAGTATTTCGTGGAGATGGGGAATGTCACTGAATAATCGCCGCCGGGTAATGCCGGTTGTCTGCTTCCGGGACGCAGTGGCGGCCAATTTCTCGAGTCTTTTCTCCAGAGTTCTTGACGCGGGATCCCATTTGGGCCGGAAGAGAAGGAGTATTCCTTCAACAACACATAATGCCGCGATAAAGAGCCCTATCCCGATTACCCACTCCATCTGTTTCCTCCGTCACACTTCCAGACTTACTGGTTTGCTGAATATCTCCTGAGGAATCGGTATGCCGTGCGCTTTAAATCTTTCCATGAATCGTGGGAGTATACCGCCTATCCTGAATCTGCCCTTCACCCTGCCGTCGCTGTGGACCCCGGTTTGTTCAAAGGTGAAGATCTCCTGCATGGTGATTACGTTCCCTTCCATACCCACAATCTCCTGGAGGGAAATAACCTTTCTTGTACCGTCGAGGAGTCGCTGCATTTGAAAGACCACATCAATAGCCGAGGAAATATACTGCCGTACCGCCTCATGGGGAATGTTGAGACCTGACATGGCCACAAGCGTCTCAAGACGGAGCAGGGCATCACGGGGTGAATTCGCGTGGACCGTGGTAAGGGACCCGTCATGACCTGTGTTCATGGCCTGAAGCATGTCAAGGACCTCTCCGCCCCTGACCTCCCCTACAATGATCCGGTCGGGCCTCATTCTCAGGCTGTTTCGCACCAGGTCCCGCTGGGTCACTTCGCCTTTGCCTTCTATGTTGGGAGGTTTTGTTTCGAGGCGCACCACGTGATCCTGCTTGAGTTGCAGTTCGGCTGAATCCTCTATGGTTACGATTCGCTCATCGTCGGGGATAAACCGGGAAAAGACGTTCAAAAGGGTTGTTTTCCCGGTACCCGTCCCCCCGGAGATCAAGACATTCAGTCTTGCCCGAACGATTCTCTGAATAAGTTCGCCAATCTCGGGCGTCAATGTTTTGAGTGTAATAAGGTCATCGAGTTCCAAGGGGTCTGCCGCGAAACGCCTGATGGACAGGCTTGGCCCGTCAATTGCGAGAGGAGGCACGATGGCGTTCACACGGGAACCATCAGGCAAACGTGCATCAACCATAGGGCTTGATTCATCGATCCGCCGCCCGACAGCAGAGACTATCCGGTCGATGATTTTTTTCAGATGAGCATCATCTTTGAAGCGCACGGAGGTGAGGTGGAGTTTGCCGTATCGCTCCACGTAAACCTGTTTGTATGAATTGACGAGGATGTCTGTAACGGTGGGGTCATGCATTAAAGGCTCAATTGGTCCCAGTCCCAGAACCTCATCCTGTACCTCATTGCAGAGGGCCTCCCGCTCGTCATAGTTCAATGGGGTCTTGAAACCGTCATTCGCAAGAATGCCTTCGATGATTGCACGAATCTCCTGTTTCAGGCTATCTTTGCTCAGCGTGTCCACGAGGGAGAGATCCAGTATATCGAGAAGGCGGTCATGGATCTTCGTCCTCAATTCATTGTACTCATTGCTCATAGCAAATTTACTCTTGTTAGTTATATTCATTTCAGGCATCACTTCCTCTCTGATTATCTAATTACGCGCTTCCTACGTTTATATAAAACTACCAAAGAACCCTCTCTTTTTCTTGTCTTCCCCGCCGACCGGTTTTCCCCGGAAGAACGTCGCAATCTCCGAAATCTGCTTGGTGATCTCGCTGCCAGGTGCAATATCGGTAAGTGTTTTGCCCATGTTAATAGCGCTCATCGTATTCTGGAAATCATTTGGGACAGTCCAGGAAATTTTCTTTTTGATGGTCCGTTCCGCATCTTCCAGTGATATGTTACCCGATCTCTTGTGGACCCTGTTGGCGACAATTGACACCCGGTCATCGGAAGGGTATCCGAGTCTCAAGAAGGTCTCTCTGAGTCTTTTTACGTTTATGAGACAGGGGAGGTTGAGAAGGGTGACAATGATGACCCTGTCGGCAAGTTTCATGATCGACTTGGACATCTCACCGAAGTCCTGTCCGCCGTCTATGACAATATAATCAAACATTGTTTTCATGAGTTTCAGGAGTTGTGTGATGATTTCAGGGCCGGAGCTGAAGGTTTCAAAAATGCTCGTAGGGGAAGGCAGCACATAAAGGCCGGAGGGGTGCTTGTGAAGAGTCCCCATGAGAAAGCTGCTGTCGAGACGGGAGATGTTCCGTGCAATCTCTGCCCAGTCAAACTGGGGAGATTCAATGCCCAGAAAGATGGGGATATCACCGAAAAGGAGGTTCATGTCCAGCAATGCAACCATTTTTCCCGGGTCGGACTTGAGAAGGCTTGTGGCAAGATTTACTGCCATTGTTGTAGTCCCCACCCCTCCTTTACTGCCGACAATGTGGATGATTGTACCTTCTTTGGCGGGTTGAGCGCTTCGTTCTACCATCTTCGGCAGATCTGACGGTCTGAAATTTGAGAAGTGCATTTTTAACATCCTCATGATTAAGCGGTAGCTGAAAAAACTCCTTGGCGCCAACCCTAAGAGCCTGGATCAGGATATTGGGGTCGATTACATTCGACACCAGAAAGACAGTACCTGTTCTCCCCGATGACATGGCCTCTCTGATAAAATCGAACTGTTCTTCGGAATTCTTATCGGTAATTTCAAAAATCAGAAGGTCACAGGTTACTGTGTCGTCCAATTCAATGGTATAGCCCGGAATGGCAGAAATGAGTTTCTCAATTTCTGTCCGTATTGCCTTATCTTCAATTTTGATTATCACCGTCTGTGTTGCCATAATATATTATTCCCTGTTTTCCCTAATCTTCCTGCTGTGCTATCCTATTGCACAAGGCCCGGGATGGACCCTTTGGTCCCGTAGTTACCGCCGCCGCCCCGGCCCGGCTCGACATTATCACATTTAACTGTAGCATATATTGTAGACGCAGGAGGTGGATCGACTCCAGTAATAACAATGGTGGCAAATCCTACTATTTTTATGAGTCCATTTGGGCTGCAACTTTCCAACACATCGTCGAAGACCGGAACCGCTGTTGTCCACGTGGCACTATTGGTGTCAAAGTCCAATTTACCATCATTTTTTACTTTCATCACGTTAAAGAGATTTTGTATGTTGTCATGGGTAAATAAGGCTGCGAGAGTTCCGTTTGTAAAATCAAACTGTGTCACTCCTGCAGTCGTCTCTGGTGAACTGTATGTTAGTGCGGCGAGGTCATCCAGCATATTTCTCATGCTTGCCGCATTTGGCCTGTATGGGCTACTACTGTCATACGAATGCCATGCGGAACAGGTTCCGGCACTTGACGGATGAAATGTCAGGTTTTGGTTACAGGGAACCGTAGACATCCAACTCTTGTTGATAGCTACCGGGAGAGACAGGCCACCCGGTCCCATAGAACTTGACCCTGTCAGGGCTGCTGTGGCCACAGCAGATACATCTACCGTGTTTATCCCCATAACCCTGGCAAAAAACGTTAAAATGGGACCATTAGTTCCAGCTCTTTTCCAGGCAGTTACCCGAACGGCGTCCGGAGAGACCAAAGTGGTAGTCAGGGTATTTGTGAGTGTGTCCCAGGTGCCAATGACGATGTCCGCACTGTTTATTGCGATGCCAGCCCTACTATCAGCAGCCTGGTTGCTGGATGCAACGTCGTTGACCGCGTTCTCGATGACCGTATTATCAGCCACATAAGTCAGTTGGTTCGTGTAGGGCATTGGATTTGGGCAGCCGGATATATCCCCATTGCACTCGTATAGGCGCCCCAGTGTCCTCGCGCCAGCAAGTGCCGCTCCGTCGGCAATGTTCTGGAGTTCATTTTTTGCCACCATCATGTAACCCACATCAACCGCTAAAGCTGCAATGCCGATGAATACTGGCAGGGTCAGTGCAACGAAGATTGCGACAGCCCCTCTTTCGTCGCAAACCTTTTTGTAATAAGCGCGCATGGTATCCCTCCTTATCATTCGCATTTCATCACCGATGCCGCGTTTAACGTAAGAAGCCCACCGAGCCCCGGGATGAAGTTTTGAACTACCAGGAATGTATATGGAGAAGTGACTGTTACGGTAAGGTTATCGACCAAAAGCATTACAGGTGGCCGGTACAGTGATTGTGGGTATTGCGCTACCACCGAATGTAACAAGGTGGGTGTCTGCGTAAGTATGGACGGTATTTTCAATCTCAGCAATGTTTATGCGGGGAGTTTGCTGAACAATTCCTCGCCTTGCACCTTCTCTTGCAGCGTTCGTGAGGACCTGCTGGTTGTACATGAGCAGGCCGAACTCTATAAGGCCAAATGTCAGGATAATAAGCGGGATCAGGACTAGAGCAAACTCTACAGCTGCTGCACCTCTATGAGAAAAGAGAGATTTCATGATCCATTCTCCTTATTTACCGCGCCATCCCGGGTGCCGTTATCAAAAACGTCGGCTTGTCCGGTAGCGGTTTTTCGAAGCTCTTATAATATTGTTCCAAAATGTTACCTGCCGCCTTTCCATCTATTCCGTAGACCGGTTCAAGGTCTTTCTCGGCATCGGGGTCGAGAGTCTGGTTGAACTTGGCAAGTTTGTAGGAAGTGCCAAAATCCATCTCCACTCTGTTTGTTGCACATCCGGCAAGAAAAAGGGTAACCAGTGCCAGGGACACTATATAGATATTTGTTCTCATTCGCGTCATCCTCCTCTATTGCTGGGGCGTCATATGTCCGAATTTGCCTTCCAGCTTTTCCGCGGTCTGCTCTGCTGGCTGAGTAGAACCGCCAGCCGATCTAGGCTCGCCTCTCCCTTCGGCATGACCCAGGAGATAGAATTCAAAATCATTGGGGTCCACAAACTGGTCAGTTGGCAGTGTCTGTTTTTTCATATCTATAGGTTTTACCAGATGGGGTGTAACTATAACGACTAACTCGGTATCGCGTTTCTGATACGAACTGCTCCTGAAAAGGGCACCAAGAACCGGTACATCCCCGAGCAAAGGGAATTTCCTTATAGTTTCCCTCATCTCTTCTTTAATAAGGCCGGCTATGGCAAAGCTCTGGCCGTCCGCAAGTTCTATGGTTGTACTGACACGGCGGGTAGTTATACTTGGGATTCTGAAACCCTGAAGCTCAATAGCATTTTCAAAGTCGAGCTCTGAGACCTCGGGAGCCACCTGCATACTGATCTTGCCGTTGTTGAGAACAATCGGCGTAAAGGCCAGGCCGACCCCGAAGGGTTTATACTGTATCGTTACCATTGTTGTCCCAATGGCTCCACGCCTGCGGCACGGGTACGGGGAATTCGCCTCCGGCGAGGAACCTTGCCTCTTTGCCGCTCAGTGTGAGGAGTGTGGGCTCTGCAAGTATTTTGATAAGCCCGTTCTCTTTGAGCGCATTTATTAATAAATCCCAGGTTACATCGCCACGAATGTACTGAGCAACAATGGCCCCAAAGGAAGTACCAGGACTTTGCATCGGAAAGTTGTTTAAAAAGGAAATATTCCCCTCACCGCCTGATCTGCCCAGGGCATCAAATCGTACACCGAGTTCTCTGCCGACAGATCTTGTCATTTCCGATACTTTAATCTCCAGCATGACCTGCTGGACACCCCCCACCTCGAGAAGGTTGATCAGTTTCGATGTACCCTCTTTGTCGCCAGGGGCATATGCCTTGGCAAGCTCTGTAACCTGGGCGGCAATTGCCGCGCTTGACACGGAGCCGGAAACGGTGAGGTGGTCATGTGAAGCGCTGACGATTATATTCTTTTCGCCAGGGAGCATTTTATGGAGCCTCTCCTTCACCCGGTTCACATCGGGCAGGACTTCAACGTCGAAAACCGCGTACACGATGTCACCGGCTCCCCATACTGTGAGGCTTGTCATACCGGGAGTTTTTGCGCTGAGATAGATCTGTCGCGGCGAGAGTACCATTACATCGGCGAGGGCAGGCTGTGAAAGGGCCACCCGTTTTACAGGATCCGGACTCTCAAGAATAAGGGACTTCCCCATGGTGAGGGTTACCAGTTCCGGCTCTGTAGTCTTCATCTTCATACGGGTAGGACCTGCGGCAGACAACAGCGCAGGGTAACAGAGAAGAAAAATAATCCCTACTAACACAGATATTCCACAGAGCCGCGTAATAGTTTTTGTCTTCAGCATAGGTCTTATTCCCCCTTATTGAATTTTACAGCCGTTACCTTGCTGCCCTGAATGAGCTCAACAGCCACAGGTTGCTGGTGAGCAGGACCGGGTGATTTTGCACTCCGTCTGACTTCTGAGGGTTTTACCTGGCTTGCTGATCTGTAAGAACTGAGAAGAACGGGGATGGTAGTTCCCTTTGTTACAACCTCAGCGGTGTCACTGTAATTTCGCAGAGCAAGCTGCAACTTCCCTTCTGTTGCCGCAAGGGCCAGTTTCTCCCCTTCTTCGGGTGTTACCTCAAGGGTTATCACGTCAACCGTTGCGGGTTTCTCCTGCTTCCCCGTTTTCTCCACATCCGTTCCTGTGGCAAGGACCATTACATTTTCGAGAACCGTCTTTGTTATAGCTGTCTTGTTCTCGCCGCGCTCCTGTAATGTCACGAGGATATCGACCCGGTTTCCGGGAAAAACGAACCCCGATACGCCTACCACTTTATCTACTTTAACCGCCATGGCACGCTTATTTGGTTTCACAACTGCCGCCATGCCGCCGCTCTTCATCGACGTGGGAGCGAGACTCGATTCAAAAATGGGTTCGTTTGCCTTCACGGGATAAACGAGTACCCTGCCTTCGAGGGTTGCCGCTCCAGTGTGGTACCCATCGGGAAGACTCTTTCTCAGGTATGGCGCAGTCTTTATCGTTTGTTTGTCGAGTACCGTGCCCCAGGCCATGTCAACAGCAGCGACCGCTATGTCCACAGTCTCCTGAACCTCCACCTGCTTCTGGGCCTTGCTCTTCAGTACCTTATAACTAACGAGGCTCACTATGAGGGCAATCACTATCCCGATGCCAAGAACTATTACCGGTCCCTTTTTTGTCATCGCGCCGCTCCATTTAACGTAAATTTTATTCCATTTATTGTATTACTTAATTCAGTTTATACTATATAATCGCCATTTATTCAAAATAATTAAATAAGTTTCTGTACCATCACCACCAGGGTCCCAATCGCTATGGCAACGCCATAGCAGAGAGGAGTTGTCTTTTCACTTTCAGCTCCCGGTATATAGTTGAAATGTCTGGTAAAAACAAAACTCTTCACCATAAGCATCCATCGTGCCAGGGCTTCCCTGTTCTGTTTTTGGGTAACGAGAAGAAGAATGGCGTATACACCCCCGGCGATTGCCGTATAAAGTGCGGCAAAGAGTACATCCTTCGGACCCAGGAGCGCCCCTATTGCAGCCATGAGTTTCACGTCACCGGCGCCCATACCACCGATTGCATAGAAAACAAAGAACAGGGCAAATCCTAATAGCAGCCCGCCAAAACTCAGAAAAAGAGCGGGAATACCGCCCACATACGTATGATATGCGATTCCCGCGATCATGGCAGGAAAAGTAAGCCAGTTCGGGATGCGCCGAAAACGAAGATCGTAATACACGGCAATGCCAAGAACTGCAATCATCATCGTGAATAGAAGCCGACTTACTCATAGAACTCTTCTCCCTAATATATGAACCCGTCTGGATCATTTCTTGACATTTTTACAGAAAAGCCAGTATCGGACTCAATGCTGAATTACGGAAAGCATTCACCACGGACTGAAACATGCCCGAGACGGCTGTCGCAATAACGTACAGTTGCTACAATTGCAACAACTATAATACCTGCAATTAGGGCATACTCGATCGATGTCACGCCATCTTCGCATGACACACTGAATTACATATCTTTTCATTCTCATCCTCCTCATGCCATAACTGAGAGACACAGTCCTTTGGCAAAAAACTGGGCTTTTCCTCTCACTGGCAGGGTGTCCAATCTGGCCGAGTTACCATGGGCAATTACGGATTATAAGTGACCCGCGATGTCATTGAAAACTGCGCTCAAATTAGTACCGACAAGCGTACGGCACCGATGATGGCAACTGCGATGAGTGCCGCGATCAGACCATACTCAATTGCCGTTACGCCTTCTTCCTCTTTGAAAAACCTTTTGATCTTTTCCATGGTAAATCCTCCTTAATTAGTATTTTGTAAATATTTAATAAATATTGCATATTCAGAGTAAATATGCAATAGCCGTGCCACACGATATAAATCTCTAGTACCTTACTGTTGCTTTGTTAAGACCCAAAACCTGGCCCCGAAATATGTGGCCAAGCAACAATTTTTGTTGTAATACCCTGTTTTTTGTAGGTGCTGAAGGTTTGGACATCCTGATGCGATGAACCAGCTGTTTTCCCAATGGCCGTGCACGAGTTGTTGAAAAATACCAGAATATAACCATTAAAAGAAATCTGCACAGTTTTATGAAGAATAATACGAGTCACCGCACCTCTATATTTAAGTGTTTCATACACATTGGAGATATTGTCAATAGTTTTCTCGGGGGGGGCGAAAGACTGGGCGCGAAAACATTTCTAAAGTTGTGGCCAGTCTATAATTTTGTTAGTGATGTCTCATATTGTGTAGAATGCTGAGTTTTGTTTTCTTTAAAATAAGGGACTTTTCTTCTGTAATGATCACGTGGGTAATCCAGAGAAATACCGGATCGCATATGTTAAGGGTGAACCATCCAGTTCTCATAGTCGTTTACGATAACTCGCCCGATGGCACAGCGGAGATAGCCGCCGAGCTTGCGGGAGACTATCCTACAGAGGTTTGCGTCCGAAAAAACGAAAGAGGCCTGGCAACTGGCTTTTATGAATGGATTTGAGTTAGCGTCGGGCGATATATATAGCCAGTTAATGTATGCTTTTCTTCTTCCTCTTGGGCTTCTACACTTCCCTTATGCTTTAAGGGATTTTTGGCAAACTATTTGTCGAAAAGTGATAAAAGTGATATAATAGGTATTGGGATGTTACGTGATTTGAACCTCAATATGTGCATTAAGGCCATTCTGAAGAGATGCCTTACAGGGGGTGGTTTTGCAGAGAGAATAGGCGGCTCCTATCGTCCCGATTCCATAGCCTGGGCGGTTTTGGCGTTGAAGGCGTCCGGGATGACTTCTGACATTATCAATGCAGCGAGAAATAGACTTCAAGAGAGTCAGGTCACGGATGGACGAGTTTGCATGCCTGGGGATAATGGGGCGTTTTGGCCCACGCCTCTTGCGATCCTTGCCTGGCAAGGTTCCGGTAATCATCGGGAAGCCCAGAGCCGCGCAACAAGGTTTTTATTGAAAACGAGCGGGAGGCACACGGAGAAGCCGGATTCGCCTTCTGAGCATGACAGTTCAATACGCGGGTGGCCCTGGGCTGAGAATACCTATTCTTGGATTGAACCAACGGCCCTAACCCTAATAGCACTGGAAGGTGTAGGGCAAGCAAAACATCCGAGATTTTGAGGAAGAGTTACGTATGGTCATGAACCGACAGTTACCTTATGGGGGGTGGAATTATGGCAACACCGTTGTCTACGGCCAGGAACTCTCACCCTTTATTGATATGACAGGAATTGCCTTATCGGCTCTCGCAGGGCATGTAGCAAAAGAAGACGTAAATAGAAGCATTCTTTTCTTGCAATCGCGTATTACAGGGTGTCGAACCCCTCTTTCGCTTGGTTGGGCTCTTTTCGGATTGGGAGCCTGGGGCAAGTTTCCAGAAAGGTTGTGTCTGGATTGAGGAAAGCCTGAAGCAACAGGAAAAATATGGAGCTTACGGAATAAGCATGCTGGCGCTCCTTGCACTGTCCTCCGTCAGTCAAGGAGACTTCAGAAAGTGTGTTGCATAACGATAGAGCACAGTATGAATACGACAGGAAAACAATCAGGATATGATGGAAGAAAAGAACTAAAAACCTTAGGTGTAGCATGGCTTGGGATGGCATGTGGCTCTGGCTTGCTTTCCGGCTCCGCCTCGAGAAACCACAGGAGGCTGAGACCTTCATCGGAAAAGCCCCAAACTTGCGGTTTTGATATAGCCACTCTGATCCGCTCAGGTTTTCGAGAGCTGCATGTAAATGAGGCTGAAATAAAAGGCAAGAGGATTCTCCTTTAAGCCCCAATATGATATAATTACGCGGGGGAGCTATACATGTCATGACCCATCCGGCCGTAGTCCAAGCAGCCGCAGAAGTATTTTTAGGCCTTGGTGCGGCTCAGATCATCGTGGTGAGGGACCAGGTCATTGTCGTGATACTTATATGATCCTGGAGGAGTCTGGTTTTGACCATATTCTTAGGGACAGAAGAATAACCTTTGTAGATCTCAACAATGACGAATGGTGGACCACACCCAATTCCGGACGAGCTACGAAGCTTGAATCGTTTGTTCTCCCGGTGACACTGAAGCAGGTGGATTGGATTGTATCGATGCCAAAGCTGAAAACCCATCACTGGGCAGGGGTCACGCCTTCAATGAAAAACCTTTTTGGTACACTTCCAGGGATATTTTATGGCTGGCCCAAGAATGTTCTCCATATGGCAGGTATACATGAGTCGATCGTTGATCTCAATACTACGGTACGACCGAATTTCGCTATTGTTGATGGAATCGTGGGGATGGAGGGTGATGGGCCCTTTATGGGCACGCCGAAAAATTCGGGTGTCATCGTTATGGGAAGGATCCTTCCTGCCGTGGATGCCACCTGTGCCCGTCTGATGGGGATCGATCCCCAGAAAATAAAATACCTTTCAGCAGCAGCAAAATCACTCGGTCCCATCAAAGAATTACGATTTCGCAGGTGGCGAAGACTGGCGATCGGTTAGGACGGATTTTCAGCTCCTGGACCATATAGATGCTCATCGCGGTTTGAGGATATTCTGAACGCTTTTACCCCAGATGAATAAAGTTGCAAAGAGCGTATACGATCTATGGCGGAACAATAATAATTTTGACGGGGTGTTATTATCATGACAGCAAAACACTTTCATTCTATTGACACATCCTCTTTGAGGAGGTTCTGTGCGGAAGCGCCCTCGGCTCGGATAATTCCATAAACAAGGAGCACCACCAGCGTTATCAGAAAGGTTAATCCTGACACCCAATCCAGTACTTGCTGGTAAAGCGGAATTTTCCAATCCGGTTGGTGGCGACTGGCAAAGGCTTTTAGTTTGTCTTTGTCTTCAACGCGGATGCGCTCGAAAGGATGGGTGTTGTTGACTTCCGGAAAGACATAACCGGCTGGATTCTGGTCATGTTGTAATAACCATCCGAAATCTCCAGATGAAGCGTCTCTTTAATTTCAGGATGATAATTTTAAGTTCATAGCCAAAGATGGGCTCATAAGGGCGCAGGTTGCTGATTTGTCTGTTAACGCTTGCGTGCTGTCGTTCTCTACTTTAACGCTGGTAATCGGGAACATGTTTCCGGCATCTATGGCTTCGTGGATTTTGAATGACTCCGTAATGTTGTAATTCCGGTACTGCAAATCTTCATGCACCATGAAATAGGTGCTCAGCGGGGCCAGCGTTAATAAATTGAACAGGAGAAATACCTTAACAGAGTAATGATTCCGCCACTTCGCTGCCCAGCTGTTGTAGATGGCTGCAGCGAAGAATGCGAGAGGAAACAGGAATGCTGCAGCGAAGCGCGGATTAACATGAAGGGAACTGAGGATGGGAAGTTGACGCAAGTAAGGATACATAAGTCCTCTAGCCAGAATGAATTCTACAGTCAGCCATGTGGATAGTATGAATGCCGCCCAGGCGAGCCACTTCTTGTTCGAGGTGAACAGTTTGCGATACTTTCCCGGGCTGCGCAGGATCGTATAAGCACCAAAAATCAGCAGCCCGAAAACAAAGGGAGACAGGGACATGTCAAATTCCCAGTATCATTGAGAATGGGAACCATGGTCTCGCTAAAGCCATATTGCATCCGGTCACTGCAAACATATACGCGTTTAATAAATTGGGGTCTTAAGCCCGTTGCCACAAACAGGGGACCAAATTGTAGTCCCCAAAAGTTGCGAAAAAATCCCCCATAACCCCACGAGGTGATTGAATGCGGTATAGAATCCACTATCAACCTCGGGAGAAGTGCATGAAGGAATAAACGGCGGCAAGCTTGGACGCTGATATGAGTAAGGCGATTGTTCCCCCCAATACGGCAACCCGGATCAATGCTTCCAGGAAATTATTTCTGGTCTGTAAATGTAAACAAGGGGAACTGTCATCCAGTCGGGAGAGCCCGCAAAATGATAATGATAAAATAACCTGCCTGGTGGATCAGCAAGCCGACCACCAGTGCGAAGAGAAGTCCGGCGATACCCCAGGGAAGGGATGGGTTGAATAAGCACAATTACGAGAAGAACAATAAGCGGGAAGGCTTGGTAGCCATGATGACCGATGGCCACTCTCTGCATAATGAAGCCGTTAGCCAAGAAAAAGACGACGCCCAGGATGCAGGAGGTCCAGTGGAACTTCAGCAATCGGTTAAGGAGATAGTAGCAGGCGATTCCCCCGAAAAAGATATAAACGGTGTTTGAGAGGATCACTGCGTGCCAGGGAGGAATCACAGCGGACAGTACGCCCAGCAGCGAAAATTGCACGTTATTCGGGTTGGGGAATGCAGGCAGTCCACCGCCGAAGCTGGGAGTATACCATTGGATACCCAAACCGTTTATCAGAAAATGGAGATGGGAATCGAGCATTTGTGGAATGACGAATGCATAGTCATGACAACCATCGGATAGAGAAGATTCAAAAAACTGATGATCACCCCACTGACGATGCCCAAATTAATAAGCAAGAAAACGATTGGCCATTTTATATGTTTCATGTACGCATTACTGATGTTGGCCTCCTCTAACATCTGATAGGTTTTATTTCACAGCTATGCGTCCCTTCTCCACACCATGATAATCGACTTGCCCAAGCGAAACCCAAGGACACGGTCCAGCACTTTTGACACGGGAACAATCCAACGATCCCAAAAGAGTACTTGTTTGATTGTTGGCATGGATTGCCTGAGTAAGAACTTGTTTGCCAGCGAGAGCAGCATACCTACAGAGTCAAGATAGGTCATTCTTTCCAGCGCGCATTGCTCAGCCCCAATCTGAGAAAGAGATGACTTGGAATAGCGCCTGTAGTGGCCAATCGCCTGATCGAAAGGCGTGAAAAGCCACTGGTGGGCAGGAGAGAGTATAATCAATCTGCCGCCGGTCTCGAGATGGCAAGCAGCGGATCTTATCTCGGCTTGATCGTTTTCAATGTGTTCCATGACGTCAATATAGAGAATGGTGTCGAAAAGTTCATCAGGACCAAGCTCCTCCACTGTGCCAAGTAGGACGCGACAGAAGTCTGGCAGTTTATGGTGATTTATTTTTTGTTCGAGGATTTTTGCGAAATTGTCGTCCGGCTCCAGACAGACCCATTCGGTGGTGCGTGAATTGTTTAGAATTGATGATGTCGCGCCAAGCCCCGCTCCGGCTTCCAGTACTCGTTTACCCAAATAGGGTGATATGATCGAGCCGAAATAACGTTTCCAACATGTGGCGTGCGAGAAGATTTCCAGTTCCCTCCCAATATATCGGGAGCTACTCATATATTACCTCCATATTTAACAAGAAATCTTTAAAATGTTTGATGGGGATGTAAGTTTGGATACTCCGGGAATTAAGTACATTAAAAGCTATCGACAGCAACACGATTAATGACTGGAGCAGTATGATAGCCAGCCCGAAGCCCACCGTGGTCGCCCAGCCCGGAATGGCAAGACCAGTGAAGAAGCGAATATAAAGCAAAATAATTGCCCCTGCTATGGTTGTTAGAATGATGGCAAATGTGAACAAAATCATGCGCACGGACAAGACATCTGTATACACGGAAAAGGCGCTAAGTCCGTGCATTACCAGGCTGACAAAGTTCATTTTGGATGTGCCATGGTACCGGCTTCTGCGGTTGATCAGGATCGTACTCTGCGGCAGTCCTGATCGTAGAACGCCGGCTGCAAGATGGCTCCAGATCTCAGGCAAAAAAACGACCTGACGAAGCAAGCATCCCGGGATGATGCAGAAATTTCCAAATGAAATTTGTTTTCCAGTCAGGACATAAAACAACAGACGATAAATACGTATAGGAAAGCCGAAACAGCCTGTTCTCATTCCGTTTGCCGCGCCTTGCAAACACAATGGTATTTGTTCTGCCTTGTTCTGCAAGCAGAGCTGGCATATCGGAGGGGCTGTCTTCGCCATCGGCATCCATCACAATGACTTTAGTGGGATGGTAGTTTTTTTCCACATAGGACAAACCGATGGCGATGGCGCGTTGGTGTCCCGTATTTCGAGCCAGATGAAGGATCTCAATACGTTCAATGGCCTGCAATCCCTTGAAGTCCAATTGAATACCGGAAAAAGGCTCGGTTGATCCATCATTCACGGCGATGATGGTAACGCGTATCCCGGTTTCCTCGCAATGAATGCAGATATCCCGGATTAAATATTGGAATGATGACCAATCGTTGAATACTGGTGTTAAAATTATAATTTTGTCATTTGTCATATATCAAACCCTCGTTTTTGTCTTTCCCGATGATGTACAGCATCTTCCTATTCAAGGGGGTAACTTGTGGTAGATAATAATGAGAGGTCTTTCTGAATAGTCTCTTATTATTATTCTTTCAACATTGAAAGGAAATCGTTGTTTTTGTAAGAGTTCATCAAAGATACCATGTATAAACCCAACGACAAATCCATTTTTCTCCAAAATATTCTGCACATAAAGGTTATCATTCCCGACTTCATAGCTGCCCACCACTTTTACTGCTGGATATTTTGAAGAAAGATATTTTAGTGGCATGGTCAGCCACCAGTCTTCGGTGACCATAATTGGATTTTTACTGGAGAGAAGCCCCTTCTCCAGCATGATCTCGAATACTTGCTTTTTAGGCTCAATCAGCGCAGTCCTGAATGTGAGGAAGGAATTTCCTCCTGTTTGGAAGAAGGGCGTAAAGTAGTTGTTCCAAAAGCTCAACAGACCCGCACAGGATATAATAATTGCAATATATATATTTATGCTGTGTTTTTTTAAAGAGGGGATATTTCCTAAACAGTAAGAAAAAACCACCAAGAATGGTGCAAAGAGAAATTGTCTGTATCTTTCATAACCAAAACGATATGGCGGTTCTCCGCTAACCCAGTACAGACAGAAGATAGCAGCAATAATTCCGGTAGAAAATACTATTGGCAAATAGTCTTTTTTGATTGCCAGAATCAAACAACCATATGTTATTATGGGAATAATTACAAAATAAAATATGGACAGATGAATATTTCTCGTTGATTCTGACACGGGCCCGACAATGTACCCATAAATTGTAATCCCACTCATTAACTCGCCAAATTTGATTGCCAAGTCTTTCAGAACACGCAGATCAAGCACACGTGTAAACCACTGGTATTTCTCGATTATGATGAAATTAAAGTTTTGGTTCGTCATCAAAATGGTTGCTAAAAGCAGAGAAATGATCATTAACATGCCTAAAGCAACCCAAAAATATTTTATATTTTTGTCGCCGGACGGGTAAACTTTCCAAAGACTGTAAATAATCCATATTGGAACAATAAAGATGTTGGAGGGATGAATGATCAAGGCAAAACACTGTGTCAGAAGCATGAGCTTCCATTTCTGTTCAAGTGTAAAATAAATGATAAGCATGGTTGCTAAAGCACTGTGGCTTGTGTCCCAGCCAAATCTCGAGTACGCGATGAGATGTGGTGTCCCTGCTGACACAATAGCAAAAATAAGGGCCGGTGTCGCCCCCACGGTCTTTCGAAGCAAGATCCAGCCAGCCAAAATAAATGTCAACTGTGATAGGAGAGCAGGTAATCTTAGCGCCAAAAACCCATCAGGAAAAATCCATTGAAAAAGGGCAAGGGGAATCATGTGGAATGGGTTTAGGATGTTTCCTGTTGGCGTGTGCCAGGCAATAGGGTCTGAAGCGCGTAATTGCAAACCATACCATGCCTCATCGCCATTAATTCCAGGGATATTTTCCAACCATAATCCACGGAATGAAATCCCAATTATCAAAACCATGAATATGAGGCAAAATTGAATAATGGAAGACCATGAAGTTTGCCTGCAAGGAGACTCAGAAATACTTTTCATTGTATGAACACAATTTTTAATATATCTATCCAAGGCTCTGCCCTTGTAGTGCCAATTTTCAATTTTGTTTTAGTTCTCATGTTGTTTTCTGGCGTATTATCTGCAAGAGATCTTTCAAGACATAGGGCACATATAAAAGCCCAAGAGGCATTACAAAAGTATACATTAGGCCCCAATATTGGTTGAAAGGCAGACCCACAAACAGATAGGCCAACGTATAAATGCCAACTGTGCAACCCACCCTTGAGCCCAAGTTACTGTGCCACCCTGCAAGGCCAAGCAGGGCTGAAGGCAAGGTAATCGCACTAACCCATGCGGGAGCAATCAGGAGTAAGGGGTGCATTCTTGGTCTCCAGGACAAAGGTCCAACCGCCGAACACAACCCATCCGCCCTTAAGTGCCAAGTCTTTTTCCGTGATCAATTTGCTCACTATAGACCAATGTAAAAATAGTTCACCACCGAAGGTAAGGATTCCCAGAAGCCAAACCAGCGCCTCACCGCGGCGTCTTTCTATATATGCCAGACCCATCATGACACAGACGAAAGGAAGCGTTAACTCCCTTAAAAAAAGGGCTGTGAGACCGCAGATTACTGATGTGTAACGCCAACCTCTCCCGTAAGTAGCCAATGATAAAGCAATGAGTGTGCCGGCCCAAAACTCGTGCATCAGGAAGGGGCCCGGCAAAAGGCTATAAATCACTGGTCCTGTTAGCAGTAGACCGCCAGCCGCAAATTGTTTGAGTGTGTACTGGTTTTGATGAAAAACGGTCATCCAGGTCAACAATGTCAGAAATGCCAGTATTATAGCCAGTACCTGGCCGGCTTTGGCGCTCGGGAGGTGTCCCAGTGACCAGGCAAGCACCGGTAAGCGCCAATTGAAAACACTGCGGCTCGCGTAACCTCTTTTGCGCAGCTCCTCCCCTGTCACTGAATAGTATGTTTCACCATCATGAATTCTTTCCAGAATACGCGTATATAACACCGTATCGGCATTATTACTTTCTTTGGGGACTGTAGGATGATAGGCAATAAGCCCATACGCAATAGTGAGAATAAGAATGGCGATTAGCAATAGCGCCGCGTGGTGACCAATTAGCGAAACGAGTAGAACTTGCAGGAAACATAACCTATCTCTCAAGCAACATTCTTCTCCACGTTGAGCTTTTTGTGAGAAGGCAATAAATTTAGTTCCGATGAAATTGAACATAGTCGCCGCAAATATACCAATAATACTGGCCAGAACATAGCGATATCCTAAACCCATGTTACAGAATTCAATGAGGAGGTGCATCACTCCGAGACGCACGAACAAGCCTGCAACACATACAGCTACGAACCACGCATATGATATGGCAACCTTGGTTACTTTCACAGTATCGAAAGTCCACAATCTATTCAACAGGTAGTTGGGCTCACAGCTACGACAAAGGCAAAGACGGCGGCGAGTCGTGGGTCGAGGTGTGCGATCTCAACGAAACCTATCAAAATGGTTGTATCCAGAAGCAGGCCGAGGAAACCGACTATACAAAACTTGATAAACTGAAAGACCACAGGATATTTAAAAAGATAAAGTTTCCACAAATGGACAATATACTCAGCTTGGACTCTTGTGCCTAATTTGCTTTCGCCAATTTGCCTATCTGCAAAGACTATCGGTACCTCCTGGAATCTTGCCCTTGTCTTAATGATAGCCTCAAGGACTATTTTCCATCCCACTGGATCCAATTTAACGCCGTTAAGGGCGTCTTTTCTTATAGCCATGAAGCCGCTCGTAGGATCAGTGAGTCTTGTCAGGCCCCTTGCCAGCACCCCAGAGAATTTGCTTATGAACCTTCGCATGAAAGGCCAATTCTCGCAACCCCCACCAAGAGTGTATCTGCTACCGACAGTTGCATCGCACTTGCCCTCCAAAATTGGCTTCACCATACCAGGTATCTTTTCCACGGGGTGGCTAAGGTCTGCATCCATTACTATACATATATCGCCTGAAGCTAACTCAAAGCCCTTCATGACGGCTGTTGCCAGGCCCCTTTTGTTCTTACGGACGCATATCTTGATGGGGTAGTCTCTCGCAAGCCCAATTGCAACTTCGGCGGTCCCGTCGGGCGAGTCATCATCGACAATTACAACTTCACCTTCCATCCTGAAGCTATTAAGAACCTCGAAAATATGAGGCACGATAACCTTGATATTCTCGGATTCATTATAAGTAGGCAAAATCACGGAAACCATATTCTATTTCACCACATCTTTATCTATTTCACCATATTTTTGTAACCAGTAAGAAAACCTTAACGGGACATAAATACCCCATGGCGGGTCTCCTGAGAGTTATGAGCGATATGATCAGGATTGTCAACCCAAAAAAAAAACAGGGCTAAAGCCCAATATACCGCTCAATGGCTGACTGAAACCAAGAATCCACACGAACCCGAGAGGGACCCACGGTTTTTTCGCGTTCATACCAATCATTGCGAAGCATGTAAAAAGAACCAGACCCATATCGTAATAGTTTACATGTGGTGGTATTAATACTAAAGCCGCCATAGCTATCCACTAATTGAGCCGTCAGATCCGCCCTGCGGCGTCCAATCAGCCAAACAAGTGCAACTATAATAGCGGTGGCTACACTCATCACCCAGCCAATAAACAAGGCAAGGTGGTTTTTCCATCCCAGTATCGCCTGGACAAAACCCAACCATGATATGGCCTTGTCATAATTAATACCTGCATCAGCCTGTGCAATCCAAATGGTAAATTGATACCAACTTGCGATCCACGTCGGACCTGAAATCAGCGTCCCTATGCCATAGAGAATGATGGCTGCAAATAGGCTTCCAACCCCAACTAACCAGCGGCCAGATAGTACATAAAGACCAATCAGTGGAAGACCAAATTGAGGTTTAAACAGCAGTAGTCCAAGGATTATACCTGCGAGAAAATCCTTTCGGACCAAGGCTGCTCGCCAACCAAGAACAACGAATAAGAGCGTAATCGCTGTATTCTGGCCTCCAACGATAGCCCTGAACAGCGGATAAAACGACAAGGCGATACAGGCAAAAAAAGATAGTTTTGCCGGATATCCCCATTTATAGGACGAATGAGAAATATGGTCAGAAATAAGGCGCCAACCATGAGCATGGTATGGATGGTATAGGACAATCTGTATGGTATCAAGGATAAAGGGTAATAAACCGCCGCAACAAAAGGCGGATAAGGAAATGGCATAAAGACGTTGTCTTCCCCCGGGTATAAACCTTTCTGAACAATAGATTGTTTTTGAGAATCATATAGATTGCTCCCATCTCCTTGTGCTATCATCTGGCCGGCGCCAAAAAATGCCGGGTAATCTCCTCCCAGCCTACCCGTAAACGTCGAGGCACCCTGCCCAATAAAAATTGAAATAAAGAACCCTACGGCAAGAGCCAATAAAAATAATCGAGGATACCATTGGAGACGCCATGGCGTAAGAAACGAAGGAAGATCTGTACCTTGACTCTTATCGGGAAAACTCATTTTGCCTCACCCTTCCGACAACCTACTAGTTTTTAGATCTATTCAATGCCTGTCCGCTTGAAAGGTACGCATTTCTTATACCATGAAAGACAGATCGGTGCACCTCCAATCTATGTCTTTAAGGAGATACTCGTCCACTACTAGGGCACAAAAATTCCATTGTTCAATCAGTAAACATTGGCAGTCGTAGAAATGGCCTTTTCAACATGCGATACGAATATCACAAGAAAAGCAAACTATCAATGAGAAAGTACCGGTTCATCGCACTTTGTCACTTCTTCGGACTGTAGCACAGCCCATATGATCATCCAGGGACTGTCTGAGTAATAACCTTGAACGGCCAAACCGATCGAGCTTTTCGCCCTGCACGTATGCATAGCGGGGTGGCATACTGACGGTCCTGGGTCTGGCTACAAAACGTGCAGCCTCTGCTACAGATTTTGTAGCTTCCATTGGGATTGTGCTGAAGTGGGCCTGCAGAAACTGCATGAAAAATAGGGGCAAGAGCTTTGACGCGGTTCCCCCCTGTGTTATCGCCTGCCAGGTGCACAAAAAAGTGCACCTCGAAATAAGTTGGTTTTTATCTGGTTTCCTGGGGAACGAGGGATATGTTCCGTATGGTATCCACCAATCTTGTGTAACTACCGAAAAACCCTCTCTTATTCGTGTCTTCCCCGCCTACGCGCTTTCCCTGGAAGAACATGGCGATCTCCGAAATATGTTTCGTTATCTCACTACCTGGCGCTATATCGGCAAGTGGTTTGCCCATGTTAATAGCATTCATCGTGTTCTGGAAATCGTTCGGGACGGTCCAGGCAATTTTCTTTTTGACGGTCCTTTCCACATCTTTCAACGATATGTTGCCTGATCTCTTCTGGACCCTGTTGGCGACAATTGACACCCGGTCGTCCGAGGGATATCCAAGCCATAAGAAGGTCTCTCTGAGCCTTTTTACGTTTATGAGGCTGGGGAGGTTGAGAAGTGTGACAAGAATGACCCTGTCGGCAAGTTGCATGATCGACTTGGCCATGTCGCCTAAGTCCTGTCCGCCGTCTATGACAATATAATCAAACATGGTTTTCATGAGCTTCAGGAGTTGTGTGATGATCTCGGGGCCGGCGCTGAAGACCTCAAAGATGCTCGTAGGGGAAGGCAGCACATAAAGGCCGGAGGGGTGTTTGTGAAGAGCCCCCATGAGAAATCTGCTGTCGAGACGGGAGATGTTCCGTGCAATCTCTGCCCAGTCAAGCTGGGGAGATTCAATGCCCAGAAAGATCGGGATGTCTCCAAAAAGGAGGTTCATGTCCAGCAATGCAACAGTTTTCCCTGAGTCGGGCCCAAGAAGGCTTGTGGCAAGGTTTACCGCTACTGTTGTGGTGCCTACTCCTCCTTTACTGCCGATGACATGGATGATTGTACCTTCTTTGGCGGGTTTAGCGTTCGCTCTGGCATCTTCGTCAGACTTGGCGGTCTGAAACCTGAGAAGCGCATTTTTAACATCCTCAAGGTTGAGCGGAAGCTGGAAAAACTCTCTGGCTCGAATTTTAAGACCCTGGACCAGTATATTAGGGTTGACCGCACTCGATACCAGAAAGACGTTGCCTGCGCTCCCCGATGACATGGCCTCTCTGATAAAATCGAATTGTCCGTCGGCGTTCTTGTCGGTAATCTCAAAAATAAGAAGGTCACAGTCTGTTGTATCTTCAACTTCAATGATATAGCCCGGAATGGCAGAGATGAGTTTCTCAATTGCTGTCCGTACTGTCTGATCTTCAAATTTGAGTATTACCGTCTGTGTTGTCATAATGTATCTCCTTTTTCTCCCGACGATTTCTTTCTTTGTAAATCCTTCCTGGCATTATTTAGTAGATATTTCATATCGTCACAGTATGCATTACGTGTGCCATACAACAACAAAGAGATGTCGAATAACGTACTGCCTTGATATTCCTTTTATTTAGCTTTACAAGAGACATCGATATGGAAAAACATCGACCTTAAGATATACGGAGAAGCTACAATTATTGTTTGTAATACAAGTTTTATCGAATCCTGAGGATTTTATCTCTTTTAAGAGACAGACTTTCGCTCTGGTGGTAATATGCCAATTCTCGAGAACGCCGGGATGGAACAAATATGATTGGCGTCAAATCTCGATAATACCACGAGGATCGAAGATAACTCCCGGTATTTTTATGCCCAGCGCCTCGAACCTCTCGGTAAATTTGGGCCTGAAGCCTCCTGACCTGAACTGGCCCTTGACTGACCCGTCTGCTCGCACCCCTGTCTGTTCAAATTTGAAGAATTCCTGCATGGTGACGACATTACCCTCCATCCCGTTAATTTCCTGAAGGCTTACCAGTTTTCTGCTGCCATCGCCAACACGGGCTACCTGGATGATGATGTTTATGGCAGAGGCAATCTGTTTGCGGATGGCTTCATGTGGAATGCTGAGTCCGGACATGGCCACGAGTGTTTCGAGACGCGCAAGGGAATCCCGTGGAGAGTTCGCGTGAATTGTGGAAAGTGATCCATCATGGCCGGTGTTCATCGCCTGCAGCATGTCCAGAACCTCCGCTCCTCGCACCTCGCCAATAACGATGCGATCAGGCCGCATTCGCAAACTGTTTCTCACCAGGTCCCTTTGAACGATCTCACCTTTGCCTTGAAGGTCCGGGGGCCTTGTCTCAAGTCGGACGACGTACTCCTGTTTCAGCTGGAGTTCGGCGGAATCCTCGATGGAAACAATGCGCTCGTTCGGGGGAATGAAGCCCGAAAGCACATTGAGTAGAGTGGTTTTACCGCTGCCCGTTCCTCCCGAGACCAGGACATTCAACCTGGCCTGTACAATGCCTTTCAGGAGTTCCCCGATTTCCTCGGTGAGCGCTTTAAGCTCGATCAGGTCATTCAGTTCAAGGGCATCTTTTCTGAAGCGACGTATTGACATGCTCAGGCCGTCTATGGCGAGTGGCGGGATGATCACATTGACCCGGGAGCCGTCAGGGAGCCTGGCATCGGCCATTGGCAAAGATGCGTCTACGCGGCGTCCCATGGTGGCGAGAATACTGTCGCTAAGCTCATGTAACTGGTCTTCCGTTTCGAACCTGAGATCGGTGGATTCCAGTTTTCCCTTTCTTTCAACATAGATCTTATCGAAACTATCAATAAGAATATCGGTGACAGATTTATCATCCATGAGCGGCGCAAGTGGGCCAAGATCGATAGGCGCCTCCTGTGCCACAG
Source organism: uncultured delta proteobacterium (assembly GCA_963785225.1). GTDB lineage: Bacteria > Desulfobacterota > Syntrophorhabdia > Syntrophorhabdales > Syntrophorhabdaceae > PNOF01. The sequence goes on along the minus strand of CAWAUQ010000003.1, from coordinate 163,153 downwards.
GTGAGATGATGGTGATGGACTCATGAGAAGGGGCAACGGCACTGTCAATAGGGGTATTGGTAAACGGGGCAAATTTAGCAGGTTTCTCATATACATCAGCGGCAGGCATGGCGGCCTCCCCATCCTGTGAAGTAACGAAATAGTTGCGGCAGGCCTGGGCCAGGGTTTCACGATCCAGACTTGGCTCGGTCTGCAGGTAGCGTGCAGCCCACAGGATCTGTTGCAGTATATCGCGGGGATAGCAAGCCCGTAATGGCTCCTTGTACTCCCTTTCAATTACATGGATCAAATGATCCACCAAGGCGCTGTTGTATTTGAGATTGAATTTCAGACAGACGCGGTTGCAGATCTCATGGAACTGGTGGGGGGTGACAAAACCAACATTGATCTTAGTCTGGATGCGTCGCAGGAATGCATCTTCCATTGTTTTGGCAGGATCAAGATTAGTGGCGAAGATGACGAAAAGGTCAAAGGGAATCTCGACTTTCTTCCCCCCTGCAAGTGTGAGGAAGTCGATCCGGCGTTCCAGGGGAAGTATCCACCGGTTAAGGAGCGCCTCGGGGCTTACGCGCTGGCGTCCGAAGTCGTCTATGATGAGTATGCCGTTATTAGCTTTCATCTGGGCGGGCCCGCTGTAAAATTTGGTAGTGGGGTTGAGCTGCAGGTCAAGCATCTCCAGGGTCAGTTCGCCGCCAGTCAGTACGTGAGGTCTTCGGCACAGCACCCAGCGGCCGTCCTGGTCAAACACATCGGGCTGGTCTACCTTTTGATGTACAAGTGGATCATAAACCGTAATGATTTGACCGTCAACCTCCACTGCGTAGGGTACCCAAACCTGGTCGTTCTCAAAGAGGCGGGCGAGGGTCTGGGCGATGATGCTCTTGCCGGTTCCCGTGGGTCCATAAAGAAAAAGGGCTTGTCCGGACACAACGGCAGTGCCGAGCTGGTTCAGCGTTTCTGTATCGAGAACCAGGTCCTCGAAAGTTGTTTTCAGAGCGTCCGGGGTGATTTCGATATCTCGTACGTTCTGGGCGTGGATGCGGCTGGTGTAGTCGTTCAACGATACGGGAGCAGGGCCTGTGTACTGATTCTGACCCAGCAGTTCAAGGGCCCGGGATTTTCCCTTAGTCGAGGGAATAATACGGTGTACGCCTCCGTCCATGCCAGTGACTTCACAGAGTTGGTCCTTACGTAAACGTTCGAATAGCTCTTCCACCGTGCGCAAACTGAGTCCCGTGTAACGGGCCAGTTCGTAGAGCGATAACTCACCAGTCGTGTAGAGATTCTTGAGGGCAAGGTCTTCAAGAAGGTTCCTGCGAACTCCAACTTCCTCGATTGATTTAGGTGCCGAAATCGTTGTGATTTCCATCCTTTCCGTTCTCCTCTATTTTAGCGATAAGCAGACTCAAACACAGCGAAGCAAGCATTAAAGAGCTTTGTGCATTTGCCCTTCATGCTCAACCCTTTGAAACTTCGCTTATTTTACCTTTACCTCGTAATCAATTCAAGTATTTTAAAACGCATGTCTGCGTAGTGACCTATCACCCGGAGATCCTATAACTCAAGCACAATCTATAGCTATTCCCACTCTATGAGCTGCTTATCGAGATCAACTCTGTATTTAAAGCCGCGTAACATATCCATGCCCAAAAGCCCATCATACCTCGCCCGCGGACCCTTATGTGGAATGACGGCTATTTTAGCGTTGTTTTTTGTGTGAGGGCCAACAGTTAAACTATTTAACGTAACCACGTGGGCCTCAATAACCTGGCCTCCAACGACCTGTACTCGTATCTTTCTCGCTGAGTTGAGGTTCATAGCTAATCGGTCTGCAATTTCGGTATTGATCACTGTTCCTGAAGCACCGGTATCCAGTAAAAGTTGAACATCAGCTTGATTGCCTCGATATACCAGTGTTACCGGAACCAGTACAAGGTTCCCGACCACTGTGACCTTTGTTGGAGCGTTACCGTTGTATATAACAGACTCTCCAATACGTTGCCAGTTCTCATTCTTAGACCCGTCTGATGCTGTCCTCGATTCAGAATCAGTTTGAGTGACACAACAAACGGCCACAAGCGCACAAAAAATCAGGCTATAGAATCTTCTCAATATCATTTCCTCGGAAACCATTTTCTCACAGAACTAATGTGCCCCAGACTGTTTTAAACAAACTAACCCATATACCTCCTATTACCACTTGCAGTTCTGCATTTCAAGCAAATTATTGGAATGCTCCACAGCAGAAACAAGTCAGTATATTTGGAAAGACGCATTCTTTTGAGTACGTTGGTGTGGTAGTGAGGTTTTGGACATGGTTGGGAGAACATTTTGTCTTTATAAGCCTGGACCGGCATACATTGATCCAAATTGTGATGACACCACCCTTTGCTGTAATTCGATATTTCTTCTCTCCGGTCCCATATATTGTCCCCTGGCCTTTCGAATCCTGTCGATCCCCGGGATAATCCAGCGAGATTCTGAAGATCGATAGAACCGTTCTATAGCATCTTGAGCGAGGAGATTATCGAGCATCCTCTGATTGACGATATCATCAGTTCCTTCTTTGTACTTTACCCAAATATGTCTCATGTTCTCCCTCCTTTACATATAAACTCGATCTACTCTATGGTAGAGTTCATGAAGTATTTTGCAAAAATCGTTCCTTTAAAACTATTTACCTGTTTGAAATTCTTGTATATTCTTCACCGTGCCTGAATAGATAAGGGATTAGAACTATTAGACCAATTGTTTACCTCATGAAATAAAGGATCTATTGCCTGAGGTAGCAATCATAAATTGTTAAGATAATTGACAGCAATATATAGTATATTGACGTGCGGTTGTCAGATTATCTTCAGACCATATGGTATTCATAGTAGAAATGGTACAGAAGCATGTCGTTTTCACTGCCCCCCCAGTTGAAGCCGCTTAAGTACCGAGCCATTTAGTGCGATAAACAATATAGACGATCCGGAAGGGGGTTTCTTATGAGTGAAGATAACTTAATCGATTACTACGAACTGCTGCAGCTGAGTTCAAACGCTGACACCGACACCATTGACCGTGTCTTTCGGCATCTTGCCAAGAAGTTCCATCCCGACAACAAGGAATCAGGAGATATTGACCGGTTTCACCTGATTGTCGAGGCCCACCGGACACTCTCCAACCCTGAGGACCGCGCCGGTTACGACGTCAAGTACCAGGATTACTGGAACCGCAAGTGGAAGCTCGCGTCTGAGGCCAGCAACGGAACCGCTTTCGATGACGACTGGAAAAACCGCGAGGGTGTGCTTTCTATTTTGTACGTTCAACGCCGGCGTGACATGAAGAAACCGGGGCTGGGTGATTATGAAGTGGCCCGCCTCCTTTGCATACCAGTGGAGTTGGTGGAGTTCCATGTGTGGTATCTGAAGGCAAAGGGCTGGGTGGAACGCATTGACACGGGGTATTTGGCAATCACCGCCTTGGGTGTAGACCAGGTCGAACAGGGTCGACTCAGGCTCAGGAAGGACCATATGCTCATGGCCGGCGGTGTCGCTCCCAATGGGGCAGAAGGACAGACGACGCTTCGGCTCAACGGATTTCCCTGAGTTTTTAAGAGGGACTAATTTCAATCAATAATGGCTACCCCAATAAATCGATCAAGTTTCTGTGTTTGATTCCGTACAGAATTCAACACATTCAAGCACAATCCAAGCACAATTTCCCCTTAAGGAAGTGCCGGAGTCGTGGAGAGCCTCCTGTCTCAAAAGCTCATGAAGAGATGGTATGTCTATAGGAAGCAGCGAGGAAACATTATTTCTTGCCCGTGCAGATGAGGTAGACTTCTGCGCTGACGGTCCGTGATGCTGCTGGTTTGTAGATGGAGACTTTCTGAAAAGCCTTTTGCAACTCTGTTGTGATGCCTTTCAATGAGTCGGTGAAAAAGGATTTGATGATGAAACTGCCGCCGGGTTTGAGGCCTTCCCGGACGGTTTTTAGTACAGCGCTGGCCAGGTTTTCGATGTTGGCATTATCAACGTCCCGGATACCGGAGAGGTTGGGGGCGATGTCACAGGTGGCTACATCGAAGGCGGCAAGGGACAGATCGGAAAGCACGGTATGGATGTCGGTTTTGTTGATGTCGGCCTGTATAGTGATGATATTTTTTGCAGCTAACTTCGGGGTTGGGAGGATGTCGATACCGAATACGAGCCCCTGGTCGCCTACGATAGTGGAAATCACCTGGAGGAAACTTCCCGGTGAGCATCCCAGATCGAGGACTTTATCATTTTTTTTAATGAGCCGGTATTTATCCTGGATTTCCTTGAGTTTGTAGGCGCTCCGTGCCCGGAAGCCCTCTTTTTTCGCTTTATTGTAAAAGGAATCTTTGACGACGAATTTACCCATGGGGGTTTACAATCACCCACCCGTCATCTTTTTTTGTCTCTTCTCTTTCGAGTGATTTTCTTATGAAATAGGAGAGTGCTTCCTGGAGGGTATCATTATTATTCAGATATTCGGTAAGTCCTTTATAGTGGTTAAACTCTTTTGTACGGTAAAAGAGGTAGGCGTAATCTTCCAGCATTCTCCTGAAAAAGGGCAGCAGGGACTTCATGTCTTTCCGGTCAGTGATGTCTTTGAGAAATTCTTTCTTTTTATCATCCAACGGTTCTGTTGGTAGGATAATTGTCCCGTCCGCGTTGCTGTTGTAAGTTTTGCGGTCTTCTTCAAAGGAGTTCCATGAGAGCTGAAAGGGTACAAAGACGCCGTGACTGAGGATTGTATTGATTGCAGACCCATCAGTTGTATCGGAAAGAGCGAGAGAATAGATGTCCTTTGGTTTATGGACCGCATCAGCGATATTGGTGGTAAAGGATTTCAGGGGCCTCATTTCCTCCCTGAATGTGCCTGACCGGTTTGAGGCTTCTTCGATGAGATAGCCCGCATATGCAGGGGAAATCTCTTCAAAAACCTTGGGTGGTTTTGTATCGTTTCGGAATGTCCTGATGATCTCTTCAAAATCTTTTTTCTCCACAGGCGCGGTCATGAGATCCAGTAATCCTCTGGAGAAATGTGTTTCGGCATTGAGGAAGACAAAAACCTTGTTTTTGATCTCTAATCCGACGACCACAAGTCTTGTCTGCATTTCGTCATAGTTGGTCATATATCCAAAGCGTTCACGGACCCCCTCGATTTTTCTGATAACCGGTCCACCGGAGGCTTTCGGTTCTTCGGTTTTAATGCCCGCTGATTTCAGTTTAAAAAGAAGTTTGCGTATGAGTTTCTGGATATCCTTATCTTTTTCTTCAGGGTATACGGCATTGAGAAAAAAGCCTGATACTTCAGTTTTGATATGCTGGAGTTCTTCGAGGAGCATCTTTTTTTCTTCTTTGGAGAGGGCGAAAAAGGCTTCTACCTTTTTCTCAACGTCCAGAGCATCATTGATGGCCTTTATAATTTCTTCCATAGAGTATTGTCCGGTAAATCTTTCCTATTTGACGACCTTGTATCCGGCTTTTTCTATCACTGTTTTAATATCGCTCTCTTTTGCCTTTGATTCATCGTATTTTACAAGTGCGCTCCCTATTTGCACAGTGCTTTCCAGAATGCCCGGCACCCCGCCAAGGGCCTTTTTTACTGCCATAACGCAATGCTGACAACTCATACCTTCAATTTTTACGGTAGTTTCCGCCATAATTTCCTCCCTGGCTGATATTTTATAGTACCATGAGTATAAGTATTCCGGTCGCAGGTTGCAAGTATATCGGGCGTTTGTCGCAGGTTACACCGGAGTGGTTATTCATCTTCAAAGCCGTCTACCAGTTGGGCCATGATTTTGCAATGGTCTGAAATCCTCTCAAGATTGACGACCATATCGACAAACATGGGGCCTGCTTCAGCAACGCAAACCTTCTGGTAGAAGCGCTCCAGGTGTTTGTCGATGGCATTCTGTATCTTTATATTGACCCTTCTTTCCCGTTCGATGATATTCCTTATTTTCATGATATTTTTCTGTTCCACAATGGATGCGGCTTCAGCAAGATTTTCCATAACAAGGGCAGCGATGTCCTTAAGTTCCGCCTTTCCTGCATCTGAAAAGTGGGTCCGGTGCTGATATTTTAATTCGGCAAGGGCGGCAATATTGGCTGCGTGCGCCCCAATGCGCCTGATGTTGGAAGCAAATGAGGAGAAGGCAAAAAGCTTTTTCGTAAGGGCCTGCGAAAGTTCGCCGCAGGAAATATTCCAGAGATATTTAATGATCTCTGTCTGGAGGTTCTTGACGATATACCCGATGTATATAATGGTCTGTTTTTTTGGTTCTTTGTAGGTGTTGACGAGGTCCAAACTTTCCTGGAGTATTTTTTGCGCCAGCATGATTTCTCTGCCGAGTTCTTTCTTGACACAGGCAAGGGCTTCCGTGGGATTCTGAAGGGCTTTTTGGTCAAGGAATTCAGGCCAGAGGGCAAGGGCTTCGTCGTTGCCGGGAATGAGTTTTTTGACAAGATTCGAAAAGGGTTTCAGGAAGCCTGCGAAAATGATGACGATGAGGAGGTTGCTGAAGAAATGGCCGAAGGCGACCTGCTGGGCGATACTGGAAGAGAGGTATTTCAGAAAAGTGACGAAAAAGGGTAGAGTGGCGAGGCATATCAAGGCGCCGGAGCACTTGAATATGAGGTGAGCCATGGCGCTCCTTTTGCCGTTTATGTCACTGACCATGCTGCCGAGTAGCGCTGTTGCCGTGGTGCCTACATTTGCGCCAAGGAGGATGGGCAGGGCATTATCGATGGTAATGAGACCCTGTTGACCGAGGATGACGAGTATGCCGATAGGTATTGCGGAGGCATGGACGAGGGCAGCAAAAACGATACCGATGAGCAGTCCGATGATGGGATTTTTTGTTTCCCGGAAAAAATGGAGGAAAAGTGCATTCTCTTTGAGGGGCGCTGTTGCGTCGGCAATGAGATTTAACCCATAGAAGATTATGCCGAAATAGAGGATTGTTTCACCGATGGTTTTTAGACGCCCCTTACCGAAGAAATAGATCATAATACCGGTAAAAAGGAAGATTGGAGAAATGGTCGTTATTTTCCAGACAATGAGCTGGATGGTGAGCGTTGTGCCGATATCGGCGCCGAGGATGATGGCGAGTGAATGATAAAAGCTGATGAGACCGGCGCTGACAAAACCTATTGTGAGCAGCGTTGTCGCGGAACTGCTCTGGAAGAGCATTGTTGAAATGAGACCGATGGCCAGGCCATAGAGGGGTTTTTTTACAGAATAGCGTATATAGTCACGAAACCGTGAACTGAATACCGCCTGCATGCCGGCGCTCAATTTGAGCATCCCGAAAAGGAAGAGGGCAACACCCGTCGTAAAGAGGAGGATTTCCTTCATGGCAATACTATGGAAGATATGCCTGCATTATGAGATTTTGCTGCCATTTGGTATTGCCTTGTCGAGTGTGACCAGGGCAAGGGAACTTTTATCTTCAGTTGAAGCCGCCAGCAGCATACCATGCGAAATGATACCCCGCAGTTTCCTTGGTTCCAGATTGGCTACGATGACGATCTTTTTCCCGATCAGTTCTTCCTTGGTATAATGCAGCTTGATACCCGCTACAATAGTCCGTTCTTCTCCGGCATCGATGGTGAGTTTGTAGAGCTTGTCGGCGCCTTCTATATCTTCACAGGTTTTGATTTCGGCGACCTTCAGTTCCATTTTTTGAAAATCTTCGAAGACAATATTTTCCATTTTTATTACTCCTTCTTCTGCTCAATTTGATTATTGCGTAACGATATTTTTTAAAACACCGATACCTTCGATTTCTACCTCCACGATATCGCCAACCCTGATCTCGCCAACACCAGGAGGTGTCCCGGTAATGATTACATCACCGGCCAGAAGGGTCATGATCTCCGAGATAAAGGAGACGAGTTCGAATACATCAAAAATCATGTTGTTTGTATTTGAACGCTGTCTGGTAATCCCGTTCACCCGTGTTTCGATGCGCAGGTTTTTTGGATCGATATCTGAAACGATCCTCGGGCCAAGCGGGCAGAAGGTATCAAAAGACTTTGCCCTGGTCCACTGTCCGTCGATACGCTGAAGGTCGCGGGCGGTAACATCATTGGCGCAGGTGTAGCCTGCAATAAATCTCGCTGCTTCATGTTTTGGAACATTTCTCATCTTTTCTTTAATAACGACGGCAAGTTCTCCTTCATAATGGAGTTCTTTTGTCTGCGGCGGAAGGATAATGGCATCTCCATCACCGATAACCGAGGTAGAAGGTTTCATAAAAAGCAGTGGGTGATCCGGTATCTCCATGTTGAGCTCTTTTGCGTGGTCAAGATAATTGAGTCCAACGGCGATAATTTTGGTCGGATTGACTATGACGCTCACAGATATCTCCTGATTTCTATTATTTGCTCATCCGTTCTTCAAATTTCCCCGTTTTGTGCTATCAGGAAAGAAATAATATAAATCAGAAACTTGGCAATAGGCAATAAGTTTTGGTCTCTTGTGAGCGCTCCTATCCACGGCCGAAGCATTATATTCATTTGAGAAATCTGCTATTTATCCAGTATCTCTCTTACCCGCTTTAGCAATACAGCCGATAGAATGGGTTTCACGAGGGTTTTTGTAAGGGGTTTCATGCTCCGTATCTCATCGTATGCTTCTCTTCCGTTTTTTCTCGGCATGACAGAATCGAGGATCACGAGGTCAATATTGCCGTATCCTTTGAATTTGTCTATGGCATCCTGACCATCATGTGTCCTGTTATTCCACCGGCCTTATGTCTTGCGCGGCTAAGCAGATACCTGCTCTGTCTCAAACATATCTATTTGGATTCCTTCTATTTAAATTCTCTACCCCGCCAGATCATATAGATTGCGGGATAAATGATGAGTTCCAGAATTGTCGAAGTGATTACCCCGCCAACCATTGGGGCCGCTATTCTCTTCATGACGTCCGCTCCGGCTCCATGGCTGAACATTATAGGGATTAGTCCGGCAAGAATGACGCTTACTGTCATAATCTTGGGACGGATCCTCTTTACGGCGCCATGCATGATAGCGTCTTTGAGACCAGCAATGCTTGTAAGCTTTCCTTCCTTTTTCCATTGGTCGTGTGCAAGGTCGAGATAGAGGAGCATGACTACCCCGGTCTCCGCGTCGAGTCCCGCAAGGGCGATGATGCCGACCCAGACGGCAATGCTCATATTGTAATTGAGAATATAGAGAAGCCAGAAGGAGCCGACAAGGGAAAAAGGCACTGCAAGGAGCACTATGAAAGTCTTTGTCACTGACCGTGTGTTGATGTAAAGGATGACAAAGATGATGAGGAGTGTGAGCGGGATTACCATTTTCAGACGCTCGTGGGTCTTCACCAGATATTCGTATTCGCCGCTCCACTCAAGACGGTAGCCTTCAGGTATCTTCAAAGAGGCCACGCTCTTTTTCGCCTCATCCACATATCCACCAACATCGCGACCACTAAAATCTATGAAGACATAGGACGCAAGGAGCCCCTGTTCACTCTTTATGGCTGTGGGCCCTTTGACAACCTTAATATCTGCAAGCTGTTCCAGGGGTATCTGGGTGATTGGGACTACAGCCTGCGGGCTAGCCACAGATCCCATACCTGACCCGGCAGGAGACCCGCCTTGCGCCATGACGGGCACAAGAATCCTCTTCAGCCTCTCGATATCACCCCGGAGTTCCCTGGCATAGCGAACATTGACAGAATATCGCTCCCGACCTTCAATCGTCGTCGTCAGGTTCATGCCCCCGACTGCGGATTCTATCACTTCCTGAACGTCTTCCACACTCAGTCCGTACCGGGCTACTTCCTTGCGTTTAATATCGAAGTCGAGGAAATATCCCGTCGTAACCCGCTCCGCGTAGGCGCTTCTCGTCCCCGGGATACTCTTAACATGGTGTTCGATCTCAAGACCTATCCTCTCAATTTCCTCAATCTTCGGGCCAAGCACTTTTATGCCCACAGGCGTCCTGATGCCTGTGGCAAGCATGTCGGTCCTCGCCTTGATGGGCATGGTAAAAGAATTGGCCACACCGGGGATTGTGAGAGCATCATTCATCTCATCTTTCAGTTTCTCGACAGTCATCCCCGGCCGCCATTTTGCTTCCGGTTTGAGGTTGATAATCGTTTCAAACATCTCAAGCGGCGCCGGGTCAGTCGGTGTTTCGGCCCTTCCTGCCTTTCCGAATACTGACTCCACTTCAGGAATCTTCATGAGGATCTTATCCTGCATCTGGAGAAGGTCTGTGGCTACAGAGATAGAGGCCGCCGGCGCTGTAACAGGCATGAAGAAAAGAGTGCCTTCATACAAGGGAGGCATAAATTCGGTGCCGAGCTTCATAAAAGGATACACTGTACAAACAAGTATGATAATACCGGCAATAATAACGGTCTTTTTGAACCTCAGCGCAAAAGATGCCACAGGCTCATAGAGCTTGTGGAGAATGTGGCTTACGGGGTTTTTCTCCTCTGGTCTTATCTTTCCCCTGATGAAAAGTGTCATGAGCACAGGCGTTAAGGTCACGGCAAGGAAGGACGAAAAGAGCATGGCAAAGGTCTTTGTGTATGCCAGGGGCTTGAAAAGCCGTCCCGCCTGGGCTTGCAGGGTAAAGACCGGGAGAAACCCGACGGTAATGACGAGCAAAGCGAAAAAGAGTGACGGCCCCACTTCTTTTGCAGCCTCGATGATCACATCAACCCTGCGTCCTTGCCTGCCACCCGTTTCCCATTCTTCGAGCTTCTTATGGGCATTTTCCACCATGATAATAGATGCATCGACCATAGCGCCTATGGCAATGGCAATACCGGAAAGACTCATGATGTTTGAAGTAACCCCAAGGTAATACATACAAATGAAAGACATAATAATGGCTATGGGCAAGGTAAGAATTACAACAAGAGCGCTTGGCAAATGGAAGAGAAAGACGATGCAGACAACGCTCACCGCTATGGAGAGCTTGATGATCTCCTCTTTCAGAGTAGCCATGGAGCGAAGGATGAGATCGGAGCGGTCATAGGTGGTGACGATTTTCACGCCCTTCGGCAACGAAGGAGCAATATCCTTGGCGATCTTTGCTTTGACGCGTTCAATAACATCCAGTACATTTTCTCCGAATCTAATGATAACAATACCGCCGGCTATCTCCCCTTTCCCGTTCAGTTCCGCAACCCCTCGTCTGATCTCCGGACCAAGCTGTATGCGGGCAATATCCTTGAGATAGATCGGAGTGCCGGCCCCATTTGCTGCAACGGCAATATCTTCAAGATCTGCGACAGTCTTGATGTAGCCACGGCCCCTGACCATATACTCGATGCCGGAGAACTCAATGACCCTTCCTTCCACATCGAGATTGCTTCGTCTCACCGATTCCATTACTTTTGTGATGGGAATGTTGTAAGCGCGGAGCCGGTTCGGATCGATAGTGATCTGGTATTGTTTCACAAAACCGCCGATGCTTGCCACCTGAGAAACGCCAGGTACGCTCTCGATGGCAAGTTTCAGGTTCCAGTCTTGCAATGAGCGAAGCTGAGCAAGGTCATATTGTCCTGTTTCATCCACAACGGCATAGGAAAAACCCCATCCGAGGCTGGTTGCGTCAGGGCCGAGTACAGGGTTGATGCCTTGCGGGAGTTTGTTTCTCACCGCCTGGAGGTATTCAAGGACTCTGCTTCTTGCCCAGTAGATATCGGTCCCTTCCTTGAAGATCACATAGATAAATGAACTTCCGAGAAAGGAGAACCCCCGGACTGCCTGCACTTGAGGCGCGGCAAGGAGCGTCGATGTAATGGGGTAGGTGATCTGGTCCTCTATGAGGTCCGGGCTTCTTCCCGACCATTCCGTATAGATGATTACCTGGGTATCGCTCAAATCCGGGAGCGCATCGAGAGGGGTATTTTTGAGCGCCCAGTAGCCCCACCCAAGGGAGAAGAAAATAATGAGAAAGATAATGAACTTATTTCGTGCGCTGTATTCTATAATTTTAGCTATCATAATAAACCAGTAAATAGTCGTTAGTGAATAGTGAATGATAAACATTTCTTGCGGACATCATTCATTGCCTCCTTGTAAAATCAACATTAATGACGGTGTCCACCAACCGGAGCAGCTTCCTGTTTTGCGCCGGATGCTGTACCCTTAGCCTCTATCCCTTTCAGCTTTGCCTCTGAGTCAATGAGGAAGTTGGCCGCCGAAGCGATCTTCTCGCCTGCTTTGAGCCCTGAAAGTATCTCTATGAACTTCTCTGCCCTGAGTCCCGTGGTAACAACCCGCGGTTCAAAATAGCCATCTCCCTTATCCACATAGACGATCTTCCTCAATCCCGTATCGATGACAGCATCATCGGGTACGGCGAACTTTTGTCCAAGGTTGACCTTCAGTTCAACGTCGGTGAACATCTGCGGCTTTAACTGCCCGCCAGGATTGGGAATACTGAACCGCACCTTGGCTGTCCGTGTTTGCGGATCAAGTGTTGGCGCTACAAATTCGATTCTTGAAGAGATCTCCTTACCGGGGAAATAGCTCAGTTGTATCCGGGCGGTATCACCCACTTTAATAAAGGGAAGCTCGTATTCGTAAATATCGGCAACAATCCATACATTGGACAAGTCGGAGACCTCAAGGAGTTTTTCTCCTGCCATGACCTTCATGCCCTGGGTCGCATACTTCTGGAGCACATAGCCGCTCACAGGGCTGTAGACTGCGAGAGTCCTTACGGGTTTCTCGCTTTCCTCAATTTTCTTGATCTGCTCATCGCTGATATCCCATAGCTTCAGCCTCTGTCTGGCCGCATCAATGATCGATTCGGCATCTTTTGAGAGCATGGCTGCCAAATTCTGTGTATCACCGGAAGAGTCTGCGGTTCTGCCAGGATCTGAATTCCTTTTACCGGTCTTTTTTGCCCATCTTATCAGATTAATAAACTCCTGCTGGGTTGCCCAGAGTTCGGGACTGTATATATCAGCGAGGCGCTCGCCTTTCTTTACGTATATTCCGGTGAAATTGACATAAAGTTTTTCGATCCAGCCTTCGACTTTTGTGTTCACTGTCGTCAGCTTTCGCTCATCATATTCGATCTTACCCACGGTCCTGATGATTTTTTGCAAGGGCTGCATAGATGCTACCGTGGTTTTGATCCCGATAAGCTGTTGCTTCTCCAAGGGTATTTCAACAGTGGGCGCTTCTTCCTGTTTCTGCGTTGCCTCAGCCGGTTTTGCCGGTTCGCCAGCGGGTTTCTCGGCAGGCATACCGGGCATTCCAGGCATGCTACCAGTCTGCTGCCCCGCCACCGCCTGGGTAAGATTTTTTGGCGGGTTGCCTCCACCCCGACGGGTGGAATAGAAAAAGACTAGCCCGGCTGCAACCAGTATGAGGCAAACAACTATTATGAGTGGTTTTTTCATTTCTCTTTTACCCCCGGTAGGGAATCTGTATTCCCTGTAATGGCCTCAAGTCGCGCTATGGCCTTTTCCCGTTCCGTATATTGTCCCCAGTAAAGGATTTCCGTATCGAGGAGCGCTTTAAGCCTTGAGATGGCTGTGATTGCCTCGATCTTCCCCGAAGCGTAGCCGGAAAGGGCAAGCTGAAAATCCTGATAGGTCTTAGGGATAATGCCTTCCTTGTAAATCTTCATCAGCCTTTCTGCTGTCCGTGTCATCGAATAGTTTTCCCGTATGGCCGACGAAAGCATATACTCTGTGGCCGCCTTCTCTCTTTTAGCTCCGAGCAGGTTCGCTGTTGCTTCCTTGACAGCAGGTTCCTGTTTGCTCTTGTAAAAGATCGGAATATTGACGGTAGCGGTAAGGTTCCACATATCCATGAAACCCTGGGTCCTCGGGTAATAACTGGCCCCCAAGGTAACATCGGGATAGTATTCCTTCTTCGCCATCTTCACCTTTGCCTCTGCAGCTTCAACCATCTTCTGTCGCGATCTGATCTCCGGCGAATTGCTCTTCGCCATCTGGATAAGTTCTTCCATGCTAAAATTATATTGAGTAAAGGCACGTTCTGAAGGACGGCCAAGGGGTGCGTTCACATCTCTGCCAATAGTTGAATTCAACATCCCCTGAATGGCCTGTACCTTCTGTTTCTGCATCTCCTCTTTTTCAAGGAGCATATATTTTTCTGTCTGGGCCATTACTACTTCCTGTTGAGAACCCATCCCGGATGAATACCGTGCAGTAGCAGCATCCTCAACCCTTGAAAAGTATTCTGTCAGCTTTGTCAGGATATCAATGTTCTTATGGGCCAGGAAGAGGTCATGGTACAACTGCTTGACTGAGGCTACAATTCTTAACTGAGCGGCCTTGTGCATGGCCTGAAGACTCTCCGCGTCCTTTGTTGCCATCTCGCCCTTTAATCCCCGTTTCCCTGGAAAGGGAAACATCTGGGAAACCGAAAACATGCCCTGCGCCCCTTGCTCTTCGCCAAGGGTAATACGTTCAAAGCCTTCGTTCTGATAACCGAACATGAACATCGGGTCGGGCAGGGCTCTGGCTTGAGGTATCCTGTAGGCTGAAGCCGTTACTTTTGATTCGGAAACGAGGAGGTCCGGGCTATTCTTCAAAGCTTGCTGGATGAGGTCATCCAAGTGCAAGCTTTCATCTGGCTCAGCACACAGGGAGTAGCCAAAAGCTGATAACACAAACAGAACTGTGGCGAGAACAAAAATCCTTCTGACCCCCGATACCCAACCTCTATTCCCTGGTTTCCTACTTTGCATCGACGGTGAACCTCGCAGATGTTGTTTTCCCCTGACGGGTTATTTTCACTTCATTGTTCCACGAACCGGCCATAGAATAATTTACCTTGGCCTTGTAAACAGTTCCTTTGAGCTCGGCGTCGGTTTTGTAGTTCGCTGCCGGCATTCCGGGCATTGCAGGCATGGAGTAGTTGAACACTACTTTCGCATCGGTGACGGCTTTGCCTGAAGCGTCAGTTATTGCTATCGTAACATTGTTCTCCCCGGCAACGGGTGGGTTCTTGTCTATTGTGATGAGGAGATTGTAATCCCCGGCTTTCTTTGTCACTTCATAATCCTTCGCGTATGAGACACCAGCTAACAAAAATAGAGCTATTGCAAATATTGTTAATTTCTTCATTGTATGGCCTCCTTATTTTTTTTCAAATCATACTGTTAATTATACGGCCTATATGAATCCTGTCAAGGCGCTGGGCCATTATGCTTATGAACAGTAGTTAACATCTAAAAAAGCCGAACGAACCACCCATCTGATCGGCAGGAATGACGTCTACCTTCAAGTGAGCACAACGGTATCCTCTCTTCTCTTGGTAATCGTTTCTCTCTTAGCATCTTCGTATTGTCAACATTTGTGCAAACTTCCCCACATAACTGTAGGAAAGCTGGTAGAACTTAAAAACGAAAAAAGGATAAAGACGGTCAAACGATAAATGAAAAGAGGGAAAGCAAGATATGTTATGTATAGCATGCATAGTATATCTTGCATAAGGTAATACTGATTTAGACAAAAGACCTGATGGGGTTATAAGGGGATAGCGCGGCCCCCTCCTTGACCCTGTGGATGGAGTTTATTGTTTTATGCAGCCAACGGCATGCGTCTCACAATGCTTCCCCGGGAGCCGATGACAACTACCTCTGTAGGGATCTCTTTGCCGGCCAGTTCCATGCCTTTCTGCACGATGAGGGGCATCTTGGAGCAGCAGGGGACTTCCATAATGGCGATAGTGACGCTTTTGATACTTGTGGTTTTGAAGATATCGGCAAACTTCTTGATATATTCATCAGTATCGTCAAATTTGGGGCAGCCCATCATAATGACTCTGCCTTTCAGAAGATCTTCATGGAAATTAGGATAGGCAACCGGAGTGCAATCTGAAGCAACGAGGAGATCGGCATCTTTCAGGAATGGCGCTGTCGGGGGCACCAGTTTGATCTGGACAGGCCAGTGGGTAAGAGCGGATGGGATGCGTTTTTCGGTTGCTGTTTCATTAGTACATCCACAATCACTCTGAAACATCTGTAATTGTGTTGAAGGACATCCGCAGGGGAGGGTCTCTTTCGGGCCCGATTTGAAATTTGAAATTTCAGATTTCAGATCCTTCGTGTGGGCGAGATGGTCTTCGACTGCTTCGGCGTCAAAGGCATCAGCTTCCCGCTCTATCATGCTGATTGCGTCTTGAGGACATTCTCCCAGACAGGCTGCAAGCCCATCGCAGTAATGTTCTGCAACAAGCTGCGCTTTGCCGTTTACAAGTTCAATGGCCCCTTCGGCGCAGGCCGTTACGCATTCTCCGCAACCGTTACATTTTGCCTGATCTATATTGACAATCTTTCTTTTGATTTTCATGCTTACCTCTTCGTAAGGTCAGGTTATAAGTGACAGGTTTTTATTACCTATCACTCTATAACCTATAACCTGGTTTTATCCCAATATTGCTTTCAAATCCTCATCCGGTGTGGAAATCGGTTTAATATCATAATTCTTTACGAGTACATCGAGGACATTGGGCGTAATGAATGCCGGCAAAGATGGCCCCAGACGTATGTTTTTGATGCCGAGATAGAGAAGCGTCAGGAGAATGACCACCGCCTTCTGTTCATACCAGGACAGGACCATGGAGAGAGGCAGTTCATTGACGCTTACATTGAAGGCCTTTGAAAGGGCAACGGCAATCTGTATCGCCGAATAGGCATCATTGCACTGCCCTACGTCGAGGAGCCTCGGAATGCCGCCGATATCGCCCAGATCTTTGTCGAAGAAGCGAAACTTACCGCAGGCGAGGGTCAGCACTACGCAGTCTTTAGGTACCTTTTCAACGAATTCCGTGTAATAGTTCCTTCCCGGTTTAGCGCCATCACAGCCGGCGACGAGGAAGAAGTGTCTGATCTGTTTGTTCTTGACAGCGTCAATGACTGCGCCGGCAACACCCATGACGGTATTTCGGGCAAAACCGACCATAACGGACTTGCCGTTTGAGTCCTGGGCAAATCCCGGCATGGAAAGCGCTTTCGTGATGACAGGGCTGAAATCATAGTTGGTGACGTGGGCTACTCCCGGCCATCCTACTGTGCCTGCCGTGAAAATGCTTTCCTTGTATGAATCGGCAGGTTTCTGGATACAGTTTGTGGTCATGAGAATTGCCCCGGGGAATTCAGCGAATTCTTTATGCTGGTTCTGCCATGCGGTGCCGTAATGACCATAGAAGTGGCCATATTTTTTAAGTTCGGGGTATCCGTGGGTAGGAAGCATTTCACCGTGGGTATAAACGTTAATACCTTTCCCTTCCGTCTGTTTTAGGAGTTCTTCGAGGTCTTTCAGATCATGGCCGGAGATGAGGATTGCCTTACCGGCTTTTACGCCGAGAGGCACCTTTGTTGGCACAGGGTGGCCGTATGCCTCGGTATTGCCAGCGTCGAGAAGTTCCATGGCCCTGAGGTTCACTTCACCGCATTTCAGGACAAGGCCGAGCCAGAAATTGAGGTCGCCTTTATTCTCCAGGAGCGCCTTGAGCGCTTCATCAATGTACGTGTAGACTGCATCATCATCTTTGCCCAGTATCTGTGCGTGATAGGCATAAGCTGCCAGACCCTTAAGGCCGAAGAGCAGTGTGCGCATAAGAGAATTGAGGTCAGCGTTCTCATTTGCCGTTTCTTTCAGTCCCACAGTTTCGCCTTGTTTTATCAGACCCTCAATTGTTGGTTCCGGTTTACAGAGTGATTTTGCCGCGATGAAGCCTGTATTGCCGCCTTTTGCCTTGATCTTGTCGATGAGAGAATCCCGTGCAGCCACAGTGCGGTCAATCATTTCCTTCAGTCTTGCCGGATCGAAATCGACATTTGTGAGTGTGTGAAAAAGCCCTTCAATAGTGAGAACACTCGTTGCTTTGTCGAGTACCCCCAGTTTCCTTGCTTCCACCGCATAAAACCCGAGTTCTTCCAGTGTGTAGACAAGCAGGTCCTGTAATGCTGATGCTTCAGGCTGTTTTCCACAGACACCGACTTTCGTACATCCTTCACCTTTTGCCGTTTGTTCACATTGATAACAAAACATATGCCCCTCCTTTATTATTATATTGCATCTTTCATAGTACCTACTATAAGACAGGTGAGAGATATCTGCATTGACTTAAGTCAAAAAAGAAAATAGTATCAAATAAAAAGGCATGGAAACCGATGGTTGCCATGCCTTGGGATGTCTCAAGATGAGTGTATTACGGGGTAAAGGTGGAAAGCTGGTAAGGGAGATCTTTATTTTCCAGAGACTCTTTCTTTTCAAAGTAGATCAGTTTGTCTGCTATTTCCCGGAGTGCTGTGACAATTTCCCGATTTGATGATTTGGTCAGCGGTCTCGATCCTTTTGCAATCTGTTTTGCTCTTCTGGATGCCAGATGGACCAGTTCAAACCGGTTTTCGACCAATTCCATGCAATCTTCAACAGTTATTCTTGCCATTTTTATTTCTCCTTATTGCCATAATTGCTTCTTTAAATTCGTTATATGCCTTTTCAAGCTCATCATTTTTAATAGTATACCCGAATAGCGCTTTTCTTGCAATTTCTTCTTGTACCCGCTGCATCCTGAGATCAATCTCCTTTTCCCCGCGCAGGACAAGACGTTTGACCAGTTCTTCTATCGACGGCGGCTCAATGAATATGAGGGAGGCCGCCCGGCACTGCCGCTGAATACTCAACGCCCCTTTCACGTCAATATCAAGAATAATATCTTTACCTGTATTGAGGGTTTTCAATACTTCTTCTTTCGGTGTGCCATACATGTATGCATGGACTTTTTCCCATTCAAGAAAGCTGTTGTTCCCAATCATTTCTTCAAATCTATCATTGCTGACGAAATAATAATCTCTGCCTTCAATTTCATGGGCCCTTTTCTGCCTTGTCGTATAGGAGACGGAAAAACTGCTCTCAGCGTCTTCCGCGAGAAACCGTTCGATGAGGGTTGATTTTCCTGTCCCTGAAGGACCCGACACGACGATTAAGAGGCCCTTTTTCTTTTCATTCATAGACTGCTTTGTCCTTCGGAGAACTTCCCGATTGAATCCGATCGGATTGCCTGCGGATTATCTCTACTCCACATTCTGGACCTGTTCCCTCATTTTTTCTATTTCAACCTTTATCTTGTATGACCCTTTCATTGATGTATAAGATCATTCGATTTGCTCCCGATGGTGTTTGTTTCCCGTACCATCTCCTGAATGATGAAATCGAGTTTTCTGCCGATGGAATCCTCTGCGGTAAGGGTAGCTTTAAAATTATCTATATGTCCTTTCAGACGAACGGTTTCTTCCGATATGTCAAGGCGTTCCATGTAAATGGCGATCTCCTGAAGTATCCTTGTTTCGTCGATTGTCACTGCCTTTGTGGCTTCTGCTGATTTTTTCTTTCAGCTTTTCTTCGTGGGCTTTAATGGTTGCCGGCCAACGCGCTTCTATTTCGGCGAGGTTGGATACAATCGTCTCAATCCTTTCCAGGAGGTCCTTTTTACAGAGTTGACCCTCTTTTTCCCGTTCCTTATTGAGTTCCACCATAAGCATTTCAGCGCACTGGATCAGCTTTTCTTCGGTAATATTGTTGTTTTCTTCGTAGACGAAAATGTCTCTTAAGTTGAAAATGTTATCGACAGTAAGGTCGCCCTTGAGCCCGCAGTTCTTTTTCAGGGTTTTAAACATGGCTATATATTGTTCTATTGCAGTTCTCGTTGATCTGGGGTATATTTGCCTGCTCCCCTGCCTTTTCCCATTTCAACGAAAGGTCAACTTTGCCTCTCTTGATGTGCTTTTTAACGAATTCCCGCAATTTCTGTTCATAGACATAATCGATCTTGGGGAGTTTGATGCTGAGTTCGAGGTAGCGGCTGTTAAGGGCACGTGCTTCTCCGGTGAGCTTTCCATCTTCATATTCTTTTTCAACCCGTGCAAAACCTGTCATGCTTTTTGGCATTTTAACACCTTCTTTAGTTGTTCCCTCCATCGGTGAAAGAGGGAGATAGTTTGCGCTTCCGCGTAATCCGGATAGGTCCATTCAAGGGGTCTGTAGGACCCGTTCCTGTACATCAGTGTGAGATCGGCATGAATGCCATTGTCGAGATATACCCGGTGGGCGTATCCCTTTGTAGTTGCCAGTATAACATGTTCCAGGGCAATATATCCAGGGTCTATGTTGACGGCCCGTTTCCCATTACGTGCAAATGACTCCTCAATTGCGTTTGTCTTCAGCTTTATTTCAGACAGAGTACCTCTCTTGAAAAGGGGTTCAAAGAGCACAAAGATTCTTAAAAGATCTTTGCCCATCTCTTTTTCATAGTATGTTGTCTGCGTGAATTGTTCCACAGGGGTCTGCTCTGCAATCACCCCAACAGCTGAAGTGAGGTCATCGAGTGTCTTTCTGAGGTGTTCATCTCCCTGGAATATAATACTCGCAAAGAGCATTACCTGATTGAGGTTCTTTTACCGTTCCCATAGTATGAAGTATTCCCGGTTCTTTTTTTCCTTTTCCCGTGGTGATTCTATCATATTGATTGCCTTGACACCGACTGTTTTTCCGAATTCCCGTATATCTTCGAGGACTTCTTTGATTTTTTCACTATTTTTTACAATACCCCCTTTGCCGACTTCAAACCTTCCCACTTCAAACTGGGGCTTGACAAGGGAGATGATATGACCGTCGTCTTTCATAAACCGGACCGCCACGGGGAGTATCTTTTTCAGGGAAATAAAAGAGACATCAATGGTGACAAGATCAACCTTTTCTCCTACATCTTCAAACGTGAGATAACGGGCATTACAATTTTCTGTCAGGAGGACCCGGGTATCTGTCCTCAGTTTTTCGTGAAGCTGATGGGTACCTGTGTCGATTGCGTGTATACGGGCAACTCCGGCCTCAAGGAGACAATCCGTGAAACCGCCCGTTGATGAGCCGATATCAAGGGCTATTTTTCCTCTTGTCTCAAGGGCAAAAACGTCAAGGGCCTTCTTCAGCTTAACCCCGCCGAAGCTCACATAAGGTATAGGATTTCCCCGTACTTCGATGGAAACATCGTCTTCAATTTTTTTATCTGATTTAGTGACCCGCTCGCTTCCGATGTAGACCACTCCAGCCATGATGAGCGCCTGCGCCTTTTCGCGTGAGGGGGCGAGCCCTTTTCTGGCGAGGACGATGTCTACTCTTTCTTTAGCCACGCCTTGATTGCCTTTTTGATACCTTCCCGGTTGATCCCCAAGGTGCTTCGGAGTGTCTTTTGATTGCCATGGGTAATAAATGTATCCGGTATGCCTATTGATTTTACCGGTATAAGTGTTTCCTCTTCGGAGAGAAGCTCCATGATCCCGCTCCCGAAGCCGCCCATAAGTACGTTTTCTTCAAGTGTTAAAATCTTCTTTGTTCGCGTAACGATCTCAAAAAGCATCTTTTTATCCATAGGTTTAATGAACCTGCCGTTAATGACACCAATACGGATGCCTTCCGTTTCGAGTTCTTCTGCGGCGGCGAGGGCCGGATAGACCATATTGCCGCATGCTATGATCGTCAGATCTTCACCTTCTTTGAGAATTTCCCAGGAGCCGAGCGGTATCTCTTTGAATGCTTGATTGATGGGAACTCCCTGGGCTTCGCCGCGAGGGTAGCGGATCGCGACAGGCCGGTTATATAGATATGCCGAGTAGAGCATCTCTTTCAGTTCACTTTCGTCCTTGGGGGCCATGAGGACCATGTTCGGGACATGTCTGAAGTAAGAAAGATCAAAGACGCCGTGATGTGTGGGGCCGTCCTGACCGACAAGACCGCTTCTGTCGATGGCAAAAACGACAGGCAGGTTCTGGAGACAGACATCAATAACGATCTGGTCATATGCCCTTTGCAGAAAGGTTGAATATATGGCAACAAAAGGCCTGAGTCCCCCCAGAGCGAGAGCTGCCGCAAATGTAACGCCGTGCTGTTCCGCTATGCCGATATCATAAAATCTTTCCGGAAAAAGACCGGAGAACCGGTCCAGGCCGGTGCCAAGACCCATTGCGGCCGTAATGGCTACAATTCTCTCATCTTGTCTTGCAAGTTCGACAATAGTATCACCGAACACATCGGTATAGGTTTTCGCGCCGGTTTGGTCTGCTCGCCTGTCGTCAGTTCAAAGGTTGAGATGCCATGAAATCTCTCAGGATCATCCTCGGCATGGGATATAACCCTTTCCCTTTTTTGGTCATAACGTGAATAAGCAGGGGCCCCTTGAGGCGTTTGATATTGCGAAGCATTTCGACAAGAGGGCCCATATTATGACCGTCTACAGGGCCGAAATACTGGAACCCCAGCTCTTCAAAGAGCATGCCCGGCGTAAAAAACCCTTTGATAGCTTCTTCAAGGAAGCGGGCTGTTTTGTAAACAGTGGGCATATTTTTCATAATCTTTTTTAATTCTTCCCTGACATTGCTCATGAATTCGCCGGTCATAATACGGTTCAGATAGGAAGAAAGGGCGCCGATATTTTTCGATATGGACATTTCATTATCATTGAGGATAACAATCAGATCACTCTTGAGGTGACCTGCATGATTGAGAGCCTCAAATGCCATACCGCCTGTTAGTGATCCGTCTCCTATGACGGCGATAACTTTGTGGTCCTGGTTTTGCCTTGTCTTGCTTTCCGCGAGCCCCGCAGCAATTGATATGGAATTGCTCGCGTGTCCTGTATCGAAGACATCGTAGGGGCTTTCTGTTTTCAACGGAAACCCGCTTAACCCACCATCCTGACGGATTGTCTCAAATCTGTCACGTCTTCCCGTTAAGATCTTGTGGGTATAGCATTGGTGACCTACGTCCCATATAATCTTGTCTTCCGGTGTATTGAAAACATAGTGAAGGGCGATAGTGAGTTCAACAACACCGAGATTGGAAGAGAGATGCCCTCCGGTTTTCGAAATGATATCAGTAATATAGGGTCTTATTTCCTTCGCGAGTTCAGAAAGCTCCTGCATAGAAAGGGTTTTCAGATCTATCAGGTGAATTAATTTTTTCGAGAAGCATTACGAAACCCTGTTGCCGATGAACTGCGCAATCTCTCTGAGGATTCTGGCCGCTGTCTCCCAGAAATGCAATTGATTTTATTGCTTCATCGATAAGTTGTTCCAGCTTATATTTTGAAGCCAGCATACCGTAATGTTTATGTATGTCTGCTTGTTGGTGTCTTTTTTCAGTCTTTTGCCGACAATTTCCTCATCACCTTCCGCATCAAGGATGTCATCCATGATCTGAAAGGCAAGGCCGATACATTCACCGTATCTGGTGAGATTTTTCAGTTCCCGTACTTTTGCTCCTCCTCCTATGGCGCCGATTCGGACAGCGGCCCGCATGAGTGCGCCGGTCTTATGCAGATGGATATAATTGAGGATGTTTTTTGATCCTTCCTTTCCGTCATAGAGGATATCCATAACCTGTCCGCCCACCATACCTTCAGCGCCGGCGGCCTGGGCAATCTCAAAGATGATTTGTTTGATTATTTTCGGATTTATTCTCTCTGTATAAGCGTATGTCGGAGAGAACCCTGAAAGCTTCTGTAAGGAGCGCGTCACCGGCCATGATGGCAATAGCGTCACCGAAAACCTTATGACATGTAGGTTTGCCGCGCCGCAGGTCATCGTTGTCGATGCTGGGCAGGTCATCATGGATGAGCGAATAGGTATGAATCATCTCAAGGGCGCAGAAGCAGGGCAAGAGATCGTCCGAGTTTTTCCCTTTTGCTTCGCAGGTAGCGATGGCAAGGACAGGACGGATTTTTTTGCCGTTTGAAAAAAGCATGTACTCCATGGCGTCTCTGAAGACCCCCGGAGTGGAGATAAAGGACGTGCAGATATCCTTGAGGGTATTTTCAACGATAATCTTTTTGTCATGAAGATATGTTGAGAGGTCCACTATGTATCTTCCTCGATAAAAGGTTTTTTTTCTATGGAGCCGTCTTCTTTTTTTATCAGAATTTCCACTCTTTTTCTCTATTTCATCAAGCCGTTTTGAGAGTTCCTTTGTAAGCGCAAGACCTTCCTTGAAAAGGTTAAGGGCTTCATCAAGAGGAATTTTACCTTCATCAAGGGTTTTTACAATGTCTTCAAGTTTTTTTAGTCCGTCCTCGAATTTCATAGGAGGCTTTTATTATAGAACTTAATGTCCATCTTTTTCAAGCATTCATTTGCAATTAATTGGACTAACAGTTAAAGGGGCTCACGTCGCCCCCTCCAGCAGCAAAGCTACTGGAGCCTCCCCTTCTCGCTCACTTTCGTGAGCTGGAGAAAAAATATATTTGACCGGGGCTCATGCCTGCCACCCGCATGGGTGGTCGCCCCCTCCAGCAGCAAAGCGCGACCCGCAAGCGGGTACCCCGGCCTCCCCCTCTCGCTCACTTCCGTGAGCTAGAGAAAAGCATTGGGGCTTGGTCGGCTACCTCGGCTAAGCCTATACTTAGCTTCTCATAATATTAAAAGGTTTTATTCTTCATCGGGGTTTGGGTTTTTCGTCCTTCGGTTAACTCGTATCCCGGCATCTTTTGCTTACCTGTGATAAAATGTAATGTATGGATATCCTCTATGGCATACATACAGAAACCGGATGGCGGAGTGATATGGAGGATGAGCATGCCATTTACCTCGATGATCGACGGGAGTTTTTTGCTGCTGAAATTTATGATGGTCATGGGGGGAGGGAGGCAGCAAATATTGCCGCCCGGATGCTTACCCCCTATTTTATGCATGCATGGACAAAGGACCTTGAAAAACCGCTTAAGGAGCGGCACAGACTCTATGATCTTTTGCATCAGGCATACCTGGCTGTTGATAGTCATATTATCGAAAGTGGCATCAAAGGGGGTACGACGGCTGCCAATTTATTTATCATTGGAGACAGGTTTATGGCAGCCAACGCGGGTGATACAAGGGTGGTCATCAATACCGCAGAGGGGTGCTTATCTCTTACAAAAGATCACAAACCGGAATTTCCTGAAGAGCGAAGGCGAATAGAAAGCCTTGGTGGTGAAGTTATTTCTTACGGGGTTGAAAGGGTCCAGGGGGTCCTCTCTATGAGCCGGGCCCTGGGTGATGCGTATCTTAAACCTTATGTAACCGCCGAGCCGAGGATTATTGAGGGGTTTCTGGGTATGGAAAACCATTTTGCGATACTTGCCTGTGATGGGGTATGGGACGTGCTCACGCAGGAGGACGTAATGGAGATGACCATTTCTATTGCCAACGCAGAAAAAGCAGCCGCTGCAATATCAATAAAGGCCCTTGATTATGGCAGCAGCGATAATATTACCGTCATTGTTCTCGATCTGCGGTCATATGTGAAAGCATTGAAACGGGAGAAAATGGAAATTGCAAAGGTAGTTGATTATGCGCTGTAGTTTTTGATGGAAACGATGTTACAGTTTTTTTAAATAGAATACCAGTGAACTTGAGAGAATGACGCAGATGCCGAGGACAGCAATGCCAAACCGGAAGCTGATCAGATCACCCGAAAGTCCGAGAAGATAGGGGATGATACCGCCTCCGGCGAGGACGCTAAAGGTCAGAATAATGCCCATAGCGAGACTTCTCGTTTCATGGTCAAACATTTTTGCGATGGTGACAAGTCCCAAAGGAAAAAATCCTGTCACAAACAGCGCCTGGAAGAAAAGCGTGGCCCCGATGAATCTGACCGGAGAGACACCGGAAAGGATGGTGAGGATGCCCGTCAGAAGCATCATAATGAATATGATCTTTTTGAGATTGAACTTGTCAACAAGGAAACCACATAAAATTGCCACACCGATACCTCCGAGCCGTGATATACCAAGTATGGTATTGGCCTCTTTGATGTTCAGTGACAGCTCTTTCGTAAGATAGAGAGGAGCGATAAAATAGACACCCATGTTAGCCCCTGCGATAAATGTCCACAGGACAGCCATTATCCAGAGAGACCTGTTCTTTATGAGATTTCCAAAGATAGGTTTTCCGGAGTGTTTGATCTTGAGTTCATCACAGGCAAAAATGAAGATGATAAGACTGATAAGAAAGATAATGGCGAAAACAACAAAGATCCCTCGCCACTGAAAATACTGGAGGAAGAAAAGGGCGATGAAGGGTGTGCAGAATATACTGAATGGGGCTGCAGTGTCATGTATGGAAATGACCCTTCCCCAATTATGTTCAGCAAAATATTCGGTGATAAGGGGCATGACTGCTGGTAGATAGACACCAACCGAACAACCAATGGCAAAGGAAAAGATATAAAAAACGAAAAATGTTTTAACAAAGGGGATTAAAAAGAATGCTGCCGATGAAATGGCAAGTGAGAGCGCTATTGCCTTTTTGTAGCCGAACCTGCCGGAATAAAAACCGGAGAGCAGCATCGAGAGCGCGTAGCCAATTGACTGAAAGATGAAAATACTGCTTGCTTTAGCGTGAGTAATCATAAATTCATCTTCCATTAAGGGCAGTATAGGCGAGAATATGACCCGTACACAAAAATTGTTAAACCAGAGAAACCAGAGAAAAAAGAGGAATAGAAGGGCTTTACCCCTCAACTCATTATGATGTTCCATCTTTCAATCTAACCGAAGAGGGTAGCAAAACTCAAGGCAATGTCGATCTTACGATTTCTTGCAGCTTTGTTGCGAGGGGGCTTATTGCACGTTAATTCAGAAAGTATAGGACATACCGGTAAAAACAGCGATACTGTATTTATCAAAGTATGTGATATTTGTGTTCGATTTGCTCCCGCCAATACCTCCCGAAAGGGCATATTTTTTCCAGCCGAAAGGTTCTTTGAATATGGCAGTAACCTGCCCGCCATATGTAGTTTCTTTTCTTGTCTTGTCAAAGATCGGGTGGGTTTTGTCGAATAGTGCTGTCTGACCGAAAATGCGTGCACTCAGAAGCGCCGGCCCTGTTTTCGTATTAACTTTGACGCCCCATGTGAAGCTGTCATAGCTGTTGCTTCTGCCATCAAAGGCGCCTTTTTCGTATGCAATTTCGGGAATAACATTGAAGGTTTTCGTTATATTGTATTGGTACGTGAGGCCTATAGTATGTGTTTGGCCATCCTGTCGGAGGTCGCTGTAGAGGTCGCCAATACGGTCTTTGTCGACATCTGTGGTTGTAAAAAGATACGAAAGGGAAAGGCCGGAGTCCATAATGTTTGTATAGGTGATTCTGCCGCCATAGTTCATTGTTGTTGTCGACCTTCGGTACAGGACATAGGGGTTTTGCCAGTTTGAGGCATAAAAGGCATAGAGCCCATGGATGTCAAGAGAACTTTTGCCAAAGCTGAACTTTGCTCCCGTGGAAAGGTAGGCGGGGTCAACGGTTGTGCTGAAATAAATTTCTGCCTTTTTCTCATCATTTGTTGCCCGCATGTCAAGGAGAGGATAAATCCGGAACACGTTATGTGATTCCGGTTTGTTGTATAAGCTTTTGATTGTCCGGTGGCCTCCGCCCCAGAGGTTATCGGCTTTTTCGACAACGGCAAAGCCCATGCCGATTGTTGTTTCATAGGAGACGGCCAGGCAGAGGGTACTCGAAAAGAACGACAAACCGGTAACGATCATGATTATCAAGGCTTTTTTTCGCATCTCAGTTCCCCATAGATTACTTTTCATAACTTATCTTAATGCGTTTATACACCTTGTTCCAGCTTGCTGTTGTAAGGAAACTTTCATCCATGTTATCGATCATGGGTAAAAATTTATTTATAGGGACTGCCAGTGTGATTACGCCTGCGGGTATACATGGTCTGGCGGAAATATCAAACATACCAAGGACACTCCGGGGGTGTGCGGAATTCTTCTCCAGATAGGGATAGAGGACGATTGTCGCGCAACCGGCCCCGAAAGGAGAGAATACACTGTTACGGTCTGTTTCATCATAATTAGCAAGGGTGAAGAGGCCGGAAATCACATCGGGTGTATTGAAAAAGATAACTACTTCCGGGTTGTCGTTTGCGCTGAGTTTATCCCATCTTTTAAATACGATATATCGTCCGGGAGCTTTGAAGAGGGGCATTGTTTTCATTACTTCATTGACAATTTCCGGTGTTTTTTTGTACCGCTCGCCTTCCATCTCACCGGGGATGCCATAGGAGAGGAAGTACTCGAAATGAGGTCTTATCGTTTCGGAAAAGCCGAGGTATCTTTTTCCGCCGAAGCAGCTTATGGATTCCAGGTCAAATGAAAGTGACCGTCCCTTTCTTACACGGGCTATGTCGGCAATAATACACCGGTGTTCTGTGGTGGCTTTTACCTTTGGTGCGCAATTTTCGTCATCGGTATAATAAAAAACGACAGGGAGTTCGGCGTTGTTAAAGTATTTTTGCCAGAGCCGGATAAATGTTTCTTTTACGGTTGTATCCATCAATGCCTCCTTTTTTAGAATAGCCGATAGTATGTTGTTGTGCAGAGGGCATGGGGCAGAAAGCAAGAATGGATATTGAGTAAGAAACGGGAAGAGAGTTCCATTATCTGCATTGGCCCCATTAGGTACACAAAAAGCATACCTTATCAGAGATGTCTTTTAAAGTTATTTCATAGGGCAGCCGATAAATCATGCAAGACAGGATTTATACAATTGTCTGCCGATGCTACCATTGACGTAATGCAATAATACGGGAGAATTGAATGAATTTATTTCAATTATCATATAAAACGATAACCGGTTTATTACTGGCATCACTCTTATATATACCTTTGCAAATATACGCGGAAGAAGCACTAATCAAAGAGGGTGAACACCTCAATCTTGACAAATGCATTGAGATTGCCGTCAAAACTCATCCATCAATCGTTGGCTCTCAGTAATAAAAAGGTGTCTAATAATCTCTCTACAGCAATTCTTCAAAGGGAAAAAGAAAATTAACATAAAAGCCCTATGATCATTGACTTTACGACTGTTTATTCTTATAGATTAGGTGTTTTTATTAGGTTCTATAGGTCAAATACAACACTCCTTGACAGACTATTATTTCACACATTATTGTGACTCCGGTGTTTTACATATATTTTGATAAATTGAACCGCAGACTCACCCACAAAAAAGAAAATGTCACACCTCATGCCTGAGTTTTGACATCAGAAAAATTTCAGGAATATGCGCAATGATTAAAAGTCCGGGTTGTCTGATCAGAGCGTTATGGACCTGTTAAAACTGATTTCAAAATTATCTATTGACCTCGAAGAGGTGGTCAACATAAAATAGTACGATTATCTGAAGATTGCAAACTCGATACCATCAGGCATATCGGGAAAAAGGAGTTCTCTATGGCTAAGGTGTATGAAGGTGTTTATTTTGTTCCCGGACAGGATGATTTTATCCCCGATTCCCATGTCTATATAATCGGTAATCCTGCTTCAAAGGACCTTTCCCTCGTGGATGCAGGTCTTACGGGAAAAGGGCGGTATAAGGTAGAAGCAATAGAAAAGTTGGGCATTGATCTTGCTTCTATAAAGCGGATTATCATGACCCATACCCACCTCGACCATATCGGTTGCCTTGGTGAGATACAGAAGGCCATACCGGCTGCTGAAATCTGGATCCACAGAAGCGAAGCGGAGCCCATTGAAGCCGGTGATGACAGGGCTATTTACGGTATGGAGATGTTTAAGGGCATGTGTGAGACGCAATATGGCATAGGCCCGGATACTTTTAAATTCAAGATTGACCGGAAACTTGATGGCGGGGAAATACTCGAAATCGGAGGCATGATCTGGGAAGTGATACATATTCCCGGTCACTCTATGGGAGGCATTGCCCTCTATGAATCTGTCCACAAGATTCTCATTCCCGGTGATGTTATTTATGCTGATTATGCCATTGGTCGTTTCGATCTCTACGGAGCCGATGCGTCAGAGTTGAAAGAATCCCTCAGCAACCTTGCCACATTAGACATTGACATCCTTCTGCCCGGCCACAACCAGATCGTAAAAGGAGTGCCGGCAGACTATGTGAAGAAGACGGCGAAGATGTGGGATGCCTATCTCATATAGTTTCGGTTTCCGAACGGAAAGGAGGGATTTTTTGTTAGATTGACACCGCCACATGGCGAAAAAGGACCCTTTGCGGACGGAACTAATCAGGTGAAGTTTTCGTATACGTTAACCTTGATCTTGTCATCCTCTTCATAAAAAACCGCCGAGTTGTATTCTTCAAATGAGTCGAAGACGAGTCTCCCGATTTTAATGCGAACATTTGGATTACAGGCCTTCCTGATCTTTACAAGCGGTTGAGCGGATTTTGTCATGGTAGTTTCCAGCATGGTGATCTCGCCTTTCAGCGCTTCTATATTATGGGAAAGCTCTTCGTCGGTAGCAATGAGCCTCGCAGAAAGTATTTCTTTGTCTTCCGGGAGAGGCCCGGCTTTTTTTAATTCTTCCAGTGTGTGTATATGTTTTTGTATTTCCCCATAGGTATACTCAATCTTTTGCAGGACTTCTTTGAGTTTTTTCAGTTTTACTACTGTTTTTGGTTCAAATCCTACTGAAACGAATGTCTTTTCCGTTGCTCCGGTACCTATAATATTTGCGGTGATAAGGTTTCGCGCACTCAGTTTTCCGCCTATGATCCTTCCCTTGCCCATAATTGCGTCAATAGTGTCACCGGCTGACATTTCCGAATTCAATGAGTCGCCAACAATAATGTTTCTCCCCGTCTCGACATTACAGTTCTCCACAAAGGACATGTGGATATCTCTTCCTGCCTTGATACTCCCCTCTTCGCCGCCAAGAACCCCGCTTTTGATAGAAATATCTCTTCCTGCTTCAATGAAACTGTCTTCTACAACGCCGTTTATCTCGATGTCTTCCGTTGCTTTTACGGAAAATCCTGTTAAAACGTGGCCCAGGACCTTGACGCTCCCCTTGAAACTTATGTTACCAATGGAATAGTCCACATTACCCTGAATAACAAGCACGGGTTCCACAAAAACAGCTTTACCTTTCAACATTGGTTGTCCGTCTATTGCGGATGTTATGGTCAGACCGTCATTGGAGACGATGGCATTCCGCCCTGCTGTCAGTGAAAGGTCCTTTCCTGGTTTTGCAGGAATTGTTTTTCCTCCGATGGTGCAACCTGCTTCGCCCGGTGTAGGAGGAATTTTCTGTGCCAGGACATCCTCTTTGCTGACGGCGAAAATCATCTGGAGTTCCTTGAAGTCTACCTTATCATGGTCAACCTCTTTTGGAGATATTTTAAATTCCAGGGGGAAATGGTATTCGATCTGCGCATCCTGGCCATGCACGGGTTCTTTGCCCTTTGCGAAGAGGATTGGTATACCGTAGGATTTTTCTGAAAGAATGCTTTGGATTGTGCCATTGTGGATACCGAAAACAATTCCTAACTGTTCAATTTTTTGCTTTATATCCTCTAATGAAACTTCTTTCCCTCCATATGCCGGCTGCAATGTAAGATAGGCTGCCATCCAGTTTTTGTCAGTTTTAATGTCCAGTTCCCCGTCCTTTGCAAAGGCAGCTACAAAGGTTTCATTCAGGCACTTTCCTGCAAGCTCCTCTTTAATAGTATTTTCGTCTATCCAATAAGGAGTAGCGGCTTCCTGAAGGGCCTCAAATACGTCGGCATAAGCAGGATAGGTGTCTGCCTGATTAATTGTTACATAGACCCTTTTCTCTTCATCATTTACTTCAACGATGACTGCCGGAGGGGGAGGGGAGCACTCCTCGCGTAACGTTGGTTCAATATAGTTATAGGCAGTATTATCTTCCAAGGTCATCCGCCTTGTAAAATGTGTTGCCCGGAGCAAATGAAAAAAGACCCCATAACGGTAAGGCTTTATGACCGCATTGCCCGCTGTCATGGTTGGATTCAGCAGCGGAATGGCGCCTTAGAGAAACAGAAGCCTTTCTTGATGTGAGGTCATGAAGCATCTTTCACATAAACTCCTCTAAAATAATTATCGGTAGAATAAATGAAATAATTAAGGAATCTAAATAGTTGTTGCTGTATAATGGAACATATACTCCAGGAACCACCCGTATCCTTTGTGAATAAAAAGTGTCATTCCATTTTTAAATTAAAGATAGAATATTGAGGCGGCGAGGAGGAGGAAACCGGAGCGCATGGTTTTCCCGAATGACAGAAAGAAATCTTCTCGAATGGCTCACCAGCACATATCGTGAGGAAGGAAATCAGGGAAAGCAGCCTAGCAAACCTCCATTTTCCAGATAGACCTGTTTCTTACCGCCCATTATTTTGTATAAATCTGTACTGAAATGGCATTTTCCGGATTTTTCTGTTGACTATAGGCAACGTATAAACCATCATAATAACTAATATGTTTCATTCGAAAAAAGCAAGTATAGCATGAAAAAACCTCATATTGCCGTCGCTCTCTCTCTTCTGCTCTTTTTAATCGTTACCACGGTTGCGGCAACAGTAAAGGCGCAGGAGAAAAAGGTATCATTTATTCCCCACTGGAGTCCTCAGGCGCAGTTTGCGGGGTATTATGTGGCCTTCGAGAAAGGTTTTTACAAGAAGTACGGTATTGCCCTCACTGTCATGCAAGGCGGTCCTCATAAGATAACAACGGATATGCTGGAAAGGGAAGAAACGGATTTCGCCACGATGTGGCTTTCAACGGCAATACAGAAAAAGTCTCAAGGCCTGAAGATTGTCAATATCGGACAGATTATCCAGCGCTCTTCCCTCATGCTCATCGCGAAAAAGTCAAGGGGCATCACGAAACCGGAAGATATGAATGGCAAGAAGGTAGGGCTCTGGGGAGCAGATTTGCGCATTCAACCCCTTGCTTTTATCAAAAAGTATAATCTTAACGTAAAGATTGTTCCCCAGTCATACTCGATCAACCTTTTCCTTCGGGATGGTGTCGATGTAGCATCGGCTATGTGGTACAATGAATACCATACGATTATAAACGCCGGCCTCAACCCTGACGAACTGACGACCTTTTTCTTTCACGAACATGGTCTCAATTTCCCCGAAGATGGCATCTATGCCCTTGAAAGGAATTATAAGGAAGACCCTGAAATTGCACACAATTTTGCGAAAGCTTCCATCGAAGGTTGGCTCTATGCATTTGAACATCCTGACGAGGCCATCGATATTGTTCTCAAATATATGGTCGCTGCCAATGTTCCTGCAAACAGGGTCCACCAGAAATGGATGCTTGCCCGGATGAAAGATAGTATGATGCCGAAAGAGGCCAATCCGAGACGTATGGGCACGCTGAGCAAAAGCGATTATCAAAGGGTATGCGGGGAACTCATGAATAATGGTTTATTAAAAGAAGCGCCTGATTTTGCTTCCTTTTTTCGCGGGGTCAACGAATAGTGTTCAGAAATAAAGGGATTGCCTTTAAGCTCGTTCTCTTTTTTACCTTAAGCAGCGCAGCCATATTTACCGCTATTTTCGGTTATAGCTATGTCGTATCCCGGAGGATGATCCAGAAGGGTATTGAAGAAAATTCCAGCAATCTCATCACAACGACGACAAGCAGAATAGAGGTCCTCTTAAGCTCTGCACAAAAAGTGCCTGAACAGATCGCTTATTTTCTGGAAAACAGCTCATACAATGAGAATGAACTTCTTCAGACCCTCTATACTATTGTGGAGAAGAACCCTGAAATATATGGCGCAGGCATTGCTTTTGAACCTTATACATTTAAGAAAAAAGAAAAGTTTTTTGCCCCCTATTTCTATAGAGAATCGGGCGGCCTTATCAGCTTTAAATATCTTGGTAAACTTTATAATTATTTTTCCTGGGACTGGTATCAGATCCCTAAGGAAGTGGGGAGTCCTGAATGGATTGAGCCCTATTTCGGCGAAGGGGGCGGAATCCTGATGTCATCCTATGCGGTCCCCTTTTACAAGAAAATAGATAATCAGAGACAATTTGCCGGGGTGGTTGTCATCGATGTATCACTGGAGCATTTGCGGGATATTGTTTCTTCTATCAATATTCTCAATTCAGGATATGGTTTTCTGATCTCAAAAAACGGTACCTTTGTCACGCATCCGAAGAAAGAACTCATCATGAATGAGACAATTTTTTCTGTTGCCGAAGAACGGGGCGATGTGATGCTCAGGGAAGTGGGGCGGAAGATGATCCGGGGTGAATCGGGCGTTTCGCCGGGCCAGGTAAAGAGCGCTGTCACAGGGAAGTCCTGCTGGCTCTCATATGTGCCCATCAAGTCAAATGGCTGGTCTCTGGCGGTACTATTCCCACGGGATGAGCTCATGGAAGACATTACCAGCCTGAATAAGCTCGTTATTCTCTTGGGTCTTACCGGTCTTGCCCTGCTCGCAGTGGCAGTGGTTTTTATCGCCAGGTCGATGACAGGTCCCCTGCGAAAGATGGCTGACGCCGCGGAACACATCGGCAAGGGCGATCTGGAGGTGAACCTGCCTGATGTTATGTCAGGGGACGAAGTCGGACGTCTGACAGAGGCATTCAACGCCATGAAGATGTCCCTCAAGGATTACATACAGGAACTGACCGATACAACGGCTTCCAAAGAGAGGATCGAGCGTGAGCTCAAGATCGCCAGCAATATCCAGATGGGTATTCTGCCTAAAGATTTTCCTCCCTTCCCGAAGAGAAAAGATTTTGATATCTTTGCTGCTATCAAACCTGCAAAAGAAGTTGGCGGTGATTTTTACGATTTCTTTCTTATCGATGAAGACCACCTCTGTTTTGTTATCGGTGACGCCTCCGGCAAGGGTGTTCCGGCAGCTCTCTTTATGGCATTCACAAAGACACTCATTAAGGCAAAGGCTTCACTTGATTTGAACGCCGGTGAACTTATGACATACGTGAGCAGGGAACTCTGTTCCGGCAATCCGACGAATATGTTTATTACGATTTTTTGCGGCATACTCCACGTGAGAACAGGAGAGGTCTTCTATGCAAACGGAGGACACAACCCGCCGCTTATGATCAGAAAAGCAGGAGATATTACTTTCCTGGATGGAGAAGCAGAGCTTGTGGCAGGTATCATGGAAGATGTAGTGTATTCGACAAAAAGTATTCTCCTTGAGCCCGGTGATGTGATTTTTCTTTACACCGACGGGGTGACGGAAGCGATGAATAACAATGGGGCACTTTTCAGTGACAACCGCCTGAAAGAACTGACGGCAACATGCAAAGGCAAAACAATCAACGAAATGGTTCAATGTGTTATGGAAAGCATCGACAGATTTGCCGAAGGAGCCCCGCAATCCGATGATATCACGATACTGGCTGTGGAGTATAAAGGAATAAACGCTTGACTCCGGCCAGGATGGTTATTATACTATTAAAGCTTTTTAAGAATGCGAGCATATATAATAATGAACAGTGAACCCATTACAAATCCGATTCCGACCGTAAGTAATATCCTTGTACTCGTTGTTGTAGTACTTGTTGCCGTCTATCGGTTTGTGCCGATGGGTCTCGGGTAAAGCCTGACATAAGGAAACCGAAAGCCCCTGCCGGCGAAAACCGGCAGGGGCTTTTTTTATTCCATACAGAAGGAGTAAATAATGAAACGAAACGGAGCGGAAATAATCATTGAGACATTGGAAAGACAGGATATAAAGATCGTTGCGGGCATCCCTGGCGGGTCAAATCTTCCCATTTATAATGCCCTTTATAAGAGCCGTATACGCCATATTCTTGCCCGTCATGAGCAGGGCGCCGGTTTCATAGCGCAGGGGATGGCGCGTTCAACAGGTAAGGCTGGTGTCTGTCTTGCGACATCCGGACCCGGTGTAACCAATCTCATCACAGCCATTGCAGACGCGAAGCTCGACTCGGTCCCGCTTGTAGCAATCACCGGGCAGGTAGCCAGTTCCATGATCGGCACCGATGCGTTTCAAGAGGTTGACACCTTTGGTATGACTATGAATATTACTAAACATAATTATCTTGTCAAAGATGCCGGAGATCTGTCCTCTGTTATTGCAGAGGCATTTCATATTGCTGAGACAGGCCGTCCGGGGCCAGTGCTCATTGATGTGCCGAAGGATGTCCAGTTGCAAGAGATTGAATTTGATAATTGGCCCGATAGTCCCATAAGGGTGGATTATGGCGAACCGGACAGAGAAACGATGGATAGCATCGTAAAAATGATCAACGACGCAAAACGGCCCCTCATATACGCAGGCGGTGGGATTATAAGCGCAGGCGCCACTGCAATCCTCTCCATGCTAGCCAAGAAAAATTCAATACCTGTTACCCTCACTTTAATGGGACTAGGGGCATTCTCTCCTGATGACCCTCTCTATCTCGGTATGCTCGGTATGCACGGTGCGCCATGCACCAATTATATCCTCGACGAGATTGATCTGCTCATTGCCTGTGGCGTCCGTTTTGACGACAGGGCTATTGGGAAAATGAAGGAATTTTGCTCTCAGGCATCAATAGTGCACATAGATATAGATGGCTCGGAAATCGACAAGATCAAAAAGACAGATATTTCACTTGTAGCTGACATAAAAACATCTCTTGCATCGATGGCGCCCTCTATAGAGGAGAACAGGAGGGAGAGTTGGATGGAAAGGATTGCGATGATAAAAAAGGAACACCCTCTCGTGCTCCCCTTGCCGGATGATCCCCTGAACCCATTAAATCTCATAAAAAGCATCAGTAACATAGCTCCCCACGATGCCATAATTACCACCGATGTGGGACAGCACCAGATGTGGGTTGCCCAGGTCTACCCCTTTCGTCAGCCGAGGACACTTCTCACCTCCGGTGGTCTCGGGACCATGGGGTTCGGTTTGCCGGCAGCTATAGGCGCTGCGCTTGCAAACCCGCACAAGCAGATTATCTGTCTCAGCGGTGACGGGTCCATACAGATGAACATACAGGAGATGGCCACTCTCGCCGAGCTGGACCTGAATATAGCCGTCATTATCATGAACAACCAGCACCTGGGTCTTGTGAGACAGCAGCAGGAACTGTTTTTCAATGGTAATTATATTGCATCAAAGTTCGACAGAAAACTCGATTTTGCTGCCATCGGACGCCAGTATGGCATTTCTGGTGTGAACCTTGCCGAAGCGATTGAGCCAATGAAAACTATAGAACTGATGCTGAAAGAGAAGGGGCCCTGCGTTATCGATGTCCCCACACATTACAGTGAGAATGTCTTTCCCATGGTCCCCCCGGGAGCGGCCAACAGGGAGATGATTGTGAGGGGACAGGCTGTAGGTGATAGGGAATAGGTGAGAACCGTAAACCTCAACTGGTTTATATTATTAAGGACCGATGCGCAGGCCTGAACATCGGCGCACTTGCTCCCTTGCGCATCGAGCGAGACAAGCTTTAGATGGGTCAGACATCCGTAGCAATGACAGGAGGGAACATGTTTCCTCGATGCTTTGTGTGCTTATAAATATTCTCTTCTCAACTGCTCTATCATCTCATCGGTCAATTTTTCCGATTTCCTCAGTTCCGCGAACTTGTCGAGGAGATCGTTAACCGTGAGTTGTCTCTTTTCCTTTTCCGGAATATCATCGATAATTTTTCCTTGATGCATCATGACGGTACGGGTGCCCAGCTCAAGGGCCTGCTGCATACTGTGCGTTACCATGAGGGTTGTGAGATTTCCCCGTTCTATGAATGTTTTTGTCAGTTTTATAATCTGTGCTGCCGATTTTGGGTCAAGGGCGGCCGTATGCTCATCGAGGAGGAGCACCTCCGGCTCCCGAATTACGGCCATAAGGAGGCTTATTGCCTGCCGCTGTCCCCCGGACAGAGAACCTATAATCGTATCCAGCCTTGTCTCCAGCTGCATTTCAAGTTCTGCTACCCGGTTTGCAAAGAAATCCAGACGTTTCCTGTTGAGCCCTATTCTGGGGTAGTGTCTTTTGCCCCGGAGATACGCCAGAAAAAGGTTCTCGGCAATGGTCATATCCGGGGCGGTCCCCATAAAGGGGTTCTGAAAAACCCTTGCGATAGACTGTGCCCTTTCAAAATCCTTCTTTTTCGTAACATCTTTCCCGGCAATGACAACAATACCGGAATCAGGGAATATTGTACCTGCGACCATACTGAGAAGCGTCGATTTTCCGGAGCCATTTGTGCCGATGACGGTAACGAAGTCGCCTTTTTTTATTTCAAGGCTCACGCCTTTCAGCGCATAGACTTCATTAACCGTATGCGCATTAAATGTTTTATGAATTTGGCCCAGTTCGATCATCCGCTACCTCTTCACAATGGAAGCCTTTTTTACCAGACTGTCAGGAATAGCCGCTCCATAGAGTTTTGCAAGTCCCATATTGATGCCGATTTTTTCGGGGACAAATTCCCTGATGGGTATATCCTTTGGCATTTCACCGCGTATTACCTTTTCAACCATCTTTGCCGTTTCAATGCCGACCTCAAAATAATCTGCACCGATAGAAAAGAAGGCCCCATGTTCAACATCACCGGGGTCATTCGTAAAATAAGGTATTTTATGCTTTTTTAAAATATCTGCGATGGTTACGAGGGCGAGGATGACCGAATTGTCGCCTGATGTAAAGAAAATATCGATCTCTTTATTTAGAAGCGCTGCCAGTGCGTCTTTTACTTCATCGGTAGTGCTCACTGTCCTTTCGATGAGTTCGAAATTCAGGAGTCTTGCAGCCTGACGGGCCTTTAGCGTACATGCCTCCGAATTTGCCTCGGAAGGGTTCCATATGATGCCGACACGTTTTGCCTTCGGGAATAGGGTGCGCATTGCCTTCATGGTGGATTCGACGGGCTGAAATGTTGCGACTCCGCTAATATTGGGGATATGGTCCCCGGGATTTTTCGCAATGCCCATCCGGTAAGGATCTGTTACAACACCGAATATATGGGGTATATTTTTGTTGCCGTTTGCTGTTGCCTGCATGGCAAGAGATGATACGGTCAGGATATAATCGTAGTGTTGCCGGACCATATCCTGTACGATAGCCTGGGCCGTGCCATAGTCATTTTGAGCGTTTTTTATATCTATGGTGATATTGTATTCCTTCAGTATGCCGCTCTTTCCAAGTTCATCAGAGATACCGTTCAGTGCCAAACGGATAAGGTAATTGTCGGAGAAGGCAAAGATGGCCAACCGTTTTGGTTTCAAATCTTTTTTTGTCTCCTTGCCATGTACCCTGGTGGCCCTGGCAAGGATATCCGGCGGTATGGCAATGCCCAGTTTTTTTGCTACATCAAGGTTAATGCCGAAGGTGGTCTTACTGTATTTTTCAAAGGTCATATGGGCCGGTTTTTCCCCTTTGATGATCCGGTCAACAAGCCGGGCGGCCTGGATACCGCTTAATGAATAGTCGTATCCGAAAGCGCCGAGCGCACCGTCCTTGAGCAGCTCCACATCGCTGATAAAGATGGGAACCTTTTTTGTCTCTGCCGCTTTTACGACTGAATCAAAGGCGGAAAAGACGACGTTGTCCGTACCGAGAACAAAGGCATCTATACCTTTATTGACAAGGGAGGATGCTGCCTGATAGACCTCCGATGAGTTTGAGATCGTTGCACCAACGAAGGTAACGGTGGGGTTTTGGGCTATGGCGTCTTTTAATCTGTTCAGATTATAGACGGAATTTTCCTGGGAAGGGTCCCAGATAGCGCCAACCTTTATTTTGCGCGGCAGCAGTTTCATTGTCAGCTCAAGAAGTTTATCCACCGGAGCTGCCCCGTATACCCCTGTAACATTAGGAAGATGGTCTGTTTCCGATTTGCCTGCGCCGATAATAAAGGGATTTGCAACGGTAGCGAAAACGATAGGACGGTCTTTGATTTTATTGATGGCGGCCTGAGTGCAGCCGGTGGAAATGGGAAGGACAAGATCGACCTTATCGCTGAGAAACTTATCGAGTATGGAATTAATGGTGGTTATGTCACCATTGGCGTTGGCAAGGTCGATGATGACATTCTTTTTGTCTTCATAACCAAGTTTTTTCATCTCTTCAACAAAACTGTCACGGGTTATATTGAGGAGTTCATTGTCAGTCAGTTGTACAACGCCGATACGAAATATCTTTGATTGATTGAAACCCCTAGATGTAACAGCTTTGTAAATGAAAACCGATCCCGAGGCAATACAGGCAAGAATGGAGATGCCTAAAAGAATGCTTTTTACGGGCATGGTCCGCAGGATTGGGCCACGATTCTTTTCTTTTTTCAATTTGCCACCAATCAAGATTTTTGGAGCGATAAGGACGATAAGTACGAGGAGCGCTGTTATGAGCTTCAGGTCGATGGGGTTCAAACCGACGTAAAGGGCAGATGCTACCATGAGCCGGAAAACGATGGAGCCGATAATGACACCCAGGATTTTGCCATAAAGAGATTTTGTCCTGATAATTGATTCGCCGATAATGACCGCAGCAAGACCAAAGACTATTGAGCCGATACCCATGCCGATATCTGCGAAACCTTGATATTGAGCAACGAGGCTGCCTGATAGACCGACCAGTCCGTTCGCAAGGGCAATGCCGATAGTTTTTATCATATTGACATTGATTCCCGATGCGCTGGCCATAGCGGCATTATTGCCCACTGCTCTCATGGTGATGCCGAAGTCGGTCCTGAAAAAGAGTGTGATGAGGAACCAGAAGATGAGAATAACGCCGCAAAAGACCATACACAGCCAGATTTCATAAGGCAGGCCGGGATTTATGTTTTTTAAGGAGGTAATAATGCCCGGTTGATTGAGAAGGGGAATGTTGGACCTGCCCATGATGTGAAGATTGATCGAATAGAGACCGGTCATGACAAGTATGCCGGCAAGGAGACCATTAATATTGAACCGGGTGTGGATAAAAGCCGTAATCCCGCCGGCGAATGCCCCGGCAAAAAAGGAGAGCGCGAGAGCTATAAAAGGATTTACCCCGCTCACAATCAGGACGGCCGTCACGGCTGCCCCTGTGACAAAGCTGCCATCTACGGTAATATCGGGGAAATCGTGGATGCGGAAGGTAATAAAAACACCCATTGCCATAAAGGCATAGAGAAAACCGAGATTGATTGCGCCAATCCAGAGTTCCATCTTTATTCCTCGAGTTCAACGATTGCGGCCATGCCGTCCGAAAACCTGGATTGGCCCAGGATATGCTGAATTTTATAGAGGGAAAGTTCATTGAATACTCGGTATATTTCGTCGTCATATTCACTGATGTTATTTCCGATAGGGGCTTTGTCGAAGATACCGCCATGGATATGAAAGGTGTTCTCTCCTGAAAGGAGAGCGAGCTTTTTATGGTCCGGAAACCTTCGTTCTCTTACCGCGATACCCGTTGCAACGATAACATGGTTGATGTATGAAGGTTCGACGGGAAAATCAATCCAATCAGAAAAATTATCACTGTCAAAAATGCTCATGCCGTTTTCCGGTTTTTGTTCGGCAATCGGTACCCGCTTGATGTGCATCCCCCAGAGACCTTTGCTTTTTGCGAGGAAGGAAAAACCGATGATATTTGCGTCAGAAATGGCGAAAAACCCCTTGATGAGTGAAGAAAGCTCTGTAGCGCCATTTCTGCTTTGAAATGAAAGGATATACCGATAGTCACCGTTGAAGCCGAAACCGTGGAGTAATTTGTAGGTAATTCCGGGGTCTTTATGTGCATTGATGACAAAATCAACAGAAGGATGTTTCACGGCAGGGTAAAAGAAAAAATTGTTATTTACTACCATGGATTCGCCGAAGAGATCTTTAAATTCATCGTATGTATGGCCAAGGGCCGCAAGACCGCAGCCGAATTGCATTTCCGTTGGTTTAACGGCGATGACGTCTTCTTTCGTATAAGAGGAGTTCCCTAATTTATCCTGTGATCCTATGGCAAAAAGAAGACCTTTTTTTGTTTTTTCTTCGATATATTCAATCGAAATATCACCAAAGTCTCTTGTAATGATTTCACGTTCTGTCTGGTTCGTCCGGAGCAGTTCCGGCACTTCCCCTATATTTGTTATGATGCGGAAGATTTTCGTAAGCCCGCTCATCCTGAAGATTTCAAATACCTGCTCTGTGATGGCGGAAAGGATAATCTCTCCCTGCACTTTCTTTAACTCTTTTTGTGTGCTGATGAATATGCGAAGGCCTGCGCTGCTGACATAATTGACAGATGCCATATCAACAATAAAAATGCGCTCGCCGGCAAGGATGAGTTCATCAAATATTTTCTGGATCTCCGTCGAACTGAGGGCGTCAATACGCCCTTTTGCAATAATACATTTGATGGAATTTTCATCTTTGAGTGTATATTCAAACATGCGCTTAATAGATACCCTTATGCCTAATGTTTCGTAAATTATCTCCCATATCTTACCACAGCGTGCCCGATAGACCGAGGAAAATTTACCTTTCTGTATACTAAATTATTACAGTGATGAAAAATATACTTGCAATTTAAAATTAAGTGGTTACAATAAATATGTCTAAAAAAACGGGGGTTTAATGCGCGTTTATTTCTGGGGTACACGGGGGTCTCTCCCGGTATCTGTCACAGCGGAAACTGTACGGGCAAAAATCATTAAGGCTATTCAACAGGCAAATGGGAAGAGTTTTAAAAACGATGAAGAGATCGAGCAGTTCATAGATAAAGAGATGCAGTTTTCTGTTCGGGGCTGCTACGGTAATAATACGTCCTGTGTTGAAATCAGAGGTGGTGAAGAATACGTCATCTGTGACGCAGGAACAGGGCTCAGAGATTTCGGCAATTACCACACAAAAATGGTAGAGCAGGGAAAACAAAAGAAAAATGCCGTATTTAACATCCTGATTTCCCATTTGCACTGGGACCATATCCAGGGGTTTCCCTTTTTTGCTCCTGCCTATGTTCCCGGCAATACAATACGCTTATATGGTTTTCATAAAGATATTGAAGAAGCCTTTATACGACAGCAGAGCAGCCCCTATTTTCCGGTACCCTTAAAAAATATGCCTGGAGATATTCAGTTTGTAGTATTGACGGAAGGTGAAGTCTTCAATATAGGCGGCTTTAAAGTGAGGGGTATCAAGCAGAATCATCCCGGTGATTCTTACGGTTTCAGGCTTGAAAGAGAAGACAGGGTGATAATCTATTCATCAGATGCCGAACATAAGACGAGTTGGGACCAGACTTCCCGCGGCGAGCACTACCCCTTTGTTGATTTTTTTAGACATGCCGATCTTCTCATCTTTGACGCGCAGTATGAATGGGGAGAAGCAGTACAATCAAAGGATGATTGGGGACATTCGAGCTATATCGCCGCAGTTGAGCTTGGTGTAAAGGCTGGCGTGAAGCACCTCTGCCTTTTCCACAATGAACCTACCTATGATGATGAACGCCTTACGGCACTCCTTCAGGATACCAGGGAATATCTTAAGGTATATAACAATCATCAACCCCACCCGCTGAAGATAGATCTTGCATACGACGGCATGGAACTGGAAGTCTGATTCCATTTCTAAATCGAAGCGCTCTCTTCGTTGGCTGCGTCGTCGTAAATCCTCACGTACAGAATGTACGCTCCGGTTTCCTCCTTCTTGCCGCCTCAATATCATCTTCGATTTAGAAATGGAATAATCATTCACATTAAAGAGGATTTTTTGTTTTGACGATTCTTATTACAGTTCTAAATTGACTTTGCCAACAATCTTCGGAGGTCACCATTTTCCGAGCGGACATCGAAGGATGCCTTGGGTACCCTGCCGATGAGTCTTTGCGGTCCTGCGGCCAGTGCCGCGTTTAGGACAGTTCTCGCTGTTTGAGCGACGAGCGAGTTCGAGAACTGAGCGAAGGTGAATTGTATGCAGGGTAAGGCAGACGAGTGGGAGCGAAGAAAATGGTGACCTCCGGATGACAGGGTTGCTTTAGAATTGGAATGACTTCTAAACTGATTTGAAAACAGCGAGGGTGAGGATGTTTTTGTCACCTTCCCGTTTGTACTCAATATTGTCGACGAGCTTTTCTGTGAGGTATATACCGAGACCGCCGATGAGACGATCATCCACGTTAGCTTCAAGGTCAGGTTTTTTCGCGTCAAAAGGATTAAAAGGTAAACCGGAATCTATAATCTCGATAAAGAACTTATCATTACTTTCAGATCTGCAGGTTACTGTAATATTGCCGGATTTGTTGCCATAAGCATAATTGACAATATTCACAATGGCCTCTTCGGCGGCAAGCTCGATTTTGCTTATCTCTTTTGCACCGAAGCCAATCTCTTGCGCGGAGTGTGAGAGGTATTCAATAAATTGTGGAAGGGATTCAAGGACAGCCGGCAATTCGAGAGACGATAAAAAAGGAGCGCTCTCATCCATTGTCAAGATTGGCCAGCGCTATTGTTTCAGATTCGAAGATCTTGAAAATCGAGTGAAACCCTGAAATTTTAAAGACTTCTTCTACGGGTCCCCGAAGACCTGAGAAAACGATTTCGCCTGCATCTGATTTGAGCTTTTTCGCAGTCGCGAGTATGCTCCTCAGCCCTGCGCTGCTTATATAATCCAGGCTTGCGAGATTGACAAGGAAGTGCTTTTCGCCTTTCGTCATAAGCCCTGCCAGATAGGTTTCGAATTCAGGCGCAGTGATTGCGTCAATTCTTCCCGTTACTGAAACGATGATGAATTTCTTTTCCTTCCGGCTGGTTACTTCCATGGTGACTCCTTAGGTAGTTTATTTGAATTCTAAACAAAGCGCCGGTAAAACACAAGCAATTTCAGTGGTCTTTGAGAGAAAATGATCTATAATTCATGATTTTATCGGGGGCCTTTCTGGGCCGATAGCTCAAGCTCCCGCAGGGCCTTGATCCTCTTTTCTGTTTCCGGATGGGTCGAGAGAAGACCAAGTTCGGGAAGATTGTAATGACTTTTTACGAGCTTGGCGAGCATCTCCTCATATG
This sequence comes from uncultured delta proteobacterium, assembly GCA_963785225.1. GTDB lineage: Bacteria > Desulfobacterota > Syntrophorhabdia > Syntrophorhabdales > Syntrophorhabdaceae > PNOF01. The sequence goes on along the minus strand of CAWAUQ010000003.1, from coordinate 118,322 downwards.
GTTTTGTGCCCCAGCCCTTCCGTATGAGATAGAGACCTGCAACTTTATCGGCTTCACGCTCGAATTCCCGTGAATAGCCTGATTCAACGAGGAGGGTTGGTAGTGTGGCGGCAACAGAAGTAATGGAGGCGACATCGCCGACAAGGACTGAGACGAGAAGAAACACACCGGTACTCTGGAGGAGATGCCGCATGGCGTGATGATTTTTCACATGAGCGATTTCATGAGCGAGGACACCTATGATTTCCTGATTATTCTGAGAGAGCGCCAACAGTTCATCGGTGGCGATTATAATGCCTGAAGGTAAAGCGAGTGCATTTGCTCCAATCCGTTTTCCTTTACGGAATTCAATGGTATAGGAGACATTGGGGTCCAGTTCCCGCGCTGTTTGCTGGAAGAGCAGATTCAATTCCAGACGTTTTTCCTGAGTGAGCTGTGAAGGCCCGAGAAATTGCTTATCAAGGAATTGCAGGGTTTTTGCGCTGACAGACCGCATCATCTCCGGCGGTATTCTCGATGCTGCCTGCCCTGCAAGAAAGGGTATGCCATAGCGGGTAAAACCGGCAACGCTGAGCAGGAGACAGATGGAGCACAGCGCCACTATCTTCCATCGGGATTCGAGAAAGTGAATGAACCGCCAGGACCGGTTGATGCCGGTGTATTCTTCTAATCTGCGAAGAGATGTCTCATCGTCTGTTTCGCAGACTGCACCATTGGGAAATCTGATTGAGCGCCTGATTTTTCCCAGTGGAGGATTGATGATGCAGTCTTTGAGGGGTATCTTGTTGACCGGCACATCGGGGCCTTCAATAACAAGGAAGATCCCGTCGAAGAATATTGACACCTGCCGGGGCAGGGAACTTTTACCGTCAAAATAGGTGCCGTTAAATCGTATCATAGACCTATATCGATGTCGAAGAAATCTGTCGCGGTATCTCCGATGGCGCTTTGTTCGTCAGACCCGGTGGAGGCCGTGAAGGTGTCGAGGCTGCCTTCTGTTATGATAGTGATATTCTCCAGAGTGTACCTTGTACGCCTGATTTTCGCCCATGGCACGAGAAGGCCGATGGAAAAGATAATTGCAAAGAGATTTGAGATCCGTATCCAGATCAGTTTCCAGATATTTAATGTACAGCGAAACCGTAATTGCCCCATCTTTGTCTCGCCCCAGCAATAGTTCATGAACTTCCCATAGAGATATTGCTGAACAGAGAAGAAAACAACTAAGAGCAGGGGATAAACGGCAAGGATAAGAAATATGAAAAACTTTTTCGGGACCTGTGGATGGGCGGACATTGACATGTATTTGAGAAAAAATAGAGCGCTCCCTCCTGCTATGAGGAGTGCGGTCAGTATTGCAAGACCGGTGAAGACGAGAAAGACCATAAAATATGCCATATAAAATGGTCCCGGACGCCCATTAAAGGCAGCCCCCGTATTTCCAAAGGCGAAGTTGTTAAAAAAATACTTTTTCCTGCGGAATTCCCAGTACGGAATGATGGCCCCCAAGGTGAAAGGGATAAGTATGGGGTACAGGATATATGTAATGTAGGCCTCTTTGAGAGTCCCCAGGAAATGAAACCGTATGTTCCGGAAGGCGGAATTACGCGCGTTAAATCTGAGAGACTTATAAATGAGAAAGGGAAACGCGAGGTACAGGAGTACGCCGATAATACCGGAAAACATAGGCACGAATTCTTTCACGATTGAATAGACGATGATTCCCCCGCCAATGATAAGGTTGCCTTTGAGGATTGCCATGGGATTGCCGAGATAGCTGAAAGGCTGCCCTGCCAGTATTGTATTGGCATAGAAATACTGACGTGTCCGTACCTTTGCCCATGCTCCGTAAATGCCGAGGGTGATGATCGTCAGGAAAACATTGACGATCCAGATTCTAAAATATTCCCCGGTAGTCCCCGTAAAGCTGAGTCTATGGAATTCCGGCTCAAGCTTCAGTTCTTCATAGCTCCCCTGACCTCCGGAAGAGGGAGGCTTGTCATAAGCGTCGTTGCCAGGGAAGGGCGACTCCTCGTACTGCATGGTACTGCCGCATTGGAGACATTGAAGCTCACGCCCTTCGGGCAGGGTCCCTTCTGTTGTAAAACCGCAATGCGTACAGATGATATTTGCCACTTTCCCTCCCCGTCTTTTTACTCTCCCTGGGCCGGATCATCCTGAATTGGTGTACCGGAATCTTTTGATAATCCCCGCCCGTACCTGTTTCTTCATTTTTACTTAATGGAAAAAATATTGCAACTTAAATGTATCGGGGGAGTGCAAGCAAGGCAGGAGGGAAGCGGTGTTTCACTGACAGAGATGCGCGATACGTGAGGGAACTCGAGCATTGAATTGTTCGTTGACAATCATTTCCGGGCAAGGTATTCTTGCTGTCAATGGTTCCTGTGAGTGTCTATTTCTGGGGTACCCGCGGCTCATTACCTGCGTCAGTTACCGCAGGAACAATACGGGCAAAAGTGATCAAGGCAGTTAAAGCGTTTCTCCCTCAAGGTCCTCTTGACGATGCGGGTATTGAGACCTTCGTCGAGAAAAATCTTCCCTTTTCCATCCGCGGCAGCTATGGCGCCAACACATCCTGTGTTGAAATCAGAGGCGGCGAAGAATATGTTCTTTGTGATGCGGGGACCGGTCTCAGGGATTTCGGCAATTATGTAATGCAACACAGAACGGGCATGGAAGCAGGTGAGGGGGCCATCTTTCATCTCTTTCTTTCACACCTTCACTGGGACCATATTCAGGGTTTCCCCTTTTTTGCGCCGGCACATATGAAGGGGAACAGGGTCAATATCTATGGATGCCATCGTGAACTGGAGCAGGCATTTGTGGGCCAGCAAAGGTTACCCAATTTTCCTGTTCCTTTTGAAGCTCTCAATGCCAATATCAATTTCATTTCCCTTGAACCCGGAAAGGAATATGAAATAGGTGGTTTTGTAGTACGCACTATCAAACAGAACCACCCCGGTGATTCTTACGGATACAGATTTGAAAAGGACCAAAAAATCATTGTCTATTCAACGGACTGCGAACATGCTCAGGACAGTGATGATAAGAATTACCTGTTTCTTGATTTTTTCAGGAAGGCAGACCTCCTGATTTTTGATGCTCAGTACCCTCTCGGAGATGCCCTTACAGTCAAGGAAAACTGGGGGCACTCCAACAACATGTCAGCAATTGAACTCAGTGTAAAAGCTCAGGTAAAAAGAGTCTGTATTTTCCATAATGAACCGACCTTTAATGACGAAGAACTGGAAACATATCTGGAGGAGTCAAAGCGATACCTTGCCCTCTATGCTCAAGATTACCCCCTCAAAGTCGATCTTGCCTATGATGGTCTGTCCATCACAGTATAATAAACAGCGGATTCCTTGGTGCAAAACAATCTTCACAGAGGTTGTAAGAGCATAAAATAGTATGGTAATCCTTCTTGTGAAAATATTATCAAAAACTATTGACAGCTAAATGCAAAAAAGATTAAAATGAGCACGTTATTTATTGGATTGAACAACTTGTTAAGGACTGGTGATTGTGCCAACTACAGATTGTATGTTCACTATACTGAATCATTTCTCCAACTGTTCTTTTCAACCTTACAGAGCAACATTAACCATGGCATGGACAGAAATGTCCGGCCAAATTCATGCAGAGTAGACAGGATATGGATACCATAAACTTAACGGAAAAAACTGATTGGGCATTTATCGAACAGGTAAAAGAGGAGAGCGGCCAGAATCCTTCTCATTGTTACCAGTGTGGCAATTGTACGGCGGGATGTCCTTATACCCAGTACTTTGATTACCCGGTAAGCATGGTTATGCGATTGCTTCAATCCGGGCAGAAGGAGACGATCCTTAATTCAAAGTCCATCTGGCTCTGTGCTACCTGCACTGCATGTACCACACGGTGTCCCTGCGAAGTCGACGTGGCCCACATTATGGACGTTCTCAGGATAATCGCCAGAAGAGAGAACAAGGTATCGGAAAAAGACATCAAGCTCTTCTATGACTCGTTCCTTGCTTCTGTGAAACAGTACGGCAGGCTTTACGAGATGGGGACCTTAATGAACTATAATATCCGGTCAGGGCACCTTCTCGCCGATGCCGAGCTTGGCCCCAAGGTAATGACCCGCGGAAAGATCCACTTCCTCCCGAAGAAGATCAAGGGAAGCGACAAAGTAGCGAGTATCTATAAGAAATTCCAAGATAAGCAAACAGAAAAGGCGAACAAGCATGGCTGAAAAAGAATACGCATATTTTAGCGGATGTTCCCTGGAAGGCACCGCACAGGAATACGACGAATCACTGCGGGTTATCATGAAGGCCCTCGGTGTCGGGCTTGTTGAGCCGGAAGACTGGAGCTGTTGTGGTTCTACTCCCGCTCATACTGTAAGCCACGTTTTTGCGGCCGCTCTTGCGGCACGGAACCTGGCGATTGTTGAAAAGATGAATATGCCGACGATTACCACTCCCTGCCCGTCATGTCTCATGGCTTTTAAAGAAGCAAACCACAGAATGGAAGATGAGGCATTTAAGAATGAAGTCAATGAACTTCTTGACGAACCTTACGGCATGGGTGTTGATGCCAAGTCGTCGCTCCAGATTATTTATGAAGATATCGGCCTTGAAGCGATTGCTGCCAGGGTAACCCATATCATGCCTGACCTCAAGGTTGCGCCATACTATGGATGTATTCTGAACAGACCACCGGACATCGCGAAGTTCGATGATCCCGAAAACCCTGTAGCAATGGACAAACTGCTTTCCGCCCTCGGTGTCGAAGTCCGCGATTTTGTTTTCAAAACAGAATGCTGCGGCGCCGCCTTCGGTGTACCGAAACGCAAGATGGTCAATGAGCTCACCAGTGAGATACTCGCAATGGCTCTTGACGCCGGAGCAAACTGCATTGTTGTGGCATGTCCGCTCTGTCAGCAGAACCTTGACCTTCGTCAGGAACAGGTGAACAGCACAATGGGTACAAATTACAATATTCCGATTCTCTATTTTACCCAGGTTATGGGTCTTGCATATGGTTGTTCCCCCAAGGAATTGGGTATGGATAAATTGATTGTCAGCGCTGATCCTCTCATCAGAAGGATTACCAAGGCTGAGGCCGCAAAGATAAAAGAAGAAGAAGCGGCAGCAGCAAAGAAAGCGCCAAAAGCGAAAGTAAAGGAAGCAGCAGAAGCAGCAGAAGAAACGACAACGTAAGGAGACCTGATAAATGCGGGTTGGTGTATTTATTTGTCATTGTGGGAGCAACATAGCAGGCACTGTCGATGTTGCTAAAGTAGCAGCAGAGGCCAGAAAGATCCCCGGTGTCGCCTTTGCGACGAATTACATGTACACCTGTTCTGAGCCGGGCCAGGATGAAATCAAAGCTGCAATAACCAGGGAAAAACTTGACAGGATTGTTGTGGCAGCGTGTTCACCGCGTATGCACGAGAATACGTTCAGAAAGACCATTGAGAAGGCGGGGCTCAACCGTTATTTTCTCGAAATGGCAAATATCCGGGAACATGTCTCCTGGATCGGACTTGATAAAGAACTCAATACGAATAAAGCCTTAGAGGCAGTGACCATGGCTGTAGCCAAGGTCATGCAGGATAAACCACTCTTCTCATCTTCATTCAAGATCAACAAACGGGTTATGGTCATCGGCGGCGGTGTTGCCGGTATGCAGTCGGCCCTTGACTGTGCTGACGGCGGCCTTGAAGTTGTCCTCGTTGAAAAAAGTCCGGCCATCGGCGGCATGATGGCGCGTCTCGACAAGACCTTTCCCACCATCGACTGCTCCATATGTATCCTGGGGCCGAAAATGGTCGATGTGGGGCAGCACGAAAACATTAAACTCTATGCCTATTCAGAAGTGGAAGAGATAAAAGGCTATGTAGGAAATTACCAGGTCAAAATCAGAAGAAAAGCAGCTTATGTAGATTGGACCAAGTGTACCGGCTGCGGACTCTGTATGGAGAAATGTCCTTCCAAAAATGCCTATGACCATTTCAATTTTGGGGCAGCGCCGACACGGGCCATCAATATTCCCTTTCCGCAGGCGATCCCCAAGAAAGCAAAGATAGATCCAAACTTCTGCCGCCAGTTTATAAAAGGCAAATGCGGCGTCTGCGCAAAAGTATGTCCCACCGGCGCCATTAATTATGAACAGCAGGATGAGATCGTTACCGAAGATGTAGGCGCAATTGTTGTTGCAACCGGTTATGGGCTCCTCGATCAGGACAAACTTCCTGAATACGGCGGAGGGCGTTATCCCGATGTTATCTCCGGCATCCAGTACGAGCGGTTTCTCAATGCCTCGGGTCCCACATCAGGCCACATAATACGGCCATCCGATCACGAAGAGCCGAAAACGGTCGTCTTTGTCTCCTGCGCCGGTTCCCGCGATAAATCAATTGGCGTACCTTACTGCTCGAATTTCTGCTGTATGTATATCGCCAAACAGGCAATTCTTACGAAAGACCATATCCCCGATTCACAGTCCTATGTTTTTTACATGGACATCCGTTCGCCGGGCAAGGGTTACGATGAATTTACCCGCCGTGCACAGGAAGAATACGGGGTGAAATACATCCGTGGCCGTGTATCAAGAATCTATCCCAAGGGCAAGAAGATGATCGTCCAGGGAGCAGACACACTCCTCGGTACTATGGTGGAGGTTGAAGCAGACCTCGTTGTCCTCGCCACTGCCGCTATCGCAGCCGATGGGGCGCCACAGATGGCCGAGAAGCTCCACATTTCTTATGACACATTCGGGTTCTACGTTGAAAGTCATCCCAAGTTGAGACCCGTTGAAACGAATACTTCAGGCGTTTTCCTCGCAGGCGCTTGTCAGGGACTGAAAGATATCCCGGCATCGGTGACCCAGGGAAGCGCAGCAGCAAGTAAAGTGCTGTCGCTCTTTTCAAAGGATATGCTCGAATCCGATCCGGCAATCGCACAGGTAAATATCAATACCTGCGTGGGATGCTACAAATGCCTGAGGACCTGTCCATTCGGCGCAATCGTGGAAGATACGCTGCGCAGCGGAAAACAGGTTGCCAAGGTCATAGAAACGGTATGCGCCGGATGTGGTGTCTGTACAGCGACTTGTCCATGCGGCTCGATTCAGTTGCAGCATTTTACGGACAACCAGCTCTTAGCGGAGGTTAATGTATTATGTCAGATATAGCGCCGAAAGAACTTCGGGTTGTCGGCTTTCTCTGTAACTGGTGTTCCTATGGCGGCGCCGATACCGCAGGAGTAGGCCGTTTCAAACAGCCCACAGACCTGCGTATCATTCGTGTCCCCTGTTCAGGCAGGGTCGATCCCCTCTTCGTGGTCCGGTCGCTCTTAAACGGCGCAGATGGTGTCCTCGTATCAGGGTGTCACCCCAGAGATTGCCATTACTCTGAAGGAAATTATTACGCACGGCGGAGACTTGAGATGTTAAAGAAGATGCTTCCCTTTGTCGGTATCGACGAGCGGAGGTTCCATTATACCTGGGTATCAGCTTCAGAAGGCCAGAAGTGGCAGCAGGTTGTGACCAATTTTACGAAACGAGTCCATGAGCTTGGTCCACTCCATGAGAAGAAGGAGAAAGCAGATTGAGTACGGAAAAACTAAAAGAAACCATCCAAAAGGTCTTTCCTGATGTTGAGACCGTCATCTGCTGGCAGGAAGGCTTTGACAAAATCCATACAACCCCGCTCTTTGTGACCGCTGAAGACCAGTTCGACAAAGCTGTCTGGAACCCTCTCTGTGTGCAGAACCTTACGAGCTACCTTCCGTCCATGAAAAAGAAGAAGGTCGCTGTAGCAGCAAAGGGCTGTGACAGCAGGACCATTGTACAGTTTATGCAGGAAGGGCTCATCGACAGGAATAATGTGGTCATCATCGGTATCCCCTGCAAGGGTGTTGTCAGCGTCAAGAAAGTGCTCAAGGCCATCGACTATCAGCCCATCGAGGATGTGAAAGTTACCGGTGATACGGTTGTCATAAAAACCCCTAAAGGCGAAAAAACCCTGAAGGTTTCCGATGTCTGGCCTGACAAGTGCGCAACCTGTCAGTATCCCACGCCGGTCATTTATGACTTCCTCGTCGGCGATGAAATTCAGTCTGATAAGCCTGCTGAGAGCGTCTATGAAGAAGTACAGGAATTTGATGCCAAAACGCTGGAAGAACGCAAGGCATATTTCGATAAGGAATTTGCAAAATGTATCCGCTGCTATGCATGCCGCAATGCATGCCCCATGTGTGTCTGCCAGGACAGTTGTATTGCCGAGACGCGGGACCCGCACTGGATTACCCAGTATATGTCTCTTACCGAAAAGACCATGTTCCATATGATCCACTCGGTCCATCTGGCGGGTCGTTGTGTGGAATGCGGCGAGTGCGAACGGGTCTGCCCCATGGACATACCGGTCGCCAAGATCAAGAAGAAAATCAATGCAGAGATGAAAAACCTCTATGATTATACCACAGGGATTAATCCAGACGACAAACCACCGATGTATACATTCTTTGTCGACGAAGCAAAAATTAAGGAGCATAAACTCTAATGGCGAAGACAGGATTTCTACCAAAGGAGAAGATAAAAGATTTTCTCGATGCCCTGAACAAGGATTCAGTAGCCTATGTGCCTGTTCAGGAAGGGGACGTAGTTTCCTTTAAACCGTACAGCGCTGAAGCGGATATCTGCCTTACAAGACCGGCAAATACCTCGCCCAAAGCGGCAATCTACCCCCAGTGTGAGAAGCTCCTCTCCTTTGAATATATTAAAGACCCCGAAGACCCAAAAAAGATGAGCGTCACCGTCAGCGACAAAAGGGATTATAAAAAGGCAGTCATTTTCGGATGCCGCCCCTGCGATGCGAAGGGTTTTACCATCTACGACCGGGTTTTCATTGAAACCGATACGGCAGATCCCTATTATAGCGAACACCGTCAAAAGACAACCATCATTTCACTGGCCTGTGAGACCCCCTTTGCAGGGTGTTTCTGTGTGGCCGTCGATGGCGGACCTGCTGACAAGCTCGGCTCCGATGTTCTCATGACCGATGTGGACAAGGGCTATTATCTCGAATCTCTCACCGAAAAGGGCGATGCGGTACTTTCCCTTCCTATGGTTGCCGATGGCGCATCATATCAGGCGGCAGCACAGAAGATTCAGACTGAGGCAGCGGGAAAAGTAAAGAACCCATTCCCGGCTGATGCGACAGAAAAAGTAAATAACAAACTATTCGATACCGATGAATTCTGGCAGCAGGTTGCCGCGAAATGCATAAGCTGCGGCGCATGTACGTATCTCTGCCCCACCTGTTACTGCTTCAATATTACCGATGAGCAGACACGTGAAAAGGGCGAGCGCTTAAGAACATGGGATGCCTGCATGTTCCAGCATTTTACTCTGGAAGCAAGCGGTCACAACCCGAGACCGGTAAAAGGCCGTCGTCTCAGGAACCGCGTTGGTCATAAATTTGCCTATTATCCTGAAAAATATAATGGTGTTATAGCCTGCTGCGGCTGTGGACGATGTATCAGGCACTGCCCCGTATCCGTTGATATCAGTGAGATTGCGGGCTACCTGAAAAACCCAAAAGAAAGCCCGGAAGCATGGGTAGCGAGGAATACGAAAGCTGTAAAGGACGGGAGTCAGTAATATGTCAGAGAATTGCCAGTGCAACAATCCATACCTGCCGGAAATCGCCACGGTCACCCGTGTCATCGAAGAGACACCGAACATTAAATCCTTTCAGGTTGTCTTCAACGATGCAGAAAAGATGAAGAACTTCAAGTACGAGCCGGGGCAGGTGGGTCAACTCTCCATCTTCGGCGTCGGTGAATCGACTTTTGTTATCAACTCGCCGCCGACACGGATGGAGTATCTTCAGTTCAGCGTTATGAAAGCCGGTGAAGTTACCGCCGCGCTCCATAACATCTATGAAGGCGACCAGATCGGTGTCAGAGCGCCTTTGGGAAACTGGTTTCCCTACAATGAAATGAAGGGTAAGAACATCCTCTTCATCGGCGGCGGTATCGGCCTTGCGCCTCTGCGCACGCTTATCCTCTTCATGCTCGACAACCGTGCCGATTACAAAGATATTACGATCATCTACGGGTCCAGGACACCACCGGACCTCTGCTATAAAGACGACCTGAAGGAATGGGAAGAACGTTCCGACGTGAACCTCATCCTCACCGTTGATGCCGAATTCCCCGGATGGGACAAAAAGGTAGGTTTTGTGCCGACAGTGCTGAAAGAAGTGGCCCCCAAACCGGACAACACCGTAGCAATCACCTGCGGACCGCCAATCATGATCAAGTTCGTCCTTGAAGGACTTGCAGGACTGGGTTTCGCCGAAGAGAACATCGTGACGACCCTGGAAGCAAGGATGAAATGCGGTATCGGGATATGCGGCAGATGCAATATGGGACATAAGTATATCTGCAAGGATGGGCCGGTGTTTAATCTGAAGCAGTTAAATGAGTTACCTGAAATATAAGATTAGGATAATTTGCCAATAAACGGCGGGCTTAGTGCCCGCCTTTTTTTTTGGCAAATTCCATGCTGAGGCTGAAGCTCTTTTCGCGTCTAATAGCCGCCACCGGCAGGGTCGCACAATCCTCAACGTAGCGCTGCTACGCCTCCGGTTGACAACCCCTTGTTGTCGCCATTATCCATCGAAAATAGCTTCAGCCTGAAATACTTCACCGCTACACATATACTACAAAATCTTCTTGCTTTTCTCTGATGATTATTTAATACTTTCTTAAATTGAAATTTATGCATTAAACTGTATGGCGGATATATATCGGCAAATGTCTGTTAGGCGTTTGATTTTATTTATGGTGCGATATTTGAGAAAAATTCTGTATTTTACGGTCCCGAATTCAGAATTATTTCTGTCTAATTATATGGTTAGACGTGAAAATGAAACAGAAGGGACGCTATGAAACGGAACCCTGAAAATCCTTTCGGAATGATGGATCTTGCCTCCGGCGGCCCCTACGTGCTGGGTCAGGAACTCTGTACAGATTGGAGGAAAGAATATCTTAGGCGAGGAAATGCAATTCTTGCCGCCTATTCTATGATCATGTGTTATAGCGATATGGGTAACAAGCATATAGCCTCTCTTGAGGCAAAGAAAACGATCAATGCCACCACTAACTTCCGGTTCAATATAGGAAAGAAATTCATTCAATGCAAGTACAGCCTAATGAAGAGTACATATGCCAAGGCACTCACACAGCTTTCGAATCAAGCATTCCTCATGGTTTACGGGAATCTTGAAGCATACTTAGTCGATCTTGTGAGAGAGGCGTTTACCGCTCTTGGGTCTCCCGACCCATCCCAGGATGCGCTAAACATCATGGCGCGAACCAAGTGGGAAGGCAAGATTGATTCGATAGGTCAATGTTTCGGCATGGAGCTGGGGAAGAGGCAATTTGCCGATAGATTTCGAGATGTCAAGATGGCTATGCAAGGACAGTCTTTCAATGAACCAATAGCTTTCCTCCAAAAAATCGCTGAAATAAGACATTTGCTTATCCACTCTGCTGGGCGGCTCGGCGACAGACTAATCCATCAGTATTCCGACGCTGGCTTTACCAAGGATACCGTAATCACGACACCTGCCGAATTGCCTTTTGAACTTCATGTTTTTCTGACTGGATTTTCGGAGGTTTTCGACAAAGCGTTTTCGGATAGATTTGATTGGCCAAGAAATATGGTGCAACCACATGAATTGGTGGAAATGTAAAACGTCTAATGACCGGATGCAACCAATCACCGGGAACCCTGGTTCTGGCTGATCCCCCTGTTAGAAGGAGAAGGACAACAATGAAAAAGACAATATTCGCTTTCCTGATGGTTCTGCTCATCACCAGTGCTCTGTTCGCAGAGGAATCAATAGTTTTCAATGGTTTACCGACGATAAAGATAAGTGAAGGAGGTATAAGTCGGACGCCGGAGAGCATAGCCAAACACAAGGCAGTTCAGTTCAAATGCACGATCACAAAGTTCGATAATAAGTACTTATGGGCGTCAAGGGAGAATGTCGAATTGTTCCCTATTTCAAGTGGAGCATTCATTACCTATTGGGCGGCAAATGGTTCTGGATATGTTCGCGTGACAAAACCTGAAATGAGAGCGGAGCTGAAAAGAGCAGGTACTCTCATTGGAGATCCTGAGGCAAAATTCGATTATGTTGAGCATCTCCTTTTAGGCCTGAAGTCCGTTACTTACTATGGCACGGCAAAATAGAAAATCTTCTAACCCTTATAAGGCCTCCGGGTACGATGACTCGCTGGTGAAAAAGGTTTCATCGGTTTCCTGTGAGACATATTTTATTGACAATCTATACAATTCCTGTAAATTCATAGTAACACCTTGTCAGAAGTAAGAATATGCAGTTTGAGGAGACCTGGTATGCTGAAAAAGAAATATATATTTTTGTTTTGTTCTATTGCACTTTTCGCATTCGGTTGCGAAACGACTGTTCTCAGGCAGGATATTCCTGTCTCAACTAACCCCATGGGAGCAACAATTCTTGCAGACGGAAAGCCTGTGGGACAAACACCGGGTACTGTTTCACTCGAACGAAACCGTGATCATATATTAACACTGGTCAAGGAGGACTACCGTCAGGAGGATGTGATGGTTACAAAACAGTACCAGTCTGATAAGGTGCTTATGAAAGCAGTACAGTCAGGGGTCAATTCGGCACTTTTCTTTAAGGACACAAGAATGGGGGTTAACAGCGGTTATAGTTCCATCTCCCATCAGGAAGCTTCCGGTGAAGCATATATCCTTGTACCGCCGGTGGTAAAGGTGAACCTCGTCCCGCTCTCCGGCCCCGCAAGGGTGCATATTGATTCTGGAGGATATCCTGCCGGCACATCTGCTGTCGATTCCCGGCCGCCTTCGGGGAATGCGGGTATTCAGGCAAAGGACGTTGTAAGAGCTGGTGTTGTCGCAGGTGTTGCTGTCGGTGCTGCTCAGGCGAAACCGATGGAAAAGAAATGGGAAACCTCATCGTCCTCAAGAAGTTATGTAAAGTCCGATGGAACGAGGGTCACGGAAAAATCGAGCACTTCCGTAGGGGTCGGTGTAAACCCTGCAGGACTCATAAAAGCCCTCGACGTGCTGTTTAAGTGATGAAGGAGATACGTCCATGAAACAGATAATGAACATTATAGTTGGAATCATGATGATTTTCATGCTTGCCACTGCGGCAATTGCGATAGATATTAATACCCTTGACCGGGTAAGTGTCCTTATGACCAAGTCCAAAGTGCTTTCTATTCTTGGTGCACCCGATAATGTGATCGATGTGGGGAATGGCTTCAAAGCCGATATCTACACGCTAAGCAACATGGAACCCATGGTGGGAGCGGGGTGTATCTACTCAGATGACCAGCGTCTCGCCGGTCATGCCTTTATCTTTCAGGGAGAAATGGACAGGGAGACGGCTGAACGGTTAAAAGAGCACGGATTTATCGTAATGGAAGAGAAGGGAGGAACTCTCCGTCTTTTCGGTAAAGATGACGACACGGGCCAGCCAATTGTGGTCAGCATCGCCCTTAATAATGGCCTGACAATTATCACGACATTTGAAAGAGGTATTTATGACCGGCGGGCTAATCAGCCATAGCGCCCCTATCAACGTTTCAGGTCAGAAATGCGCTTAACGCGCAAAGTGTGTTTTGGGGAGAGATGATCTATCAGTGCAATTTGCAGGGACTTTTACGCAGTTCGATTTCTGACGTGCTAAATTTCCCGAATGTCAATATTTCACCACCGTCCCCTTATCCCCTCCCAATGTTCCCTAATGCCCCTCCGATAAAATTATTACTTTGTACAGTAAAAAGCATTTGGACTGGCCGCTGGAGTGGAAGCAGAAGACAAGGCATTTTTACAGGGGAACTTATAGACCAGATTGAAGATTTCTCCCTTTCCGCTTTTGTAATGGCAGGAAACAAAGCCGTCCTTCCCTATGTATGATCCACTGACAAAAATCTCAACCTGATTCAAGTTTGCAGAGGAAGCACCTGTGCCGAAGTTCTTTTTAACCCATGCATCATCAATTTGCGTATTAATGGTAATCTTCGGGGCACAGGTCACCCGGTATGTGTTTGCAGGAGTACCGGTTGAAGTAGTACCAGTTGCAGGAGTACCGGTCGTGGGAGAACCATACACAGGGCTTCCGGACTGAGATGAGGAACCCTGTGATGCGGGGAGCGGCCCTGATGTACTACCAGCACCAGCCCCAGGCGTAGTGCTGCTGCCAGACCCGGAACCAATCTGCTGAATCTTAACTTTAATGGCTTCTATTTTCCGCCCTTGTCCCGTAGTCCCGGCAATTGCCCCGTCGCTCACCCAATTTGACCATCCGGAGCCTGCGAAGGCTGGGCCATGAACCTGATAAGTCACACTCCATCCGGGACAATTCTCCAGCCTTATTTTTATAGCTTCTATCCGCAAACCTCTTCCCATAGTTCCAGCAATTGCCCCATCTCTCACCCAGTCCATCCATGCTAACCCTGCTACATGGGCCTGATAGGTTATATGAGCATTGGGCGGAAGATTTTTAACATTTACTTTAAGTGCTTCCATCTGTAAGCTTCTTCCCGTTGTTCCGGCGATAGCGCCATCTCTCACCCAATCCATCCATCCAATATTTTGTACATAAGCTATATATTCAACAGAAGGTTGCGATGCCTGAGTATTCCCAACATTTCCTATTTGTTGATTTTGTGGAGACTGTGCATTGACATGGGAGCACAAGAAAACACCAAAAATGCACAACGCTGTGGTTAACGATATCTTCATTAAACCTTTCGTGGATTTCATAGCTTCTCCTTTTATGACTATTTGTATTTCTGTTCTTTCCGTAATTGATAAAACTTCTTTCTGATAGGACATTCAGTATCGTCGGGATAATATAAGAAAAAATATTCTTGTGAGTCAAGTTAATTTAAGGGCAACGGATGTGGTGTTTTAGTTCGCGTATTCCATGTTGTGGACCAATAGAGGGAGATGGGGACGGCGAATATTGTCGAGAATAACATCTTCCGTCCTGCGCGATTTGGAATTGGTTGAAGTATATATTTTCGCAACGGTTAAAATATTCTACATTTGTCGATGATTTTTTTCGACTCAGGCATATCGACAACAAATTCTATAGTCAATCCATTAACCCCAACGGCATCAAGGGCGTAGTCCAACTTTGTGTATAATCCCTCAAAGGTGTATGCATCATGGAGACTGTCATATTCGTGGGCGGCAAAAATTGCACCCTCCTTTTCACCGGCGCCGATTACCATTACGTGCCTTATTTCGGCTATGTTGCAGATCAGGTTCCGGGGTTCTTCCATATAATTCCTTGCATTTTCGTGCGTTGAAAAGATGCCAAGCACACCCCTCCCGAGAATCATTTTATCGATTACCACAAATACTTTCACGTTGTTCCTCCGTTTCTCCGTATAGATTATATGTGCTTCGCCATGTCGTAGGATACAATGGCCTCTATTATACTCTATTTCATGTTGTCTCGGCTATATGAGACAATTCGCATTTTTATTGACATGCCATATTTCGTATGATATCGTGACGATATGAAAGCCATCTTCAGTTCACCTGTCAGCTACTATTATTACTATTATTATTACGCCGGGGTGCGCTCATGAGGGTTTTCCTCTGATCGATTGAACGACGGAGGCCATGGGCGCAAAGCCCATGGCCTTTTGAATTTTAAAGGCCATGGATCATACCATGGCCTTTTTTTTGTTTTGGTTGTAACCATGGAAGACTAAATGGCTGCCATGGAACTCTGAAACCAATAAAATAGGGAGGTTTTATGAAGAATGAGGTCATGGAAGAAAGGATACGAGAGGATGAAAGAAAGAGAATGGAGATTATTCACAAAACAAGGAGATCATCGGTAGATGACCGATACAACCCCGTGAGCGGTGGAGGCGCCCGTCGGCTGTCACAATTAAGAGAATCCTTTATACGAGAGATGACGCGCCTTGCCATCACCCATAATGCTATCAATCTGTCACAGGGTTTTCCTGATTTTGATCCTCCACGAGAGGTAATAGAGGCAGCCCATCAAGCACTTGATGCTGGTGGGAACCAATATACCATTACGTGGGGTGTACCTGCGCTGCGGCAGGCAATAGCCGCCAAGATGAAGAGGTGGTACAATCTCGCATTTGATCCCGATGAGCACATCACGGTTACCTGCGGTGTGACAGAGGCAATCCTTGCGACAATGATGAGTAACGTGAATCCCGGCGATGAGGTAATCATCATAGAGCCATTTCACGAAGGATATCTCCCGGCGGTCATATTTGCCGGTGGGACTCCCCGTTTTGTGCCATTGGATCCTCCTGGATACACCCTCGATCTTGATAAACTACGCTCAGCTTTCAATGAACGGACCCGGATTATCCTTATCAACACGCCTCACAACCCCACAGGACACGTCTTTACAAGGAATGAGCTGGAAGGTATTGCTAAATTGTGCATAGAGTTTAATGTCATTGCAGTCACGGACGAGATATACGAACATATACTTTACGACGATCACCAGCACCTGCCCATTGCGGCTATCCCGGGCATGGCGGACCGGACTGTAACGATCAGTGGCTTTGGTAAAACATTCGCCTTGACGGGTTGGCGACTCGGATATGCCTGCGCACTCAATCCGCTCAGTCTCGGAATTCGTACTGTTCATGATTTTACGACAATCTGTGCCCCGGCCCCTCTGCAGGCCGCCTGCACGGCTGCGCTCAATCTGCCCGATGCATATTACGAGCAGTTACGAAGTGATTACGCGGCGAGAAGGGTGGCTATTATGTCTATCCTGAGTAAAACCGGCCTTGTTGCAGAACCCCCTGAGGGCTCCTATTATGTCATGGCCAACTTCAGCCAGTGGGACTTCGATGGAGATGACCACTCCTTTGCCAGATGGTTGCCCGCTCACCTCGGGGTTGCCGTGGTGCCCGGCTCTGTCTTCTATGGTACGAAGGGAATGGGTAAGAAGACGGTTCGTTTTGCCTTTGCGAAAAAGATGGAGACACTTATTGCGGCAGGGGAGAGGCTCTGCGGTGAAGCGGGATAACCCCGCCTGCCACGGGCGGTCAATGGGGACATGAGGCCGATAGAGCAGTGAGCACCTGATTCCTGAAGCCAATTTTTCTGCTCAGTTTGTTGGACTTTGTGCTTTGTCGGGCGATATTGTCCCTAACGTTTAACCACACCAGCTCCTGTACCGCCGGTGCTTGTAGGTTGGGAAGTACCAACACCAGCCCCAGGTGTAGCGCTAACACCAAATTGGCTGAATCTGAACCTTAATAGCCTCTATTCGCAAACCTTGTCCCGTAGTTCCAGCTATTGCCCCATCCTTCACCCAATCTGTAGTGTCTCTCTCCTTATAGTAATCATAGACAAAGCGGTATTTTTGGAGTAGATTTCATATATCAATGAGCAGTATATGAAATTTGAAAACTGATAGCGTAACGGTTATTTCGTCTGTCAGTTTAGGAGATAGGAGGAATTTAGGATGATGAATGCCCGGATAGCAAGAAATATGGTTCTGTTTATACTTTCGATACTCTGCTGTTTTGTGCCTGTACCAGGATATTCAGCGCCACAGCAACCAAAGCCTTCACCAACTGCCGTAAAGCAGGTCCCGTCGTTACCCGCAGCACAGCAAGTGCCTTTTTTCGTCCGTGGCACTGTGACAACCAATGATGGAAAAGGGGTGCAGGGCATCGAAGTATCTCTCATTCAAGTAGTTGAAGGTGGCCGCGCAATACCACTTGACAAGAAAATGACCGACAGTGCAGGAAACTATGGCTTTACGGTTTTACCCGATAAAAAAGGCAAAGAATTGAAAATTGTGCCCCGATTTCTCCAACAATGCTGTCAGGGATGTTGTGCTTTCTGGCCGGAGGTAAAGGGATTTACTCTCCAAAACAGTGTCACGGCTGATTTCAAATTGAACCTGCCCGCTCCAGACACGTCGATCTCGCTCTTGACAATGGATCCTAATGTACAGGGCGCCAACTATTATCAGACCATCCTGTATGAATTTGAGATAAAGAACAAGGGCTATCTACCCACTGCCAAGAGCTCATTTAACCTTTCTTTTGCTCAGCCTTGTTGCCCTGAAAATTGCATTAACGAACAAGAAGTTCCGGTGATTCCGGCACAGGGGAACAAAAAGATCTCGATTGTAAAGAAAAGGAATTCAGGGGCGCGCGGATGCCCGTTTACTGCAACAGTCTCTCCACAGAAGAATGAAGTAAAAATAGACGACAACAAAGTGACGGGAATAAGTCCAAATGTGAAGGTGACCTTGATAGATGTTTTCATTGAGGGCAATACTGTCAGTGTCCAGAATAAAGGCACCTCAACGCCAACGGTTGAAATCACGTGGTATTGCGATGATAAAAACTGTGATGGCCGATGTTCGTGTCCTGCTCTGGCGCCTACCACGGCATCAGCGCCCGCATTTCCCCAGATGAAGAACCTGGAAAAAGTAACGAAAGGGGCTACCTTGGCGCCGAATGAAAAATGGGTCTACCCCATTCCAACCAGGCTACCCGAATGGGGTTCCATAGGAGGGAGTTTTACCGCGACTGTGTCGGCCAACGTTGAGCATAACAGTCACTCGGTTTATGTCAATTTTAAATAAAAGCTGTCACGATAGGTGTTTTCCCATAAAAGCAAAGGGGAAGACGGGGCGTTAGTGAAATATTGACATTCCAAATGTTATGAGGGGTCAGGGCCGACAAGCCAGCGGTTAGCAATAATTTCAAAGCATTTGGGTATATAGTAGGATGGCGCCACCTATGATGATAAGGAGGACAACACCTATGAAGCGCACTATTATATGTATCCTGATCATAACCATCGCTTGCATGGTCCATGGTCTCACCGTCTACGCCGACTCCCGGGTTGAAAAGAAGCCCCCAGTGGAAAGCAACGGTCCTCCCTTAGGCAAATGGGAGTTCATCGGGAAGGATGACAAGGGAGTTGCCTGGACAGGAATTCTTGAGATCCTGAAGCTGGATATGAATCGTTTTGACGCAGACAAATATCACTCGATAGCCAGTCTAGGGGTTAAATCTGCAGATGCCGGGCACGGGGTTGAAGCGCCCTGCAGGTGGGAGCCGGCCAGTCGTGAGGTCTCCTTCAGTACGGGAGGCACCTCGTACACCGCTATTCTTTCATCCAACGGTAAAAGCCTGACCCAGGGCAAGTGGACCGAGTCGGAAAAAGACTTCCGAACCCGTAAGGTGACAGTGATAAGAACCGGTGTCTGGTCGGCGAAATTCACAGCGCCATAGGGTTTTTCGATCGCACTGCGATGAAGGGAGTTAAAATGAAATGTACCAATATTCATCATGTGGGTATGTGGGTCGATAACATCGATGAAGCAATCTCTTTTTACACTGACATAATGGGATTTTGTCTGTTGACACGCGGTCCGCGCGGCAGTATAGGACCGGGAGAGCGGGCCCTCATTCATGCCGGTGATCAGCAGGTGCTGGAACTGCTGACGGAACCGAACGTCCTGCCGCGCCCCGATTTCCCTGTTCACCCAACGGGCCATGTGGTTGGGGTCCCTCATGTATGCTTGAGAGTAACGGACATACCGGCCTGGCGGCAGAAGCTTCAAGCACAGGGATACACCGTTTCGGAGCAATTTCCCGAAACCGGTTTTGCCGATACCGAATTAGGTTTGCTCCGGTTAATTTTTTTCGTAGGTCCGGGAGGAGTAGGGTTTGAATTATTCGAATTTGAGGAGGAATATCCCTTGGCTTGCCCTGAGAACATGTGTGCCGCTACATGACAGATGCTTTCTGTGGCCATGCAATAATACTTTTTCGACTCCATCCCCAATCTTATTTTCTCTAATACTGGGGGGTAGGGTGACCTATGTTTCTTCTCAGGGCAAGTCAGACATGCAACTATAGGTTCATTGGAAACGGGCATCGCGTTGAAGGCTGTCCGTGCATAAGGAGTAGAGGAGGGAGTATATGAAATCCATGAAGTTGCCTGAATTGTCAGGAGCGGGTAAGACATATGATGTCGATATTGTTATTGTCGGCGGGGG
Source organism: uncultured delta proteobacterium (assembly GCA_963785225.1). GTDB lineage: Bacteria > Desulfobacterota > Syntrophorhabdia > Syntrophorhabdales > Syntrophorhabdaceae > PNOF01. Next base: position 98,182 of record CAWAUQ010000003.1, on the reverse strand, counting down.
CTTAAGCGGGCTTTCAGCAGCACTCACGGCTGCTGAAAGTGGTGTAAAAGCAATCGTTCTGGAAAAATTGCCCTTTGTTGGCGGCGCAGGTATTTTCCCGGAAGGTTCTCTTGGAATAGGCACCCGGTATCAGAAGGAAAATGGGATTACAACAACAACTGATCAGGTTTTTGCCAAAGTGATGGAATTTCATCATTGGCGCTGCAATGCTGCAGTAATTCGCACCCTTCTCAATGAGTCCGGGAAGACGATTGACTGGTTAACGGATCATGGAGTGGTAATCAAGAATATTAGAACAATGTTTCCACCTGAAAAAAGCCTCCAGGTATGGCATATTTACGAGGGCCATGGAGCACGGGTTGTTAAGGTGATGTCTGAAGATTTTAAAAAGAAAGGTGGGTTGATTCTCACCAAAACGCCGGTAAAAGAATTGCTGATCAATAACGAAGGGGTTGTGACGGGTGTAGTTGCTAAGAACGCTGATGGTGGGACGATAATTGTTAACGCAAAAGCTGTTATTATTGGAACCGGTGGTTTTGCCAGCAACAAGAGAATGTTGAAGAAATATGTGCCTGATGTCAGTACTCCGGGAATGGCAAAACTCATGTACCGTGGACCCGTTGTTGATGGCAGGAAAGGTGACGGAATTAATATGGCCTTACGCGCAGATGCTGCACTTGCCGGTATGGGAACGCTTGCAGGAAATAGCCCGTACCTTGATAATGAGCCGGCAATCAGGCAATTCAGCGGACCGGATTACATGAAACAGATGCGTTGTGCATTAAGCCAGCCATTTCTCTGGGTGAATAAACATGGTGATCGTTTTTACAATGAATCATTTGGTTCAGTTTTCAGCGATGTTTATAATGCAATGACTTCAAACGGTGGTTTAATGTGGTCTATTTTTGACGGCAATATGAAAAAATTTATGGTTGAGAACGGGCCTCTTACCCCATTTAATGCCATCGTTGTTCCAGGGCAAAAAATGACGGCTCTCGATAAAGGCATTGAGAAGGGCATTGAATCCGGTTTTGCTTTCAAGGCTGATACTATTGAAGCATTAGCAGAGAAAATACAGGTAAAGCCTGAGAAATTGCATGAAACAATTGAAAAGGTTAACCGCTACGCAGACCAGAAAAAAGATCCCGATTTTAGCCGCAAACCGGAGCATCTCATCAAATTTGATACCATGAATGGCCCATACTATGCCCTGAAGGGTCTTCGTGCCTTCTTCATGACACTGGGCGGGGTCCTGATTAACACAAAGATGCAAGCGCTTGATGGTAATGGCGAAGTAATCACAGGTTTGTATGTAACCGGTCAGGATATGGGTGGTCTTTATGACAGCACGTATGACCTTCTCGCAGAAGGTTCAGCAAGCAGTTTTGCGCTCAGTTCCGGTCGTATTGCAATTCGAAGCATTGTCAAAATAAACTTGGCCTGAATGAGGACATAGAAAGGGGAAGGGCTGCTCCGTTCAAGTGTTTTTTTGTTGCAGCCAGGCTGCAAAAATACATTTCTCTTGCATGACGCTTGAATTCCGCACTATAATCTGCGTTAACGGTGTATAATTGCATATGTATATCAATAGAATAAGAAAACTGACAATACACAGATTACTTCTTGTTTCCATTTTTTTTCTTCTCTGTGGACCTTTTCAGGCAAGCGCATCCGATAATCGATATACCACAAAACCCAATACCGTATTTTGCAAAAGCCTCGCAGCAATACGCATGTTGGAAACAAGTTTGTCTTTGCAGGACGGAAAGGCAGCTTCGTTGTTCAGTAATGGTGAATGTGAAGTTGCCGGCCCCGGGGTTGTTGTCTTCGTTGTTCAGCAGGAAAAAGACGTAGTCCGTGTTCAGGTAACAAGCTCAGGCAAGTACTTTTGGGTATCAAGGAAGGCATTGCGGTAGTCAAACAGGAACTATCATATAACACGTACTTCAAAAATGGAGTGACAAAGGATTAAATCATATGTTTGAAAAGGGATATCGCATGAGGGGAGAATATTGATCGTCCATGACAGGAAAGATCATTGGTGTGATCGGCGCCTCTGCGGGTGCTGCGAGTATGTGTTATGACTGATAAAGACCGGTCCGATAAAACCGATTTTGACGGGAAGGCTGCCACGTGGGACGAAGACCCTTTTAAGGTCAACCTGGCCAATGAGGTGGCCGACGCAATGATAAAGGAGCTTCATCCCGCGCCGGATATGGATGTCCTTGATTACGGCTGCGGCTCGGGCCTCGTCACGCTCAGGTTTCAACCCCTGGTTAAAAGCATTACCGGTATGGACAGTTCGAAGAAAATGCTGGAAGTGCTGCAAGCGAAAGTGGAGAAAGGGGGTTTGTCGAACGTTCATACCCAGTTTATAGATCTGGAGCAAGGAGCGAAAGTGGAGGCCCGGTTCCATATGATTGTAACGAGTATGACGCTGCACCATGTCCGGGAACCAGCCTTTTTTTTCGATCAATTGTATAGTCTCCTGCTTCCCGGCGGACAGATTGCCGTCGCCGATCTTGACAAGGAAGACGGTTCCTTCCACCATGACAATGCTGGTGTACTTCATTTCGGTTTTGAGCGTTCATACTTGAAAGATATGCTCGGAAAAGCCGGTTTCCGCGAGATACGCGACACCACTGCTGCAACGATAACGAGAACGGTCCCGGAAAAGGGTCCTCTGGACTTTACGGTCTTTATGATTACCGGGAGGAAACAGGAAATCCCCCAGGAATAAATCATTGATGGAGGTGTTGTTTTACAGCCGACCCGTTCCACCCGTAGTTGATTCTTAAACTTGAGTCCATAGGGAGATTACAGTATGAAAGTAATTGCAATTAATGGAAGTCCCCGGGCAGGCGGGAACACGGAATTCCTGCTGAAGAAAGTGCTTGAGCCTATCAATGAAGCAGGCATAGCAACGGAGTTGATCCAGATTGGCGGTAAACAAGTGCACGGCTGTACAGCCTGCGGTAAGTGTATGGAAAACAAGGATTCACGGTGTGTTATTAAAACGGATATCGTGAATGAATGCATTGGTAAAATGATCGAATCCAAGGCGATAATCTTAGGCTCACCAACGTATTTTGCCGGTATGACATCGGAAATGAAGGCCCTTGTAGACCGCGCAGGATTTGTTGCCTTTGCGAATGGCCGTCTTTTCTCTCGTAAAATAGGCGCTGCAGTGGTGGTGAACAGGCGAGGAGGGGCAACCAATGTTATGGATTCCATCAACCATATGTTTTTAATGTCCAAAATGATTGTACCCGGTTCTACATACTGGAATTTTGGTGTTGGACTGGAAAAGGGTGACGTTGAGGGAGATACGGAAGCGCTTGAAAACATGAAAGATTTAGGTGAAACAATTGCCTGGCTGGTTAAAAGCTTATAGATCCGAACCGGCTTCTTTCATCAAATGAAAAAATAAACAGGAAATAGGGTGTCCTTATGGCGAAGCACTCCCATTGTTTTGTAGAAACCTTTGACGGTTTCTTGGGGTATGGTCTGGACAGACAATCTGATGAGAATATTTTGCAACTGTACTTACAGAAGTTTTCCGATGACCATTTGATGGAAACAATTCTGAAACGGATGACTGATGAAGATTTGGCTGAGGTATTTGAGCTCACAGGTAAAATGCTGAAAAAATATCTGTCAGAGCCTGAATACCATCAATTATTCCTCAAAGAGGAAGAATAGGGCTTCTCATTCCAGGGTACTTGAGAAGACTTCTCGCCAAGTACCTGATCTCGCCTATTCCTTTATGCTTATTTCCAGAAACCGAAGAGTTCGTACGCGTTCTTAAAGCCTATCAGTTCCATAGCGTCCTTGTCCCCTATGACTTTTGTTATGGCTTCATAGTTCTTTTGTATGCCGGGAACACCAGGAAAATCTGAACCGAAAATGTATTTATGACTGAATCTACGCATGGAAGGAAAATACTCCAAAAGGTTCTTTGGCGGAAGTCCCGATATATCGATATAGACGTTCTTATGACTTTTCACCATGAATTCCGCAATCTGATACCAGAATCCTCTGCCTCCATGGCAGAGAATGATCTTCATATCGGGAAAATCGCTTATCACATCATCGAAGGTATAGGGGTCGGCATATCTCATCTTTGCACCTGCAAAGAGGGTTGTACCTGCGTGGAAGAGAACGGGCAAGCCTTCTTTCTGACACTTTTCGTACACAGGGTACAGTTTCTTGTCATTTGCGTAAAAAAAGCCGTGAATAGGGTGTATCTTCAGTCCTTTTGCTCCGTTATTAAGCTGATTCTCGAAGTCATGCATAAGATCAGCATGGTAATTCGGGTTCAGGTTTGCAATGGGAATAAGTTCAGGATGATACTTATGTATCTCATAGGCGCGCTCGAAGGGCATTACCCCGGCTGTGAGAGGTGAATATTCGGGTATCAGAATGCCCCCGAAAACCCCTTCACGCTTTAGAACGTCACCGTATTCCTGTGGTAATTGCCTCTCGTTTTTATCAAATAATTGAGGTACATATGGGCCGGTATCCATCCATACCTCTTTTGCTCTCTCTGTCCATTCAAACCTGTGCCCAACGTGAATATGTACGTCGATGATTTTCATATTCATTTCATCCCTATTTCCAACGCTTGTTTTATCTGGACCAATTCAATAACCGTTTCGATCTGTCAGCATCTTGCGTGACCGGAGTCCTCAGGATTACCGTATCCTTTGTTTATGTCATGAAAAATATCCTATACCGATCAACCTCATATTTTGAAAACTGTATTGTGTAACTCCATGTTGTTACTATTATACCTGCTATCGTACAATTTAAGCAATTATCATGTCGATAAACCACCCTCGGGAGATAGTTTTGCATAAGCATATATCACTTGACGATCTGTGGTTCTGAGGATACAATTATTTAAAGTGCACCTCAAAAAAATCTTAACCTCACACCGTGAAGAAATCATCGAGAAATGGGTGCGATTTCTCCGTGAGGTGAGCGAGCGATACAAACAAAGGCCTGAAGAAGAGCTCTTTGTTACTGTTTCCGGCGCCTGTGATGGCGACTACGCTGCTCTCGTGGACAACGATTACTCAAGAATAGATGCCCACATAGAATGGATTACGAGGATCAGGCTCGATGGCGGTTTCGCGCTCTCAGAGGTACAGAATGCATACGAGCTTTACAGGACCGTCCTGGCGCCTGTTCTTGTCAAAGAATTAGAAGGCGAGAAGCTGCTTGATGCATTGGAAAGAATGAACTCCTGCCTTCTCTATACAATCAAGAAGTTCAGCAACTACTTCCAGTCCCTTCATGGAATGGAAATCAGACACCATGCGGAAAACCTGGAGCGTGAGGTGGAAAAGCGCACAGGGGAGCTTGCCGAGTCGGAATCGAAATACCGGGTCCTTGTCGAAGAGATAAACGACGGTTATTTTGTTGTCAACCAGAGCGGGCGTATCGTATTTGCCAATCAGGAGTTCTGCAACCTTTACGGGTATCCTCTTCAGGAAATGATTGGAAAAGCCATCACGGATCTTATTGCCCCCAGATCACTCCCGGCTGTTCAGAGTTTTTACGAGAAGAGGATGGCGGGAAAGTTCTCAAAGGACCTCTACATTTTCCTCAGGCAACACAAGAATGGCAGTGTGCTGCCCACTGAGAATAAAGTGAAGCGCATTATCTATCAGGGTGAATATGCTGTTGCCGGCATATGCAGAGACATCACGGAGAGGATAGAAACAGAGAAACGGATGCGTGAATCCGAACGGTTGGCGCATATCGGAAAACTGACCGCCTCACTTGCCCACGAAATACGCAACCCCCTGTCTTCAGTCAAGATGAACAGTCAGATCATCTTAAAGAACTCTGCCCTTGACGGTAACGATAAAAGGCGTATGGAAATCGTCGTCAGTGAAATATCGCGTCTCGAAGGGATTCTTGACGAAATGCTGGACTTCGCACGGCCGGTGAAGCTTAAATTTGAACCGGCCTCAATAAGCCACATTGTTGATTCCTGTCTTGAAATCATGGATACCAGGATCAGAGAGAAGAACATTACGGTAACCAGACGGCACGCGAAACGTGTTCCTCAAATCCTTGTTGATCAGGAGAAGATAGAGCAGACGCTGATTAATGTTTTGCTCAATTCAATCGAAGTCCTGCCTCAGGGAGGCAATATCGAGATTGTCACGAGACAACCAGGAAAAAACGGCAATCCGTTGCGGATTGAAATCAGAGATGATGGACCGGGAATCAATGCCGGCGATGTTCCCTTCATATTTGACCCATTTTTCAGCAACAAAAAACAAGGTACGGGCCTCGGGCTGTCGAACGTAAAGAAGATCATAGAAGCCCACGGTGGAAACGTCGATGTAGTGACCATAAAACCTCACGGTACGAGGGTTTGTATTGCCATCCCTTACAGGGAGATGCCATGAAGATGAAGAGAATTCTTATCATCGATGATGAGCGGCCGCTTTTGGAATCACTGGAAATGTTTCTCACAGAGAAAGAGTATGCTGTGAGGTGTGCCACAACAGCCAAAGAAGGCATAAGAAAATGCGCTGCCTTTGATCCCCACGTGATAGTTCTCGATATTCGCCTTCCCGACATGAACGGGCTCGATGTGCTCCAGGAGCTGGTCCGTACGGGTAGGAGAAACATTATCATCATCACGGCCTTTCACGACATGGATACCACCATTAAAGCGATCAAGTTTGGTGCTTTCGACTACATCCCTAAGCCGATTGATGTTGAAGAACTTGACAGCGCCATCGAAAAGGCGCTCAAGACCTCGATTTCCGAAGCGGTCTCACGGCGCAGTATCTGTGGACCCTTCTTCGGCCTACATGGAAGGGAAGATTATCGGTAAAAGCAGAGGAATGAAAGATATCTTCAAGGCAATAGGGGTGCTTTCAGGGAACAGGATCACTGTTCTCATTGAAGGAGAAACAGGCACGGGCAAAGAATTGATAGCGCGGGCAATTCACCATAACAGTCCCTGCAAAGAGCATCCCTTTCGCGCCATAAATTGTTCCACCATCGTGGGAAACCTCCTGGAAAGTGAGCTTTTCGGCCATGAGAAAGGGGCCTTCACCGGCGCATCACACGCAAAGAAGGGTAAATTCGAACTTGCCGGGCAGGGAACTATCTTCCTTGATGAGATAGGCGAGATCCCCTTTGAACTCCAATCGAAATTGCTCAGGTTCCTGCAGGAAAAGGAATTTGAGCGTCTTGGCGGCGAGAAAAAGATCAAGTCCGATGCACGGGTCATTGCTGCAACGAATAAAGATCTTGAGCAGATGGTGGAGAAAGGACTTTTCAGGGAAGACCTCTATTACAGGCTCAACGTGGCCACGATCAAAGTCCCCCCTCTGAGACAGCGGAGACAGGATATACCGCTACTTATCGAGTATCTCCTCAAAAAGATCAATCGTGAAGTCGAGAGAGATGTTCGCAGAGTAGAGGAATCAGGGCTCAAGCGGATGATGGAATATGAGTGGCCAGGCAATGTGAGAGAACTTGAAAACGTCCTCACTCATGCAGCGATCAATGTTCAAGGCGATACGATCTTCGAAGAGATGATTGCACCGCTTCTGGGAAAAAGACCGAATAACCATGTCAATGTTAAAGATGCTGCTGATATGGAACAAAGTCTCAAGGATATAGAAAAAGACCATATAATAGCGGTGCTTAACCGAACGCACTGGCATCTGGGGAAGGCCTGCATACTTCTCGGGATTACCCGTCCCACGCTCCGGAACAAACTTAAGATGTATAATAAAGATATCGAAACTGCATAAATCGGTCCTTTTTTCATTCCGCAGTCGATGAGCCATCTGATTGACTGAAAATAATTATCAATAAGTGAAAGAAATTCTTTTCTGTCACAGGTTGCAGAACCTGCGAGAATTCCGTAATGACAAGTAATTTTATAAAGTTATATTTTTCGGAATAGTTGGCACAACTATTGCTATGATACTTTATAGAATGTGTTTATTATGTGAGAAAGACGCTGTGTTGAGTGGAGTTTTAGGTATGGTGACTTAAGAAGGATTAAGGAGGCTTTACAACGAAAGGTGTTTTGAAACCAGAGGAGTAAACTGGAAGTTACAAAAAGGGGGTAACTATGAAGCGAGCACTGGTATCATTGGCCGTTTTACTGTTTGTTTTCTCGTTTTTTTGTGTTGCATCAAATTCTGCTGAACCACCTATAGTGATCGGGGCGCCCTTGTCTACCGCATTTCTTTACGGGTGGGATGCGGAGAGGGGAATAAAGCTTGCAGTTGATGAAATCAACGCCGCAGGCGGTGTGGCCATCGGCGGGAAGAAAAGGCCCTTCAAGGTGGAAGTCATCGATACGCGGGATCTGGAACCGGGCGTACCGGTGAGTGAAGCGTTGATGGCGCTGGAAAAACTGATCCTCGAAAAGAAGGCGGATTTTATCATCGGAGGACCGGTCCGTTCTGAAGCAGCCATGGCAGCCATGGACCTGTTGAACAAATACAAGAAGGTGAGCATCCTTACCACCGGGGTCTTGACCCCCGCATATACCGCCAAGATAGCGGAAAATTACGATAAATATAAATACTGCTTCAGAAACACGAGCCACGTTGGAGTCATGACGGGCGAACTGGTGACGCTTCTTCGAAGACATGAAGAAATCCTTCGGCTTCAACAAAGCCTATATCATGGTCCAGGATGTGGCCCACGCGCGGGGAGGCGGTGAGGCCATGAAAAAGGCCCTTACCGAAAAAGGATGGACGGTCATCGACATGAAGATATATCCCACCGGAACGGGCGATTATTCCGTGGGACTCCTCGACGCCGGCAAGAAAGGGGCCCAGGTACTCTTTCTCTGGATGGACATGCCTGAATCGGCCATTCTCCTGAAACAGTGGAGTGATATGAAACTGAAATCGATCCCCGTCGGTTTTGTGAATGCGGCAGAACAACCGGGGTTCTTCAAGGCCACAGGAGGCAAAGGGGAATATCTTATCGTCAACCTCGTAAATGGCGGCAATGCGCCGGCAAAGATCACCCCCTGGACCATGAAGTTCGTCGATGCCTACAAGAAAAAATGGGGTCTGGAGCCTGAAGGATACGGGACTTCATCAAGCTACATGGCCGTGTATCAACTGAAAGACGCTATTGAAAAGGCAAACAGCACCGATTCCGACGCTGTCATTACCGCCCTTGAGAATGGCGATATTATGGGTGTCTACGGAAGGATGCGGTTCGATAAGAAAAACCCATCAGATAATACCATCTCTTGATCCGAAGGAAGGAGCGGTCACCGGGATCATCCAATGGCAGAAGGACAAAAGGGTCCAGATCTTCCCTCCAAAGGTAGCTGACGGGAAAGGTGCATGCTGCCTCCCTGGATGAAGTAACGATACAAGAGGAGGAGCCGTGGATATTCTCATTTACGGTATAACCAACAGCATTATTCTTTCGCTCATGTCACTGGGATTTGCCCTTGTTTACAGCATAAGCAGACTGCCTAATTTTGCTCACGGCGCGCTCTACATCACTTCGGGCTATATCGTATGGCTGCTCATCAATAAGGCCGGCCTTCCCTATCTGCCTTCAGTGCTGCTGGGTCTGGCGGCTACAAGCCTCATCGGCGCCCTCATGTATCGATTCATCATCATGCGCATACGGGGCATGGAGATCTCGGAAATCATCGGCACCTATGCCATAGGGCTTGCCATTATCGAAGGGCTGCGTTGGGGCGGACTGAGGGGCATGACATACACGCTTCCCGCCTTTGTCGCCGGCTCCACCGAAATAGCAGGTGTTTCCATCGACTATCAGAGGATCATCATTGTCGTAGCAGGGATAGCGATCTTCATCCTCCTCTTTCTTTTCACCCGATACAACAGGATCGGCCTGGCCCTGCGCGGGATTGCACAGGATGAGCGGGCTGCCATGATGCTGGGAATCGATTCGGACATGACGGCCATTATCTCGCTGGCGATCGGTTCCGGTCTTGCGGGATTGGCCGCAGTCCTTCTCCTGCCCCTTGGCAACATCGTGGTGGAGCAGGGCTATAATGTGCTCATATTCGCTGTGGCGGTCTGCGTTATCGGCGGTCTCGGCAGTTGGGGCGGGACTATTGTCGCCTCCTTTATCATCGGATTTGCCCAGATCCTGACGGAAAAATTCATCTCCTCCCATTTTGTTATGGTCGTGGCGCTCCTCGCCATCGTTGTCACGCTGCTCATTAAGCCCTCCGGCATCTTTGGAAAGCAGAAAGAACTGGAAGAGAGGGTTGTAGCCATGGAGATGACGAGAAAAGAAAGGATTGACCGGGGATTGAAGGTAAGAACGGAGGGTATCTATGCAATTTCGTCATTCAAGGAAATCGCTTATCTCATCGGACCGCGGCTGCTTCTCGTCGGAGGTGTGCTGCTGCTCCCCCTCATCTTCGAGTTCGCCCCCTACTGGAAAAGGGTCGTCAACTATCATGTGCGTCTACGCCCTCCTTGCCATTGCCTTTGATTTCCTGGCGAACTATGTGGGTCTTGTTTGCCTGGGAGGGGCGCTTTTTATCGGTGTTGGCGGGTATCTTACCGCCATATTCAACACGTACCTTTCACTGCCCTTCTACCTCTCCATACCCTTCGCTACTGTATGCGGCGCCTGTATCTGCACCGTTATCATCCTGCCATGCCTGCCGCTCAGGGGGGTCTACTTCGCCATCGTGACCCTCATGTATCCTATCCTTTTCTCGCGGATCATCGAGGCCCTTAACATCCTCGGCGGCACTAACGGCATATCCGGGATTGACAGCTTTCCCAATCAATATCTGGAACAGTACCTTATCATCATTGTCATGCTCATCGCGCTCTTCGGAATGAGGAGGCTTGTCAATCGAGGATGTTGGACTTGTGCTGCGGGGAGTCAAGGACAACGACCAATCGGTAAGGGCTTCAGGCATAAATGTGACGTACATGAAATCCATGGCCGTGTTTATCGCATCGCTCATGGGATGCTTTGCCGGCGCCTATATTTCCCATCTCTACATGTTCGCCGGTCTTTCGCTCTTTGCCCTTGATTTTTCCATCATTCCCATTGCCGCCGTCGTCATGGGCGGTGGCGGGACCCTTGTGGGCGCCGTGATAGGATGCTTCATCCTTGTGCCCCTTTCGGAGGTTCTGAGGGATTTCGGGTCCTTCAGGATCGTCATCTATTCCGTGATCCTCACCGGTTTCATCGTCTTCAAGAGCGAAGGAATCATGGTCTACCTCCAGCGGAAATATCACCAGTTCGAAAGGTGGGTGAAGGTATGAGAGCAGGAGAGCAAGGCACAGGTTGGAAGGGAGGTAGATGTGGGAGAGAGTGAAAAGCAGTGAAGTACGTGGACATCATGTGACGATGACAAGACGATAGCATATCACTTGCCCGCACACGGCGAGAAGGGGAGGCTCCGGTAGCTTTGCTGCCGGAGGGGGCAACGCGAGCCCCGGTGACAATATGAGCGAGACAGTCATTCTTTCTGTGAAAGGCATCAGTAAGACCTTCGGAGGTCTCAAAGCCCTTTCGGATGTGAGTTTCGATGTGTACCAGGGGGAGATCTACGGGATCATCGGCCCAAACGGTTCCGGAAAGACAACCACTGGTGAACTGCATCACGGGGTTTATCAGGCCCGACGCGGGTCATGTCTATTTTCGGGACGAGGAAATCACCCGATGGCCGGTCCACAAGATCGCCCAGGTCGGTGTAACAAGGACCTTTCAGATCATGAGGCCCTACTATTCACTGCCCGCCTTCAAAAACCTGATCATACCACTCTGGTCGCCGAGGGCAAAGAAGACTCGGCGGTTGGCGCGGGGGCGGCAGACACGGCGACAGGGACACGGTAGCCATCGATATCCTTGAAGAGATCGGCTTTGAGAGGGATTCGAGGGTCCCTTACAAGCTTGCCGGCACCCTCCCTACGGGATACCAGAAGAGGCTGGAGCTGGCGCGGTGTATTGCCCTTCGGCCTGATGTGATCTTCTGCGATGAGGTCTTTTCCGGACTCAGCATGAGCGAGATCGCCGGTATGGTGCCCCTTATTGAGAAGCTGAAGATGGATGGCGTGACCCTTGTTATGATCGAGCACAGGCTCCGTGAGCTTTTCCGGGTTGCCGACAGGATCATGGCGCTCAACTTCGGCGAAAAGATCGCAGAAGGAGACTACACGGAGGTCATCGAGGACAAACGGGTGAAAGAAGCCTATCTTGGGAGCGAAGAGGTGTAGACTATGCTTGAAGGACGCGAACTCATGGTGTTCTACGAAAACATGCTTGCCCTCAACAACGTGAGCATGCAGTGCGAGGATGGCAAAATCATCGGTGTCTTCGGATCGAACAGCGCGGGCAAGAGCACCCTCATGTATGCCTTATCCGGCATCATCCTCGACATCAGAAAGAAGGAGGAGATGCGCGGCGGCGAGACGGATATCGCTGTTCGGCAATGTCCTCTTCGACGGAGAAGATATTACAGAAGTGAAGCCCCATCGTCGCGCGCAAAGCTGGGTATTGTCCTCTGCCCGGAGAGAAGGAGGATATTTCCGGAAAGCTCTGTGCTCGAGAATCTGAAGATAGGGGCCTATCTGTCGACAAAGCAGGAGACGAAGGATACCATCGAATATGTCCTCGACCTTTTTCCCAGGCTGAAGGACCACCTTAAACGTCAGGGTGGTTTCTTGAGCGGCGGCGAGCAGCAGATGCTCGCCATAGGCAGGGCGCTCATGGCAAAGCCGAAGATACTTCTTCTCGACGAGCCGCTCTTGGGCTTAAGCCCCGCCTATCAGGACATTGTCATTAACGGGACGAAAGCGATACGGGACACAAAAGGCATCTCCATCATCGTGACGGAGCAATATGCACGGCCCGTCATGCCCATCATCGATTACGGATATATCCTGGAGAACGGTTCGAACGTCCTGTCGGGAACGAAGGAAGAGCTGCTCGACAACCCTGATGTGAAATCAGCATACTTTGGAGTGTAAAGGAGCATGGCAATGGAACCATACAAGGAAGAATATACATTCTCCCGCTTCGAAGAGATGTGCGAGAAATATGCCCGGAAATACGGCCCTTTATTATCTCGGGGAGAAGTTCAGCTACGGCAGGCTCAGCATGCTCATCGACAGGTTTGCCGCGGGGCTCGTGAAGATCGGGGTGCAGCCGCAGGACCGGGTCATGCTCTATATCCCGAACTGTCCGCAGTGGATCATCGCCAACTTCGCCATCAACAAGATCGGGGCTGTCATGGTCCCTGTCTCGCCCATTTATACCGCTTTCGAGATCGGATATATGATAGAGGACGCGGACATAAAAACGGTAATCTGCCTCGATACGAATTTTGTCTATATCCGGGAGGTTATGAAGAAAACGCGCCTCGAAAGGGTCATCGTCACCAACCTTGTCGAATTTATCCCCATCTGGAAACAGGTCCTGGGTCACCTCTTCAATAAGATACCTACGGGCAAAATAGAAAAAGGCAAAGAGATATTCTCCTTTGGGAAACTTGTCAGAGAGAACTAGCCGAAGCCGCCGAAGGTCGAGATCGATGCCTGGAAAGACCTTGCCTATATCATGTATACCGGCGGTACGACGGGTTTTCCGAAAGGCGTTCCGGGAAACCATATGGGTGAGGTCTCCTACATCAGGGACATTATGGAGGATGTTATCGACGGCCACATGGAGGAAGGCAAAGAAGTGGTCCTCATGGTAAACCCGCTCTTTCACATTATGGCAAAAGGCTTTACCATTGCTTTCGGCTTCAATTTCGGGAATACGGTAATTCTCATGCCTTCTCCCGAAATCGATGCTACCTTGAAGGCCATCGAACGTTACAAAGTCGGCTGGATGCTCGGCGTCCCGGCCCTCTACAGGATGATGCTGGAGAATGACCGCATAGACCAGTATGATCTGAGTTCCCTGAAGTACTGCTATTGCGGTGGTGATGTGCTCCCCGCGGAGGTGTACAAGACATGGAAGGAAAAATACGGCATACCCATCTATCAGGTATACGGATCAACGGAAGTGGGACACATCACGTACAGTCTTCTTGACAAGGAACCGAAGCCGACGGTGGTGGGCACGCCGCTGAAGTCGCGAAAGGTATCCTTGCGGATCAGGAGACCCTGGCGCCGGTGCCTCAGGGGGAAGTAGGCGAGCTCCTGGTAACGTCGCCTTATACGATCAAAAGCTACTGGAAGAAACCCGAAGAGACAGAGCGTTCCTTTATCCAGATGAACGGGGACATCTATTATAGAATGGGCGATTTCATGAAGATGAACGAGGACGGGGACCTGGAGTTCATGGAGAGAACGGCTGATACCATCAAGTACAAGGCATACAGAATATCCGCTTCAGAGATCGAGGCCGCGCTTCAGGACCACCCTACGGTCATCGGGGCATGCTGCATCGGTATTCCTGACCCGAGGGTCGGGGAACGTATCAAGGCAATCGTTGTGTTGAAAGAAGATGCAAAGGGCGTAGGCAGCAGCTGACCTTACCAAATGGTGCAGAGACCGGCTTGCACCATACAAAATCCCGCACTATATAGAGTTCCGCGATATGCTGCCCAAATCAAAGGTAGGCAAGCTCCTGCGACGGGAGATACGGGACGAGGAGAAACGAAAACTCCAGAAAGCAAAGAAGCGGGCAATATAGGATAGAGAGGTAATGGTCTGCCTATTATAGGCCATTGCTTAATTAAATAAAAACCAAAAAAACGCATTGTGGCAATCCTGAGCCATTATTGCGCAAAGAAGGACATAGAATTTTCAATTCAATAAAGTGTCATCAAGAAACTTGACGAAACCCAGATATAGACTATAATGAAAGTATATAGGTTCTCATTATGGGAAAGGCCAATAAGATTCTACAATGAATAAAGAGTATTAACCATCAATTCTAAAGGGAGGTAGTGTATGGTTAAGAAGCCGGTAAAAAAATCAAAAAAGTTGCCTCAGAATAATACGGCAAAAGCATTTACAGCAGCTCTTGAAAACATGGAAAAACTTGCAAAAGAACATATCGAGAACTCACGAAATCCGCTGACGGCAGGAAAAAAGCTTCTGGCAGAGATAGAAGCAGCCGTCGGAAGGATCGAGAGCGAAATCGGTGAAGATTCGATTGCCATGACAGAAGCAGGCTATTCTTCAGACGGGGTTGTCGGTGTAGGAGTGGGGGTTTTTTAACCGAAGAGTTGATTCTTAGCCCCTCGGAGTGTTGACTAATTTACTCGTAAACCGGTCGGTGATGCCGGAAGCACTATCGCTGGGTGATAGGCGATAGTCCACTCACCAAAATAAATGGGAGATCCGGTTTGAGAGTAGGCGATATTGAAATAGCCACTTTCACCCCATCCTGTCCCCCAACTGTTTTTTACAATGAAATAGCCCCCTCCGTCTATTGACGGGTCATCATGGTATCCGACGATAAGGATGGCATGGCCGCCCTGATAGGCGCCACTTACGTATTCGTATACCCCTGTATGGTATAAGAAAAAATCGTAATATACGTCCATAGTGGTGATGAGCGGCCCGTATGTGGCGAGGGCATTTTTAATGTTTTGCACCGAGATGATGGTGGTGTTTACGTATGACCATGAGGTGGTTTTTTTGGTATCTGCAGACCATCCTGTCAGTGCTCTGCTGCACATGTTATCGGCGGATGAAGCCGTGTAAGGAAGATACGACTCGGGAGGCAAACCTGTGTTGCGGATGTAGTCAGCCGCTCTATTGATATATCCTCCGTTGCAGCTCCCTGCAGTGCTGCAGGAGAGAAGGATCTCTTCCGCACGGTCATCATTGGTGCGTGATAGCCCATATCCTCTGATAAGGTTGTAGGATTCAAGAGCCCCTGTAGCGGCAAATGCCCAACAACTTCCGCAGTTCCCCTGGTCCCTGACGGGTGAGACATGGCCGTTCTGCCTCCAGTCTAACCCGGTCCCCAGCGCCGACATAGGCGCCTGAACAGAAAGAAGAGGCTCATTGATTGCTGATGTTTCTTTGACGAGACCCAACCGTTGTTTTTTTTCGTGATCGGGTAGTTGTGAAATAGATGTTTCGTCAGCAGTCCACTTTGCACGTTTATGGGCTATTGCCGCCCGGATATCATCTAATTGCCTTGCAAAAGAGATCGAACCTGTCAAGCAAAGGACCACGAAGACAATGGTCAATATATGAATGAACTTACCGGGTGATTTTCTGATCATGTTCCAGACCTCCGTTGTACTGTCTGTGCTGCTTTTGCCAAGTATGCCGGGGCATAGCCCTTACCGTAATGAAGCATCCTATCGGGACCGGGAAGACAAGACTGCCGGTTGCAAAAGCGAGTTTTCCTGTCAACGTCCAAAAATATATCATACTTTTCTTTTATTAGTATTGACGAATGTCACATGCCGGGATAAAGCCGAACCATGAGGACAACGAGGGTAAAAGGCCCTGTTCAACCGCACAGGGTATCAGCATCTTTTTCTTGCTTTTTCTTTAGCATTGTATACTATTAAAAAACGCTGTAAAAAGGAGACTGTATGCCCCTTGCCTTCCAATCGTTAAGTCACGGTGAAATTTCCTTTGGTTTTTTTAATATTGAGAGTGATATGCTTCTCCTTAACCAGTATTTTTTCTTTGCAAGTGATTTCTGTAACAACATTTCGCAACTAGCTTCTTCAGACCAAAATCGAAATGAGAGCATAATGACAGAATGGGATGTTTACAGTCTCAGACTATATGATATAGGTAATCTTATGGGCGCCATACAGGGTATCGACTTAAGAGGTTTTATCGGTGAGACATACCGGCTTTTTCCTTTTCCGAAGGAAACATGGGCTTTCCGGCAAAATCCCGAAGGATATAAAACGAGAAAAACTATTGAGAATGTTCTGCGCAAGTATGTTGAATTATCGAAGATACCTGTTGTGGTAGAAACCCCGGGTAAGAAAGTCGCTATCGGAGAATATATTTTTAATAAACACTGGTTCCACGAGCTTTTACGATATGTCTGGATGGGCGGCTATCCCCGATGGAAGGATGGAATATGTCCACAATATGTACTCGATATGAAGGAAGCAATTGAAAAATCCAGGCATCCCTTATTTGGATTCAAGCTCGAAAAATAACTATAGTTATGAAGCTGATGGGTGCTGACACCGGGGTGATTTTAGAGACAAAACGGAGGCAGGAACTGCCTCCGTTACCTTTGTGTGCGCTATTCTTATGTATGTTCCAGGATGCGGATCTCTACGCGCCTGTTCTGCTGTCGACCGGCTTCAGTGGTATTGCTTGCTATCGGCTTGCTCTCGCCATAGCCGATGGTGGTCATCCGTGACGTGTTGACGCCCATACCCACCAGGGCGTGTTTCACCGCTTCTGCCCGCCGCTCGGATAGTTTCTGATTATAATCTTCTGACCCGGTGCTGTCGGTATGACCGCCAATCTTCATATTCGTCTGGGGATATTGATTGAGAACTCTTGCAACCCTTTCCAACTCATCGTAGGCCCCTGGAAGAAGCGTGGAAGAGTTAACAGCAAAGAGATAATCCGACTTGAAGGTCACCGTCAGGACATCGAGGGATTTCTTTGTGCTGCTGCTCTCCGCCTTTGCGAGGACTTCCTGTTCCCGCTGGATGCTTGCTGCCTCGGAATTGGCCAGAGCCTGGCGCATGGATGCCTCCTGCTTGTCCATATAATGGCCGATTGCTGTTCCGGTGAGACCTCCTACTGCCGCACCTATGGCAGCGCCGATAAGGGTTGAGGAAGTGTCACCTCCTATCGCCTGTCCAACGCCTGCTCCTACTGCCGCACCGGCTCCGGTGCCAACAAGGGCGCCTGTTTGTGTTTGTGTTGCGCATCCTGCCAGAGTGATAGCAAGAATGCTTGTCCAGATTAACATCTTTTTCATAGTCTCTTCTCCTTTCAGTTTTCCGTATGATGGATCAGGCTTACTTTTCCATGCGTTTAAACTCCTGTCTTTCATGATAATATATAGCATGCAGGGGCCTGCTGCAAGACCCTTCAACTTCCAGGTCCATCACAAAAAATTGTTACGATAGGAATTTGTTGCTTGAAAAATATTGAATCAGATTTTGGACTTTATGATGAACTGTGTCTATATGTGCATTGACAGAAGACCTTAATATGATAGAATATACTTGAATTTTTCTTCAAAAAAATAAGGGGGTTCTATGGATTTAAAAGTTTTCGAAACAATGGAGTCTTCCCAGTTGAAAAGCTATATTGAATTTCTTTTATGGCACTACCGGGTCGTTGACGCCTTCTGGTTCATCAATGTGGCCGAACAATTTGACCAGCCGACTGCTGAAGGCATCAATGAGCGGGTCTGGGCCAGAGTGCCACAAATGGGCGCAAAAGACCTGATGGAAAGGTTTGATATTCAGGAAAGAGGATTAAAAGGGTATATAAAGGTCCTCAAACTTTTCCCCTGGACGATCCTTGTCGGGTATGAGATTGAAGAAAGAGACGATGAGGTAATTATTACCATTCCTCATTGCCCCACCCAGGAGGCGCGCCTGCAGCGCGGTATCGGGGAATTTGTATGCAAGCATATGCACAAAGGGGAGTTTGAGAGCATTGCCCGTGTTGTTGACCCTGGAATTAAAGTGGAATGTCTTTTCGCTCCGCCTGATCCGCATCCGAAGGAGATGTTCTGCAAATGGCGGTTCACCATGGAAGGAAAAGAGATACTTCCCTGAAGATACCTTCTACAAGAGATTCATCAAGGCGCTCAAAATCTTTTTCCAGAGGGGTGACCAGGACGCCCCCCATTTCTATGACAGCAGGGCTCACAGCAACACGGTCTGTCCCTTGCTCTGAAAAAAGACCCAGGACGGTGTTTTGCACGGGGGAAAACTATAATCCGCCATTTATTTTCATCCTGAAAACCGGCAACGCTCATCATGGGTTCATTATCCCCATCGAGGGTGTTCTCCAATGTTGTCACAATGCTCTTGAATGCACCAGCCATATCTGTTGGTCCATCTGCATCGAGGACTATTATTTCCCGTCCAAGACCTTTTGCCCGTAAAATACGGACACTTTTAATCTCTGCAATTTTAACAAGCCCCTTTCCCCCCGTTACTTCCTTTTCTATTGGCATGTTCCCTGCCGGAATGGCCTGAAAATGAAGGTGGTCCGGAGCAGAAGCGCCGCACCGTGGCCCGTTGTAAAGAATTGACCAGCGATCACCAAAATCACCAATGAGTTGCAGAAAAGTATCAATCTGTGCAGTGATGGCCTGAGGCTGGTGAGCAAGACGGGCGATAGTAAAATGACCCGAAAAAACAGGCATAGGGTTGCAGAGGATAAGATATTCCTCATGATAGAGGATTCCTTTCTGGTCTTTCGGGAGATTGTTAAGGCAGAGAAAGCATGGCCGTTCATGTATGCTTTTTTCACCCATGTCTGCAAGGGTGCTTCTTGCTCTTCCGGGATTATGTTGAACACGGACGGAAAACCCATTGCAAGGGATTTCCCGCGCCTTGATATTCTTTAAAGTTTCATAGCCCTGCGCTAAATCAGGCCATACCATTTTCTGTTCTGACAGGAACTTCATGCAAAGTCCAGAGAGACCCTGGGAGGTTTCTCTGCTGTCAAAGGCAGTATATATTTTTTTGTTAAGCAGTGGGGGGGTCATTTCAACTGCCGGCCAATTATGTTTTGTCTGGCAAGAATTTCATCAGTGCGGACCTTGTCCTTAAATGCATCATTTCTGTTTGTTGCTTCGATACTCAACGACGCATCGGTATTCCCCGGCCAGCGCCTGCACAGGTAAAGGCTTTCGAATATCCGGCCGATATGGTGTTCCCTGCAGATGCGCAACGCTACGGCATAATCCTCACCGTAGCTCACGTTCAGGAACCCGATACGGCGCATCAGACCGGTATTGAAAGCGCGGGGAGCGCCAAGACCATTTATGCGCAGCGCGTTATTGTGACCGTTTTCATCGGTCCATTCGCGATGGTCGATGAGGCCGGGAGGGAGCTCTTCCAGATCGAAATTGACGATGGTATAGGAACCGATTACCATGGCATAGTTTTTCTGACGGAGCATGTCGACTATTGTCTGCAGGGTGCCGGGCGTACTATACAGATCGTCAGAATCAAGCTGAACAGCATAACGCCCGCATAACTGAGAATGAAGGGCCTCGTTCCAGCAACCGCCAATGGCAAGGTCGTCCCGCGCAGGGATAATATGATTCAGGGTAGAATATTTGCTGGCCAGATCAGCAAGCGCTGTTGTTGTGCCATCTGTAGAGTGATTGTCGACTACGATGACATTAAAGGCGAAATCAGCTTCCTGAGTAAGTGCGCTTTTTACTGCC
The DNA here is from genome assembly GCA_963785225.1 of uncultured delta proteobacterium. Taxonomy (GTDB): domain Bacteria; phylum Desulfobacterota; class Syntrophorhabdia; order Syntrophorhabdales; family Syntrophorhabdaceae; genus PNOF01. The sequence continues at coordinate 77,845 of CAWAUQ010000003.1, read as the reverse complement.
TCGGCAACTGTTTTTACACGGTTTCGCACGGGAATAATCACAGAAGCCTCTACGGGAAAATGTTCCGGTCTTTCCGATATCTTGTCTAAATAGTCAGGCGGCAGATAGGCATTGATGTGTTTTAAATAATCCGTGAAGACGGTTTCCATTTCCTTCTGAACAGCAACATTCCGGGGATCAACGTAGGTAAAAATCTTTTCATCGCCGAAAGATTCTTCTGTTCCGAAGACTGAATAGAGGGGTTCCTGCAAGTGGTATACATCGTGATCAATGGAGACCTTGAGGCGGATATCGTAGAGACCTGCAAATTGAACTGACGGTATCGGGCCATAATGATGAAGTGCCTTTCTGATGGCAGAAACGGAATAGAGCATAACGGAGCCGAAGTCAAAATCATCGCGGACACTCCCTGACTGATAATCATTGAGGGGATGAAGAATCTTTCCTTTGTCGTTTTCATCTGAAAAATCGGAATAGATTATTCCCGCTTTTGTTGACTCGGCTTTTGCAAGGAATTTCTCCAGCGTTGCGCTCTCTATGACAACCTGTTTAAATCCATGCAGGAAAAGAAGATATGCCGTCCTGACATCATTTAGAACGAGAAGCAAGGGTATTCTGCGACTGAAGGGACCCGGCCACAAGGAAACGGCACCCCGGTATCTCCAGACTGACCGGTTCCCGACAAACTATGATGATTTCTTCTACCAGTCCTGACTGTGCCAGGGCATGCAGTGTTTTCTCAGATAAAGGTCCCGGTATGTATTGGGTGACGACAGTAACAGGTTTCATCCGCAATTCTCCATAATGCTATTCTTCTTATCATATTTTATCAACAGATGCACTAACAGCGGGGAAGATTTTGGCTAACCGCACGTGCTTACCCATGCCACCACAATACAGTTGTCATATGTATTGCTATTCACCGACGGTTTACACCTTGACAATGTCTTCTAAAACGTAATAGCTTTATTCATATCCAATCATCATTATTATGAGAGGCTTCTGACTGTGCAAATGAAAAAGGAACCAACAATGACCGTAGGCATTATGGACCGGCAGCAGAAGGTCAGAGGCTGTCTGAATGGAGTGTTTTACGGCGACGGATTTGGTGCTCTATCAGGGGGTGTTTCGGCAAAAACAGTATCAGGGGAAATTGTGCTTATTGATGAAGAGGACCGGGAAGTCGCACGTTCCGCTTTTGTTAAACTCACTGCCCGCCAAGGTTCCACCTTTACTCTCTTTAACGTGATGATTGGGATCAATTTCCATTGGGAGAGAGCAGAGGACCAGACCTTTCAGGGAAACCTGGTCCTGAAGCCCCGCGAAGACGGGACGATTGACGGCAATGAACGAAATCCCTCTGGAAGATTATCTGCAAAGTGTAATTTCTTCAGAGATGAGCCCTCATGCCCCGCCGGAATTCCTGAGGGCCCACGCAATACTTTCACGGAGCTGGCTTCTTAAAGCGCTTGAACGTAAAAAGCAGAACAAAAGACGCATCCACAACTATGCCAATTGAGAAAATCATTGAAGATGAAAAGGAGATAACACGCTGGTATGAACAGGAAGACCATGATCTTTTTGATGTCTGCGCTGATGACCATTGTCAACGTTACCAGGGCATTACAAAGATCGTATCAGAAAAGGCCGCAGAAGCTGTCCGGGAAACCCGTGGTAAGGTCATCGCATATAATGATGAAATCTGTGACGCACGGTTTTCCAAGGCCTGTGGAGGGTTGACGGAAGAGTTTGCAACAGCATGGGATAACATCCACATCCCATATCTGAAAAGCATCTCCGACGAGCCGATTGCTCATCCATCCATCAGAACTGAGGAAGATGCAGCCCGCTGGATCCTTTCTGAACCCCAGGCTTACTGCAATACAAAAGATGCGGCTATTCTCGAAAACATACTCCCTGACTTTGATCTGGAGACAAAAGCCTTTTTTCGCTGGAAGGTTGAATATTCCCGTCAAGAGCTTGAAGAGATCCTACGGGAGAAATCGGGTATTGATTTCGGGGCTCTCAAAGAAATACAACCACTTTCCCGTGGCCCTTCGGGGCGGATATACCGGCTCAGGATTGTTGGCTCAAAGAGAAGTGTGGTTGTCGGAAAGGAACTGGAAATACGTCGTTGGCTCTCCCGGAGCCACCTTTACAGCAGCGCATTTATTGTGAAGGCAGAATATAATTCTCAAGGAGAAGTGGAGCGGTTTGTCTTTCATGGAGCAGGCTGGGGGCATGGCGTTGGGCTTTGCCAGATTGGCGCTGCTGTGATGGCAGACAGGGGATTGACCGCAGAAGAAATCCTGAAGCATTATTTCACTGGCGCTGAAATAAGGAACATCTATTGAAAAAGCGAAGATTGAAAACCGCCTTTATCCTGGGCGCCGGACTGGGGATGCGGCTCCGTCCTCTGACAGAGCGATGCCCAAAACCGCTTCTCCCAATAGGAGGGCGTCCGGTCATCACATATGCCATGGACCATCTCCTGGATGTTGGTGTGGATCGTTTCATTGTGAATACCCATCATTGCCCGGAAGTATTTGCAGAGAAGTTCCCTGACAGGCTATGGCGGGGCATCCCGATTATATTCCGCTATGAACCTGTTCTTTTGGACACGGCAGGGGGCCTGAAAAATATTGAAGATCTCCTTGCCGATGATGAAGCCATTATCTGTTATAACAGCGATGTAATCTGCGATTTTCCTCTTCGCAAACTCATGGAATCACACGAAGAGAAAAGACCTGAGGCAACACTCATCCTGAGAAGCGACGGCCCTCTCCTGAACGTGAATATCAATGAAAAGGGTGAGATCTGTGATCTCAGGCATACCCTGGGAAATCCGGGCGTCAAAAGCTGCCTTTTTACCGGGATTTATGCTGTGGAAACATCCTTCCTGCAGTACCTTGAGCCCGGCAGAATAGAATCCGTCATTCCTGCCTTTATCAGACGCATTGTGAACAAGCCAGGGTCTGTCCGGGGTATTATCATAGACGAAGGCAAATGGCACGATATAGGCTCAGTGGAAGAATATGAAACCCTGAAAGCTTCACAATCAAGGTCTGAGGGTGCTCAATGAAGATGATCGATTTCGCGCGGGAGTCTATGGGGCTTGCCGGAGTCTCTCCCTTGTGAGCTTGTTCCTCTGGCAGTGAGAGGTTCAGACCGGAGTTTTTTCAGATTTATATGGAACAAGAAGGATTCTGCCATCCTGGTCCATTATGACCCGAAGCGTATTGAAAACAGCTACTATGCAGACATTTCCCTTTTTCTCCACAGTGTCGGTGTTCCCGTGCCCCGTCTTATACGCCACGACCGTAATGACTGTCTCATTCTCATGGAAGACGTGGGGAAGGCAGACCTCTGGTCTTTTAAAGATGCCCCATGGGAGATGAGACGCAGGCTCTATCAAAAAACACTCCGTATTGTTCACAGACTCCATTCTATCCGGGAAGACGGTTTTCCTGCCCAACAGGTGAGACTCATGGAAAGTTTTGGCCCTGACCTCTACCTTTGGGAGAGGGAGTACTTCAGGGAACATTTTGTGAGCGGTGTCTGTGGTATCGAATATGAGATGCCCCTGAAAGGGGAACTTGAAGCAGAGCTTTCTGCCCTTGCAGAACGGCTTGAAGGGACAAAAGGTGCTCTTGTGCACCGCGATCTGCAATCCCAGAACGTCATGATCCGCGATGAAGAACCTTTTCTCATCGATTTTCAGGGGATGCGTTTTGGAAGTCCTTTTTATGACCTTGGATCGCTTCTCTGCGATCCCTATGTGGATTTTACCGACAGTGAAGTCGAGGAGCTGCTCTCTTTTTATTACAATATTTCCAAACAGAATCTTAATTGGCCTGCTTTCCAGGGTTATTTTTGGGAAGCCGCTGCGCAACGTCTCATGCAGGCCCTGGGCGCCTATGGGTTCTTAGGCCTTACGAAAGGTTTGACGGCATTTCTGGCGCACATCCCTGCCGCGCTGAGTAATCTCCACCGTGCCGCATCACATGTGACATTGCTGCCCTGTCTGAATGATCTTTCCCAGTCATGCCGGAGGGCAATTGAGCAGAGTAACGTGTTGACTACTCACGGAAAATAACGTTAATAACTGCAATCCGGGATGAATCAAGCCAGGCATGTCATGTTTGGAGTGACTTTCTGGTCATTGCCTTTTGTGTTTCTTACGAGAAAATCCAGGATAGTTCGGATATAGTCTTCCGGTCGTTGTTCATAGGTATTATGACCGCATTTCGGGAAAATGGCCAGCTCGCCCTGTGGGAGATGGCGGTAAAAGGCGACAGATTGTTCCACGTCGAAGATTGCACTGCGGTCAGGATAAAGCACCAGGGTGGGGCAGGCAACAAGCGGCAGGACAGGCCGCAGATCGAAATAGTTCACACCGTACGCACCGCCATATTTGGCGAATTGATCATACCTGGTTTCCGCGTTTTCTCCATGCCACTTGATCATCTTTGCCTGGAGTTTTGGCTCCAGATAAGCAAATTTATTGACAAGCTTGAGGGCATTGAGTTCCGTCATTGGTATCGTACTATAGCATTGGGTACTGGCAACAGTCAGGGTTTTGACATCCTGGGGATATTTAACAGAATAATCAACACCGACAACACCACCTTCGCATTGTCCTACCAGATGGCATTCTTTAATATTGAGAAATTCTTTGATTGCCCGCAGTTCTTCCAAACTTTCCGGCCGGTAACGGTCGCTTTCATAAAAATCCTGAAAATCAGTACCCGGTTCGGATTGGCCGAAACCCCTTCGATCATACATAACTACCCGGTACCCTTGAGCCACGAGTTGCGGATAGACGGTCTTCCAAATTATGCAACCGCCAAAACCATGATGTAAAAGGATGATGGTTTCTCCTTCGCCATGAATTTCATAATAGACCTGGAGATTGTTTACTTTTTCAAATGGCATATATTACTCCTTATTTTTGATTCCTGGACAAATCAGAAGCGCCGGTATTATTCAAAACGAAATGTTCGCCCTATCATCCTTATTCAGAATAGGAAGATAAGGGATAGAGGTTAACCGCGCTTCCATACAAACCCGAGGAGGATGCCGAGAATAATCCAGATTGGTACTGATATAATAAGAGCCCATAGGATGCCACTCACCTTTTTGAGTGAACTTTTTAACCGGTCAGTCGTGACGGCCCTTTCAACTTTTATCTTCAGATCTTCAAGGTTGAAAGGCTTTACTATATAATCATAGGCTCCATTCTTGATAGCGTCAACAGCAATTTCGAGGGTAGGATACCCTGTGATGAGGAAAAAGAGGACCTTCGGGTCCTTCGCTATGAGCTGTTTCAATAGCTCAACACCGTTGATGCCTGGCATGACATAATCAGCAATGATAATATCGAAACGTTGGGGTGAAAACTTGGTTAAAGCATCTTCTCCTGAGTCGGCAGTAACTACATCCCATCCGAGGTCAACAAAGAAATCCATAAGAAATCTTCGAACCTGCTCATCATCATCAACAACAAGAATGCTTTGTCTTTCCATTAACTCCCCCTCAATAACCCCTGAATGATCAGACTGGAGCCCTTTTCATCGGTTACGCCAGATCTGTTGTTTTACAAACACACTGCCATGTCTTTTTTTACTACTTTCCTGTTCAAAGCATTCGCTGTTGCAGCGTTACTGATATTAGCCTACCCTAATTTGATCTTTTCTGTCAATAGTATTAATTGGTTATAAGTCGGTTTGAATAATGAAAAACAATAAGGTTGGTTTGAGAAAAACTCTGTAAGAAGTAATTTTTCTATTGGCAAGGGATTGACCTGAAATATGTGCCCGCAATGTCTCACAATCAGGGCCTCGTAATATTCAATTTTCTATCGCTTTCAAAATGTCGGTGTTCCCCCGTTAAAGGGTCCTGAAAAGAAATTGCCCTCGCTAACAGCTTCAGCGGCTGGGAAAAGTCGTCTGCCTTCCAGGGTTGTATATCGGGATAGAGTTTGTCGTTGACTATGGGGATTCCTAATGCAGAAAGATGTACCCGCAACTGATGTTTTCTTCCGGTCACCGGCAATAACCGATAAATGGTTAAATTGCCCATTTTCTCGAGGATATCAACATGGGTTTCTGAGTTCGGTTCTCCCTCAACCTCTTTCATACGAAAAAAAGGTTCTCCGGGTATCATACGACTGCGGTGCGTAATCGGGAAAGAAACATCAGGAAGACTTGGAGCCAGTGCTTCGTAAACCTTTATTATTGATCGTGTCCTGAAGAGTGACGCGTAATCGCCACGAGTCGCGGGATTATGAGAGCATATAACAACCCCGGCAGTTTCCCGGTCAATACGATGGATCGGCACAAGGTCTTCGAGATTGAGTCTCTTTTTTAAACGGACGAGGAGGGTTTCGTGAAGAAACTGCCCGGAGGGGATGACAGGTAAAAAATGTGGTTTATCGGCTACAAGAATATGATCGTCCCGGTACAGAATAGTCTCCTCGAAAGGAACCAGCGGTTCTCCTTCCACCTCGCGATAGTAAAAGATACAGGCCCCTATCCGATAAGGACTTGTAGCGCTTAAAGGGACCCCGTTTTCATCGACAACTTCTTTCCTGCTCATCCGCGAGGCCCACGTCTCAGACGTTACATCAGGGAATCGTTCCTCCAGGAACTCCAGTATATTTTTCCAGAGACCGCCGGGGAGCCGCAGACAACTTGGTCCTACCCCCTCGACTGTCGGAAGCGGCGCTTTCATATTGGACCTGCCGATTTTTTGAGGATTACATTTTGCAAATGGAATATTCTCTTCCAGGAAAGGCAATCAACATATGCAATAATATTATTTATAGTAGCAAATATAGGATACATCGCGTTGTGCTTCTACGTCAAAGGAAGTACTTTCTTTGACAATAAATTCTTCGGGAGCCCGCACTATTTTCCATGCTTCCTGCGGCAGCTTTACCTTTAGGACGCCTGAGGTGATAACCATCCGTTCCTCTGTCGCTGTTGTGAAAGTATATTGACCGGGTGTGATGACTCCTATGGTTGCACTTCCATTTTCAGTATCCAACCCCAGGCTCTGTACTTTTCCATCAAAATATACGTTATGTTTCATTGTAAGTATCCTCCTCATCATTGTGATAGAATCATTTTCTGCCCGGCGCCATGAGTTCCTTCAGATTAAATGCAACGATCTTCCAGGGACCTTCCGGTGATTTTGCCATCTTAAAGGCCACCTTGTCTTTTCCTCGTATTTTGACAAGGGCAAGATCGCCTTCCATGGTGATTACAAGGCCCAGTACGTTTGCTTTTCTCAGATTATCGAGGGCAGCCTGATCATTGTAGGAAATAATGGCAGACTCAAGCTGTTCTTTAAGTTGTTTTTTCATAGCCGGGAGATTCTGCATGACAATATCTTTGCCGATATTCTTCATTGCCGTTTCCGGTTGATTTTTTGGTGGCTCCTTCTGCTCTTCCGGCTTATCGAAAATGTCTTTTACCATATTATCTACAATGCTGTCGATATCAAGATATTTAAGGGCGCTTTCGGCGTCATGATCTAATATTGCCTTCTTAAACCAGTAAAGACTATAACGGGGAGTGTTGTGGATCGCAAGAAAGCCTACTATGCCGAAGACGATAAGGAAAAGCAGTATTGAAGAGAAAAGAATGAACCTTTTTTTGCGGGTCCGATATTCTTCGGTCATGGTCTTCCTTGTGGCAGAATCAAATATTATTTATTGGATTCCTGAGGTTTAAAATGGATTGATGTTATTATCCATTGTCTTTCATTCAGTTGTTTCAATGTGATCGTTGTGCCGTCATCTTGTTCGACCGTGGCAGAGTCACCGGAAATATCAATGGGAACAGTGAAAACAGTCCAGTTTTTTACGGGCTTGAAAAGGCTTTTTTCATGGGGGGAATCGATTTCATAGAGGATACGTTTCTTGAGTGCTTCCCCTTCAGAGCCGCCGGTCATCTGATACGGCAAATTGTTTATAAAACTATCAACGTCAAGATATTTTTCGGCTGTTTCTTTGTCGCTGAACATAATGGCTTTTTTGAACTGGATGAGCGCGTAGCGAGGTGTACTTTGAAAATAATAATACCCATAACCGAGAGCACCAAAGATGATTGCGCAGATGAGAAGTCTCGAAATTGCACCGCGTTCATTTCTCACGATTGTGCATTTCATATGTCCTCCGTATTCTTCTTTGCTCAAAGTCCTCCTAAAGTCCCAATTTTGCTTTCAAAAGCTCTCCCAGACTGCCAAGGCCGCCGGAGGCATGCTCCTCTTCATGAGTCTTATTCCGGTACTGTTGGTAAGTGTCCCGTTCCATTTTATCATCGACTTTGCTTCTGCTTAAGGTAACGCGATTACGTTTTGCATCGGTTTCTACAACGACAGCCTGCATCTGTGTGCCTGCCGGAAACATACGGTTGTGGTTTGTACCCTTAAGGGTGCCCATCTCAGAGTTCGGAATGAAGCCTGTTGCACCCTCTTTGATTTTAAGCAAAACACCTGACGAGAGGACCCTCTCAACGGTGCCATCGACAAGCTCACCGACAGAAGGGAGAACGATATTTTCCTGAGATATTTTCTGTTCCATGGAAAGTGATATTCTCCGTTTTTCCGGGTTAACCTCCATCACCTGTACTTCAACAAGTTGTCCTACTTCAATGACCTCTTTCGGATGGTTGATACGCCTCCCGGCGCCGAGTTTTGAAATCGGGATAAGGCCGTCTATTCCCGGTTCAAGATTGACAAAAGCGCCGAAACTTTCAAGACGGACAACGGTCCCGTGGATCATGCTCTCCTGAGGGTATTTTTCGAGTGCGCTTAAGAACGGATCAGGCTGAATTGCCTTGAGGGAGAGTGTCAGACGTTCCCTTTCCCAGTCGATATTGATAATTCTTACCGTTACCTCGTCGCCTACAGTGAAGAGATCTGCCGGTTTCTCGCCTCTGCTCCATGAAAGCTCGCTGAGAGGTATCAATCCATCAATACCGCCAATATCTACAAAGACGCCAAATTTTTGTATGGACCTCACCTTACCGGTCATATCCATGCCGGGCTGAAGACTTTCCTTGAATATTTTTCTCTGTTTTTCCTGTTCCTCTTCAAGGAGTACCCTGCGTGACAGGATGATATTTCTGCCGTTTTCTTTGTATTCTAAAATCCTGAAGGGAAATGTCTGTCCTATATATGCATCTGCCTCACGGGCCCCCCGGAGATCTATATGTGAAAAAGGACAGAAACACCGGACTTTACCAACCTGTACTTCGTAGCCTCCCTTGAGCTCTGATACCACCTTACCGTTTACAGACAGACCTGCGTCATGGGCATCACGGAGATTGTTGAGACTTGTCGTGGAGTATCCTCGGGTAAGAGTTGTGAATTTTCTCATCCCGTCTTCAAAGGATATAAAAAAGACTTCGATTTCATCTCCTTCTTTAACAGTCGGCGTCCCTTCTTCATTAAGGAATTCCTTGAGATCAACAACAGCCTCGCTTTTTCCCTCAAGGCCAAGATAGACAAAAACTCCTGAAATACCTGCTACTCTGGTTTTTACCCGTTGACCCGGGTCAAACCTTTGAGTGGTTTTTGAACTTTGTTCAAAGAGGAGAGCAAAATCTTCCTCATGCTCCACTCCTGTGTTTTCTGAAACTTCATTATTTTCGAGCGGCTCATGCTCAATGCCGTCGTTCCGATGGTCCTGATCCATATACCTTATTTCTCCCTTTATCGTATTATTACCCTAAGTTGTTGCTTGGTTAATGTACAACTTCTTGCGCATGATGTCCAGAGGTACTTCCTGGAGATTGATTTGACAATTGATAACGCATGGAATAACATATTTTTCCATTAAGTGCGATAAGCCTGTAATTGTAAGGACAACAGGGGGTAGGAAATGTTTTTTCAAATGAATATATTGAGAAAAAAAAGTTTTGTGATAATTGCTCTCATCGTTGTTATTGTGGTTGCCGGTCGGGTTCATGCTGAGGAAAAGGTCCTTCCGAAAGAGAAAAAGGAAAAGATCGGTTACAGTATTGGAGTAGATCTTGGCAGGGAGATGAAGGACCTTTCCATTGAAATCGATGCCGATATGGTTGCCAGAGGCGTAAAAGATGCTTACGAAGGTAAACCCCAACTTTCCGATGAAGAAATGCGGGCTGTGCGGGTAAATTTGAACAAAGAGGCCCAGAACAGGCGAAACGAGAAGATGAAAACTCTTGGTGAAAAAAATAAGATTGAGGGTGAGACATTTCTCAAAGAGAATGCGAAAAAAAAGGGTATTGTAACGTTGCCAAGCGGTTTACAATATAGAGTGATGAAAGAGGGGACCGGTAAAACGCCAGACATTAATGATACCGTTATCGTCCATTATAAGGGGGCACTTCTTGACGGCACTGAATTTGATAATTCCCGTACCCGCAATCAACCGGCGGAATTTGTTCTCGGTAAGAATGTCCTGCCCGGCTGGAACGAGGCGCTTCAGAAGATGAAAGCAGGTTCCCGGTGGCTTGTTGTCCTTCCACCAAAAATTGCTTACGGAGAAAAGGGTCCGGGAGGCATTGTCGGCCCCAATGCAGTGCTGATGTTCGATATAGAACTTCTTGCGGTAAAATAGATGTTTGTAGGTACAATAGCGCTTAACAGGGTATTTCCATGAAGGCTATGATCATTGACAGAATTTGCGATCTTAAAGAGGAAAAAGAACCTCTGAAGTTTGTTGAGATGCCTGTTCCTGCGCCATGTGATGGTGAGGTGCTCGTAAAGGTGTCAGTATGCGGTGTCTGCCACACCGAGTTAGATGAAATCGAGGGAAGGACCCCACCGCCTCGATTCCCGGTTGTGCCGGGACATCAGATCAGTAGGTGTTGTTAAGGAAACGGGAAAAGGGGTAAAAACATTGAAGACCGGGGACAGGGTTGGTATTGCCTGGATCCACTCAGCTTGCGGGAAATGTAAATTCTGCCTTGATGGCAATGAGAATCTCTGCGACCGGTTTGAAGCAACGGGCAGGGATGTCCACGGCGGGTATGCGGAATTTGCCGTTGTGCCGGAGGATTTTGCTTATCCCATACCTGAGCTGTTTAATGACTTTGAGGCAGCGCCCTTGCTCTGCGCGGGCACAATCGGGTATAGATCACTTCGCCTTACTGAGATGCAAGACGGTGAAAATATAGGTCTTATCGGCTTCGGAGCTTCGGCGCATCTTGTTATCCAGATGGTACGCCATAAATACCCCTCATCCAAGGTCTTTGTTTTCGCGCGAAGGGAAAGGGAGAGGGCTTTTGCAAAAAGGCTGGGGGCCTATTGGGCCGGTGATACCGCTGACGAGCCCCCGGAAAAGTTCCATCGCGCCATTGATACGACGCCGGTATGGGGAACGATACTCTATGCCCTGAAGAACCTGGAAAAAGGCGGAAGGCTTGTCATTAATGCAATCAGAAAGGAAAACGCTGATAAAGAGAAACTGCTGGAACTGGATTATCCGGAGCATCTCTGGCTTGAGAAAGAGATAAAAAGTGTAGCAAACGTAACGGGCCGGGATGTACGGGAATTTCTGGAATTGGCCGCAGAGATCCCCATCAGGCCAGAGGTCCAGAAATATAGCCTGGAACAAGCAAACAAAGCACTCATTGAATTGAAAGAAGGTAATATTCAGGGAGCCAAAGTGCTGCAAATAGCATGATATAAAAAGATTGATCGCAGGACAGTTTTTGAAAAAGAAAAATGCCGAAGACGGGACTTGAACCCACACAGGCTTAGAGCCTACTAGACCCTGAATCTAGCGCGTCTGCCAGTTCCGCCACTTCGGCATTATGTTAGTGTATTAAAGTATATGGATATGACCAATAAGTCAAGAGGTGGCTATGAAAATTTTTGACATCACTGGACATGAATGAGAAATTTCCCAATCCGGTCCTTACAATCGGCAACTATGACGGCATTCATATAGGTCATCAGAAAATCATTGAACGGGTAGCCGGAAAGCGCGAAAAGATGTCAGGGACGGCGATGCTTATGACCTTTGATCCCCATCCCCTTGAGTATTTTGAAACCTGATACATATACCCGGCTTATCACCCCGCTTCATCTGAAAAAACAACTCATAGAAAAATGCGGTATTGAAGTCATGTTTGTTGTGCCTTTTGATGCGCAGTTTAAGGGCTTACGCCGGAAGTCTTTATAAAAGACGATTCTTGTCAAAGCATTGGGTGTAAAAGAGTATTATCGTCGGTTATGATTTTAAATTCGGCAAAGGCGGCACAGGCAATGTAGGACTGCTTAAGCAAATGGGTCAGGAATATGGTTTTTCTTTTGAAGCCGTAGACGGCAATCACAATGGATGGAGAAAAGATAGGGAGCAATAAAATCAGGAAATTGATTATGAACGGGGAAGTGGAGAGAGCAGCGAGGTTTCTCGGAAGGCCTCATATGATTGAAGGCATTGTTGTGCAGGGGTGAAAATAGAGGCAAAGGCATGGGGTTCCCCACAATTAACCTTGACACATTTTCCGAGCTGGTCCCGAAAAATGGTGTTTATGTGACTGAAGTCGAAGTTGAGGGTAAACGAATGCCTTCGGTAACCAATATTGGTTTCAATCCCACATTTGGTGGAAAGAAATTTTTAATGGAGACCCACATACTCGATTTTTCCAGAAATCTTTATGATAAAGAAGTAATTATTTATTTTCACGATCATATACGGGATGAAATGAAATTCAAAAGCATTGATGAATTAAAGGAAAGGATAACAAAGGATGTTGCACTGGCACAGGAATATTTCAAATGAATAGATTATAAACTCCATATGTAACCGGTTACCAAATATGTATAATCAGTAAGAATTACCGTGTCGCGAATGATTATTATTAGACTTTATTATTTCCTGTAGTGTTATTGTTAGCGTGATTTTACTATATAGACCCCGCCGATAATGGGGTCTCTGTTGTTTCTTTCCATAAGCACCTGGAGCATATGTTCCAGCAATTTGGTTCCTTTTGGAAGCAGTTTGACTCCGCTTATCGCATAAACATCCTCGGCAATCACCATACCGGCCTCGAGCTCTTCAATGCGGATTTTGTATTTATTCGTCGAAAAATCTTTGTCGTTTTCAATGATGAACTCTGCGAGAGAAGTTGCAATAAAAGGGTCAATAATCTTATTTGCCGATTGTCGTATCTCACGGATGATCTCTTCTTTCGGTTGCCCGGCTTTGGAGAGCTCTTCCTGGAGCACGATTGCCCTGAGAATTCTCGCGCCGAGAGGTATTTCTTCTGCCATGAGTCTATCGGGTGTGCCGGTACCATCATAGTTTTCAAACTGGTGATATATTGTGTCTACAGCGTTTTGAAATCCTGAAATGGCAGAGACAATCCGGGACCCGATAATAGGGTACTGGTTGAACATCGCTTTTTCAGAGAGGCTGATGGTACCGAGGCTTTTATCGGCCATAGTATCCGGCAGTGCTATTCTTCCTATTTCGTGAAGTTGAGCCCCAAAGACTATTTTTTCTTTTATATCTCCGCTCATGTCGATCTTTTCACAGATATGTTGCGCAATATGTTTTGCTATTTCAGCCCGGTCGGCTGCTCCAGGGACCCGAAGGTCAATAATTTTGAGAAGGATCGTCGTAAGCTCTTTAAAATTTCTCTCAAGGACAATATTTGTCTCAGCAAATTTATCTTTTTCTGTTTTAAGTTCCTTCTGGAGCTGTTTTATCCTGAGGAAGACATTGATTTTGCTGGTAAGGATAACCGGCGGTGTGGATTTCTCAATATAGTCATCAGCGCCGTTTTCAAAAGCTTTTGTTTTCAGCGTCACATCCTTTTCAGCAGTCAGGATGAGGAAGATTGTTAAAGCAAGTTCCGGAGTACTCTTGATTTTCCTGCAGAGTCCAAGGCCATCGAGGAGAGGCGGGCGATGATCACTGATGATGAGGTCTGGTTTTGTTTCGGATGCGCACCGGAACCCTTCGAGGCTATCTTCAGCCTCAATGGTTTCAAAGTTCGGGTATTTGGAGAAATATGTGCTCAGCGCTTTTCTAATACGCAGGGTCACTATCAATAAGAAGAATTTTGATCGATGGGGCTCCGCTCATTTTTTGTTTATCTCCGGCAATGCTGCAGGCTCTGGTTTTGGAACAGCCTCTACCTGACCTGGTGGGGCTACTTGTGGTTTTTGGGGGGATGCATTCTGAGAGATTGCCTCCGGGGTTGCCGCAACGAGAATACTTACTCTCCTGTTCGCCGCATCCAATGGTTGATCGGGGTGTTTGAGGTTCCTGTCGGCAAAACCCCGGACCTGCAATATCTGGTCTTGTTTGACCCCATTCGTCTTCCAATATCCGCCGGGCAGTATTTGCCCTGTCGGAACTTAATTCCCAGTTGGAATAGTCTGCCTTCACGTATGGCCTTGCATCGGTGTATCCTTCGATCATGATGTTATTATTTAAACGTCCTATTTCCTTTGCGACAAGCTTGAGAAGCTTGACCGTTTCCGGTTTTACCTGGGCGCTTCCGACATCAAAGAAAAGTCCGCTGGAATTTTCAACGAGTTCGATCCGGAGACCTTCTTTTGTAACAGTGATCTGGATTTTATCCTTAAATTTGTTGAATTCAGGTGTTGACGCAATAGCTTCTTCTATTTTCTTTGCTTCGACTTTTAGTTTTTCCATTTCAATGGCAGCATTTGAGGTAGGCGTCGGTGCAGATCCGGAAGTCCCTGGAAGTATCCCTCCGCCCCGGCCGCTCTCGAATACACCGGGGTCCTTGAAATATGCCGAGATAGCCTGTTTAACGGCGTTACTCTGTCCTACGATCCAAAGCACAATGAAAAGTGCCATCATGGCGGTAACAAGATCGGCATAGGCGACCTTCCATGCTCCGCCATGGTGCTCCGCCGTGCTCCTTTTTCTTTTTAACGATGATCCGTACTGGAGTCTGATGGTCTTCCATTATTATTTAACGCCTTTCACAAAGCCTTCCATCTCCTGGAATGTGGGCCGATATTCGTTGGGAATAGACCGGCGGGCGAATTCCACGGAGACAATGGGGTTGAACCCTTTTGCGAGTGAGATGATACCTGATTTAATTGACTCATAAACTTTTGATTCCTCTTCTGCGGCAAGATCAAGATTGGTGGCCATGGGCTGGATGAAACCATAGGACAGGAAATATTCCAAGGAAGGTTCCCACAAGCGCTACAGCGACTTTATGACCGATCTCTGCCGGTGGACCATCAATTGCCTGCATAGTGATAACAATACCGAGGACTGCGGCGACAATACCGAGACCAGGCATGGAATCACCTATTTTTTGCAGCATCATCCCCGGTTTCATTTCTTCCCCGTGGTGTGTTTCGATATCGAGGTCCATGAGACTTTCTATATCATGAGGCGCAATACCGCCGAGAACGATGAGGCGAAAGGTGTCTGTCATAAAGGAGATAATATGATGTTCTTTGGTGATATTGGGATATTTGGTGAATATTTTACTGTTTTCGGGATGTTCGATATGTGATTCAAGGGCAATGAGACCATCTTTTCTCGTTACCTGGAATATCTCATACATGAGCTTTAAAAGGTCCATGTAGAGCTGCTTATTGGTGCTGCCGCCCTTAAAAGAGCCTAGCACCCTTGTAATGATTTTCATAAGGAGTTTTTGAGGCGCAGAGATGAGCATAGCACCAAGGGCAGCGCCGCCGATGATCATAAACTCAACGGGCTGGACAATAACCTTCAATGGCCCGCCTTCCAGCACAAAACCGCCGAAGACCGCCACGATGACCACTATAAAGCCGATGATTACAAACATTTCTTTTTTCCACCCTCCCTGAAAGTTTTTTAGGAGAACCTTCAGCTGTTGTTTATCTGATTAGCGCAGGTAGTTCAGATGCGCAACCTGCTGCTAAAAAGATTATCGGACTAAAGAAAGAAATGGATAAGCATTTTAACAAAAAAAATAGAAATAAAGAGAAAATAAAGGGATATTAGTTTGCACACTACAAGATAATGAGTTAAAAACAGACAATGACCCAGGATATTATGATTTTCGATTGGAACGAGATACCGGGTAAAAACTTCAGGCTTTGATAACCTCTGCATCTCTGTAAACTATTTTACCATCTACCATGGTGAGGAGGTTTTTGCCCTTCAGTTTCCACCCATGGAAAGGGGTATTTTTGCCCTTTGAAAGAAAAGACTTTCCTGTCAACGATCCATTCGTTGTCAGTATTGAAAATGATGAGATCTGCCGGTTTTCCGGCTGCAAGGCCACCATAGGGGAGACCCAGGAGTTTTGCAGGATTGACGGTAAATTTTTCTATGAGTTCCTTGAGCGTAAGTACATTGTCATGGACCAGTTTTAAGGATAAAGCAAGGGCAGTCTCAAAACCTGAAATGCCGGAAGTGGCAATATTAAATTCCACATCTTTTGAGGTAAACTCATGAGGGGCATGGTCTGTGGCGATTATATCAATAACGCCATTTCTCAGGCCTTCCCGAATGGCCTCCATGTCCTTTTTGGAACGAAGCGGCGGGTTAACCTTTGTGTTTGTGTCGTATCCGAGGGTCGCTTCATCGGTGAGGGTAAAGTAGTGAGGGCAGGTATCGCAGGTGACTTTTTTATATTTCTTTTTTGATCTTCCGATGATTTCCACGCTTCCTGCCGTTGATATGTGGGTAAGATGAACCGATGCTTCAACATATCGGGCGAGGGCAATGTCTCTCTCGACGATGATCTCTTCGGCAATTGATGGGGTTGTTTCAAGACCGTTTATCAGTGAAGAGAGACCCTCGTGAACATATCCTTTTGCAAGCGATTCATCTTCACAGTGGGATATAATAGGAAGGCGGAAAATTTTGAATACTCCATGGCCCTTCTCAAAAGTCCCGCATCTTTTACTGATTTGCCATCGTCCGATAAGGCCACAATGCCCGCTTCATACATTTCACCTATCTCGGAGAGTTCTTCACCTTTCAGATCCTCGTGTAATAGCGCCGCAAGGGAGGACCCTGCAGGCTCCTTCTGATTTTGCCTTTTCAACGAATGAATTCAGTAACACTTTTATTGTCGTTGACAGGCGATGTATTCGCCATACAGACGACTGTTGTGAAACCACCTTTTGCGGCAGCCATTGTCCCTGTTTTTATTGTTTCTTTATATTCATATCCGGGTTCCCGCAGGTGGGCATGGACATCAATGAAACCAGGCGCGATAATGTGCCCTGTGGCATCAATAATTTTTACTTCATCACTCGTTCTCCCGGATATTTTTATCGACCTTTTCGATGGTGCTATCATTTATTAAGATGTCGAATTTGCCGTCGAGGTCATTCTTCGGATCAATGAGCCTGCCTCCCCGGATAAGGATTTTCATGATTTCCCTCCCGGTCAGAAGATAGAGTATAGCCATACGGACAGCAACGCCGTTTTCCACTTGATCAAGGATCACCGAATAAGGTCCGTCAGCTACTTCGTCGGCGATTTCAATCCCCCGGTTCATAGGGCCGGGATGCATGATGATGACGTCTTGCTTTGCTTTTTCAATGTGTTCCTTCTTCAGCCCGAAGAGGGTTGAGTATTCTCTTGGTGGAGGGGATAAAAGAGGTCCCACCCCGTTCTTTCTGGATTCGAAGCATCATGATGACATCTGCATTCCGTACTGCTTTGTTCAAATCATACTCCTTTTTTACTCCCAGGGTTTCTATATGCGGTGGGAGCATGGTCGGGGGGCCTGAACAGACAATCTCCGTATCAAAATGGCGCAATGCAAATATATTGGATCGTGCGACCCTGC
This sequence comes from uncultured delta proteobacterium, assembly GCA_963785225.1. GTDB lineage: Bacteria > Desulfobacterota > Syntrophorhabdia > Syntrophorhabdales > Syntrophorhabdaceae > PNOF01. The sequence goes on along the minus strand of CAWAUQ010000003.1, from coordinate 60,059 downwards.
TGTGAGCAATATCTCCTACGATGACAATTTTCAGCCCATCGAGCTGTCCTTTTTTCTCTCTCATGGTGTAGAGGTCCAGAAGGGCCTGTGTGGGGTGTTCGTGTGCGCCATCGCCGCCGTTTATCACCGATGAATCCATGATACCTGCGAGCATATGAGGAGCTCCGGGCATGGTATGGCGGATAATAATGGCATCGGGATCTCATGGACTGAAGATTCCTGGCCGTATCCTTGAGGGTTTCTCCCTTGACGTAACTGCTTGTGCTTGCAGAGATATTGATTGTATCGGCGCTCAACCGTTTTGCCGCAATCTCGAATGATGTCCGGGTCCTTGTTGAAGGTTCATAGAATAAGGTGATAACCGTTTTACCACGGAATGTGGGGACTTTTTGATGTCCCTTTTTGATATATCTTTAAAAGAATCTGTGCTATCGAGGATAAAGAGAATCTCTTCTTTTGAGAGTTCACTAATACCGAGGAGGTCTTTTTTGACTCCATTTCATTCTGATCTCACAACAACGACTTCATCTTTGCCATCGATTTCGTTCAGTCTCACGAGCACCTCTTCTTTAAGGTCTACCGAGTAATGCAAACCGGCATAATCGGGGTGTATGGGGAGCTCCCTGCCACCCCTGTCCACCAGCACGGCAAGCTGGATTTTTTTCGGCCTGCCGAGGTCCATAATGCGCATCGATTGCCGCCCGTGTTGTTCTTCCTGTATGCATGACATCATCGACAAGAATAATGGTCATATTATTGACATCAAAAGGTATATCAGTTTTTTTAACGTCCGGTGATTTCATTTTCGATATATCATCCCGGTACATGGTAATGTCCAGTACACCTACGGGGAGGGCTATACCTTCAATACCCTTTATCTTGTCCTGGATACGGTTCGCGAGGTAGATTCCTCTTGTCCTGATTCCGATGAGGGAAAGCGCAGAAGAGCCCTCATTTTTTTCGATGATCTCGTGAGTTATCCTGTTGATGGTCCGTTCAATGGCTTTCTTGTCAAGGAGCACTTTTGTTTTCATTAGTCGTCCATGGATATGGCTTTTTGAGGACAAGCATCAATACATGCCCCGCACTCAATACAATCTTCAGGTGTCAGAACGGTAACGGTACCGTTTTCATCCGAAAATACTTCGTAAGGACATAGCGCTGACGCATTCCCCGCATTCTGTACAATGGTCTTTAGCAGATGTACGGCCGCACTCTTTGGTACTACTATAAAAGGTTTCAGAAAAAAAATCAACAGTATATGCTCCATAGAAACCTTATTTTCTGCGTCTGGACAACTAGAACGGTATTGTATCCTCTGTATCTGTCTGCTCGTGAATGAGGCACAACCATAATGGTAACAGGAGTCATCCATCTCTTTACAAACGGTTTGAGATTCATTTTAGCGGCACCCGGTCCTGTTGATTATAGGAGTTGCTATTGTCGCGGACGCATTTTATTGCATTCTGTGGTATAATAAAAAAAATAAATATCAGAGTTACCTTATCCCTTAATATGCAAGGAATAATGTGTGAATATAAAGTATAAAGCCTCTCTTTTTGCAATTGCATCGGCATTTGTGCTTGCCCTGAGTAAACTTTCCGCAGGATTGACCTCTGGGTCTATGGCGGTCTTATCTTCCAGTTTGGACAGTCTCCTGGATATCTTCATGTCCGGCATGAATTTTTTTGCTATCCGGGAAGCCGCCAAACCAGCGGACTACCGGCATCAATATGGCCACGGAAAAACCGAAAATCTGGCGGCCACAGCCCAATCACTGGTTATTATCTTTACTGGCGGCATGATACTCTACAAGGCAATTGATAAATTTCTCCACAAAGAAGTAATTCACTATTCGGGGATTGACCTTGGCGTCATGGTCCTCTCACTTATTTTCAGTATGATGATTGCAATCGTGCTGGGCAAAGTCGGTGAAAAGACAGACTCAAGCGCGCTTAAGGCGGATGCGCTCCATTATACCAGTGACCTCTACTCAAACTCAGCAGCCATTGTTGCAATCATACTCACCTATTATACCGGTATGACATCTTTTGACCTGCTTTTTTCCGTGGTTGTCGCCTTTATTCTTATCTTCTCTGCTTTGAAGATTTTCCGGGACGGTTTTGGGGGTCTCATGGACGCAAGTGTGCCCAACAATGTGGAACTCAGGTTGCATGTAATAATCGAGTCGCTGCCGTATCCTTATGCCGGATATCATAAAATGAGAAGCCGCGTTGCCGGTAGCAGGAAATATGTCGATTTTCATTTGCTTATATGCAGGGACGAGAAGATCGATGAAGCACATAGGCTGGCCGATAGACTTGAAATAATTATGGCTGAGGAGATCAAAAACCTCGATACCGTCATACACATTGAACCCTGCATGAGTCCCTGTGAACTGACAGAAGAAACGTGTATTGTACGCAAGAAAAAGGGTTCCGTCGGATAAGTGGGAATAAGCATTCAACCATATGTAATTCCATTTCTAAGTCAAAGATGATATTGAGGCGCCAAGGAAGAGGCGACGGAGGCGTACATTTTTAGTACGTCGAGGAGACGATGACGCTGGCAACGAAGATAGCGCTTTGAATTAGAAATGGAATAACCGCGCACCCGCATAGCCCTGCCGATCTTCTTTGCTTCTAAATTGGGTTGTTTTTACTGTCCTCAAAAAACCAGGCTTCCTCAGCTATTTTCGCTTAGTGTGAGCTATGCTCCGCAAGGTGGGGGGTTCTTTTGCTCTTGGCTATACGAAATGAACCTGTCGATAAAATATCAATGGTATAAAGAGCAGAAATATGGTATATATAAGCTGATACGCAGCAATAAATTACCTGCCAACGAATTAAAACGAAACAGCTTTGAATTACTAGTGCGAGTCTATACAGAATCAGGAGCCGTAATATGGAAATGCCGTATATTATTCATGGTGGACTGTCAGATGATGTCACATTGTTGCCATTGGAGCGTGAGATTACCGAAGAGATTATTATACCTGAGATGCAGCGGGACATGGGAGAGCAGTTTTTTCGAAAAACCCCCCGTGAACATTTAAATGCTGCGAAAAAGGCACTTGCAGATGGTTATAGGCAGCATAAAGACCCCACGAAGGCTGTCTGGGGAAGGGTAGTTGACGCCCAAAGACACTTGAGCGTCATTGATCCGAAATCGAAAGAATACAGTGAAGCCCGGCTTCTGATGGATGAAGTTGCCGCGCGGATGAAGGCGATGGAAAAGGTATCGGCAATGCTTACAAAGCGCCTTATGATAAGGCAGCGGGAGATGCTCGTCGATGAGCTTGAATTCTTTTATCTTGCAAAAGGTTTTGATGCACGTATTTCGGTGAGTGGTCCCGACAAGTCGTGCCTCAAAATGGAATGTCCACCTTTGTCAGAAGTATTTATTCTCAAGATGGTGCAGGACACGGATTTTCTTGTCTATCTTGACAGGGCAGGCTTTAAGAAGGTGACTTTAGGGGACGGGGAAGGATTTTCCTGGACATACAGCTTTGGGATATAAAGCTGGAAAGGGAAAAACTCTATAAGGAGGTTTTGTGTTAATAGGAAAACTGATGAAAAACTCAAAAGAACGGATTATGGTAACCATTACAGAACATAAGGGGGCAAAGGTCATAGATCTTAGAATATATAATATTATCAACGATGGAGAGCTGATGCCCACGGCAGACGGCCTTATAGTCGCCCCCGAGAAGGTTGACCCGCTTATCGAACTCTTAAGGGAAGCACAAAAGAAATTAGCGGCTTTATAGAATGTCATAAGGCCAGTGTGATTTTGACATACCTTTTTTGTGTGCAAAAAGATATAATAAGTCAAAATAGGAGGCGAATTTGTCAAAACCATTCAGAAGCGATAAAAGAAAAAAAGAACTTTTGCGTTTGAAAAAGCAGGAGGAAAAACGGCAGCGGCGTTTTGGTGCAAAGCAGGAAGATGGAACTACTGAAGGGGAAGCAGCGGAGACTGAAGGCATGGAATTGGAAGGTGAGCAGCCGGAAGAGGTAACTTCGGAAAACGAACCATCAGAGATAGAAAATAAGGCAGAAGAAAAATAAAATATTTTTAATAAACTGTTGACCTTTGTATTGTTCTATGAAATACTTTATATGAAGTTTCGGAAGCGCCTGTTGTTTGTGAAGCAAAACTACTTAAGTCTTCTCACCATAACACAGTTCCGTAATCTTCAATATTTTTCTAAGGAGGGTTTATTTTATGGCGAAGGGAACTGTTAAGTGGTTCAATGAATCCAAAGGATTTGGTTTTATAACCAAAGAAGATGGCGAGGATGTCTTTGTGCACTATTCAGCTATTCAGGACAGTGGATTTAAGTCCCTATCCGAAGGGCAGGAAGTGAATTTTGACGTCGTAAAAGGTCCCAAGGGCCTACAGGCAACAAACGTTGTAAAAGCGTAAGCAAATTGAGGGGACCGGATGTCTGTCCGGTCCCCTTTTCTTTTTTGAATTCCCTTATACAATGCTTCTTATGCGGCACAGGTTTTCTTTGTGCTATTTCAGCAGGGTCTCAGAATGATGATCCCCGGTTTACCTGAGATATATTCGAGGAAGTCCTGATCAACCACTTTTCTTATTACAGGCGCCGATGAGGCATGTCTGAAAATGGCCCCCAATCTGTTTTTTATGATGATACCCACATGCGAGACATCGAGACCTTGAAGCTCTGAATAAATACCTATATAGTCCCCTGTTTCCAAACCTGTGAGGACTGTTTCGTCGACATCATCAGAGGGGATATATGAAATAATTTTTTCAATAGGCGTTATTCCGGCCAGGAAGTAAGAACCGTCATCTTTACGGTTTAAGGTTTTTGAGACAGTTTTTGTTTTGTTGCCTCCAATTTCCACTGTTCTGTCCTGAATGGTATCACTATTGAATTCGCGCCAGTCTGTAAAAAAATGATTACGTTTTTCATAGCTGACAATGCCTTCTTTATAACGGACCCGCTGGAGATGTTTGTGAAACTCGGTAAAGGAGTGTGACAGCCGCATTGCTTCTATAGAATCGAGAAAGGTAAAACAGTCGAAAGCTTCAAAATTGATAACTAAGGTTTCAGGTGTTTTCGTATCACCAATCAGTGTCGATTCCTTATATGGTGTACCCAGAAATTGCTGAGAGAGAAAGGCAATCCGCTCGCCGAGGTCTTCACCATTGCCCCCTTTTTGTAAAAGCTCGTCAAGTTTTTGCATTGACCAATTTCCCAAGAAAATCTTTTCATCCATGCGTAGATAGTCCGTTTTTTTTCAGAATGTCTAATTAGCTTCAGGTGTTTACTGTAAATCCCAGGAACCTATTTTCAAAAATCTATTCTGTCACAATCCTCATCAAATGGCAATAACTCACTGATTTTTTTCATCTCAATCCATGCGTGGAATCTGTTATACTCACCTATGCGGATCATCAAGGGAAAGCTTGAAACGGCGCGGTTTGTGGAGAGACCCAACAGGTTCGTTGTTCATTGCGATCAGGATGGAAAACCGGTCACGGCCTATCTCCCCAATCCAGGCAGGCTCTGGGAACTTCTCTTTCCCGGCTGTACACTCTATCTGAAAAAGAACAGTGGTATGGCGAAGATGCCCTATACGGTCATGGCCGTGGAGAAAGATAACATACCGGTCATGCTCCATACTCACCTTACCAATGATGTCGTTGAGGCGCTCCTCAGAAAGAGACTCCTGCCGGGATTTGAAGATGCTGATATTGTGCGAAGGGAAGTAACCTTCGGTGACAGCAGGTTCGATTTTCTTTTACAGCGAAGCGGGAAAGAGCTTGTCCTTGAAGTGAAGAACTGCACTCTTTTTGGCGATACGCTTGCCATGTTTCCCGATGCTGTTACAGAGCGAGGGAGCCGTCATCTCACCGGACTTCTCGCATTGCAGAATAAAGGTGTAGACGCCGGGGTGCTCTTTGCTGTCCAGTGGCCACGGGCGCGCTATTTTATGCCTGAATACCATACTGATCTGGCATTCTCGAAGGTCTTTCAGCAGTGCCGTGATAAATTACTCGTCAAGGCTGTTGCCCTCACATGGCAGAAAGATCTCTCCCTTGATGAAGAGGCAAAGGAACTCATAATCCCCTGGGAAATGATTGAAAGAAAAGTCCATGACAAGGGATGCTATATTGTTATCCTCCGCCTTGAAAATGATTCTGAAATCGAAATCGGTGGGCTTGGAAACATTTTTTTCAGGAAGGGTTACTATCTCTATGCAGGTTCCGCGAAGAAGGCCCTCACAAAACGTATCGAACGACATCAGAGGTCACGCAAGAATCTTTTCTGGCATATCGATTATCTCCGCGAGAAAACCTCTTTTTACAAAGGATTGCCGATCCGGACATCGGACGATATCGAATGCGCTCTGGCGTCTGATATGGCGAAGATTGCAGACTGGTCAGTTCCCGGGTTCGGCTGTTCCGACTGTTCCTGCAGGAGCCATCTCTTTGGTATGGTGAAAGACCCTGTAAAATCGTCCGATTTTATTGAAATGCTGTATAATTATAGGATCAAATCTGTTGAGGAAGAACTGGAGTAATGAGCGTAATTGATATCCATACCCATGGTATTGCCGGCTATGACACAAAGGGGGCAACGTCCGAAGATATTCTCAGGATTGCTGAAATCCATGGGACATATGGCGTAGACGCTGTAGTCCCGACGGTCTATTCCGCATCCATTGATCAAATGAGGGCCGACATTGCGGCAGTGAAAAAGGCGATTGAACTGCAGGCGATGGGAGCAGAGAACAGAGAGCAGGGAACAAATAAAAGATATAAATCTGATAGCGGAAAACCGGCAAAAATTCTCGGTGTTCATCTGGAAGGCCCCTTTCTCAACCCTGCACGCGCGGGAGCGCTGGACAAAAGCTCCTTTCTCCCGGCGAGCATTTCATCCTGGGAAAAGCTTACTGAAGATTTTGGTAATGTCATCAAGATTGTCACCATAGCGCCGGAACTTGACGGCTCGAAAGCGCTCATAAAGAAGGTAACCGATACCGGCATCATCGTAAGCATGGGCCACTCTGATGCAACCTATATAGAAGCCGAAGAGGGCTTCACTGCCGGTGCAAAGGGCGTCACCCATATTTTCAACGCCATGCGCGGTATCCACCACCGCGAGCCGGGTATTGCGGGATTCGGACTGACGAACCCTCATATCTTTGTAGAGATCATAGCCGATCCTTTTCATCTGCATCGGAAAACAATAGAAATAATCATTAAAATAAAGAACCCGAAAAAAATCATTATTGTTTCCGATTCAATAAAAGCCACAAAGACAGGCGCCATGAATGGAGGTTTTGTTGATTCAACGGGCAAACGCAAAGGCGGCTCCATGACCATCACCGAATCTGCTCAGCGCCTTATAAATCAGGGTTTCCCCAAACACATTGTTGAACAGTGCATCAGCATCAATCCTGAAGAATATCTGAAATAAAATTAATCGTTATACGAACTCATAGGCACTCCACGCCTATGGATAATACAAGAAGTGTATGAAGCTTTGTCTCCATGCAGATCTTACTTTCTTTGGTATCCCGTTTTGGATAGCGGAGGTAAACATCTGGAAGCTATAATAATTACATATTTTTTCCTCAGTTATGGAAGAGGTTGATAAGGTCATTTTTCACTTTTTCGGGGAAGCATTGCCTTTGAGTTAGGAAAACCGTCTTCATCAACGGAGTTTATAATAGGACACTTTGTCGATCAGATTTCCAATTGTTTTGTTCGCATCTCTCATGTTTAGCCTCCTTCACGTAACGTCGGTTCAGCGAGTAGCTGTGCCCAGTCCTTATGTGTGGTGCGAAGCACCGCATTGCCAGCATTCCGTAAACTGCCCTTCATTAATTTCATTACAGTTATCGCATTGCCATTCTTTAGTTTCAGATTCACCAATCGCAGCTTGAGATTGGAACTCGTTTACGATTTCCATAGCTTTTTCGTAGTCTTCATCATCGGTAACCCAGACCGAGGGACAGGTTTCGGGGGTAATGGGAACTTCACCACGGGTACTCCACAGGAAATCACCTTGGACGACCCCCTGGATACCTTCAGCCTCTATGGCCCCCTTCAGCAGGTGGGCGTCTATCGGGTTCTTAGCTGAGTATATTCTCTTCATAGCTTACGCCTCTTGGGTCATGGCATAACATGGGTGTCAGCCAGAGCGGGCAATTTCCGCGATTGGCTGGATGCGGTGGTCATGCCTTAATTTCATCCACAGGCAACACTTGTTTCCCATGGGGAACCGTAAGAACAGAGAGCCTCCTTTCTTCCACCCGGTATATTATACGGTAATTACCATATATCAATTCTCTTATAGTTGTATTGTCAGTTTCCGGCACAATTCTGCCACTCTTAGGGAATTCCTTCAGGTGTTCCACTTTCTTAAAAACCGTATTTATCCAGCTTTCGGCGGCATCAGGATTGTCCTGGGCAATGTACTCTGCTATTTCCGAGGCGCGATCAATTGCAAGGGGAGACCAGAGAATCTTCATTCCTTAATCCGTTTCAACACACTCGCCTTTGCATGGGTATGATCAATTCCTTGACCAGCTTCTATCTGGCTGATAGCTGTTTGTACGTCTTGAAGTAATTCAATTCTCTCTTGCATGGCTTCATATTCACCGGCGTCCAACAAAACCGCTACACCCTTGCCATGCTGTGTAATAATGAGGGGTCGTTTGGTGTTGTGTACCTGTTTGAGGAAGGAAGCAATCCCTGTTCTAAACTCTGACATTGGTCTGATGTCTTCATTAACTCTCGGTCTTTTCATACATCACCTCACATATATAGTACGTACAATATAGCGTACTATATATGTGACAGTCAATATCTTACTGCCATCGGGGATAATATGGAATCAGTGAGACGTGATTCACGCAGATTCGCTACCCCCAATAGTTAAGAAATTGTTCATATAAATCAACAAGTTGACAAAATGTCAATATGTGATCCCTGAGAAGTAACTCCAAGATAACTATTGTAATAAGAGTAGTATAATGATAGTATACTAAATGTATAAACGAACCCCACCCCAACAAAAACTATTCGGCGTAGAAACACAGATTACTCCCTCATTGCGTGGCCGTCTTGAGTCTTCATGGGCTCACCTATTTAAGTGCGAAGTGCTTCCGATCCTCTTCAGAAACGAAGATCATTACGCGATGCTCTAAGGGAAGACCGGTCGGCCCAACTTCAGCGTTGCCATATACAGTGGAAACTATCTCCACCTTCGTCATCTTTTCCCGCATATTGACCTGTTGTTAGATTCCCCGACCACGAAACAATTTTCCCGCAATTGTGATCAAATATCAAGGGAAAAAGACCGAAAGCTGAAACCGGAGGACGACCATTCGCCCTGCTTGTGGCAGGACTCATTAGGATGATGGATGAGAAAGCTAGTGAAAAACAAATTCTTTTGCGTCAGAGCGAGGTTACGAGCGAACGTCCCAGCGAAGCGGACGTCCCTCGGACATGCGAATATCATTGACTATCCGACCAATTTCAATTAAACTGTTTGACGCTATGTTCGAGAAATTACAGGAAAGATTAGAAGCAAGCTTCAAAAAGTTGCGTGGTTACGGGAAACTTTCTGAGGATAACATCAAAGATACCCTCCGGGAAGTCCGTATAGCTCTCCTGGAAGCAGACGTTAACTTCAAAGTTGCTAAGGATTTTCTTGAGAAGGTAAGAGAAAAGGCGCTTGGCGAGGATGTTGTCTCCAGTATTACGCCGGGACAGCAGTTTATCAAGATCGTCTATGACGAACTCTGCGCGCTCCTTGGTTCCACGAATAAGCCCCTCGATGTTGCCGGTTCTCCGCCTGTCGCGGTTATGCTTGTGGGCCTTCAGGGTTCCGGTAAGACAACAACCTGCGGGAAGCTGGCCCTCCACCTGAGAAAGAAAGGGCGTAAACCTCTTCTTGTACCTACCGATATCTACCGGCCTGCTGCTATAGACCAGCTCATCAAGGTTGGCAAGCAGATCAATGTAGAAGCCTTTACTATGGCGGAAATGAAAGTCCCCCTGACGATCTGCAAAGAGGCCAAGATCTATGCCATGAAAAACGGCTTCGACACGCTCATCGTTGATACAGCAGGACGGCTCCACATTGATGATGACATGGTGAATGAAGTTATTGAGCAGAAGAAATTTCTGAACCCCAGAGAAACACTCCTTGTCCTCGATGCCATGACCGGTCAGGATGCGGTAAGCATTGCCGGTACATTCAACGAGAAGCTCGGCATCGATGGAATCATCTTCACGAAACTCGACGGTGACACGAGAGGCGGCGCCGCTATCTCGATTAAAGCAGTTACGGGCAAACCCATCAAATTCATCGGTACCGGCGAGAAGCTCGATGCCCTTGAACCCTTCTTCCCTGACAGATTGGCGTCGCGCATACTCGGTATGGGTGATGTTGTTTCTCTTGTAGAGCGTGCCCAGGAAGTGTTTGATGAGAAACAGGCCCGTGAGTTTGAGCGGAAGCTCAGGAAAGATGAATTCACCCTTGAAGATTTCAGCACCCAGTTAAAACAGATGAAAAAGCTCGGTTCTATGGAATCGATACTGGGTATGATGCCCGGTATGGGCAAGCTCAAGGGCGCAATTAATTTTGCCGAGGCAGAGAAAGACTTAAAAAAGACAGAGGCTATTATCAGCTCCATGACATCAAAAGAAAAATTGCATCCTAACATTATTGACGGGAGCAGAAGGCTCCGCATCTCGAAAGGAAGCGGGACCCATGTCCAGGATGTAAATGAACTTTTGAAGAAGTATATGGAGACGAAGAAAATGATCAAAAAGCTCACAAAGGGAGGCATGAAAGGCCTTCAGAGACAACAACTATTCCGATAGGAGGTGGCGATTTGGCGGTAAAAATCAGATTAACGAGGTTCGGTTCCAAGAAGAAACCTTTTTACAGGATTGTCGTGGCAGATGAAAGATCTCCCAGAGACGGCAGGTTTATCGAGAAAGTAGGGTCCTATGATCCATTGCAGGAGCCCGCAAAAGTAATTCTCGATAAAGAGAAAATACTCACATGGTACCAGAAAGGGGCAAGACCCACAAAGACCGTTGAGAATTTGTTGAAAAGGGAAGGACTCTTAAAGTAGTTTCCATAAAACTGTGGAGGTGACGCTGTGTTGAAAGAGCTAATCGAGTACATTGCGAAGGCGCTGGTTGATAATCCCGATCAAGTAAGAGTCGCTGAAATCGAAGGGGAAAAAACATCGGTTATCGAACTCAATGTTGCAAAGGAAGACCTCGGAAAGGTAATTGGAAAGCAAGGCAGAACCGCACGAGCTATGAGGACTATATTGAGCGCAGCCTCAACGAAAGTCAAAAAGAGAGCAGTGCTCGAAATTATTGAGTAATGGAGTGGGTCCCTGTCGGTAAAGTGGTGTCAGCCCACGGCATGCGGGGGGAACTTAAGTTTTACTACTACAATGAGGTAAAAGAGGATTTTTTACTCTACACCTCATTGTTTGTTGTAAAGGATACGGTAAAAACTGAGATCAGGCCTTTACGGGTAAGGTTCCAGAAAAACTTTGTTTACTTTACGGTAGCAGGCTTAAGAAGCCTTGAGGATGTTTCTTTTCTCATCGGCAAAGAGCTCTTTGTGCGGGAAAAAGACCTCCCCGCCGTCGATGAAGGCGAATATTACGAGTATCAGCTTATCGGCCTTGATGTTATCAATAAAAAGGGTGAGACACTGGGTGCAGTGGAATCCATTCTCCATACCGGCGCTAATGATGTCCTCGTTGTGGAAGGAAAAGAGGGGCTCATGGTTCCTATGATTGAAGGATTTATCGTGGAGATAGATGTGAAGAAAGGTTTTGTACGTATTGATGATGAGGTACTTGCGGGATGATTTTTTCTGTCCTGACCCTTTTCCCCGCTATATTCGAATCGCCGCTGACAGAAAGCATTATCAAAAAAGCCGTTGATAAAGGAGCCATCAGCTTTAATATGGTCAATATCAGGGATTTTGCCGAAGATATTCACAGGACCTGTGATGACAGCCCTTACGGCGGCGGCCCCGGAATGGTGATGAAGGTGGAGCCCATCTACAAGGCGATGAAACATGTTGAAGAAACCTTGGGAAAACCGCGATTTGTTCTCCTTACGCCCCAGGGCAGGAAGTTTGACCAGTTTACAGCGGAGCGGTTTTCAAAACTTTCCCATATCTGCCTTGTATGCGGCCGGTATGAAGGGGTTGACGCACGTGTCCTCGATTTCATTGACGAGGAGATTTCTGTCGGTGATTATGTGCTTTCAGGGGGAGAATTTCCCGCCCTTATCCTCATTGATGCCATATCCCGATGCATCCCCGGTGTCCTCGGAAACGAAGCTTCGGTCGTAAGCGAAAGCTTCAGAGAACCCCTCCTTGAATATCCCCAGTATACCCGGCCTGATACATTCATGGGTATGGAAGTTCCCCCTGTATTGCTCTCCGGGAACCATGAAGAGATACGGAAATGGCGCAGAAAAGAGGCAATCAGAAAGACTATCCTCAAGCGATCCGATCTTTTGGCCGGTTTTGAGCCAAACAAAGAGGACAGCAGGTTTATGAGAGAAGTCATGGAGGAGATACCTGAGTAACGTTAGCATCGGGATTATCCATTATCCTGTCTATGATAAACATGGCGATATTGTGGCAACGAGTGTCACAAACCTGGAAATACATGATATTGCACGAACATGCATGACTTTTGGTATTAACTTATGCTATATTGTTACGCCTCTTACAAAACAGCGGGAAATAGCCGCGAAGCTTATCCACCACTGGATTCACGGATATGGGGCGTCATACAACCCTGCCAGGGGAGAGGCATTACAAAAGGTGCGGATTGTGGAAAGCGTGCAGGTTATGATAGATGATATCGGCAAAAACGGGATGCCGCTTGTTGTGGGAACATCTTCGCGGGTAAGGCCCGACAAGTCAATGACCTATCACGAACTGAACGAATTTATTGAGAAGAATACAACCCCGGCCCTGGTTGTCTTTGGCACAGGATGGGGATTAGCTGATGAAGCAGTGGAAGTGTGTGACAGAATGCTCGTTCCCATTCAGGGGAAAGGTGATTACAACCATCTCTCTCTCAGGGTGGCAGTGGGGATCATTATGGATAGAATTTTTGGTGAAAGAGGAGGATGTAATGAATGAGATGGTCGATTTAATAGAAAAAGAACATATGAGACTGGACCTCCCTGAGGTCATGGTTGGCGATAATGTCAAAGTCTATACCCGGATCTTTGAAGGCGATAAAGAGAGAATCCAGGTATTTGAAGGCATTGTAATCCGTAAAAGAGGCGGTAATACAAGAGCCACCTTTACCGTGCGAAAAGTATCCTATAGCGTAGGGGTTGAAAAAACATTCCCTGTGCATTCACCCCTTATCGACAGGATAGAGACAATGGGCAAGAGCAAGATCAGGCGTTCTAAACTGTTCTTCCTGAGAGGACTCAGAGGAAAGGCAGCAAAGCTCAAAGAAAAAAGGAATTAATGAACTGTCTGCTTACAGGTCTTGTAGGCGGGATTGATGAAGCAGGCAGGGGGCCTCTGGCAGGACCGGTGGTCTCTTCCTGTGTTATCTGGAAGAATTTACCTGAAAATAAAATGGGCATAACTGACTCGAAACTTTTAAAAGAAAAGGAGAGGGTCAGTCTTTTTGCGTGGATCATGGAGCATGCGCATCGTGTTGGCATAGGGGTGGCAAGCAATGAAGAAATTGACATGATTAACATCCTCAGGGCGAGTCTCCTTTCCATGGAGAGGGCTCTTGCAGCAGCAGGCATTGAGCCTGATCATCTCCTTATAGACGGGAATCATGGCATAAAAAGTTATCCTGCAGCAAAAACCATTGTGAAGGGTGATCGAAAATGCTTCTACATTGCGTCAGCATCGATTATCGCAAAGGTCGTAAGAGACCAGGTCATGAAAACATACCATCATATCTATCCCCAATACAATTTTGAAAGACATAAAGGGTACCCCACAAAGGACCATAAACTTGCAATCATAGAATATGGTATCTGTCCCATTCACAGAAAAACATTCCGTGGCGTAAAGGAACACTGTGGCCACTAAAAGGGAAATAGGCATTGCCGGTGAAGATGAGGCTGCGAAGGCCCTGAAAAAGAAGGGGTACAGGATCGTTGAAAAGAATTACCGGAGCCGTTTCGGCGAGATAGATATTGTGGCAGAGGAAAAGGGGTATCTTGTGTTTATTGAAGTGAAACGGCGCAACTACGGGTACTTTCGGAGATTCTTTCCAGGCAATTGACGCGCGGAAGAAGCAACACATCATTCGTTCCGCTATGTATTATCTGAAGACGCACAAATGTGTTGACAGAAAAGTGCGCTTTGATGTTGTCGGTATTGACGGTAATGAGTTGAAAATCATTCAGCATGCATTTATAGTAGAAGAGAGTGTCCAAAGATGATAGATGAAAAGGTCCTCAAGCTCCTGAAAGACGTGAAAGACGGAAAAGTAACCGTCGAGAAGGCATATGATGCCTTTCAGGATATGCCATACGAAGATTTGCACCATACGAAGATTGACCACCACCGAACCATGAGAAAGGGCCTCCAGGAAGTTGTATTCGGCGAAGGGAAGACGCTCGGTCAGGTTGTTGATATTATCGTCTCCATGCAGAGAAAGAAAGACGATGTACTTGTAACTCGTATTGATAATGCCTTCGGCAGGAGTCTCTGCACAGAGTTTCCTGCCGGTGTCTACAATGAGACAGCCCGGTGTTTTTACATCAGAAAAAAGAAGGCAACAAAAACAGGGAAAGGGATGGTCCTTATCGCTTCGGCAGGTACAAGCGACATCCCGGTGGCTGAGGAGGCTTATGTGACGTCGGTTTTTTTTGGAAATCAGACGGAAAAACTCTACGATGTCGGTGTTGCCGGTATTCACCGGCTCTTCGGGAACCTCAATCTTTTGAAAAAGGCCAAGGTCATTATCGTTGCCGCCGGTATGGAAGGGGCCCTGCCTTCTATTGTGGCAGGGATCGTCGGCGTTCCTGTTCTCGCTGTTCCCACCAGTGTCGGTTATGGCGCAAGCTTTGGCGGACTTACAGCCCTTCTTGCCATGCTCAATTCCTGCTCTACGGTTTCTGTTTTTAATATTGATAACGGTTTTGGTGCAGCTTATTTCGCTACCCTCATTAACAGACTATGAAGATACTCTACCTGGACCCCATATTTGGCATAAGCGGCGATATGACAATCAGTGCCTTTATTGACGCCGGTCTTCCCATTGAAGAAATCAACACTCTTTTGAAAAAGGTACCCCTTCGGCTGCCGGTTATTACCCCTGTGCGTATGCAGCAAGGGATTATCGAAGGTGTCCATCTCAATATTGAAGAGAGCGATCTCCACCTTTCCATCGCGGAAATGGAGGGGATTATCGATCACCTCGATATTGAGGAGAAGATAAAAAATGATGCCATGGGGATGCTCAACATTATCCTCGACGCGGAATCGAAAATACACGGGATTGGACGTGACGCCCTCCATCTTCATGAGCTATCAAGCGTGGACACGCTCATCGACCTCCTCGGTGTTGCCAAAGGTTTGCATTACTTTAACATCGACAAGGTCTACTGCGGTCCGGTGCCCTGTGGCAGAGGGACTATTAAGACAGAGCATGGGATTATCCCCAATCCGCCGCCAGTGACCCTGGAAATACTCTCTGGTCTTGCCATTGCTTTCCAGGAAGAATCTCTCGAACTGACAACGCCCACAGGGGCGACAATTGTCAGGTACTATGTGAAAGACCGGAAAGCGCCGCCGCCTTTTTCCCCTGAAAAAATAGGTTACGGGGTAGGGACATACCAATCGGCAAGACCGGATGTGCTCAGGATTTTTATCGGCGAAACTGAAGGCCCTGCCTATGATGAAGAGGTATGGGTAGTCGAGTGCGACCTTGATGATATGGAAACAGAATACTTAGGCGCTGTTGAAGAGAGAATCCGAAAGAGCGGCGCCCTTGATGTGCTCCATTTTCCTGTCTCCATGAAAAAGGGAAGACCGGGAATACGGCTTTCCGTAACGGCCTCACCGGATAAGCTGGAAGAAATTGTTGGTATGGTTTTTCAGGAAACGACCACATTCGGTATGAGACTCATAAAAGAAGGCCGACGTATTCTAAAGCGTGAGGAAAAGCTTGTAGAAACCGCTTATGGTCCTGTCCGAATAAAGAATGGCTATAATCACAAGGGCGATCTTCTTAAAACCCATATCGAGTTCGAAGATGCCCGAAAGATCGCCGACGAAAAAGGGCTGCCTTACAGGGCGGTGTTTGAGGCGATTAAATCGGAAGTGGAGAAAAAGAAATGACTCAAATAATGGCGATCTTTATTAGTTGTAGGTCCTTAACAGTGCAACTACTTTCCCGATAACTTCTACTTTTTTACTGTCTTCCTTTTTTATGATGAGAGGTTCCATTTCTTTATTGGCCGGTTTCAGAATAATCGTATCGGAGGTCTTCTCAAACCTCTTGACGAGTATCTCTCCTTCCACAATGCATGCCGCGATATCGCCATTTTTTACAACTTGCTGGGGTCTTACGACAATAATATCTTCATTATGGATGCCATCTTCTATCATACTATTGCCGTTGACTTTGAGCAGAATTTTGTCCTGGTCCATGAGACTGTCGATGCCTACAAATTCCTGATTTTCAATAGGCGCCATAGGGCTGCCCGCTGATATTTCTCCAAGGACCGCCAAACCGGGTGTTTTTAAGATACTTAAACCCCTCCTCGTTCCTTTGTCACGTCTCACATATCCTTTTTTTTCGAGGGCGGCAACATGATCAAAGGCGGTCCGTACCGATTTTATCTTGAAATGGGCGGCAATTTCCCTCAATGTCGGCGGATAGCCTTTTTGCAGCAAAGCTTTCTGGATAAACCCGAGTATGTCAAATTGTCTCTTTGTCAGCATTACGCTATAACCCGATCAAGCATAAAAGCGGTCATTTGCTTTATCCCTTCCTTAAAAGGTTTGGTATGAAACCCACTTTTCCAGACTTCATCAAGAAAGGTGTCTGAAACAACAACAAAAGCAATACCCTTAACCTGTTTATAATGGCATACAGCGTAAAAGGATGCGATTTCCATTTCTACCCCTATAATGCCCCTTTTCTCATAGCGGGATATTTTCTCTTCCGTTTCCCGGTAGATGGCATCGCAACTCCAGATCGGGCCCTCAAGGAAGCTGTAGGCGTCTGTCGTAAAGGTCCACTCTTCAAACCAGTTTGATTCAATAAAATCTTGTTCATCCTCCAGATAATGGTATGAAGCACCATCTTCCCTCAATGCCTGCTTTGCAACAATGATATCGCCGATCTTCACATTTTTATGAATGCCCCCGCAGTATCCCCAGAGAATGAATTCTTTTACCCCGAATGAGGATAATTCTTCTACAAGGGCTGCAACGTTGGGACCCCCGAAGTTACATCTTGTTATGATTGTAGAGCTTCCCTTTATGTGGTGGAGTGACCGGAAAGGCTGCCAGGCTCTGTTTATCGTCGCTTCGCGCTTATTGGTAATGCGTTGAATGTCGGCTGCACTGAAAACAATGACGGCACGGGGGGGAAGAGCAAGCTCAGGGGCCTTTTTACCGGTAAAGCTGCTATAATTTGGAAGGCGTGAGAAGCACCCTGGATGGGTCAAAGAACCTTTTCAAGAAATTTTCTCTTCAGTTTCTCGTATGAAGCGTAAAGATGTTCAGATATGACCCGGGACTCACCGACAACAGGCATAAAATTATTATCTCCGAACCATCTCGGCACCATGTGGATATGAATGTGTTCCTCAAGACCGGCGCCGGCTGCCCTGCCCATGTTAATGCCCACATTTATCCCCTCAACCTTGAACTCTTCCTTAAATATGGAGACCATGGTCTGTCACGAGTCGCATCATGTCCAGCAATTCTTCAGGGCTTAGTGTCTCAATAAGGCCGGTATGCCGCACCGGGACAACCATGACGTGACCATTCGTATAAGGAAATCTGTTCATAATAACAAAGGCTGCACCTCTTCTCCCGACCACAAGGGCTTCATTATCTTTGTCAGGTTCAACACAGAGAAAACACTTTTTTTCTCCTGTCGGTTTTGTGCTGCTTATATACTCCATTCTCCATGGGGCCCATATTCTGTCCATAGTAATCCCTCTTAATCCCTCATAAATAGATAATCTTTCCAGTAATCAGGAGGCACTTTTACTCCGAGATGGAGCATAAACATATAAAAACCATTCGGTCTGGAAGGTCTTTTTCTCGGAAACATCTTTACTTCCTCAGGCAGTTTATCGCTCTTAAGGAGATTGCAGCGGGTACAGGAAGTGACGATATTTGTCCACTCAGTAATGCCGCCTCTCGATTTGGGAATAATATGGTCACAGGTGAGATGTTTTACATCAAACTGTTCCCCGCAATACTGACAGATATAATCATCCCGTAAAAAGATGTTTCTCCTGGAAAATTTCACATTGGCATGATTGCTTCGAACGAGATTGCGGAGTCTTATGACCGCAGGTTGTTTCACATTTAGCGAAACCCCCTTGATCTCACGATCGTATTCTTTTAACACCTCAACCTTGCCGAGATAGACCATTGTTATTGCCTTTTTCCATGACAACACGCTTATAGGTTCAAAGGTTGTATTAAGAAGAAGGGTCCTGTCCATAAATTATTTGAAATTAACGTTTTTTAGCGTCTATTGTCAAGGGCTTTCAAATGGTTAGAAGTTGTGACGGGTCCGATAAGCTATTTGTATTGAGACAGTTTTATGTGATGAAAGAGGATGGTAAGATAGCCGGGAAAACCTATACTTACTTTCTCATGCTTACAAATACCGGGTTATTGTCCATGATCTTAAGCACGTGCACAACGAGGGCGAATCTTTCCCTGAGATTGAGCTCGAAATAGAACCTGCTTTCCATCAATGTTCTGACAATATCTCGTAGATTATCTGTTCTCATGGCAACCACTCCTTGTAGTAATTCTCGGAAATTTCGGGGAAAACTTTACCTTAAACTATTTTGTTTTGTATTTGAAGCAAATATATGGTAATAAAGATAAAAAAGCACAAAGGAGCGAAATATGCCAGTCTTCGATGAAAACGGAAAACAGATTAGCGGTGATGATGATTTTCCAAAACTTCGTGACCTCGAGGATGCAACTGCCGGGGGGAACAAGAAATCGTTTTTTCAAAAAATACCCGTAGTACCGATCATTCTTGGTGTTATTGCGGTTATCCTCCTTGTTGTCGTTGTTTTGCTGGCTATGAAGGTAAATTATCTAAGCCAGGAAGTTACCGCATTATCAAACGTAAAAAAAGAGTTGGCAGTTTCTCAAAGCAAACTGGGTACGGCCAATATTGAAAAAGAAAAGATAAAAGGAGACCTGACTCAGATCCAGAGAGAATTGGAGGCAGTGAAAACGCAAAAGGCAGAGTTGGACGATCAGATCCAGAAGCTTCAAGCTGCTGCCAAAAAGAAACCACTGGCAGCTCCGGCAGGTAAAAAACCGACAAGTGGTACGAAAAAGTAACTGATAAAACTGCTTTATTCCAATAGATAGTAAATACTCGATAGAAAAGGGGTGTGAAAGCACCCCTTTTATTATGCCAATTATAAAAAATGTCTGAAATAAAAAGATGCCACCGGGTCAAAAGTTGGGGGGGATCGATCCCGGTGGCCGGAAGAAACTCTCGAACACGCTTAAAGCGTGAAGGAGAGTATTGACAATTATAACATACCGGCATAAACATGACTAGAAAAATAGATAAAAAATATTGATTATTATTACCCTTGTATTACCCATCCCAGCATTTTATTTAATAAAAACTTTCCTCTACCCTTTCTTTCCCATAATCTTTGTCATATATTGTTTTTGAATATGGTGTTTAAGGTGTATGAATTTTTTAAATACGGAGAAAGGAGGGACGATTATGCCATCTCAAGAAGGTGTTGAGTTGTCCAGGATTGTTCTGAAGAAGATTGAAGAATTAAGGTCAGTATGTTTAAAAGTAGATGAGAAAACAGCCTCCAGCGCTCCTCAAGATAGGTGGTCTCCCAAAGAGATCCTTTCCCATCTTTGCGGCCCTGAAGGCATTGGACTCATGCCGCTTGTCCGGGCCTTTCTGGAAGAGGATATACCCCGGTTGGATATGGAACCGGCGAAGACCTACTTTACGGGCAGGCGTTCTCAGATGACCTTTGCGGAACTCCTTGCCGAATTTGAGCATATATATGGTCAAATGGCCGATTTTGTAGCACCCTTGTCAGAGGAACAGCTTGCACGGAAAGCGCGTGTCCCCATGTTTAAAGAGACACCGATAGGCGAATATCCAACTCTGGCCATGTTTGTCCAGGGTATAGCGGACTTCCATATTGGTGACCATATCAATCATTTGAAGGAAGTCCTTGAGGCCCTCAAGGCAGGTCCGGTCCGGTAGAATAAAAAGGCGTTGTATAATCTATAATAATCTTAATATAATGGGATATCCGTCAGGATTTCATTGAGGAGGTATTGTCATATATTATGAATATACAGATTTTTGGCGCGGCCAAATGTCAGGATACAAAAAAGGCGCAAAGGTATTTTAAGGAGAGGGGGATACCTTTTCAATTTATTAACCTTGCAGAAAAAGGTCTCAGCAAGGGTGAACTCAACAATGTAAAGGCAGTTATCGGCATAGATAACCTCATAGACCGGGAGGGCAAGGAATATAAACGACGCAACCTCCAGTATCTCACGCATAATGTAGAGGAAGAACTGCTGAATCATCCCTTGCTTTTCAAGACCCCCATTGTGCGAAACGGCGGTCAGGTTACTATCGGTTATATGGCAGAGGTATGGAAAACGTGGAAATAGTGATAGCAACCGGTATAGTTTAAGATGGTACTGATGCGCTCCATCGATCTCATGGGTTATCAACCTCTCTTGTTCAGTATGATTTGGTTGCTCCCACTTCTTTGCGGATGCATACAGGGAGATACTATCCAAAAAACATCTGTCATGAGCGCCGCAACTCTTTCCTGGATAAATCATTCACACACCGGCATACCATCAGAGTCTGCACAGTTGCTTCTTGTAGCGGGAGAAAGCTCACGGCCGGTCTTTGTCCAGATCTTTGTTCTTGAGAAACGGATGTCGGAATGGACGCAGGTATTTTCGCCCGTTGAAGCAATCATAGGTTTAAAGGGTTTTGCAGAACCGGGAGGAAAAAGGGAGGGTGACGCCAAAACGCCCACTGGTATCTTCCCACTGGAATTCGTTTTCGGATATGACGAAACAGTCAATACACGGATGCCGTACAGGCAGGCAACAGAAACCGACATCTGGGTAGATGATGCTCAGTCTGATGATTATAACAAATGGGTTAGTAGGACCCAGACGAGGGCCGCTTCCTTTGAAGAAATGAAACGGAAGGACAATCTCTATAAGTACGGTATTGTTATCGGATATAACAGGCAACCGATCATCAAGGGAAACGGGAGCGCTATATTCCTCCACATCCGCGCAGACAATAACATACCCACCTCCGGCTGCGTAGCTTTGGCCGAAGAAGACCTATTGAGAATTATCGGCTGGCTTGATCCTGCTAAAACACCCCTTATTCTCATGGGCTATGAAGAGAACCTTCGCAAGCTAAAATAAACTATCTGCTATTCACTATCGACTGTTTGTTTATTTTCCCTTGGTTTCCAATATCTTGTTCCATGCATCAATCTGATCCATGTACTTTGCGGCAAGCTCGGAAAAATCTCCCTTTATGGTAATGGAGTTGATTTTATCGCCTCCGACAATACTATTTATAACCTGTTGGTCTTTGTCATCGACAACCTCTCCAAAAACAGTATGTTTGCCATCAAGCCATGGAGTGGCTACGTGTGTGATGAAAAATTGGCTCCCGTTTGTATTCGGACCTGCGTTTGCCATGGAAAGAATGCCCGGTTTACTATGTTGCAGGTCACTGGAAAATTCGTCTTTAAATTTATACCCCGGACCACCTGTCCCATTGCCTATGGGGCACCCGCCCTGGATCATGAAATCAGGAATAACTCTATGGAAGAGAAGACCATTGTAATACCCTCTTTTTGATAAATTGACAAAATTAAGGACCGTTAATGGTGCTTTCTCGGGAAACAGGTTGAGATTGATATCCCCTTTTGTCGTGTTAATTGTTGCTGTTAATGGTTGATATGTCATTGTCTCCACTCCTTTCAGAATTTTAATAGTTAGAAAAATTTACGCGTATAATATTATTTTTTCTTCATTTCTTCAGTGATTTTTTCCATGAGATCTTTAAAATAGAGCTTTTTCTTTTTGAGGAGCTTCAGTTCCAGTTCCTCATCATCGGTCAGATAGGGTTTTGTCTGAAGTATCTGTACTTTGTCGTCAAGCGACTTATGTAATATCCGGGCTTCGTTATAACGTTCTTCCTTGCTTTTGCCTTCTTCCATTAGTTACAACTCCTTTTTCTGTTTTGGCGTCCCTTAAGTTTCTTTTCCGGGGTAGTCTGGCAAAAAACTATTCATGTTGACCTGCTTCAAAGGGATAACAATGAGTTTGTCTGATGCATGGGTATTGATTTTTCTCTATCATATACCCGTATAGGATAACCGTTTTTATAGGGTCCGGTCAAGAGGGGAGACGGAGTTTGCCCTCAGTGCCTCTATTTCACCCGTTGACCCATAGCTAAAAGGAGCCTGTTGATCCATCTTTTCACAGGAGAGACGATCCTCTGTACTCTTTTTGTACCTGGTAGAAATTCAAGGATATGGTATGTTTCTTTTCCCTTCTCTGTAAAGCGCGTTTTGCACCCCATGCAGTAGGTTACAATCGGTTGATCTGCAGAAGCGTTCATGATTGTTGCGGTAAACTTATCGGCAAGTTCGGGGGAGATTGTTGCAAGACTGCCGCCATTGCCGCAGCACATTGCCCGGGACGATTCTTCTATCTGACTGGACTTGCCAATGTGTTTTTTTATAGCCGGTATGACCGTATTGAGGCCGAAGGCGGGGCAGGGGTGATGAAGAAAGAAGGATTTTGTTCCATCGATTGTG
The DNA here is from genome assembly GCA_963785225.1 of uncultured delta proteobacterium. Taxonomy (GTDB): domain Bacteria; phylum Desulfobacterota; class Syntrophorhabdia; order Syntrophorhabdales; family Syntrophorhabdaceae; genus PNOF01. The sequence continues at coordinate 36,950 of CAWAUQ010000003.1, read as the reverse complement.
AAGGAGTCTTCAGACAAGACTTCCAGGACGTACTCTACACTTATCCCATGGAGATAGGAAGAGAGGACCTTCTGGCAATTGACACAGCCTGTGATGACGCAGGTGATTTTCCTGCTTTCAAGACGTTCCTGTATGTCTTTTATTGCCGCTTCGACACTGTTTAAGTCCCCCATCTGGTAGAGAGGATCGAAGCAGCAGTCGAAAACGAGACCTACCGATTTCCCTAGTTGTCTACTCAGGGCGTTGCGTGTCTTATGAACAAGATCGGGGCTTGTGCCGGAAAGACCACATCCAGGCCAAAAAACAATATCAGAGCGTGGATACCAGATAAAGGGGAACCTATGTCCTTTCATAGTAAAACTTCGGGCGGCAGAAAGGCTTTGTTTTATCCGAGGAAGTTCCTGACCGGATAGTATGAGGTCCTCTTTTACCCTCAGGAAGAGACCGGCGGGTGAGAGACCGGCAGGACATATGCTGTTGCATGCGCCACAGTTTGTGCAAAGAAAGACGTTTTCCGGGTCATTGCTTAGTAGTTCTCCTGGGGTACCATGGTATGCGAGAAGCAGGCATATGTCTTTACAGACACTGCATGCGCCACATTGATTGGTGAATTCCGTAACTTCCGGGGAGAGTCTCATCGGGAAGTCAGACAACCCTGTTTATTTTGTGTGAAATTGATATTTTTAATGAGGACACTCCTCATGCGAAAACACCGTAGTAGAATAAAGCACGTTATGGTTCAACCGATCCGCCATCTCCATAGGTTGCCTTTACTCTCCGCGATTTCATCAGGTAAAGATACCACATACCCGCATAGACCATAACGATAATATTGTTCAGGGGATTCATTTTATAAAACTCTGTCTGGGTTTTTTCTGTCAATCCGACGAGGCTGGGGAGAAATATGGCAAAAAAGGAATAATAAAAGAGAAGACGAAGGTATCGCTTCGCAGTAATCAGTGCATTGGGGGCAAGCTTCCAGAGGGATACACCGGCGTACATACTATAGACAATCAAACAGGTGCTGCATATGCCGCCTATCAGGATAATCTTCAATAATCCCGGATCTTCGTTGAAGTGGGGTTTCAGTAAATTGGTAACCCCCATGAGAGTGAGAAAGCCGGTTAAGGGGTCAAGGATGGTAAAGGTCACGCAGAGTAGCAAGAGCCAACCCTTCACTCCGTAGTAATCTGTTTTTATTCGGTCCATATTCTTGTCCTTCATTCAGTGAATGAGTGTGTCTTGCAGTTTGTTTTGACCAAACCGTGAGTTTATTTGCCTTGCTGTCTTCTTGCAGTGATTGTTTCACCGCCTACTCCCCAATTATCAGTATCTACCTCGTCAATAACTACGTACGTTGTTTGAGGTTTTTTTCCTAAAATATCAAAAAGCAATTGTGTCACACCTGAAATCAATTGGGTTTTTTGCTCGGCGGTAACACCTTCTTTTGTGATTTTAATATTTACATATGGCATATGATGTCCTCCTGTATATGGTCAGATATTCTACCATAGAGACTTGCCATTAGGAAGTGGCAAGTAGTATAGGATATTTTCCAAAGATCTTAAGGGGGATCAACAGCAGTCTCCTGAATTAGAGCAACAGCATTCCGGCGGGCCGCCCTTCAGCGCGCCACGGATTATACCTGCGGCACAGCCTACGCCGGCAACCACAGAGAGTGCCCCAAAGGCACAGTTGCGGCTGCAGGCCCCGCACTCCATACAGGCATCTTTATCGGTGATTTCCGCTTTACTGTCCCGGAGGGTAAAAACGCTGTGCGGGCAAACCTCCATACACCGTCCACAGCCATTACATCTGGAAGGATCAAGATGTAATGTTACGACATCCTTCAGGTATTTCATGACATTATTCATTGAATTCTCCAAGCACTATACAATTGCAGCACAATACCGGATGATGCGGAAGCGATAAGAAGTGGCAGAGCAATCCTCATCTCTTTTTTTACACCGGAAAGTGAGGTGTAAGTGGTGCAGCCGGTAAAATTAAGGGCCAGAAAGGCTGAAATTGCAGGTAAAATGAGGAGCCGGGCCGCATGAGCCGATATGGTCTGTTCTCCGTTGAGCCAATTGAAGATAAGGACTGCCGTAGTTCCCAGGAGCCAGCCCTTGACAGCAAATGATCTTCCGGGAATAAAGGGCAGTAAGGCGGGGATCATTGCAGCCCCGACAAGAATAGAGCCAATATAGGGAAGAAACTCTGTAATAGTTGACCATGAGAGGATATTGCCACCGGCAATAAGCCGTGATAGGAGATGAAGAACGAGTGCGCCGAGGGCAACCTTCCACGACATGACCAGTTCCACAGGGATTACAGCGATGACGTTCCTTGAAGGGGAAGGTAACAAGTCGCATTCCGGGATCAGCTTTAAGACCCTTTGCAAGGAATTTCGGGAGGTCGGCGGCCCTCACGGGGCCGTAGATTACCTTGAAACCGGTCCTGGCGGTAACTGTATGCGCTGCCACACCGGGGGCGGCAAGCTGCGGGAGTATTACTGTCCGGTGTTTCACCAGGGTGGCAAGGTTGACAGACTGAATGCGACCGATAAGCTCTTCGGTGCCGAAAGTCCCTTTTCCTGCTGAGCACCAGACATTGACCCCTTTTGTATCGAGGACGAGGACCCAGGTATTGATGCCCGCAAGGTGTTTTCTCAGACTGTCGAAGGTGAGCTTGTAATTGGCTGTTACCAGTACCGGGGAAGAAGCATCCGGTTTTCCTGCGGCATAGAGGCCGGGATGTATTCTGTAGTTCATCCTGTTTATCCCCCAGCGTACACGCCATCCGCCGAGAATATCTTCAGTTGCAAGACGGGTGGAAATGACCGGGAAGACACCGGACATAGTGGGAAGCCAACCGGTGATCCAACCGGTTTTCGTGTTCGTCTTTTGTGTGTCTGTTGTATCTTTCATTGATATTCCTTATCCAGTGTTACACCCGGTTCAGAATTCTTATCTCCCATACAACATACCGGACGTGAAGGAAGGACGTTGGCCAAAAGCGATAATCCCTCCATGACAACAGCACGTTTTGGCGCCGGAATTTGAGAAAGGATCGATTCAAAGTAGTCGTTCCATTGGGCGTGAATGCCTGTTACCGCTTTTTCACCTTCTGCGGTGAGAGAGATGTGCTGACTACGCCTGTTGCCGCTGTTGGTTTCCCGGTTCACGAGACCGATTGCCACAAGACTTTCTATGGTCCTGCTCAGGGTGCTTTTGTCGAGTTCCAGATCAAGCGCGAGGTGGGTGATGGTAGTCAGTTTCATTTCTTCAATGGTAAGAAGTGTATGGCACTGGGCCACAGTTACCCCGCAGCAGATCGAATCCCCGGAAAGCTGCAAACCGAGTTTCCGTTGAAGTATACGAATGTTCTTCCTGAATTCCTTTAAGCTATCATTATCCAAACAAGCCTCTTAATAGTTTCATTACACAACTATTGTAATATGAAACTAATCATTTGTCAATGAGCAAAAGAATGAGATGACGAATGTACCTTGTCCTATAAAGAATATTGCTATATATTTATTATATAGTATATAAGTTAATAAAAACAGCATGTTACGGATAATTGAAAAGTGTATAGAATCTATCACTTCCCCAATCCCTTTCCCATCCTTGATCTACACACTTGAGTGATAAAGTATTGTATAGCTGCATAGCTGAACAAATACCTCTCAATTCTTTATCTCCTTGAAATTACAAGGAAGTTGGTGAGTGGCATCCTTCTTGCTTTATCTTGTACTATGAATCACCTGAACCAGAAGAAAAATTTGAACGAAAGGAGCCAATCATGAACGCGATAGCGACAGAAAAAAAGGTATTACTCATAGACGATGAAGCATCTTTGAGAAGAAGTGTTTCCATGGGCCTCATGCAACAGGGTTATCAGACAGAACCTTGTGAGAACGGTATGAAGGCACTCCAGACTTTGGAAATGTTCAAGAGGAAGAATATCCCTCTGGACTATGCCATTGTTGACATCAAGCTGCCCGATATCGATGGTCTGAAACTCTTGAAGGTGATCAAGTTCAATTATCCGAACCTCCCCGTTATCATGATTACCGGATACGGCAATGAGGCAACCCTTGAGGAAGCCACAACCCAGCATGCAGATGCCTACCTGGAAAAACCCTTCAGCATGGATGATCTTACAAAGGTGCTCTCCGGGATCAATGTAGCCGTTGAAGAGAGTATCGCTCCTGAGAGCACACCGGCAGAATCAGCGGTACCCTCCCAGTCGGTAAGCGCCTATGCCCTTCTGTCCATCGACAGTTCGGCAAACCTCCTCAAGGTATACCGGAAACTCTATTTTCTGGAAAATGTTCTCTACTGTGATGCCATCAGGGGCGACTATGACATTGTCCTGCTCCTCCAGGCCCCCACATTTGATAAAATCCAGGCTGTACTGGATAAAGAAGTAAAGACTATCGAAGGCGTAGCCGATGTAACCCTTCTCAATGTGGAATCACCGGTCTTCGGAGAAAACGTCGTGAACATTATGAGTTCTGTGGACAAAGCATTAGGCAGGGACAAAGAAGAAGGCGAAGTCTATACGAGCCAGCCTGCCAGAATCAGAGCATCTTCCTACGTGATGCTTGAGATCGAGAAAGAAAAACTTGAAGCCATCTATCCGGTACTTTATTTTAATGATCAGGTCGTCTACTGTGACTATGTGAGAGGCAAATACGATATCCTCCTCCTCATGAAAGGCACAAGCTTCAGCGAAATAGACAACACCATAAAGAATAAGTTCAAACCCCTCGATGGCGTCCTCAGGATTAAGGAATGGCCGATTATCACCCTGTTTGAATAATACCGTTCTTATAGAAGGACGAGATGGTGGAGATTCCGTTAGCTGAGGTCTAAAGATAGTAAGTAATTTCTTTCAATGTGGCGGGATAGCGTTATATCGCTTATCCCGCCTTATGGCAAAACCCCTCTTTTTGTATAACCCATGTGTACCATTCTGTTATTTTATTCTATAAATGTCAACAAGATTAAAGAGAAACTACACTGTGTCTTGTGGTAACTCAACTGCTGTATGAGCTGCCAGGATCACAACTTCTTCACGCTATAGCAGTACGCCACACCGGAGTGACGGGTGTAATACTGCAAGAGTTCGACACAGGTCATTTAAGCTACGTCACCTGTATTTACGCTGTGCAGAAATTCATTACAGAAAGTATTCTTTTTCACAGACACCTACCGCCTAAATGCACTCTTGCTTCTTTTACCTGTAGAGTTTATAAAATAGAGGATGGGGCCTTATCGTATTGAAAAAGATCTCTTGGGTGAGATGAAGATACCGGTTGATGTTTACTGGGGCATTCATACTTTACGGGCAAAGCAAAACTTCCCCATATCAGATATTAAAGTGCCTCAGGAGTTTATTCAGGCCCTGGCAGAGGTAAAGCAGGCCTGCGCCCTCGCCAATATCAGCGCCGGTCTTATGGATCAGAGGATCGGTTCTGCCATTGTTGATGCCGCAAAAGAAGTGGCAGGCGGAAAACTGGCAGACCAGTTTATCGTTGACGCCTTCCAGGGCGGCGCAGGCACCTCGACAAATATGAACATGAACGAAGTCCTTGCCAACCGGGCCATTGAACTGCTTGGCGGCCAAAAGGGCGATTACAGTCTTGTCGATCCCATAAACCATGTCAATCTATCGCAATCGACCAATGACATCTACCCCACAGCCCTTAAGGTGGCGGCAATACGGCTCGTCATTGCCTTGAGTGAGACCATTGCCAAACTTCAGGGCGCTTTTCAGGAAAAAGAGCGGGCTTTTGCCGGTATCTTAAAGCTCGGCAGGACCGAGATGCAGGATGCGGTGCCGATTACTCTTGGACAGGAATTTGGCGCATATGCTGAAGCCTTTGCACGCGACCGCTGGCGGCTCTTCAAGGTTGAAGAGCGATTGAGACAAGTGAATCTCGGCGGCACGGCGATCGGGACGGGGCTTAATGCGGAGCGTGACTACATTTATGCTGCCATCGAGGAATTGCAGAATATTACGGGCCTCGGCATTGCCAGGGCTGAAAACATGGTCGATGTAACCCAGAATGCCGATGTCTTTGCAGAGGTTTCGGGACTGGTAAAAGCAGCGGCGGTAAATCTTGCCAAAGTTGCTTCCGATCTGAGGCTCCTTTCTATGGGTCCCAGAGGCGGTATCGCTGAGATTACCCTTCCGCAGCTTCAGGAAGGTTCTTCCATTATGCCCGATAAGGTGAATCCTGTTATCACTGAGATGGCAACTCAAGTTGCTTACCAGGTGATGAGCTTTGATCAGGCCATTACCCTGGCGGCCTTTTCAGGCCAGCTTGAGCTCAACGCCTTTCTTCCCCTTATCACCTTCAACCTCCTCTCGGCCATCACACTCCTTATTAATGCCGTAACGGTCTTTCGTACCCGCTGTGTTGAAGGGATCGAAGCAAACCATGAGCGCTGTTTGCAATGGCTTGAAGAAAGTTTATGCCTCGCCACGGTCCTTACTCCCTATATCGGCCATAAAAAGGCCGGAGAACTCTCTAAAAAAGCCCGTGCTGCAGGTAAGACGATCCGCGAGATGGCCCTGGAAGAGGGCTTCTTCACCCCGGAAGAACTGGACATTATATTCACTCCGCAGGAATTGACACGACCCGGTGTTGCAGGGTCTAGAAAAGTGAAACGAAATAAGGAAGGATAACCTTGACTGATACAACGCTAAACCAGACACCACGGGGAAGCCGGCTCCACATTGCCATCTTCGGGCGGCGCAATGCCGGTAAATCGAGTCTCATCAACGCCCTGACAAATCAGAGCATTGCAATTGTCTCCGATGTGCCGGGTACCACAACAGACCCTGTGTACAAATCGATGGAAATTCTTCCCATAGGCCCTGTTGTTATCATTGATACAGCGGGCATCGACGATACAGGAGAACTGGGGTCACTCCGTATTGAAAAGGCTTACGGGGTATTGGCAAAAACAGACCTCATGCTTCTTGTCGTAGATCCCGAAGCGGGAACGGGGGAATACGAGGAAGAAGTGCTGAAGCGGGCACACGCGAACAATGTTCCTGTTATTGCTGTACTGAACAAGATTGATCTCTACCCTGACGCACAGGCGGTGGAAATAGCTCAAAAACTGGACCTCCCCGTTATTGCTGTAAGCGCCCTCAAGAAAGAGGGGATAGATACTCTGAAGATGGCCATGATCAAAGAAGCACCCAAGGACTGGATGTCGACAACAATCATAGGCGACCTCATCTCGCCGGGAGATACCGTGGTCCTTGTTGTGCCCATTGACCTTGCTGCGCCGAAGGGGAGGCTCATTCTCCCGCAGGTACAGACACTTCGGGACATCCTCGATAATGATGCTATGGCCTATGTCGTGAAGGAAAGGGAACTCAAGGCTGCCATACAGAACCTCCAAAGCAAGCCGAAACTTGTTGTTACCGACTCACAAGTCTTTTTAAAAGTCGCCGCCGATACGCCGAAAGACGTACTGATGACCTCCTTCTCGATTCTCTTTGCACGGCAGAAGGGAAATTTAACAACCCTTGTGGAAGGCGTCAGGGCAGTCGAAAAGCTGGCGCCAGGCGACAAAGTCCTTGTAGCAGAGGCATGCACGCATCATCGTGTTGAAGATGATATCGGAACTGTGAAAATTCCCCGATGGCTTACGCAGCATGTAGGAGGAAACCTCGATTTTACCTGGGTAAGCGGTATTGAACTTCCGCCTGATATCGAGGGCTACAAATTAATCATCCACTGCGGCGCCTGCATGATTAACCGTAAAGAGATGCTTCACCGCCTCATGCAGGCGAGACAGGCCGGGATACCTATTGTGAACTATGGCGTCCTTATTGCCTATATGATGGGTATTTTGAAGCGCGCACTGGCTCCATTTCCCGAAGCCCTGCAGGCGCTGGAAGAAACCGGCGGATAGTCTTCTGTCGCTCTTTACATTTGTGCATTCAAGTAATATATTCTTTCGTAACTAAGCCTTACGTGAAAGGTACAGGCATAAGGAAATCTTACCCGTAGCAGGTTGAACTCGCATGCGCAAAGCGAGTACCGGTAATTGAGATAAGGAGAATATCGTGAAGCCCCGGAACGGAACACTTAAAACAGCAGATTTTATTAACGAAGCTGAAATTAATTCAATACTCGAGAAAGCAAAAAACGTGACAGCGGCAGACATAAAGGCAATCATCGAAAAAGGCAGACAGGCCGAGGGGCTCACCCCTTATGAGACTGCTGCATTGCTTCATATAGAGGATGCCGATACATTAAAAATACTTTTCAATGCTGCCCATGAAGTGAAAGAAAAGATTTACGGAAAGCGGCTCGTTATCTTTGCCCCCCTTTATATCAGCAATTATTGTATCAATAACTGTCACTATTGCGGATACCGGAAAACCAATGAGATTAACCGCCGCCGCCTCAATTTCGATGAGATTGAAAAGGAAGTCATGGCGCTGGAGGAAATGGGGCATAAACGTATTGCCCTGGAAGTGGGCGAAGACCCAACGAATTGCCCCATCGATTATGTCCTTGGGGCAATCAAGACAATTTACAGGGTGAAGAATAAAACAGGCAGTATCCGTCGGATCAATGTCAACATTGCGGCAACAACCGTTGAGGAGTACCGGCAACTGAAAGAAGCCGGTATCGGGACCTACATCCTCTTCCAGGAAACGTATCATCGCGCTACTTATGAAAGGGTACACCCGTCAGGGCCGAAAAGAGATTATGACTGGCATACCCTTGCCATGGACAGGGCAATGGAAGGCGGCATTGACGATGTCGGATTCGGCGTCCTCTTTGGTTTATACGATTATAAATATGAGGTGCTGGGACTCCTTCTCAATTCACTTCATCTGGAAGAGCGTTTTGGTGTCGGCTGTCATACGATTTCCATGCCAAGAATCAGGCCTGCTGCAGGGGTTAATCTGGAAACATTCCCCTATCTGGTTAACGATGATGATTTCAGGAAGATTATTGCAGTGATCCGCCTTGCTGTTCCCTATACCGGCATGATCCTGTCAACAAGAGAAGCGGCTGAATATCGGGATGAGGCGATAAACCTGGGTATTTCACAGATCAGCGCAGGTTCATGCACAGGCGTCGGAGGCTACCACAAAGACATTGAGGGTAAATCGATTGCCACAGAGCAATTCCAGGTCGATGACCATCGTTCAACAGACGAAATGCTCTATAGCGTCTGTAAATCAGGATATATCCCCAGTTTTTGCACTGCCTGTTACCGGCAGGGCAGGACCGGCGACCGCTTTATGCCCCTTGCAAAGTCCGGCGAAATCCAGAACGTATGCCAGCCTAATGCTATACTCACCTTTAAAGAATTTCTCCTTGATTACGCAACGAAAAAAACAAAAAAAGAGGGAGAAGAAGTCATAAAGAAACATCTTAACGAAATTTCCGACCCGATAATACGGAAAAAAACTGAGGAGAGGCTGGAACAGCTCGAACAGGGCGAGAGAGATCTTTATTTTTAAGGTTTCATAGCAATTACACTTGCGCGATGATGACTTTGCTTATATACTTTTATAGGAGTTTTTGTTTGCTATTGGGATTTTAAATTTAAGGGGGTCGTGAGTATGAAAACAGTGAAGGAAATTCTCAAAAACAAGCAGCAGCAGAATGTCTGGTCCGTTTTACCCAAGAACACTGTCTTTGAAGCCCTCGCCATCATGGGAGAGAAAGAAGTAGGGGCCTTAATGGTCATAGATGAAAAAGAAAAGGTGGCAGGTATTATTTCCGAGAGGGATTACGCACGAAAGGTTATTCTCAAGGGAAAAGCATCGAAAGATACAACAGTGGAAGACATTATGACCCCTTTTGAAAAAATGTTTACCGTGAAGCCGGAAAATACGGTTGATGATTGTATGGTGCTCATCACAGGAAAACGCATCAGGCACCTTCCGGTTTTTGAAGGTGATAGCTTCATAGGCCTCCTTTCTATCGGTGATATTGTGAAGTCCATCATCGCAGAGCAGGAGACACTCATTGAACACCTGAGTAATTATATTGCCGGTAAGTACATATAAATTATAAATTCAGGATTTTTTACTTCTTTTTTATTGAGTGACCGGGGCCTTTCCCGATTGTTCTCCCCAGTGTTTGTATCCTGAAGAGTGCCGCTTCCGTGCACTCTTCAGGAGATTCATCTACATAGGGTTTTCCCGGATAGAGAAAATATTGTTGCTTATATTTGACAGGGGTGCTATTGGGCATAAAGATATTAGCGCCCCGCGTGAGCGCCATGTCTCTGCCTTTTCCTGGAAAGACCGCATCGTAGGCGGTTGTGGCAGGAATATGGGCCTTCGGATTAAAAACACGGAGTGTGGCCAGTGCCTTAAAGAACATTTCCGGGTCCTCTTCGTAGACATTTTTTTCATTTCCAAGTGGGGTATCAGGATGCGGGATAAAAGGTCCGATTCCGATCATGTCGAGATCAAGGGTGCGGCAGAGAAGGATGTTATTTGCCAGTATTTCGAGTGTTTCACCGGGAAGGCCTATCATAAACCCGCTTCCCGTCTGGATGCCAAGGTCCCTGAGATAATTGATGCAGGTAATACGATCATGGAGTGTAGACCCTGGATGAAGTTGTTCGAATAATGCGGCATCGCTTGTCTCAAAACGGAGCAGATAACGGTCCATCCCGCAATCTCGCCAGTAACGATATGTCTCATAGGGTCTGTTACCGACAGATATGGTCACAGAGAGGGATGTTTTTTCCTTTATAGCCCTGATTACTGCCCCCAGTTCGTCATCAGCGATCCCCGGCGTTTCACCGGACTGGAGAACCACGGTTGTCTGCGCTGTAAGCGTCATGGCATAAGCCATATCGAGTATTTCGTCAGGGTCCATGGCATAACGTTTAATCTTTTTATTCGACGCACGAATGCCGCAGTAATGACAATTACGTGCGCAGATATTGGAAAATTCTATAATGCCACGGATATAAACATCGTCGCCCATATGCTTATGTCGTATAGTGTCAGCTTTTTTATAGAGTGCTTCAACCTCTTTTCCGTGAGCGGTGAGGAGTAGTAACGCCTCTTCCTGCGTATATATATAATCCATGGTGCACACAATATAAACCCCGACGAGTTGTAATGCAAGAATGGCTTTTTACAAATAATCTTTCAAAAAATGTTTTGTATGTCATATAATACTTCACGCTTACGATTTTAAGAGATGTAGTCTCGGATTTTGTTTGCTGGTGCTGATATGAAAATAGGCTTAGCGATCTATAACTTTAACCCCAGAAAAGGCGGCGCCGAGAGATACGCCTATGATCTTTCCACCAGACTTGCCGAAAAGGGACACCAGGTATTTATGTTCTGCGCCAAGGGCATTGAAGTGCCGGGAGTAACGCTGGTCAAGCTGAAGACCCTGCCATTCCCCCGATGGCTGAGATCACTCTCTTTTGCGCTGAATCATAGAAAGCAGGTAAGACAATTCGGATTGGATGTGGTGCTTGGTTTCGGTAACACCCTTGAACTTGATGTATACCAGAGCCACGGCGGCATCCAGCGCATCTGGATGGAAAGGGAGATCGAAAGTTACGACAATCTCAACGAGCGGCGAATCAAGGCATTTCTCCTCAAAAGCAGTATTAATCAGAGGGTGCAGCAATGGATTTCGGAATATCCCATTAAACAAAACCGATATAAACGCATTGTCGCCATATCGGATATGCTCAAAGGACAAATGATGGGCTATTATCATCTGCGCGAAGATAAAATCGATGTTGTCTATAACGGTGTAGATATTCATCGTTTCAAGCCTGCCGATGTTACACCGGAAGGTCCCCTGAAAATCCTCTTTTCAGCAGGCAACTTCCGGTTGAAAGGCCTTTCACCGCTTCTTTTTGCTCTTGGAGAACTGGCAAAAAAGACCCGGTCATTCCAGCTTCTCGTTATGGGGAGGGGCAGAAGGGAACGGTACAACAGACTCATAGAAAGGCTCAACTTGCAGGATTGCGTGACCTTTCTCGGAGAAAATGCTCAGCCGGAGACAGTATATCGGGAAGCGCATATACTCGCTCATCCCACATTCTACGACGCATGCTCTTTGACAACCATGGAAGGCATGGCCTCCGGTCTTCCGACAATCACCACAAAATGGAATGGAGCATCAGCGCTCATTTCTGCCGATGAAGGCTATGTTATCGACGAACCCCACAATACCGGAGACCTTTGTAATGCCATCGAGGGGCTTCTTGACGGAGATAAAAGGAAACGGATGGGAGAACTGGCGCGTCGTAAAATGGAAGAGTTCACTATGGAAAGGAACATGAATGAGATGGAAAGAATTCTCTATGAGGCGAGTGAGAGCAAATTGCGATCTTGATTGTCCATGCTCACCATAAAAGGTACCTTTCACAGATACGTTCGGAGAAATTTTAGTAGATAGTCCACCTTAAAAATTCTTGCTGGTTGAATGGAAATTGCTTTTCTGTAATACTCTCGGGCGAGCGTTTTATCACCGGAACGGTAAAACCTTCTAAAGAGCTCAAAACACCTGTCGGCAGCGAAGCCAGCTTTGATATAGTCCAGTTTTCCTTCAAAATAGGGATCGTCGAAAATTGCCTCAATAAGGTCGATGCCCTGTTTCTTGAGGATTTCAATATTATGGCGGAGACTGTCTGAATGGCTACATGTCACGACCGTTGGTTTTGAGAGAAAATATCCTTTTGTTTCAAAAAATACTTTTGAGAAGTAGACGAGGTCTTCACCGTTGCTTAAGTCAATGGGGAATTGGAACTTCCTGGCATGTTTTGTTCTGATCATTATAGCTGATGTCGTATAGGGCAAGCGTTTTAAGAGTAGTTCTTCGCAAAGCCGGTTTGATATGGTATCCTTATGAATATTGTATTGATGAACAGAAAGATGACCTGCATCATCTGTTGAGCTGGCCGAGCTTATCACAAAATCGACAGCACTGTTTGAAAGCATTACGTGTAAACGTTGCTCAATTGAACCGTCGGAGAGGTACTCGTCTGCATCGAGAAATGTAATAAAATCTCCTTTCGCAAGTTTGAGGCCTCTGTTGCGGGCCGATGAAACGCCTTGATTTTGTTGATAGTAATAGGAAACCCGGCTGTCATTGATGTCCCGGACAATGCTCTCTGTATTGTCGATGGAGCCATCATCAATAATAATGATTTCAAGGTTTTTATAACTTTGCGTAATACAGGATTCCAGTGTTTTAGTCAGGTAATTTGCATAGTTATAGGTTGGTATTACTATCGATACCAGGGGGTTATTGTTCAATGTTTCCATGTGATGAATCAATGTAGCATAAATAAATCTCCTGTCTCAAGAAATAATAAGGCACTCTTTGAGATTTTTCCGTTCATGTCATGCGTGATGCGGAACCGACCATCGTTTGTTTTGCCGTTGACTGTCTGAAACCGCTCTGTTATATTGAACGAACATTGTATATTTTACCTCGTTGGGAGAAATAATGAATATTCTGGGTTTCTTATCGAAGAGTACCTTATCACGGCCACGGGACCGAGAGAGTTTATCAGGGGTCCTGTCGTTGATGAGAATAAAGTGAAAGCATATGGATATTCACAGAGGGGGTTCTGAAAACTATTTTCATTTATTAGAAAAGAAACATAGCAATATGATATCTTGTCTTGCCGGTTTGGATCGATGAAAAAGATTCTCTTCTATACCCACAACATTTTTACCAAAGAAAATCCTGTAGGATACAGAATTCAGCAATACTTCCCGTATCTCAGAAAAGCGGGTTTTGATGTTACGCTCACTACGACAAAAACGAGTCTTGCCACCGTTCTCAAAGAAGCTTCGCTGTCAGATATCATTGTTGTCCAGAGAGTGCTGCTGAGTTCTGCAAGGCTATTGCTTTTTAAGACCTTTGCAAAAAAGATCATATATGATTTTGATGACGCAGTTATGTATGGTCGTAGAGGTGACAGCACAACAAGACGAAGAAGGTTTGGCGGAATTATAAAGGCTTCAGCGGCAGTCTTTTGCGGGAATGATTTCCTGCTTGATGAAGCGGGAAGATACAAAACATCCGGTCTGTATCGTGTGCCTACCGTGGTGGAGACTGATGAATATCCCGTCAAAGAACACAAAGAGCACCGCCCCTTTGTGGTAGGATGGATCGGAAGCAGTTCGACCTTGCGGTATCTTGAAGAAATACGGGAAGTGATTGTAGCATTATCAGAGATGAAAGATGTCGAATGCAGAATTATCGCTGATAAGCCCTTTAATTTGGACAGACCGGGGATTATCTTTCAGAAGTGGAACAAGGATGATGAAAAAAGCATGGTCCTTGATTTTGATGTGGGTATCATGCCTGTCAAAGATGATATCTGGTCCAGAGGCAAATGCGGATTAAAACTCATACAGTACATGGCGGCAGGGCTGCCCTCTATTGCACACCCCGTTGGCGTTGCTCATGAGATTATCCAGGATGGGGTGAATGGTTTTTTAAGGACCGACAAGAATGGATGGATTAACGCCATAGAGATGATAAAAAATGACACCTCACTCCGGCAGAGAATTGGTGAAGCCGCACGAAGAACAGCAGAGGAAAAGTATTCCCTGAAAGTATGGGGACCGAGGTATGCGGAAATTGTGAATTCCCTATGAAAGAAAGGCTGTCCATATCAACTCATAAAATTAATACCGCACAATGGTTCTTAAATGATGAAAAACTGGTAGAGGTATTAACAGATTTCTTGCATCCACCGGGGGAACGAAGGTGGTATGCCGTGTATCCCTTTGGTGCGGGTAAAATATTTGTCAAATCCTTTGTTGAAAAAGGGTTTCTCGGATTTCTAAGAAACAGGGTGAGCCCGCGGGGGAGAAAAGAATATGTGCTCAGCGAAAGGCTGAAGTCTCTTTCGATATCAACTCCAAAATCATATGGATACGGAACAGGGCCAAGCCATTCTGCAGTTGTGCAGGAATGGATTGACGGGAAAAGTTTTGTTGCGGCCTTTTTTGAAACAAAAGAGAGAAAACATTTGATCGTTGCGCTTGCAGAATTATTGAAAAAGCTCAAGCTCAGAAATATTCTCCACAACGATCTGCATCTCGATAATGTCCTTGTCTCCAATAATACGCTTTATCTCATTGATCTCCATAAGATGAAGATTAAAAGATCTTTTACTCTGAGAGATGAAATATCTAACCTTTCTCACGCCCTTGCCATGATTTACCGGGTAATGAGCGCTGAAGAAAAAAGTATTTTTTTCCAATGTTATAAGAATACAGAGATAGAAGAAAAAATTGAAAGAACCCTGAAGGACATGCACCATGAGTGGATTTGCAGGAAGCAACGAAGGGCATTCGACAATACGTCGAAAACGACCTGGATGGGCGAATATCTGTACGTTGCCGGAATGGAAGGGTATGCAAAGGGTACGCTTACAGAAAACATCAAGACAGACAAAAAGGTTGTCGTCGAAAGGTATAGTGACCATATACGAAAAACGTATACGAATGGAAGGAGGCTCAAACGGGCATGGAAGGCGCATATTGCATTAATATATCTGAATCTGCCTATTATACCCCGGACTTACTGTCTTAAGGCGGCATCTTTCTTGTCCTCCGGGTACATTTGTATGGAGGACTTAAGCGATAGAGGTGAGGAGTTGGACCGTTATATGGATAGAAGATATGATGCTATGAGTGCCACAGAAAGAAAACACTTCGGAGAAGGTCTCGCTGATTTTTTTCGGAATACTTTTATGTCCGGAGTAATCCATCGTGACTTAAAGGGATGCAACATATTTGCGCTCAACGATGGTACTTTCAGGTTTCTCGATGTCGAAGATATTACATTTCGTGAAATTGACGGCAGTTCTATCGAAAACATGCTGGTTCAATTAAACACGACTATGCCGAAAAGAATTACGCCACGGGATAGAATCAGGTTTTTTGTGCACTTGACTGCGTCTTTTGGTTCTGAAAAGAAGCAAATTTTCCGGAATGTCATACGGCAATCTCTGGGAAAGGAAATTGTCTACGAGGGGGTTGGAGGCTTACGGAAAGAACAATGGTAGATGCTTTATTGCCGGAGCATCTCAAGGGCATCGAAGATATTTCCCGTTATGGATTGAGCGTCATAGCGGAGAATAAAATTATCCCGATCAATCTCTGCTTTTTCCCATTGAATATGAATATTCTCTTCTTCAAAGCGGGTAATGTGCATGCGTTTATTACCCAGGAGATGGGGGATGTCCCGAGAATTTAAATCGACAGTGACCGTATTTCCCTTCACAGGCACAGCACACAACTTTGCGATAATAGCGAGATAAAAAGCCCTGGATTTAACCATATATCCATAAGCGGGATGATATTGGCCGGCAAGGATTTTCCCTTTTATGATTTCATTCTCTGTAAGACCCATCTTAATGACTTTAATATCATGTTTTAAAGCGTGGAGGTATATAAAGACAGTCCTGTCAAGGGCTTCCTCGAAAGGGACCGGTAAAAACGTATGTTTTTTGTATTTTTCACCAAGGTATGTATCTTCAAGAATGACAAGGGGATAGATTCTTATATAATGTGGCTTAAGCCGGACCATGTGCTGCACCGTTGCTTGAATATCATCCATCGTCTCATTCGGCAGACCCACCATGAACTGAAGCGCCACCTGGAAACCTTCTTTGATGAGCGCAGTATACGTTAATAAAAGGTCCTGGGCAGTATGGCGCCTGTTCAGTTGAGAAAGGATCTTGTTGTTAAAGATTGGTATGCCGAGTTCAATAACAGTCACCCGATTTGTCTTGAGTATATCGATGATTTCCTTTTTAAGTGGAACAGGCTTTGTTGAAATCCTGAAATTTGTAATCCTATCCATGTATGCTTCAAAATAGGAGAAAAGCCTTTGCAGCTCATCGGAGCTTATCCCGAAAATGTTGCCGCCAAAGAGCCCTACTTCAAAGGGACCTTCATGAACACCGAGACTCTTCGTGATGACGGTCTGCAGATCGCTATCTCTGAGATCCGTAATGTACTGTTGGTTACAGTAAGTGCATCGCTCATGACAGCCAAGGTGGGGAAGAAAAATAGGGACAATCATCTTTACAATAAACCTGTATTATTTTCCTCCCTTTTTATCGTAAATGCAACAGGCGATTGATGAAGCATTATTCCAATGTGTAATAAAGATGATTTGAAAATATAACCAACTGCTCAGAACCTCGCGGATTTTTTGGGAAAGGGCGGCAATATTAAATGGTTTCCGGATGAATCCGTTGCACCCCTTGTTCATAATATCCTGCGCCTGCTTGTCGAGACTGTGACCGCTGCTAAGGATTGTTTTCACAACCGGTTTATGAGTGAACATGATCTCCTGGATATGTTTTTGGTATGAAATATCTGCGCCGGTGGATTTTAAATAGGGTGCATATGATCCTTCCCTGCGCATCGACATGGGTGACGCCCGTTATCTGAGTATTGTCTGGTGGGTGTTCAGATCCTGGATGGCATCCCTTTTTTTCCCGTAGAGGCATATAAAAGATACCGCAGAAACCCAAAAAGATAAACATTAGGAGAAAGCTGATTCTCTATCGCGTACCATACCTCGCTATTGTATGTCTGAAAATCAACTGCTCTATTGATTATATCAGTATAAAAAAGAAAATGTGTATTTACTATTTTTTCTGTTAATGCGAAAGAACTTTATTTTTAGCTTGAAAATGAACAGAAGTTGCAGGAGAATAGGACGAGAAAGATGAAAATACCCAAAAATAAAGGTTCATTGCAAGGGAATGTATGTTTCTTGGCACGTTTTGTTTAGGTTTTACCTCATGGTTTAATATAAGCGTTGAGTCCGATTATAAGGGGCTTACCGTCTACCTGGGCAGTGGTAACTGTATTCCCCCGTGTGCTGGCAACGACGAGGGTTTTGCCGGATGCTGACGGCGTCGGTTTTTCGAGGTCAATTTCAATGAAGAGTTTGTTATCTTTGATTTCAACTTTCATAGCCATAGAAAGTCCTCCTATGTGTTTATTAAGATGTTACTCAATCATCATCACATTAACTGCTCAAAATGTATGTGTCAACCAAAATGTAGCGCTTATATGAACTATTACGTCTACATTGTTGAATGTTTCGACAAAACCTTATATACCGGCTGGACCAATAACATAGAGAAGCGCATCCGGGAGCATAATAATGGCAAGGGCGGAGCAAAATACACGCGGGTTAGGCGCCCGGTTACGCTAGCCTATGTTGAGAGATTTTCCGATTTATCGGGCGCGTTAAAGCGGGAAGCCTCAATCAAGAGGCTTTCCCGAGAGCAAAAACTGATGTTGATATCCGGCAATGAATACAGGGGAATCTGCCTCCCTGTAAAGATTTAGCTTGAAAATGGATGAAAATTGCAGGAGAATATGACAAATGAGTGATTTTTTTAATAAAACCTCCTTTATAAACCTGTGAAGATATCTTACGATGATGTAACTGGTCACAAGATGTGTTTTTTTGTATTTCTATAATTGGGGAGAACGAATGAGTGACATAAAAGAGTGCCCGTTCTGTGGGGAAGAGATCAAATCAATGGCAATAATCTGCCGTTACTGCCATATGGCCCTTAAGGGTACAGAGAAGAGTAATATGGGACAATTCGTCAAAATAAGACTAAAGGCCGGTGAAAAAACGTACTTCGGTGATGTTTTTATACCTGAGCACCTTCGGGTAAGTGACGTAATTAATGATAGCAGGCATTTTATTGTGTTTTCAAATGCCGTTGAAGAAAGAAAAACGAAGGATGTTGCAGTAGGTTTCCTGGCAATTAACAAAAATATGACTGAGTGGATAGAATTAAAGACGATCGATGAAGAACAATCTCCCGATACTCCCACCAGATTTATCTATCATTCCGAGTAGTGACGAAGCAGCTTGTACGGACGGAATGCCCATGAATAATACTTCAAGGGAATCTTGATGAACTTTTGTAGAAAGAATTTATTGCTTGGTGTCAGGACTACAACATTTCGACTCTCATACTCATCTCAACACCTAAAGTTGCCCTTGTGATGCCTTTTTAGCCAACGAAGTGGGCATAAACACAGGGCCGCTTAATTGTCTTCAGATTAAACAAGTGATTGTCTATTTCATGTATAGCTGATAAAATGAAATTAAGGTGTATAAACGTGGCCCCTTCAAGCAACAAAATGGCTATTGGAGTAGACTTCGTAGGGTACCATTTATACATGCAGAAGAAGGCAGGGCCTGATGAACCTCAATAGAAAACAAATGGGAAAATTGCTTAAATTACGTGAGCAGTATATTGCCATTGATAATGCAACATATGATCCAGACTATCCAAACGATCTCAAAGCTTTCAAGCTATTAGCCAAAGACGATATTGACTTTAAAAGCCACATATCAGACTATCTCGTTTATCCGGATTACGCCATTGCGAAAATACTCAACCAGGGTATACGACTTCTCGTCCGTCTTTTATACCCTGATCTCAATGATGTACCAGCTGCCATGATCGAACATATCAAATTGAGGGGGCAACTCTATCCAAAGGATCAGATGAATATATTGATTAAAGAATGGCAGAACAGACCCAAGGTAGCAAGATTTGAGATAGGCATTGAGAATCAAAGAGGAGTGATTGTGTACGAATCGACAATCTATGGAACCCTGATTAAGAGAAAACAAGATAAATAACGGCCTTCAGTTGGCTTAGTTATTATGTATTTTAAAATCGCGTAGTAATTTGTCCATAAACACTACTAAAATTTGTCAAAAAATTGTTGTCTGCGAAAGCGGCCTTCCGATCCCAACCCTACCGTTGACGATGGGAATTTTCGTTCATATATTGATGATCAAGACAGATTTAATATAAAGGTAAAGTGTTCTGTATTCGGTGTAAGAAGAAAATAAAGTAAGAAGTGGCCTACCATGTCCTTTCCGTGGCAGCCAGGATCCTGTAGCAACAATAGATTCCCAGGACATGATCGATGATCTGCCAAGGGGTCAGGGAATGGGGGAGTGTTCTACTCTTGTAATGAAGTCGAAAGCATTTGAGTATTGTTGATATTATTTTAGGAGGCGTCATGGAAAAACCTGATATTACTTTACCTGACCTTGCACTTATTGTCGGCACTCGCGGTATGCTTGCTGCAGGGCTTGCTTTGCTTCTTGCAGATAAGCTTCCAAGGGATCAGCAGAAAGCAATCGGGTGGACACTTACGGTGATTGGAGCAGTAACAACAATCCCGATTGCATTCAAATTGTTTGGCAAGAAGTAATTCGGATAGACTTATTTGATGGAAAATGGTTTCTGTGAATACCGTCGCAGGTCTGTGGGGTGCACCAAAACCTTTTGTCTTCTCTCGTTCTTTGAGTAGCAAGACCTCACTTGGAATGCTTCCGGTTAATCCCATTGACTGTTTCAGCATTAAATATTTTTGTATTCGTCATTCGGATTGAATTCACGGTTAGAGGTCTTTGTTGTAGAGATTAATGTCTTCATCAGAATAAATAGTGGCTATATTACCGTAACCCAAAGAAGCAAACTTTCTATCTTTGCCACACATGATAAACCCCTATATACTTTATAATATCTATTAACTTGCCAATTATCATTGTCTGGTGCGAAGAAGCATGGCGTTGCTCCACGACCTCTGTAACTTGAGGTTATTATAGCAAAGCCCCAACAGCCTGCACAGGGATAGGCGGGAAGTGCAGAACCGGTTGAACACCATCGTGCTGACCGGCATACCCTGTTAAACTACTTTAATTCGTTCCCCAGAGCGTAATATCGGTCCAGATCCCATACGATGGGCGATAAATCCTCCTTAAGAGTGAAATCAACAGCTTCCACTATGTACACTGTAAAATTGCCGGCCGGGAAAGACGTTATAACCTTACATTCGATACTTGCGAAGGATCCCTCAAGTAATGGTGCATTCACCGTCTTCGCATTGCTTGTTGCTATACCAAATTCCTTGAATTTATCCTCTGCTTTCTCATGACCAAGCCTTTTTGCAAGCTTAACCTGTTCCGTGGATGCAACATTGAGGATAAACTGACCGGTTTCTTCGATCAGCCGATGGCTACGAATATGCTTCTGCACACTCACCACGAACAAGGGAGGATCCTCGGAGATAAACATAGCTCCTGCTGTCATTGCATCACGTTCGGTCTTTGAGGCGACAGTCAACAGGTTGACTGAACACGGCATGATGTGGCTCACTTTAATTTTTTGACTAACCATAATAAATACCCCCTTTCTTTTGTTTAATGTGCCTTTGATCTTAATAAAGACACCTTTCATATCATAGTAACTCCTCCTCCTCAATTGTCAAGAAAGCAGCACCCACTCCCTATTAATTTATAAATCTCAGTCTATTGGTGGTGAGCGCAGGACCATCCCTTGGTTCGATTTCCCTGCGTTTCCACTATTAATAAAAAATATCGCGAAACTTGGCCTTTAAAACATACTTCGTTGACATGACTTCAGAATGACGCATTTTGCTTGGGTTGTGCAGGAACCTTGATCTGATATCCAAATTTGCTAAGGGCTGCTATAATTATAGAAGATAGAGATTATATGTAAAGGAGGGGTTTAACGATGCTTATGCCAACTAAGATTCTTGTACCAACGGATTTTTCCGAGTATTCCGACAAAGCTCTGAAGCAAGCTTTTGACATCGCGAAGCAGTATAAAGCTAAAGTGTATGTGCTCCACGTGATCCACGAAAAGATAACCGACACCATTGACGATTACGGATTGACCTATCCATCCTACACCAAAGATATAGAAAAGAATATGATCGATGGCGCCAGAATGAAACTACAGAAAGAGATCGACAAATTTCCCCAGATAAAAAAGCTGGAAGTTCTTAGCGAAGTGGTGTTCGGAAACCCCTCCGAGGAAATACTGAAGGCCCAAACAGAGAAAGGGATTGACCTCATTGTTATCGCGTCATTGGGGAGAACGGGTCTTGGAAAATATTTTATCGGTAGTGTGGCCCGTAATGTACTTAAAGGTTCCGGCTGCCCTGTGCTGCTGACAAAATGAAAAAGCAATAATACAAACTTGATCAAAACGTTAAGTGATCGACCCTAACGTCTTGTTCGATCAATCGGTCAAAAGGATTTGCGCCCTGGACGCTGGAAATACTGGTCTTTAACCGCATCCCACTCAGGGGTTTGTAATTGGTTTTCCGGGAACATTCTCAAGAGTCCCCACGGGAAATAACCCCCAAGTCCCGACCATATCTCCTGCCCTGATTCGTCCTGACAAAGACGGTCATGGAGGCTCGCTGGTGGTTCAGGAGTCATTACAAACAAGCGAAGTCCATGGTTTTGTATAGCCTTAGCAATGATTTTATTCACATGAGAATCTCTGAAGCTATATCCTATTGCAAGAAGGCGCCGATCTCCTTCAGAAAGTACTCGGGTAAATACTTCAAAGTACCATGAAAGGAGCGGCTCATTGCTTATTTGTTCATCTTTACCTTGTCCTATAACCATTCGTCTGGTCCTGTCTGCGCTCCGCCAGTTCGATGAACCATGCAGTTTCAAATAGTAAAACCCGACTTTCTCGAAGAAGGGTGATTCGTGCTGTATTGCTTCGGAATCAGGTAATGTTACATAATCCTCATCTTGTAAGCGCCCGATAAAGTTGTTCGTGAACCACTTGTTGGTATGTGGGCGAATTCCAGGCAGGTGAGGGCGTAACCCATTGTAATAGTAACGCTCAACAAAGAGGTCTTGATTCAGCGTAAAGAAGAAACCCGGTTCGGCGTTCGTTCCTGCAAACCGAGCAATCATTTCCTGTACTTTATACACATTGATTGGATAAGGTGAGTCTGTTCCAGCCCCCCACGACCTAATGATTTCATCGACGTAAGTGTAGGCATCCTCCACACCACGGGCCATGGCGGCCTTTTCTCCAAGGCTGTAGTCTCCTACCATTATCCGGTGGTAGACAGATTCGAAATCAAAATCAGAAAGAACCGCATTTCGGACCCTTTGCGCGTTTTGAATAGCACCATGGTTTATGATACTGGCCCACAACTCATTGGCTAGAGGCACGCCAAAATTGTGGGAGAAGCCAGCCCCGGTTAGAAGAATGAATCTGCTGCTCGTCATAAATGCTCACTCCGGATCCTTGAATGGGCGGGTGTGAATTATTCACGTCAGCTGGCGCGTTTTATTGGGTACACGCATGAACCTCATCTGTATTATGCACGACAGACACTCTATATCTGTCTGTCATGAGCATTTTTTGTCACATCCTTTGAATAAGATGTGTATCTAATTTCATTATAGCAGCCTTCGGTAATTCTTGCAGAATATTTGACCTGCCTGTCACCAACATTGAAGGCAGATGGAATTCAATGTGGAAGGAGGGTGAAAATTGGGGATATTAAAATATCTATAACGAGCTCGATCCAATTGGAGGCAAAGCCAGGAATGACCCATTGAAAGCTATGACGCGGCCGTCTATGAGAGTTGTTTCTTTGAACAATTTTCTCAATGCGATTGCTAAGTACCTACATGGACCTCATCGGATTTCAAATAGTGGAAGCCCATAAGGGTCCTTCTGATTATGAACAGTCGCATACAACTGCGAGTCATGAATCCTGTAGACAGGTAAACCATGGGCATGCCATAGGTCGTTGTCGGTTGAGTATAGTTGCGATCCCCGTATTTCGTATGTGGGGACCCCATAGCTGT
The DNA here is from genome assembly GCA_963785225.1 of uncultured delta proteobacterium. GTDB lineage: Bacteria > Desulfobacterota > Syntrophorhabdia > Syntrophorhabdales > Syntrophorhabdaceae > PNOF01. The sequence goes on along the minus strand of CAWAUQ010000003.1, from coordinate 13,225 downwards.
CTTGTTGGTTGTGAATAGTGGGATAAACCTGCCCGCCGCGGACCTCGTAAGCAGGACGACCAAAGGAAGTGTTTTGATTGTATATTGTGGGATATATATGGCTCATTGTACCCTCCATATGTTCAAAACCATGCTCAACAACTAATAGAAAATCAATAAATAAAGAAATCCTTTTACAAAATTCCCTCTTGTAATTCTATCTTCTGTGACTCCCGCCTTGGTTCCATCTTTTTTGTCTAATCTTCTTATTATAGCAGCTCTCAATGAATTTGGTGGGGAATATTGCAGTTTCTTTTCAAAAAACCTCCCCATTTCTTGTCGCGAAGTATTATGCATGGTTATGAATTTCCATAGTATGCCTACGAGACAAAAACTATACAGTGAAGAAATATGGGCAGGAATACCCTTCACAGACTCATCGCTTTAGGGTTTTTATTGATAGGTGTAGGGCATTACCCGATAAATCCAGGGTTACTTATGATATTTCACATGAATTACGCTTGACGCATCTACATATCTATATGATAATCTTACAATCACAATATCCCGGCACTATTTGTCACCATGGGGGCCGCTTGAAGAATTCATCGAATACAGATTCAGACTTAATCAAAGAGATATCATTCTTAAATCAGAAAGTTAAAGAACTGGAACAATCGGAATCAGATCTCAAACGGGCGGAAGAAGAACTGCGGGTGCGTCAAGGAGAACTCGAGAAGCAGAACAATGAGTTGCGCAGGGCCCAGGAAGAACTCGAGGACGTTCGGGCAAACCATTTCGATCTCTACGGTCTAACGCCGGTGGGTTATTACACCGTCAGCGAGGAGGGCTTGATCCTGCGCTTCACCCCCACTGCAGCATCCATGCTGGGCGCGACGCAGAACACCCTGATGAAACAGCCGATAAGCCGTTTCATCCTGAAAGAGGACTATGCCATTTACTACCGACACCGCAAAAAGCTTTTTGAGACCGGTGAGCCACAGGCGTGTGAATTGCGGATGGTAAAAATGGATGGGACGACATTCTGGGCACATCTGGCAGCGACCACGGCGCAGGACGTCCACGCCGCACCTGAGTACCGTGTTGTGCTCTCCGACATTACCGGGCGCAAGTTGGCAGAAGATAATTTTCGGATCCTGGCAGATCTTAATGACATTTCGCCGGTTTCGATCACCGTGCAAGACTTACAGGGTAATTTTCTCTATGCCAACCAGAAAACTGTTGACCTGCATGGCTATTCCAAAGACGAATTCCTTGCTTGCAATCTTCATGATATTGACGTACCCGCTAGCGCGCATCTGATCGAGGCGCGTATACAAAAAATTATGGAGGTCGGTGAGGCGCAATTTGATGTGGAGCACTACCGGAAAGACGGAACCTCTTTCCCTCTTGAAGTCTTCGCAAAGAAGACTAAATGGGGACGGAAGAATGTTCTTCTCAGCATAGCATCCGACATTACCGAGCGCAAGCAGGCAGAGGCTAAACTTAAACAACAAAGCGATGCCATGGAGGCTTCAATGGATGGCATTGCCATCCTTGACGAAGATCATAATTATGTTTATGTGAATGAAGCTCATGCCGGAATCTATGGTTACAATACCTCTGAGGAATTGATAGGCACATCATGGCGGGCTCTCTACCAAGAAGACGAGCTGCAAAGATTCGATTACAACATTATGCCTGAACTTATTCAGAAAGCACAATGGCAAGGGGAGGCAACAGGAAAGAAAAAAGATGGAAGTGCTTTCTCTCAGGAGATATCATTAACGGCACTGGACAACGGTGGGTTGATATGTATTGTTCGCGATACAACCTCCCGCAAAGCGGCTGAAGAAGCATTGCGGAAAAATGAAGATAAATTAAAAAGTATTTTCAGGGCAGCCCCTGTGGGAATAGGGGTAGTCTCCGAACGGGTAATCGTGGAAGCAAACGACCGTTTATGCACTATGACAGGGTATAAACGTGAGGAGTTAGTCGGGAAAAGTGCACGCATGTTTTATCCGGATGAGAAAGAATTTAATTTTGTCGGGCGCGAGAAGTACCGTCAGATTGCCGCACGTGGCACAGGCACGGTAGAAACGCGCTGGCAGTGTAAGGATGGGCGCATTATCGACGTGCTGCTCAGTTCCACTCCCATCAATCCCATGGATATGACTGACGGAGTGACGTTCACCGCCCTCGACATCACAGTGCGCAAGCAAGTTGAAGAGGCGCTGCAGGAGAGTGAGATACTGCAACGCACTTTACTGGAAAAACTCCCTGCCGGGGTGATAATTATTGACCCTATGACAAGAATAATCGAGAATGTTAATAATGCAGCCGCGGCCATGTTTGGCACCCAGGCAGAGCGCATTGTCGGACACCGGTGCCACACATTTCTCTGTCCGGCAGAAGAAGGTGCTTGCCCTGTATATGACCGGGGCCAGGAAGTGGACAACGCAGAAAGGGAGATGATCTGCGCTGATGGCAGCAGGCGACCGGTTCTGAAATCTGTCAAACGTATACAAATAGGGGGTCAGGAAAAACTGCTGGAGTGCTTTGTAGACATCACCGAACAAAAGAAGGCGGGGGCTGCGCTCAGGGAATCCGAAGAACGTTACCGTATAGCCATAGAAGCCTCACATGACGGAATTGCCATAGTCCAGAATGATATTCATGTTTACGTGAATCAGTCATTTCTCAATATGTTCAGATATAACACTTTGAATGAAATAATAGGGAGAAATAATTATTGTGTTATTCATCCCGATGACTATGAGCGGGTAGTTGGCTATATACAGGTAAGGCAAAAAGGAGAATATGCTCCGACAAGATATGAATTCAGAGGAATCAGAAGGGACGGGGCACCGATAGAGGTTGAGGTTTCAGTAAATACAATCTCTTACAAAGGTGAGAAAGCCATACTTGCTTACCTGAGAGACATCACCGAGCGCAAACTTGCCGAAGCGGCGGTGCGGGAAAGTGAGGCCAAATACCGTAGTATTTTCCGAAATGCTGTCATGGGAATTTTCAGAACCACTCTCGGTGGTCGTTACCTGAGTATCAACCCCGCCGGAGCCAAGATGTACGGTTATGAGTCGGAAGAAGAAATGATGCAGTCAATCACAGACATGGCGTATCAGATATATGTTCACCCCGAAGACCGGAAACGCCTGCATGAACTGCTCAATATCAACGGATTCGTTGAAACCTTCGAATCACCGCATTACACCAAAGACAGAAGTATAATATGGGTCTCCATAAATGTTCGTGTGATCCGTGATAATTCGGGTTCCATACTATATTATGAAACCACTTCTCAGGACATCACCTCCCGCAAAGAGGCCGAAGAAACAATCACCAGAGAAAGAGAGAAACTGAAAACCCTCTCCGACAATGCCCCCTTCGGTATGGTCCTCATCGATCAAGAAAATAATTTTACCTATATCAATAGAAAGTTCACAGAACTCTTTGGTTTCGATCTCTCCGATATCCCTGACGGCAGGACATGGTGCAGAAAGGCCTACCCCGATGCCGGATACAGACATAACGTAATCTCTTCCTGGAGAGCAGATCTGGGGGACACCAGACCCGGTGAAAAGAACCCGAATAGTTTTACCGTCACCTGTAAGGATGGGACGCAGAAGATCGTCCAGTTCATCTTTTCGGTCCTTGCCTCCGGTGATTCCCTAATGACCTGTGAAGACATAACTGAATTACGACAGCTGGAGAACCAGCTCCGCCAGGCTTATAAGATGGAGTCTATCGGGACCTTAGCAGGCGGTATCGCCCATGACTTCAATAATATCCTCACTGCCCTCATGGGATACGCCTCTCTCATACAGATAAAAATGGATAGATCAGACCCTTTAAAGGCATATGTGGACGAGGTCCTCTCGGCCTCCGAGAAGGCAGTTGATCTCACCCAGAGCTTACTTGCCTTCAGCAGACAGCAGTCCGTCACTCTTGTACCCCTTAATATGAACAACACCATCAAAACGGCAAAGAAACTCCTCAGGAGACTCCTCACCGAGGATATTGAGCTTCGTACATCCTTAACCGATGATGAGATGATCGTTATGGCCGATAAGTCACAGATGGACCAGATCCTCTTTAACCTCGTCACCAATGCGAGAGATGCTATGCCGAAGGGAGGGGCGCTTACCATAGAAACGGCATTCGCCACGATAGGCACTGCCTTCATCAAGGTCCACGGCTTCGGGGAACCTGGGGAATATGTGCAGATAAACATCACTGATACAGGAATGGGTATGGATGAGACAACACGGTCTAAGATCTTCGACCCCTTCTTTACTACAAAAGAAGTCGGGAAAGGTACAGGTCTCGGACTTGCCACCGTCTATGGTATTGTCAAGAAACATAACGGATATATTACCGTAGAGAGTGTCCTCAACCAGGGGAGCACCTTTCATGTCTATCTCCCGAAAGTTACGATGACCGTTGATGAAACAGAGGATACAATAATACCCATCGCAGGAGGAAAAGAGACCATCCTTATCGCCGAAGACAATGCTGAAGTAAGACGTTTTATGCAGGAAGTGCTCCGGCAGTATGGTTATAAAACTATTGAAGCAATAGACGGTGAAGATGCCATAGAGAAGTTTAAAGAACATCGGGACATAGACCTTATCGTTATCGACTCTGTGATGCCGAAAAAGAATGGACGGGAGGCCTATGAGGAGATACATAACATAAACCCCCATATTAAAGCGCTTTTTACCAGCGGGTACACAAAAGATATTGTCCTTGATAAAGGGATTGAAGAAAAGGAATTTGACTTCGTTGGAAAACCGCTGTCGCTCAATAAGTTGCTCCTGAAGGTCCGGGAGGTTCTGGATAGGTAGCAGGCACCTCAAATATATCGAACAAGATTTCATCCGGTAATCCTTAATTTTACACCGGCAAGTAAAGACCTTAAAGGTTGTCATGCCGGACTTGATATTTAGTGCGATAAACAATATAGACGATCCGGAAGGGGGTTTCTTATGAATGAAGATAACTTAATCGATTACTACGAACTGCTGCAGCTGAGTTCAAACGCTGACACCGACACCATTGACCGTGTCTTTCGGCATCTTGCCAAGAAGTTCCATCCCGACAACAAGGAATCAGGAGATATTGACCGGTTTCACCTGATTGTCGAGGCCCACCGGACACTCTCCAACCCTGAGGGCCGCGCCGGTTACGACGTCAAGTACCAGGATTACTGGAACCGCAAGTGGAAGCTCGCATCTGAGGCCAGCAACGGAACCGCTTTCGATGACGACTGGAAAAACCGCGAGGGTGTGCTTTCTATTTTGTACGTTCAACGCCGGCGTGACATGAAGAAACCGGGGCTGGGTGATTATGAAGTGGCCCGCCTCCTTTGCATACCAGTGGAGTTGGTGGAGTTCCATGTATGGTATCTGAAGGCAAAGGGCTGGGTGGAACGCATTGACACGGGGTATTTGGCAATCACCGCCTTGGGTGTAGACCAGGTCGAACAGGGTCGACTCAGGCTCAGGAAGGACCATATGCTCATGGCCGGCGGTGTCGCTCCCAATGGGGCAGAAGGACAGACGACGCATTCCGGCTCAACGGAGCTGCCTGAAATTCCATCAGGCTCTGATTTCAATCAGTAATATTCCATCTAACGATTCCTCGCAGCTTGCTGCGGGGTAACTATATTCCCTCGCCCCTCGCGGGAGAGGGCAGGGTGAGGGGGCTCTGCTACGGGGAGGTTCATTAGTTTTCTCTGATCCGGCTGCCTCTTCTGTGACGGCCGTCACTGCTTTATCTTCTTGTTTGTTTTAAAATTACATTTATAACTGGAGGAGGATGAGAAAATGGGGAGTGGCAAGGATAGGCTGATTAAGGCAAAAGCAGTGTTTCTCTTTCTGGCCCTGTCCTTTATCTTCACTCTTCCTCTTGCTTACGGGAATGAGATGGTGACGGTGAACAAGGGTTTTAACGGCAGGGAGATCAAGGTGAGGGTCGGCAGTACGATCAGGGTCGAACTGGAACAGGCCGGGCCTGCCGGCTACCTGTGGGAGATTGAAAACCTCGATAAAGAGCATTTTGATGTCCTCAGTGTTACAACCCCTGAACCGCCAGACACGGGTGATTTCGCAGGAGCACCGATACGCAAAACATGGCTCATCCGGGCAAAAACCAAGGGGAAATCAGCGCTCAAATTTATTCACTATCGGCCCTGGGAGAGAGTAGAACAGGCAGTGGACACCTTTTTCATCACGGTCCGCATCCTGTAACAGAGAAAAGGGAGGAGACAATCATGATCTGTAAAAGAGGAAAGCTGTTCAATATTTGCATCATCGCGGCCCTATTGGTTCTGCCAGTGCTTATTGGTTCGCAGGTTGCCCTGGCCGATACGGCTGAACTCGAAGGTGTCAAGCACGAAATAAAGGCCAGAGGGGCAAAGTGGAATGCCGATGAGACATCGGTTTCCCGGCTGAGCGCACAGGAGAAGAAGATGCGCCTGGGTATGAAGGGGACCGGGGAACTTGAAGCCATCTTCGGCGATACGTCGGAACCTGCCCCTGTCGCAGCCGTGACGGGAGTGCCGGCCATCGACTGGCGCGACGTTGATGGGAAAAGCTTTGTCTCGACGATCAAGAACCAGGGCTCCTGCGGAAGCTGCTGGGCCTTCGCCGTTACGGCGGCCCTGGAGTCACAGGTAATGATAGGAACCGGCGGAACGCAGGTCGACCTTTCGGAGCAGATCCTCGTCTCCTGCAGCGGGGCGGGAAGCTGCTCGGGTGGATACGTAGGCAGCTCCTCCGACTATATCCGCAATGTGGGGCTCCCCGACGAGAGCTGTTTCAGATACACGGCCACCAATAACTCCTGCTCTAACGCATGTGCGAACTGGCAGGCATCAACATACAGTGTCAAGGGCTGGCATACTGCAAGCACTTCAAGCACTCCGGCCGTCAGGGTAGAGGACATAAAGAACGCCCTTTACACCTATGGCCCGGTACTTGCGACTTTTAAAGTATACAATGACTTTTATTATTACACCTTTGGCGTCTATAGTTATACGAGCGGCTCATATGTGGGGGGCCACGCTGTCCTCATAGTCGGCTACGATGATGTAAACCAGGCCTTCATTGTCAAAAACAGTTGGGGTACGGGCTGGGGTGAGACAGGCTACTTCAGGATCGCCTATAGCGAGGTGGGTGGGATGACCGGGTTCGGATCTTCCGCAATTGCCTACGACGGTTACGGTGATGCCCCACCACCACCTCCCCCTGTCTGTACGTACTCCCTGTCTCCTACAGGCAAGACATTCAAGCCCGCAGGCGGCACCGGCAGCTTCACCGTTTCCACCGGGAGCGGTTGCCCATGGACAGCCACAAACACGGCGGATTGGGTCAACATAGTATACGTTTCCACCGGAGAGGCAAGCGGCCAGTTGACTTACTCTGTGGCGGCAAACGCCGGTGCTGCCCGAACCGCTAAGATTACTGTCCAGGGGAAAGAATACACGATAACACAGCAGGCTCAGAAAATAAGAGGTCGGTGATTCGAGAGAGATCACGTTAGAGACCGGCAACTAACGGCCTGGATGCGGTCTATTGGTATGATGCTGCCGAGCATTACGCGAATGAGAGACGTCGCAAGGCGCGGCATCGTAAGAGACAACATGAAAGACTCCATGCATATGTGCTCTCGAAGCTTAATCTCGACTGGTCTCCCGAAGCAATAGCAGGTCGTTTACGAGTCGACTATCCTGACGATAAAACAATGCGTATCAGTCCTGAAACCATTTACCGGTGGATCTATCGTGATTCAAGAAACAAGGGCAATCTTCACCACCATCTGAGGCGATGCCACAAATACCGCAGAAGACAAAAGCGGTACGGTTCAGGAAGACGTTTTATTCCAGGGCGAATCTCAATTGATCTGCGTCCTCCCATTGTCGCGACACGGGAACGTTTCGGTGACTGGGAAGGCGACACCATGGAAGGCAGTAAGGGTTCAGGAGGTCTCGCGACCCATGTTGAACGCAAATGTCGGTATTTGTTAGCAGCAAAGCTCACCGATAAAAAGGCTGTAACCATGACACAAGAGAGCATCAGACACTTCAAGAAAATCCCCAGTGTACTTCGTCAGACCCTAACCCTTGATAATGGCAAGGAATTCTCACAGTTCAAGGAACTCGAAAAGAGGACAGGATTGAAGGTCTATTTTGCTGATCCCTATGCTGCCTGGCAGCGGGGAACCAATGAAAATACTAACGGCCTGTTGAGGCAGTACTTTCCAAAGGGAACTGATTTTCGGAACATCTCCGAAAAAGAGATTGCAATAGTTGTCAAAAAACTCAATAATAGAACAAGAAAGTGCCTCAACTACCAGACACCCTATGAGGTGTACCGTCAGGCCCTACATGGTGGTGGTGTACTTTGAAGTGGAATTCACCCGGAGGGAAGGTAAGGAATGCGGGGAAGCCGCCCATTGGTGGGTGGTCTCATCAAGAATGAAACAGCGGATGCTTTACCCGCTTATTTCAAATTATCCTAAGGAGAATAAACATGGCTGCAGACTGCAAAAAAAATATCCTGACCGGCTTCGTCACCCTTCTGCTGTTATTCGGCGCGTTGTCGATTGCTACCGGGGATATGCCGGAAAAAATAGGTGCAGGCACAACTCCCTTCGCCTGGAACCAGAATGAGGTGTGGCAGGAGCTGGAGACAAGGTTCCGGGATGTGCGCTCTGCCGGGTGTCCAACCGTGGCCGAAGAGATAGAACAACGCCTTCAGAAGGGAAACCAGCAGCTTGCTGTCATGGCCAGCGCACAATTCAATCCCACTGATCAGCTCTTTGATGGCGTGGAGGCAAACCTATTTGGTCTGGCACCTCTGATGGCAGCCTGCCCTGAACGTATCGGCGAGTATGCGAAATTGATTGCCTCCTTACGGAATGCCCTCAAGAGACAATCCATCCCATGGGATGTCAGTGACCGAAATGTTCGTGACCGTCTTTACCGGATCCTTTACGGCAGCAGGATCGCCCTCGAAGAGGTGATGCTGCAGGCGCCGAAGGATTCCATTCCGAAAATTCTGCCAGGCACGAAGGAACCATCAAAGACCCCGTTATTTGAGTATGCCGGGTTTGAACTCCGTAGCGGTGATATCCTCGTATCGCGTGGAGGAGCGCCAACATCCGCCCTTATTGCGCGCGGTAATGATTACCCGGGAAACTTCTCGCACATCGCCCTGCTCTACGTCGACGAGACGACAGGCATGCCGAGTGTTATCGAGGCGCACATTGAACGAGGCGTAGTGATATCGACCGTCGATGAATATGTGAAGGATGTGAAACTCCGCATCATGGTGATGCGAGTAAGAGCCGATCACCCCCTTCTACAAAAAGACCCGATGATCCCGCACCTTGCCGCAAAAGCGGTTTACGAAGAGGTAAAAAAAAGACATATACCATATGATTTTGAAATGGATTTCAAAGATCCCTCCAAGCAGTTCTGCTCAGAAGTTGCATATCACGCCTATTCCGCCTTCGGGATAAACCTCTGGAGCATTACAACAACCATGTCTTCCCACGGGGTTGTGAACTGGCTCAGCGACTTCGGTGTCCACAGCTTTGTGACCCAAGCCCCTGCCGACGTGGAATATGACCCTCAGCTCTCGGTAGTAGCCGAAGGGCGGGACAGAAACGCCCTCTGGCAGGCCCATATTGACGATGCTGTCGTTGATGCCATGCTTGAGAGGGCCGACAAGGGCGATCGTCTTACCTATCCGTTTTACCTTCTTGTCCCTGGCGGACTGGCAAAGGCATACAGCGCCATGCTCAACTATTTTGGCGGATTAGGGCCTGTTCCCGAGGGCATGGGTGTCGGGGCGGCACTGAGGGCCACGAAACTGGACAAGAAGCACAAGCGGCTGAAGCAGCAGGTGCTTGTGTCGGCAACCCTCTTTGAGGAGAAGAATGGCTACAGGCCACCCTATTGGGAATTGGTCCGTATGGCAGAAAAAGCCAATAAACCGGTTCCTGAGGTATCTCATTGACATTTCTGCCTGTCTATATAGAATGCTTATACATGCTTAATATAAAGTGCATTTTATCAATAATGCAGGCAGGTCCCAGATGAGCGATTCCTCTATGACAAAGCCACAACCAATCAAAGAACAGCCGGTTGTATCGAGGAAGAGCCCTGAGGATCAGATTGGTGGCATGATACGAATAGAACGTGAAAATGGCAGAGGGATTATTCTGGAATTTGAGGTATAAAAATATTTTTACAGTAGTGCTAAAACCTCTCTATTTCATGTGGCACCTTATCTTGCCTAAACACTGACGATGCTTGACTTGCAGGCGAACGAAATAGTCGTGATCTCTCCCGGGAAAAGATCAAATATCTCTTTATTGACGGCGTGAATTTCCTCATGAGGATCAGAGACAGTATAGCTATTGTCCCCTTCCTCGTGGTCATCGGCGTCAGAGAAGACGGAACAAAACTCGTTCTTTCTCTCCAAGGCGGTGATAAGGAATCGGCGTCTTCCTGGAGGGAATTCATCAAGGACTTTGAGGTTTATGATAAGCTCTCTAATTAACTTGATAAGCCCAATGTCTGCAAATGGTCTTATTTTTACATATATATGAAATTATTCTCGTATCACCACTAACGGGACAACCCTTCTATTCTTTTCTCACTTTCCATTTCAGAAGTAACTTCAGGAGAGAAATCCTTGTAAGAGTTGATTGGACGACGTCGATGGAAGCGGTAATTCACCCACAAAAAAATAAAGCACATCATAGTCCATAAGCTCCCTATAATAAGCGCCATTTTCATTCTACACTCTCCTCTCGCTGTCCCATATTGGAAACAAACCTCCTAAAAGAATTTAATCAGTGTAATAATTATTGTCAAGTAATTATTCTAATATGATATAAATGAATATCAATAACTTACAAGGTATTGGCAGTTGATGAGAGGAGGTTCACCACGACCCGGCACTTCTTTAAGAGGAAATTGTGCTTGGATTGTGCTTGAGTCGTACGGAACCTTGATTTGGTATCCGCTCTTGACACCAACAATCAGCTGTCATAAGAATAGATCAGGATTATATGCAAAAAAAGGCGAGAAAATGCTTCTTAATATTCAATACAAGGATTTCAGCTATCAATATGTTGATTCTCGCACCTTTGGTAAGCTCCTTGCAAACAAAACTCATCGACTGTTTTACCGACCATCCGAGGAAAGATCAGTTAACGTCTATCATAATTCAGTGAGAGGTTTAAGCAGCCAGAACTATTATTATAATAGGAAGGGTAAATTGGTAAAAGACGCGAGCGTTGGACAGAGCACCTTTGAAATCTATGTATAAGATAAACTCTCATGAAGATTGATTGCTATCTGTTTTATGGCTGTGGTTCTGAGAAAGCTCTTCGTGAAAACATTCCCCAAGCTTTGCTTATTGAAAATACTGAAGCCGATGTTACCTTCAACATAATCAGTATTGAAAAGGCTATATCTATCGGACTATCTGGGTCACCCTCGGTATTTGTCGATGGAAAGGAGATACAACCACAAGGGACGGTTGGGTTTTCTTGAAGGATGTTTAGCGATGAGTCTGGAAGACTCACCAATGCTCCGTCAGTCGAAACACTTCGGAAAGCAATTAAAGAGTACTAACATCTGAATATATTTCATTGATGTGTATAACTACCAAAGGCTATCCCAGTTCACTTAGGACAGCTCAGGTTGCATCCTCCCATTTGATACAATAGAAAATACTGTAAATGTGTCAGAAATAGATCCGACATTAAAGGTAAAGGTAAGTCTACGTGAGTAGGATAAACTGGGCTATGGGAAACACCTATGACTAAATAACTCTACTAAGATGATATTCTAGGAATTACTGATTGAAATGAATGTCTCTGGCCAAAGATGAAATAACAAAGAAACTTATGTGCAGGTCCAGGTCGAAATCCGTTGCACAAAAAATATATGTTTGAATGAACAATATAAGCTAATATATAATAAAAATAAATGACACACGGACGGGGAGATATCTGCATGAGACTCAAGCTTTTATTGCTTACCGCAACTCTCTTGTTTGTTTCTATCGGAGCAAATGCCGGGGAATGGATTGCAGATAATAAAACAAACTGCAAGGTTTGGAATGATAATCCCCAACCAAACGAAACTATTTCATGGTCAGGTGATTGTGCTGATGGCTATGCATATGGGTCTGGAATAATTATTTGGTATAAAGACAAGAAGGAAAATGGTCGATATAAGGGGGAAATGAGAAGAGGTAAACACAATGGTAAAGGAAGCTATATATGGACAAGTGGTGATAAGTACGAAGGAGATTTTGTGGATAACAAACGAAATGGAAAAGGAAGCTATATATGGACAAGTGGTGATAAGTACGAAGGAGATTTTGTGGATGACCAATATACAGGTAAAGGAACCTTTACCAGTCCCAATGGCATCAAATGTACGGGGATTTACAAAAATGGTCGACCTGTCGGTACCGTAAAATGCACTGTCGGCAATACAACTATAATTGACCTGAAAGTTCTGCAACAACATTTATTACGGTTTGAAACCTTCTATTATATGGAAAGGGCTGTTTGTGTTTGTTAACAGCAAGACAGCGAGTGACAAGGCTGCATCCTCAAGAAATACTGTAAGAATTGTCAGAAATAGTTCCAGCGAGGGAATTTGTGCTTGAATTGTGTTGAGAGATAAGTCTCCACTCTTGACATCGAGGATTAACCCCTAGATGACAGTCAATTTACATTAGAGAAAGCGGAAAAAACCGGAATCATCGTTACGGGATTGAAGATGCCATGGAACAAGGATACAGGTTATCCATTATTCAATAACTTGATGGAAGTGTTTCAATATCTAAAGAATGCCTATGATGTCCTTTAACCATCTGGACTCTCGGCGAGTAATTTGCCACCTGATTGCCATTGAGTAAGGAAAAAATAAACTATACAAAAAATATACAATTTGAGGAGGATTGTGAATATTGATGCTTTGTAACGTGTTGATATTATATATGGGCCGTGGAGGATTCGAACCTCCGACCAATTGATTAAGAGATAAGAATATATAGGGCCTTATCAGTTATTGATTTTCATCCTATCGTTATGGATTCTCATCCTTTTGATGGTCCTATAAATCCAAGTATTATGCATGGTTATGAATTTCCATAGTATGTCTACTAGACAAAAACTGTACAGCGAGGGAATA
>CAWAUQ010000002.1:0-258446 GCA_963785225.1 uncultured delta proteobacterium | reverse complement strand
ACAGTCCATCGGCAAACTCTTGAGGAAGAGGTACAGGAACACCCTAACAGATAACAGGCGGGGCTATCGCGCTTAATTGATGGAAACGGCAATGAGGTCCAAAACTCGAGAGGGGCATCTGACTACCGGCTGCATAGTCGGCGTGTTACCACGAATATAGGAAGGAAGGCTAAACGCAATACAACATGCGTAAAGGAGAAAATTTACAGCAACGTCAAACAAAGGAGGAAGGGACATGAGGTTTTATGTGTATCTGGAGGCTGCAAAAGAATATCAGCAATATTGCCGTCTAATTGATCGATTCACACGAACAACAAGATCACGGCGGGCAGCAAAATGAGAGATTATGGAACCGGGTTCAACAAATTTCTTTTATCTACGGCAGTACTGACAATCATTATCCTTTTAGTATTCGTTATCCTCCAGTGGCTGCATCTGCCGTCAGGGCATTTTGTCGACTGGATTATCGGTATCGCGAGTTTCTGGTGGTTGGTGATTATCGTGACTCTGCCATGGAATATCCACTTTCAGGCACGGCAAGTACTGAATGAGGCAGCAGCATCCAGAGAAAAGGGGATAACGGTCAAAGATGAATCTCTTGTTGTCGCCAAAAGATGGGTCCGCCGTTCCCTTCTGCTGGCCCTTGCGTTGCATTTCGTTTCAGCCGCCGTTCTCTATGTGCTTTCCTGGACAGGAGTCAGTGCGGTAGGCTATATCAGCGCCGGGGCTGCCATTTTGCTCACCTTCTTAAGGCCTGTCGTACGCGGTTACGATTACTTAATGTCCCGGCTGCACAATGCCGAGACAGAACTGCGTTATCCTCGTGAAGATGTGCTGCAACTTCGGCATAAGATGCACGAATTGGCCGAAAAAGTCTCAGGCCTGGAATGGAATACCGATCCTGCAAAGGACGGATCATGGGCAGCGCAGCAGCAGGAGACAATTGAAGAGCTTGATACACGGTTGCAAGACCTGCGTGTTGCATTTGATGAAATGCAGGAGGCAAACAGCAATGAACATAGACTTATCGCGAGAGAAGCGCAGGAAGCGATCGCGCGGATAACGGTTGACAGCCAGTTCCTTGATCATGTCCGGGAGATTATCCGGTTCTTTAAAAATACCTGAGGTTTGTCTTTATTTGCATGACTTCAGAAAAGGGGAGGATCATGATACGAATACTGTATATTTTACTGATGGTTGTTATGGTGTGTGCGAATACTTCATTCGCAGCAAGTTTCGACTGTGCAAAAGCAAAGACTGCCCAGGAGACGATAATATGCTCTGACAGTAGTCTGTCAAATCTGGACGATCAGTTAGATAAAGCTTATTTATCAGCCATGTGGAGGGTTGGGGACACGGGAATAATCAAGCGGCAGCAAAGAGAATGGGTGCGAACTATAAGAAATAACTGCACGTCGAAAACCTGTTTAAAAGAAGCTTACGGCAAAAGAATAAAGGAACTGAACACTGAAGGGTCTGATAAATCCGCAAGCAATTCAATTTGCCCTATCACGGAAAAATCATTGATTGCAGGCTGGGAAAGAGTTTCCGACGACGGGTATTTTGAAGAGATGGCCTTCGAATACGAGGGGAGTAAACGGGTGTTTAACTCATGGCTGCATCATAGACCCGAGATACCGAACGGCTCATGGAAGTTTGAGAACTGCACGATCTTCATAGCGCACCCGGACGTGAAAGATATGAAATTTACGTTAAAGGTCGTAAAGGCGCAAAAGGACCGCATCTACCTGCGCGATCCCGGAGACAAAAACTACGCTGTTTATAAACGTATCAAAGAATAGGAACAGGCAAGCAGACAATATGAATATGATTGAGATTTTCTGGCTATCGTTCCATACCTTTGTTCTTCTGGCGCTGCCGCAATTGTTGGGCTACTTCGGTTACAGGTATCTGTCAAAAAGGAGAATGGGATTTCTCTCTACGTTTATCGCTCCCGTTTTTTATTTCGCGGTTTCCTATTCGATACTCTCTTATTTCAGTTATCAGCTATCGAAGTCAGGGAGCCGGTGCGGCACACCGCTGGTGGGATTGATACTCATGGTGGTGTTTGGGCCGCCATGCCATTTTGTCGTAAGCATCATTATGTATATTATCCTGAGAATAGGAGAGAGAAGGAAAAGACGTTTTTGCACAGACAACAATAAACCTGACCGGCCCCTTTTGAGCGGTGGTCCCTGAAGAGAGGAGTTTTATGCACAATCACAACACTTTTTTGAGTGACTAAAGGAGGTCTCCCAATGAAGATGCACGGATGCCAAGAGATGACGAAAGAGCCTTCGATGCCGAAGTCTTGCACGGTCAGGATATTTTTCCTCTTTTTCCTAATCTGTCTGGCCGTCATCTTCATGAACAGGCCACTCCTTGCCACGGAATCAGTGTATTGCGACAACGAAGAGATTGGCCTATTTGTCTACTACAACATTGGCGACCGAAGTTACACGGGGCAGACACACCTTCATATCGATAATCAAATGGTGGTTTTCGGGGAGACCGAAGATATCAAAACGGATTTTAAGAAGAAGACGATATCCCTTAAAACGAGGAAAAGCAGTGAGAAAAATGCCACACTGCAATTAAATGTCAAATGGCAGAGAGGTACGTTGAAATACGGTGGGAAGACCTATAAAGTTTCATGCGATTGGGCAGCGTTCGAGTAAACCATAAATGGTGTGTCCATGGAACCGGATGGCCTGATAATTCAGGCAGGGCCTAATTCACAGCTTGGCGGATATCAACAGAAATAACATTCCGTAACAGTACAGAACCTTATCGAGGCTGCTCAAGGCGATAAAAATAGATTACCCGACAGCAATACACCATATTTCAGAAGATCCCGGATTTGATAGAGAACGGACAAAGGAGTGGTTTGACCGCTTTGGCTCAGGACAAGTATATATCCATAATGGCTGAAACATATGTTTGAAATGCGTTCATTTCAAATTGATAGAAATCAATTGACTATTGTGAGCATCTTTTATATTCTTTCTTCAAGATTTTAGCATATACAGGGAAGGGATAAACATGCAGAGATATATCATTGCGCCTATACTTCTGGCATTACTATTTATTAATATACCTGTTCATGCTGGATTGGCGGGATTTACTGACGGTAAGCCCGAGAATGTAGTCTTTGCTCAATTGAGGGACCAGGGTCAACTCTTGCAGTTAAAAAAACCCATTTTGCAGCCGAAGAAACGTCCTGATATAAAGCCGCTTCCGAACACAGCCGGACAAACCCCGACTGTTCCTCAGCAGCCGGAACAAACCCAGACTGTTTCACAACCGCAGGATCAGAGTCAATTTATTTCACAACCGCAGGATCAGAGTCAATTTGTTCCGCAGGATCCGGCACAGTTTACTCAATCATGGCCAGAGCAATCTCAGCAGGGACAACCAGCTTATCCATCACCGGGAGTACAGGGAACAACCGGCGGATCGCAGGGTTTTGCCCCGGCAACGACTGATATGCAACGGCGTACCGGAGGACAGAGCAGGACAAATGCTCCGGGCATGCAACAACAGCCAATGGGTCAACAGCCCATGATGCAGGGTCCGCAACAGATGCCCATGGGTCAGCAGCCCATAATGCAGGGTCCACAGGGTATGCCGATGCAGCAGGACCCGTCTTCCATGCAGATGCAGCAACCAGGAGGCGGGCAGCAAATGATGCAGCAGGGTGGACAGGGAGGGTGT
This sequence comes from uncultured delta proteobacterium, assembly GCA_963785225.1. Classification (GTDB taxonomy): domain Bacteria; phylum Desulfobacterota; class Syntrophorhabdia; order Syntrophorhabdales; family Syntrophorhabdaceae; genus PNOF01. The sequence continues at coordinate 254,732 of CAWAUQ010000002.1, read as the reverse complement.
AAGGTACAGCTTAGTGAAGATAGAACAACCATTGCCCTCATTGATGCATCAGGACAGGAAGCGGAGCATGTTTCTCTTGGTCAGGACCGTGTACAAAAGGTCTTTAAGTCTCCCGACGGTAGTTGGAATGTTGTAGTTTTTAAAGTTCGTCAACGACAGGAATTTGGGGCAATTGCAATAAATATGATGGAGTGCAATGCGCAGGAAGCACGGGACATACGGGCAGTGCCCGCACAGATTGAATTTCAGGATCAGGAAATGGTCTTGATATATTCGGGAAATGCGTCTGAACGTTTCGCATTAAGCAACAAAAACCTGCCTTGATATAATGTGCTGATTTGCTATTAATGGTATTCAAAACGGAGGTTTTGTCATGAAAACAAAAAAACTTATCTCTCTTCTTTCCATGGTACTCTTTTTTTTCATCTTTTCGGTAGGGGTATCGTATAGTGATGAAGAAGAGCCCGTTGTCGATAATTCAAAAACGACTCAGAAGCTGCAAGGCATGAAACGTCCAAAAGGGCAAAGGAAGATTGTAACAATCTATGAGTTCAGAAGCTCCGTGCCTGAAGTAACTGCAGGTGGTGCAACAGATATGTTCACTACAGCCCTTATTAAGTCGGGTTATTTTGCTGTTGCTGAAAGACAGCGCCTTAACGAAGGCATTATGCGTGAAAAGCAGTTACAGGGAGGAGGCCAGGCCACAGGAAGAGCTGGAAAGTCAAAATTGGCCGGCGCTCAGTATATCTTCGAGGGGACCGTATCAGAAGCAAATCCCGGTGAGTCACAGACTGAAGGTGGAGTTTCTGTTGGCGGTATGGATGTCGGCGGTTCAAAGAATGCTGATAGTATTGGCATTGATGTGCGGGTTGTTGACGCATCAAACGGTCTTGTGCTTGACTCTGTCAATGTGCGAAAAAAGATTGTAACCAAGGGTGGCGGTGTCTCTGGTATGGGAAGGCTCGCCCAGGCAATTGCTGGTTTAAGCGGCCAGTCCATTCCCCTTTCTCCTGACGCAAATTTCAAAGCCACACGAAAGGAAGGGGTTGATAAAGCGTTGCGGTCCTGTATTGAAGCAGCAGTATATGAGCTCGTACAAAGATATGGTGAGGATTGATAGTAAAAGGGTTCTTCCGGTACAGGGTTTACTCTTTTCTGATCTTTCTGATCCTGGCTGGGTCCGGCATTTGCCGACTTTGAAGGGCCTCCGGTTGTGGTTGTTACCCCTGATGCTTTTCCGACGAACGTCAGTTTCTTTTTCCCTGCGGGAAGTCCACTCGAACGTTTTACCAATCAGAGGGACGCCTGGTATGCGATTTACCAGACATCACTTTATCCCGGTTACCCTTATTCAATTATTTTAAGACACAATGGAGACCCGTCGAGGGTAAAACTCTTTGCCCTTGACAAACATCCTTTCGATAGAGTGTCAATGAAAATGGAACTCCATATGAAGAAAACGGAAATCCCTTCTTATATCCATGGGAAAGTGGCCCCCGCTTATGATACCCTTGTCAGTATACCGGAGAATTCTAAGGTACCAGGTATTTTTTTGCTTGTCGAATGGTCTCCGCAAATCAATAATGACAAACCATTGCCTGTTTCAATACAGATATTATCCGCCGGTTCCAGCCAGTTGATGGGCAGGGGAAGAACATGGAAAGGATTCTGGAATTGGAATACGCGAAGCCCCCTGCAGGACAGACGTCCGGTAGAATTGCCTATTCAGCGCTAGATCATTTCCTATTCATAAAAACATATAGTTTCTCATCCTTAAATTTCCAAATGGTGATCAGCTTTGATTTTCCCGTATAACACCGCCCATCTCGATGAGATCAATATAACGAGTCATAGCTGTTTTGCTATAGCTCAGGGCATGTTCTTTGGACTCTATGATTTTTCATTGACACGCTTTTTAGAAAAAGTTCTAATGTTATAGGTATTGTTTTAGGAAGTAAATTGGTATAAAATGCTCATAAATGTTTATAACAAAAATATTACAAAAAAGTAAAGATAATCGAGAGAAGGTGCGATAATACTAAAGATGAATATATAAATACAGAATGAAGGGGCAATCATGGAAAAACTCTGTATTGTAAAAAGAAGAAGCAGACCTATACAGCAGGGAGAGGATTCAACAGCTACAATAGTCAGTGAGGAACAGGAAGCTATTCAGGAACAGGATGTCCGGGAATTAGCTCAAGACGCCCTCCGTGGAAACCCCTGATAGCTTTAATGTCCAGTGATGGAGACCACACTCATTTTTAAAGAAGTTGCCGGTGAAGAGGAACAGATATTCTCTATTGAACTGACGCCTCAGCAATCACAGGTTGTTCAGTCTATGAATTGCATTAAAGACCTTCTTTCGGGAAAGCATCATGGCGTTAAAATGTCAATGGAACAAACAGATCGATGGAAAAACAGCATTTAATTTCCACTTTAAACCGGTCTATACCACTCGCATGCTTAATACCAGGATGTTGCTCGTCATGCTCCAGATCAGCAAAAGCATGCTTTACCGGTTGGTTAAAGAAAAAGCGATTAAGAGCTATAAAGTGGGTAAATTAAGACGCTTTTTATTGGAAGATGTTGTTGCAGTATTTGAGCAATAGTATGACAGATTGATATATTGATATGATGAGAGATATTTTTATGGAAATTATAACCTGTTTAAATATGGGCTCTTGTATGAAAACAAGGAGGATGTATACATGTACACTGAATACTGGGGACTTAAAAAGCCGCCATTTGATAATGTACCGGACCCGACAATGTATGTCGAAGCTCATTTATCGGTTGAAAATACTGTAGCGGAGACTCTTTTTGCCATTGAAGAAGGGAATGAATGCCTTACGGTCATTGTTGGCGATGTGGGCTTGGGTAAAACCTTGTCATTAAGGATGATCCTTGATTCGCTGGACCATGAAAAATATAAAATTGCCTTTGTAACAAATCCCGATATGTCTTTTGTCCAACTTCTTAAGGGAAATTATCGGACAGCTTACCGGCAAGGAATGTGAGTTAAGGGCAAGATTGAACTTCTTGAAGTTTTCAATAAACTCCTCTTTTCGAAACAGCAGATGAGGGAAAAAAAGTACTCATCTTTATTGATGAGGCAAATGCAATTTCTCCGGCAAACCTTGAAAGCTTGAGGCTTCTTACCAATATGCAGGATGATGACAGAAACCTTTTTACCATTGTTCTCGCGGGCCAGATGGAATTTGCGAAACGACTGGAACATCCGGCTCGCGCCAATCTTTTCCAGCGGATCGGAACCTATAATAGAATTGAAAAAATGGAAAGCGAAGAATTGGTAAGGAATTATGTTGAAACGAGGTTAAAACTGGCCGGGACCACGAGGCATATCTTTACCGATGAAGCCATACATGCTCTTTGGGAATATTCCGAACATGGGGTGCCGCGTCTGGTAAACAAGATTGCAAAACTATGTCTTAAGGCCGGTGAAACGAATAATTTCGATATTATTACCGGAGAAATAGTACAGCAAATAGGTGATCGCTTTGATAAGATGACAGGCCCTGCTGTACAAAAAAGAAGAATAGCGAAAACCCCTGCTTTAAAAGTCCCCCGGCGGCAGATTGTTGAAGAAACGTCCGAAAAAGGAAAACCGCAAGAGCCTGCGGTTATTAAAAGAGAGAAAGCGCCTGCTTATGAGCCGCCGCCTCCAACCGTTGAAGCTATCCCTGGACCCGTTATAACCCCTCAGCAAGTAGAGACGGCTCCGGCCCATGAACCGGAATCTATCATAATACCTCAGAAAGTGGAACCTCCGCCACCTCCTCCGCCACCTCCTGACATCCCTGAGGTTTTCATAACCCCTCAGAAAGTGGAGCTTCCTCCAACCGTCGAAGTCGTCGATGCCATCCCTGAGCCTGTCGTAACCGAGCAGAAGACCGAGCCACCACCACCCGTCGAACCTGTTCCTGAACCGCCGCTATTTGTTCCTGAGCCTGTTATAACCCCGGAGAAAGTGGAGCTTCCTCCAACCGTCGAAGCCATCCCTGAACCTGTCGTAACCGAGCAGAAAACAGAGCCGCTTCCTCCGCCAAGACCGGATGGGCCATTAGATTGGTCTACTCTTAAAAAGATTGCAGACGAGTTTAAGGAACCGCCGCTATTTGTTCCTGAGCCTGTTATAACCCCGGAGAAAGTGGAGCTTCCTCCAACCGTCGAAGCCATCCATGAACCTGTCGTAACCGAGCAGAAAACAGAGCCGCTTCCTCCGCCAAGACCGGATGGGCCATTAGATTGGTCTACTCTTAAAAAGATTGCAGACGAGTTTAAGGAACCTCTTATTGAGACAACAGGACCATTGCCGCCTCGTGAGGTTGCTTCGGCGCCTGTGAGAAACATATATGTTGAGGAAAAGAGGACCATTCATCGACCTGCAGAAAAGCCTCCTGAAGCAGCAGATAATATTGATTCAATCTCTATTGCCGGCTGTAAGGTGCGCATCGAGATACCGGCACACATTATGGAGCAGACCAAATCTGCGAACAATGAACAGCGAAGAAAAACAGCAGGAGTGCTTGCTGCCCAAACACTGGAAAGGAATCCGCAATTAACAGCTTCTCCAACCGTTGATCCTGTGTCCGTCTGGAGTGAGATTCTTAGTATTATCATGAAGAGGATCGAGCGATAGTAAGCGGGGTGGCCTCCTATCTCCCGTGAATGAAGTTTTCTCAGTTAAACAGCCTGCTCAAAGACAGGTCATGGGTATCGGGTATTATTGTAAAGACCCAAACAACTCGTTTGCGCCGGCATGTCCCGGATTAATGGATAATACAAATTGTAATCTTTGCTTGATCTCTTCAGTTTTATCAATCACAGGATTTGCTTTATTCTCAATATACTGGAGTCTGGCAAGATTGAACTGGACCTCTTCCTGGTAGTTGTTAATTGAGAGCGATTTTCCATAAGCATACATGGCATAGGTAATGCTTCCCAATTCTTCATAAATGGAGCCAAGGTGGTTCCATGCTTCTATATTATCTTCGCTTAGCTGAACAACTTGTGAAAAGTAATCATAAGCTCCTCCGTGTTCTCCTTGCTGAACGTAAAGGCATCCCAGATTAAAAAGTGCCTTCAGGTGGCGGGGGTCAACATTGAGGGTATCTTTGTATTCTTCCATTGCCTCATCGAACATATCATGCCGGTCGTAGAGAGCAGCAAGGCAGAAGTGAGGTTGGGCGGCATTAGGATCAATACTGATTGCCTTTTCCCAGAGTTCAATTGCGCCATTATAATCTCCATGAAGTTCCGCGATATGTGCGAGATTGATAAAGGACTCAATATGTTTCGGGTCTATTTTTAAAGCAAGTTCGTACATCTGTTTGGCGCTGCCGAAGCGCTCCATCTTCTCATATGCGTAGCCGAGATTGTGACATGCTTCGATATTATCCGGTTCCATCTGGGCAACTTTTGCAAAACATTGAAGGGCTTTTTCGAAGTCTTCTTTTTGAAGGTATATAAGACCAAGATTGACATAGGCATCGGTATATTGGGCATCAAGTTGTATACATTTCTTGTACGCTTTTATTGCTTCATCGAATGATTCTTCCTGCAGATGGTGATGGTATGCTTCCAAAAACCATTGCTGGGCAGTCTTTTTCACCACCAGTCCATTCTCCATGAATGCAGTTTGAAGATACAGGGGGCTATTGATAAACATTTTTCATTTTATATAACTTTATCTGAGAAAACAGCCAGTCTCATGTTAGCAAAGCAGTACTTTGTTGTCAAGGGCAAAAAGCCTGAAAAGGGCACAATGATAGTCTTTAGATCGAGAAGTTACACAGAAAGTGGATGGCCCTGATGTCATATTTGTTTAATCATGTTTTTGAGTTTTTTTGCATCTTTTCTATTCAGTTTATCATCTTTATAGAAGATTTTTTCAAACGCAGATACAAAGGAGTATGCATTTTTTTGCTCTTCTTTTCCCTTAAAAGTAAGGACAAATTCCTCAAGCCCCTGTGAATCGGTTTTCCTGTAACCTTTTTTCTCCATTTTTTTAAGAAAAAGTGAGAGTATCTTTTTTTCTTCAGTTCTTTTTTTTGAGAAAAAGAACATCATATTAAAAGCGATAATGGCTATGATTACAAGGATAATGAGGGATATAAACAATTGCCTTTTTTGTATGTGAAAGGGCAGAGAAGGTTTCTTCAATCCTTTTATAATGGTATGACCAATGGAGAGCTGTTTTTCAAGGTTGTAGTTGATGACAATGGCATACCAGTAATAGTTGATTGTGTCGAAAAACATGCTCATTTTCAAAAATGTGTTTCCTTTCAGGGGAAAGGTAAATGTGTCTGCAGATGCAGGTGTCGGATCCAGGCGTACCCACCCTTTATGCGGCAGATAGGCTTCTACCCAGACATGGGCATTTTTTTGGGGCACCAGATAGTATTTACCGACATCATTATAGTATCCGCCTCTGTATCCTCCGATCATTCTCGATGGGATGCCTGAGACTCTCAGCATAATGGCCAGAGCAGAGGCAAAGTATTCACAGTTGCCATATCTGGATTCAAAAAGAAATGTCTCAAGGGGGTTTTTAGTGATAGGGAGACCCTGCAAGGAATATTGGTATTGGCTGTTATTGAGATACTGAAGAATGGTTTGTGCATTTGCTTCGGGGCGTTGCTCTGTGGTGAGAGAATTGACAAGGGCAATGATTTTCGGTGATAGATTTTGAGGCACCTGGAGATATTTCTTTTCATCAATTCTTTCTTCATAAATAGTATCAGAGATGAGAGACATTGCCTCGTATCGAAGTCTCCGCTCTATAGGTCCTGAGGAAGTAAAGGTAAAATCTTCGAGTCTTTTTATGTTTCTTCGAGAAACAAAGAGGGGTTTATCGAGGCAGAAGAGATATGAGTTTTGATAGGGTTCGAGGTAGATGGTTTGTCTTACGCTTCTGCCCGTGACGAGTGGTCTCGAAGACGCCCCTGCGGGAAAAGCCTTTTTTGCAGTTGCTCTCCAGGATGTTCCATCGAAATAGTCGAGCGTAATGCCTCTCCAGTAGAGGTCTCTTTCGTTAATCGTGTCCATGGTGGCCCGGAAGATAATGCTGTTATCCTCCTGGATATCTGAGACTTCTCCAAGGCGAACTTTGTCGGTAAATCCGGTTTTTGCCTTATCAGGCCTATTGAGAAAATCGAGGAGAGGATACTGACTTCTGGGGAGTACTACAAACATGACAACCGATAGGGGGATTGCCAGTATTGGTATCCAGAGACACTTCAGAATGATATTTTTGATGGTTTCTTGCGTAAGTTCCAGTTCAGGTTCCTGGGCATAATAGGTAAGAAAAATAAATGAGATAGAGAGAATAAATACGAAAAGCAGAATATATACAATAAAGATTATTCCGAGGGCCAAAAGTCCCATGCCGGAAAGGAGAAAAAGGGATATGGCATAGATCTGCATGTAATCCCGCACTTGCTTTTGTTCGAGGAATTTTATACCGAGGAGCATGAGCAGGGCTTCCAACATTTGTATGACGAAGTCGTTGAGATTGAATATAAAAAGAAAGGCGACAATTATCATCAGGGAAGCACCGGTCAATATCCATCGAGGTATGACCAGGTTTCGGAATTCACCATAGAGTGATGCAGCGAACATAAGGAGAAAGAGTGATGAATAGAGGAAATTGATATAAACAGAGAGGGCAATGAAGGAGAGTATACCGATACAATATGTCAGGGCCTTTACGACGGAGATGATTTTGATATGCCGGAATGTGATATCAGCCATAGGGTTATCTCATACCAAGTTACCTTCTTCGACGCACCTTTGTTGTACCCGCCCCCTCTCGTTCCCCTCCTGTCCTCCGCAGGGGGGCGGCTCCTTGCCTCCGCCGAGAGCGCCTTCGAATGCAATGCGGTTCAACCATATATCTATAATATGAATAATGATGCGGCTCATTGAACCTTCCGTATTTCCCTATTACGATCCTTTGTGCCATATAAGGCAAGAGCTTTGAGCAGGCTTACCTTATGATTCGGTGAAACATGGGGCGGGTAAAAGGAACCATTTATTTTCAGGCCCACAGGTATATGTTTTTTTGAGAGCTGGACGACGGTATATGCGATAGATGAGATCTTCTCTTCGATATTTTGAATGGGGACCTTCTCAAAGTCTATGATAATGGGCCGGTATGTAGGAGATGAGAGTTCCTTTGTCTTTACTTTTCCTGTTTTGGCTGTTGCCTTCCAGTGTATATACTTTAAGGGATCACCGCGAACATATTCCCTGATGGAAACCATATCCGATTCGTATCCGATTTTATCCGATAACCTTTCACTTTTTCCTCTCCTTTTCTGCTCATAGAGAGAGGACAGGTCGCATGGTTTGAGCACGGGAAATACAATGAAATGGAAGGTGTGATACATTTTTTTAAAACGGATAAAGAAGTTAAAGGGAAAAACGGAATGGATAAGAGGATTGTCTATATGGTAAAGCCCCCGTTTTTCAAAGGAGACAGTCGTATAGGATGATAATTCGCCACCAGCGGCGACGTAAGGAAAAAGTAACCCGAATCGGTCCGTTTTTAACCGGATAAGAAAGGCAGGCATGAACTTTCTTTTGTTTTTCAGGGTAATTTTTAAAGGAAAGGGAGCCCCGGCATATATTTCCTGAGGGATGTCAAGGGTGAAATCGAGTTTTGGAAAGGTTCGCTTTTCCAAAAAGACCGGAGATGCTCATGAAGCTCAAGAGCACTGCGAACAATAATGTAAATGAGGTTGTTGTTTGTATTCGTTGCGGCTATTCCAAGGAATATGGTGAGGAGAATGTAAAGAAAACCTGCCTTGGAGATCTTTATTACAGGGGTGTTGGTATTGCGTCTATGATAGATTTTACTATCTCCCTTTTGTTGAGGTTCTCATACTCCTCTTTGAATATCACCCTGTGGGGTATTGTATATTCGGCCAGTTCTTTAATATCTTCGGGAATAACAAAATCTCTTCCGTGGAAATATGCGTTTGTTTTTGCTGTATTTGCTATCGTCAGGGCGCCCCGCGTCGACAGTCCTGCAGCAAGATAATCGTTCTCCCTTGTTGCATGAAGGATTGAGAGGATATATTCAAGTATCTTCTCTGAAACGTAGACATGCTTTACGATGTCTTCCTGTATGAGGGCCACTTCTTCCTGATTGACAACAGGTTCGATGAGATATATGTCTTCACGTTTGCTGCCCATTTGCAATATCTCTCTTTCGGCGTCCCGCGAAGGATAACCGATACTGATTTTCATCATAAACCGGTCCAGTTGCGATTCGGGGAGCGGAAATGTTCCGAACTGTTCTGTCGGGTTCTGGGTTGCAATGACGCAAAATAATTTCGGGAGTTTGTACGTTTTTCCTTCAATGGTGACCTGTTTTTCTTCCATGGCTTCCAGGAGTGCGCTCTGTGTTTTCGGAGTTGCCCTGTTGATTTCATCACAGAGGACAATATTGTTGAAGATGGGTCCCGGATGAAATTCAAAGTCGCCGCTCGTCTTGTTGTATATTGATAAGCCGGTAATATCTGTGGGCAACAGATCGCTGGTGCACTGGATCCTCCCGAAGTTGAGCCCCAGGGATTTGGCAATACCGATGGCGAGGGTAGTTTTCCCAAGTCCCGGAAGATCTTCTATGAGCAGATGCCCTTTTGAAAAAAATGATATCAGCGAGAGGCCCAGTGGTTTTTCTTTTCCCTGAAGATAGCTTGAGAGTGATTGTGTGATGTAATCAATCTTATGCGAATTTGTTCCCATTTGGTTATCTTCTCTAGTTTCCTCTTTAAATATTGTAGCATATTATTGAGATGAAAGACGTTGATTTACCGCACAGTTTGACAAAATGCTGATTTTCATATTCAATTATGGTCATGCCGCTTCCGCAATTCCCCTATTTTAAGCCCCTTGAGCTGGAAGACCGCCGGTCCATTCATGATTTGTTATGGAATTATAAGTCCCGAAATGTCTGAAATGACATTTACCAACCTTTTTATCTGGCGTGCCCATTATGGTTTTCAATGGTCGATTTTCAAGGACTGGTTTCTTCTTATCTGCACGGAGGCCGAAGGGGGTTTGTATGCCTTTCCGCCAATAGGCCCGTCTTCGCGAAAAGAGGCTGTTGTGGGCCTGTTGGAGTGGCTCCGTGACGAAAATAAGGTAGAGGATCACCGATAGACAGGGCCGACGAAAGACTCTGTTGCAGAATTGGGCGACATACAAAATCTTGTCATTGAACCGCTTCGGGATCATTTTGATTATGTCTATCGCAGAGAAGATCTGGTACGGCTTGCCGGTAGCAAATATCGCTCAAAGAGAAACCATATAAACCAGTTTCTTCGCTTTTACACCTATGTTTATGAACCTTTGGAGGACAAGCATATCGATGATTGTCTGGTCTTGCAGGAAAAGTGGTGCAAGATGAACCGTTGCAAGGAGATTTGGACCTTCTCGGTGAACACGAAGCGATCCGTGAAGTACTCACGCATCATAATACGCTGCATGTATGCGGTGCTGTTATCCTTGTTGATGGGAGGGTAGGGGCCTTTACTGCTGGGAGAGAAGCTCAATAATGATACCGCTGTCATCCATATAGAGAAGGCGGACCCGGAAATCCCCGGTCTCTATCCCCTCATCAATCAGCAATTCTGCGAAAACAGATGGCAGGATGTAACATTTATCAACAGAGAACAGGACCTGGGAATCCCCGGTCTCCGTAAGCAAAACTTTCCTACTACCCGGATCACTTTGTCGAGAAATTCCGGATTAAATTGCTATAGCAATAATTTGAATATTTACCATTTACGAGCCTTAAAACCGCCACGGCGGACGGCTGACAGGATGAACGAATTCGATAAGAAAGGGTTCTTCCCAGGTGACCTCATTGCGAAATATCCGTTTGAGTCCTTTTAAGGTTTTTGTTCTTTTTGCTTTAATATCGAACGCGCGGGCGATCTTTACAAAATCTGGGTTCGTAAGATCCATTGAATTGTGAATACTATAGCGGTCAACCATGATGTCTTCCAGTATGGCAAAACTGCTGTTATTATGCAGAAAGATGACGATGGGGATATTGTATGCTTTTATCGTGGCTATTTCTCCAATGGACGGGAGCAATCCTCCGTCGCCGCATAAGGCGATACAGGGTCTTTCGGGGGAGCCCAGTTTTGCGCCGATGCTTGCCGGGAAGGAGTAAAAAATAGGCGAAATACCACGGGGCATAAGAAAGCTCTTTTGATGATAAACGGGGAAATAATATTCCGACCAGTAAGAGGGGATGTTCAAATCGCAGACGACCATGGTATTTTCCGGTATTGCCTTCCGTATAAGTTTCTATGATGGCATATTCGGAAGATTTATTGCGGAGCGCGGATTCTTCATGTATCTGTAAGTCTTGAGAGCTTTCATGTCCCACTCAAATTCTCTTTTTTCCAAAAGTGACTGAATACCGGAAAGCGCTTCTTCGATATTTCCTGCAAACGTTAACCGGGCAGGATAATTCCTGTCAATCCATTGATTGTCAATGTCAATGTGGACCAGTTCTTCAATCTTAACACCTCTTCTTTTCGCGTCGACATCACGGAGTCGTGTCCCGATGGCAATGATAATATCCGATGATGCGAGGATATCCTGGACAACTCCTTTTCTTATAACGTTGCCAAAGGCATAAGGACCATCTTCACGGACAATGCCCTTCCCCCCTGTTGTCGTTAAAAAGGGGATTGAAGCAGCACGGCATATGTTGTCGAGCATGAGGCCTGTTTTATTTTCCATCAAGGCTTTTCCGCCTATGATAAGGGGTTTCTTTTTGTTGCTCAGGAGCGCGCCAAGCTTGTCGAGGAAAAGACCAGGGTCATCATTTTCATTGCCTGCCGCGATGGCACGACTATATTCGGGTTCCTTTTTCGTGGATGAAAGACCGGATGGAATATCTTTTTCAAAAAAGGTATGCGGAATCGATATAAGGACCGGGCCTTTGCGGCCTGAGCGGGTTTCCCGGTAGGCATCATCGAGGAGTGGTGTAAGACTTCTTACATCCGTTACAAAATAGGTTTTCTTCGTAATGTGTCTGAAGATGGTTTCCGGTTCAGTGACCCCGTGGAGAATACCTCTGTCTATCTCCTTTCTCTCTATATCGATGTGTATGACAAGAATGGGCACATCATCGTTGAATGCCTCCATACAACCCGATACGATATTGCCGAGACCGGGGCCGGGGGTTACTATGATTACCCCCGGTATTTCCCGATGCCCGTGCGTAACCATCAGCCATGAAAATTACGTTCGATTCATGTCGGCCTGTGATTATCCTGATGTTTTTATGAGCAGTCAGGGCGGCATTTAACGGAAGTGTATGTAAACCGGGTATTTGGAAGATATATTGAATATCATTCCTAATGAAAAACTCTATAATTGCCTGTTTTACCAGCATCTTACACCAGATCGGATTAGTTTAGCATAGTGAACATAGAAGTTAAATAAAAAATTACTTGACAAAAAAAACCAGATCAATTAGTTTAGTAAGATAAACTTCTTGTGAGTATATACTGTTATTATGAAGATCGACAAAACAAGCATAGGCGAACGCATAAAAATGCTCAGGCAGGCAAAGAACCTTACCCAGGAAGAACTGGCCACGAGGGCCGGCCTGACCAAGGGATTCATATCTCAGATAGAGAGGAGCCATACCTCACTGTCGGTGGAGAGTCTTATCGGAATCCTTGATGCACTGGATGAAAAACCGTCCACCTTTTTTGACGGCGCCTTTGACGAACAGATTGTTTTCAAGCCAAAGGACAGGGTAGAGCTGGAAATAGACGAGGTCAAAGCATTTCAGATACTTGTCCCGGCTGCCCAGAACAGGCTTATGGACCCTGCGCTCCTTGAAATGAGTGCAGGAGAAAAGACACCGGAAGAGGAGCCCCACGAAGGCGAAGAATTTGGTCTTGTACTGTCGGGAAGCATCGAGCTTATGCTTGGGGGAAAGGTCTACAAACTGAAGAAGGGTGAATGTTTTTATTTTAAATCGACATGGAAGCATTATATAGCAAACAGGCGAAAGAATAAGGCCTTTGTTCTATGGGTATCTTCGCCTCCTACTTTTTAGCGCCTTCAGGGGCAAAAAAATATTAAAGGAGGGCCATGGGGTGAAAGCGTGAGAAAGGTGGTCAAATGATTATTAAAACACCGACGAAGTTTTTTCTTGTAAAAGGATCGTCGGAAGGATTTTCATTGCTTAATGCCTTTGATGGGGCACTTCTGGATTCAGGCGTGGGAGACACGAACCTGGTAAGAATGAGCAGTATACTTCCTCCGGGCTGTGAAGAACTTAACCCGCCTCCGGTCCCGATGCCGCAAGGGGCTCTTGTGCCGGTTGCCTATGCTTCTCTCTATAGCGATGTCCCTGGAGAGGTCATATCTTCCGCTGTGGCCATAGGCGTACCAAAGGATGCTACGCGGGCAGGCTTGATCATGGAATATTCGGCAAAAGCGGAAGAAAGTATCGTTATTGAACAGGTCAAGAAGATGGTGCAAAAAGGCATGGAGATGAGAAACCGCGAAATAAAGGAAATTATGGCTATTTCGGCCACATATAAAGTTGTCACTATCGGCGCCACATTTGCCGGCGTCGTACTCTGGGATTAATTGCATAGGAGGATAAAATGACGCCAAAAAAGGTATTTTTTACAAAAGGGGTGGGCGTTCATAAAGATAAACTGTCATCCTTTGAGGTTGCTTTAAGAAATGCGGGCATAGAGAAATGTAATCTTGTCTATGTATCAAGCATATTACCGCCTAAGTGTAAGATGCTTTCAAAGCCCGAAGGCCTGAAGCTTCTCAACGCAGGTCAGATTACCTATTGTGTAATGTCCCGCAATGAAACTAACGAACCGAACCGTCTTATCTCTGCGTCAGTCGGTTTTGCCATGCCGGCCGATTTCACCAACTACGGCTATATCTCCGAACACCATGCTTTTGGTGAAAAAGCCGCTGTCTCCGGCGATTACGCAGAAGATCTTGCGGCTACAATGCTTGCGACGACGCTGGGTATACCTTTTGACCCGAACCAGGCATGGGATGAACGCAAGCAGTTTTACCGTGCAAGCGGTCATATATTCAAAACAAAAAATATCTGCCAGTCCGCTGAAGGAAATAAGGACGGTCTCTGGACCACAGTATTGGCGTCAGCAGTATTTATTATTGACTGAAATGTCAAAGCTGCATTCTGGTTTCTGCGGATTACTCAGCAATAAAACTGATTATGCTCAAGCCCCGACAGTCATACTGCCGGTTCCTTTTGACAAAACAAGCACATGGCTTAAAGGGGCCGATAAAGGCCCGGCAGCGATAATTGAGGCCTCCCGTTATCTCGAATTCTACGATATAGAGACCGATAGCGAAGTTCTCAAGAAGGGAATTTATACTGCCAAACCGATAAATGCAGTATCTCCTGAAGCATTGATTAAGAAGACCGATTCGACGGTGACAGGCTATCTTCAAGACAAGAAGCGTGTAGTGACCCTTGGAGGGGAGCACTCTATTTCCATAGGCATCATCAAGTCCTATGGGAGACATTATAAAGATCTCAGTATATTGCATCTTGACGCCCATGCAGATTCCCGTGATTCCTATGAGGGGAGTCGTTACAATCATGCCTGTGTTATGGCACGGGCCAGGGAATGTACCGAAAACATCGTTTCTGTTGGCATACGCAGTATGGATGTTTCAGAGCGCGCAGGTCTCGATCGTGAAAGGACATTTTTTGCGCATACGATACACGATTCCGACAAATGGGTAAAGAGAGCAGTTAACCTCCTTACCGATGATGTCTATATCACCATTGACCTTGATGTCTTTGATCCCAGCATTATGCCGTCAACAGGCACTCCTGAGCCGGGTGGTTTGGGCTGGTATCAGGTGTTGAAGCTCCTCTCTTCTGTCTCTCAATCAAAACGGATCGTCGGTTTTGATGTTGTTGAACTTTGTCCGTCAAAGGCAAAAGCCCCCGATTTTCTTGCAGCTAAATTAATCTACACACTCTTAAGCTATATCGATGTGAATCAATCATGATGCACCAGAATCGCTCTGGTAAAAAATAACGCACTATCTAACGGGACAGTAAAGGCTTTTTTTTGACGCAGAGACTGCAGAAGCACAAAAAGCAAAAGTCATGTGGAACTGCGGTATAAACCGAGAAATGCTGCACAAAAATTTGATAATCGATATGAGGTTTTTTGCGAATCGTTTTTGCGTATCCTTGAACGGCCAAGGATTATTGTATTTTGCCGAATGTGTTTAAGTGCCTGGTTTCATTTTCTTGATAAAATTATGTCCTGCCCTTAGCAAAAGATAAAGAGCGATTGCTGCAACAAGTCCAAATCCAATAATAGGGATGATGATGGCAAGGAGTGAGACAACGACCGCCCCCACGCATTCAAGGGTGGCTATGATGCCATTTCCTATACCACCGGTAAAGAGAGACGATTTAAGACGGAGTGCTACGGTGGCCCCCTGCAGCAGACCTGCGATTCCTCCGCCCGCAATGATTGATACCATCCACTTCAAAGAATGAGGCATATCGGTGATCATTGATGCTGTTGCGATAGTGCCTGCAATAATTGAGACCGGTGAGGCTATGGCATCCATAACATTATCGAGCCAGGGAACATAATATGCAGTGATTTCAAGCGCCGTCGCTGATGCCAATGCAATGGTGGTATAGTAACCGCTGATCCACTCGAATCCCGGTGCGAGACTGACATACCCGTACATGGATGCAAGATTAAGGGCGAGAAAAGGGAGAAAGACCCTTAAACCGCAGGCCGCGCTCAGCCCGATCCCGGTAATGACTGCAAATATTGTTTCTGCATGCATTCCTGATATGCCCATCTCTCATTTTCTTCCCATTTTACGATAAGGTCAACGAAAAAATTATTTTGGGTCAAGCCAAAAGAGAAATGTCTTCAGGGATGACCTAGAGAAGGAAAGGGCTTTCTTTGTTTCTGACAGGACTATTTTTTATTTGGTTGTGGCTGCTACCGTATGGTGCTTGACATTATCTCATGGGCTTTTCTATAATTGCATATATCAACGGTAATCCCGCCGGGTTAAGGGAAATAGCAAAAAGAGGTAACAGTTTATGAAAAAATCATTGTTTCATGTTGCGCCGGCATTTATTTTCATCTGTTTTCTTGGACTTATGAGTATGCTAATCCCCGATACAGTCAACGCCCAGGCAGCGAATAGCGTCATGTGTTGTATTAATGGGCAGTTGAACAGGACGACGTCTAATGACTGTCAGGCGAAAAGAGGTCATGTCTTTACGAATGAGCGTGATGCTCAAAAATCGTGCCCATTGATGGCCAAGTGCTATTGCTGTGACAACGGTGTGTCCACACTGACAACACTAGGGATATGCAGGATAAAGAATAATCCCTGTTACAAAACAAAAGAAGAAGCAGCGAACCTTTGTAAGCCAAGCTGCTTTTGTTGTGCCAACTACCAAGTGATGAATATTACACAGGCGGAATGTAAAGGCAAAAACGGTGTTTGTTACAAAACGCAGAGCGATGCGATGCAGCGATGCCAGAAACCGAAATAAACTGGTAGCACAGAATATAACTCATAGCATATAGCTCATAGCAAAAGGCACAAAGAGCAGAAGACAGAATACTGATAATCGTAGCTGTTTCGAAAGTTACCTGCTCCGTCGTTTTTGCGAGAAAGACGAAGCTGTTGCGCCTCTGCCCGATGCCGGTCTGTATGACCGCTGAGTACCGGGTTTTTTGGGCCGGACACTGGCATCCACAACCGGGTTCGTCTGGACCGGTTTCTGTTGTGTTTGTCTGGGCTGCTGTTCCCGTGGCGGTCGTTTGAATTCAACGTCCCTTACCGGTGTTGACTTCTTATAATCGAAATCCTTCAGTATTCGCCGCTCGATCTTTTCGCCGAGCACGCGCTCGATGCTCTTAACCAGGGGCTCATCCTCAGGGGTGACGAAGGTGAATGCGTCGCCGGTCTTTGCGGCGCGACCGGTACGGCCGATGCGATGTGTGTAAGCATCAGTCGTATCAGGGATATCGTAGTTGATGACATGGGATATACTCAGGACATCGATGCCCCTGGCTGCGATATCGGTAGCCACCAGAATCTGGTAAGAACCGTTGCGGAAGCCATCAAGGGCTTCCTGGCGCCTGTTCTGGGAGAGGTTCCCCTGGAGCGAGGCAGCCTTATACCCTGCCTTCTCGAGTTGTTGTCCAATTCGTTTAGCCCGGTGCTTGGTGCGTGTGAAAATCAGGATCGATTCCGTATCGGTCTGTTTTAAGAGTTCCATGAGGAGTCCGGTCTTCAGATGCTCATTGACCGGATAAAGGGCATGGGACACGGTGTTTGCCGGTGCTGTATGACCGATCCTTACAGTAACCGGATCATGAAGCACTTCGTCGGTCAGTTTTCGGATACTGTCGGCCATGGTAGCAGAAAACATCAGCGTCTGACGTTTTAATGGCAGTTGTTTAATAATGCGCCGGATATCGGGTAGGAAGCCCATGTCAAACATCCGGTCCGCCTCATCAAGGACAAGGACCTCCAAACTTGCAAGATTGATTGTGCTCTGTTTAAGGTGATCGAGCAGACGTCCGGGACAGGCGACGACGATATCGACGCCGACACGCAGTTTCTGGATCTGAGGGTTCACGCCCACGCCGCCATAGATCGTGCAGCTCGAAAGACGTGTGTTACGTCCCAGATCTCCTATTGATACGTGGATCTGTTCTGCCAGTTCCCGTGTGGGCGCAATAATCAGTGCGCGTACCTTGCCGCGCCGACCTGGGAGCAGACGCTCCAGAATGGGCAGCACAAAAGCCGCTGTTTTACCCGTACCGGTCTGAGCAAGACCCATAACATCTTTCCCTGCGAGGACCGGAGGGATTGCCTGCGCCTGTATAGGTGTTGGAATTGTGTAGCCAAGAGCATTGACACTGGCCGCTATTTTTGGATGAAACTTGAAAGAACTAAAACTCATAGAACCTACTTTATGAAGAAGAATTAGTAATTGAAGAAAATATGATCGAATGATTATCATGTTACGGGAATGTTTTGGATGAACTTCTAAAAAACTCTCTAACGTGGTTTTTGATCACTACTTCATTACTTGTCTTTAGCATAAGCTTATTCTGCGCCACTGTCAATGCATTTACGGCCGCGCAAGGAGCTACGAGGCCGTAAAGAGTGAATCGTACAAACCCCTTCCTTGACAAAAGCCCGATTGGCACATAGAGTTAGTCAATGGATGCGATTACTTCATCAGGGAGGTTATTATGGCAAAGATTGAAATAGGCAGTGACCGTATATATTATCCAATGCCATGTTCGCTTATCGGAGCAAACGTTGCAGGAAAAGCTAACTACCTTACGGTGGCATGGTTCACCATGGTAAATCCAGAGCCGGCTTACCTGGCAATCGCCATGAACAAATCCCATTACACAAATTCCGGCATTAAGGCGAACGGGACTTTCAGCGTCAACATCCCTTCATCGGACCTGACCGAGAAAACCGATTACTGCGGTATGGTTTCGGGCCGGAAGTTCGACAAAGCTGCTGTCTTTGAGACTTTCTATGGCAAGCTTGAAACAGCGCCAATGATCAAAGAATGCCCCTTTAACGTCGAGTGCAGACTGGTGCAGACCGTGGACTTACCGGCAGAGGAACTCTTCATCGGGGAAATTGTGGCGGCATACTGCGATGAGGAATGTCTTACCGGGGACGCCCCTGACATGCAAAAGATCAACCCCTTTGTCCTCATTATGCCTGAAAAGAAATACCGGGGACTTGGACAGGACGTTGGCGCGGCCTGGGAGATAGGAAAAAAACTGATCATGAAATAAGCATGAAAATCCCCTTGAAGAGATGGGTAATTTAGGTTTATATTGACCTTCGAGGGATATTAACATGGAGATCAGGATTAAGAGGACAGCCACACAGGTACTCACCGGTAATGCTTCAGGTGTAATAAACATTTACATGGTCAGAGAAAACAATAAGGAGTTTCTCCTTGTTCTCAAGTCTAATATACATGGCAGCAGCCTCGGCATTGCAGGAAAAGAGGGTATTCTTTATATCGATGGTGACGACAACAGGGTACATAGACAGGTTGTGGCCCTCAGTGGGGCTTGCGGATTGAACACAGATGATGAACTGGTCGAAGACCTATCACCCTGGGCGCTTCGGGGTGTGCGCATAGCGGACCAAAGAAATGAATCAGGAGAAATGATGATAATCAAGGGAGAAACGGAGGACAATGCTGATCATCTTCTGGTCTTCATAGATGGCAAAGCCGCAGATTTTATCTTGTAAACAGGAAAGAAACAGGCATTATAGACCTAAGGTTTAAGTGGTGTGTATGATCATTTTCAAACGGGTACCCTTACCGATTTCTGAGGTAATGAGAAAAATATCAGAGTAGTGTTTTATGTTGGATAACCCCATGCCGGCGCCAAAGCCCATGTGGAAAATATTTTCCGTAGCTGTGGAATAACCCTCCTTCATTGCTAATGCAATATCTGCTATACCTGGACCTTCGTCAATTGCTTCGATGATTATCTCCTTGGGTGTGACTCTCAGGATGATCCTGCCGCGATTAGCATAGGAGCAGATATTTATTTCAGCCTCATAAGTGACTATAGCGGCCCGTCTGACTATTTGTTGGGAAAACTTCATAGTTTGCAGCACGGTTTTGACCTGCCTGGAGACGTACCCGGCGTTTTCAAAGGTCCTCCCTTCTATGGGAAATGAGTTCTCAAAGATTACATTTTCAGGAGGACTCATTTTTGTCAGCAACCTTTTCTACACAACCAACAATTCCCTTCGTGTATAACCTGCCTGCGGTTTCAAAAAGGATATATTTTGTTCCCAGGATTGGTATCCTCAGTTCTTCTGCAAGCTGGATTGTTTCGGGTAAAGGGCGCTTTCCACGTACTATGATAATGGCGGCAATATCAAGCACATCAGATGTACGGACAATCTGAGGGTTTGTCAGACCGGTGATTAAAAGACTTTTTGCTTTGGCAAAGGCAAGGACGTCACTCATCAAATCAGCGCCAAAGGCGGTCTTTACATCCATGCCTAATTGATCGTGGCCAACAAACACTTCTGCTTCAAGTATCTCTTGTACCTCTCGTAGTGTCACTGTGCTCTCCTTTAGAATAGGATATGTTAATAACGAGGGTATAATCAACCCTAATTTTCATAAGCGCTTACCCGAGAACCGGAACAGTAGGGACCCTGCCCTTGACCGGGGAAAAAAGTGGAGACGCAGGTTATGATTTTGTGATAGTGAGATTCTTGATGCCATTCTTTTCAAACTCTTTCTGGTATCTTTGTACAAAGGTTTGTCCTTTCGCGAGGCACTCTTCCTCTGACATCTTTTCCACTATGCTTTTTCCATGTTTTTTTATCATGTCCCGTTCTGCGAGGTTGTAAACGAGTTTATCCCAGAATGTATAATCATCATAGCGGTGGAGGTACTCGACGACTGACTCATCTTCTTCAAGTTCCTCTGAAGGGCGGTATCGTTTCTCTTCCTCGTCGAAATCGGCATAATGTTCAACACCGAATTCTTTGGCAAAGGAGAGGAGGTATTGTTCTAGGGCGTCAAATTCGTTCTCATCCGGTCCTTCTTCCTCCACTGAATGGACTATTCCTGCGCCTATATAAACTGTCTTCAGGAGCGCCTCGTACTGTTCTTTGGTAAAATTGATTTTCACATTAATCTCCTTGTCTGCCGCTGTTATTTTATCGTTATCCGTCTTGTTTAACGGTGCTAACCTTTTGTGCTGTTTGAAGCACAGGCATAATCTCAGCAATATTTTCCATGTACGTCTGTCATTCTGTACGATTATATTGTAACAGATTGATGCAATGAAGGGGAAGCATATAAAAAAGGGGGGGTGCAAAGACAGCCGGGGAGCAACTTTTTTAGCAGGTCCTTGCCATGAAGCGCAGGTATGTGTATATTTATCAGACTAAAAAAAGAGCATTATGGAAAAATAATTTCAAGGTAAGGACCAGTATACATATGATTAAACACAAAATAGTGGTTTTTCGCCGACAATATGGCAGTGAGTGTAAGTCGAATTAAAACTACATCCTTGCAATATATTCAACTTCGGGGTCTCCGGATCGATCCCCCCTTGCTCCTTGCTCCAATGGCAGGGCTTACTCACAGCGCCCTCCGGCAGATCTTGTCAGGTTTTGGCGGGGTTGGCCTTTTATCAACGGAAATGCTCTCGGCAAAAAGACTGCCCTCTGAAAACCCCGGGATTTCACCTTTCCTGATCAGGGCTACTATTGAAAAACCACTTTCCTATCAGCTCCTGATTTCTACAAACAGAGAATTGGCGCCTGCAATCAATGCCCTTCATAAGTTTCAGGCCGATGCCATTGATCTGAATATGGGTTGCACGGCGCCCTCTGTCGGCAGGTTAGGTGCTGGCTTTGCACTCATGGAACAGCCCGAGAATGTCCACCGCATCGTTGTCGAGGCAAGGAAGAGTACGCTCCTGCCCCTTACCGCAAAAATACGGCTCGGCGTAGAACTGAACGAAAAGAAATTGAAGGATTTCTGTTTCATGCTTGAAGATGAGGGCATTGATATGCTCTCCGTGCATGCCCGCCTCAAAAGAGAGTCCTTTGCAAGAAGGCCACGATGGGAATGGATTGCCAGGGTAAAGGAATGGCTCAGGATTCCCGTTATCGCCAATGGCGGGATATTCTCTGTACAGGATGCACAAGATTGTCTGAATGTCTCTGGCGCCGACGGTCTGATGCTCGGTCGCGGGGCAGTGATAAAACCCTGGCTTTTTGCTGAAATTGCACGAGACTTGTACGGTTGTAAGATTGCTGAACCGTCAGTATCACTGCCTGTGGTGTATGGTAACTTCATAGATCTCCTCAACGACCTTTTCCGGCCTGAGTACCGGTTGGGAAGGCTCAAGGAATTCACCTATTATTTTGCAAGGAACTATCAATTCGGACACCAACTGGCCTCCAAAGTCCAGAACAGCAAGAGTGTAGATGAAGCAAGACAAATGGCAAAAACTTTCTTTGAGAATAACAAATAACGTAAAATATCTCTTGAGATATTCATTTACAAGAGCACCGGGGATTGTTAAACTTGTCGAGTTGCAGGAGGGTCACCTATGAAAGCGACGATAGGTTTCAGGCTATCCAATGATATTGAAGAGAGGCTCAATACGCTTGCTAAACTAACAGGCCGTAGTAAGAGTTATTATGTCAGGGAGGCTATCATCAAACAACTGGAGAGCCTCGAAGAAATACATCTCGAGAAACATGTCAGGGACCGCATCCGCAAGGCTAGAGACAAGACGTAATGCCGAGTATAAGGGGGTTTACAGGGTAGTCAATACGAGTGTGTGCCCATTGAGTTCCCGATAGATTACGTCGATCTGTTCCTTGCTTTGGGCGATGAATGTTGCTGTTATTGATATATACTTATTGCCCGAACTTACCCTGCTGTAATAGGTAACCTTTTCATCTGAGCCGATGTGTTTCTCGATAATGGTGCTTACAACGGCATAAAACTCGTTAGTATTTTCTCCCATTACCTTGAGGGGATATGAACAGGGAAACTGAATGACCTTATTGCTAATTTTCATTAATCCCCACGAGAAAGCGATATCCCTTGTAAGAGAAGATAGTGCCGCCAGGATTGATTTCATCCACCTTGAGACCCTCGCGTAAAGCCTCGCCTTCGTGAAGAATTCTGTCGTTGATTCTCGCAAACCGGGCTTGCTTATCACTGCTATAGAAATGGGCAGACATCTTCAACATGGGCAAACTGTTCCTGATTTCTGAGGGGACTTCGTTGAGTTTCATAACGCGCCCGTCTGCGGGAGGTTTGTTTTTTGTGCTGGATTGGTGGGGGTCAAGGGAGGCCGATGCGACCACGGGGGACTGCCTGGAAACAGGGGATTCTTTCACGGGAGAACGGGAGGGTTCTTTTGTTTCTTTCTTTTCAGCCCCTGCTGGTAATACACTCGTTACCTTTGACTGCTGTGGTCCTTTTACCGGGCTTGTATTGCTTTCTCCTTTGGTTTCGACAGGAGAGGTGACAGTGGTTATTGATGTGCCTTGTTGAATTGCCGGCTGTTGCACAGGGGTATTCCGACCGGTTGACCGCCAGGGGGCGACCCACCAGATGATTGCCCCGGCATTCAAGAGAAGCACAGCGAAAAGAAGATAAGGCCATAGGGGCCGTTTCTCAGTCCTTGCGCGGACTTCCTGTCTGAAATGTCAACAAATCTGGCGAACCCTTTTCCTGCCGCCGTTTCTGTTCGAGTTTTTTCAAACCTTCAAGAATATAGGACATTGTCAATGATTCCTTTTTTTCTCTTCAAGCACTGGTCCGCCGGTGCCTGCCGCGTTTGTAAGGCAGATAATTGTCCTGGCGCCTACAATCCCGTCAGGTGTAAGACCGGAGGTAATCTGAAATTCCTTGATCTTTCTTATCAATGTGTCGTCGTAGGCTGGTTGACGATCTAATTGAACATCAAGTCCCTGAGCGAGCGACAGGTGTTGGTCGAGCCATGTGATGAGGGGTCCGCGACTGCCCGGAACCAGTTTTACTTTATACTTGTGGGGCACTCGCCAAAAGAGTGTATAATCACCTGACCATCGCAGGATAATTTCCCTGAAATCGACAGTCTTTGTTTCGTTTCCAATAGTAAAGGTAGCCATATCTCCTTTCAGTGAGAGTAACGCCGCATAGTATTCACCATCTTTTCCGTCAACAAATTTTAGCACTGCAGGCTTGTTCAATTGTCTCAGATCGTTCAGGTTGCCTTTTTCTTCCATGCACTGTAAATTATTCTCTCGGGCTTGTTCGCAGGGTGTCTTGCGGGCTTTTGGATTGATCTTGATCTGCCATTGTCCAAAGAGGGCCTGATATGCCATGTTTTTTGTGCTTAAACCGCTGCTGTTGAGAGGCTTTTCGAAGGCAACAGCAGGTGTGCTTTCCATTTTTGGGGTAACAGGCTGATCCGGCGTGACGGTTTTGGCTATATTACCCATTACAGACTGGGGTATCCTGACATAAACATATGCTGCTGCAGCGAGAGCAACAAAGAGAAGCAAGAATAAACCTGCCAGTATTTTCGGGTAGGTCTTTTTCTGCTGCCAACGATGTTCTTTTTTGCCTGATACTTCACGAGCAGCCGTAACCAATGTCTTTTTGTCGACACAATCCTTTCCCTGAGCAAAAGCCCCGATAAGGGCCCTGTCGCACACAACGTTAATGATCCTTGGTATCCCTCCGGTCAAGAGGAAGAGTTTTTTCAGTATCGCCTCGGAGAATAATCCGTTACGGACGAGGCCGGCCACCGACAAACGGTGGTTTACATAGGCAGAGACCTCATCTTTCGTCAGAGGGCCGAGGTGGTAACGGGCAGTGACTCTTTGTGAGAGCTGCCTTAACTGTGGCTGCGCCAGCATGTCTTTGAGCTCCGGCTGACCAAGGAGAACGATCTGGAGAAGTTTTCGCTCGTTTGTTTCAAGATTCGTGAGAAGCCGTATCTGTTCCAGGACTTCCACGCTGAGGTTCTGAGCTTCTTCAATGATAAGAATGGCCTGCTTACCCTCTTCATGGGCATTCAGAAGGTAGTCATTGATGGCGGAGACAAAGATTTTGTTACTCCTGTTGCCTGCAGGGTAGCTGATTCCGAACTCGTCGCAGATAGATGCCAGCAGTTCCTCAACAGTTAATTTCGGATTGAGGATAAAGGCAATTTCAGCATCTTTAGGCAGATGATCGAAAAGGCAGCGGCAGACCGTTGTCTTGCCGGTTCCGACTTCACCGGTGAGCAGGATGAAGCCGCCGTCGCTGTTAATGCCGTAGACAAGGTGAGCAAGGGCTTCGCGGTGCCCCTCGCTCATGTAAAAGTAGTGAGGGTCCGGAGCGATCGAAAAGGGGTTTTCTTTCAGGCCAAAATATTCTTTGTACATAATAATGAACAATGCCAATCAGCGCAAAAACAACCCATTATAATGGAGGGTCTTGCTGTCCTGATCCTGATGTTCGTCAATCTTTCCCGTGCCTGACTGGCCACTCCAAATTTATGCTTCGTACAAGATTAATACAATCGTTGTGGAAAAGCAATGTAATTTGCCCTGGCTCCCACTGCTACGCATTGTCTTTATTCCTTGTATTCCTCACTGCCCTTTGATAGCATGTAAAAAGTTGTTTAGAAAGGGACCGCAATGATTGAGGAACAGAAAACAATTCAGAATTATTTCGCGAAACGGGTTGCCTGTTATGAAGAGGCTTATTCCAGGGTAAAATCAAGAGGTTTATGCAGTACTATTTACCGCCTTGGATGGTTTCCTTTGCGTCTCATTTTCAAGTATACCATACAGTATCTTGCCGGGGTGAAACCGGGGCGTGTCCTTGATATCGGATGTGGCTCCGGCGTCTATTCTGTGGAACTTGCGAAACAGGGTATTGCCGTTACTGGCCTTGATTCCTGCAAAGAAATGATTAATGCCACTAAGAACCTTCTTGAACAGAATGGACTTGGCGGGCGCGTTCAAACTGTTCTTGCCGACTATCTCGATTGGTCAAAGGAAAACAGAGAGGAGTATGATCTTGCCCTCGCCATCGGGGTGCTTGACTATACACGTGACGCTAGTATTTACCTGGCTTCATTCCGGCGTTTGGCAGAAGAGGTTATTGTGACATTTCCCACCCGATCAATATTTTCCTTCATAGCAGACTTCAGCTATCGTCAGCAGGGGATCAGCGGGTACTTCTACGATAAACCGCAGATAACGACCCTCCTTCACAAATCCGGCCTGGAGATAGTCTCTTTCACCAAGATATTTCCCAGCACATACTGGGTACACGCGAGACGCAGTCACGTGGGCATTGATGAATACAAATCAATATGAACACAAATTGGAATGATCTATACGTGGCAGAGGTTCTTGAAAGTACATCCGGGGCAGGATTCATTATCAAAGGGCGCGAAGGGTTTTGCCGGGTCAAAAAGGTCTTTGAAGACTGTTCTCACGCCTTCCAGATAGAGCGCGAAGGCGCTTTCTTTCTCGTCGGGCCCATAGCCGGCAAAGAGATCTTCTTCGATGTTGTTCTTTAGCAGGATAAGCTTTGCGTTGATATCCGTCAGGGGGATTTCAGAGCGGCCCATGAAGAGATGGACATAAAGGGGGAGTTGAAAAGAGTTTATATGGGTGTGAATGGCTTCAATTGAGCGAAAGTCAACCTGTCTTAGGGCGCTCCGGGGATACTGTTTAGCGCCACCGGTCTTATAGTCAGCAATGACATAGGTATTATTGTGAGGAAAGTAATCAACCCTGTCGATAATGCCCTTGATCTTTACAGTGTGGTCGCCAATATTCATGATTCCTTCGATTCTGGATTCGAGGTCTTTGATGATGAAGGGGTGTCCGGTCTCACAGACGTTTATTTTCAGAAAGCTTTCCAGCTTAAAAGCTGCCAGTTTTTTGAAGAGATAGTATTCGCCGCTTGTTTCTTTTGTTGCAAACTGATTTTCAATGACGGTGCGCATTTTTAAAACAATTTCTTTATACAAAGATTGACTGATTTCCTCGTTGAGATAATCATCAAAGGTTTCATGAAGAATGCTGTGGATGATTTTACCTCTGTCGGCAGCTTCAATGTCATCGCCTGCAATTTTCTTTTCTTCAAACTTGAGGACCTGCCGGAAATAGAAGAGGACAGGGCAGGTCACGTAGTCATCGATTGCCGACGGAGAGAACACCTTTTCTTTGAGAATGCCACTGATCTGTTCAGTCTTTTCAATCGAAGGCGGAATGCTCTGGAGGTGTACATTGATCTTATACGTGTTTTTATCGACCACAATGGCGCCAACAGTCCGGGCAGCCTGTTCCTTTTCCCAGATGAGCTGTTCGATGTATCGGCTTCGCGGTTTGTCTTCAGAGTCGATATAGAGAAGATGGACGTTGTGGGCGGACCTGATGAGACGATAGAAATAATACCGGAATATTTCTTCGTTGTATTCAGGAGAAGGGATGCCGAGGATATCGTAAATCCCGAGCGGTATGAGGGGGTTTATTTTTTTGGCCTGCGGCATGATGCTCTCGTTGACGTCAAGCATTATGACGGTGTCAAAGGCTATATTCCTTGATTCAAGGACACCGATGACTTCAAGGTCTTCAATTGGTTTTGTCTCGAAGGGGAGATTAATGGATTTAAGATGCTGGATAATTAAATCGCAGATGATGCGCCTGTTTTCTGTATCATTGTTGTCGAGGACAGTCCTGCTGAACCGGCTGTTTTTCAGGGTTTCAAGGGCTTCATAGATTTCCCGGAAAATTTCTCCGGAAAGGATGTAAGAGCGAAGAGGCGTATGATGGAGAATAAATTCGAGGAGATTGCCGAGCAATTCCGTATAGTCGTAGAGAGTGTTTATCTCTGTGAAGTTGTTGAAGAATATATGGTGGATATTTTGAAAACCGGGATCGGCGCCATTTTTAAAGAGTATTGTTTCCATTTCGGCGATGGTGATAAAGGGTTTATTCCCCACCGGGTTTTCCAGAACATTTTCAGAAAGGGAGCTTTCCAGCATTGCCAGAATGGATCGGATATTGCCTTCTATGTCGAGATTTTTGATAAAAGGGTGGAGCATGATGGAGAGATATTCCGCTGTCGGGTATTGTTCATTCTTTCGCTTTTGCACCTGGGCATTAAGCACATGGAGAACGAGGTCGTAAAGGGATGTCCTCGACAGGGGGTAGCCCATAGAAATATTGTAGGGGCTGTTGATTCTGTCGATGGCAAAACTCAAAAGAGGGAAGAGGGCGTCTGCCGAGGGAAGAACAATGGCGGTCCTCTGGCTCGTTGTACCCTGTAAGAGCCGGTATGTCTTGAGGATTTCCGCATGGGTATCGATGCCGGCATGTATCGTAATATTCTGCTGTGCCGCAATATCTGAAAAAACCGGTTGTGCACGGGCTCCGAGAAAGGAGACGAGATCGCCGAGGATCGGCCACTCCAGGGGATCACCCTCAAGGACAATCTCTCCCTTGCCTGTTTCCCAGATCTTCTTGATGATTGCCTTTTCAGTGCCTGTAAAGGCGTAGATGCCCGCAAAATATATCTTTTCAAAGTCATCGGGCATTGCTTCGTTCATGACGCTCAACGCGCAGAGATGCTTATAGCCTCTTGTGAATGATCTGTTTTCTGCAAGGACCCGATGAAATTCCTCCCGTAGGAGCGTAACATGCCTGAGGAGTTCGTTCGTGCTCTCAGGTATGTCGTATCCTATTTGGGCATTATTTTCCAGGGAACGGAGTCTTTCATTATCGATATTTTCTGTATCGAGATGGTTGATAAATTCCAGGAGGTATTTACCCCATCGGAAAAAATCGCCAAAGCCTTTTTCCCTGAAAGGATGGCCGGCAAAAGAAGGCAGCGATTGAACAGATTGATGGAGGAGCCAGATTGTGTCAGCGAATTCGATATCAATAAAATCGGGATATTTCTTTCGTGCTATGAAGTCAATGAATTCATCGATTGCAAAAAAGCGCGGTGAATAGATTGGTCCGGCGACGCTCTCGCTTAACTTTTTCTTGAGATACAGGGAAGGCCTTTTACCTGCAAAGACAATAGCAGATTCGGAAAGTTCATGACCTGCGCCGGTGATGAATGTATGGAGCAGATCAATAAAATTTCCACCGAATGGGATGAAAAAGACCTCTTTCATATGGTAACGACCTTCTGCTCCTCAATGTAGAGAAGATGGCTGCGAACCGGCTTACCGGAGTAGATCTTTTTGATGAGCCGGGCGTAATGCTCTATCTGTTCCTGCTGTTCTTTCGTTTGTGTTTCTCCTGATTTGAAGTCGATAATGTCAATGGCGTCATTGTGTACAATCATTCTGTCTATCTTGAAGGTATTTCCCTTTTCATCAATGATCTCTTTTTCCGTAAAGACAATGTCGTTGTCATGAACCGTGAAAAACTCCCTGAACCGGTTATTCCCGAAGAAGCGTTTTACGATGGCGACTATTTCTGCCTCATAAGGGAAGAAATGAAATTGCGCAATCCCTGTACGGATTGACTGGTCAATAAGGGCATCACTATCTCCCGATACAAAAGGGACCAGCGACAGGATATAATGAATGACATCACCCTTTTTCTTTGCATATAACTGCTGCCGTGAAATATTGCCTGCCACGGCAAATTTTGTTCTGATCCTTTCAAGCCACCGGATGTCTTCACCGAGATTGTCATACATAAAAGGATCTCCGGTATCCCCTGGTTCCTCTTGTCCTCTTTCTTCGACGAGAATTGCCGGCGGCGCGCATTCCCGGCCCATTTCCATGGAGTCGCCTTGAACTTTATTTTTCAGGGGGCTCAGATGAAAGAGATAATCGATGAGATAGTTTTTCTTGTATCCCTTTGAATCGGTGAGGAAGACATAGAGCTCCTTTCCTGCCCTGGTAAAGGCCACGTAGATATTATTGAGTTCGTCCAGAAGATATTCGGCCTCTCTTTCCCGGCAGATAACGTCGAGTTTTTGAGAGACTTCCCTGAAATCTTTTTTGATATAGAGGAGCTTTAGGCTGTCATGTTCGGAAATAAAATATTTTGTCTTGTCTCTCCCCTCGGAAGCACTGAAAGAAGTCAGTTTCATAAAAGGGAGGATGACAACGGGGAATTCCAGCCCCTTGGCTTTATGGACTGTTAATACTTTGATGGCATCGGCAGATTCTGAAGTCTTGAGCAGAAAGGTTTTTTCCGAATCAGGAGCAGTTGTGAAGGGATTGTTTCCAACGTCTTCAAGAGACCGGAGAAAAGCACTGAGGTTATTTTCCTGCGAATCTTCCCTGTTTTTTATCAATTCACAGACATGAAGGAAATAGGGGATTTCATCAGGAAAATTGGTGAAGAGAGACCATCTCTTGAAAAAGAGGACGACAAATTCGTAGAGAGGCAGATAGCCTGACCGCTTGAAGAAATCCTCGAAATACGTCCCCCAGTGAATGGGGTAGTCATCCCGAAAAGAACTGTAGAGACGCTTTTTACTGCCCGTTGTCCTTTTTTCTGTGAGCCACTCTATGATTTTGCCATGGACCATAGCTGCCTTTTTCTGAAAGATTGCCCCGCTTATGAAAGAGGCAAAGGCCAGATCATCATCAGGAGAGTTGATAAACTTAAGAAAGCTGAATAATTCCCCAATGAGAAGGTTATTCTTTACGTTCACCGTTAGTTCTGATTCAACATTGATTCCCATTTCCAACAGTGTCCTGACGATAAGCCGTGCTTCTTCTTTCTTCCTGACCAGTATGGCAATATCTTTGTCCTGAAAAACCTTTCTTTGGCGTATTCTGCTGATGAGGTTCCTGAATTTTTCCGTTACTATTTTGTTCCCTTCGTTTTTTGTGAAGGTATCTTTGACATCTCCTTCCTCTTCTTCAGCAGTGACCTTCTCTATAGAAACATAGCCGGTTTCTTTTTTATGCTCTAATGGTTGTTGCTTCGAACCCCGGTATGTGTTGAGGACCTTTTCTTTTAATTCAACGGGATGGTTATCCAGTATCATGTTGACCATATCTGTAAGATTATCAACATTAAAAACCTCATTATTGAATGCTACGATCTGTCCGGCGCTACGGTAATTGACGCCCAGGATTTGTTCATCTACACGGTAAGCATGGTAGCGCCGGGCAACTTCATCGACGAGTTCAGACTTGCCACCTCGCCAACGGTAGATGGCCTGTTTTTTATCACCCACCAGAAAAAGTGTGCCACCCCTCGCAATTGCCTCTTCAATGAGGATCTCGATGTTCTTCCATTGGAGGTGGTTGGTATCCTGAAATTCATCAATGAGAAAATGGGTATGCCGTTCAGAAAGGGCATAGTAAATTTCAGGCACAAAATCTGTTTTATGAATAATATCCTGGAGCAGTCTGTTTAACTGCTCGATGAGGACAAGTCTTCTCCTGTAGGTGACCTCTGTTTTGAGTGTCTCTTTAAAGAGGTCATATATCTCGACGTAGGAAGTAAATTTTGATTGAGAAACGGCCTCCACAAAGGGAGTCCGCAGATTCAACAAATCATGCCAGAGTTCTTCATGGGCGTTGTCGGGAAGGCAACTCTTTTTCTTCAGACATTCGCCGAGGGTAGTTTTTTGAAAATAGACGCTCTTACCCGGCATATTTCCCTTTATATCAATACAGGCATTGAGGGCCTTCAGAAAGTTGCTCTGAGGCTGGATCTCAAGGTTTTTTGAAAGGCTGTCCACCAGCCTTCGTGCTTTTGTTTCTATTTCTTTACGAAGATCTGCGACACGGGCCCGGGAATGGATGTCAATATTAAAATCCTTATTCTCTTTCGATTCTTCATTCCAGAAGCCGGAAACGATGTTTTTCAGGAGGTCCTTCGGGAGCCAACTCACGTTGTCTCCTTCTGTTTCGATATAGTTATCGATAAACCGGTCAAATTTCATCCGCACAAGATCGTCTTCGGAGATCTTTTGCAGGCACTCTTTCAATACCAGATCGATCATCGAAGAAGACTCAAGAGAGATATCAAAATCAGGGGGGAGATTAAGTTTGAAGGCAGAGGCCTTGAGGATAAGATTCACGAAGCTGTCAATGGTGCTTACGTTGAAGCTATAATAATTTTTTAAAAGATCATGAAAATCTTTCGCAATAGTTTGCCGGATCTTCTCCCTGAAGAGTTCAGGGATGTCCGGTGGTGCAACGGAAGAAGACGAGTTTTGTATTTTCAGCCACTCATTGTCCAGGATATCATCAAGAGATGTCCGTGAAGCTTTTTCGAAGGGGACATCGAGTATGATCCGTTTCATCCAGTCGATGATGCGGCCACGCATTTCCTGGGCTGCTTTATTGGTAAAAGTAATAGCCACAAGATTGGCAATATGGTTTCTCGTGGTTTTTCCGCTTAAAGCATCGATTACAAGCAGGGCAATATAATGCTGGGCGAGCTTATAGGTCTTTCCGGCCCCGGCAGATGATTTTACCGTGATAATCTGTGGTAATAGCTGGTCATTCTCCATTGATTTATCTTGATTCAGGTAAAAAATGCTGTTTTATGCTATATGTAGCACGTGCTAAGAGATGAAGAGCAAACACATAAACAATAAAAAAATGCTGCCGGGACAGTTCCCGGCAGTTTTGTGATTTTTCAAATTCATCAAATCTTACATCCTGACCCATAAACCTTATAACCGTTTTACCGGTAATCCTGTTCCTGGGTAATGGCTGTAAGCGCCCAGTCTTTCTCCCCAACCTTCCTGGTAAATGTCCAGTATTCCAGGAATTTCACAGGGTCTGTTGAACTTCCTGAAATGGTATTTCCTGTTTCATCGACATTATAATCGAGGAGGCTTGCAAGGAAGCGGATGGTTATGTATTCCTGTCCCTGGTCCTGAACCGCGTCAACGATATCGACCTGCCGAACCGCAATATTTTCGAGGCGGTTAAACTGCTTATTGGCAATGAATGTGTTGACGTCATTTTGAAAGGTGTTAAGCATTTCGGACGTAAGGAGGTTGCGAACACCACTTAAATCACGTTTTGTCCATGCGCCCTGAATTTTGAAGAATATGTCCTCAACGGTCTCTTTAAAAGTATTCTCATTAAACGAAGGATCCATTGAGGCGATATGGCCAAGTCCGGCTGCAACTGAATTACTCTGTGGCTGAGAGTCGTATTGAGGAGCATTATATGCAGGTTCGTTGTTGGCGTAAGAGCTAAAAATACCCCCGCCGGCGCCGCTCGCCGCCATTGCCTTTTTTGCACGGTAGCGTTTTACCACGAAGTAAATGATACCGAGGATAATGAGAATAATGAGGAAATCACCGAAACCAAAGCCTCCTCCTCCACCCCAACCCTGACTGGCATTACCGCGGCTCCCGAAAAGCATATTTCCTATCATACCACCTGCGAGGCCGCCTCCGATGCCATAGAGCAGACTTTTTCCCGGGCTCATGCCCGTTGACTGCTGTGGCATGCTTTGTGTTGTACCCGGCTGCTGTGTGGTCGATGATCGATAAGGGGTTGAAGTCGATCCGCTAGAGCTCCCGCTGGACCTGAAACCACTGCCCCCTGATGATCTTCCTCCGCCTGCCCGTGCATAGGAAACGGAATCAAGTACAGAAAAGGAGAGAAACAAAACAGCAATGAGAATAATGAGTATTTTAAAAACCTTCTTGTTTACCAAATTCATTCGGTAGCCTCCTGTAAAAAACAATGTAAAGTGAAGGATACCATATCATCAAAATGGAGTCAAAGAGGGAAAATTATTTAACCCGAAGGGTTTTCTGACAGGTTGCGGTGACCAACGGAAGCTGATTTTTATACAAGGTGAAATACGAGATATCCTGTTTCTTCTGAACAGGATATCTCGTATTTCGGGAAGCGTGTCAATTGGCTGATAAACTTCCCCTAAACTCTCATTTCTCATCTTGTTAAAAGCACAGGCGCTTTAGCCCCTTTAAGAACGTTTCGGGCAACGTTCCCGATAAAGTATTTTGCCAGCCCCGTTCTTCCGAGAGAAGCAATGACGATAAGGTCGATCTTTTTTTTCTGTTCTTCATCGAGGATGGCTTCATAGGGGTTTCCTTTCCCTACTTCAATATGAACTTCAATTGCTTCTGCCCCAGGAAACTTTTTGAGCTGTCTCTCCATCATTACCCTTGCAGCCGCAACATGGCGTTTTTCAATATCCTCAACCTCTTCTGCATTAACAACAAAATCGAGTACAATGCGCTGGGTTTCTTCATGAATAGCATGGAAGAGGTACACTTTTGCATTGTATTGTTTCGCAATATCGAGGGCCTGTTTGAGGGCTTTATCTGAATATTCTGAAAAATCCGTTGGGACGAGGATTTTTGTCGGTTTTAACATAAGGGCCTCCTTTATAAACCCTAACGGTTCTTTTGATCGGGGGTACTATTATTTCTTGCTCCCTTTCGTAAGCAAAACCGGACAGGTGGTACCTTTCAACACGATTCTTGCCACGCCGCCCATAAAGTATCTTGCAAGGCCCGTGTGACCAATGGATGATATCACGACAAGATCAATTCCTTTTTCCTGCTGAAAGCGGAGTATTTCTACATAGGGAATGCCAAGGACAACTTCAGGTATTATTTTTACATTGTTGTTTGAAGATACCCGTTCAATTTGTTTATTGAGCGTCTCTTTTGCCAATTTCACGAGGTCCTTTTCAAGTTTTTTAATGCTTTTTACTGAGATGACGCCTTTATATTCTTCGTCCATGGCATAATGGATCTTCTCCTCGAGGACATGAAGCACATATACTTCGGCTCCATACTCAGAGGCAATATCGAGCGCCTGTTTCAGCGCAAAGTTTGAATAGGTGGAAAAATCGGTCGGAACGAGAATCTTTGTTGGTTTTAGCATAATTTCACCCCCTTGAGATTATTTTTCTGTTCGTCGAATATTCCTTGATAAACGTATCCATATATATTTCATTTAGCATAAAATTCCCTAATGTCAATGGCCGGAAAAGAGCGGAATGATCGGAAATCTGTTCATGGGTCGATATTGATGGGAGATCGCATGACATTGCCTGTATAGCAGCACTTCTACCGGATAGTGCTTGTAAAATGCCATGCCGCTATGTATAATCAGGGAACTTTTAAAGGGGTGATACTATGAAGATCAGGTTCCTTGGCGCAGCGAGGCGAGTTACAGGGTCATGTTTCCATCTGTCCGGCGATGGTATGGAAATACTGGTAGATTGCGGTATGAATCAAGGGAAAGGCGCTGATGAGATGAACGATAAACCCTTTCAGTTTGATCCTGCCCGGATCGATTATCTTCTGCTGACCCATGCGCACCTGGACCATTCGGGGCTCATTCCGAAGCTGGTGAAGGATGGTTTTAAGGGAAGAATACTGACAACATCAGCCACGGCGGAGCTAGTAGAGATCATGCTCTATGATTCGGCCCATATTCAGGAAAAAGATGCGGAATGGCTCACAAAGAAGTCATTCAGGGCAGGTAAAGATGTTATTGCTGAGCCCCTTTATACTACAGAAGATGTAAAGAACTGTATCCCTCTCTTTGAAAAGAAGAACTACAGTGCTATCGAAACTCTGAACAGCAAGATAAAATACCGGTTTGTCGATGCAGGTCATATCCTCGGTTCCGGTACGATGGAACTCTGGTATCAGGATGGTGGTAAGGAGAAAAAGATTGTTTTTTCAGGTGATGTGGGGAAAAACGGGACCCCGATCCTCAAAGACCCCGAACACCCGACCGAAGCCGATTATATCCTGATAGAATCAACGTATGGCAACAGGTTTCATAAAGGGCTCGATGAGAGTATTAATGAGCTTGAACGTGCTGTCAATGAGACTTTCAGAAAGGGCGGCAATGTCCTTATCCCGGCTTTTTCTGTCGGGAGAACGCAGGATATCCTCTATATGCTGAGTAAACTTGTGAGGGAAGGAAAGCTGCACAATCTCAATATTTTTGTTGATAGCCCTCTTGCAGATAAGGCAACAAAGATATATATGGCCCATCGGGAAGCATACGACGAGGAAGCGCTGCAATTTTTTACGCTTAAGAACTCACCGGGCATGAAAATCAATTTTACGGCTACCGTTGAGGAGTCCCAAAATATAAACAAAATCAAATCAGGGATCATTATTATTGCAGGCAGCGGTATGTGTGAAGGGGGACGTATCCGGCATCATTTCAAACACAACATCTGGCGGCCTGAATGCAGCGTCATTTTTACAGGCTATCAGGTTGCAGGAACGCTCGGACGCCGTATTGTTGATGGCGCGAAACAGGCTTTTATCCTTGGCGAAGATATGGCAATACGATCAAAGATATACACTATTGGCGGATTCTCAGCCCACGCAGACCAGAGGGAACTCATCGAATGGCTCGCTGCTTTCACGAATAAGCCGAAAGTTTTTATTATCCATGGTGAAGAAAAGGTCATGTTCGAGTTTGAAAAGGTTGTTCATGAAAAACTGGGTCTTGAAACCTATATCCCACATTTAGGGGAGGAGTTGGAGATTTAAACAATACAGGATTGAGAATGTGCAGTTCATATTTACAAAGCGCAGGATGCTGTTGTGAAAGAGATCGACTACCTCCTTATCAGAAGTAAAAAACGGAAGAAGACCCTCATGCTTAAAATAGAACGAGATGGCAGAGTGGTTATGCGTGTTCCCTATCGTACCCCTGAGCACGAAATAGATAGATTTTTCAAAGAAAAATTGCCATGGGTAAAGAAAAAAATTAACGAAAAACAAGAGTTTACAGGCGGTGAGGAAAACCAAAAGAAATATATTGCAGGCGAGAAGTTTCTCTATCTCGGAGAGCATTACCCCCTTGAATTTCGTGAGCCGGGAAGTGGGAGAATCCGTCTGGCACTCTCCCATGGAATATTCTATCTCGATCACGACTGTCTTCCACGGGCCAGAGATTTTTTTGTGAAATGGTATAAGGAAAGAGCGCTGGAAATATTTACCGAAAGGGTCAACTATTACAGCAAACAACTGAAACTATATCCCAAAGAAATCAGAATCAGCAGCGCTAAACGCCGGTATGGTTCATGTTCCATGGCAAATATGCTCTCGTTTACTTTCAGGCTTGTCATGGCGCCTTACCCCATGATTGACTATGTTATTGTCCATGAACTGGTCCATATTAAGGTCAAAAACCATTCACGCCATTTCTGGGAGTATATGGAAAAGGTAATGCCTGATTATAGGAAGTATAAGAAATGGCTTAAAGAACACAGCCCGTCACTGGATATATGAAGAGGATAATGATGTATATATACAATATGAGAGAATGTGCCGATAATAAAATCTTTATTGTCATATTCTTGTTTGTCATTTTTCTTTCTTTTCATGAAGGATTTTTATTCGCTCAGCAGGCACAGAAACCACAAGCAGGTCAACAACAGAAAAGTAGCAGTGCGAAGATTGTTATAGAGTATGTCTCCTTCCCCGATATATTCAGACCTTATGAGGTATATCCTTGGGAAACAATCAAGATAGAGGGATTTCGAAGGGCCTATTCGGATATGATAGGTTCGAAAATCCGGGAAGAGTGGTTATCTTCCTTAACGGGAACAGGGAACCGGAACAAAATGCTCCATGTCTTTAGAACACATTTTGTATTGGTTGCATCCTGCAGACCCCACTTTTGTGATGAGAGCCAGATATTAACTCTCTTTGATCCTGTGAAAGGAAAATGTTTTGCAATAAACGCAGAGGATGGCAAGTTTTACTATCTGGGAAACCCTGATGAAAAAATAAAGAACCTCTTAAAGATCCTCCTTGTGGAAGAATATAGAGAAATATATAAAGCACAGTAAAGGGTTACTCAGTTTAGGATAGTCTCAACAAAGGCCGGGTTTAAACCCGGCCTTTGTTGATTATCTCACAAGATTGGAAAGTATCAGGACTGTTGCGTAAGGGAAGAGCATTAAAATTATCATGGCGATTACATAGGAAGGAAGATAATACGCGGCTCCCTTAAATACGGTCCCGATAGGGATATCCTTCGCCATTCCCGCTACCACATAGCAACAGATACCGACAGGCGGCATAATTGATCCCATGGTGGTCACGATGCAGATCATCTGTCCAAACCATATCGGATCATATCCCATGGCCATGACGATGGGGTAGAAGATGGGGAGGGATACGAGCAGGAATGCAAGGGCATCCATGACACATCCGCCGACGATATAACAGAGAATGATGAGCCACAATAGCACCCAGTTTGGTAAAGAGAGGGAACTGATAAAATTTGCCGCTTCAAAGGGCAGCCGTGTGACAGCAAGGAAGCGGCTGAAAAGCACAGCGCCTGCCACGATCATGAAGACAAGGCAGGAGATGCGAAGAGTATCATCGATGGATGCCACGAAACTCTTCCAGGTCAGTTTTCTTCTGATGAGGCACAATAAAAGAGCAATGGCGCAGCTTGCCGCCGCCGCTTCAGTGGCGGTTACGACACCGGTGAAGAGGGCATACATGATGACTATGAAGAGTATAATGATATCGATAAGGTCCGGAATGGCCTTAAGCCTTTCTTTCCATGTGCTCCTTGAAGCCGCTGGTCCCCAATCGGGATGACGCCAGCAAATATAAAATACTGTGGCGGCAATAAAGATGGTGAGTATCGCGCTTGGTATGACATTTCCAAAGAAAAGTTTCCCAATAGACTGGCCGGTGTAGATCCCATATACAACAAGAACGAGGCTTGGCGGTATGAGAACGCCCAGAGTCGCTCCGGCAGCAACGGCGCCGGCATTGAGCTGGGGATGATAGTTATACTTTCTCATTTCAGGGATCGCTATGGTGCTCATAGTGGCGGCGGTTGCCGTATTGGATCCGCTTATGGCTGAGAAGATTGCACAAGCCATGATTGTAGTTATGGCTAGCCCTCCCTTATAATGACCAAACCATTTGTAGGTGGCGTTATAAAGACCGTTGTTATAGCCGCCGTAATGGGCGAATTCACCGACAAGGATGAACATGGGAATGACGGTGAGCCCGTAACTTGAGAAGATATTCCAGAGGTCTGTCCCGAGCATGCTCAGCGCTGCCTGAAAAGACGTCACATAGGCAACCCCGAGAAACCCGACAATGGCCATGACGAAACCTGCCGGTATCTTGAAGAGGAAGAGAATGACAAACATGATGATTATACCGTAAACACCAACGATGGGACCATCCATCCCTAGTCCTCCTCTCTGAATAGTTTTTTAAGAAAATCGATAAATGAGGTGAAGCTCAATAAAGCAAACCCTACGCACACTGCAAAGACGAAAGGATGGAAAGGTATCTTTAATGTTTCCGACACTTCATTTGATTCGTAAATCTTCATTCCCCAGACATACATCTGCCAGGTAACAATTCCAAAGAAGAGCGTTATTACAAGGTCTGCAAACTTGTCGATGACGTTCTGCAGTTCCTTGGAGAACCGGTCCGTCAGAATATCAACGATAATGTGGTTCTTTTTCTTCTGGGTATAACCGAGGGCAAAAGCGATTACCACGGCCCCGAGATAAGCAACCAACTCATAGGCCCCCCTGTATGGCATGCCGAATATCCGTAAGACAACATTGCCGGTGGCTAGAGACATGAGAGCCAACACGGCAATGCCGCCCAGAATCATCAAAATCTTGTTAAAAAAATCATTGAAAGCCTCAAGATACTTCATTTTTGCCTCCAAGCGTGATAACGTGCCGATACACAGAAGGATACCCGCAATGGGTATCCTTCTGTGTTCTAATGTTACTTATAGATTTTTTCGTATTTTGTTTTTAAAGCATTGATGTCTTTTATGATCTGATCTCCGGGGAGCCCCAAAGCATTTACCTTCTTCACATAGGCGTCAATAACCGGCTTCATTAGCTTTGGAATTTCAGCTGTTTCGCTTTTTGGGAGTTCAAAGACCTGAAAGTCTTTGTATTTCTCTTTTGACCAGGTAAGAGATTCTTTTACGTGGTCATCGACATACTTGCCGGTCCATTCTGCCTGTTCGCGGCGCATATCATCGAAGATTTTTTTCACGTCGGCAGGTAAAGAATTCCATTTGTCCTTGTTCATGACTACCGCGAAAGAGACAACCTGCAGGTTCAGCATGGTAACATAGGGCGTATAGGCCGCATAGTTAAAATCTTTGAGTACTTCCAGAGAGGAAAAGCTGCCCTTCACGACACCTTTCTGTAATGCCTCGGGGGTGTCAGACTGCGGCATTGCGATGGGGCTGCCGCCCAGATTCTTCAACACATCGACGGAGGTGCCTGCAACCCGAATTTCCATACCCTTCAGATCTTTCAAGGACTTTACCGGCTTGCTCGTCATGAGGCTTGCAGGGGGGCAAGTAAAAAGGGTGATGATCTTAACTTTCTCAAATTCCTTAGCGTTGTACTTCTCGATAAGATCGAAGAGAACAAGGCTTGCTACTTTTGCATTAGCATACCCTACAGGAAGATCAACGGCTTCGGAAATAGGAAAACGACCCGGTTGATAACTCATAGCAAAGTTTCCGATGTCGGCCATTCCTGAGATGACGCCATCAAAGATGTTTTTAGCTGGAAGGAGTGTTCCACCGGGGAAGGTCTGTACTTTTACCTTGCCATTGGTCCTTTTCTCAACCTCTTTAGCCCATCTTTCCATCTGGACACAAGGGAAAGTGGTAGAAGGCGGGAAATTGGCATATTTCAGCACTATTGGTGATTGGCTCTGTGCGCTGGTTGGCAAAGTAAAGTGTACGCCGAAAAGCAAGGTAAGTGCCACGAAGATAAAGACTGCTTTTTTTGCTCTCATAAAACCCCCTTTATGGATTATAATTGGCCCCTCAATAGGCCATCATGCCCGTTTTTTATTGAGTACAAAGCAATAAAATCTCTGATTTCGTATGAACAGAATGTTCTTGAAAATGAAAAAGACAAATGCAGTTACCCTGACTGCATCGCCACATTTCGGTAATGAAAGTTATTTTGTAGTTACAAAGCGTCATTTCCCCCGCCACTAAAACGAGCCAAGCCTATCCGGCATACAAACATTATCTGTTGTTCAAGACCAACTTTACCACATCTAAAAAAACTTGACAAATAATAAACAGATTCTCTATACTTGAAATATGTATACTGTATACCATATACTCTCATTAACAAAAATACTATATGAACGGAAACTATCTGTCAACTTAAAAATGTGGACATGAAAATTTTCACAAGGGCAAGTTTTCAAAGAGAATAAAAAAATTATGGAGGGTACTATGGAGGTTTTTAAGGAAATAACGATGTTGTCTCTGGAACAGGCAACGGTGCTCCCGTACTTAAGCTATCGCCTTGCAATGGACGGGGTGCGGGTGATACGACTTGAGCATCCTGTTTATGGGGACCCAAATCGCATGATTGGTGAAAACCGGCTTGGGGAAGAACGGATGAATACTTACTTCATGGCCATAAACGCAGGAAAAAAGGACCTTACCCTGAACCTCGGTACTCCGGAGGGGCAGCAAATATTAAAAGAACTGATCGTAAAATTTAATGTAGATATCTTTGCAACAAACCAGTTGCCAAGAAATTATGACAAACTCGGCATTGATTATGAGACACTGAAAGCGGTCAAGCCGGATATTATTTGGATGGGTCTCACGGGGTTCGGCCCCGATAGTAATGAAGCTGCCTACGACCCCATTTTGCAGGCGCGAAGCGGACTTATGGAACTTACCGGCAATGCGGGGGAAGACCCGCAGGTACTGGGGATACCTCTTCCTGACATGGGCACCAGCGAACACGCCTATGGCCTTATCATGAAAGCCCTTTTTAAACGGGCAAAAACAGGCCAGGGAGAACGGATCGATGTATCCATGTTCATGTCCACCACCTCCTGGCTTGCAGTGCCTATTACACTGACAAAATCTTTCAATAACAAGATTTCCCGCAGGGGAAATACTCATGAATTTTTTGCGCCGGTCTCTGTCTATGAAACAAAAGATGGATATGTATACATTGCCGTAGGAAATGACCGTCAGTGGATTTCTTTTACGCAACTCCCCGGTTTTGAGAAGCTCGCGAAACCGGAGTATGAGAAAAACAAAGGACGTATTGAGGATGTCAAAGATCTTAATATCAGGATCAATGAATGCACCCGGACGAAAACAACCGGCGAATTGATAGATATCTGCAACAAGGCTACCATTGCTATCTCGCGTGTGAATACTATAGAAGACGTCCTCGAAGATGCTTATGTAAAGAATGCCCTTCTCAGTGCAAAAGACCCCATAACAGGCACACAGATATGGATGGCGCCACCGCCGTTTATGACGCCTTTTTTGAAAGAGTCCAATAAACAGATGACCTTTCCGCCAAGATTCGGAGAACACAACAGCGATTTTTACGGCCAGTTGGGATATACCCCGGAGAAGTTGAAAGAACTGAAAGAGAAAGAAATTATATAGTTCATCTGACTCTTGGGATTATGGGACTTATTGAAAACATATTGAAAGGCGAAGAAAAAAGCGCGGCAAGGCTTATCTCGCAGGTTGAAGATGGGAAGAAAGAGGCCTACAAAAGCCTGTCACGTCTGCTTCCTTATACGGGCAAAGCGCATATCCTTGGTATTACCGGTCCGGCCGGAGCAGGCAAGAGCACCCTGACCGGGCAACTGGCTGTTTATTTCGCTGAACAAGGGAAAAAAGTAGCTGTTATCGCCACAGACCCTACGAGCATTAAAGGGAAAGGGGCTTTTCTGGGAGACCGCCTGCGCATGAAAGAGGCCGAAGAAAAGCATATCTTTATCCGTTCAATGGCGCACAGAGGCTACCCGGGAGGTGTCGCAAAAGCTGCTATTGGCGCTGTTTACATCCTCGAAGGTCTTGGTAAGGAGATAATTATTCTTGAAAGCGCCGGCGCCGGTCAGTCTGAAAAGGAACTCTTCTATCTCTGTGATACTGTCATTACACTCTTTACTCCTGATTATGGTGATGATGTCCAGCTTATGAAAGCGGGGCTTATGGAAATTGGAGATATCGTTGTCATCAATAAAGCTGATAAGCCCGGAGCAATGGATGCACTTCGGGAACTGACCATGCACACGCAGACCAGGTCAGAAGGATGGACTGTTCCTGTCGTTCTCACGCAAGCCAACAAGGGCGATGGCATTAATGCCCTCGTTGTTGCTATTGAGGCGCATTGGAAGTGCTTCGACAGCAGTGAAACAAGAAGTGTAAGAAAGAAAGAAAAGACAGAAGCCCTAGTGCTGGCCCTCCTGAAGGATGAACTCTGGAAGAGATTTTCAGCGAAACTTAGCGTAAACAGCACCTTTAGAGAGATCATAGACAAGGTGCAGGCAGGCAAAACCGATTCTTACAGCGCTGTAGAAGAGATACTCAATGGCATGAATTTTTCAGAAGGAGAGTAGGGATGGATTTCTCACTGACGAAGGACCAGAAATTCTTTAAAGGGCAGGCAGCAAAGGCGCTTCGCCAGATCGTGCTGCCCCATGCCGATACTATAGATAAGAGCGATGTCTTTCCATGGGAGATCTTCAGGGAACTGGGCCGTTTAGGATATTACGGTATCCGCTACCCCGTAGAGATCGGAGGCATGGGTGCTGACTGTATCAGCTTTACGATCCTTGCCGAGGAACTGGCCCGCGTTTCCATGGGACTTGCCGCTGCCGTTACCATGCAGTGTCTTATGGGTACCAATTTTCTATACCGTTTTGGGAATAAAGACCAGAAAGAAGGCTGTCTCTATCCTGCGATGAGAGGGGAGAAGATCGCCACCATCGCTTTTACAGAGCCTGATT
This sequence comes from uncultured delta proteobacterium, assembly GCA_963785225.1. Taxonomy (GTDB): domain Bacteria; phylum Desulfobacterota; class Syntrophorhabdia; order Syntrophorhabdales; family Syntrophorhabdaceae; genus PNOF01. Next base: position 211,348 of record CAWAUQ010000002.1, on the reverse strand, counting down.
GCGGCTCCGACCTTGGTGGTATAAAGACCCATGCAATAAAAGACGGGAATCACTATGTCCTAAAGGGGAGGAAACTCTGGATTACCAATGGTGATGTAGCCGATTTTGTTACTGTGGCGGCATCAACTGACCCTGGCAAAAGGTTGAAGGGGTTGGGGTTTTTCCTGGTAGAAAAAGGCACTCCCGGTTTTTTTGTAGGACAGAAAATAGAGAAAATATCTGCCCGGGGATCAGCAGCAGTGGAACTCATTTTTGACGATTGCAGAATACCGGCTGAAAACCTCATGGGAAAAGAGGGAGAGGGCGCCAGATATTTGAATGATATATTAAGCGAAATCCGGACCATGATTGCGGGGTTGGGGCTTGGTCTCTCAAAGGCCGCCTTTGCAGAAGGACTCAAATATGCCAGACAGCGGGAGGCATTCGGCCGTTCCATCGGCGCGTTTCAACTCATCCAGGAGAAAATAGCCGAGATGGAAGTCCGTATCAAGGCCGCAGAGTTTCTCACCTACTATGCAGCCTGGTTAAAGGACAGCGGCGCCCTCACCGGCAAAGAAGCTGCCATGGCGAAATACTACGCTACCGAGACTGCCTGTTATGTGGCCGATGAAGTGACGAGAATCCATGGCGCCTACGGGCTTGCTGAAGAGTACCCTGCGCAAAGGTATTTCAGAGACGGACGTTTCCTTTTATTCGGCGGCGGCACTTCGGAGATATTGAAAACAATTATTGCGCAAGATACGATAAAAAACCCCAATTTGTGGGAGTAAATGTAAGGAGGATATATGGACTTTGCCTTGACCGAGGAACAGGAATTTTTCAAGAAAATGATTACCGAAACGGTGGATCGTCTTGTTGTGCCTAAGGCCCGTGAGATAGATGAGAAAGATGAGTTCCCCTGGGAACTCTGGCGTGATTTCGGTAAACTTGGGTACTTGGGATTGCGATACCCGGAGGAAATTGGCGGAATGAATGCCGACCCGGTAACGGCCATGATTTTTTACGAACAGATAGCCCGCGGATCGGTAGGGTTTGCCCAGAGCGTCATTATGAATATTCTTATGGGTACCTATTTTGTTTTCCGTTTTGGCTCAGAATCTATCAAAGAGCGCTGTCTCTATCCTGCCATGCGGGGAGAGAAGATCGGTACCATGTGTTTTACAGAAGACCAGTCCGGCTCAGACCTCTCAGCAACACGGACACGGGCGGTGAAAGATGGAGACGACTGGATCATTAACGGAACGAAGATGTGGATTACCAACGGCCCTGTTGCAGATATGGCCACAGTTCTTGCTACAACCGATCCATCTCTGGGCAATAATGGCCTCAATTTCTTCCTCGTCGAAAAAGGCACGCCAGGGTACGCCCCCGGTCAGGTACTGGACAAGCTGGGCTGCCGGGGAACCGTCACGGGTGAACTCGTTTTTGATAATGTGAGAGTTCCTGCCGAGAACCTTCTTGGCGCCGAAGTCAATAAGGGCATTGAATATCTGGGTGAAATCCTCGACGAAGTACGGGTTATGACAGCAGCTATGGCAATGGGTATTGCCCAGGCGGCCTTTGATGAAGGACTCGAATATGCCAGGAAGCGGGTGGCCTTTGGAAAAACCATCGGCAATTACCAGCTTATCAGGGCAAAATTTGCCGACATGGCAACGGAGATGGAAGCCTCAAGACTTATGATCTACAATGCTGCCTGGAGGATGAAGGAGAAGCTTTCGTCCCGCAAAGAAGCGGCAATGACAAAGATGTTCGCCACCGAAACATGTCTCAAGGTCGTCGATGAAGTGACGCGGATATGGGGTGCTAATGCCTTTGCTCATGAATACAACCCGCAGCGCCATTTCAGGGATGCCCGCTTTCTCCTCTATGGAGGCGGCACCCATGAGATTATAAAAGACTTTCTCGGAAGGATGATTATCGGGAAATCATGATGGCTATTGAGATGAGCGGATATGATGAAGAAGTGTATAGACGGGGACTTATAGGGTTCTCCGTATCCTGGAGGCGTTCATGAATATCGTTGTTTTGGCAAAACAGGTCCCGGACCCGGAAGCTATCGTGACAATCGGCGCAGGTGGGGCAAGGCTCGACATAGAACCGAAGTTTGCCGTAAACCTTTTTGACGAATTTGCTCTCGAGGAGGCGATACGTATTAAAGAAAAGCATACCGGTAAAGTGAAAGTTATCACTCTGGGGGGCGGCAAGGCCACGGAGGTAATCAGGACCGGTATCGCCATGGGAGCTGACGAGGGATTACTTATCGAGGATGCCGAGTTCCTGGATGGAGATGGTTATGCCACTGCTCTTGCCTTAAGCAGGGCAGTGGCAAAAGAACCCTTCGATGTGGTCCTCTGCGGTAAACAGGCCATTGACCATGACCGTGGCGAGGTGGGGCAGATGGTAGCCCAGTTTCTGGAATTACCCCATGTCGGTGGTGTGGTAAAACTCGATATTGCTGACGGTAGGGCTGTGGCCGAATGTGCCATTGAGGGCGGCAAAGAGGTGGTGGAGGTGGAGCTTCCCGCAGTCTTCACGGCCCAGAAAGGACTCAACGAGCCGAGGGTGCCCTTAATTACCGGTGTTATGAAGGCCATGAAAGTTCAGATACCGCGGGCGAAGCTCAACGACCTGGGGCTTACCGCCGAAGAGGTTGGTCTGAAAGGTTCAAAAATGAAAATTGATAAATATCTCCCGCCAAAGAAAAGACCTCCTATTGTACTTATTACCGGTGAAGCGCCACAGGCTGCTGTTGAAGCGGTGAGAATCCTCATCGACGTTGAAAGGGTCATTTAAGGAGTAAGCTATGGATAAAGTTCTCATATTTGTGGAAGCAAAGGGAGATGAACCGAGAAAGATATCATTGGAACTCCTCTCGGAAGGCAGGAAGCTTGCCGAAAGCGGGCGTTTCAGTGTTGAAGCGGTTTTTGCAGGAAAACTCTCAAAACCGTTAAAGGAAAAGATACTTGGTTACACGGAAAAACTAGTACACTTCACGGATCCGGTCCTTGAATATTACAGCGCTGAAGGATTTTCTCACGCTCTTGCAAACTATGCGGGAGAAGTTGGAGCAAAGCTGATACTGGCAGGCGCCACCCGGATAGGACGTGATTTTCTTCCCAGAGTTGCCGTACTGCTCAAGACCGGTATCGCATCAGATGTGACAGAAGCCAGGTGGCTTGACGATCCCATGACCTTTGTAAGGCCATTGTATGGCGGGAAGGTCCTTGCAGAGGTCTCTTTTTCAACCTCACCGGCCATTGTGACGGCCAGACCAAACAGTTTTGGCGTAGGAGAACCTTCCGGCAAGCAGGGAGAGGTTGTCGAAAAGCAGACAGGCATATCGCCGGATCAGGTGAAGACAAAAGTATTGCGTATTGACGAATCGACGCAGGGAAAAGTGGACCTCACCGAGGCTGACCTTGTTGTTGTAGGCGGACGGGGCATGAAGGCTGCCGAGAACTTCAAACTCCTGGAGGATCTGGCAGAGGTCATGGGGGCGACTGTAGGCGCAACAAGGCCGGTGGTGGACACTAAATGGCGTGACCAGACTGACCAGGTGGGCAAGAGCGGGAAGACCATTTCTCCCAAGCTTTATATAGGAGCGGGTATTTCAGGGGCCATCCACCACATCATGGGTATGGATACCTCAAAAGTGGTCATTGCCATCAATAAAGATCCCAATGCCATTATTTTTAACTACGCCAATTACGGGATTGTAGGCGACCTTTTTGAGGTGCTTCCGGCCATGACGGAAGAGCTGAAAAAGAGAATGGGAAAATAGAGGAATGGTCGTATGGATAAGATAGATGCGGTCATAATCGGAGGAGGTCTCGCAGGGCTCTCTGCTGCCTATAAACTGGCCGATGCAGGCAAACAGGTTATCCTCCTTGAGCGCGGAGATGTCCCGGGAAGCAAGAATGTGACCGGTGGGAGGATCTATGTTGATCCTATACGGGAATTCCTTCCTGAGATTATCAAAGAAGCACCATTTGAACGGCGTGTTGTCAAAGAGATTATAACGGTTCTCGATGATGAAAGCTCCATGCAGCTCGAATACAGCCATAACAAATGGCGTAGCGAGCCTTTCATGAGCTATACGGTGCTGAGGGCGAAGTTTGATAGATGGTTCTCCGAGAAACTCATGGAAAAGGGTGTTTTTGTTATTCCTAAAAAGAAGGTTGACGAACTCCTCTGGGAGGACGGTCGTGTGGCAGGGATTAAAGCAGGGGGTGAAGAGATAGGCGCCCATATCGTTATTGCCGCCGATGGAGCCCTATCCTTTATGGCGGAAAAGGCCGGTATGAGGAAACCCCTTGAGCCTCAGAATTATGCTGTGGCAATAAAAGAGATATACAAACTCGATGAAAAGACTATCGAAGAGCGCTTCGGATTGGATAACAACGAAGGCGCTGCCAATCTCTTTGTCGGTTCCATTACCAAAGGCATGTTCGGAGGAGGTTTCCTCTATACAAACATCGACACCATCTCTCTGGGTCTTGTTGTGGGTATTGAATCGCTTATCAAACAGGATAATCCTATTGAAACACATCGGCTTATGGAAGAATTTTCTGCCCGGTCAGAGATACAGCGATGGATACGGGGCGGAGTATTACAGGAGTATTCAGCCCATATCATTTCCGAAGCAGGTATAAATACCATACCGAAATTGTATACAGGCGGCATGCTTGTGGCAGGAGACGCGGCAGGTTTTGCCCTCAATCTGGGCCTTACCGTGAGAGGTATGGAGTTTGCTGTTGCTTCAGGGGTAATCGCGGCAGAGGTGGCAAATGAAGCTCTTGACAGGCAGGATACATCGGAGCATTTTCTTTCCCTCTATGAAAAACGCTTACAAGAAAGCTTTGTGCTCCCCGATATGGAGACGTTCCGCCATTCCAAAGAGATATTGGAAAACAAGAGACTCTTCACCGTATATCCCAAATTTCTCTGTGAACTCCTCGACGCTGTTTTCACCATCGGGAAAGGACCGAAGGAGCCCATCTTTAAAAGCGCCAAAACAGTGGCAAAAAAATATATCCTGAACTGGGATGGGTTCAAAGATTTCATGAATATAAGGAAGATGTAGCTATGAAAGTAGAAGAAAAGATTGCCCTCGACGCAATAAAAAATGATAAGGAAAGCCATATCAAACTTGACCAGGCCATCTGTGCAACGTGCAAGGAGCGCATGTGCGTCACGGTCTGTCCCGGTCACCTCTACTCTATAAACGAAGAGACGAAAGAGATGGTAGTGGAATACGCCGGATGTCTTGAATGCGGCACCTGTAAGGTTGCCTGTATTTACAAATCGATTACCTGGGAATATCCGGGTGGCGAATATGGTGTTCAGTATCGATATGGATGATTACAAAACAAAGGCAAGAAGGTGAGCGGTATATGAAGGAGATAAAAGAAAAAAAAGTATCACTGAAGGGTGTACGGCCGGTGGGAAAACCTCGTTCCATGGGAGACGCCACGTATGATTCCCTGAAAGAAGCCATCGTGAAAGGAGATATTGCGCCCGGACAGAGGCTTATTGAAAGTCAGCTCTCGACGCAGATGAATGTGAGCAGGATCCCTGTACGGGAAGCGATAAAGAAACTCGAACAGGATGGACTTATCGAAAGAACGGATAAACGTGGCTTTATCGTGAAAGATATGTCTCGGGAAGAGATAGAGGAGACTCTCGGTTTGCGCGCGCTCCTTGAGAGCTATGCCGCTTATCTGGCGACAGAACGGATGACGAAGGTGCTTTTCAAAAAGCTGGAGGACAGCATAGCGGCCTATCGCCAGTCACTGGAAGTAGGCGACACCGAAAAGCTGATGCAGCACAACACGCAGTTTCATGAGATCATCTATAAAACGGCGGGGAGCCAGAAACTCTATGCCCTTATCAACAATTTCAGGGATTTTATTTACCGTTATCGCAAACCCCTTCTGGATAACCCTGATTATGCACGGGTGTCCCTTGTTGACCACGAAGAGATGCTTGCGGCGATGCGGGAAAAAGATATGGAAAAGGTTGAACGGTTAGTGAGGAAACATATCCTGAGAGGAAGGGGTATCATTATTAAGGAATTGGAATCGGGCAGACATATTTAGCGGCAAAGGAGGCGGCAATGGAAGAAAGTCACATTAAGGTATTGATCGCGAAACCGGGGCTGGATGGACACGACCGGGGAGCGAAAGTTGTAGCCCATGCACTCAAAGAAGCCGGCATGGAGGTTATTTATACAGGTCTTCACAAAACGGTGGACCAGATCATCAGGGTCGCCATTCAGGAAGACGTTGATGTTATCGGACTCTCCATCATGAGCGGCGCCCATATCCCCATTGCTCAGAAGATTATGAAGAAGGTCAAAGAAGAGGGGATTGAGGACAAAATGGTTGTTGTGGGAGGGGTTATCCCCCACCGGGACGTGGAAAAGCTGAAGGAATTGGGCATGAAGGGTGTCTTTCCCGGAGGAACACCTTTTGTAGAAATTGTTGATTTCTTAAAACAGAATGTGAAGAAGTCTTAGGAGGCGCCAATGGGAGTAGCGAAATATATTAAAGATGAAAAAGACCAGATTACCGATGTAATTCTCCAGTCAGGTATCCATGTGAAGTCTGTGTATGGACCGGAGGACCTGGAGCGCATCGGTTTCACATACGAGAAGGACCTTGCTGATCCCGGCCAGTATCCCTTTACCAGGGGCATTCATTACGAAGGGTATCGCAGCAGGGCCTGGACAACGCGGCAGTACACCGGTTTCGGGACACCGTCGGAGACAAACGAGCGTTTCAAACTCATGATAGCCCACGGTCAGACCGGTTTGAATGTGGCCTTCGACCTGCCAACACAGTTGGGGTACGATTCCGATGATCCCATGGCGGAAGGAGAAGTGGGCCGCGTGGGAATGGCTGTCGACTCCTTGCGGGATTTTGAAATTGCTTTCAAAGACATTAATCTTGAAAAGATCGGTTCAGGTCTTACCATTAACGCTGTTGCCGCAATCATGCTCGCCATGTATCAGGCGGTTGCGGAGAAATATGGTTTTGATCCCAAGCGTATCTCGGCAACACCACAGAACGACATCTTAAAAGAGATGATCGGCAGGGGTTCCTGGATCTTTCCCGTTGAACCTGCTGTGAAACTTATCGGTGATACCATCGAATATTCCATTACCTCTCTTCCCAGGGCAAACCCCGTCAGTGTCTGCGGATACCATATCAGGGAATCAGGCTCAACACCGGCACAGGAAATCGCTTATGCAATTCTCATCGCAAACGCATACATCGACAATGTGGTGAAACGAGGCTACGACGTAGATCAGTTTGTAGGCCGTTTTTCATTTAACCTGAATGTTTTTGGTAATCTTTGGGAGCAGGTCGCCAAATTCAGGGCCGCAAGAAAGCTCTGGGCACGGAACCTGAAAGAGAAGTACGGTGTCAAAAAGGACTCCAATATGTATATGAGGGGGCTTTTTGGTGGCGGTGGCTATGGACTTACCAAGGCCCAGCCGGAAAACAATATTATGCGCGGCGCCTATTACGCGCTCTCGGCGGCGCTTGCAGGAGCCCAGACGACAGCCCTGTGCAGCTACGACGAAGCATACACTATTCCGACACCGCACTCTGCCATCATATCGCTTCGAACCTTACAGCTTCTCATGGATGAGATCGGTCTCAGGGATACCGTCGATCCCCTTGCGGGCAGCTACTTTATCGAAACCATCACAAAAGAGATGGAAGGAAAGATCGAGGAAGAGATGGCCAAGATCGAGAGTGCCGGAGGGATTGTCCAGGCGGTAGCGACAGGCTACATCCAGCGGCTCGTGGCGCAGCAGGCCTATGCCTTTGAGAAGGGTATCCAGTCCGGAGAATTCCTCAAGGTAGGCGTTAATATCTATACCGAAGAAGAGCCTATGGACGTGGAACTCCATGAATACACCGGCGAGTCTGCCAAAACGCAGATTGACAATTTGAACCAGGTGCGCCGCGAACGGAGCAGCAGCGAAGTGACACGAACATTGACGGAACTGGAGAGCGCTACAAAGGCCGGGAAGAATGTCATGCCATACCTTGTTGACTGTTGCAAAGCGTACGCTACAGTGGGAGAGATGACGAAGGTTTTCAGGGATATCTTCGGCGAGTTTCAGGAGCCGAGTCTCTTTTAGGGGATAGTGAGAACATAGAATAATAACACCGTTTATGGGTGAGAACGGTTTATACGGTTGAGATGTTTCAAGGGAGGAACATTATGAGCGAAAAGAATTACCGGCTGGGTTGTGATATCGGGGGCACCTTTACGGATTTTGTTCTACTCAATGATGAGACGGGAGAGATTATGACCGGTAAGTGTCTGACGACACCGCAGGACCCTTCCGATGCGGTTGAAGAGGGCATACGTGCGCTGGAGAAGACGGCTCCGGACTTTGTGGACAAACTCGATGAGTTGATTCACGGGACAACCCTTGTCATCAATTCCATTATTGAGAGAAAGGGAGCTAAAACAGGGCTCATTACTACAAAGGGTTTTAGAGACGTTCTGGAAATAGGCCGTGAGATACGGTATGCCCCCTATGATATATTTGCGGAATTTCCAAAGCCCCTCATTCCCAGAAGGTTCCGTATCGAAGTGGATGAGCGTGTCCGAAGCGACGGGACTGTGCTCAGGCCCTTAAATACCGATGACGCCCGGCAGGCGGTGCGTACCTTGATCGACATGGGGGCAGAATCAATCGCGGTATGCCTCATAAATTCTTTTGAAAATCCGGCCCATGAGCAGGCCATTGAAGCCATTATTCAGGAGGAAGCACCAGGTATTTCCACGTCCATCTCCTACCGTGTGCTTCCCCAGATAAAGGAGTACGAACGGACAAGCACCACCGTTACCAATGCCTATGTGAAGCCCTTGACGGGACGGTATTTGTCGAAACTTTCCGGAAGGCTCACCTCAATCGGTTTCAAGGGTAAGCTCTTTATCATGCTCTCAAGCGGTGGCATCACCTCCGTTGAAACGGCAGCAGAATTCCCGGTACGTATTATCGAGTCGGGACCCACGGCGGCGGTTATAGCCGGTCAGTATTACGGAAAACACTTCAACATCCCCGAGATGTTCTGTTTCGATATGGGCGGCACCACCGCCAAATCATGTCTGATCCAGAAAGGCATTGCCGGCGTTGTGCCAACCTTTGAAGTAGGCCGTGTTCAGAGGTTCATGAAGGGGAGCGGTCTTACCATTCAGGTGCCTGTTGTCGATCTTATGGAGATCGGCGCCGGCGGCGGCAGTATCGCTAAAGTGAGTAAGCTGGGCACCCTCCAGGTGGGCCCTGAGAGTTCAGGCGCTGATCCGGGGCCTATCTGTTACAATAGAGGTGGTACAGAACCCTGTGTGACTGACGCAGATCTGCTGCTTGGATATCTTGATGAAAATTATTTCCTTGGCGGTACCATGAAACTTGATAAAGAGGGGGCAAGACGCGGTGTGGAGGAGAGGATCGCCAAACCGCTGGGGGTTTCCTTCATACAGGCTGTCTGGGGTATTCATGACCTTATCAATGAAACCATGGCTGCAGCGGCAAAAACACATATTGCCGAAAAAGGTGGAAACCCCAAGATTGTCACTATTTCAGCATTTGGAGGAGCAGGGCCCGTCCATGCCTATGGTCTTGCGAAGAAACTGGGGGCTCCCCAGATGCTTATTCCACCAAATGCCGGAGTTGGTTCCGCTATGGGGTTTTTCACCGCCCCCAGAGCTTTTGATCTCTTGAGGAGCCATAAGGTTTCACTCGCCGGGGCTTTTTTTGAAGAAATTGAGAAGATATTTCGTGGCCTGGAAGAGGATGCTGCCAAGATCCTTAAGAAGGAAGCAGCCGATGATACGATCCGCTTTGAGCGTTCCGTTGACATGCGCTTTGTAGGACAGGGCTCGGAAATCAAGGTCACCGTGCCTGAAGGTGATTTCACAAAAATACCCAGAGAAGATATGAGACGCTCTTTTGATGATGTCTATGAAAAGCTTTACGGAAGGACCTATCCGGAGTCAGAGGTGGAGTTCATCAATTTCAAGATCAGGGCGAGTCTTCCCGAGCGGCTCCTGCAACTGCCCAAACAGACCATAAAAAAGGGCCAGTCTATCGAGACAGCAATCAAGGGGCAGCGCCCGGCTTACTCGCCTATCGCAAAGGATTTTATCCCCTACACGGTCTATGACCGGTACCAGCTCTTTCCGGGCGCCCGCTTCCAGGGTCCTGCTATTATCGAGGAGAAGGAGTCCACCATGATCGTCGGTGAAGATGCATTGGTGAGAGTTGATGATTACGGATTCCTCTGGATAGACCTGAAAAAGGAGGTGCTGTAATGGGCCGTACATTTGATCCGATTACCCTTGAGATATTATGGCGCAGACTCATTTCCATCGTCGATGAGGCAGATAGCAGTGTTGCAAGAACGGCCTTTTCGAGCCTGCTTCGCGATGCCCACGACTATACCTGTATGTTTACTGACCGAAAAGGTCGGGAGCTGGCACAGGGAAGCTTCGCCACCCCCGGACAGTCGGGCGCAATGGCGCTGGGTATAAAGAACCTCGTCAAGAAATATCCCCTTGAATATTATTCAGCCCGGTGATGTCTTTATCACTAACGATCCCTGGGCCTTGGCAGGTCATCTTAATGATGTCTGTGTCATGAGCCCCGTATTCTACAATGATCAACTGGTGGCATTCACTGCCTGTGTATTTCACCATTCAGACATTGGCGGCCGGGTTGCTTCCGACAACCATGATGTCTTTGAAGAAGGCCTTTTCATCCCTCTGGTGAAACTCTATGACAAAGGTGTTCTTAATAACTCTGTGCTTGACATGATCCGGTGGAATGTACGGACAGCAGATGAAGTCATCGGTGATATCCGTTCACAAATTGCGGCGAACTATGTTTGTGCCGAGAAGGTGCGCCAGATGCTTAAAGAGAGTGACCTGGAGAACCTCGACGATCTGGCGGACCAGATTATTGGTCTCACCGAGAAGAGCATGAGAGAAGAGATCGCAAAGATTCCTGATGGTATCTATCTTGCCAAAGGGAAAATCGAACAGACAAAGGGTAGCAACGACATCATCATTGAAGCTAAAGTGGAGATCAAAGGGAGCGACATCATTGTTGATCTTGATGGCTCTTCACCGCAGGTAAATTGGGGCGGCAACGTGGTCTTTAATTTCACCTTTGCTTATGTCTTCATGGCAGTTAAGAGTATGTTTGCCCCTGATATCCCAAATAATGACGGCTGTGCCAGGCCGATACAACTTACCGCTCCGGAAGGGACCGTCATCAACTGCAAATTCCCTGCTGCAGTTGCAGCCCGTATGGGAGTGGGCCACTTCCTGACGGAAGTTATATATCGGGCTCTTGCTAACGCATTACCAGGCAAAGTAATTGCGGCGTCCGGCGGTACTCCTGCGGCTATGAATGTCTTCTACGGGAAACGTAAAGACGGTAAGCCCTGGCATTCCGTCATCATTCGCGGCGGTGGCATGGGAGCAGGCGCCAATAACGACGGCAACTACGTCTACATCTTCCCGGCCAACGGCGCCAACACACCCGTTGAAATATTCGAGAGCGATACCCCGCTTATCGTTGAAAAGAGAGAGCTTCTCACCGATTCAGGCGGCCCCGGCAGGATGAAGGGTGGTCTCGGTAAAAGGGAAGTTTTCAGAATACCGGATGATGAATATGCTCCCATCCCACCGGTCAACCTGGGAATTCAGGCAGGACGATACACCTACCCGGCGGAAGGGCTCTTTGATGGTAAGGTGGGTAAAAAAGCACAGTTTCTTGTAAATGACACCCCCGGCAATTCCTATGGACTTACCCAGATGAAACCCGGTGATGTGATAACCATCGATGCCCCTGGCGGGGGTGGTTACGGCAGCCCTTTTGAGCGCGATCCTGAAATGGTGGCATTTGATGTCATGGAAGGATATGTGAGCATCGAGAGCGCCAAAAATGACTACGGTGTCGTTGTTAATGGTAAGACCTTTGGAGTAGATGTGGAAGAGACGAAGAAGATAAGAAAGTAAAAAAATAAAACAATAGATCCTGTTTCCGGCCAAGCGCTAAGGGATGAAAGGGAGGCAGACACCATGGAACGGCCGTTTGATACGAAAGCAAAAACCGAGGCAGAATTGAAAGCGCTCCAGCTTAAGGGGCTTAAATGGACAGTCAAACATACCTATGAGGGTTCTGATCATTACCGGAAAAAGCTTGACGCAGCAGGGGTGAAACCTGCACATATTCAGACACTGGATGACATCAGAAAGTTACCTTTCACTACAAGTAAAGACCTCCAGGAAGGTTATCCTTTCCCGCTTCGGAGCGTACCTTTCGAGAAGATCGTCCGTATCCATGCATCGAGTGGCACCACGGGAAAACGGAAGGTGCTTTGTTATACTGCGAAAGACGTTGATGACTGGGCGGAGATGTTCGCCCGCTGTTATTCCTATGCTGACTGTACCCTGGAAGACCGGATTCAGATTGCTGTCGGGTACGGTGTCTGGACTGCGGGGTGGGGTTTTCAGAATGGATGCGAACGCTTCGGAGCCATGTCGATTCCCATTGGCCCGGGCAATACGGACATGCAGTGCCAGTTTCTGGAGGACTTCGGCACCACCGTTATGTGCTGCACCGCATCGATGGGGCTTCTCATGTCGGAAATGATCGCTGAGCGGGGACTGAGAGGGAAGATTGCTCTCAAAAAGATGATATTTGGTTCGGAACGGGCAAGCGATGCCATGAGGATGAGGATTTCTGAGCTTTCCGGTGTGGCCTACGACCAACTCTTCGATATCCCCGGCATGACGGAACTCTACGGACCTGGTACCGGTCTTGACTGCCGCTACCATACGGGTATCCATTACTGGGCCGATTACTACATACTGGAAATCCTGAATCCTGAGACCCTTGAGCCTGTGGCGCCGGGAGAGGTCGGAGAGATGGTGGTTACAACGCTGAAAAAGGAAGCGGCGCCACTCATCCGTTACCGCACAAGAGACTTAACAAAGATCATGCCCGGAGAATGTCCCTGCGGGAGTGTAATGCCGAGACACGACAGAATACTGGGTCGCTCCGACGATATGTTTATCTATAAAGCCGTCAATATTTATCCAAGCCATATAGACCAGATACTCTCCCATATGAAGGATGTGGGCAGCGAGTATCAGGTTGTTTTATACAGAAAGGATAAGGGCGGTAAGGACCATATGACCATAAGGGTCGAGCGTGCCCAGGGTATACATAGCAACCACGATGGCGACAAACATATCAGGAAAACCATTGAACATGAGATTAAAAAGCAAATGCTTGTCAGTTGCGATGTGGAAGTAGAAGATTACGGCTCACTCCCACGGTCTGAAAGAAAGACGAAGAGGGTTTTTGACAATAGAGATGAGGCTTAACTGTTTAAACGACTTAAACGGTTAAGAGGGTTCAAACAGTTTTTATAAGGAGGGTCTATGAGAAGTTACGAGTATTACAAACCTGTAACAGTAGATGAAGCCATTACCCTTATGGAGGGTGCGCAGGGACCGGGGGTCTATATTTCCGGAGGCACTGATGTGCTGGTGCTCATCAGGCAGAAAAAACTCGCCCCTGGGTGCCTCATTTCCTTGCGGAACATCAATGAGCTCGTCTATCTGGAGGTACAGAACGGATTGAAAATAGGAAGCGCCGTGACACACAACACCATAGCAAAAAATGAGTTCATCCAGAAGCGCTACTCTGCGCTCACCGATGCTACATGCAAGGTTGGTTCCCTGCAGATACGCAACGTTGCCACCATGGGAGGCAACATCTGCAATGCGGCGCCGTCGGCTGACACGGCATGTCCGCTTCTCGTTCTTGATGCGAATGTTGTTATCGCCGGAAAGAAGGGCGAACGGGAAGTGCCTATCGATGATTTTCTCCAGGGGCCAAACAAGGTTGCCCTTGAAAAAGGGGAGATTGTGAAAGGTTTCCATATGCCTGCTTTCGGAGAGAACACCGGCTCCGCCTATATCAAACACACGAGGCGGCAGGCCATGGACCTTCCCATACTTGGGATTGCCGTTCGGGTTACCATTAAGATCGGTGGAAGTGAAGTTGGTTGCAAGGATGCCTTCTGTACCATCGACAGTATCTCAAATATCCTGAAACGTCTTGAGGATGAGCAACTGGTCTGTGAAGATGTACGGATCGCCATGGGTGTTGTGGCGCCACGGCCGATACGGGCCAAAAAGGCTGAAGCAGTGTTGAAAGGTAAAGTTATCTCAGAGGGGCTCTTTGAGGAAATAGCCGAAATCGCCGCATCGGAATCAAGCCCTCGTGACAGTATCCGCGGTGAGGCGTGGTATCGGAGGGACATGGTGAAAGTGCTTACAAAACGGGCAATTCTCAAGGCCGTTGATCGCGTAATCAGGCCTGACGACATGATACATCCAGACAGGTTGTGGTGAGGGGTGAATAATGAAAAAAGAGATTATATTTACACTTAATAACGAAAAAACGATTGTTGAGGTCGATCCCCGGTGGACACTTCTCTATACGCTCCGGGAGGTCCTCGAATTGATAGGAACCAAAGAGGGTTGCGGCTATGGAGAATGTGGCGCATGCACCGTCATTGTCGATGGTGAGGCAGTGAACTCATGTCTCTATCCCGTTATGGAGGTTGAGGGACGGTCGGTTCTCACCATAGAAGGTGTTGCCTTGAAAGATGGCGGTCTTGACCCTATCCAGCAGGCCTTTGTCGACGAAGGCGCTGTGCAGTGCGGGTTTTGTACTCCCGGCATGATCATGTCATCGAAGGCCCTTCTTGATAAAAAGGAAAAACCGACAGAAGATGAGATTAAGGAGTGCATAGAAGGCAATCTGTGCAGGTGTACCGGCTATGTGAAGATTGTCGATGCCATAAAAAACGTTGCAGGTGGGAGGTAGCCATGGGAGATCTCAAAGTCGTAGGAAAAAGAGTCACGAAGAGAGATGCACCGTTGAAGGCCACCGGCGCAGCCGTTTACATTCAAGACATGAAGGTGCCGGGGATGCTCTATGGCAAGATCCTCTACAGCAAGTATCCCCATGCCAAAATAGTGAAGATAGATACGAGTAAAGCGGAGGCACTCCCTGGCGTAAAGGTGGTCCTCACCGGTGCTGATGTGCCCAACAATTTTAAATTCGGTTTTATTAAGGACAACCCTCCGTTAAAATCCGGCAAGGTTCTCTCTACCAGAGATGAAGTGGCGGCTGTTGCAGCAATAAGCCCCGAGATCGCCGAAGAGGCCTCGGACCTTATCGATATCGAATACGAAGCGTTGCCGGGTATTTATGATCCCCTTGAGGCCATGAAGGAAGGGGCGGCAATGGTGCATGAAGAATTCAAATCGAATGTCCTCAAGATGCCCTGGAAGTTCGTTGCCGGTGATGTGGAGACAGCAAAAAAGGAATCGGCATTTATTGCAGAAGATACTTTCAGCACCCAGTGGGTGACGCACTGCTGTCTTGGAACGAGCGGCTGTATTGCATCTTTCGATGTGAATAACAACCTCACCATATATAGTAACACACAGATACCGTCCCTTGCGCAGAATGATTTTCTGGAGGCGCTGAAAGCCTTCGGTTTGAAGAATAAACGGGTGAGGGTCATCCAGTGTGTTATAGGCGGTGGTTTCGGCAGCAAGCTCGATACCTACGCTTACGAATATATTGCGATTCTCCTGGCACTGAAGGCGAGAAAGCCTGTAAAGATCGTCTTCTCCCGGGAAGAAGAATTTTTTGCCACATCTCCCCGACAGTGCACGACTACAAAGATCAGCCAGGGCTGTGATAAGGATGGACGTCTCACCTTCCGCGAAATGGAGATGGTCCTTGATAACGGGGCTTACACCTCATGGGGTGCAACGACACCGTCCGTTATGATGGTGCCCATATCATCGCTCTACAAAGTCCCCAACATCAAATATACGGCAAAGTGCGTCTATACGAACAATACCTACAGTCAGGCATTCCGTGGCTACGGGAATCCCCAGGCCACTTTTGCCATAGAATCATGCCTGGACCAACTTGCCGAAAAAGCAGGCATCGACCCTCTGGAAATCCGCCGGATCAACGCAAACGAACCGGGTGAACTGACGCCTCAGAACTTCAAAATTACTTCCTGTGGTATGAAAGAGTGCATTGAAGAGGTAGTGAAGAGGCTTGACTGGAAAAATAAAATAGGAAAGCATAATGGCAGAGGCGTAGGCATGGCAAGTCTCATCCACGTCGGAGGCGCAGCAAGGGTTTACAAGTCTGACGGCTGCGGAACGATTATTAAAGTCGATGATAACGGCAAAGTCGATGTCATCACCGGGTCTTCGGAAATCGGACAGGGTTCCGAGACGATTATTTCCCAGATCGTTGCCGAAGTATTAGGCGTAAACATTGACGATATCAATGTTATCAACAACGATACAGATGTGTGTCCCTGGGACGTGGGAGCCCACGCCAGCAGGACCACTTTTGTGGCAGGCAATTCAGCGCTGGGTGCAGCCAATAAGATAAAGGCCCAGATCATGGAGATTGCCGCGAAAAGTCTCGGTGAGCCCGTGGAAACGCTGGATATGAAAGACGGCATTATCTTTTCCGTACATGACAAGGAAAAGAGCATCCCCCTTGGAAAGGTACTCAGGAAGGTCCATTACACCCTGGGCGGCAGAATGCTCGTTGCAGAGCACTTCTACGATCCGCCGAACGAAAACTTTGACCAGAACTTCAAGGGTAACCTTTCTGTTGCCTATGCCTATGGCGCCCATGGAGTAGAAGTCGAAGTAGATAAAGAGACGGGTCAGGTGAAGATCCTCAATTATATTGCTGCCCACGATGTCGGCAAGGCCTTAAACCCTATGTTGCTGGAAGGGCAGATATACGGCGGCGGGCTCATGGGTATCGGCTATGCCCTTGGCGAGAAAATGATCTGGGATAAGGGCTACCTCAAAAATGGCACCTTCCTTGACTATAAGATGCCCACCGTGAAGGATGCGCCACCGGTGCAGGCCGTTATCGTCGAGACCGACGAACAGGCAGGGCCATTTGGCGCGAAAGGTATCGGAGAACCCGGTCTTGTGCCCACGGCCCCGGCTATCGCCAATGCCATTTACGATGCAGTAGGCGTGCGCATCAAGGACCTGCCCATAACACCGGAAAAGGTGCTGAAGGCGCTGAAGGAAAAAGAAGGAAAAGCATAAGCATACATGACTAACAGGACAGCGGAATGCTTATAGAACAATAATCTGGAGGAAGATATGAGGCTACCGCCTTTTGAGTACCTTGAACCGGTAAATGTGGAAGAAGCCCTTTCCATGATCGACACCTACAAAGAAGCGGTGAAGATTATGGCGGGCGGGACGGATTTGATAAACAGGATGAAATTGAGGCTTATCGGGCCCACCTATGTCATGAACATAGGTAAATTAGAAATCATGAACAACATTGAAACAGGGGGCGCTGAGGTTATCATCGGCGCCAATGTACGGCTGAAAGAGATCGCCGCTATGCCGCTCATAAAGAAAAAATTCAGGGCAATTGCTGAAGCAGCCTTCCAGGTGGCGTCACCGACAATCACCGCCATGGCCACCATAGGCGGTAATATCCTCCAGAATACACGGTGTATGTACTATAACCAGTCAGGTGTTGTTCTGAATGGGCTTGAAAGATGCCACAAGAGGGGCGGGAGCGTCTGTCTGGTTGTTAAAAGCAGTAAAAAGTGTTTCAGTGTCTATCAGGGTGATCTGGCGGTGGCGCTCATGGCTTTTAACGCCCATTGTGTCATTGAAAAGAAAGGATCATCACGGACAATTCCCTTAGCTGAACTTTTTACCGGTAATGGAGTCTCACCATTTGCAATCGGCGCCGATGAACTGCTCACAAAGATCATTATCCCCACGCCGGAAGGCGCATATGGTTCTGCTTACCGGAAATTACGTATCAGAGGGAGCATCGACTATCCGTTGGCATCGGCAGCAGCATGCATTTCTGTCAATAATGACATGAAAGTCACCGCCTGTCGTGTTGTCATCGGCGCTTCCGGCGCTGCGCCGAAAATGATTGACAAGGCCTTATCAGCTATTGAAGGAAAACTACCAACAGATGCAGATCTTGATGCAATTGCCGGGATGGCCTACGAAGAAGCCGAAAGCGTAGACAATCTCCAGATGCCCGGTTCGTACCGGAGGAAGATAACAAGCGTTCTGGCAAAACGGGCAGTGAAAGCGGCCCTTGACGAGATCAAAGGGGGGATGTGACATGAAAAAGAGAGCAATAACACTGAATGTAAATAAAGAGACCTTTGATATAGTAGTCAATCCGAACCGGACACTCCTTGAAATACTCCGTGACGACCTGCAACTGACGGGTACAAAAGAGAGCTGTGGCGAAGGGGTCTGCGGATCATGTACAGTCCTTGTCGACGGTGCGCCTGTCCGTTCCTGTCTTACCCTTGCTGTTGCCGTAGAAGGGAAAGAGGTTACTACCATTGAAGGCCTCAACGATGGTGAAAAGCTGCACCCCATTCAGGAGGCTTTCGTGAATCATCATGCAATCCAGTGCGGGTTCTGTAGCCCCGGTATGATACTTACGGCCTACGCACTTCTCAAAGAGAGCCCTCACCCAAGTGATGAGGAGATAAAGCGGGCTATCTCAGGGAATGTATGCCGCTGTACCGGCTATGCAAAAATTGTTGAAGCAATAAAATCACTTGCAGGCGAGGGGAGGTAGGCCATGGGAAAATTCGCCTTAATCGGAAAAAACATGAAACGGATCGACACATCATCGAAGGCGACAGGTGAGGCCCTCTTCGCGGCGGACCTGACACTGCCCCGGATGCTCGTCGGAAAAATACTGCGCTCGCCTCATGCCCACGCACGGATCGTTGCCATAGACACATCAAAGGCAGAAAAACTCCCCGGCGTGAAAGCAGTGGTTACTGCCAAAGATACCTGCGGTGACAGATGGGGTGTTTTTAAGTATACTCAGGACCAGCAGTTTCTTCCCACCGAGAAGGTCCGCTACGTGGGTGAAGAGGTGGCGGCAGTCGCTGCCGTGGACGAAGATACGGCGCTGGAAGCGCTTTCGCTTATCGATGTCACCTATGAGGTGCTTCCTGCTGTTTATACCGTGGAAGATGCCATGGCGCCGGGTGCCCCACAGCTCCACGATGTTTATCCCAACAATGTTAATATCCACGTCTTCATCGATGTAGGTAATGTGGAAAAGGGATTTGCCGATTCCTACCTTGTCAGGGAAGATACCTTCACTGCACCGGAAGATGCCTATTTTCAGGGAGAACCATATGCAGTGGCGGCACAGTTCGACAGTGGAGGAAACCTCGAAATATGGATGCCCAATGCGGGTCCTCACCTCAAGGCAAAACCCCTCTCAAATGTACTCAAGATTCCCCTGAACAAAGTAAGGGTCCGGAAAATCACTATAGGCGGCGCATTCGGAGGCCGCTCAGAAATATCGCCTGCTGATGTGATCTGTGCTTTCCTCGCGAAAAAGGCCCAGCGCCCTGTCAAAATTGTCTACACCCGTGAAGAGAACACAACCTGCACTCGTCAGGCACACTCAATGGTCACGAAAATCAAGACCGGCGTCGACAAAGAGGGCAGGGTTGTGGCACGTGACATTACCTGTCACATGGACGGCGGCGCATACAGTTCCACAGGCCCTATAGCGGTTTCAGTGCCCTTTCTCTGCATGGAGCAGGCATATCGCATGGAGAACATCCGTTACAATGGCTATCGTATTCTCACGAATAAACCTATCAGAGGTATGTACCGCACCCACGGCAGGGCCTTTGCCTGCGGCGTCGACGTTCAACTCGATATGCTTGGTGAAGAGCTTGGTATTGATCCGCTCACCATGCGCCTTCGCAACGCACGGCAGACCGGGGACTATACCCCCACCAAGTCCTTCGTGGCCAGTTGCGGCATGACAGAAAGCATCATCAAAACTGGAGAGCAATCGAAGTGGGCAGAGAAATTCGGAAAACTGCCTCCCTACCATGGCATCGGCATCGGCTGCAATTCGGTACAGACCGGCTTCCCCATGGGAATCCGGGGCGGCTCGCAGGCATTCATCAAACTCAATGAAGATGGCGGCGTGACAGTGATTACCGGTATTGTGGACAACGGCCAGGGCAATGATCAGATGATTGTCCAGATTGCAGCGGAAGAACTGGGGCTTAACCCTGAGGATGTGCAGCTCATCACTGCCGACACGGAAGTGACGCCAAGCGATCCCGGCTCCTATTCCATGTGCGAGACTTTTGTAGGCGGCAATGCTGTGCGTCTCGCGGCGCAGGACGTAAAGAATAAACTTTTCAAAATTGCTGCCGGTGAATTTGGCGTTGGTGAGGACGAACTCACCGCCCAAAACAGGAAGATATTTGTCACCAATGCCCCCGAGAAGTCCATGAGCATCTCCAAGGCGGTCCGTATCGCCCTTTCCCGTAGTGAATCAATAAGCGGTGAAGGCGCCTATTGGCCAAACGTGGATGCCAAGCGAGAATGGGTAAAAAACCCCTATGGCCAGCTTTCTGAAACCTTCTCCTTTGGCTCCGTTATTGTGGAAGTGAAGATCGACCCTGAAACGGGGCAGGTAGAGGTTATCGAAGCATGGGCAGCCCAGGATGTTGGCTACGCGCTTAATCCCCAGGTCATCGAAGGACAGTTCGAAGGTGGTTTCGCCATGGGCGGCCAGGGCGGGATGCTCACGGAATTCCTTCAGTGGCACGAGGGCAGGGTTTTGACACCGTCACAGCTCAACTACCTGGTGCCCCTTGCTATTGATATGCCTAAAATCAATAACATCATCATCGAGACCATCGATCCCAACGGCCCGTACGGGGCAAAGGAAGCAGGCATGTCCGTTGCCATGAGCGCGGCGCAGGCCTATTGCGGGGCCATTAGTAATGCCCTCGGTGTCTATTTCCATGATTACCCTATTACGCCGGACAAGATTTTAAAGGCTATCGAGGAGAAGAAGAAGATGGAAACCGGGAGGTAAGAATATGAAAATAGAAAAGATTGACCACATATGTTTTGCCGTAAAAAACCTTGAAGAAACAAAAGCGGTCTACAAAAAGGATTTTGGCCTTATACCGACCTATGAATATGTGGCGGAATCCGAAAAAATCAAAGTGGCGCGGTACTACGTAGGTGAGGTGGCAATTGAATTTATGGAATCTACTGCCCCCGATGGCGAGGTAGCGAAGTTCATTGATACCAAGGGAGAAGGTGTCTTTCTCATCTCGTATAAAGTCGATGATCTTGCAAAGGCAATGGGAGAGTTGAGAGCGAATAATGTCAAGCTCATCGACAGCAAACCACGGGAACTCTTTGGAAACCGCTATGCTTTTGTACATCACCCACATAAACTCAATGGTGTGCTGACAGAGCTTCTGGAAGGGGATTTCGACATAAACAAAAAATAACATTATTCGAAAATATACGTGTAATACATAAGGAGGAAGCAGAGATGAAGGCATTGGTAATGGGCGGAACAGGAGGCATGGGCCAGGGAGTTGCCCGGGACCTCATCAAACAGGAGAGAATTGAAAAGGTTATCCTCGGTGACATAAACATTGATCCCAACAGGGTGCAGGAAAAGCTGCGGGCCAGCAACAAGGTGTCGCTGGTAAAAATCGATGTCAATGATCACACCGGCATGGTAAGCGCTATCAAAGAAGTTGATGTTGTTATCAACTGTGCGGGACCTTTCTACAAAACCGCCGTGGCCGTTGCCAAAGCTGCCGTTGAGGCAAAAGTCAACTATATCGATATTTGCGATGACTATGAGGCCGTCCCTATCCTCTTCTCCTCAGCCGATATTGATCAAGCTGCCAAAGAAGCAGGGATCACCGTTCTGACCGGCATGGGATCTGACCCCGGAACAAACAATGTCCTCGTTAAATGGTATGCCGACCGGCTCGACCGTGTTGACGAGATTTACCTCTACTGGGTGGTAAGTATCGCCGAACTGGCCGGTGCGGCTTGGGACCACAGCCTCCACATGGTCCTGGGAAAAATACCCCAATTTATCGATGGCAAACTTGTGCAGGTAGACGGCGGCGGCGGCGAGGAGATGGAATCTTTTCTGGAACCCCTAGGTGAATGTCTCATCAGTTATGTAGGCCATCCGCAGCCCATTACCATTCCCCGCTATATCAAGGGAGTAAAAACAGTGGTAATTAAAGGCGCCCTCATCCCCCGATGGGTAGATACGCTCATCAAGGAACAGAAGGAAACAGGGCTCTTGAGCAATGAGCCTATAGAAGTGAAGGGGGTCAAGGTAGTTCCCTATGATCTTGCTTTAAAATTATGGGATACCATCCCCAAAGACAGGGACAACGGACCTGCCGCATCGGGTCTGAAGGTGATTGTCAAAGGTGAGAGAAAAGGAAAACAGGTGACCTATACCGCAGATATCGTTGGCAGAATGGCGCCGGGCACAGGGCTCCCCGCCTCAATAGCCGCCCTTATGATGGATGCCGGTGAAGTGACCGTAAAGGGTGTTGTGGCCCCGGAAGGCTGCATTGACCCTGATAAATTCCTGGCGGAGTTGTTGAAACGTGGCGCAAAGATACATCAGACGGAAACCATCAAATCGATGTTTGAACTGTGAGAGAGACAGTGAATAGTCGATAGTGAATAGATGAAGCAGTTTCAACAGGCATAATTACTTAACGAAGACAAGGGAGGATATATATGAAAGAAGCTCCAAAATTGAATATAACAAAAAGTCTGGCCCTTTTTGAAGAAGCGAAGACATTGGTCCCCGGTGGGGTATTGGGTGCACGAAAACCGGGTGATTTTATTATGGGGGAATACCCCATATTCCTTGAATACGGCAAAGGTTGTAAGCTCATCGATGTTGACGGCAATGAATTTATCGATTTCCTCTGCGGCTATGGACCCATTATTCTGGGTTACCGGGAAGATGAAGTCGATGACGCGGTGATCAGGCAAATCAAGGACAAAGGCTTCTGCTTCACCCTCACCCAGCGTTATCAGAACGAGCTGGCAAAGAAAATAGTCGAGTTTGTTCCTTCTGCTGAGCTGAGCATATTTCTGAAGACCGGTTCCGATGCCACCACTGCTGCGATCCGTATTGCCCGCGCGTACACGGGGCGGATCAAGGTCATGCGTTGTGGTTACCACGGCTGGCACGACTGGTGCGTTGAGATGAAAGGCGGCATCCCTGAAAAGTTCTACGAAGATGTCTATGAATTCCGTTACAACGATCTCGATCAACTCGAGGACCTGATGAAAAAACATGGTGATCAGACAGCCGCCATCATCATGACGCCCTTCGGACACCCGCTCCATCAGAAGATGCAGTTGCCGAAACCGGGTTTCCTGGAAGGAGTCAGGAAGCTTGCCGACAAGTACGGTGCAGTGCTCGTCTTTGACGAAGTCCGCACCTGCTTCAGGCTCAGAATGGGTGGAGCGCAGGAACTCTATGGCGTTACTCCCGATCTGACGGTCCTGGGAAAGGGAATGGCTAACGGATACGCAATCAGCGTTGTCACCGGAAAGAAGGACGTCATGATGGCAGCGGCATCGAAGCTCTTTATCTCATCGACATTCTTTCCAAACAGTGATGGTTACATCGCAGCGCTCAAGACCATTGAGATTATGGAACGGGAAAAAGTGCTCGACAATATATGGGAAAAGGGCGAGGGCCTTATGAAAAAGATCCAGGCAAGCATTGACAAGTATGATGTCGGGGCCGAATTGACCGGTGTTGCACCGATGTTTATGGTCACCTTTAAGAAGGATGAGGCAGATACCCAGAAGGGCAGGCGAGATGATTTCTACACTCAGCTTATCCGCAAAGGTTTCTTCTTCACGCCACATCACCACGCATACATCAGTTACCGGCACACCGAAGAAGACCTGAACAAGACAGCCCAGGCAATAGATGAAGCCATGGCTTATGTAAAGGAGAAATATCAGAAATAGCCCTTTAGGTTGTCCCGTGAGTGCGTGAGCGTGAGGAGGATACGAGGCATGAAAAACCTGAAGGTAGTCATAAAGGGTGCAGGCGAAATGGCAACCGGCATTGCTTGCAGACTTTACATGGCGAATATTACCAGGATATTAATGCTGGAAATAGAGCATCCCGTTGCTATAAGACGGACAGTCGCTTTCAGCGAATCTATCTATGAAAGAGAAATCGAAGTAGAAGGCACAAAAGCGATCCTCGTAGAGGACCTCCGGGAATTGGACCGTCTTTGGGGAGGTCAACACATAGGTGTTAAGGTAGATCCTGGATGGAAGGCTATTCAGGATCTTAAACCGGATGTGGTGATCGATGCAATCATGGCAAAGAAAAACCTGGGGACAAAAAAGGAAGAGGCAGGGCTTGTAGTTGGTGTAGGACCGGGTTTTGTCGCCCCCCACGATGTCCATATGGTGGTAGAAAGCAACAGGGGCCATAATCTCGGAAAGGTGATTTACGAAGGTTCGGCAGAGCCTCATACGGGTATACCGGGCGCAACCATGGGGTTTACCGTAGAAAGGGTTCTCAGAGCGCCCCATGCGGGTATAGTCCGCCATGTACGACAGATCGGTGATATTATTATGAAGGGTGACATAGCCCTCTATGTAGATAAAACCCCTGTTATTTCAAAAATTGATGGTCTTCTGAGGGGGCTGATACGGGAGATACATGTTGAGGAAAATGAAAAAGTGGCTGATGTAGATCCACGGGGAATAAAGGAATACTGCCATTCCATTACTGACAAGGCAAGGGCCATAGGCGGCGGTGTGCTTGAGGCGGTGACGCAATATTATATCAGGGGATAACATAAAAGGGGCCATGTAGGATGGCCCCTTTTATGTCTTGTTTTTGTTTCATGGCGTATGTGGGTAAAGAACCTACCATTTCTTAAATCACTTATGAGTCGATAATCTTCTTCGCTCTATTTTAGGTGACGTTGTATGAGACAGTCCGTGGTATTCAAAAAGATTGTCCCGGCGGCAGAGTTCGGTTACAATGTCTTTAAGAAAGAATAAAACTACCAAAACAGTTTTGGGGGAATCCATGCAAGAAAGTGACACGACATTGACGGTTGCGGAAGTTATGTATCTCACTATTTTTGAGAATACCGGCACTGCCACCATCATTAGCGAAGGCGATACCACCATATACCGGGCCAATAGTCAGTTTCAGAGACTTTCCGGGTATTCGAAGGAAGAGTTGGAAGGAAAAAAGAGCTGGACTGAATTCATAGCAAAGGAAGATTTGGAGAGAATGCTTCAGTATCACCGTCTCCGTCACATTGATCCTCATGCGGCGCCGAAGAACTACGAAATTAAGTTCGTGGAGTGGTCTGGAGATATTAAGGATTTTTTTGTTACTGTCGATATTATTCCGGGAACACAGAAGAGCGTTCTGTCTTTCATGGATATCACCGAGCTTAAAAGGGTAGAGCGCGAGGTCAGGGACCTTAATGAAGACCTCGAAAAGCGGGTAAAGGAACGTACAACCCAATTAGAGGCAGCAAATAAGGAACTGGAAGCCTTTTCCTATTCTGTTTCCCACGATCTCAGGACCCCCCTTATTTCCATACAGGCCTTCTCCCGCCTTCTTGCGGAAAAGTATGGGGCACAACTTGATGCAAAAGGGAAAACGTTTCTGGGGGCTATCCAGAAATCAACAAAACAGATGGACCAGCTCATCAACGATTTGCTCGCCCTATCACGCCTCAAGAAACATGATTTTAAGGGTGTAGAAATCGATATAGGAGCGCTTGCGAAGAGTGTTTTTGAAGAGATCAAGACGATTGTCCCTGATAGACAAATAAGCTTAAAAGTCAATCATGCTCCTCCAGGAACAGGCGACCCCTCTTTGATGCATCAGGTTTTGATGAACCTTCTTTCCAATGCCATCAAATTTACAAGGAAACGGGATGTGGCGCAGATCGAGGTAGGTGGTACAGCCGGTAATGGCGAGAACACCTATTATGTGAAGGACAATGGTGTCGGGTTTGATATGGCGGACAGGGAAAAACTGTTTGGCGTGTTCCAGAGATTGCATAGTGCTGACGAATACGAAGGGACGGGGATAGGGCTTGCCATTGTCCAGCGAATCATCACGAGACATGGCGGCCGGGTATGGGCAGAGGGAAAGATCGATGAAGGAGCTGTGTTTTATTTCACTCTGCCTCACCGTTCGTCCTGATGGAACATCTTTTGCGAAGCAAATCTGGAATCTTTCATGAGACAATCAATAGCTCATCATGAAAGACTATTTGCAAACACAAACTAAATGTAGGAAAATAGAACATTCGCTTAAGGTCGACAGTTCCGGAGCGATGCATAAGATGGCGCCGCTGATGGCAAAAGGGTTGATCAAGTGAGCAAAGAATTATCTGTAGTTGAGGCATTTACATTGGAAGCAATGAAGTATTTACAGACCAGACAGTGCATTTTCAAACAGCGACCGGGAAATCCCTCTGCTTTTACGGTTATCCTCATCGAGGCGCCATGGCCCATTTAAGCCTTTCAGAATGGTTAGCCCGCGCTGAGATTGACAAACGTTTCCGGGAGAACGCAACATCCATTCATTACATCCCTGCATCAGAGGGTAGTTTTGCTCCATATCCTCTCTGGATAAACCCCTTTTTGCAGAAGGTCCTTGCCGGACGTGGCTTTACAAAGCTATACAGCCATCAGGCCCGTGCCGTCGAATTGATTCGCCAGGGTAGGGACGTCGTTCTCGTTACCCCTACGGCCAGCGGTAAAACCTTATGTTATAACATTCCTGTTCTCCAGAAGATCCTCGAGGAACCAGAGACCAGAGCCATCTATCTTTTCCCCACAAAAGCCCTGGCCAATGACCAGATGACAGAGGTGCACAGTCTCATCGGGGAACTGAAAGCAGACATCAAGACCTTCACCTATGACGGTGACACGCCGGATGACGCAAGACAGGCCATCCGGAAGCAGGGCCACGTGGTGGTCACGAACCCGGATATGCTGCATGCCGGAATTCTTCCGCACCATACAAAATGGCAGAAGCTTTTTTCCAATCTGAAGTATGTGGTTGTAGATGAACTTCACGTCTACCGCGGAGTTTTCGGCAGTCATGTGACCAACGTATTCCGTCGTCTAAAAAGGGTTTGCCGTTTCTACGGACAGGACCCAATTTTCATCTGCTGTTCTGCAACGGTGGCAAACCCCAGAGAACATGCGG
Organism: uncultured delta proteobacterium; assembly: GCA_963785225.1. Classification (GTDB taxonomy): domain Bacteria; phylum Desulfobacterota; class Syntrophorhabdia; order Syntrophorhabdales; family Syntrophorhabdaceae; genus PNOF01. Next base: position 184,107 of record CAWAUQ010000002.1, on the reverse strand, counting down.
AAGACCTCCTGGAGAAGGACGTGGTTCTCATTGATGAGAGTGGGGCGCCACGGTCGGCCAAAACCTTTATTCTCTATAATCCGCCCATCGTAAATAGAGAACTGGGTATACGCCAATCGGCCCTGACACCTGCGCGCAGCATTATGAGCGACCTCATAGATAACAAAATACAGACCATTGCCTTCACGACGAGCAGACTCAACGTGGAAGTCCTCACGAAGTACCTCAAGGATATGTTCAGGGGGAAGATTCCCAGCAATGACCACTATGTGACAGGCTATCGCGGGGGTTACCTCCCTCATCTCAGGCGGGATATTGAAAAAGGCCTCCGGGAGCGCAGTGTTATGGGAGTGGTAAGCACGAACGCCCTCGAACTGGGTATCGACATCGGCAACTTAGAGGCTTGCATCATGGTAGGCTATCCGGGCTCGATTGCGAGCACCTGGCAGCAGGCTGGCAGGGCCGGCCGCAGGGCAGGGCACAGCTTGGCGATACTCATTGCGAAGAGCAACCCCATGGACCAGTTCATCGTAGAGAACCCGGACTATTTCTTCACGCGGTCCCCGGAGTACTGCCGTGTAAACCCGGATAATCTGTTGATCCTGCTGCACCACATAAAAAGTGCGGCATTCGAGTTGCCTTTTGAAGAAGGCGAGAAGTTCGGCAAGGAGAACCTCATGGAGTTACTTTCCTACCTGGAGGAAAAGGGTATTCTCCACCGTGTGGACCAGCGATGGCACTGGGCTGCCGAGAGTTACCCTGCTGACGAAGTGAGCCTGCGGACTATCAGCACCGAAAACATCGTCATAGTAGATACGAGTGAAACGGCAAATCATAGAGTGATCGCCGAAGTGGATTGGGATAGCGCCTTCACGACAGTCCACGATGGCGCTATCTACATGGTGGAATCACAACAGTACCATGTCGACAAGCTCGATCTGGAACGCAAGAAAGCATATGTCAAAAAGGTTGATGTTGATTACTACACCGACGCAATGAATTACACCAGTGTCCGCGTCATCGATGATTTTGATAAGAAGATGAAGGGTAGTATCATTATTGAGCATGGCGAGGTCCAGGTGACCAGCAAGGTGGTTGGTTATAAGAAGATCAAGTTTTATACCTCTGAAAATGTGGGTTATGGTGACGTGGATCTGCCTGAGAGAGATATGCACACTACGAGTTACTGGTTTACTATCCCCTGGGATTTGCTTAATTCTTTACAACTCAGCCGCCTGGATATTGTTGATGGTCTTGCCGGACTTACTTACTGTATGCATCATATTGCTGCCATGCTCGTTATGTCCGATATCCGTGATGTCAATTGGTGTATCGGCGACAAGAGCGGTGAATGGTATGTACGCCGAGGAAACAACAATAGGGTCATAACCGCAAGCCCGAACCAGCCGGAGAATGTCATGGAAAATGCCTATGACCCGACTGTCTTTATCTTCGATTCCTATCCCGGTGGCATCGGATTTTCAGAAAACCTCTTCGACAGACACGATGAATTGATCCAGGCTGTTCGGACGGTCATTACCTCCTGCCAGTGCGAACACGGATGTCCTATGTGTGTGGGACCCTTGTTGGAGGTGGGGCCTTCGGCTAAGAATGCAGCTGTGCAGATCCTCGATCTGATGGATAGATAACCGTGAGCCTTAAAGACCGCTTGGGACGGCTCACCGGCGAAACGGATAAACCTTTTCGGATTGATCCCAGACAACAGGATAGAATCAGCGAGCTTCGCAGGAAGATAGACAGGGTCATGAACCGCCGGGAGCAGATTGTCCCGACAAACATTCCTGAGACGCGGAGAAACGCGACACCACTGGAACATATTATTGCCGGCGAAGAAGCCCGGACATCGTATGGCAACTTCTTCTTATCACAGAGCTCTCTGAACGCAAACGATTCCCATGGACACTGGCGCATCTGCGACTTAGCCAGCCCCAGCATGGAGGCGGCAGCTTTCCTCGCCGACCGTCAGACCTTTAAAGACCTGTCAATAGCGGGTGGTCTCTTCCTCGATACCGAGACCACGGGCCTCGCAGGTGGCACAGGGACCTTTCCCTTCCTCATCGGCCTCGGGTGGTTTGAAGCAAACTCGTTCATCACCTGCCAGCTCTTTGCACGGGATTTTTCTGAGGAAAGGGCCATGCTGACATACCTCAGCGAATTTGCATCCACCAAAGAGTTCCTCGTGACTTTCAACGGCAGGACCTATGACCTGAACCTTCTGGCGGCACGGTTTATCCTTAATCGCTGCCAAGACACTCTCACGGCCATGCCGCATATCGACTTGCTCCACCCGAGTAGAAGGATGTTTTCACACCGCCTGGAAAACGCCCGTCTCTCAACTATCGAAACGCACGTACTTGGAGTGAGACGTGATGGAGACGTGCCCGGCTTTGAGATTCCCCAACGCTATTTCGACTGGCTTCGGCGACACGATGGAAGGCTCCTGGAGGATGTGTTCAAACATAACAGATTGGACATCGTTTCTATGGCATCTCTCTTGAAGTACCTTACCGACCTTGTAGAAGGAAGCGAAAAAATGAACCACGACCATCATGGCGATCTCCTTAAATTGGCTGGATTAGTCCACGAACGCGGCGACCTTCAAAAAGCAAGAAGAATGTTCGAAGGATTAATCGCATCTCATCACCCGGAAGTGGCGATGAGCGCATGCTGGTCGCTGTCCCTCATATACAAGAAGACTCATTGTTGGGAAGAGGCTGTCAAGCTCTGGGAATATCTCCTTACATCAAACCCCTATGATGTCTCTGTAGCTGAAGAACTTGCCAAATTTTATGAACACCATGCCCGCGAATACAAGAAAGCCGTGGAGATTATCCTCAAACTTTTGGACAGGGGCGTGCATTTGAGCGATGATGAGCTTGTGCCGCTGGAACATCGTCTCCAACGGCTGCTTCACAGGGTGTCGTCTCAATCCGGCCAATGAACAATACTTTTATCAACAGACAAAAACGATTGGCTGTAGTTCAATGAGAAATACAGCCAAAAAAAGTTATAGTAATAATCAGAAATGAAGTACCCTGGTCGGTATTGAATATGTCAGGTGTTCCATATGTCTTAAGTGCTTCTTCCAGGGCGTCTATACAGAATGATGCGTCTAATGTGTTCGACAATCTGAAGGACAATACCTTTCTGCTCGCCCAGTCCATAACAGCGACGAGATAACAGAATCCCCGTGCCATTGGGATGTAGGTTATATCCGAACACCATACGGCATTGGCTTCTGTAATATCGAGTCCACGCAAAAGGTAGGGATAGACTGTATGTCCCGGATGGGGTTTGGATATACGAGGTTTCTTGTAGATCGCCTCTATGCCCATCTTCCTCATAAGGGTTCTCACGTGTATTCTGCCTACTTTCTGGCCCCTTATTCTCAGCGCGCTTTTCATGCCTCTTGAACCAAGATAAGGTTCTTCGAGATGAATCTCGTCGATGAGACGCATCAGTTCCCTGTCCTTATCACTTAACCGGGCAGGTATATAGTAGACGCTTGACCGGGAGAGTTCCAATATACGACACTGTGCTGGTTTTAGTGGACACCAAAGTTAATGTACAAATAAAGAGTTTTTGCCACCCTTGCCGGACATGTAGCGTTTCAACCGGAAATAGATTGTTCCCCATTTGTACCGACCGGGGAAGTTAGGCTTGACACTCAGTACGATAACATCATAATATTTCTACAAAGTATAGATATCTTTCTATTAAGTTGTGTGAAAAGAGTGATACTGAATCATTATATTGAGTGGGTGCGAAACGAAATCAACCACGACCATGGTTACCAATTATCGTTTTCTGGCAATTCTTATTCTGAGTGCTGGACTTCTGTTTAGTTGCAGTCATATCTCTATGGAGAAAGATGGACCAAATTATTTGATCCATCGAGAGCCTAAGACCTTCTATTACGAAACGTCTGATTTTTCAGCTCAGATCAAATACTACCAGATTGGTAACGGTGAACCGGTGATCCTGCTCCACGGCTTTGCATCATCCTCATTCACATGGCTTCATATAGCTGAAGCTCTATCGAAGAATTATACTGTCTTCGCATTGGATTTAAAGGGGTTCGGTCTTTCTGATAAGCCAGCCGATACCCGCTATTCTCCGCGCGATCAGGCTGATATTGTTCGCCGACTGATACTTGAACAGGATATGAAAGATATCACAATCATTGGCCACTCTTTCGGCGGTGCCGTTGCATTATCTACATACAAAAGCCTTTTGGAAGAAAAGAGAAGAGTCAAGAAGATGGTTCTGATTGACACCTTTATCCAGAACCCCGTTCTCTCACTACGAACGAAGATTGCGACTTTACCACTTGTAAGTTGTCTTGGTATACGATTATTGCCGGCTAATCTTTGTGCAAATATAATTCTAAGAGGTTCTTACCTTGACGGTTCAAAGATAACCGACCAGATGCTACACGCTTATACCTATTACATTGGGTTGCCGGGGGCGTCTCACGCGATGGCTGAAACCGCTCGGGCGTTATTTTACAATACCCCCGACGATTTACATGAAATTACTACCCAGGTTGCAGTCCCTGTACTATTAATCTGGGGAGATAAAGACCCGGTTTTTCCATTGATCAATGGTGAAGTTCTTGCCAAAGTAATGCGTAAGGCCCAATTGTCGGTGATACCGGAGTGCGGCCATACTCCACAAGAAGAAAAGCCTGCAGAAACACTTAAAATGATTATGGATTTCCTAACCAAAGAAGATAGGCGTGGAGAATGATGCGCACACTAATGTTCTGACTCTTCATTTTACAGCCATTGCAGAAGTGGGTTAATTGAGGAGGACTGACAATAAATGAAAAAAATCAATTACTACTTGGCGATGTCAATCATAGTCATCAACGTTTCCGGCTGTGCTGTTTTTGATTATGGGGCTTTCTTCAACAAACGAGCCGAAACAATGCAGCTCCAGACAACCTCACAAACGAGCTTTGTCGTACGCCAGCATCGTGAGGCAAAGAATTGCACGGAAGGCATGATACGTGATCCGAAGAGAAATAAGGACGTCCTCATCTTGCTTGCACTGTCTGGCGGTGGCTCTCGTGCGGCTTACTTTTCGGCGCTATCGATGCTGGAGATGCAGAATGTTGAGCTCGAGATTGGAGACTTGAAGAGCGACTTATTGCATGAAGTTGATGTCATTTCATCGGTTTCCGGTGGGTCGCTGGCAAGCGCTTACTATGCATTATCACACGACCCTGGAAGTGAATGTGCCGGATCTAACCATCCATGGAATGATGCAAAGGTTCGTGAATTAATGACTTTGGACTATCGTTCGCGGTGGATTGGAAGATGGTTCTGGCCAAATAATATAGCACGTTTCTGGTTTACCAAGTATGATCGGACCGATATCATGGCGCAGACTTTAGCCGACAATATGTTCGATAAAAAAATGACGGGGATTGATCTCACCCTTGGGAAACTCAACCCGCTGCGCCCGAACCTGATCCTTAATGCCACCGCAGGTATTGACGACGAACCCATGGGCATCCGCTTTGGCGAGGTCTTCACCTTTACAACGGAGGATTTCGCCCGCATCTGTTCGTCTATAGAGAACTATTCCGTGGGTCGTGCGGTCATGGCAACGGCTGCCTTTCCGGGGGTGTTTAACTTCATGACTCTACGCAATTACTGCTGGAAGAGCAGCGTAAGTGATACCGGGGGTCGACGCTACCTGCATGTTTTTGATGGCGGTAATGCTGACAATCTCGGTCTCACCAGTCTCAAACGAGTAATCTGGACATCTCTCAAGGACCATGATACACAGCCTTCCCTGCCTTACAAAAATATAATTGTTATCCTGGTCGACGCATTTACCAATTTCCGTGGCGTAGACCCTAACAAATCCGATCCTCGAGATGCTTTCGATTTCATCATGGACACAAATTTTATGGACGCCACAGACTGCCTTCTGGAGGGCAATCGGAAACGGCTATTGGCAGAGTTTGACCAAGAGCGCCCTAATCTGTTCCCATTTGCTATGGGATCGGACGGGAAAATAAATAAGAAGTGTAAGGACTTTTTTCATAGCGATGATGATGTGGAGAAGTACTGTAGAAAAACGACCGCCTATTGGCAGGCAATGAACAACACCGTCGGCGAGAAGCTTATGTTCGTCCACTTGTCTTTCGATAAAGTGGGAGACGTTGAAGGCTGCACAAGTAAAGGTCCTTCTGGCCCTGAGTGCTTACGGCATCAACTTAACCGTATCCCCACCGATTTCAGACTAAGGCAGTGGTACCGGCATGATGGTACCGGACTGACCGATACTGAAGCTATTGGCTGCGCAGTACCCACACTGTTCGGCCGACATGACCAGTTTTGTGGAAAACTTTCGCCAAAACCTTCTCGGGAACTCCCCCAGAAATGGGACCGCGTGAAACAAATTCTTCAAGAGCCCTAGCGCAACATTAACTATAACTTGGGAGTTCTCCTTGCCGATCATCCTATCTCTCGGGTATAATGTAGAATATACACTGTTTTTCTTAAGGGACGGAACCCTTGCCCTTCTTCGCTTATCACCGTCCGATTAGTATGACCTGCACGTCCATTACATTTGTACCTGTCGGGCCAGTGATCAGAAGCTCGCCTGTTTCTTTGAAAAAGCTGTATGAATCATTTCGGTCAAGGTATGATTGCGGATTGAGTCCTTTCGATCTCGCGACCTGAATAGTTGAGCCATCAACGATGGCACCCGCAGCATCGGTGGGGCCGTCAGTACCGTCGGTGCCGGCTGACAGTAACGTAATGCCCTTAACGCCTTCGATCTCCAAGGCAAACGCAAGGGCCAATTCTGTATTTCGCCCCCCAAAACCGCTTCCTTTTACCATCACCGTGGTCTCACCGCCAAAGATGAGGCATATGTTCTGTGATCTGTTTTTCAAAAGGGCCTTTTGCAGTTCCTTCGCCTGCATTGCGTATTGTTGTGCAACATCTTTTGCTTCACCATGGATCTCATTTGAGAAGACCGTCGAATAGAAACCAAGCTCTATCGCACGTGTCCTTGCCGCTTTTGTCGCCAGCTTGTTACTTCCGATAATGATATTTTGAAAGTTTTTCAGAAAGGGTTCGCCTTCTTTCGGTGTTTCCGGGATACCACCCCTTGCGCCTTCCTTGAGTATATCCATTACAGAGGAAGGAATTTTCGCGGTATTACTACCGTATTTTTCCAAAACATCGACAGCATCGACAAATGTTGAGGGATCGGCACATGTTGGCCCTGAAGCGATGATACTGAGCCTGTCACCTATCACGTCGGATAAGATGAGGGATATACCCCTTGCAGGATAGGCTATTTGTGCGAGCCTTCCTCCTTTAACCCTCGAGAGGTGTTTGCGCACAGTATTTAGTTCCCCTATGGAGACACCTGCACGAAGCAACTCGTCTGTCACCCTTTGTTTATCCTCGAGGGTGATACCCTCCCAGGGGGCAACGAGAAGGGCTGAACCTCCGCCGGATATGAGAAAAAGTACAAGCGTATTTTTTTTTGCACCCTCGAGCAGCTTAAGAATTTCCAGCGTTGCCCTGTGGCCGGCTTCATCAGGCACCGGATGACCTGCTTCATATACCGCGATTGATGCCGGTAGTACCGTGTCACCAGCATGACTATATTTTGTCAGCACTATACCCTTGAAAGGAATATCTGCAGACAGCCTATCGATGGCAGCCTTTGCCATGGGTATCGCTGCTTTTCCGAAACTTACCAGCAGAATGTTTGTGGACCCATGATCCTTATAGGCCGAAAGCACCCGCGACATATATCTCTTGACTGATGCATAGGGGTCAACGGCATGGAGTGCAGTTTTGAATATATCGAGGGCAGACTCTCTGGCGTCTTTAAGAACCATATATTTTACCTTTGCTCAAAGCTCAGATAGGAATACCATTCTACAATGGGAACCTACCGCTCCAAAAAGTCTCTGTCTCTATACCTCTACCGGCTTGAAAATAAGCACGATCCCCATTACAACGAAGACCATTGTCTCTGCGGCTGGCCCCCAGAAACGTCCTGTTATGGCCATGACCATACCCAGTACGAAGGCTGACACAAAGGTTCCCTTTATGTTTCCCAAACCACCGACGAGGACAACGGCAAAGCTGATGAGAAGTACCATCATGCCCATATAGGGGTGTACGGAGGTTATCGGCGCATAAAGTACTCCACCCAACGCAGCAAGACAGCTTCCGATAATGAAAACAATGGAAAAATATTTATCTACGTTGATACCAAGGCTCTTTACAGCATCTTTATCTTCAAGGGAGGCGATAACAATCTTCCCAATTATGGTCTTCTTGAAAAATACCGTGAGTGCTCCAAAGATAACAAGGGAGATAGCGATAATAAGCACCCGGTACATGGGCAGGGTCACGGAGAATATGGAAATGTCCCTGCCGATAGGATCTGAAAGGGGGATTGGCGATGCTCCCCAGATCCACTTTGTGAGATCAACGCCGATGAGGGCAACAGCATAAGTGGCAATGATAGCGTAGTCAATGGATACTCCATAAAGCTTGCGGATTACGAAACGTTCCACCAAATAGCTGATGGGGACCACCGCTACAACAGCAATCAAGGCCCCGAGAAAAAAGTTGTTCCTTACAAAGGGGAGTGACGAGATGAGCAGGTATGCACCGATAGTGTAGACAAATCCGTGGGCGAAGTTGACTATCCTCATCGTTCCGAAAGTCAGTGACAGGCCTATGCTTATAATATAGAGAATGGCACCGATAGTTAGTCCGTATGCAATCGTGTTTATCATGGTTACCTCTCTAAGACCTTCTGTCTTTTATTGAACATTCCAACAATAAAGCCCCACACGCCCGTTCTCAATCTGAAGACCACAACGAGGAGCGCAAAGCCAAGGAACATCTCCCATCTCGGTATGTACGACGCGAGATAATTGCTGATGGTCATATACACTACCCCACCGATGATGGAACCATAAAGGCTACCGGAACCACCTATAAGGGCGGCAAATATGACCTCCACAGCACGGGTAGGATCGATAAAACTTGGAGTGACATACCCGTAATTCAGGATCGAGAGTGCGCCGGAAAATGCTGATATCGTCGTGGAAATAATGAAGGTGACCCATTTATAGGTGAACGTATTGTATCCAAGGAACTTGACGCGTGTTTCATTTTCCTTGATTGACTTTATCAATACCCCGAATGGTGATGAGGTAAATTTCTTGAGGAAATAATAAGTCAACAGAAGGCAGAAGAGAACAAACCCGAAAACAACAGCTTTGTTACCGAAATTGAGAAAGGAAAGTTTTGCGAAGTTTGCAGACATGCCATCCTCACCACCAGTCTGTCGTGAAAAGGCAACGAGGACCAGGAAAAACCCAACCTGGCAGAAAGCAAGATTGATAAGAGCAAAACAGGCGCCAGTAGTCCTGACAATGATGGGCCCCAGGATAACCCCGATGAGTGCCCCTGCAACAATGCTTGCAAGAATGGCAAGTAGCGGATTTTGAGAGATATGCTCGGCAAAAATAGTCATAGTGTAAGCGCCTGTACCAAGATAGAGCATATGTCCGAAAGAGAGTCTGCCCATAAACCCATAGAGGATGTTAAAACCGAGGACAAAAATACAAAATATTATAAAGTCAGTCGTCCTGTTAATCCCGAGCAGCGGAAGAATAATTAAAAATGCTACCGCGATGATGGGGATATCGAGGTATTGCCATATACTTCTTTTTATAAAACGAGTATCAGCTCTTTCCATGGCTCGTAAGCCTCCGTTTCGTAACCCCCTTGCCGCTTCTTTCGTGGAGCGGCAAGGGTGATTGCCGTGCTAAGCAAGATTCTTGAGAAAGTCCTTATATTTCATCACCTGGCCGATTTTAGGGAAGATAAATTTTTCTGCGTAGTTCTGTTCTTCGTCCGTGTCGGTGCCAGTACAGTCGCCGATAACGATTACGCGGTATCCGTGGTCGTATGCGGATCGGGCCGTTGACTCTACACACCAGTTCGTATGGAAACCAACGATAGCGACATGTTCTATCATGTTAACCCGGAGTGTATAATCAAGCGCTGTAGACCAGAATGCATCGAGTGTTTTCTTGCCCCTCACAATGATATCGCCTTTCTGTGGAGTGAGCTCGGGGATAATCTCCGGGCCGGGGGTACCTGCCACCCAGGCGCCAAAAACCTTTTTGCCACCCAATTTCCACCCCGTAGGCATATCAATCTCGAGGCCCCTCAAACCACCCATGCCGGGACCTTTCGGGTCGATTTCGGGAAATCCTGGTTCAAAAGCTTCAAAGGGGATATAAATGATCTTTTTGACCTTACTGCGTGCCTTCTTCACCAGGTCCGCAAGATTTTCGATAACCTTACGCTTTTCCAACTGTTCAGCAATGAACTGATACATGGAGCCACCGGGCTTTAGAAAATCATACTGTGGTTCGATAAGGACTATAGCTGTTTTCTTAGCGTCGATTTTAGTATTCTTTTTTGGCGTTGCCATGGGATAACCTCCTGATTAAATTTATCTTTATATATCTCATCGCGGGCAAGAGCCTTTGCGATGTTATTGCAAAAAACCTACAGGAATTTTTCCAGTTTTGCCTTGTCGGTTATGTCCGTTTTGTCCGAGCATTCCTGTACCATTTTTCCTTCACGCATGATATAGACTTTGTCTGCGAGCATACCCACAACGGAAAGGTTCTGCTCCACGATTATCATGGAAACCTTCCCCTTCATCATGGACAGAACGTTCAGAATGTCATTGATGGTACCTGCCGCAAGCCCTTCCGTCGGCTCGTCGATGAGAAGCAGCTTCGGGTCACCAACGAGGGCCCTGCCGATAAGCAGGAGCTGTCTCTGGCCACCGCTTAAACTGCCTGCCCGCAGATTCAGGAACTTTTCCATCTTCGGATAGATGCTCATTACTTTTTCAACTGCCGTCGATATCTTTTCTTTCACCGGGTAAGCTGCCAGTTCCAGATTTTCCCGTACCGTGAGGTTCGAAAAGACCCTCTTATCCTGGAAAACGTAACGAATACCGAGAAGGGCAACCTTTTCCGGGGGAAGTCCTGTGATGTTCTTGTCCAGAAAGGTGATGGTGCCTGTAATGGGCTTCATGAAACCGGCAATGGACTTAAGGAACGTTGTCTTTCCAGCGCCATTTCTGCCAGCTATGAAGACCATTCGTCCAGGCTCGAGCTCAAGAGAAATATCATGAAGCACCTTCGCACGTCCGTAAGCAACATCGATATTTTTCACACTGAGCATGTCAGTCCTTCCTCCTTTCCCCAGTATACTTCCCTCACAGTGGCATCGGACAGTACCTGTTCCGGAGGGCCATCGGCAATGAGCCTTCCTTCATGCATCACGCAGAGCCTTTTTACAATATCGACTATTCTCGATATCTTGTGTTCAATAATAACAAGCGATAGGTTTGCTTTGACCTTGTTGATGATAAGGGAGACCTCTGTGATCTCCTGGTCACTGAGTCCCGCAAAGGGTTCATCGAGAAGGAGTATCTTTGGGTTCAACGAAAGCGCTACTGCGATCTCAAGTTTTCGTTTGTCACCGTATGAGAGTTCCGAGGTCATAAGGTCTGCCTTCTCGGAGATTCCCATGACCTCCAGCTGATCCAGGCAGTTCTTCATTATCTTCTCTCCATGGACATCAGTGAAAAAGAATTTCCACTTTGACCCATAGTTTTCTCCGAACCGGACAGTCGAGAGTGCCAGGTTGTCGATAACGGGAAGGGAATCAAAAACGGAGACAAGTTGAAATGTCCTGATAATTCCCAGGGTCACTCTCTTATATGGCGGAACCCTGGTAATATCCCTACCGCCGAAGAGAATATTCCCTTTTGTTGGGAGATAGAGTCCCGTGAGAAGATTAAAAAATGTTGTCTTCCCGGCACCATTGGGACCGATAATACCCACGGCCTCTCCTGTCTGCATCCGGAAATCGACGTTATCGACGGCCGTGAGCCCGTTGAATTGTATGGTTGCCTTTTTCGTTTCAATTATTGAGTTCGCTGACATACCGATACTCCCGCCATGTTTTCGGACTTAAGGGGGCATACGCCCCCTTTTACCGCACTATACGCTACTTATAACCAAGGGTCTTCAAATTGGGGAGATAATCCTCACCCGTGTATGCGCCGATGATTTTTACAAGGTCCCATTTAGCGTTCTTACGCTCTTTTGCCCCTTTACCGATAGTTACATAGGCGCCATATTTGAAGATTGGCTGATGGTCTGCCCGCCATGTCCCTTTTCCCTTCATGGAGTCGAAGGTGGGGTTGGCCATGAGGGCCTTTGATATTGCCTTGCCATCAAGAGACTGGGCAAGTTCGATACCACGGACCGCTTCCATAACTCCTTCGTACGCCATTGCCGAATAAGGATCAGGTGGATATTTGTATTCTTTCTCGAACTTTTTCGTGAAGGAATCAGATGCTTTTACGATAGCAGCATCCTGAAAACCTTTCATATCATAGTACCAGGACATGAGCGAATATACACCGTCCAGTGCTTCCGCTGGAACTCCGCTGCCAAAGGCGTTTGTCATCCAGTTGAACCATATCTTGGATTCTTTCTTCAATCCTACCTCGTAGGTCTGTTTCAAAACGTTAATGGCATCAACTCCCCAGTGGGCGAGCATAACAATATCGGGTTTCTTTTCTTTGATCTTGAGAAGATAGGATGTGTAGTCGCTAGTGCCTACAGGAGATTCGACGTATTCCGCTTTTACTTTACGCTGTTCCAATGCGTCTTTCGCACCTGCCCACTGGTCACGACCAAAGGCATAAGCCGGGCCGAAGAAGACAATATTCTTGTAACCGAGTTTGTCAACAATATAGGATGCACCGGCGTATCCGATTGAATAGGCACTGCCGTGGATGGCAAAGGTGGTCTCAGCCATCTCATTCTTCTCGAACATCGTAACGGCAACAACATTGACCGGGAAATACGCAATGGGTGTTTTTTTCACTTCTTTGTTCAGTGCAGCCGAGATTGGCGCAAAAGTCTGACCAACGATGACATTTGCCTTATTTTCATCAACAAGCTCCCTGAAACGCCTGATTGCAACATCAGGTTTTGATTCATCATCCTTCACATAAGATTCAATGAGGACTTTTTTTCCGGCAAGCTTTACGCCACCGGCTGCATTTATCTCCTTGATGGCCAGCTTGGCGCCGTCTAATTGCGGGGGGCCTATGGGCGATGCGGCACCGGTAAGGCCGAACATAAGACCGACCCGTATCTTGTCCTGTGCAGAGGCTACTGTCCCCGTCAGACAGATAGAGCCAAGCACGAATAGACCGATAACAAAAACGATCGTAAGTAATTTGACTTTTCTAAGCATTGCAGTTCCTCCTTTCATATTATTAAGATCTCTATCACTTAGTCTTTTTCTCAGGATCCTTATACACCTCCTTCCAGGCATCTAAGCCGACACTTTTTTCGATAAGACTGATCATGTGGAGATTGTGTTTGTTGAAAGCAGCCTGCGCCTGAGAGGGGTCATGTCTCTCGAGGGCCTCGAAAAGCTCGAGGTGGTCTTTATAAAGATCAGAGAGAATCGGGGTGATGTGCAGAGAAATGGGGCGCATTTTATTCTTTACTGTCTGGACCATTTCCTGAAGTGTCTTGTTCCGGCTTGCTTCATAGACTAGTGCATGGAATTCGTAGTCAAGCTTCGAATAACCGATAAGGTCTTCATTTTCTACGATTTTTGTCTGTTCATCTAAGCATTTCTTCATTTTTTTAAGGATTTTAGTATCGATGTTGACGGCTGCCAGTCGTGCGGCTAAACCTTCGAGGGCATCTCTGACCTCGTAGAGTTCAATTGCCTGTTCAGGGCTTAAGGTAACCATAAAGACACCCCTATTCGGGATATTCTCAAGCAGCCCTTCCTGTATCAATCGGTGGACGGCCTCCCAAACAGGCGTCCTGCTGGCGCCGACCTCTTTGGCGATCTGTTCCACGTTGATCCTGGTACCCGGGTTGAAGCGGTAATTAGCGATCATTTCCTTCAGGATGTCGTAAACCTGTTTACTGAGCCTTTGCCTGTTTACTATCATCACCATAATTACGATTATACACCTCATAAATTAAATGTCAATATATTTCATGAAATATATTTCATGTGTCATGATAATTTACTCAGTTATGTGGTTATTATGCATATAATCATCATCTTATGAATTATAAGAATCAAGTTTTATGTAAAGATTGAACTATTTCTGTGTATGAAGAGTATGCTTTCCCAGCGAATTATTTGTTTGTTTGAGGTTTTGCAAAGAAATGTCTACCTCCCCCATAGCCATCGTTACGAGTTCCCTGCTATATGTAAACATAATGTTTATTATTAGTGTCTACGATGATGGACTATGAATGAGGTTTTTTGTGGCAATTGGTGTTTCTTGAGATGTTTTGTTAAATTGAATTAATGCGGAGAAAATAGGCAATGTCACCATGTTGTTAAAGGGTACATCCATGAAACTCAAGCTTTGTAAAGACTGTAATACAGAAATAAGTCAGACGGCAAGGCAAGAGTCTGGCTTCGGCTAAGCCTTTTTGCATCTGCTTACCCAGCGTTTACCTGATATTAATTATTATAAAAATGCTTACCGAGTATCCTGTGTAAATCCTTTATTACAAATGCCTAGGGCGGGAATCGAACCCGCACAGCCGCGAGGACCGAGGGATTTTAAGTCAAAAGCAGTAAAAAACGCAAAGATAATACTATCAATGGTTCCCGCAAGATACGCTTATTATCAACTTTGGATCTGGTTGGATTATGTGAGAATATCAAGGGCACATTGGGCACAAAATCAGGCACATTTACTAACATAAAAAGGAGAATGAATTATGAAGAACAACGTGAATTTATCAAAGATCACAGAAGGAGTCTCCCTTGAGAGATACCAAATTGATAACATACGGGATCTTCTTTCTGCTACTGCCGGGAAAGTTTCCATACTCAGAACAACGATGGATTCTGGAATGGAGTGTTTTTGTAGCGGATCAATGAAGGATGGAGCAGTTTCTCTTTTTGATGATATTGAAAGCCGCTATGTACAAAGGTATTGATATGCTTGAAGGCAAAGAGAAAGAAGAGTAAGATCATAAACAGGAGATAGCCAACGCGAGGCAAACGGCCCGGCACCCTACCGGGCTTTCTCCTGAATCAATAGGGAACCCATAGGGAGGGTTACAGATGATAGAAAAAGAATCAACAGTTTGTGAGCACTGCGGTATTAAGTTCTACAATAGATACAACGGGAAAGAATATTCCTGCCCGAATAATCACGATCCTCAACCCAAGCCTTTAAGTGAACCCGTTCCCGCTCGCGATATTATGACTAAGTGGAATATGACCGATGTAAATTTTATCGAGTCTGTTATCGCCCACCTGCCCAGGATTTATTTTGAGTGGGATGCTTTGCTTACTGCTTCCTGTAACTCACACAAGTATTATTCTTAAGAAATATAGTATAATTCTTCTAGTAATGCGTACTTACGGGGGTGCTAAAATGGAGCATAGAATCAAAACGAACGGACAACAACTGAAAGAACTTTCCGAGCTCCGCCAACGCATTGTTGAATTGGAAAAGTCGCAGACCGACCTCATGCAAGCCGAAGAGAAATACCGGAACATCTTCGAGCGCTGTATCGAAGGTATCTACCAGGTTACCCCTGAAGGGCGCTTCATCAGTGCCAACCCTTCTGCTGCCCGTCTGCTCGGGTATGATTCACCGGAGGATTTGATCAACTCCGTTACCGATATAAGGACACAGGTCTATGCATGCCCCGAGGATCGAGACAAAGCAATGGAGGTGCTGAGAAATTATGGTCTCATCCAAAACTTCGAAATGAAGTGGCGCAGGAAGGATGGAAAAATTATCTGGGGTATCCTCAACGCCCGTCTTGTTCAAGATGATCTGGGTAATACCGTTTACATCGAAGGTACAAATCAGGATATCACCCAGCGAAAAGAGATGGAAGAAGCATTGCATGAAAGCGAAGAGAAATACCGTTCCTTGGTCGACTATGCCTACGATGCAATCATAATCGCAGGCTTTGACGGAAACCTCCTTGGGGTCAACCAAAGGTCTGAAACACTCTTAGGCTATACCCAGGAAGAATTGCTTGGTATGAATGTTTCGCAGCTTCACCCACAGGAGGAACGTGGAAGGATATTGACAACTTTCAGGCACATGGTGGAAGGGAAAACACACTCCTTACTTGATAGCAAGGTATTGAGAAAAGACGGGACAACTGTTCCCGTCGATATCGTTGGGGGAGCCCTGACATATGGAGGCAGACAGGTTGCCCAGGGGATTTTCAGGGACATAACGGAGCATAAACAGATGGAAGAATCCCTGAAGAAAAGCGAACAACGATTCAGAGCCCTTTCAGAGGCGTCCCTTGAGGCTATCGTGTTTATAGAGGACGGCGTTATCGTTGATGCAAATAAAGCCTTGGGCCATCTCTTTGGTTATGAGGGCGAAGACCTCCGGGGGAAGCTGGCAACAGATTTCATTGTACCTGAACGGCGGGCATTCACGGATGAGCGAATGCAGACCCGGACCGAAGGTCTATACGAAACCTTTGGCTTAAGAAAAGATGGCAGTGTGTTGCCCATCGAAGTGAACGCCCGTGAATTTGAGCAGGACGGAAAAAAACTCAGGGTATCAGCAGTGCGTGACCTTACCGAGCGCAAAAAAATAGAAAAGCAGCTCAAGGACTATCAGGATCACCTGGAGAGGCTCGTGGAGGAGCGTACCATTGAACTGAAGGAAAGCGAGAAAAAATACAGAGATATCTTCGAGAATGCAATAGAAGGGATATATCAAACAACCCCTGAGGGCTGTTTTCTGACGGCAAATCCGGCCCTCGCACACATGTATGGATATGAGAACCCGGAGGAGCTCTTACAATCCATCACAAATATTGCAACCCAAATATATGTGGATCCGGAGCGTCGAAAAGATTTTATAAACGCTGTCGAGAGGGATGGATTTGTCCAAGATTTTGAAATACAGGTGCGAAGAAAGGATGGTTTCACAGGATATGTATCCATTAATGCCCGTGCAATAAAAGATGAAAACGGAAGAACACTCTTTTTTGAAGGTACGAATCAGGATATTACTGAGAAAAAGCTTGCGCAAGAACAGTTGATGTTACAGCGAGACCTTGCATTGAAGCTTTGCCAAGATAGAGAGCCTTGGAGGAAGGCATGGCCTTCATTCTTAAGACAGCCATCACCGTCATCGGGCATGGAGTGTGGCGGAATTTCCCTGAAAAACAGACGAAACGGGTGGATTTGATCTCGTCTCCTCCAGTTAATTTCACGAATGAGTTTCAGAACAAGAGTGCGAGCATAGTCCCGGTTGGATCATTCACCTGGTCACACATGATGGAGAAGAAGAGTTTCCATTTTCGTCCGGACAGAAATAAGACCCCCATCGCCCTTGAAGAAGGTTTTCAATTTCTTTCCGTAATGCCGATGCTCCAGGGGGATCAGGTTGTTGGTTTCCTGGCCACGGCTTCCAGGGTTCGTAGGGACATTTCAGAGCGGGTTCGCATCAGCCTTGAATTCCTTGCGGCAGAATCGGGGAACATTATTGCTCGTATCCAGGCCCGGGAACTGCTTGAGGCCGAGGTTCTTAACAGAAAAGAAGCAGAAAAGGCCCTTGAGACCGAACGTCAGAGTCTTGAGGAAGCAAACACCGCCTTAAGGGTCTTGCTGAAACACCGGGAAGAGGACAGGAAGGAATTAGAAGAGAGGTTGCTGGCAAACGTGCAGCAGCTCGTGATGCCCCATGTGCAAAAACTGAAGACGACTGTGCTCGATCCCGTCCAGAAAGTGACTGTTGGTTTTATTGCATCGAACCTCAATGAACTCATCTCACCCTTTCTGCACACCGTACAAGGCTTCAACTTTACCCCCCGTCAACTGGAGGTTGTAATCCTCATCCGGGAAGGAAAAACAACAAAGGAGATAGCACGTGTCCTGAATATGACCAAACAGGCCGTCGATATACAAAGATTCCTGATACGAAAAAAGATAGGTCTCAATAAAGCGAAGACCAACCTTCAGACTTACCTCCAATCCCTACAGTAGTATTAATTATAAGTTAATATTAAATTAATATTTTTATTATATTGGCGAAAAACATACCTTCTTGTATAGTCTCTGTATATGTTAACAAAAACGCTATAAAAGAAAGAAGTTAAGATTATATGATCGTTCTGCCATATCAGATTAGCCCAGCAAAACCTGCCGTTTCGTAACGGTTCCCGTGTCTCCGTCAAAGTTACTGCCCTCGGACTGAAGCGGCGGGTTTTGCCTATATTTTGAAGGGATATAAACGGAATGCGAGCCATGAAGAACTTACATCTGAAAATGCCTCTATGAAGCCTCCAAGGGGGGTTCTTCGGATTCCTACGGAGGCTTTCTCGATTTGAGTCTTACCAATCATTGGTGGGAACTAATGAATAGATCAAAAGGAGATATGATTATGGAGGGGTTACAATGACGTGGACCGTGCTTTCCAAAACTTTGGCCCGGGACACCTACGTCATATAGAACGTCGAACACTCCACCAAATTCACTGAGGGCTTCTACGGTTGGGGTGGACAGAGATTATATGCAAAGGAGGGTGAAAGATGCTTATACCAACCAGGATTCTTGTACCAACGGATTTTTCCGAGTATTCGGACCTAGCATTAGCGCAGGGACTGGATATAGCGAAGCAGTATAATGCGAAGGCTTTTCTTCTTCATGTTACTCATGAGGAGATTCCGCACCGAATAGACGTCATCGATGTTGTTACCGATGGAAAATTGTGGCAGCAGACTTAAGGACGGATCAATTGGCTGAAGCTCAAGAAAGACTGAAGAGTCAACTTGACAAATTTCCGCAGACGAAAAAGGTGGAGGTAGCCACCAATATCCGTCGCGGCATTCCTTACGTCGAGATACTGCTGGAGGGGAAAGAGAAAAAGATCGACCTGATCGTGATCGCATCTCTGGGGAGAACGGGCCTCGCAAAATACCTTATCGGTAGTGTAGCTCGTAATGTGCTTAAGGGTTCCAAATGTCCCGTGCTGCTGACACGATAAATTATTACCCGTTAAGCGCAGGGAGCACAAGGGACGGCTGGGAGGCAGGATTTCTCAAGGGTTGGCCGAAATTTGGAGGTGGTTGACGGAACATTGACTCGATTCCCCGTCGATATAGCGGACGTACTCGTTACTTAACCGTTCGGTGCTCGACAATATTCCTGCTTTAGGGCTTAAACCGAAGCCTGCAAAAGAGTAAGGCGGGCAACATTATGAATATTCGTGAAAAGATCAATTTCCTGAAGGTCATATCATCTTTTTGTAAAATTGCTGAAGATGGTCTGGAAGAGATTGCAAAAACGCTACTTGCCGAGGAATTTTCGCCGAACGAATTTGTCATAAAACAGGGAGGCCACGGACTCAATTTTTATATCATCATACGCGGCCTCCGGAAGGTGTATGCGCTAGACTATCTCCGATTGATCCACACGTGTGATCTGTCCTGCTATTTGTGTATGGCCCTGCAGCACTGCATTAGGAGGTAAAATGAATATAGGGGAACTCCTCGTCGAACATGGATATACCACTGCAGAGCGGATCGAAACCGCGCTGCGCATACAGGAAACGACACATAAGCCTATCGGGCAAATACAGGTCGACCTGGCGTTTGTTAAAGATGAAGACCTCCGGTACTGCCTTTTCCTGCAAAGAAATATCAACGATCAGGATGTTCTCGACTTCCTTCGACATTCAAAACCGTTTAAGGAATTGGATATGCAGGAATTGGCGATTATGGCATCGGCCATGCAGCTAAAGGATTTCAAGCCCGGACAGACGATTATTGGAGGTCACAATCGGGGAACAGATTTCTACCTGATAAAAGATGGTCTGGTACGGGTATACATTCATCGTGAAAATAAAGAAATTGTCCTCGGATACCTGGAAAATGGTGAATCTTTCGGTGAAATATCACTTTTGACGGACGTCGACACCGGTTCACGTATTGCGGCGGTAGAATGGACCCGCTGCCTGGTTCTGAAGAAGGAACCGTTCCGGGAAATGGTCGGCAGGCATCCCGATATCAAGGATTTTTTCATCAACCTGTTCATGCGGCGTATGAAAAATATTTATAAGGAACTGCTTGCCGAAGCCCCCGGAATGTCCCGGGTTGAACCTTTTCTATATAGAAAGCAGGTGAATGACCTGCTGACCCAGCCTTCGATATCTTGCGATGAAAATGAGAGCATACGGTCCGTTGCAGCGTTGCTCATGGCAAAGAAAGTAAGCACGATAATAGTCAACAATGCGACGGGCATGGCCGGGTTGGTAGGGCTTCGTGAAATTATCAAGGCGCTTGCGATGGACGGGCGGGACCTCTCCGAGCCGGTCCGGTCGATCGTCAGGAAGTATTATTTTACGATCAACGGAAATGACTACATATTTGACGCTATCCACGAGATGATGCTGCACCAGACAAGCAAACTTGTCGTCATCCATAAGGGAAAGACAAAAGGGATCATAACAGGCTTTGACCTCCTTCGTTTCAGAGGGCGCGATGTTCTCGCCTTGATCCGGAATATTGAAAGCGCGCCGGACCTGCGGGCGCTCGACCGGCACAGGCAGGAGGTTGAAAATGTCCTGCGGGCCTTAAGGGCGGATGGGGCGATGGCCTCCTATGCCTGCAGGATCGTCAGCGTGCTCAATGACAAGATCACCCGCAAGGTCATTACCCTGACCGAAAACGAACTGGGCCCGGCCCCGGCCCCGTATGCATGGCTGGGCCTGGGAAGCGAAGGGCGACAGGAACAGACGATCCTGACAGATCAGGATAATGGCCTGGTATTTTCATCTACACCCGGTACCGAGTCGACGGAATACTTTAGAGATTTTTCGGCCAGGGTCGTCGATGCCCTTAATAAATGCGGATTCCCCCTGTGCAAGGGAAAGATCATGGCAACGAACCCGAAATACTGCGGCACTTTAGATTCCTGGAAGGTACGTGCCGGGAACCTGATCTCCTCGCCGATCTGCGACGACGAAAATCTTATCGATAAATACATCTTTCTCGATTTCCGGACCATATATGGGAATGGAAAGCTCGAAAAGGAATTACGGTCCCATATACATACATGCATCCAGCGAAACCGTCATTTTTTGCAGGACCTTGCCGACAGAATGATCTCGATCCCGGTACCGCTCAATATTTTTAAAAATTTTATAGTCGAAAAACAGGGCCAGTACAAGAACAAGCTTAATTTCAAAATTTTCGGACTTTTGCCCCTCACATCATGCCTCAAAATTCTTGCCTTTTATTACCAGCTGGAAGAAATAAACAGCCTCGACAGGCTGATGGCTCTCGAGAGGCAAAAGGTGTTTTCGCCGGATGAGGCCGAGTTGTATAAAAACGGCCTCGATACCTTTCTCACGTTGAAGATTGAAAATAATCTTGCGGATATCAATGAGGGCAGGGATTTCGGCAACCACATCGACCCGGACTTTCTTTCGACCCGGCAGAAACAGTTACTGAAAGAAGCATTTACCGCTACCTCCCAAATTCAAAAGAAGACACGCGATGTCATCATGACACGTCCAAGGGATACGCCGTGGAAAATCGCCGAACCGGGGCTTGTCTTTACGTAGCCCCATATATAGGCGTGCTTAAGCATCTCCTTGATGATCACCACCTCGTTGCATACGGTCTTGGGCGAGACCTCCTTCAATCTCTGTGCTGCACCCTTCTGGAGATGACCGACTGTGATATTCAGGAGATTATAATCCCCGTAGGACTTAACCAGTTTGGCAACGGTATCCCTATAACCCCGGCCTTTTGTAATGGCATATTTTACAGGCATGAGGAAAGAGGAAATCCTGTCTTTGACCTGGAAACAGGTGAACCTCTTTGATAGGACAATTACTCTTGAAGCGGGGGCCACAAAGAACGATGAAGCGCGTATCCTTTACCTAACCGGGGAATTACTTGAAATGATACAGAAAAGGGAAAAGGAAGCAAAAGGGCCTTATGTATTCCATAGAAACGGGGAAAGGATTATAGGTTTACGTTTGTATGGAGTAAGGCATTCACAGACGCAAAGATCCCGGAAAAGCTCTTCCATGACTTAAGACGTACAGCCCTAAGGAACATGATAAGGGCAGGTATTCCTGAAAAAGTCTGCATGTAGGTATCAGGGCATAAGACACGAAGTGTGTTTGATCGGTCTAATATCGTCAATGAGGATGATCTCAGGGCCGCTGCTGAAAAGGTATCGAGCATACACGAAGACCGCCGAAACCTTGACAAAGAAATCGAGGCGGGCACAATTCCGGGCAAAATCGCAATTTCAGCGCTATCGGAAAGAGGGTTAGAATGGATTGTAAGTCCTTGATATTACAAATGCCTAGGGCGGGAATCGAACCCGCACAGCCGCGAGGACCGAGGGATTTTAAGTCCCTTGCGTCTACCTATTCCGCCACCCAGGCAGTGTGCTGCTATTGTTTTTTCTTTATCGGGTCCCTTTTTTGCGCCACGAGGTTGGGGTCAATATTCCCGGCCCCTCCGCAATCGGGTATGTAACAGCTTACATCACGAAACGTACAGTCCTCTTTGCAGGAAGGACACTTATCAGGCGGGACATCAGCCCCGAAGGTATATCCGCAATTTGAACATTGCCACTGAGTCATGTCATACCTCCTTCGTCTGTGTTTATCGTTTTTCTCTTGTTACGTTAATGTATATATCAGGAATTGAAAGTCTTGTAAAGCATTAACGGGATTGTTAATTGTTGACAATAGGTATGCTTTAAAATATTCTTTCAGCAATGAAACACCTTCCAATAATCCTTTTCGCCTATCTTATCGGCTCAATACCGATTGGAGTGCTTCTGGCCAGGCTAAAAGGAAAAGATCCGAGAAAAATAGGCAGCGGAAATATCGGCGCCACCAACGTCATGAGGACAGCAGGAAAGACACTGGGTATCATAACGCTCTTTGGAGACATCCTGAAGGGACTGATTCCAACGCTCATTGCCGTATACCTTGAAGAACCGAAACTGTTTATTGCGCTTGTCGGATTGAGCGTTTTTTTAGGACACCTTTTTCCGGTATTTCTCAAATTTAAAGGTGGGAAAGGTGTCGCGACAGGGGTTGGTGTTTATCTTGCAATAAGTCCTCCTGCTATACTCATCAGTTTTGTTATTTTTGTTATTGTTTTCATGATATGGAAATATGTTTCTTTGGGGTCACTTATAGGCACGGGCATAATACCGGTTTCGCTCTATCTGTTGAAGGCCCCGCCTGAATATATTATACTTTCCTTGCTAATTGCCCTCTGTGTTTTCATGAAACATAACGACAACATAAAACGGCTTATGGCAGGTACAGAGAATAAAGTCAATTTCTCAAAACAGTAAATCAGAATAGTGAATAGTGTAGAATAGTCGAAAGACAGAGACACCCTGGACCTGGCCTGCATCACCTATTACCTCTTACCTATTTTCATTTTACAAAGATCGAAACCAGCTTTTTCCTTTTGATATCTGCTAATCCCTTATCGGTGATCCTCAAAAATGGCAATCCCGTGAAGGGGATTGTCTGAATATTCAGAAAGGGTTTCTCAAGAAGAGTCCCGATTTCCTTTAATTTAGGCCCCAGTTCTTTGATTTTGTCGCTTATCGCTTCCATGGTGGCAAGAGACATGATACCGAAAAGTTCCATGGGAAATTCATAGATGATACGACCGTCCTTTACGATTACCGTCCCTCCCTGGATGTCGATGAGCCGGTTAACAGCAGTCGCCATGTCATGTTCGTTACTGCCGGTTGTGAGAATATTCCCGGTGTCCCAGGTAAGGGTTGTTGCTACTGCGCCGTGCTTGATTCCTGTTCCTTTGATGAAGCCCTTTCCTAAATGGCTCGAATTATTCTTGTTGATCATGGTTACAGGGATAATATCGTTATTGAGGTCTTTTTCTATAAAACCGTTTTTCATTGTTGCTTCTACATGGATCTCCTTTGTGATGGTCGGGCTTACAATCTCGATAGCACGTATTACCGTTTTGCCCCTCCATGCCTTGATTCTGAAATCATCTTCGCTGAGCTTGGCCGCTTTTATAGTGTTTTTCAATTGATGGGGATATACGTGGCGTTCAATCTTTTTTGTAAATTTTCCCGACTCGAAAACCATCTCCCCCGCTGTCATGACTTTTTCAATAGTTATCTTATGCACATCGCTGAGAAAGAGGATATCGGCGCATCTGAGGGGGGCAATGGCGCCAAGATATCTGAGACCATAATAATCTGCCGGGTTTATCGTCATCATCTTGATGGCCTCTATCGGTGAAAAACCGTATTTGATTGCCTTTCGTCCGATAACATCGAGGTAACCATCCTCCAGGAGCATGACAGCGTCAAAGAAGTCTGATACGAGAATAATCCTCCTTGTATCGACATTGAGGTCTTTCAGCTTGGAGAGTTCCGGCAGTTCCTGTCGTATATAACCTTCACGAATCATAATATAGAGGCCGAGCCTCAGCTTTTCCATGAGCTCGTCAAGGGTAATCGACTCATGACATGATGTAATGCCTGTCAGAACATATTCAATGAGCTTTTTTCCGCGGGCGCCTGCCGAATGGCCGTCAAGACGTTTGTTAAGGGAGAGCCCAACCAACGCCTGATCGAGGAGTTTTTTATTACCATCCAATATCGGTGTCCAGTAAGCTTCTCCGATCCCTACCACGTCGTCTCGTCTAAGCATTGCCGAAAATTCCTTGAGAGTGAGGCCAAGAGATCTTTCCATTTTAGGAAATGGGGGCGTTAAGGGCGGCGCAAGGAAAAAAGCCCTCACCGGGTACCCCTTCATCCCGTCCATAAGCGCCCTGACGCCTTTCATGCCTGCAGCGCAGGCCGTAGCGCTTGTTTCTGTCACAACCGTTGTTGTGCCTCCCCGTATTGAATAGGGGACAAGCTCATGGAAGGGGTAAACACCGTCGATATGTGTATGAGCATCAATAAAGCCGGGGCAAAGATAGAGACCTTGAGCGTCAATAGTTCGGGATGCCTTATAGGAGGATGCGATGGCGCTTTCTTCCACAGATGCAATATAGCCATCTTTGATAATAACTACGCGGTCTTCATCGATACTGTTCGTGAATACGTCGATGATCTTTCCATTGGTGATAATTGTATCCGGCGCTGTTTCACCCTTAACGACACTAAGCAGTATTTTGATCGTTGTATTGTCCATTATAGGTTCCTCATTGTGCGTTCATTTTGACAAAGTACTTTATTTTACATAAAAATCACAAGGTTTGTAAATTTTTCCTGTTTTATATACAATGAAAGCAGGAGTAACATGACTGGCAAACAAAGATCGAATTTCAGTTTTGTTCTGCTCATTTTCAAGGAATCTCTCCGATCCTTCAAAAAGAATGGCAATCTCGATACATCAGCATCTCTTGCATATTATGGGTTTTTCGCCTTTATACCCCTGTTTTTTATTGTGCTTTCTCTTCTTAGTATCAGATCAACCCCCCTGCATCTCCTAATAGACGGTATCGAGCACGTGACAGGGCAGATATTTCCCCGGTTCGGAAAAGTCATTACCGATGAGGTCTATTTACTGGCAAAACACAGAAACGCCATCGGTATATTCGGTTTTGCCGCCCTTGCCTGGTCTATTACCCCCCTTATCAATGCGGCGAGAAACGCCTTTGCAACTATTTTTGCTGTTAAAAAAAAGATCTCTTTCCTTAAGTCTATTATTGTTGATATTATAGCGTTATCAGTTATCATTTTGCTCTTTGCTGCCCTTGTAACCAGTGAGCTTTACTATGAGACCATAATAAAAAATACGCTCATACAGAGTCCTTTTACCGCAAGTATCATCGATTATGTAATCCCCTTTATAATAACCTTCCTTTCCGTCTTATTCTTCTATGCTATTTTTTCACCACTTCGTCTTAAGATCAGCCATCTCGTGTCCGCTTCTTTCCTCGTTTCGCTTTTCTGGATATCCATGAAAGAACTTTTTTCCGGTTTTCTTATCGTGAACCCTCATTATGGTATTGCATTCGGATCATTGAGAGCAATCTTCACGCTTATCGTCTGGTCTTTTTTATCATTTTGCATACTACTTTTCGGCGCTGAAATAATGGCAAATATGAGAAATAAAGAGGTTATTTTATTAAAGAAAATCCTTTTTAAACGACGTGTTTCGAAATCTATAAACAAGGAGATCATGGAGAGGTTTGCAAAGAATTACAATAAAGGCGAAATCATTTATGACCGTGGAGAAGGGGCAAACAATATGTTCTACATTCTCTCAGGTAAGGTGGAGGTCAACGAAGGTGAAAAAGCAGCTTCAACGATAGGCGAGGGGGCTTATTTTGGAGCACTATCAATGTTTCTTGAGGAACCAAGAACGGATAGTGCCTTGGCTTTGACTGATGATACAAGATTGGTTTTAATCTCTCGTGATAATTTTGAGACAATTGTCAGGGGGCACCCGATGATTGTCTTTGATGTCCTGAAGAATATGGCTTTGGCAATGAAAACCTGCTGTTAAAAGACCGGAATAGTGTTGATAAAAGATCATTTTTACGCTACATTGAAATCAATCGAAAGAAAAGCAGAATGATACTAATAAAGGTCCGCAACATATTATTTGCTTTAGATAGATATCGGTAAAAAACAGAAATGATTGGTGCGGGACTACTTTGAATCGATTGCAATGGATAAAAAAATGATGGCGAAAATATCATGATTGAAAAAACATTACAGGACACAAAAGGGCTCATAAGGGTTGCTTATGGTGAACAATGCCCTGACTGTATCATCGCAAATGCCGCCGTTCTTAATGTCTTTGATGGTACGGTTTTTGAGAGTAACATCTGGATATACCGGAACTGGATAGCCTATGTAGGCGGAAAGGAACCGATAAAAGATGAGAGGACTATCGTTATTGACGGTGAAGGTTTTGTGGCGGTACCGGGCTATATTGATGCCCACGGCCATGCTGATCTCTTCTATAACCCGGCCACATTTGGCGACATGGCTATCACAACGGGGACCACTACGGTATTCTCCGATGGCCACGATATGATCAATTCTATTGGCGTGGAAGGGTTTATCGAGGTATTGAAGACAAGCGATACCTTTTCCACAAAATTTCTCTGGGGGGTGCCTGCAACATACCCACCATATCCTGATGTTGAGGGTGGGGAAATGTTTTCTTTCTATGATGTCTGGAGACTCTTTTCCCGGTATCGTGAATGTGCTTCCATGAGCGAACTTTCACCTTACATGAGGATCTTGAAAAATGAAGATGAGATCCTTGAAAGGATTCTCATGGCCCGCTCCCTTGGTAAAAATGTTGAAGGGCATACACTTGGCGCTTCCTATGACAGGTTAAATGTACTGGCTGCAGCGGGTATTACCTCATGTCATGAGTCGATACGGGAAAGTGATCTCCGTAACAGAATAAGACTCGGCTTCTCCACTATGGTGCGCCATAGCTCCATACGGAGCGACCTGAAAGACCTCTGTCCAATTATTAAGGAACTACCGAAAGATGCTGTCATGCTTGTATCCGACGGCATATTTGCCGCTGATTTATGTACCAAGGGCTATATGGATCATGTCATCAGGGAGGCCATAGGTTTCGGCTTGAAACCGGAAGACGCAATACGTATGGCAACCCTCAATCCTGCCCGGTATTTCAGGATGGACAACGATATAGGGAGCATTGCTCCCGGCAGGATTGCTGATATCCTGCTCCTCGAAGATCTTGAACATCCAACGCCGGTGAAGGTTATCGAAAGGGGCCTCCTGGCGGCTGATCATGGAATGTTGAAGAGAAAAGAAGTTTCGTTTCCCGACATCGGAACGCGATTTAACCCCTATGCGTTTGACAGGGTTGGCAGGGAAGAGTTCCTCATAGAGAAAAAAGGAGAAGGCATTGTCCCTATAATTGATATTGTGGACAGGACAGTTACGAAAAAAATAGATTACCGGCTCCCCGACGACGGCACACAACTCCTGCCGGACAGAACAGGA
Organism: uncultured delta proteobacterium; assembly: GCA_963785225.1. Classification (GTDB taxonomy): domain Bacteria; phylum Desulfobacterota; class Syntrophorhabdia; order Syntrophorhabdales; family Syntrophorhabdaceae; genus PNOF01. The sequence goes on along the minus strand of CAWAUQ010000002.1, from coordinate 155,968 downwards.
GATGTGCGGAAGATTCTTTGTACAAGAAGAGACCGCAAGAAGTGGGGAAAAGGGTTTGTGAGGGGAATTGGCGCATCTGTAGGAGCTATTGCCTCAACAGTTTGTCACGAAACCCACGGTCTTCTGGTGACCGGCTTTGACGATGATGATATGGCGCTTGCAGCAAATACGGCGCTCTCTATGGGGGGAGGCGTTGTCTTTGCAGATAAAGGAAAAGTCCTCTATAGACTCACTCTTCCTTATGGCGCCACAATGTCCGGATTGCCCGTGAAAGCCCTTGCAGAAGAGTTGAAACAGGCCAACAACATCTTGCAGGAAAAAGGAAGTTCTCTTGATGACCCCCTCTGGACAATAGTATTCCTTACCTTTACTTCTATAGTCGAAGTGAGACTGACCGTTTCCGGTATATATGATGTGAAAAAGGCGGCAATAGTATTTTGAAGAAAAAGAAACGGAAAAGGCCGCTCTATATTTATTTAATCTGGCTTCTTATTCTCTCCTTTCTTCTATTAACAGCAGGCTTTATTGTATATATTTTAAATGATATTCCCTCGGTCAATGTCCTGAAACACCTGGAAAATAAGCCTGTAAGCAATGTCTATGATGTAAATGACCATCTCATATATCTTTTTGTGCCTGATAACAAAATATTTGTTGCCTATAACAAAATACCGAAACATGTGAAAGAGGCCTTCCTCGCCGCAGAAGATGCGGAATTTTTTAAACACGGCGGTGTTGATTTCCTGAGTATTGCACGGGCATTTATAAAGAACATTGCTTACGGAAAGCTTGCTCAGGGTGGAAGCACCATTACCCAGCAGGTTATTAAGTCTCTCGTCCTTGGTCCGGAAAAGAATATTACCCGAAAAGTGCGGGAAGCTGTTCTGGCTTACAGGCTTGAGAATTCACTGACCAAGCATGAGATACTGAACCTCTACCTGAATAATATTTATATGGGACATGGCGTTTATGGGATAGAAGCGGCCTCTCAGGTATATTTCGGCAGACATGTCTGGGAGATATCGAGGGCTGAAGCGGCCCTCCTGGCAGGAATTGTGCAGGCCCCCTCGCGCTATACACCAAAAAAACACCCCGGTAATGCACGGGTGAGACAGGAATATGTTATAGACCAGTTGTATGAGAAGGGGTTTATTAATGAAAAAACCAGGAAAAGCATTCTCAAAGAAAAGACGCAGATCCGGGAAGACCACGGTGTATTTTCCGACAGCTATTATAAGGACTTGATTTTCAGGTATATTGAGGAGAAATACGGTAAAGGGATTATGTCAAGGAAGGGTCTTAAGATTTACGCCGCTGTTGACAGCCAGTTTCAGAAACTTGGTGAAGATGCGGTAAAAAGGGGCCTGGCGTTGTACGAGCAAAGACAGGGCGAGTTTAAGGTAATCGACCATTTGAGCAAGGCAAAATGGGACAATTTTATCAATGCCGAAGAGAAAGATATTATACTGACAGGACTCACGAATGGAAAGATATACAATATACTTGTTTCTGAGCGGCTGAAAGAGGGGTACGCTATCTATGCCGGAAAACAGAAGGGTTTGCTCAAAATGGACACCTTTCCATTTAAGCCCGGTGATGTCGTAAAGGGATCCTATACCGGGATTGACAAAAAGAAGGTCCCTCTCTTTCTCCCTCAAAGGACTCTCAAGGTTGAAGGGGCACTGCTCTGCATGGATGTTCAGACGGGCTATGTTTACGCCATCGTGGGAGGAAGGGATTTTGAAAGAAGCCCATACAACAGGGCAACATCAGCAAAAATACAATCAGGAAGCGCTTTTAAACCCTTTATCTACGTAACGGCGCTCAAAAAGGGTTACCAGCCCGATTCCATGATTGTTGACGAGCCGAAACAATATGGTTCCTGGACACCGAAAAATTATGACGGTAAATACGCAGGGCAAATAAGCATCAAAGATGCAGTGGCCTATTCAAAAAATGCCGCTACGGTGAGGCTGCTTGAAGATATAGGTGTTGACTCCGTAAAAGAAACAGTGAAAGAATTAGGCATTGATGCCAACCTGGAAAACAACCTCTCTATCGCCCTTGGGACTTCGGGTCTCACTCTCCTTGATCTCGTAAAAGGGTTTTCTGCCTTCGCGAATGGAGGAAACAGAGTCAAACCGGTTTTTGTGAGAAAGGTTATAGATAATCAGGGAAATGTGCTGGAAGAAAATGGCCCTCAAAAAGAGAGGGTTTTGCCGGAAGATGTAGCGGCGAAAATGAACCTTCTTTTAAAAGGCCCCACCGATTATGGAACAGCGAAAGGTGTTTCCTCGAGGCTCGGGTATCCTGTTGCCGGAAAGACAGGTACGACGAGCAATTACTACGACGCGCTGTTTGTCGGCTATTCGCCGCATATCGCAACAGGGGTCTGGATTGGATTTGATGAAAGGGCATCGCTTGGAAAAGGAGAAAGCGGCGCGCGGGTCTGCCTGCCTGTATGGATGAGTTTCATGGCATCAGCGCTGCACCGGTATCCGCCTGATGACTTCCCTGGTATTGATGCGGGACCTTTTGATATAAACCTATATATGCGTTAATTTGCTGTAAAATGGCTTAAAAAAGCGTTAAACTTGTATGTTTGAATAAAGCTTTTAAATAAGGAGCTACCATGAACCTATTCAAAAAGATATTGGTAACAGTATGTTTTGGTCTTGTTTGCCTTGGGTATTACGGCCAATCCTGGGGGGCGGACTGGACATTCTATTACCAGACCGAAGTTGAAGATGAATTTAAGACAATAGCAGAAAAATACTACTATGACAAAGCAAGCATAGAAAGACCACAGAAGAATATTCTTAGGTTTACGCAAAGAATAACAATACTGGTAAAAGGCAGCGAAGAAACGGACAAAAAGGTTATGCAGATGGAAATGAACTGTGTCTCCCGTCAATATCGGGTGCTGTCTCAAACGGAATATGATATGGCAACCGGTAAAGTTATTACGGAGGGCAAGATGGAAAGCCCGGCATGGAAACGGTTTAGTCTGGATTCTGTAATGGGAGACCTTCGCGAGAACCTCTGTTCTGAGAAAACTCAGAAGAAGGAACCGGAGAAAAAACAAAAAGATAAGGAACCAGACAAAAAGAAAGAGAAAGAGCAGATAAAATAAAGTATTATTTGCCTGATTTAATTACTTACCGATGCAGAATTGATGAAAAATTTGATGCAGGATCTCTTCCGAAATACTTTCGCCGGTGATTTCAGCAAGATGATGGAGGCTTTCATGGAGTTCGAAGGCGATAAGTTCAAAAGGCTCTTCCTTCTTTTTTAAGAGGATGGCCCTATCGAGATTCTCTCTGATCCTTATTAAGGCATCCCGGTGCCTCATATTGGTAATGAGGAGTCCGTTGCCTCTTTTAATCCCTTCGGTCAGTTTTAAAAAGGCTTTCTCTTTAAGTTCATTGATGCCGGCGCCATTCAACGCAGAAATATATACCAAAAGATCTTTCAGAGGAAGTGAGGCTTTGTCAAGGGCTTGAGGAAGATCCGTCTTATTGATGACAACAACATAACGTCGGTGTTGAATGGCGCGAAAAACCTCTGCATCTTCGTCTGAAAATGGTTGTGAGCCGTCGAGGAGCCAGATAATGAGGTCAACTTCAGATATTTTTTCTTTGACCCGTTTTATGCCTTCTTTTTCGACAAAATTACCATGTTTTCGAATGCCTGCCGTGTCTATCAGTTTAATTTTCATGCCCTTCAGATACATCATATCTTCAATGAGGTCTCTTGTGGTGCCGGCAAGGGGTGTTACGATAGCCCTTTCTTTTTCGAGAAGAACATTCAAGAGACTCGATTTGCCTACATTGGTTTTTCCTGCGATGAGAACTTCAAAACCTTGTTTTATGCCTCTGCCTTCGTAATAGGAATGAATCAGCTCTTCGATATCAACTCTGATTTTTTCTAGTGGTGGTAATATTCCGTCGACATCTATGTCGATATCTTCTTCCGGAAAATCAATCAAGGCTTCTATGGCAACAAGGGTATCCCTCAGTACATCCCGGAATCCTTCCATCTTTTTTGAAAGGGCGCCACGAAGATACTTTACTGCGTGGTGTAGTTCTTCGTCAGTTTCGCTTCGGATGATGTCAAGGACAGACTCTGCCTGCACAAGGTCAATTCTACCGTTTAAAAAAGCCCTTTTGGTGAATTCCCCCGGTTCGGCCAGCCTTGCACCGCATGTGAGAATGAGTGAAAGAATACTTTGTTGAGCGCCATATCCACCATGAGAAAATATCTCTGCAATGTCTTCACGTGTATATGTATGAGGGGCAGGCATAAAGACAATAAATACTTCGTCCAATGCCTGACCGTCTGCAGGATTCGTTATATAACCGAGATACAGCTTGCGGGGCGTGAAACGTCCCCTTGCTTTTCTTGCCTTAAAGATACTTTTTGCTATCTCATGGGCCTTTTTTCCGCTTATCCGTATAATACCAACACCACCTTCGCCGGGTGGCGTTGAAATTGCGCATATGGTATCAGCGTCTTCCATGAACTCCATTTGTTTTTCCAACGGGTTTGATAAGTACTTTCTTTGTGTGACCTTCACCTTCGCTTTTGGTGGTGATATTGCGATTGTGTTTGAAAAGGGTGTGCACAATTCTTCTCTCGTAAGGGTTTAAAGGATCTGTTTTAATTATCTTTCCAGTTCTTTTTACCTTATCTGCCAGCCTCTTAGCCATAATAGTAAGATATTGCTTTCGTTTTTCTCTGTAACCATTTATATCTACAAGTAATTTTATGTTTTGTTTGAAATTTTTTGCTACAGCGAGACGCAGTAAATGCTGCAAAGCCTCCAGAATATCACCGTCTTTACCGATAAGGATATCCCCATCATTGCACTGGATAAGAAAGACAATCCTGTCGAGTTTCTCGTTGATTTGGGTAACTTTTATGCTAAAGGAGAGACCGATGTATTCACCGAGCTCGGTTAAAAACCTTATCCCGAATTCCTCAGGAGAATCATTATCATTATTAGTATCTTTATCTCTCTTTATTCCTAACTCTTGCAATAATCCTTACCTTTTTTGTTCCGAGAAGCCCTAAAATCCCCTTTGTGTTGACCTCTTTAACTTCAATATCCAAGTCTTTTTCGTCGAGATTTAATTCCTGAGATGCCTTTTTTATAGCTTCTTCATAGGTTTTACCTTCAACTTCAACAAAATCCATATATCCTCCTCAACTCACCTTCTTGTTGATGTAATATTGTTGTCCTATGGAGATGACATTGTTGACCAGCCAGTATAGGACCAACCCTGAGGGGAATCCCCAGAATAAAAAGGTAAAAACGATTGGCATCATCAACATCATCTTTTCCTGCATAGGGTCAGCCGCCGTGGGGGTCATTTTTTGCTGGATAAACTGAGTAATGCCCATAATCAGGGGCAGTATCCTTATGGGCAGCGTATAACCGACGACGGTAAAGGAGAACAAATCCTCAGGCGCGGAGAGGTCGTTGATCCAGAACATGAAAGGCGCATGGCGGAGTTCAATAGCGGCAGAAAGGCCCTTATAAAGCGCAAAGAAAACGGGAATTTGTACGATCATGGGAAGGCATCCACCCATAGGGTTAATACTCCTCGTTTTATAGAGGTCCATCATTTCCTTATTGAGTTGCTCCTTGTTCTTGGCATATTTTTCCCGTAAAGTTTTAATTAAAGGCTGCAAATCCTGCATCTTTTTCATGCTTTTATAACTCTTGACGCTTAAAGGGTAGAAGATAAGTTTTATGAGGATGGTGAGCAGGATAATATCAATACCGTAGTTATGGGTAAACCGGTTTGAAAAGTTAAGTCCCAGGATAAGGGGTTTGGCAATGATATCGAACCATCCGAAATCATTTATCTTTTCTGCTTTTATATTGAGGCTTTGCAGTATTTCTGATTTTTTGGGACCAAAATATAGTTTTCCTGAAATAGACCCTTTCTCTGCACTCAGTCGCATAACCGGGATATTCTTATCGGTTTTGAAAAACGTAAGGGACGGTTTTGTATCATTTCCAGGGATCCAGATGAAGGCAAAGAAACCTTCATCGAAACCGGCATAGGTATAGTTCTTATTAAATTCCAGAGTTTTCTCTACTTTGTCAATCTGTTCCAGAGATTTGCCATTGAATACAAATGGTCCCTTGAAGGTATAGCTCGATTCTATTTTATCTGAAATGATTGCAATATCATAGTAAATATCTTTTATATCAGACTGTTCCATTTCAATACTCAAGTCAATTATGTAATTATCGGGGTAAAAGGTATATATTTTTTTAACTTTTGTGCCATTATCCATTGAACCGGAAAAAACGAGCTTTTCTGGTTTGTCGGTTACGGTTATATTTTCACGGTCAGCCTTAAAATAAGTGCTGTCGTCTGCTGTTGCATTTTTCGTGAGCTGTTGAAACCCCTTCGGTAAATAAATATAAGGTTTTACATCTTCGATGATTTCCTTATCTTTTGTCCCCTTCACTGATTCTTTGTATTTTTTGAGTTGAACACTAGCGATACCTCCGCCGAGGTCACTAAGGGCTACCTTGAGATAGGGTGTTTCAGCAATGATTTGTTTATTGATTTTTTTCTCTATTTTTGGAGAAAGGGTGTCTTTTATCGGTATGTCATTTTCCTTTTTTGTTTCTTTTGTGCTGTTGCTGGTATCCCCCTTTGGCGTGGTAGTAGGGGCAGTGGCCTGAGGTTGGGTTTGTGTTGCCGCAGATTCTTTTTGGGACTCTTTGGGGATAATGTACATCTGAAAAACGAGAATAATGGCCATAATGAGACCAAGTGCTAATATACTGCGTTTGTCCATTTGATGCCTCCGTTATTTTACCGGGTCGTATCCCCCAGGGAAAAAAGGATTGCATTTGAGAATCCTCTTCAAACCCAGCAGAATACCCTTCCAGATACCTTTTTTCGCTATAGCTTCTGCCATGTAGCAGGAGCAGGTTGGATAAAACCTGCACTCGGTTGGGACATACGGTGAGATGAATGATCTATAGAGGTTTATGCAAAAAATAGCAATATTTTTCATTGCCGGATGCTCGTGTGTATCTTTCGTGTCCTCAGCAGGTTGCCCAATTCATCCTCAATTCCCTTTAAAAAAAGCTTAGGTGGAACCCGTTTCACCTTGATTAAATTGTCGTGGCCTTCAACAAAAAGGTCCTTTTGTAAGCGATAGGTTTCTTTGATGAGCCTTCTTACACGGTTCCTTACTGCCGCATCTCCAACCTGTTTACGAATAGTAACAGCTATCCGTTTGAATTCGTACCTGTTTTTATGGATGAGAAGGGAAAAATGTTTTGTTTCCGAGCATTTTGTCCATTGAGTGCCCCGGAAATCCCCCCTTTTGAGCCTTTCATGTTTTGTCAGGGTGTAATTCATAAGATTCCATGATCAAATGGTAGACAGTGGAAAATAGATTGAAATTGCCAAAAGCTCTCTATGCCATAATCTTCCATGGACCAACTTAATTATACGGTTAGACTTTTCCGTCCTTTTGCCCGTCGTCTTCTAATTACATCTCTGCCGGAAGCTGTTCTCATTCTCACAAGGAAGCCATGCGTTCTCTTTCTGCTTTTGTTGTGAGGTTGGTATGTCCTTTTCATAGTGCTATCACCTCGGTTATGATTTGAAATTATTACTTAAACATAAAATGGCAAGGGAGTCAATAAATACCGGACAGATAAGGGATGATAGGCGACAGGCATAGATAAGAGATAAGAGGTTTTTTACTTATCATCTATAGCCTCTTACCTATCACCTGTTTTATTTACCTTTAATCCTTGATTTTTAGCAAAAATAAATGTTAAATTCACTCGATTTCATCGTTTTTTAATGTCTCGAAAGGAGTTTACATGAAAAAGTATGAGCCTGACGCGATAAGAAATGTAGGGATATTTTCCCATGGAGGAGAGGGCAAAACGTCAATTGTTGAGGCTATGCTTTTTCTCGCAGGTGAGAATACAAGACTTGGCAGCGTGAATGATGGCACATCTCTTATGGACTATGAGCCTGAAGAGATAGATAGAAAGGCGACAATTTCTTCCTCGCTTGCCTGTTTCGAATGGGGTAAGAGTAAAATCAATCTTCTCGATACACCCGGTGATGACAATTTTATATCTGATGCGAAACTCTGCATGAGAGTTGTTGACGGAGCCATTGTTGTTGTCAGCGCTGTTTCCGGAGTAAAGGTGCAGACGGAAAAGGTATGGCAATATGCCAATGAATTTTCTGTTCCCGTTAGTCTCTTCATAAATAAAGTCGATCGTGAAAGGGCCGATTTTGGCAGGACCGTGGAAGACCTTCAAAAAAACCTTTCCGATAAAACGATTCTTGTTATCCAGATACCTATGGGCGTTGAGGAAAACTTTAAAGGTGTTATTGATCTGCTTATCCATGAAGGCATATGTCTACAAAAAAGACCTTTCCGGCAGTTTTGATATTGTTGATATTCCTCAGGAATATCTTGATGAAGCGAAGAAATACAGAGAGAAACTCGTTGAAACGGCAGTTGAAATGGACGATGAGGTGATGGAACGGTATCTTAATGGTGATGAAATTACCGATGAGGAAGTCGAGAAGTGTTTGCGGGCAGGTGTGTGGGCCCGTAAGATTGCCCCTGTCACGTGCGGTTCTGCGGCTATGAATATTGGCATTAACGTGCTCCTTGATAATGTGGTGAAATATTTTCCACCTCCGACATATAGAAAGGAAGTGGAAGGTATTAATATAAAAACCGGCGAGAAGATGATGAGGGAAATGTCGGCAAGCCAACCCTTCAGCGCATTGATATTTAAAACATTTACAGATCCCTTTGCCGGTAAGCTGACACTTTTCAGGGTCTACTCAGGGGAATTACACCCGGATATGACTGTGTTAAATGTTGCAAAGGATGAAAAAGAGAGAATAGGGCAGATTTTTTATCTGTCGGCAAGAAACAGAAGCCTGCTGGTTTTGCAAGCGCCGGTGATATTGCCGTTGTGGCAAAACTGAAAGAGGCAGGCACCGGTGATACACTTTGTGACGAGAAATCGCCTATTAAATATGAAAACGTTAAACTGGCCCCTCCGGTTATATCTTTTTCTCTTCACCCTAAGGCGAAAGGCGATGAAGATAAGCTCAACACATCCCTTGCCAAACTCATAGAAGAAGATCAGACCATCAAATATTCAAGGGATGAACAAACAAAAGAGTTTCTCCTCTCCGGTATGGGTCAAGTCCATATCGAGGTTATTGTTGAAAAAATGAAAAGGAAATTTGGCGTCGAAGTAGATTTGCATGAGCCGAAAGTTCCTTATAAAGAGACGATTAAAGGCACCACAAAGGTACAGGGAAAATATAAGAAACAGTCAGGCGGTAAGGGACAGTATGGAGATACCTGGCTTGAAATGGGTCCGCTCCCGAAAGGCTCGGGATTTGAATTTGTCGATAAGGTCGTCGGCGGATCTGTGCCGAGACAATATATACCGGCTGTCGAGAAAGGCATTGTAGAAGCCATGAACCAGGGTATGCTTGCCGGGTTCCCTGTTGTTGATTTCAGGGTGGCCTTATACGACGGCTCATATCACGATGTAGACTCATCGGAAATGGCTTTCAAGATTGCCGCTTCAATGGGATTCAAAAAAGGGCTGGAGCAGTGCAAACCGGTGCTCCTTGAACCAATTATGAAGATGGAAGTCATCGTTCCCGATGAGTATATGGGCGATATTATGGGTGACATGAACTCGCGGAGAGGAAAAATCATAGGTGTTGAGTCCAGGGGAAACAATCAGGTTGTCAAGGCTGCCGTCCCGATGGCGGAGGTCCTCCGTTATGCTCCTGACTTACGGTCAATGACAGGCGGCAGGGGTACATTTACTATGGAGTTTGATCACTACGAAGAGGTCCCCGCACATATATCTGAAAAGATTATTGAGGCTGCCAGGAAAGAAAAAGAACTACAGGAAAAGTAAAAAATCAGCAACTGCATGATGCATGATGCATAGAGTAAATGATAGAAAATGGGAAGAATGAAGTGATAAATGATAAGGCCCCGCTAAGCGGGGCTTTTCTTTTGTGCTGTGTTATCTGTGGAGTTTGCTATGAAGGCGGTCATTCAAAGGGTAAAAGAAGCATCGGTAAAGGTTGATGGGGTTGTTGTAGGCGAAATAGGGCAGGGGCTTCTTATTTTACTTGGAATTGCCCAGAGTGACAGCGCTGCCGATATTCCCTGGATGGTCGATAAAATCATCAATTTACGAATATTTGAGAAAAGTGATGGCAAATTTAATCACTCTCTTATTGATATTGGAGGAGCGCTCCTGGTTGTATCTCAGTTTACCCTTTATGGTGATTGTTCAAGGGGAAGAAGGCCTTCATTTTCTGAGGCGATGAGTGCAGAAGACGCAAAGACCTACTTTGAAATGTTTCTCAAAAAGGCTAAAGAAAGGGTAGCCAAGGTGGAGAATGGCGTTTTTCAGACATCTATGGAGGTTTCTCTCGTCAATGACGGTCCTGTAACAATTGTGATAGATTCAAAAAAATAATCATTATCCCAGCACTTTTCGGAAGCATGCGCCATTCATGCTATAGAATTGTGATAAATGCAGTATATTCCGACATTTATCTTGACACTTTTTTTCTTTATTTATTATAATCGAGTTCGCTTAATGAGTTTGTGGGGTATCGGGGTGCTTGTAATACATCAGTGAAAAGACCGGAAAATCCCTTACCGAGAAAGTAGTTATAACATAACGAACCAATGTGGTATAATCTTCATGGTGGTTGAGCTTGGTTTATTTTTGAAGATTAGATAGTCCACAAAAACCGCCCCAGGATGGTTTGTAAAGTATGAGTAATGTTTCTCAAAACGATGACCTTGATACTGCCAAACTGACCCTCAAAACGCTCCTTTCGCTTGACAAAACCACTATTAATAACGCGTTGCATTATCTTTTTTATACCCAAAATGAAGATGGGGGCTGGGGAGGCCACCAAGGCGAGGAAAGTAGCATCTTCATGACAGTGATGACAATAATGACGCTTCAACAGTTTCCGCAGTCAACAGAACTTGCAAATTCCGTCGATAAAGCTATCGGTTATCTTGCAGCAAAACAGAACCAGGACGGCGGGTTTGGGTCAGGCTTGTCAACCGTTTATGACACGGCCCTTGCATATATTGTCCTTGCAAAGGCGCCAATCGATGGCAAGACCCTTTACAAGGCGTCGGATTATCTTCTTTCATCTCGACTGGAGAACGGTTCATGGAATGATGACTCTTATTCAACGGCCCTGGCATTGAGAGCACTATGTGGCACAGAGTGCGATTCAATCGAGATATCACAGCCCGATAAGGAGAGCGCAATCGGTAAACCTGCTGACGGTCTGGCAGAAGAGGATGCTTCGACAGATATCCAGGTTACCACCGGGATGGTTAAAGAGGAAATGAACAGTCAGTTTAGACCGGATCAAAACGCAGAAATTTCCGGTCCTCCCGATACATTTATAACGGGTGAGCAGGGCGAAATCTTTAATACTGAAGAGTCGAGAGAAAGCAGTGTTTCTGTTAAGATGGACACCCTTCAGAGAGAGGAAAAAAGAGATGACAAAAAGAAGGTTTCTCTATTAGCTCGGCGCAAAGCCAGCGCATATGCTGCACACGAATCAGGAATAACGGCAATGAATGAAGCGCAGGTTGTTGACACTCAACCAAGAACAGACCTTCCCTTAGTAGTGCCGGGAAGTATTATCGGTAAGGTTTTTGATAATGTGTCAAAAGGACCGGTTCAAGATGTATTGATAACTCTCACAGGAGGTTTATCCACAAAGACAGACAGCCAGGGAGCATTTATTATCAATGATGTTATGCCTGATACATATAAAATGACAATCTACAAAGAGGGTTATACAAGCCAATCACATGAAGACACTGTGATAGCGGCAACAACAACTGAGATGAAATCTATTTATCTTGCTCCGCTCTGTCTGGAAAAAGAGAGCGAACCATTAACCGATATGACAACTGACAGCCCGGCAAGACAACCTGAGCCGGAATTACCATTCATGTCCATATCCGGAGTGATTACCGATGTATCAACGAATAAATCGATTGCAAATGTTATCACCAGGGTATTGGAGACTGAGCATACATTTCAGACTTTATCTGACGGGTTTTATACCCTATCCGACATCAACCTTCTTGCATTTAGCATTGAAGTTTCTGCCAGTGGCTATAATAAAAAAGTTGTGGAGATTCGGGAATCATCATGGGGTGTGCGTACCATCAATTTAACCCTCGAACCGGTCCGGGCACAGATGTGGATTAAGCCGGACCAAACAGTAAGTCCTGCCGTAATACCTCCCGATGAAGATAAACAGGTGAAAATAGGTATTCGCCTGGAGGGAATGAAGATAGCATCTGCGCCGATTGTTCTGTATGCCATTACCAATACGACAGGGGACCGCATAACAGTTGCTTTTGATAAATCTATGATGGATCCTTCCGGGAAACATGCACAGTTTACCGTTTTTGTGGATGATACCCTGAAGCATGTTACAAGCGCAACATTGAATGCACTGGATACCACAAAGATAGACTTGACGCTGGAATCGCCCGTTGCTCAGAGCCAGATTATTTTGCTGAGTTATTTGGCCGGCGATGTAGAATCGACAGAAGGGAAACAACTGACGCCATTAAACAATCATGTGGTGGTCAATAAAGTATCGGCGCCGATATATAATCAGGGTGGTTTTGGCTTCAGTGGTTTTATTACCCCCAACCCGTTAGGGAATAGCATTATCATGACTGGTTATAACCAGTGGCCACCAGGGTTTTATAAGAGTGTGCTTGCTTTTGCGGGTAGCATATTTGACGGACAGTGTATGTGGATGATCCCGGCAAATGCCGACAGTGTTGTAAAGATAGAAAAAGATACAGGGGTTATGACAGGGTATAATAAATGGCCTTCCGGGTTCAGAAAGGGGAATCTTGCCTTCGCCGGCGGCGTGTTCGATGGCCAGTTTATATGGATGATCCCGTTAAATGCTGACAGAGTTATAAAGATAGACAAAGATACAGGAGAAATGACCGGATACGACCAATGGCCTTCCGGGTTCAGCAAAGGTGGACACGCCTTCGCAGGCAGCGTGTTCGATGGTCAGTTTATATGGATGATCCCGTCCTATGCAGACAGAGTAATAAAGATAGACAAGGATACCGGGGAGATGACAGGCTATAATCAATGGCCTACCGGGTTTATTAAAGGTGGATATGCCTTCGCAAGCGCCGTATTTGACGGCCAGCATACATGGATGCTTCCGGCAAATGCAGACAGAGTAATAAAGATAGACAAGGATACCGGGGAGATGACAGGCTATAATCAATGGCCTACCGGGTTTATTAAAGGTGAATATGCCTTCGCAGGCGGCGTGTTCGATGGGAGGTATATATGGATGGTCCCCTATTACGCCGACAGGGTCATAAAGATAGATAAAGATACAGGGGAAATGACAGGGTCTAACCGGAGACCTCCGGAATTTAACAAAGTTGAATATGCCTTCGCAGGCGCTGTATTTGACGGCCAGAATATATGGATGATACCGTTGAATGCTGATAAGGTAATCAGGATAGACAAAGATACAGATGCTGCGACGGGTTATCATCAATGGCCGACAGGATTTAGTAAAGGCATCAATGCCTTCGCAGGCGCTGTATTTGACGGCCAGAATATATGGATGATCCCATCATATGCCGATAAGGTTATAAGACTTTCTTCTTTTTCAACAATATCGGTTTCTGCAAATGTAACCGCAAATGATACTTTCTATTTATATATAAGTCAGGATGAAGCCGTAGAGGGTATCTTAATCGGCCAGGGAAGCCGCTATTCTTCGACGTATTCACTGAACACCGCCTTGGTCCCCGGTTTGACGAATTACCTCCATATTAAAGGCACCGATTCAATGGGACCTATAGCGGCATTCATCGGTGATTTTACATTAAACGATGATAGCTTTAGTTTTGCAAATGGCACACAACGGTTGTTGACAGGTGAAAATTGTTGGACAGCCTATACTGACGACTTTGGTGGAACAAAAGAAAAGGTGACGACGATTTGTAAAAATGGTATGGGTAAATGGGCAACGCGTTTTGGTATCGATTTGAATGCTCAATGGATATGGACCAAGGGTGGTGAAGACCTTGCGACCCGATATTTCTCTACTCCTATCTATTATTCATCGGTCCCCATTATCCCAATCACAGATGTGAAAGTAATAAATACCATAATGCAAGCAGATGTCGTCGTTAATGAGAACTCCTTTACAAAAGAGCCTCATGCGATTGAGAAAGAGAAGGGCAGGACTATTGTTGAATGGCGATTTGACCGGATTTCAATCGGTCAACGGGAAGATATTTCTTTTAATGTCACCTTAAAAAACCCTGTTTCAGGTGAAGACAGGCTGGTTAGCCATAATCTTGAAGTCCTCTATGATGATGCTATTAACAAGCAGCCGGTTCATATAGAGCTCGGTTCCTGTTTTGTGCATGTTTTCAATGCAGCCTTTACCTTTGCCCTTAAAACAGACAAAGAGGTTTATGAGGCTTACGAAGATATTGTCATCAGCGGGATCATTAAAAATCTCAGCGAATACAGCAGGACCGTCAATGTGAGGGTTGTTATCGGCGATAGTCAGGGCAATCCCGTGGAAGAGGTTGCAGTGATGCCGGATCTTACTTTTGCGGCAGGAGAGGAAAGGGATATCGGTGATATCATCTGTAACATTGGTGAAAAGTATTCCGGAAACTGTATGGCGTACCTTCTCCTTGATGAGAATCTGAAGCAGGTTGGTGAAGCATCGACAGGTTTTACCATAAATGCTGCTCCAAAAGAAGAATCCGGGGTAGACGTTGAAGATAGCATTGTGCTTCCCGATAAGAGTGAGGAGATGGAATCTCACAGATTTGCCGGAGAAAATCCCGAAGGATCATTTCCTGTCAATTCTACAGAAACAACAACCCCAGCATCCGCTACGGGCGAATTGTCAGGTGAAGGGATTATCGGTATGATTAATGCGCAAATCAATCCCGTTTATCAAGGATTAGCAGAAACCATCAGTTATAGTGTTATAAATAACAATAATGAAGATTTAAAAGGATTTGCCGTAAAGGTTGTTATAGCCAATGCCGATACGCAAGAGATCAGGCAAACTTTTGAGGCCCCTAAAAAACACCGTAAAGGAAAAGAATTTTCAGGCACGTTTACCTTTTCAACTGCAATGTTCGAACCGCGTGTATATATGGCAACCCTCTATGTTACTTCAGCAAAGATAACCGAACCAAAACCTATAGAAAGCGGAACCTTTGAAGTGCAGGTCATTAACACAATTGTTACCTGAGTGCTTTTTGCAAGATAATTCTATTATGCATTGTTTATCAAAAATGAGCATAATCCTTTCAGATCGGCCTTTTTTCTGATCAG
Organism: uncultured delta proteobacterium; assembly: GCA_963785225.1. GTDB lineage: Bacteria > Desulfobacterota > Syntrophorhabdia > Syntrophorhabdales > Syntrophorhabdaceae > PNOF01. The sequence continues at coordinate 140,499 of CAWAUQ010000002.1, read as the reverse complement.
AAAGTGATTCATACTTTACCCAAAACAGAAAGAGAAAATTCTTCTCACAATTAAAATATAATTTCAAATAACTTATATGACTAATAATGATTAATAGTAACAATAACTGATACATATAAATAATAAATGATAATATATATTAACGATAAACTTTATTCATAAATATATATTATCATAATAAATTACTTAATAATAAAGAAAACTTACAAGCAATACTTAAAATAAATATTTAATAATTGTTGCATTTAAACTTATGTATGATATAAAAACAATATTATGAACTATCTTTGTTAAGAGCAGAAGAAGTTTTAAGTAAAACGGTTATGCTTAAATGTTTACTTAAGGTTTTATGGATTTTTGCGATAACCTTCTTATAGGGAAAGAGAAACATGTGCTCGAAAATAGGTAAGACCTACTTTTTGATCGGTTTTTCGGATCAGCAAGATATTTTGTTGAAAGAAGGCCGAAAAAGAAAAAGTATTATGGATGATGACGTATTCTGTAGAATAAATTTACAGGAAAGGAGACTCTTATGTCGAACGATTTAATTGGAGATCTTTCAAAAACAAGACTTTTTGATCTTGTGACGCCTCTGCTGAATAGAAAAAAATCCGGTCTGATACAGATTAAAGGGCACAAGGTTGGTGAATTGTATATAGAAGGTGGCAATATCATTCATGCAAAAACGGATGATTCTTCCGGAGAAGAAGCTATCCTTTCAATAATGGAATGGGATACGGGACGTGTCACTTTCAACTGGGAAGCAACAACCGATGAGCAGACAGTTTTCATGCCCACCGAACAGCTGCTGGTGATCTGGACGAATCGGGAAATGGAATGGAGTAGAATCCGGGAAGTAATACCTTCTTTGGATCTTGTTTTTCAAATGCCCATCAACAGCAGTCCTGAGGATAGAAATATTCAGGCAATCCACTGGAGAATACTGGCACTGTGCAATGGATCAAGGACGGTAGCCGATATTGCCACTGCCCTGAAATGGCATCCTTTTGAAACTGCACAAGCAATGTATCAAATGTGTCAAAGCGGTCTATTGGAAAGAGGCGATGAGAAAAAAGCAGAAGGAAAGACTCCGGCAATGAATAAGACGGTAAACGGGAATTTCTTTCCCGTCATCGAAAACGAGCTCAGCAAAATTATGGGTCCCATGGCGCCGATTATTATCGATGATATTATTTCAGATTTTGGTGAGTCAAGGGACGCATTTCCAGTGGATAGATTGCCGCCTTTTGTACAGGCGGTAGGTGAGGAGATTACGGATAAAACAAAGAGAGCACTATTTGCAAAAATAATGACAGATTTTCTTGCTCAGAAACAGAAATAAATTCTATGTGGGAGGGTTCTTATGGCGAATGAGAATAAAGTTGCGACAGGATTGTTATTCAGGCTGATTGTAGGAATTTTTGTCCCTATCCTTGTGGCTTTTCTCTTTATGGGATGTATCCTATTTTTGAACATTGATATCGGGAAATTTCATTTTCCCAGTATTCGTGGCATCTGGGGAAGTAGTATGAATGAGTTGGGTGCTGCCAGTCTCAAGGAGTCGACACTGGCCCTGAATAAACTGGGTGAGCAGATTATCCAGCAGAAAGCTGAAGATGTGGCGAAGCAGCTTGAAATTCAGCTCAGAACAACCAACAAGAAACAGCCCATGGAGAAACTCCGGGATGATCCTGTTCTTAAGGAACTGGCAATACAAAAGGTTGGCCTCACAGGATACACTGCTGTTCATGATGATCAGGCCATCAACCACTTCCATGCCAATCCCAAATTGGTGGGGACAGATCTGCGCGTGCTTGCCCCTAAGCTTCCGGAATTTTGGAAGATACTTGAAGTGAGCTTGAGTGGTAAACCTTTTAGCGGTTATTACAACTGGAAAGATCCTGACGGTAAAATACGTGCAAAATATATGTATACTGCCCCTGTTAAGGGCACAAAGCTTATTGTGGCAGCTACAACCTACATTGACGAGTTCTCCAAACCAGCGCAGGCAATAACGGCAACAATGAACCAGACTCAACAATTATACGCTACACAATACAACAAGAGGTTCGGTCTCCTGCTCTTCATCCTGACAGTTGTTCTCCTTGTATTACTTGGTGTAATTTATCTTTATTCTTACTCCGTTGTCCGTCCGATCCGCCACCTTGCAGAAATAGCCGATAAGATCAGCATGGGTGATTTGAAGGCGACTATCGATGTTCAGGGAAAAGGCGAGATTGCTATGTTGGCGCAATCAATTGAAAGGATGCAGACAAGCGTAAGGGCTGCAATTGAACGGTTACAGAAAAGATCGGGAAAATAAGATGGCTCAGGTATCCGAACATAGCGACCTTACACTAAAGGAGAGAAGAGGTTAATATGATATATCCAAAAGGGGAAGTACTTCATCAGAATCTTTCTACGGAATATACCGATGTGCCGCAATTATTAGCAACATTCAAAACAAATGATTTTTCCGGAGTCGTCGAGATTGAAATAGGAGGAATGAAAAGCGCTTTTTTTGCTGCCTCAGGGAAGGTAATCAATGCGGCAATCGGGGTTGAATCAGATCCGCCGGCAATGGTAGGGGAAGAGGCTATCGAAGAACTACTTAACCTTGCAAGTCAATCAAAGGGCACCCTAAACATCTATCAGGCGCCTGCCCTTGAAGTGGAGTTTGCTGCTAGTACGCTTATGAAGTCGGAGCTCCTTTTTAAGAACCTCAATACTGATTTTGTCCGGATGGATTTATTCATAAAAAAACATGCCGATGAAAAACTTACCGGTTATATTGAAATTTTTACCAAAATGAATCAACGTATAGGTACCCTATCTTTGAGGGATGGAGAAATAGCGGGCTTGCAGGTTCTTTCTGAATCGGGCCCACCCTGTTTTTTTGACCAGGAAGGGGTTTCGCCGCTTTTGGATGAGATTATGCGTCATGGGGCAATATTTAGTGTGTACCGGAACCTCTCCGCTCCGATTCAAAAAAAATCAGGCGCCGAGAAAAAGGCAAAGGCTGCTAAAACTGAAGAACCGGTCACTGAAGTGGAAAAGGCGCCGGTAATAGAATTTAAAACAGAACCGGTAATAGAATTTAAGACAGAACCGATCGTTGAGAAAAAAGCAGAACCTGTGATTGAATTAAAGACAGAGCCTGCTCCCGGAAAGTCAGAAGTCCGTACTGAAAAACAAAACGCTAATAATGGCGTGGGACAAGACAGAAATATGTTTTTGCAGAACCTTCAGGATGTTTTATTCAAAATGGAACGGTTCATAGATGGCGTCTCTACGAAGGGGTCTTTCCAGAGAGTTTTTAATGCAACATGCATCGAGAAATCTGATCTGTATCACTTTCTTGATCCCTTTGAAGGTCAGTTTGAATATAATGAAAAGAAAGTCCGCGTTGACGATAGAGTTGAGACAGAACGTTTCGCCATGGCGATTGCAGATTGCCTCAATCATACATTGTTGAATATTCAAAAGGAAATTCCTAATGACCTCGTTCTACCGGCAGAATTGAAGGGTGAAACGGAATCTGTTTTTACACATTATCATGATATGATAAGGTTTTCCGGGCTACAATCGGTAGTTCCTCCAAGTTTACAGTAGAGAACGCGCTTTGAGAAAGCCACTCATCCAACGGGAGAGCCGGGGGATAAGTGGCTTTCTTCTACGCTCAAGACCCATCAAGAACCCCCTTGACAAAACCTTTATTTATTGTATGATGAATGAGAATAAGGCTATGAGGGGGGAGCCGATCCATGGAAAATGAACATATGCGTGAGGTCGCTGGTTTGTCTCATCATTCCCCACATCACAGGGGCAAGAAGTTTATGGACACCTTTATCATGAAAATTATGTTCTATTGGCTGGCAAGGGTTCTCCGACCCGTCCTTGCTTCGTCAAGGTGGGAAAAATCGTCAATTTTGTTCCTGGCTATGCTTGTTATCGGCGGGGTCATAGGTGGTTTGATAACCTATTTATTTCCAGGCCAAGGTAAAAACATGGTGGGCATGGGCGGCTCCGGTGGCAATCAGACGCTTAAGAGCTAAATATGGCAAGACCAGACAGGCGCCATGGAAAGCACTGAAAACAAAATGATATCAATAGCGGAGTATTATAAAATAGGAATGAAGGAAAAAAGAAAATTGAGAAAGGAGGAAGCTTCTATGTCCATCTTATTTATCCAGAACTGGGACATCATCCATGGGAAAGAGGACGAATATGCTCAATATATATCTGAGACGCACATCCCGGAAAGCATAGCTATGGGGTTAAACCCAATCGGAGGGTTCTATGTGGAAGTTGGTTCTGGCCCCCGGGTCCTTGCGATCTATACTGCCAACGATCTTGAAGAATTATCGGGGGTGGTGTCAAGCAAACAGTTCAAGAACCTGACGCTTGGATTGAAGTCTTTGGTATACAATTACAGAAGGGCGGTATTGGAACCAACAGGGGCAGTCAAAGGTACACAGTACACGGTACAAAAGGGGGTATGGAAGTATAATCAGTACTATGACATAAGACCGGGTATGAAAAAGGAATATGCGGATTTTATTATCAACGAGCATCTTCCTGCGATGGAGAAAATTGACTATGTAGAGGTTACTGGAGGGTGGAATGCAGTGTACGGGGGGTTTAGCGAGATTGTTGCGGAGTTTACCTTCAGTGATCCTGTTGATATAGGACGGCTTTTAAATGATGAGGATTTCAGGAAGATCACCCTCAAGCTGAAGAACAAGTTTGTATCTAATTATGCCAGCCGCATCATGAGGTGTACCGAACGTTTTGATGAACATAAATGGTTTAAATTATAGTTGAAGGGAAATTTAAGACCTTTCCGGGAAAGAACATTGATGACATTAATGTATATTTTGTTGTTGATGTGACACTTCTTTTCCGCAGAGTATGTCAAGGAATGCAAGGGCCGCCCAGGAAAGCTTTTTTTCGCTGAGATAGACAATTCTCACACCCATGGTTAAGACAACACCATCGATCTTGATCTCTTGAAGCAAGCCCTGAGTCAATTCCTTTTCCACCACAGCCCGTGCCGCAAAAGAAACACCTTCTCCCATAATGAGGAGCTCTTTTATACACTCAAGATTACTCGCTTCATAGAGGATTGCAGGGGAGAAACCCATATTTTTGAACATTTCAGTGACGAGCTTTCTCGTTCCAGAGCCTTCCTCTCTCATGATGAGAGGAATTTTAGACAGTTCTTCAACGGTGATAGGAGATTTCTTACAAAGGGGATTATCGGCTGATGTTACAAGCACGAGTTCCTCTTCACGAAACACCACGCTTTTCAATATCTTGGGGTAATCCGTTGTTGCTACAATGGCCAATTCGTTTTTCCCCTGGAATAGACTCTTTATCATTTCACGGGAGCTTCCTTCACTTAAAGAGACGCTCACTCCAGGATAAAGAGAGTGGAATGCCCTGATATAACTTGGCATAAGGTAACGGGCGTATGTCCTGGTGGTCCCTACATGAAAGGTTTCTTTTTGTATATTACTTGTACTGTTTAACGCCCTTTCTGCTTCGCGTTCAAGGTCGAAGATTTTTTGCGCATAGACAAGAAGTACTTTGCCTGTTTCAGTCAGGTAGATTTTTCTGCCGCTTTTATTGAAAAGTTTTGTTTTCAAAAAAAGCTCCATCTGTTTGATTTGAGAAGATACTGCAGGTTGGCTTATATAGAGATGTTCTGCGGCTTTTGAAAAATTAAGACATTTAGCAGATTCATAAAAAATCCGCAGTTGATTAAGGTTCATTTTCCCCTTCTTTTTTAGTATTCCATAAGTTTTACTTATATACAATATAATTATTATGTATTTGATTAAATTTTTGGACATGGTTAATGTTACTAAAATGTAAAAGAAAATTAAGGAGGTCACGAATGAAAGACATGAGGGATTTTATTCAGGCGGCAGAAAAGGAGGGGCAGCTCAAGAGGATAAAAGCCGAAGTGGACTGGAACCTCGAATTGTCACATATTGCAAAACTCAATGAGGAAAAAGAGGGTCCTGCACTTCTCTTCGAAAATGTGAAGGGGTATAAAACACCTGTTATTACAAGTGTATGTACGACAACGGAAAGGCTTTCATTGATCATGGGAGCGCCTATAAAATCAAGTCTTGTGGACCTCATGCGGTTTTGGGTAGAGAAAAGCAATACCATGATTCCACCGAAGTTTGTCGATAAATCACAGGCCCCCTGTAAACAGAATATCATGAAGGGAAGCGATATTGACCTCTTCAAGTTTCCTGTCCCTCACTATTATCCGAAAGACGGTGGCAGGTACATGGGTACAGCCCATTTTTTTATCACGAAAGATCCCGATTCGGGCTGGGTGAATCTCGGAACATACAGGGCACAGCTTCTTGCAAAAGATAAAATCGGAACACAGTTCATCAAGGGAAAACACGCGGATATTATGCTCAAGAAATATGCAGCCATGAATAAACCCATGCCTGTTGCATCTATAGTCGGTTGCGATCCTATCCTCTTTTTAACGGGCGCTGCGCGTATCTCTGCTTTTGTCTCCGAATATGATTTCGCGGGATCAGTCCGGGGAGAACCCATAGAAGTGGTACAGGGTGAAACAGTGGATCTCCCTATCCCGGCCCATGCGGAGATTGTTATCGAAGGTGAAGTGGATGCTAAGGCCTTTATGGCAGAGGGTCCTTTCGGGGAATACACCGGCTATTACTCAGGAGTAGGCACCGACGATCGCAACTTCTGCGATGTAAAGTGCGTAACCTACAGGGATAATCCGATCTACTGGGGCACCACAGTGGGCAAAGCCGTCACGGATACCCATATGACCATGGCGCTTTCGTACGGCGCCACCCTCTGGCAGCAACTGACGGTTGGCATGAAAATCCCCGGGATTAAGGCGGTCTATTGTCCGCCCGAGGGCGCGGGAAGATTCCTTGCCATCATCTCGGTCAAACAGATGTATCCCGGCCACGTCGATCAGGTTGCCACTGCCGCTATATCGACAGAGATGGGCGCCTACGGATTGAAGACTGTTATCGTTGTTGATGAAGATATCGATCCATGGGATATTCCACGGGTGCTGTATGCCTTAAGCTTCAGATTTCAGCCAAACCGCAGTCAGGTAATCAAAAGAGGCCGTTCAACGCCACTCGATCCATCATTGCCGATTAATGAAAGGGACATAACGGGTAGACTTCTCATTGATGCGACCATACCGTACGAATGGAAGGATAAGCCTATACCGATCGAGCTTGATCCTGATATGGTGAAGAGAGTGCTGGGCCGCTGGCAGGAATTGGGATTTTAGAGTAACCATTCAAGGTGGGCAGTGGCCACAAAAGGGTTCAGGCGCCCTGCCCATGGCCAATAAGGAGAAAAGATGAGACCGATACGATACAAAGATGAAATGATAAATGAATTTAAAAAAGATGGTTACTGGACAGATGAAATATTTTACGATTTCTGGGCGAATAATGCTGCAAAGCTGGGAGACAGGGAAGCTCTTGTTGATTCAAAATACAGGGTTACATGGGCTAAAGCAAAAGAACTCGTTGACACCCTCGCTTCAGCCTGGGTAGACCTGGGCATTCCAAAGGATGCCAGGGTGATTATCCAGGCGCCGAACAGTGTCTATGGTTTTCTCGCCCGTGTTGCCTGTGAAAGGGCCGGTCTTATTTCGTTGACGGTATATCCCTATTTGAGGGAAAAAGAGCTTGAATTTATGCTCGAAAAAACAGAGGCTACGGCTGTCTGTATCCCCCAGATCTACCGGAAATTTAATTACCTCGACATGTATCAAACAATAAAAAGTAAATCACCCAATTTAAAATACTATTTTCTCTTTGATGAAGAGATGCCCCAAGGTGCGCCTGTTGGGACTTTTTCCCTGATAAAGCTTGCCAATCAGCCTTTTGATCCTTCAAAAAAGGCAGCCCTGGACCAACGAAGGTTCAGTTCCACCGGTGACGTCGGTTTACTGACAAGCACGACGGGAACCACAGGTCTTCCAAAACTTGTTGAGTGGCCCATAGCATCCAGGGTATGCACTTCCAAGGCAAGGATTGATGCCTGGGAATTAACAAAAGATGATATCACCTGCGCCATTGCCCCCCATGCAGGCGGTGCAGCAGGGACCCTTACCTATTTTGCAGCGCCCTTGGCCGGGGCAAAAACGGTGCTCATGGAAGAATTCGATCCTGCAGGCGCCCTTGCGCTGATAGAAAAGGAAAAGGTCACCGCCATCGGTGTAGTGCCCACACATCTTGTAAGAATGCTTGAAGTGGATGCAACGAAGTATAATTTAAGCTCCTTGAGGTTCATACGGTCCGCCGGCGGCTATCTCCCGCCACAGGTCGCGGAAGAAGCGGAGAAGAGGTTTAAGGCAACGATCACGAGCGACCTTGGGACCCAGGATGTGGGTTCTGTATCAGGGTGCAATATCGGTGACCCCGGAGAAGTAAGGAGAAGAACGGTGGGAAGGATGCTCCCCGGCAACAAGGTAAGACTCCTTGATGATAACGGCAAGGATGTAAAGCCCGGTGAGCCCGGTCAGTTATGGTTCAGGGGGCCACACGCGCCTGCCGGTTATTACCGTGATCCTGAATCAACTGCCGGTGTTTTTGATGACAACGGCTGGACTACGACAGGTGATATTGTTAAGGAAGAAGATGGCTTCTACTGGATCATGGGCAGGTCAAAGGACATGATTATCAGAGGAGGTCAGAATATCTATCCTGCAGAACTCGAGGGCATTCTCAATGAACATCCAAAGATAACGAATGTTGCAGTCGTAGGATATCCTGACAAAGAAATGGGAGAGCGGACCTGTGCCTATGTTGTATTGAAAGCAGGTGAAGCCCTGACCAAAGACGAGATGGTTACGTTTTTAAAGGAAAAGAAACTGTCTGCCTATAAACTGCCTGAACGCCTTGAACTCATTGACGCCATGCCTACTGTCGGGGATTCCGGTAAAGTGGACAAAAAGGTGCTGAAGACAGATATCGAGAAAAAAGTCGCAGGGGTATGACGATGAAGTATATTGTGATCGTCTCAACCCTTGACACCAAAGGTACGGAAACCTTTTATCTGAAAGACAGAATAAAGGAGCTGGGCAGAGAGCCTATTGTCCTTGACCTCTCCATGAGACCAGCCAAGGGTCCCTTTGCCGATATATCACCTCAAAGGGTAGCGGAAGCGGGGGGAAGCAGCTTTGAAGAGATCCTTCTTTCACGGGAAAGGTCAAAGAATACCGCAATCATGACGAAAGGCGCCTCAAATCTGGTTTTTGATATGTGGAAAGAAGGCAAGCTTGACGGTATTATTGGAATTGGTGGTTCAACAGGCTCGCTTATGGCAACGGATGTGATGCGGGCTCTTCCCTTTGGAGTACCGAAGCTCATGATATCCTCTACGGCAGCCTTACCGGGAATGTCTACGCGATATATTGACACGGGAGACATTGCGCTTATGCATTCTGTTGTGGAGATATCGGGATTAAGTGATATTCTTAAAAATGTTATTGACAGATCGGCCCAGGCAATATGCGCAATGGCAGATGTTCCATCTCTCCGGGAGCAGGATAGAGATAAAAAAGGAAAAGCCATTGCCATCACCATGCTGGGACCGTGCGAGAAATGTGCAACAATGGTAAGGACCTCTCTTGAAGCCGAGGGATATCAGGTTATCGGTTTTTCCGCAGCAGGCATTGGAGACCGGGCAATGGAGAGCATGATTGGCCAGGGTCTTTTTGCAGGGGTGATAGATCTCGCGCCAGGAGCGGTAATCGAACATCTTGTGGGCGGCATGAGAGATGCAGGCCCTGATAGAATGGAAGCTGCCGGTAGGATGGGTATCCCTCAAATTATTTCCGTACTGCGGGGTGAACCACATTACCCCGCCTAAGTCCAAGTACAACGACGATCTCAGGGGGAGAAGAAAATATGATCTGGATAAGTTCCGTTCATGGCTGCGCGCCTCCCCTGATGAACTCACGAGAGCGGCGAATGCATTTTGTGAAAAGCTGAATAAATCCAGGTCTCCTGTGAAAGTGATGATTCCCCGCAAGGGATGGTCTTCTGTGGACATTCCGGGGAGTATTACCTATGATCCGGCGGAGGACCAGTTTTTTGTGAGTGGGCTAAGAAAGGGTTTAAACCCCATCCATGAGATTATTGAGGTAGATGCCAACATGGAAGAGGAGGTCTTTGCACAGAATGTAGTCGGTGTGAGTCTTTCCATGTTCAAAACGTAATCAGGAAAATATTAATGTTCGTGCCGACAAAACAGATGTCCTTCAGGCGCTCATCGTCGGCACGAACATTTTGGACGTTCAATGTCCGTAATAATGAAGAGGTATCTTTTATATAAGGAGGATTAAATGCACTTATTACCGAAGTTTGATTTTTATGAGCCGGATAGTATAGCGGAAGCTTGCAAAATCCTTGCCGAAGCAAAAACCGAAGGGAAGATTATCGCAGGGGGAACCGATATTATGGTGAATATGAAGAAGGGACTTCTTTCACCGAAGTGTCTGGTCAGTCTGGCAAAGATACCCGGGTTGTCAAGCATAGAGCCAATAACAGGTGGGATTGTAATCGGTCCAAATTTAATCGTAGCGAAGCTGCTTGAATTTGATCTTATGAGAAAGAAGCTCAATCTTCTTTCCAAGGCTGCCTCAGTGCTCGGTTCTCCTCTCATACGAAACAGGGCAACAATTGGAGGCAACATTGTTACTGCCCGGCCGGCAGCGGACCTGCCGCCTCCCCTTATGGCAATGGGGGCCAGGGTGGTCCTGATGAAAAAAGGGAAGGAAAGGGAATTTCTTCTTGATGATTTCTTTGTGGGCCCCGGTCAGACAAAAATAAAACCCACAGAGATTCTCGCGAAGATAATCGTCGATGATCCTCCGCCTTTTACGGGTTGGGATTATGTAAAACTGATGCACAGAAATGCCCTTGAGATCGCAATTGTTGCCGTTGCGGTAAGAATTACCCTCGACGGTCCTGATGGGACCATTAAGGATGCACGGGTAATCTTGAGCGCAGTGGCTGCGAAGGCGATTCATGCAGTTTCTGCGGAAAAGATCCTCATTGGCGAAAAACCGACAGAGAAGCTCTTCAAGCATGCTGCGTCTCTTGCGTCTACGGATTGTACACCCATTACCGATATTCGTGGTGGAGCAGAATACCGGTGTGCCATGGTGGAAACTCTGACAAACAGAGCATTGTCGGCGGCTTTGCTGCAAATAAAGGGCAAATAATAACGAGAGGTGATCCTTGAAAAAAATAATAACTCTTAAAGTAAATAAAAAAGAATATGAGGTGGCGGTTGCACCCAACCGCACTCTTACTCAGGTGTTGAGGGAAGATTTGAATCTTCAGGGGACAAAGTGTGGCTGCGATATGGGTGATTGCGGGGCCTGTACAGTCATTCTTGATGACCGTCCGGTTAATTCCTGTCTGGTGCTTGCCGTACAGGCGCACAACAGGGAAATTACCACTATCGAAGGTGTAGCGGATGGTCCGAATCTCCACCCCGTGCAGCAGGCCTTTGTTGATTATGGTGCAATCCAGTGTGGATTCTGTACGCCCGGCATGGTCCTTTCAGCGAAGAGCCTCCTTGAAAGGAAAATGGACCCGACAGAGCATGATATCAGGGAGGCATTGTCCGGGAACCTTTGCAGGTGCACGGGATATCAGAAGATCGTCGAAGCGGTCAAATCGGCGTCGCAGACAATGAAGAAATGACGGAGGAAACCGATATGAAGGAATTTGCCATAATAAACTCAAGACTGCCGAAGGTAGATGCCTGGGCAAAGGTAACGGGCGATGCCCGCTACACCGATGATCTTACCATGCCCAATATGCTTTACGGCGCACTGCTACAGAGCCCTTTCGCACATGCAAAGATTAAAAAAATCGATATATCAAAGGCAAAAAAACTCCCTGGCGTGAAGGATGTGGTTACCGCAAAAGAGGCGGGACTTGTTAAATACGGGGTGAGCCCGGCGCGCTATGATGAAACCATTTTCTGTGATCAGAAGGTGAGATACATAGGGGATGAGATAGCCGCAGTTGCTGCCGTAGACCCTGAAACAGCCCTTGAGGCTGTCTCACTCATTGAAGTCGAGTACGAAGAACTGCCAATATTGCTTGATCCCTTTGAGGCCATGAAACCGGGAGCAATTGCTATCCATGATGATTTTCCCAACAATATCTGCGCTGAAGTCCATCAGGAATTCGGCAATGTGGAAGAGGCCTTTAAAACATGTGACTATATCAGGACCGATAAGTTCGTCAACAAAAAACAGGACGGCGCCTTTCTTGAACCACAGTCCTGCATTGCCACCTATGACTTAAATGGAAATCTTACCCTTATCTCATCAACCCAAACGGTCCATTATGTCCAGAGGACGGTTGCTATGGTGTTGGGGCTCCCCATCGGGAAGGTACGGGTTATAAAACCGTGCGTGGGCGGTGGATTCGGCCCCAAGGCATCAGCCAATACCATTGAACTTGTTTCAAGCCTTTTTGCAATGCGTACAGGAAGGCCGGTGAAGATGACCTTTACCCGGGAGCAGGTATTTCAGCACAGCCGGGCGAGGCATCAGTTTTTCCATGAATTGACTACGGGAGTAATGAAAGACGGTACCCTCGTTGCCCTGAAGAATGTCTGTCATATGGATGGCGGCGCATATTCGAGTTTTGGCATTGCAACGGTCTATTACGGGGGCTCGCTCCTTGGCGCGCCTTATAAACTTGCCAATATGAAGTACGACGGGTACAGGATGTATACAAATAAGCCGGCAAACGGTGCACAGAGAGGTCATGGAGGGGTTGTAGCCAGGGCCGCATGGGAACAGCAGTTGGACGTAATTGCCGAGGAACTGGGCATGGACCCCCTCGAATTACGATTGAAGAACATGATGAAGAAAGGCGATGTGACTTGCAATGATTTTAACATGAGCAGTTTCGGTATGGAAGAATGCCTGGAAGCAATACGGGACGGTTCAGGGTGGAAGGAAAAGAAGGGTAAACTTCCCAAAGGGAAAGGAATAGGCGTTGCCTGCGGTTTCTTTGTGTCCGGAGCAGGTTTTCCCATCTATCGTTCCGAGACATTTCATTCAACAGCAATGATAAAGCTCTCCGAAGACGGTGGGACTATCAATCTTTATACTGCGGCGGCGGATATAGGACAGGGTTCCGATACGATCCTCACAATGATGGCAGCAGAGGCCATTGGTGTAAGGTATGAGGATGTCCGTGTATCGTCAGGTGACACGGATTTCGGTGTAGACCTGGGTGCATATTCTTCACGACAAACCCTTATGTCCGGCCATGCGGTAAAACAAGCCGGCGAAGATGTGAGGAATCAGGTCCTTGAAGTGCTTTCCCGTAACTTGAATGTACCCTTAGAGGATATGGATGTTAGACAAGGGATCATTATATTTAAAAAAGGAAAACCCGATTTTTCCGGTCTCAGATCACAATATATAAAGGAACACAGAGGATGGGTAGATGCTCCATCAGGTGATGAACTCACCTTTAAAGAAGCTGCCCGCGTAGCCTATTTCGAAAAGGGTGTCGTGGTAGGCAGAGGGAGTTACAAACCTGGCGACCTGGGTGGTAAATACAAAGGCGCTGCAGTAGGAACATCCCCGGCCTATGGATGTTCTGCGCAGGTTGTGGAGGTTTCTGTTGATTTGGATACCGGGAAAGTCACCATTGATAATATGACCGACGCTCATGATTGCGGTTTTGCAATCAACCGTACAAATGTGGAAGGACAGATGCAGGGCTCTCTCTCTATGGGTGTAGGAGAGGCGCTCTACGAGGAGATAAAATTTGATGCAAAGGGCAGGGTGGTGAACCCTACATTCGGGGAGTACCGGATCCCTACCGCTCTTGACATGCCAAATGTGAACGCCATTATTGTCGAGAGTAATGAACCAAACGGCCCCTGGGGGGCAAAGGAGGTAGGTGAAGGGGCCATCATGCCCACTATCCCGGCCATATTAAATGCCATCTATGACGCAACGGGCGTCAGGGTCAGGGAGCTTCCCGTCACATCGGAAAGATTGTTTATGGCGTTGAAAGAAAAAGACAAAAAATAAAAGGAGGTGGAGAGCGATGTCAGTTCTATTTACCCAACACTGGGACATAATACCGGGAAGAGAAAACGAATACGCACAATTCATTACGGAGCAGTATATTCCGGGAACGGAGACTGAAGGGTTTCGCGCTGCCGGCGGCTACTATGTGGAAGTCGGGTTTGGGCCGAGGACAGTGGCTGTCTATGTGGCAGACAGTCTTGAAGCGCTGGCGCAACAGGTTTCAAAACCTAAATTCAAAGAGTTGACCCGGACCCTCAAGTCGATGGTGTACAACTATATATCAGGCGTGTACGAGCCTACGGGAAACGTGAAACGGGAAAAATATACCATCCAGAAAGGAGTCTGGAAACTGAATCAAAACTACGACCTGCGACCGGGTGTCAAGAAGGAGTATGCCGAATTTATCATGAATGAACATATCCCGGCAATGCAGAAACTCGATTATCTTGAGATAACGGGAGGATGGAATGTTGTTTTTGGTGGATTCAGTGAAGTCATCGCTGAATTTACTTTCAAGGACCCCGTCGACATCGGAAGGCTATTGAACAATGAGGATTTTAGAAAGCTCACCATGAAACTACGCAGTGGATACGTGCTCAACTATCGAAGCAGGATACTGCGGTGCACCGAGCGATTTGATGAACCGAAATGGTTTAGTCTTTAAAAAAAGCTGCTTAAGCAGCTAATAAAAAAAGGGGGCGTAATTATGGCACAAAAGACATTTATGAACCCGCATGATGTTCCCACCATTCCAGGGACAGAGGGATGGGAAAAGCTCTATCCGTATCAGTACAAGTTTTCCAAAGATGATCCTGAAAGGGCTAATTTCGAGAGCAGCCAGATATGGTATTATGACGGTCTTCATTATCCGGAACCGCATTTTCCATTCGATATGATCTGGGATGAGGCATGGTCATTGGCGCTTTCCCAGTATAACACCCGCCACGTGATTATTCCGCCGGCCATGGGTATCGATCACAGGATTGTCAATGGCTATGTCTACATCACCCCTGTCGGGATCGCAGATCCTGAGGTCATCCAGAAAAGAATACCATTATTTATGGAGAGGGCCGGATACTACTATAAGAACTGGGACAAGCTCTATGAAAACTGGAAGAAGAAAGTAACAGCACTTATCGCCGAGCTTGAAGCGGTCAACTTTACCGATCTCCCGGAGATGGAAGATATAAGCGTCATAACCGAGGGTAAGGGTGTGGGCAGCGGATATTTACTCCTCAAGAAATATGATGATTTCATCAATATGGGACTTCTCAACTGGCAATACCATTTTGAGTTTCTGAATCTCGGGTACGCTGCATATGTGACTTTTATTAATACCTGTAATCAGATCTTTCCAGGTGTGCCTATAGCTACTCTGACAAAGATGGTCTCAGGTATTGACGTAGTCATGTACAGACCTGATGCCGAGCTTATCAGGCTTGCCAGACTTGCCCTCGATACCGGTCTCGATCAATTGTTGCTCAAACCCTTAAAATCAGCAGAACTCATGAAAGAATTGGCAACGATACCGGCAGGCAAGGAATGGCTTGCGCAGTTGGAGAAGTCCCGTTACCCCTGGTTCCATATCTCGACAGGCACCGGCTGGTATCACCATCATATCAGTTGGAATGACAACCTCGATATCCCCTTCGATTCTATAAAGATGCATATCAACAGCATCAAAGAAGGCAAAGAGGTTGGCCGACCCACGGAAAAACTCATCAAAGAACGGGACAGCATCGTAGAAGAATACAGAAAACTGATCAAGACCGATGATGACCGGGAGGCATTTGAACAGGTGCTTGGCGTGGCAAGGACGGTATTTCCTTATGTGGAAGACCACCTTTTTTACATAGAGCACTGGTTCCACAGTATCTTCTGGGGAAAAGTACGGCAGATTGGTCAGATGTTCCAGAATGCAGGCTTCATTGAGAATGCCGATGAGGATATCTGGTTCATGAAAAGGGACGAGATAAAACAGGCGCTGTGGGATTACTGCACTGCCTGGGCAACGGGAGTAAAAGCGAGGGGCCCCTCATACTGGCCCAAAGAAATCGCATGGAGAAAGGGCGTTTACGAAAAATTCAAAGAATGGTCGCCTCCTCCTGCACTGGGAGTCCCGCCCGATGTTGTCACAGAGCCTTTTACGATTGTGCTCTGGGGTGTGACGACTGATGTCTTGTCCGAATGGCTTAAAGGGGATAGTGGTGGAGGTGAACAGAACATACTGAAAGGCTCGCCTGGTTCTTCGGGTGTGGTGACCGGCAGGGCAAGGGTCTTGAAGAATGTTGAAGAATTGGCAGATCTCAAGGAGGGGGAAATTCTTGTTGCCACGACAACATCTCCAAGCTGGGCGCCTGCTTTTGTAAAGATTGCAGGAGCTATAACCGATGTCGGTGGGCCCATGTGTCATGCGGCTATTGTGTGCAGGGAATATGGGCTTCCTACGGTTGTTGGAACAGGGAAAGGCACCCGTCTCATTAAAACGGGAGATCTGATCAAACTCGATGGGGATAGTGGGATAGTGGAGATACTCGAAAGGGCAACTAAATAATCTCTGACTCCTCTTCCTGTCGTCAGGGCAGTAATGGACACGTGCTGTTTCTGCCCTGACACAGGATTATTGGAAGGGAGGAAAAAATGGCAGACAAGACGGAAAAATTGATAATATGGTATGAAGAGACGGATGGCAGCGATTTCCCGCTCGTAGGTAAGAAAAACGCCAATCTTGGCGAGATGATAAAAGCGGGAATCAGGACCAGTCCCGGTTTCTCTATTACTATTGGAGCAAATGAGAAATTTATTGTTGAAACAGGCATCAAAGAGAAGATAGGAAAGTACCTCGAAGAACTTGGCCAGGTAACGTATGATACAACAAAACAGGCGAGCGTCTTCGCCATGTCCCTCATTGAATCGGCAACCTTGCCTGCTGAGATCGAAGATGATATTCTTGCAAATTATAAAAAACTTTGTGAGATTTCCAATGCAGAGAATATTCCTGTCGCAGTGAGAAGTAGTGGCGCAATCTCCATGCCGGGTCAGATGGAGACGTACCTCAACATCCGGGGAGACAAAGACCTCATAGAATATGTGAAAAAGTGCTGGGCCAGTGCCTACAACGTGGAAGCAATTATGTACAGGGCGAATAAGGGGGTAGGCTTTCTTTTTAATATCGGTGTGGGAATTCCGAAAATGGTCAATTCGCGGGTGTCTGGTGTTATCTTTACCCTCAATACCTTAAATGGTGATCCATCCAAAATATCCCTGGATGTAAGCTACGGCCTTGGTGAGGCAGTGGTAAGCGGTCTTGTTACCCCTGACAGTTTTCTTGTGGATAAAGTAACCCTCGATGTTATTAAAACAACAATTGGAAGCAAAGAGACTAAATGCGTCTATAAAGAAGGTGGGAGCGATATCGTCCAGGTGCCGGTTCCGCAAGAAGAGCAGGAGAAGCTCTGCGTTTCCCCTGACGAGGTAAGGGAACTCTGCCGTCTCGGAAAAGTAATAGAAAATTATTATGGCAAACACTATGACATTGAATTCGGTATTGATACAGATCTCACGTTCCCTGAAAGTGTCATCATTCTTCAGGTGCGACCGGAGTCGATATGGAATAAAAAGGAAGTCGCAGCCCGTACAGAGAAGAAGAGCGATCCTATGGAACGGATACTGAGCCAATTGCTGACAGGGGTAAGAGTGAAATAGACCGTGAGGGTGATTGAAAAAAAGACTGCTTATTATTGCGACGCTTGATACGAAGGGGAAGGAAGCAGCATATATAAAAGAATCTGTCCGGGAACTTGTTGCCGATTGCCTTATGATGGATATCGGTACCCTTGGAAGGCCGCTTGCACATCCTGACATTCCGGCCAATGATATTGCGCGGGCCGGAGGATACGATCTTGAAGAGATTCTTTCAAAAAAAGATCGCTCGGGTGCGGTGAGGGCAATGCAGGAAGGTGGCGTTGTTATAGCAGCGCAACTGGTCGAAGAGGGAAAAATAAGTGGTGTAATCGGCATGGGAGGCGGTACAGGAACATCTATCGTCTCTCATATCATGCGCGCGCTGCCCTTCGGTTTTCCGAAAGTATTGGTCTCCACAGTGGCATCCAGGGACATAAGGGAATACATCGGCACCAAAGATATTGTCATGTTCCATTCCGTTGCAGACCTTCTTGGTTTCAATGAGTTTATGCGCCATATTCTTGGTCAGGCTGCATATGCGGTCTGCGGCATGATGGATAAGGGAAGCAGCATAAACATTACAAAGCCCATGATAGGTGTTACCGCCTATGGTGTCAGCTCGGCCTGTGCATTACATGCTGAACCCCTGCTTCAGGAGAAAGGGTATGAGATGATCGGGTTCCATGCCAACGGAGTAGGCGGAATGGCTATGGAAGAGATGATAGCGCAGGGGTTGATCACCGGCGTCCTCGATTTTACCCCTCATGAGGTGGCCGATGAGATCTTTGGCGGATACTGCCGGGGTATAGGGCCGGCCCGGTTTGAAACTGCAGCACAGATGGGGGTGCCCCTCGTTTTTGCCCCTGGTGGCCTTGACAATGCCGTCTTCAGCCCTTTCTATCCAATGCCGGATGTGCTCAAAGGGCGGAAAATACATCATCATGATATACGCTTTTGCGTTCGTATGGGTCCAATGGAAATGGAAAAATTTGCTTGCATTATCGGTGAAAAACTGAATAAATCAAAGGGACCGATCCACGTCCTCATACCAAAACGGGGATGGTCTGAGGCGGATAAGGAAGGGATGGAATTGTACGATCCTTATGCAAATCAGGTATTTGTTGATGTATTGAAAGGGATGCTGCGGTCCGATATTCCCATCACCGAAATGGATGTCCATATCAGCGATCCGGCGTTTGCAGAAAAGGCAGTTGATATACTGGACAGTATGATAAAAGGAAGAAGTTAACTAAAATGGTTACACGCTCCTCGCGGGGGTTTTTGTGTAATCATGAACGGAAACGATAAGGGCGCAATATGGATTCATGGGCAATATCTGAAAAACGGGGTGGATTTGAGATATATGCCCAGGTAGGTATGATGGGCGATGATCTTCTTGTTGTTCTCTCCGGGGGTATGATCCATATCGGTGCGATTGCTATGGCCCAACCCAGGCCGAGTCTCAATGATCCGAAAAAAATAAGCGCGACGAGTTCTGTTTTTACATACGTAGGCCACAAAGAGGACATACTGATAAAATCAATCTCCGAGGAGCTTTCAAGCCAACTGAACAGGAAGGTTGTTGTGGTGGCAGGTATACATTGGGATAAGCTGGCATTATCAGACATAAAAATAATAACCGGGATCTGCGGCAGGCTCGCAAAGAGAATAATCAAGGAGGTTGGTAAGAGATGAAGCGGATCATTGTCGGTATTACAGGCGCTACCGGTGTTATCTACGGGATACGATTACTCGAGGTATTGAAAGAACTTGGCATTGAGTCGCATGTAATGCTTTCTGAAGCCGCGAAAAAGAATATTTTGATAGAGACCTCCTTTACCGTAAAAATGGTAGAAGAGTTGGCTTATAAAATCCATGATATAAAAAATATGGCTGCTTCCATATCAAGCGGGTCCTTTAAAACAGATGGTATGGTCATTGTGCCCTGCACAATCAAGACGCTTTCAGGTGTTGCTCATTCTTATAATGACAATCTGATTGTCCGGGCTGCAGACGTAGTTCTCAAGGAAAGACGACGCTTGATCCTGGTAGTAAGGGAAACTCCCCTCCATAAGGGTCACCTCGAATTGATGAGCAGAGTTGCTGATCTCGGAGGGATAATACTCCCCCCCATTCCGGCCTTTTATCATGCACCAAAGACCATAGATGATCTTATTAACCATACTGTAGGGAAAATGCTGGACCTGATGGACATAGAACATTCTCTCTACAGGCGATGGGAAGGGGTTAATGACTATGGCCCATAAAGCGCCAACAGTCCTCATGTTGGTAACCATGGATACCAAAGGGAATGAAGCAAAATACATGGAAAAGTACATCAAAGAATCCGGTGTTGATGTGTTGTTCATGGATGCAGGCATTATGGGAGAAAACCGTTTTCCTGTTTTCATTAGCCGTGAAGAGGTGGCGCTGGCAGCCGGAAAATCGCTTGCCTTTGTCCAGTCTGTAGGTCATGAAGGAAAGGCCCTGGAAATCATGATACAGGGTGCGATTAAGTGTACCAATGAACTGCTCAGGGAAAAGAGGATACAGGGTATCATAAGCATTGGCGGGTCCATGGGGACAACGATGGGCACAGGCGTAATGCGTTCCCTGCCTTTCGGTTTCCCCAAGGTCATGGTGAGCACCATGGCTTCGCGGAATACACGCCCCTTTGTCGGCACAAAAGACATCCTCATGCTCCATTCTGTCTGTGATCTTTCAGGACTGAACCGCATGACAAAAAAGGTGCTGCGAAACGGGGCCCTCGCGATTGCCGGTATGGTAAAAGGGAAAGTTAAAGCAGATGTTGAAACCAAACCGCTGATTTTCCTTTCAACCTTAGGGACAACAGAAGCCCCTGCACGAAAGATACAATGCGATCTGGAAGAAAAAGGGAATGAAGTGATCATCTTTCATACCGTCGGTTCCGGTGGTGAGGCCATGGAGGAGATGATCCGCGAAGAAAAGATAGGAGCAGTTATAGACCTCTCCCTTCATGAGATTGCCGATAACCTCTTTGGCGGCGATTACGATGCAGGTCCGAATCGTGGTGCCGTAGCCCTTCAATCGGGAATACCGACAATTCTTGTCCCCGGCAATACTGATTTTCTTGTAAGCGGCCCCTTAAAGTTCGCGGAAAAACATTTTCCTAACAGAAAATACCATATGCACAATTCGGCGATAACCTGTATACGGACAGAACGGGAGGAGATGAGAACGCTGGCGCGGCACATTTCAGAGATGTGCAACAAGAGGAATGGACCTCTCGACATTGTGATACCCATGCAGGGTTTCTCTGCATTTGACCGTCCGGGTGGACCATTGCATGATCCAGAGGCTCCGGCCATTTTTATGGAAGAATTGAAAAAAGGTCTCAATTCGGAGATACCTGTCCATGTCTTGCCCTATCATATCAATGATCCGGAATTTGCTTCGGAGATTGTTCGTGTCTATGAAAGCAGGGTTGCAAATAATCCGAAAGGGAAGGGATATATGAGGTAACGAAAATAGACGATTACACCAGATACAAAAGACAGATCATTATCCCTGAGATTGGAGAGGAAGGGCAGAAGAAACTCAGCGAGGCAAAGGTTTTTGTGGCAGGCCTTGGCGGGCTGGGTTCGGTTTCTGCATACTACCTTACGGCTGCGGGGGTGGGGTATCTCAAAATGGTTGACAGGGATATTGTTGAAATGACCAATCTCAACCGCCAGATTCTTCACCGGACAGAAGATATCGGCATGTCCAAAGCAGAATCGGCAATGAAAAAGCTGAAAGCACTTAATCCTTCCGTGCAGATCGAAACATACAGGGATGAAATACGGGATGACAACATTGAGGGTCTTGTCGGTGATTGTTCGATTATCGTTGACGCAATGGATAATCTCAATACGAGGAGAATCCTCAACCGCTATTCGCTGAAGAAGGGTATACCCTTTATCTATGGTGGTGTAGAAAGATTTAGCGGAATGATAACAACATTCGTACCCGGCGAAACTCCCTGCTTTGAATGTATCTTCTCAGGGGTAAAAGAAACTGAAGAAGTGAAGGGTATTATAGGGCCTGTACCGGGTGTGATAGGTTCACTGCAGACCATTGAGGCGATTAAAATTATTCTGGGGCTCGATGGACTATTGAAGGGAAGGTTGCTCTTTTTCACCGGCCTAGATATGTCATTTAAAGAAATAAAGATTGAAAAGAACCCTCATTGTGTTGTCTGTTTGGGACGGCAGTAAGGGTGTTTTGAAGGGCGTGCTAACATGAAAGAAGATCTTATACAGGTCATACTCAACGGCTTCGGAGAGGCTATTCCCAAAGACACCACGATAGCGCAATTAATAGAGCGTAGAGAAGAGTATGATGTTGGTCTCATTGTAGAACTGAACAATAAATTCATATTCCCCCAGGACTATGGAAAAACAGTTGTGAAAGAAGGCGATAAATTAGAATTCATCAACCCCGATTTCGGGGGTTAAGCCTAAAAATCAATACGAACCCGATAAATCCATAATTATTTATTACGTTTCATTCGGATTACGTCTGATGCCGCTATATATCTGCTATAATAACCTTAACGTCTCAATATCGACATGCTATTTATCGTCATGGGGGGCCAGATGAAAGATCCATCAAAGACAAACACGGAACTGATACAAGACATCTCTTCCTTAAAACTCAGAATCCAGCAACTGGAACAATCGGAATCAGAACACAGGGAAGTGGAGGCGGCGCTCAAAGAATCTGAAGAACGTTATCGTATTGCAATAGAAGCCTCAAATGACGGGGTTGCCATAGTGCAGAATGATGTTCATGTCTATGTGAACCAGGCATTTCTTAAAATGTTTAGATATAAGACTCTTGATGAGATAGTTGGGAAACATAAGTATTGTATTGTTCATCCCGATGACTACGAACGGGTCCTTAATTATGCGGAAGTAAGAAAGAAAGGCAACTATGCGCCGATACGATATGAATTCAAGGGAATCAGAAAAAACAACACCCCGATAGATATTGAAGTGTCTGTAAATACAATCTCTTACCAGGGAGCACAAGCCATCCTTGCCTATCTGAGAGATATCACCGAGCGCAAGCATGCCGAAGAAGAGATTACCAGAGAAAGAGAAAAACTGAAAACGCTCTCCGAAAATGCTCCCTTCGGTATGGTCCTTATCGATAAGGAAGGTCATTTTAACTATATCAATAGAAAGTTCACAGAATTCTTCGGTTATGATCTTTACGATATTCCTGACGGCAGAACATGGTGCAGAAAGGCCTACCCCGATACCGAATACAGACATATGGTCATCTCGGCCTGGAGAGAAGACTTGGCAGATGCCAAGTCCGGTGAAGAGAAACCAAATGTGTTTACCGTTACCTGTAAGGACGAAACACAGAAGATCGTACAGTTTATCTTTTCGGTCCTTATCTCCGGTGATTACCTGATGACCTGTGAAGATATCACTGAGCGCAAGCGCTTGGAGAGGGCGATCCAATACCAAAACCTCCTGTTGACGACCCAGCAGGAAACCTCTGTTGACGGGATCCTGGTTGTTGATGATCAGGGCGCGGTACTCTCGTACAACAAGCGGTTCGTGGAGATCTGGGGCATCCCTCCGGAGGTGCTCAAAACAAGGGCGGACGAGCAACTTCTGCAGGCGGTTATGGACAAGCTTGCTAAGCCCGAAGAATTTCTCCGAAAGGTGAGATATCTTTACGAGCACCAAAAAGAGACCAGCCGCGATGAGATAGCCCTTGTAGACGGGCGGGTTTTGGACCGCTATTCCGCTTCGGTGGTTGGAGACGAAGGGAAGTACTATGGGAGAGTTTGGTACTTCCGTGATGTTACTGAGCAGAAAAAAACCTTGGAAGCATTAGAGTTGCGAGAAAGAGAATTGATAGTCAAATCTAAAACCCTTGAGGAAGTGAATATTGCCCTAAAAGTTTTATTGGAACAGAGAGAAAAAGACAAAAATGAGCAGGAAGATAAAATCCTGTTCAATGTGAGAAAACTTATTTTGCCTTATATTGATTCTTTGAGACAAAGACGGTTGGATGATGAACAAAGGGTATATCTAGACATCCTTGAAACAAACCTGAAAAATATTATTTCTCCTTTTGCGAAAAAGCTGACCTCCATCCAAGACAACTTTACTCCGCTGGAGATTAGAGTCGCAGATTTCATAAGGGATGGTAAAACAGCAAAAGAAATTGCAAATACATTTGGTGTCTCAGAGAGTGCAATAAACCTGCATAGACAGCACATTAGAAATAAACTCGGATTAAACAACAAGAAGATCAATCTCACAACATATCTCCTTTCACTCACGTCCTAATAGTTATTTACTATCAGTCACATATCGGTTAAATATCAGCAAAGCTGGCTTATTTTTGTGTTACTATCTTGCGTTGGCTTTATTATAGAGACCTGATAGGCCAGTAAAAATTAAGGGAAGGGGGAGGGAATTATGAGTTTACTTTTATACACTAGACAATCTGACGAAACCGGAAAAGACATCATGAAGGCCATAAAAATCCGATTTCCCGACGAAGGTGTGGTGCTATGTTCAACGGTCAACAGTCTTGACCTCAAACTGTCTGAGCGGCACAATGATAAGAAGATGGCCATCCTTGTGCCGGCAGATGAAGAAGAAGTCATAGATATATACTCTAAGCAGCACCTGTTTAACGAGGTCCCCGTCGTGCTTGTTCTCCCCAACAGAGAGAAACTTGTGATAGCCATGGGATACCGATTGAAGCCTCGGCTTATGTGCTATAGGGAGAGTGGCATTGCAGAGGTAGTATCGGGACTTTTGGATGCAGTAAATAGTTTACAAATGCGTGAAGCCTGTTAGTATGCTCAATCTGCGAAATGATGACTTATTAAGACATATATAAAAGGGGAATTCTCAAAATGACCAAAAAAAATCACAAAAAACGTGTCACTTTTCAGCACTATGCGCCTGAGGCGCGAAATATTTCCTTGGCGGGGAATTTTAATAATTGGGACATCTTTTCCCATCCCTTAAAGCAAAGCCAGAATGGAGAGGAAAACGGGAGATGGCAGAAAATAATCTATCTGGAGCCGGGCGTATACGAATACCGTTTTGTAGTGGATGGAGTTTGGCAAAATGACCCCCATTGTGAGGAGAGACGTGCAAATGAATTTGGAGACGAGAACTGTGTTCTTACAGTCTAAAACTGAACCGCGAATGATGAAGTTCGGGTGCATGGATTAGTAAGATTGCTTGGAGCTATGATCGAAAGATGCATATCTCAACGCATCTCTCAATGGGGTATATAGGAGTTTCGATATGCTCAAGGAACTAAAAGTGTCAAAATAGCCGAGATCCTGTATCAACCGGAACGGCTTGGCAATTACGATTTGTAGGGAAATCATGCCGTTCTAAGCGGCAAATGTAAAATAAGGAGAATAGAGATGCCAGAAGGAAAAGTTAAATGGTTTAATGATTCAAAGGGATTTGGCTTTATCGAGCAGGAAGGCGACGACGACGTTTTCGTACATCATTCCGCCATCCAGGGAGAAGGGTTTAAATCGCTGGCTGAGGGTGACCGTGTCAGTTTCATGGTTGTCAAAGGCCCTAAGGGCCCTGCGGCTGCGGATGTTCGTAAGCTGTAAGGCCTGAACTTCATTTTGTGATTGAAAGCCTCTCATAGCACGGGGGCTTTTTTTATTGCCTACAGCGAAGACTTGGCAATACTATATTCTTACTTTAGATCCGTACTTCTCAGTTCTAATGATTGTCAACCGTTTAACAATTGCAGGTGAAGTTCCCATCCTTGCTTCATCAAAAAAGACACTACAATACAAATATACAGCGTTGTGCCTTTCACACGAAGAAAAGCGTACTTGCGGCTAACATCGATTACTGCTTGCCCCCCTCCTTTAGCCGGGTACCAATTTGACCTTTTACTGGTGGCCGCAGCGGCCGCCCTCCCTACGGAGGACAGTTGCCGTGTCTTTGCCCAATGTGTGTTGTCTGAGCCCGGGACGAGTTCAGTGTTTACAATCACGAGCGCCGCGAGCATGAAGTGGTGGTTCCGCGAGCTTTTGCTCGTGGAGGGGGCGACGCAAGTCCCGGTAAGCTTACCGATGCAAGAGTAACCCACCTGCGGTGGGCAGGTCAGCACGGAGTGTGAGCAAAAGAAACGGTTTTCCCTACAAGTACCATATTATGCTGGAATTATTACCCGGTAATTCTCCCTGTTTATAAGCCTTGCAATATATGATATAATTATCATGAAAAGGTGAATGTGATGGATAATGTGAGAGAACCGGCAGTGAGCGGTATGTTTTATCCTGATAATCCTGGTGTATTGCGAAAAGATATTAATGGCTATCTGGAGGCTGCTGTTGCGCCTGTCCTTGAGGGAGATATTATTGGTATCATATCGCCCCATGCGGGGTACGTGTATTCAGGGCAGGTTGCTGCTTATGGTTATAAGGCTGTTGCCGAAAGACAGTATGATACTGTTATTATCATAGCGCCTAGTCACAAAGCATATTTCGATGGGGTTGCTTTGTGGGACAGGGGAGGATTTAAGACGCCCCTTGGCACAATCAACGTTGATGGAGAAATTGCACGGGCAATGGTGAATCTTGACGGGGTAATTCAGCCGAACAGGGATGCCCATAGGCAGGAGCATTCGCTTGAAGTACAGCTTCCCTTTTTGCAGGTTGTACTGGATCAGTTCAGTATTATCCCCCTTATTATGGGGACGCAGACCGCTGATATGTGTAACGAGCTTGCCCAGTCAATATATGAAGTGATCCATGGAAGCAAAAAAAAGTTTCTTATAGTCTGTAGTACCGATTTGTCACATTATTATTCCTATGAAAAAGCCATCAAGCTTGACAAAGGTATCGTTGAACAGATTGGTGGTTTTGATATATCCGGCGTAATGGATATTATTGAACAGGGTAAGGCAGAGGCATGCGGAGCAGGGCCTCTCATTGCAACGATGCTTCTTTCTGAAAAGCTGGGGGCAGATCATAGCAAGGTGTTGAAATATGCTAATTCGGGGGATGTGTCAGGTGACAAAAGCAGAGTTGTGGGCTATGTGTCGGCAGCACTCTATCGGCAGCACTCCCGTGAAGGGGATAGTCAATGAGTCTTTCCGATCTCGAAAAAGAGCAATTAAAGTCACTGGCACGACGGACAATAGAAAGCGTACTTTTCGGCAAGGACAAGGGTGAAGTCCAGTTAAGCGAGGGGTTAAAGGAAAAGAATGGTGCTTTTGTCACCATTAAGCATAAGGGCCAGTTAAGAGGATGCATCGGATATATCAGAGCTGTGTTGCCTCTCCATACAACCATAAGTGAAATGGCACTTCAGGCAGCATTTCATGATCCCCGTTTCAGCCCTTTGGGGAAAGACGAGTGGAAAGATATAGACATTGAGATATCCGTATTGACACCATTGAAGAAGATTGAAGATGTCAGCGAAATTCAGGTCGGCCGCCACGGGCTTTACATTGAAAAAGATTACCACTCAGGACTTCTCCTGCCTCAGGTGGCAGAAGAATATCATTGGGATGCTATTACCTTTCTCGAAAATACCTGTCATAAGGCAGGACTTCCCAAGGATGCCTGGAAATCAGAAAACGCCAATATGTATGTATTCTCAGCAGAGATTTTTTAGTACAGGCAAAAAAAGAGATGGTAATTCATTATCAAGGAGATAGGAATGATAGATAGAAAGATGTCTATTGATGACGTTGTAAAAAAATACCCTGAAACGATTGCCGTCTTTGAGCAGTATGGACTTGGTTGTGTCGGCTGCCAGGCTGCGCTTTTTGAAAATATTCAGCAGGGAGCAGAAATCCATGGCATAGATGTTGATGCCCTTGTTAAGAGTCTCAATAACACCTTGAAGAAAGGCATATGAGAGTAGAGCGATGCATGGTCTTTACGGAAATGCCTTTATTTTCTTTTGAGTAAGTATTCCTTTTTATGAAAAAACTTTATGCTGTGATTCTTGCTGCCGGTTCATCGAAAAGACTGGGCTCAAATAAGCTTACACTCAGGATAAACGGGGAGTCTGTCATACGAAAGGCTGTGTCTCCCTTCGTGTCTGCCGGTATTGAAAAAATATTTGTTGTCACAGGCGTAAATTCACAGGATATTCAAAAAGAACTTGCCGGTTATCCTGTTAAGTTTATAGAAAACAAAGAGCACCTGCTCGGCATGTCCACATCGGTCCGGGCTGCTTTACCTTTCATTAAAGATGCCGAAGGGGTTTTCTTTCATCTCGGTGATAAACCCTTTCTCAAAGAGGAAATATTGTATCGCATGGCTGACATTTATCGGGAAAATAAGGGAAAGACAATTGTGCCTGTATTCCAAGGCAAAAAGGGACATCCGGTGCTTATCGATATCAAGCCCCATGAAAACTTGATAGAGTCTCTCAATGGCGATAAAGGGTTCAGGGAAATTATAGAAAAGAATGGCGATGATGTGATATGTTTAAGAGGAGACGAAGGTTCCCTCCTTGACATCGATACAGAGGAAGATGTGATAAGCCTGAGGGAAAGAGGGTATAGTGTTGAGAAAGGTTAACGATTTAAAGGATCTGACAATTGTCGTGAAAGGCGCCGGTGAAATGGCATCCGGTGTTGCACATAGACTGTATATGGCAGGTTTCGGGAAGATCCTTATGCTGGAGATTCCGGAGCCGCTCTCTGTGAGACGAATGGTCTCTTTCTGCGAGGCCCTTTATGAAGGGGAAATGATAGTTGAAGGCGTCAGAGCCGTATCTATTCAGAAACCGGAAGAGGCGCAATCGGTCTGGGAAAGTGGGAATATAGCGGTTTGTGTTGATCCGCAATGGAAATCCATAGCAATTCTTAAACCCCATATCGTTTTAGATGTTACCATGGCGAAGCGGAACATGGGCACGAAGAATAATGAAGCAGAGCTTGTGGTCGGTGTCGGTCCCGGTTTTACCGCTCCCGACGATGTGCATATCGTTGTAGAAAGCAATCGGGGCCATGATCTTGGCCGGGTTATATATAAAGGTGCAGCAGAGCCATATACAGGGATACCGGGGGCTATGATGGCTTATACGAAAGAAAGAGTGCTCCGTTCATCTATTGCAGGCAGAGTAAAGCATGTTTTAAAGATCGGTGATAGCGTCAAACAAGGGGATCTCATTCTCTATGTTAGCGACAAACCTCTATATGCGCCTATAGACGGAATCCTGCGGGGTCTTATCAGGGAGATTGATGTTGTAGAAGGTGAAAAGATCGGTGATGTAGATCCCCGGAACAAAAAGGAGTACTGCGATACCATATCGGAAAAGGCGCGGGCCATTGGCGGAGGGGTCCTGGAAGCGGTAATGCATGTCTTCAATTTATCATCATAATGGTCAAGGGTGGACATGAGAAAAACGCCCCGTATATAGTAAGAAATCAGTGACAGTATATTGCAAGGAAAAACAATGAAAAGGAATTATAACTATGTATGAGATTATTGAAAAATATCTGAAGAACAACAAAACGGGTATTATAGCTACGGTCATATTGCAGGCCGGTTCGGCGCCAAGAGATACCGGAGCAAAAATGTTTGTCGGGGAAGATGGAAAAACCTTCGGCACAGTAGGTGGTGGCCGTCTGGAGTTTAGTGTCTGCCAGGAAGCGATGGCAATCATGGGAAAGGGCAGTACAAAAATAGTGCATATACGGATGGATGCCAAGGAAGTTACCTCTGGTGGGATGATCTGTGGTGGCAATGTTGATGTTTTGCTTGAACCTGTTTTTGAAAAATACAGAACCCTTTATGGACGTCTTGAATATTTGGAAAAGAAAGGAAAAGCAGGTGTGCTCGTAACAAAATTTAATGAGAGTTCTTTTTACAAAACACTCATTGAAGAGGATCTGACAATACACGGTGATGCTCTGTCAGAGGATGAAACGAAGACCTTCTTGGAGTATATCAATGAAACAGCGCCCCGCTTTGTTGATGGAGTTCTTGTTGAACCGCTAAAGGTTTCTGCAGCCCTCTATATCTTTGGCGCAGGTCATGTTTCTCAGTACATCGCAAAGGTTGCCAGAATGGTCGATTTTTCCGTGAAGGTTATCGATGACCGTGCGGAATTTGCGAATAGAGAAAGATTTCCTGATGCTGATGAGACGATTGTTGCCGATATGCAAGAAGCCTTTGAACGGCTCGGGTTTACCGGTAAGGAATTTGTTGTAATTGTTACCAGAGGTCATCAGTATGATGCAGAAGTCTTGAAGGAGACATTAAAGAGAAAAACCCGTTATGTCGGTATGATCGGGAGTAAAAGAAAGTCAAAAATGATTTTGGAGTATATGAAGGAATTCGGTTTTGATGATGAGACAATTGCAAAGGTTTACACGCCGATAGGCATCTCGATACACGCAGAAACGCCCCAGGAAATAGCGATAAGCATCGTTGCCGAACTGATAAAAGTACGAGGAGAATAGTACCAGAGCATGGATGATTTAATACTTGATGAACACACTGATTTAATGGAGAAGGCCGAAGAGGGTTCTCTCCCTACTCCTTTTGATCCTTTACGAAAATATCTCGCTGAAGTGTCTAAATATCCTGTTTTATCCAGAGAAGGGGAGTTTCAGGTTGCTCAACAAATCTATGAGAAGAAAGACAAAGAAGCGGCACAGAAGCTCGTCATGTCCAATCTCAAACTTGTCGTTAAAATTTCTCTCGAATATTATAACACCTATCTCAATATCCTCGACCTCATACAGGAAGGAAATGTGGGCCTTCTTCATGCGGTAAAAAAATATAACCCTTATAAGGGAACTAAGTTTTCTACCTATGCCTCATTCTGGATCAGAGCTTACATCCTCAAATATATTATGGATTCCTGGAGCCTCGTAAAGATCGGTACCACACAGAGCCAGAGAAAACTTTTTTATCGTTTGAATAAAGAGAAGCAGAAACTTGAAGCGCTGGGCATCTATCCGGCCCCCAAGCTCCTTGCCGCCTCGCTTGACGTAAAAGAGGAAGAAGTGGAAGATATGCAAAAGAGGCTTGCCTATACTGATATATCTATGGAAACCCCAATCCATGACGAAGGTGATGATACGATCATGGATATGATGAATTCAGGAGAGAATATCGAAGAAGTGATTGCCGATAAGGAAAAGGACGAAATAATTGTCTCCAGGGTGAAAGATTTTAAAAAGTCATTGAATGAGAAAGAACTCTACGTTTTCGAGCATCGCATACTCTCCGAAGAGCCGATTACCCTTCAGGAAATCGGGGCCCATTTTAGTATTTCCCGGGAAAGGGCACGTCAAATTGAAACTAAAGTCGTGGGGAAATTTAAAGAGCGTTTTAAAACAGAATTTAAAGATTTTGATTTCTGAAAAACATTTGGGCATATTTAATCGGACGACCAGACAAACAACAAGATATCTATCTCTCCTTTTTATGAGGTTGGCCGCATGAAATGCGCCTCTATTGACATCGGCACAAATACCATACTGCTACTGATTGGGAAGTTGGCCGTGATATGCAGGAAATAGTCGATATCTCAATCATCACAAGATTGGGAGAGGGGTGTGCGCTATGGAGTCCTTAGTGAGCATTTTATTCATAATAAATAACATGTATGCCCCAAGATCCTTGCTAGATAAGCTTAAACTTTCTATAGATCTTTTTTAATTTATTGTGGTAAAAGAATAAGCTATAATAAAACGAAAAGAATCAGGTACAAAAGAGTATGTTTAATGCGCTAAAAAGGAAAATCCCGGTAAATTAAATAATACTATCTACAAATATCGATGATACGCGCTATATTTATAGATAGTATTATCTTTTGAGCAAGTGGTTTTGTAATGGCTTTTTTCAATAGGTTCAGTCGATGAATTATTTCATACTGTAATGATTGATTTTTTTTAAAACACTGAACCTCAGGGCGTAACGAGAAGAATAGTTTAGATGTCTTTGTA
This sequence comes from uncultured delta proteobacterium, assembly GCA_963785225.1. Taxonomy (GTDB): domain Bacteria; phylum Desulfobacterota; class Syntrophorhabdia; order Syntrophorhabdales; family Syntrophorhabdaceae; genus PNOF01. The sequence goes on along the minus strand of CAWAUQ010000002.1, from coordinate 108,740 downwards.
TTCTATGGCATGTTTATTGTTTTTATATAATTGTTTTTCAGAAATGGCATCATATTGATGTTTTTTATTGAACAAAAGTATTTTGAGTTTTAAGGGTAATTTTGTTTATGGAAAAAAAAGAAGAACAACTATTTGAACAGTTGCAGCTGTTTCGTGTTCTTATGGACAACATCCCCAACCCCGTTTTCTATAAGGACACAGAGGGTGTTTACCTTGGTTACAATAAGGCGTTCCGGGATTTCCATGGTCTTCACAATGACAGCTATATTGGAAAAACTGTTTTTGACCTTCCTATCAGTCGGGAAGAGGCAATCCTCCATCATAAAGCCGATAAGGAACTCCTCAAAGCGAGAGGGATCAAGACTTACGGATCAGCATTAACATGTCCTGATGGTTCAGCGCGCTATATAATATTGAAGAAGGCTGTATTTTCTCAAGCAGATGGTACGATAGGCGGTATTGTTGGGGTTGTCACGGATATTACGGAATTGAAGAAAGCTGCAGAGGACTTGAAAAAAAGTGAGGAACGATTTAAAGATTTGTCGGAGGCTTCTCTTGAGGCTATTCTTTTCATTAAAGATGGAGTCATCATAGATGCTAACTATTCAACATATAAGATGTTTGGATATGACGCCGGTGAGGTTATAGGACGGAATGTACTCGATTTTATCATTCCTGAAGCACGAAATGCTACAAAAGAAAGAATTGCTACTCATAATGAAGAAAAATATGAAACAATAGCATTGAAAAAGGATGGCGATTCCTTTCCCATTGAGGTCTATCCCAGGGAATTGGATTTAAAGGGAAAGCCCATTCGAATTTCTGTTTTACGGGATCTTACAGAACAAAAAAGTATGGAAGAAGAAGTCCTGAAGTCAAAAAACTTCCAGTCTATAGGTACGCTGGCCGGAGGTATTGCGCACGATTTTAATAACCTCTTAATGGCCATTGTCGGTAATATCTCCCTTGCAAAGATGAATATCCCACGGGATGGAAAGGCGACGGGGTTTTTGAATGAAGCTGAGCGCATAGCCTTTATGGGAAAAAACCTTACACACCAGCTTTTGACCTTTTCCCGTGGCGGCGATCCCGTGAGGAAGATTGTGCATATCGGCACAGTGCTCAAGGAGATAACGGAGAAAATTCTTGGAGGCTCACTTATCAAGGCCCAATACACAATTCCCGAAGGCCTTTTACGCGTCGAAATAGATGAGGATCAGATAAAACAGGTTATTCAGAATATGGTTATGAATGCCAAAGAGGCAATGCCATCAGGGGGAACTCTTTCAATAAGTTGTGAAAATGTAAATATTACGCCTCAGAATAAATTATCGCTCATCAAGGAAGACTATGTGCGTATATCAATCCAGGATGAGGGATATGGTATACCTGAGGAAAACCTATCAAAGATATTTGATCCCTATTTTACGACGAAAGGGATGGGGCCTGAGAAGGGCGTAGGTCTCGGTCTTGCTATCTGTTATTCTATCGTTAAAAAGCACAATGGTTATATTCTTATTGATTCTGTTCCTAATAAAGGGACGACATTCCAGATTTACCTTCCTGCGTATAGACAGGAGGCAGTAGATATACCCGGTGAAATGAAAGTGATCAGATATGACAAGGGGCGTATTCTTGTTATGGATGATGAAGAAATGATCCTGAAGATAGCAAAAGAATTGCTCCAGTATATGGGATATGAGGTTGTGACGACACAGAATGGCGAAGAAACAATTCGCCTTTACAGACAGGCAATGGAATTGAAAAAGCCCTTCGATGTCGCTATTCTTGATCTGGCCATTCCCGGCCGTATGGGCGGCAAAGAAGTCATGCAGGAACTGGCTTTTCTTGATCCACATGTAAAGGCTATTATATCAAGCGGGTATCTCAATGACCCCATTATTCAGGATTTTCAAAAATATGGTTTTTCGGGTATCCTTACAAAACCATATGACGCGAAGGAACTTGACGAAAAGCTCCAGTACATTATTAAAGCCAAAGCATAACTGACCTGCTACCTCTGTGTACAGGATGAGATCTTATTCCCGTCAGAACATATCCGTATAAATCCGTTTCTATCGGTCCGCAGAACAGGTATGGATGATATGCGGTATCGTTCCAGTGTTTCCGGTGACGGTATTCCTCTTATGCCAGGCCCGACGCTCATAACAGCCAGAACAGGTTTCACGGCATTGAGAAAGTTGAGACTGCTGGAATACTTGCTTCCGTGATGTGGTACCTTCAGGACATCAGCGCGTATGTTACTGTGCGACGATGTGAGCAGAGTATTCTTCAATGAGAGATTCTATGTCTCCGGTGAGCAGAAAATTGTTCTTGTTGTATCTCATCGTGAATACAAGAGACCTGTTGTTGGGACTTTCAAGAGGGAGTTCCCTTGAGGGATTGAGGATGCTCAGTTCCATGCCGTTATTGAAGGAGAAAACATCTCCTTGTTTCCAAACCTCAACGGGTATTCGTTTCTTTTGTGCCGTTGTAACAGATTTACTATAAGCTGGTTCTGGAGCAAAATAGGTGCCCGTTACGAAGTGTTTCACTTTAAAATTATTCAGGATATATGGAAGACCGCCAGTATGGTCCCCATGGGGATGAGTGTTTATGACATAGTCAATGGACAAGATTTTTTTTGAGAGCAGTATAGGTGTAATGATTGATCTTGCCCATGTCAAAATCATTGGAATAGAGTCCTCCGCCATCTATGAGCATTCTCATACCCTGCGGCGCTTCAACAAGAACAGCATCGCCAAGCCCTACGTCGATAAAGTTAAGACAGAGATCATTGTTGTAAAATCTTTCTTTGAGGCAAGTATAAACAGAGAAGGATAAAGCCGGCACGAGGATAAGCATAAACGCAAACCGGATAGATCTTTTCCGGAGAAAGAAAAGAGAAGAGATTGTCAGAAAATATAATACCGTTTCTAAGAGATTTGGTCGTATGAGGGGATACAGATATCCTACATCAAGATGTCTCAGAATTAAAATAGTAAAGGAGAGCATTTCGCCTGAAAATCTCAGCAGATATTCGCCATAGGGCGCAAGCAAACCGATCAGCCCGAGGGGCATTGTGATGACGCACATAAGGGGAACGGCAATGATATTGTGTATTACGGCAATGGGATTTATACCGTAGAAATGATAAAGAACTATGGGAAATGTTCCGATCATGGCGGAAATCGTGATGAGAAGTGAAGAAAAAGACCATCGAAGAATAGTGTGCCATGGCTGTGTATAAGGATAAAATGTTTTTGTGAAGAGTATAATGAAGAAGACACTCATAAATGTCAGTTGGAATGTTGGCATGAAGATTGAGTGGGGATAAATCATGAGGATCACGAGGGCGCTCAAGGCAACCGTATTTTCCACATGCACGTCCGCGTTCAAAGTAAAGGGCGAACATATAAACCGAAATCATAATTGTTGCCCGGATTGTGGGAATGCTTGAGCCTGCGGTAAACATGAAGAGAATAGCAAAGGGGATTGACAGAAGAGCAGCATATTTTTTGTCATCTCCTCTGAGCCTTAACAGGAGTGAAGTCCTCAGAAGCATCCGGGCTATAAAAAAAAAGAATGCTGTAACGATGCCAATATTTGATCCTGATATGGCAAGTATGTGGGATGTCCCTGTTCGTAAAAAAAGCGCTTTTGTTTCTTCATCCAGACCGCTCGTGTCGCCTATGGTAAGGGCTTTGATTATGCCGGGATATTTTGCGCCTGCACGATCAATCTTTTGCGCAAGGAACCTTCTCCAGGTCTCAATGTAGTTTTTACCTTCTCTCAGGGAAATGATTTTCCCTTTTACTTCATATGATATACCTTCCAACCGTTTCAGCCATTTCCATGATGTTATAGAGGGGTTTTTGAAATTGAGTGTAAGCTCTTTCAGATTGCCGAAAATTTTCAATCTATCATTGATATTGAGAGCTTCCTCTGTTCGCAGGACCACACGTAAACCGCGAACATTTTCCGGGCTGATCAGTTTCATAATCTTTGTTTTTGGTGCAGCTTCTGTGACCAGTCCTTCATAGACGCGCACCTCTTCATCAAAAGGAAGAGAGGGCAGTGTTTTCAGTGATGATGCCGAGCCTGATCATACCGGCAAAAACGAAACAAACCAGTATACAGGCTGTTGCCGTATTGCCTGCCCGGCGAAGGGCAAGAGGGACAAAACAAAGGAAAAGAGCGCATGCAGTGAAAGAAATTGCGAGGGAAATTGAGTATATCGCTTGGATATAGATACCGATAACAAAAGCAATGATTGAAACTAAAAACATGTTTTCCGAATATCTTTTTTATAAGATTGTATAATCTTTAACCCCATTCCAGTTTAAACCATAAAAAACCGTCAGCCGTCAATCGTGAATTATTAGTAAAACTGTCATCAACTATTAATGATAAACGATTAAACTATCGTGCGGCATTGAGTGATGCAGGAAAATATTGTATAGTCTTCTAAAGACTATGAAAAAGATTGTTATTGGCACAGCAGGCCACATTGATCACGGTAAAACAGCTCTCATTAAAACCCTGACGGGTATTGACTGTGATCGTCTCAAAGAGGAAAAAGAACGGGGCATTACCACTGAGCTTGGTTTTGCACATTATCGCTTTGGCGATGATCTTCTCATGGGTATTGTTGATGTCCCAGGTCATGAAAAGTTTATACGGCACATGGTGGCAGGCGCATGGGGTATCGATATGGTGCTTTTTGTTGTTGCCGCCGATGAAGGCGTTATGCCCCAGACACGGGAACATATGGACATCTGTGAAATGCTCGGCGTCAAAAAAGGGATTATCGTAATCACGAAAAAAGACCTTGTTGATGATGACATGCTTGAACTTGCTGAAGACGATATTAAGACATTCCTTGCCGGGAGACCACTGGAAAATGCCCCCATTATTGCCGTATCGGCTGTAACCGGCGAGAATATAGATCTGTTGAAAGAAACAATTATGAGCCTTTCGCGTGATATGGAAGACAGGTCGCGGGACGGGTATATTCAGATTGCCCGTCGACAGGGTTTTTACCATAAAAGGGCTGGGCACTATCGTTACCGGGACCTGCATTTCGGGACATCTGAAAGTTGGTGAAGAAGTCGAGATATATCCTTTATCAATAAAAACAAAGGTAAAAAATATTCAGGTTTATCATGAGGATGCAGATGAAGTTATTGCCGGCCAGAGAGTTGCCCTTAACCTCCAGGGTATTGAAAAAAATGAAATAGGAAGAGGTGTAACCATCGGAAAGCCAAATACATTACTTTTTGCGCATCGAATCGATGCGACGCTCAAATATTTAAAGCTTCCTTTTCAACCAATCAAAAGCGACACACTGTTGCGATTTCATATTGCCACGACTCAGGAAGAGGCAAGATTAGTCATCCTCAACAAAGATACAATAGAACCAGGTGAAGAACTCTTTGTACAGTTTGTCTTTCGGAACCCTCTTGTTGTCCTGCCAGGCGATAATTTTATCCTGAGGGGCTCGTACGCTGTCCAGACTATAGGAGGTGGCCGCATTCTTGATATAATGCCGCCAAGGCATAAAAGAAAGGCAATGGACCTGGAAAATATCTACAATATACTTATCCGTGGAGACGATCTTGAAAAGACTCAGTATCATATCGGGAAAAGCGGATATACGGGAGTTGATAGAAATACGCTCTCAATTCTCATTGGCAAGGATCTTTCCTTCAGCAATAGCCTCGTAGAGAGTCTCGAGAAGCTTGGTAAAGTAAAAGTAGCGGGTAAAGTTGTAATCCAGATTGATAAATTCAGCGCCTACAAAGAAACCCTCCTTTCTCTTGTCCGTGATTTTTCTGAAAAAAATCCCCTCAAGATTGGTATTTCCAGGGAAGAATTGAGAACAAGGCTTCCCAAAGTAGATGCTGTTATATTTCAGCACGCTTTGGATGAATGTCTTTGTGAAAATAGTATAGAGACGGAAAAAGACAAAGTAAAAATGAAGAAAGTTGAAGGATCTGTCGATAAGGTCGTAGCAGCATTAGAAGACAAGGTCTTAACGATACTCTTAAAGTATGGACTTACTCCCCCGGGTGTAAAAGAAATGGCCCTGGAAGCAGGCACAAAGGAGAAGGACCTGAAGGATATCCTGGGTAAACTCAGTTTTGAAGGGACAGTCATTAAAACAAAGGGTGATCTGTATTTCCATCATGTTGCCATTGACGATTTAAAAGAGAAAACAATTTCTTATCTTACAAAAAAGAAAGAAATGACGCCTTCTGATTTTAAATCTGTTGTCGATGTGTCCCGTAAATATATGATTCCACTCCTCGAGTATCTCGATGAGATTAAGCTAACTATCCGGGTTGGCGACAAGCGTATACTGCGAAACTGATATTGGCCGGTAGCTTTTATTTCAAGACAATATCTGATAGATTACAGTCAATGCACGCTTATGGATTTGCATTGACTGTAACTACCTTATCTGAGATCCATCCTTCACGATTATTGTAGAGAAGGACTTTATGCCATTTCGTTCCTGAAGGATCTTTTTTCTCGTCAACGACAGTCAATACTTCTCCTTTGACGATAGTAATAATGCGTTGCGCTTCCACATTAGGGGCGCTTCTGATATTGGCAGCATTTTTACTGACAATTACGGACCGTTCATTTTTTTGTTTTCTTTCTTCCCTATAGGCAGCAACAATGTCTTTTTCAGGTTTTGTTTCGCTCTGGTCTTTATTCGGTATTCCTTCGATGCTACGTTTGTCTGTTTTGTCAGAGGCTACAGCTTGCTGGTTATCTGGTTCAGGAAGTTGAATTTTTGATATTTCAGCTTTGGCTTGTGGTGGCTCTTTAGCGGTAGCGACAGTGTTGTCGGCTGCCTTTCCAGAGGAAAAAAGACGCTGCCCCATTGCCCCGAGGAACAGAAAAAATATAATGATTAACGCTATTGCTATTGGTTTTATATATGCATTCAGGGATTGATTGTTCAGGCTTTCTCGAAAACTATGAGCAACAAGCCCAAGAGGTTTAGCGAATGTCTGCGCTGTCTTGATTATCTCCGGAGGTGTTTTGACAAGAGGTTCTTTGTTGTCTCTTTCATTATTTTCATGCATAGCGTATGAGAGGCTTTCCCCTTTTCCGCTCATGGCATTAATAGCTTTTGTCACTTCTTTAAAACCCACCTTCCGTGCCCGGTCTATAAAGCCATTCAGAAGTGCAAGGTCGGCGACTGCGATGATGGTCCTCGGTAACCCTTTGGAATATTTATGGATAATTTCTAGGGCCTCTTCGGTAAATATGTCTCGCGCCACATCAAGACCGGCCTTATTGAGGCGGTATCTGATGAGTTCTCTTGTTTCTTCGAATCTAAGCGGGGTAAAGTAGTATCTGACCGGCAATCGTTGCCAGAATTCCGGTATCTCCTGAAGTGTGTCCCAGAGCATTTTTTGCCCCGAAAGGATGAATGTGTGCAGGTACTCATTGTTATGGATGAGATTGATGAGCACTCTCATTTCCTGCAGAACATCACGTGCGTCGCAGAGCATCTGGGCTTCATCGATGATAATGATATTTTTTCCACCCTGCTGTTTTGTTTCGATGAGGGCTTCCTTGAGAAGATTCAAATTTTTCAATTTATCATCGGAAGGCATCTGGCCGGTAATGGAACCGGTGATTTGTTCGATCATCTGAGGCGCAGTAAGGGTAGGGTGTTCGATGAAGGCATATTTGAAGTTTTTACCATATTCTTCCTGCATGTTTTCGATGAGTTTAAGAAGGATAGTAGTTTTCCCGAGCCCAGGGTCCTCGGATGCAATAATGACACCACCTTTATTCGTATTGATTGCGTACTTAAGCCGTTCAAAACATTCAAAATATTGGCCTGTTACGCACATCATGTGACCGTCAGGCGCTAAAAGGAAGGGGTGATGGCTTAAGCCCCAATATGTGATATATTCTTCGCTCATGGTTTGCAGGCCTTGTCGGGTATGTATCCTATTTTAATTGCATCGCTGCGGTTCCGAAAGATAATTTTACTCTTTTCTGATATTTTATCAACAGATTTACAAGATGGTCGGTGAAAAGTATAGGTTCTTTTATTGCCGATATAAGATATTTCAGTATCCTTTTTTTGTTCCTGCCAGAGACCTTTTTCAGACGCCATGGCCTTTTTTTCATAATCCAGGAACATGGCTTTATGTTTTTCATTGGGAGGAGAGGGTGTTGCCTTCGCATAGCCAAGCTTAACAAGTTCCGCATTGACAAAGATTTTCTTTACGTAAACATAGGCAAGCATTCTTCCTTCTTTGTCTTTTTGTTCTTTATCAAATTCAAGGTGAACTTTTTTTAAAAAGACAAGTTTGTGGTTAAATTTCTTCGCCTCTTTAGCAAAAAATTCAGACCTGCCTTCTTTCAGATTTATCTCCGGCGCTTCTATGCCGATATATTTAACGATCTCTCCGGTATCAAGCTGGATTGTGTCGCCATCAATTATCTTCTTTACGAGAGACTCCCTTGCCAACAGTTCATTGGATAGAAGAAGGGCACAACAAAAAAAGATAATAGAAAGAAGTTTTCTCATGAGAAAAAATATTACAATATTTTTACCTTATATTAAACAGGAAATATAGTATTTTAAACTATCTGGATTATAAAATGGGGAACAGCATAAAGAGAATATTCTTTTAAGGCGTGGACATGATTGCATGAGCATGTCAATGAGAGCGATAGATTGGTAAATGCATATCGCTGTATGTTCTCTATAAAAACTGAAAATAAAATAATAGGCGGAAGCAGTATTTCTGCTTCCGCCTATTCTCTAAGGTAGATTATTCTCTATCGCAGAGTTATTATTTTACGGTTACTTTAAAGATCATGGATGCGCCGGTATCGCCTGCAGCACAACCTGTCCAGAGACAATATCCACCGCCGAGCAGGGCAGTTTCTTCCAACATTTCGGCAATGATTCTGCCTCCTGTCGGAGCCTGTGGGTGTCCATAAATCAGGGATGATCCGTAGTTGTTCATTTTCATGAGATCGTTGCCCATCTTCTTGGCGAAGTTAAGGTCATTCGCGCAAAAGGGGTTGTGGCTTTTAATGGTTTTCATGTCCGAGATTTTTAAGCCTGCGTTGGCAAGCGCCATCTGGGCGGCAGGCACAGGTGCTGCGGCCATAAAACCGGGGTTTACACGTGAGAAACCAAAAGAGATAATCTGGATCTCTACATTGGGATCAGCGCTAAATTCTTTTGCCTTATCCCTTGTTGTAACGATGAAACCGCAGTTACCATCGGCAGGGAATGTCTGACAAGCAAAGCTGTGGACGCCGCCCTTTTCGGCCGGTCCCAGTTTGGCGAGGCCTTCTGCTGTGGTTGGGGTCACGCCCTCATCCAGCTCTACCAGGATTGTTTTCTTCTTGGAAACTTTAACTTCTGCGGGGAACATATAACGTTTCTGGAAAGCACGGTCATCGGCCTGGGACATCATGTACTGTTCGTATCGCCTTAAAACCAGCTCGTCGCATTGTTCTTTCGTGAAGCCTTCCATCTTGGCCACGGCCTCAGCAGTCTGGACCATTTTGAGTGGCGGAAAAACATTAGGATCGCTGTTGAAGTTGTCCATGAGCCAGTTTTCGTGTATTACTTCACCACCGGGACCCATAGGGTTCGGCCATACAGTATGTGCGCCGTTAGAAGTACGGTCTGACATCAAGCCAAAACCAACTTCAAAAGCAGCCCTGTTCTACTGCAAGCGCGGCAAGATTGAGAACTGTGGTAGAAGTTGTGCAAGCCTGGCTGACCATGAGACCTGGCAAATTTTTCTTGTTGTCTGTCAGCATACCTGCAGCCCAGTTGTGACTGTAAAACAGGTGATGCTGGGTGATGGAAGTGCCATAGTACAGATAGTCGAGGACGCCTGGATCAATTTTCTTTTTCTCAAGAAACCATCTCCGTGCGGTCTTTGCGCCTAATTCGATTGAGTTTTCATTCTGCATACTTCCCTGCCAACGGGTAAAGGGAGTTGAATAATATCCGTTGTAAGGGATATACGCCTTTGTAAAAGTGTTCATATAAGAACCTCCTTTAAATAAATTATTCAGTTAATTTAATCCTAAGGAACCTGACAAAGATACATTCTTATGTATTACCAATCGAATGTATTGTATAGAGAGTACCTCTGTCATTTCTCCTTAACGTTAAATTAAAATCATTGTTATTTGCCCTTAAATACGGGCTTTCTCTTTTCCACAAAGGCATTAACGCCTTCTCGTCCGTCTTCTGATGTAAATGCGATGGAAAAGCAATCCATCTCAAGGGTAAGGCCTGATGCAAGATCCACATTAAAGCTGGTATCAACACACCTCTTGATAAGGGCCAATGATGCCTTTGGTTTTGCAGCCAGTTTCTTGGCCAATTTCATGGCTTCTTCCATGAGCTTATCTCTTGGAACAACCTTGTTTACCAAGCCGATTCTGTATGCCTCTTCGGCGTTGACATTGTCCCCTGTAAAGAGCATCTCTTTTGCCTTTGCCAGGCCTACCAGCCTTGGAAGTCTCTGTGTGGCCCCTGAACCGGGCATAATGCCAAGATTAATTTCCGGCACACCGAATATGGCATCTTCTGAAGCAATTCTGAGATCACAACAGATGGCTACTTCACAGCCGCCGCCGAGGGCAAGACCAAAGACTGCTGCGATTGTCGGTTTTTCAATGCCGGTGAGTTTATCAAAAGTCCTCCTGGGTGCGCTCCAGAGAAAATCAAGGGTTTCAACAGCAGTTTTACCCAGTACATCCTTTACGTCAAGACCTGCCGCAAATGCCTTATCGCCTGCGCCTGTAATGAGTATTGCACCGATTGTATCATCTTTGTCCAGTTCGTCGATTGCATCATACAGTTCATGATAGGACTGTACACTCAGAGGATTGACGGGCGGTCTGTTCAGCTTAATAATCCCGACAGGTGCTTCTTTCTCGACGATGATCGTTTCGTAGGCCATGCGAAGCCCTCCTTAAATATTTTGCTTATTTAGAGTAGTCGTACCAGCCCTTACCTGTTTTTCTTCCGAGAAGACCGGCTTTTACCATGTTCTTAATGGCAAGTGGCGGATCCCATTTCAGTTCTTTTGGCAGTTCTTTGTGAAAATAATCCATAACATGATAGTTAATATCGAGTCCGGTGAGGTCCATTAGTTCAAAGGGACCCATCGGATAGTTGAGGCCGAGTTTAGCTGCTTTGTCGATATCTTCTTTTGATGCAATTCCCTGTTCCCAGAGTTTAATACCTTCAATTGAACTGGCGATCATGAGCCTGTTGACGAGGAAGCCCGGAACGTCGATTTTTACTTCTACCGGTTCCTTCCCTAATTTTCTTGTGAGCTCCAATGTTGTTGCCACAGTCTCGCTGCTTGTTCTCATGCCGCTGATGACTTCAACAAGCTTCATGAGCGGAACCGGGTTGAAGAAGTGCATACCTACAACCTTATCCGGTCTTTTTGTGGCAGTTGCAATCTCTGTGATAGACATAGAGGAAGTGTTGGAAGAAAGAATAACGTGGGGTTTTGTGATTTCATCAAGTTCTGCAAACACCTTCTTCTTTACATCCATGACTTCGATAATGACTTCAACGACAAAGTCAACATCTTTCATAGCTCCCATATCAGTGGTACCCTTGATTCTGCCCATGATAGCGTTCTTATCGTCGGCTGTCATTTTCCCTTTTTCAACGGTTTTACCAAGGAACTTATCGATGTTCTTGATACCGCCTTCAACAAACCGGTCTTCAATGTCCCTTAATATTACATTGTAACCCGCCATTGATGCCACCTGGGCGATCCCATTGCCCATAACACCTGCACCCAATACTCCGATTGTTTTAATCTCCATATAAATCCTCCTGACTAGTGTTTTTTTGACAAATAATTAAAAAAATCACATGGAATTACTTAACCGTCTATTATATACACTAAGTTTCACCGAAGAATCAAGGACATTTGTGACAATATTCACTTCTTTTTATAACTTCTAAAGTCACTCTCAATAGAGTCTTGCAAGTGGATAAAATGTAATTGAACCCTATTTGAAAAGAAACTGCCACGTTGTTTGCAGTGAAATAGTTTACTTACAAAGACCCATAATTACGGAAACTGGTTTTAATAAAATAATGAATACTTTTCTTAATGAATCTCTTGGAAACAAGGCAAGAACCTACCACAAAAGATTACATAGTATAATGAGGTAACATTTTTTGTAAACCGGCGCTGGAACACTGTATACATTACAATAGAGTTGTATTGGGTGAGAATGGTTTCCGTACCTTTATTATTGTTAACCGCTTATAATATGTGGTAAACATATATTATTACAGAAAATTAGCTTGACAGAAGAAAAGAGCTTTTGCTAATATTGGTTGTTAATTTGTTAATTGTTTCACAATTTCGTGCGAAAATGGGAGGTAGCAATGAATTTTAAAATTTCTGATGAATTGGAATCAATGCGAAAAATGGCTTATGATTTTGCTGTTAAAAATGTTAAGCCTACTATGGAAGAAGACGAAAAAGAGCACAAATATCGCCCTGAGCTTCTTAAAAAGATGGGCGATCAGGGAATGTTTGCCTGTTTGGCGCCAGAACAGTACGGTGGTCTTGGCCTTGAAGAGGGGAATATGGCTGCAACACTGATGGCGACTGAACTGGCACGTATCAGCCCGTCATGGGGCCTCCCCTTCAACCTCCAGATGAACGGGCCGCAGAATGTATTGCTTAAATTTGGAAGTGATGCATTAAAAGAACAGTTCCTTCCGGGATTGATTGCCGGCACAAATGGTGGTTGCTTTGGAATTACCGAACCGAATTCTGGTTCTGACGTTGCAAGCATGAAGACAACGGCTACCGAAGTCGATGATGGCTTTATCCTCAATGGTACCAAAACATGGATTTCAGGCGTTCCTTACTGTGGTTGCGGTGTTGTCTATGCAATGACTGATAAAGCAGCAAAGCATAAAGGTATGTCGGCATTCTTCATAGATTTTAATACACCAGGCATTGTTCAGAGGGCCATCACAACAAAACTCGGATTACATTGTGCACCCACGGGAGAAATTTTCTTTGAAGAAGCTAAGATACCGAAGAGTGCCCTTGTCGGAAAGCTTGGGCAAGGTTTTAATATTTGTATGACTATGCTTAATTTCACACGACTCAGCTCAGCAGCAAGGGCGGTCGGTGTAGCCCAGAGTTGTATTGACGAAGCGGTAAAATACGCAAATGAAAGAGAGCAGTTCGGCCAGCCTATTGGTCAGTTCCAGATGATCCAGGAGCAGATCGGAAGAATGTCTGTCGAGCATGAAGCTTCTAAACTTCTCGTTCTTCGGGCCGCATGGCAGAAAGATCAGGGGATGAACAATACACTGGAAACTTCTATGGCAAAGTATTATGCTGGAGAATCGGCGAACTTCTGTGCGTCTGAAGCCGTCAAAATATTTGGTTCCTATGGTTTCTCTTCTGAATATCCTGTTGAGCGTTTTCTAAGGGACGCGAAGTCTTATCAGATAGTGGAAGGAACTTCAAATGTCCAGAAGATGATCATAGCCCAGTTTGCTCTGGGATATAGAAAAGCATAAACAGCAAATTTTAAGGAGGAATTAACTATGGCTACAGAAGTTACCGTTCCAATGGTTGGAAAAATAATTGGTGTAACTGTAAAGGTTGGCGACAAGGTGGCAGAAGACGACCAGATAGCAACTCTGGAAGCAATGAAAATGGAAATGCCCATTGTTGCCCCCGTTGCCGGTGTAATAAAAGAGATTAAGGTTACTCCAGGTCAGGAAGTTGAAGATGGAACAATCCTGGCAATTATTGAATAAAGAAGAGGTGACGACTAAGATGATAGTCGCGGGTATTGATATTGGCTCTATCACAACTGAGGCACTCCTTTTTGACAAAGATAAGGGGATTCTCGGGTATACAATCCTTCAGACAGGTGCTGATTCCAGAAAGGCAGCAGAATTAGCTCTGGCGCAAGTGCTTTCATCATCGGGAAATAGTGCTGCCGATATATCCTCTACTATTGCTACAGGCTGCGGAAGGAAAAGAGCGGCTTTCGCGCAACAGTCTATTACAGAAATTACCTGTATTGCAAAAGGTGTCAATTATCTTTTTCCTCAGGCACGAACAATCATTGATATAGGTGGTCAGGATACGAAAGTAATAGGCATTGATGATAGAGGTCGTGTAACTGAATTCGAAATGAATGATAAATGCGCTGCTGGCACCGGAAGGTTTATCGAGGTTATGGCGAAAGCACTCAATGTTGAGCTTGATAAGATCGGTGAAATTTCTTTGAATCATAAAAAAGAATTGACCATCAGCAGTATCTGTACTGTTTTTGCTGAGTCGGAAGTTATCTCTCTGGTGAGTGAGGGAGAGATACTGGAAGATATTCTGTACGGTATTCACAAAGCTATAGCAGGCAGAACGATGGGGCTTATTAACAGACTGGGCGGTGTCAATAATGAAGTCATTATGGCAGGCGGTGTGGCAAAGAATATTGGTGTTGTGAAGGCCCTCGAGGCAACATTGAATACACAACTCAATATCCACACCGAACCTCAGATTGTTGGTGCCCTTGGTGCTGCAATACTGGCATTGGAAAAGTACTAAAAATATATATGAAAAAAGGGCCGGCATATGCCGGCCCTTTTTATTGCCTGAAAAGTTAAATATTAAGATGAGCGAGTCGTATAATATTTTTTAAAAGAATATATTCTTTATCATTGTCCGGTATCGGCAAAGCCAGTATTTTTGAAAGCTCAGTTTTCATTGAACCGAAAGGAACATCTGAACCGAAAAGCACTCTTGCCGGGCCAACGGTATTGACAAACTCCAGTATTATATCGAATGAGGCAAGAGCTGTATCAAAATAGATATTTTCATGTTGTCTTTAAATGCCTTCAAAAAATCCAGAGGTTCACCACCCAGCATTCCAAGATGCGGGATGATGAGCAAAGTATCCTGGAAATATGTCTACAAACATTTTAGTGAATTTAAGCTCTTCCTCGAAAATAACCGGTTTTCCTGTTTTTGTATAGTTTTTCAACAAGCGCCGGAAGTTTTTTATCATGGAGAATATTATAATTTGAAGAAGAATCCTGAATACCTCTCATCCAGTGCCATTTACCGCCAGAATACGTTTCCGGTATGGGGTTGAAGCCATCGTCTTCATAGTTTTCCCGTATGTAGTGATAAGGGATGAAATGAGGGATACGTCTTGTTTCTTCGAGAAGACTTACATTGATTTTGTTGCTTGCTATTGCTGTTGAAGGAAAAGGCATGATGACAACATGGGTCACGCCTGACTCTCTTTGTTGTCTCTGAAGCTCTACTGTGGTTACATCAATACCCATGCTAAGCGACGGGCCCCAATGGGTGTGGCTATCAACAATAATGTCAAAATCCATGATTGCATGTGAATACCACAAGTGATATCTTTTTAAAGACCGAAGAGAATTTACAATATAAAAAGTGAGGTACAATGATATAATGATGGATCTCAAAACGCCTTTATTGACTGTGGATATCGTAATACGTTATAGGGGTGGTATTGTGCTCATAGAAAGAAAAAATGCCCCATATGGTTGGGCATTACCCGGAGGATTTGTTGATATTGGGGAATCTCTCGAAGATGCTGCCATACGGGAATCAAAGGAAGAAACATCCCTTGACACAAGATTGATCGAACAGTTTCATGCTTATTCAGACCCTCATCGTGACTCCAGATTTCACACGGTGTCAGTTGTTTTTATTGCTGATGGAGATGGAATACTACAAGGAAAAGATGATGCTAAAAAGGCAGATATTTTTTCAGAACAGGAATTACCCGATGATATTGTTTTTGATCACCGAAAGATCATTTCCGATTATTTTTATTATATAAAAAGTGGAAAAAGACCTGATTCTTATATGTAGAAAAACATACAGATATCAGAGGTCTATTACCCATTGTTATTCAAGTGAAGACAGGGCATGCTTGATTCTGTCAATACCCTTTTTAATAACCTCCATGGATGTAGCGAAGGAAAGCCGCAGATACCCTTCTTTTCCAAATTCGATGCCGGGTACAACGGCAGTGTGAAAGCCTTCAAGGAGCATGGTTGCTAATTTTGCAGACGTATCAATGGTGGTTCCTTTGTATTTTTTTCCAAGAATACCATTAAAATTTGGAAAGACATAGAAAGCGCCTTTCGGGTTGTAGCACGTTACGCCGGGTATGCCTTGCAGTTCCTTCACGAGATAGTCTCTTCTCGCCTGAAAGGCTTCAAGCATCATTGCGATGCTATCCTGGGGACCGTTTAAAGCCGCAACAGCAGCCATCTGCGAGATAGATGTCGGGTTTGATGTGCTCTGACTCTGTATGTTACTCATGGCTTTAATAATGTCAACCGGTCCTGCTGCAAAGCCAATACGCCAGCCTGTCATCGCATAGGTTTTGGCAATACCATGGCAGATGATGGTCCTTTCTTTGAAAGAAGGGTCCATAGATGCGATGCTTGTATGTTTATAATCATCATAGACGAGCTTTTCATAAATTTCGTCAGAGATGATGTAAAAATCATGCTCTTCGGCCAGTTTTCCGACAGTTTCGAGAGTTTCCCGGCTGAATACTGATCCTACCGGATTTGAGGGATAGTTAAGCACGATGCCTTTTGTTTTATGTGTAATGGCGTTCTTAAGCATGGAAGGAGTAATCTGATAATCGTCCTTCTCATCTGTTTCTATAATGATCGGTCTGGCCCCTGCAAGTTCGACCATGGGAGGGTAAGAAACCCAATATGGCGCGGGGATGATAACTTCATCCCCTTCCTGAAAAATGGCCTGGAAAAGGTTATAGAGGCTGTGCTTTCCACCGCAGGAGATAAGCACTTCTTCGCGTTTATATTCAAGGTTATTATCTCGTTTAAATTTTTCAATGACACCGTCTTTCAGGGGGTCTATCCCGGACACCGGGGTGTATCGGGTAAAATTGTCATTAATTGCTTTGATGGCTGCTGCTTTGATGTGGTCCGGTGTATCAAAATCAGGTTCGCCTGCGCCGAAACCTGCAATATCAATCCCTTTTGCTTTAAGCTCTTTTTCTTTAGCGCTGATCGCCAGTGTTGCCGAGGGTTTTAAAGCGCTTGCACGATTAGATAACATATCATAACTCCTTAAAATATTCTCATTAATACCTTCAGTAAAGATAGTCTTTACCGTATTGAAGGTATTATTGTCAATCAAAATAATAATATGGTTAACAGATATTTAAAAACGGCGTTGCTGTTGCCTTGAGGATTCTTTTTGTTTTCCCTGTGATTTTATATCTTTCATCGATTCTCCACCCCACGATCCAGATAATGATATTATCGGAAAGGAGCAGTGGTATAGATCTTCTCTCTTCTTTCGGTATCTTCTGTGATATAAAAAAATCCTTGAGTTTGACCACATTCTTCATACCGAGAGGAATGAACCTGTCGCCAGCCCTAAAGGTCCTTACGGTCATGGTACCCACTTTATCGGCATCGAAGAAGGCAATATTGTTGTTTTTTGAAAAGTTTGCCGGAATTTTTCTAACACGGGAAAGAGTAAGTTTTAACATGAGCGAGGTGAGTGTGTTGTGGCCCATTAAAAGAGAAAATATTTCCTCGACAGGGGCGGGTGAAAGTTTTTTTGTGAAAAAAAGATGACTATAGGTCTTTTTGACTTTAATGCCATAAGGTAGGGTAACAATAAGGTTCGGTTTTTTTGCTGATAGAAGTTTCTGGATTTGATAAATGTGTTCTCTGAGGGGAATAAACCGTGGTTCCAAAGAAGTAATGATATCCGATATGACCCTGAATTTTGTTTCACCATCTAGCTGGTTCAATGTATCAATATCGAGAAAGGGTTCTCCCTGCTTGATGTGTCTATTTTTGTCAAGGAACTCCTGTGACTGTTTTTCAAAAAACCTGTTGACGCCGACAATGTCTTTCAAAAGAGAAAACAGTTTATCTTTATATGCCGGATTCAGTTTTTCCATGACCGGGAAAATCTCTTTTCTTAAAAAATTTCTTTCATAGAGAATTTTATTATTTGAGGAATCCTCAACATGAGGTATAGAATTCTGCCGGGCATATTCTGCAATCTGAACCCGGTATGTAAAGAGAAAAGGCCGTATGATTTTGTCTCTTTTAATTGGGATCGCAGAAAGCCCTCGGAGCCCCGTACCCTTGAGCGCACGTAAAAGAAATGTTTCAATCTGATCATCAAGATTATGAGCAACAGCAATTTTGTTGTAATTATGTGTGGCTGCAATTTCATTGAAGTAGAGATAGCGAAGTTCCCTTCCTGCGTGTTGGATAGAAAGCCCATTCTGAAGAGCGTATTTTTTTACATCAGCTTTATTGATATGAGCTTGGAAAGAAAACTGTCGGGCAAGATCTTTGACAAATTGTTCATCTCGCTCAGACTCTTTTCCCCGAAGTGAATGATTAATATGGGCCAGTCCAAGGTAAAAAGGGATTTTTTTTTGGATTTCCCTTAAGACATAGAGTAGGGTACTTGAGTCTAATCCCCCTGATATGCCAAGGAGGATCCTGTCACCCCCTTTGATAAGGCTTTCCTGTTCAATTGTTTTTTGTACTTGTTGGAGAAATTCCATTGTCTAATACGATTTCTTTCGCTTTATTTCTTTTGAAAGAGTTGTAATAAGTTTTTTCAGTGAATCCATATAGTTGTCCTTGATGTTTTCATCAATGTTGAGCGCATAAGCCCTTTCTGCAAATATAAGTGACCGCGTAAACATGTTTTTGAAGTAAAAGTAATAGGCCGAAGCATAGGTAAAGAAAAATAAGTGCCGATATATTCTGACTGTCAAGGCGGAGAATTTTTTTGAAAAGAGGTCGTGCCGTATCGAAGTATTCGCTATCGAGGTAGCTCTGGGCAGCCCTGAAGATAAGCAGTTGTTTTCCATCTGGGTAGGCTGTTTAAGAGGGTTAGAAGACCTTTTTTCCCATATATTTTTTTAATTGACCTCTCATTTTCAAAAATAAAACGGGGCAACAGATAGTTGTTACGGTATAATACAATGAGGTCTTTCAATTGTCCAACAAGCTCATTTAAAAGGACTTTTATTTCCTTGAAGCCTTCCTTGAACCTCATGTCTGCCTTTTTTACAAGGAGTCCTATTTCGTGAACCATCTTTTTTTCCTGGTCTGTTAATGTATGCAATGCGATATCGCATTGGGGCCTGTAATATTCAAGCTGATACATATTTTCTCTCAGTTTCATTGCCTCGTGAAAGATGTAACCAATCGTCATATCGTAGAGTTTTTCTTTGTAGCTTGCGTCGTCTGAATTTCTGAAAAGTTCATGGCTCATTTCCTTGAGTTGAAAAAGATGACTTTTCCCTCTGTCGTCAACAAGCTCTTCGATATTCGCAAAACAGAGATCTTTACTGTCGAATAAACTTCTGCATTCCATGCATTTTTCATAAACTTAATCGATTCCCGAATCAAATCAATCTGTTTTTTCTCTAAGTTTGTTGTCTTCATGTTCCCCCCTGTGTATTCTTGAAGAATTGCCCTCAATTCTCTCCATCAATAGATTCCTTTTCAAGAAGGATTTGCGCTACCCTTTCCAAAAATACCCTTTTATCAGTCAGCACTGTTTTTACCCTAAGATACGACTCCTCTATGATCATTCTTATCTCATTATCAATCTCACGTGCTGTTTCTTCACTATAATCTTTACTGCCGGAAGAAGGGTCGAGATTGAGAAAGAGTGGTTTCCGTTCCCTTTCAAAGGTCATATGGCCCAGTTTTTCACTCATCCCGTATTCTTTCACCATTGATTTTGCTATGTCTGTGGCCCGGCCGAGGTCATTCTGGGCGCCCGTTGAAACTTCTCCAAATATGATCTCTTCTGCCACCCGGCCGCCAAGAAGAACACATAAACGATCGAGAAGTTCCTTTTTTGTCATGAGATACCGGTCTTCTGTGGGAAGCTGAATGTGTATCCAAGGGCGGCAATCCCTCTCGGGATAATCGATATTTTATGAACAGGATCTGTTGTTTCAAGAAACTCGGCCATGAGGGCGTGGCCTGTTTCATGATAGGCGACGATTTCTTTCTCCTTTTTACTCATGACCCGTTTCTTTTTTTCAAGACCTGCCGTGACCCTGTCTATGGCTTCTTCAAATTCTTCCATTGAAACGGTCTTTTTCCCTTTACGGGCAGCAAGAAGCGCCGATTCATTGACAAGGTTTGCAAGGTCTGCGCCGACAAACCCCGGTGTTCTTGCGGCAATGGTTTTCAGGTCAACTTCTTCTGCTATTTTAACGCCGCGGATGTGGACTGTCAGGATTTCTTCTCTCCCCTTGATGTCAGGCCTGTCGACAAGAACATGCCGGTCAAACCTTCCTGGGCTAGAAGCGCAGGATCAAGGATTTCCGGTCTGTTGGTCGCCCCCATGATAATAACACCGGTTTTTGTCCCGAATCCGTCCATTTCGGCGAGGAGCTGATTGAGGGTTTGTTCTCTTTCATCGTTTGAGGACATCGGATTAATACCCCGTGCTTTGCCGACAGCGTCAAGTTCATCAATAAAAATGATACAGGGGGCCTTTTCCTGTGCCTGGGAAAAGAGGTCCCGGACTCTTGATGCCCCAACCCCGACGAACATTTCAACAAAGTCGGAACCACTCATGCTGAAAAAAGGGACCTTTGCCTCTCCCGCAACAGCTTTTGCCAGAAGAGTTTTTCCTGTTCCCGGGCGGACCCACGAGGAGTATACCTTTCGGAATTTTACCACCGATATCGAGAAATTTTTGGGGATATTGCAGGTATTCGATAATTTCTTTCAGTTCTTCTTTTGCCTCGTCAACACCGGCAGCATCTTCGAAGGTGATCTTAATCTCATCTTCACCATAAATTTTACCTCTGCTTTTTCCAAAATTAAGAATACTGGACGGTCCGCGCCGCCCATCTTTCTCATGAATAAGTTCCATATGAGTATCATGAAGACGAGAGGCAATACCCAGGATATGATCGTTGAGATGATCCTGTTCTCTGTTCGGCCGGTATATTTGATAGTGCTCTTTTGGAGATCTTTTATGAGATCAGGGTCTTCCACTCTTACGGTAAGGAATTTTATCTTTTTACCATCTTCAAGGGAAAGTTCTCCTTCAATTGTTTCTTTATCGATAGCTACACCGGAAATCTTTCCTTTTGTGATGAGTTCTTTGAATTCGCTGTATTGAATGGTCTTGATTTCACTTTTTGTATAAAAGTAACCATTGAGAAGACCCAGAACGATAAGAAGGACAAGAAGAAATACAGGAAGGTAAATTTTTTCGTTTTGTTATTTTTGTCCTAACTCTTATCTTTTAGCTCTAATATGATATTTTTTCTTTTTTTATGCGTTTTTTTGTTCGCCGGTTGATTTGATGGCATGTCTAAAGTCTAACAAATAAATGGTCCTTTTGAAATATGTTTCGAGATTTACAAATATAAATATACTGCTATAATTGGTCGTATGAACATTACTGCAATGTATCATCAGTATCACTTTTTTCTGAAAAAAAACATCTCTTTGTCTTGTTTGCCCGAAACCATTGTCAAACGATACCTGAAGCAGCTCTCCTGAAAGGAGAAAGATAGATGGATGATGAAGGAAGCAATATTGAAAAACCGCTTGATCCGTCAGATGGACAGAGAGATGTTGAGAATTGGTACAGAATTATTATCAATACAACCTTGGATAGTTTCTGGTGTACTGACAGTAAAGGTGTTTTTCTCGATGTCAACAATGCATTCTGCAAGCTCGTCGGATACAGTCGTGATGAACTGCTTAGACTATCCTTATATGATATAGACGAATCGAAAGCATTTGAAGAAACCATAATCCATATCCCGCGCATTATTGAGAAGGAATCGAACCGTTACGAAACGAAGTATCGTCGAAAAAATGGCGTCGGCATTGATGTTGTTGTCAGTGTTAGTTACTTTTCCCTCCCCGATGCCGGCGGCCGGTTCTTTGCCTTTGTTCGCAATATTACCGAGGAGAAAAAGAGGGAAAATCTGCTTAAGGAGCATGAAGAAAGATTCCGGCTCCTTTTTGAAAAATCTTACGACCCTATTGTGCTTTTTGAGAAAGGAATATGTATTGACTGCAATGATGCGGCTTTAAAAATTATGGGGTGCCAAAGAAAGGATCAGATAATTGGTGTCGGCTTATCGAAAATGTCCCCAAAAAAACAACCCGACGGACAGCTTTCATCCTCAAAGGCTGTTGATCTCTTTCAAGGGGTCATCAACAACGAAAGGAAACGCTTTGAATGGTTCTGCCGGAGCGTAAATAACGAAGAATTTTGGGTCGATATTACCTGTACGGTCATATCCCATGAAGATAAACAGGTTATTTGTACTACCTGGCGAGACATGACGAAAGAAAGAATTATAAAAGAAAAGCTGAAGGAAAGTGAAGAGAAGTTTAAAGTTTTCAGTGTTTCCGGTCAGGATGGCATTGTCCTTATGGATAACGAAGGGAACATTAATTTTATAAATCGGTCTGCAGAGAGAATACTGGGATATACAGAAGAAGAAGTATTGAGAAAACCTATTGATAAATATTTGGCTTCAGGTAATTTTTATGATGCACAAAAACTGCAGATAGGTCTTGCCGAGGCAATGCCCCATATAAGGACAACGAAAGAGGAACCGGCAGGCAAAGCCCTCGAACTGATAGCAACAAGAAAAGATGGAAGTGAAATAATAGTGGAGCTTTCACTTTTTTCTGAAGTTGTTGCCGATAAATTGCGGATAATCGGTATATTTCGTGATATTACAGAAAGAAAAAACACCCTTGTGGCCCTTCAGAGATCGGAAGAAAAGTACCGGAGACTTTTTGAAGAAACAAAAGATGTTGTTTTTTTGAGCACGCCCGAAGGGCGGTTTATTGATATTAACAAAGCAGGTGTAGAACTGTTCGGCTATGATTCAAAGGAAGAGATACTGAAAATAAATATACCGAGAGATCTTTACTGGGGTCCTAATGACCGAAAAGAATTCAAGGGAGTAATTGATCAGCAAGGTTTTGTAAATATGTACGAAATGATTATGAGGAAAAAAGATGGTCAGAAGGTTATTGTCTCGGTCACTGCCAATACTGTCTATGATGACGTAGGAAATGTTGCAACGTATCAGGGGATAATGCGTGATCTTACGGAGATTAAGAGGCTCGAAGGACAGATCTTTGAGTTCCAGAAGCTTGATGCGGTAGGTGGGGTGATCGGTGAC
The DNA here is from genome assembly GCA_963785225.1 of uncultured delta proteobacterium. Lineage (GTDB taxonomy): Bacteria > Desulfobacterota > Syntrophorhabdia > Syntrophorhabdales > Syntrophorhabdaceae > PNOF01. The sequence continues at coordinate 85,460 of CAWAUQ010000002.1, read as the reverse complement.
ATTGCTCATACTTTTAATAATATTTTGAGTATTATTATAGGTAACGCACAACTTGCGAAGATGTCTGATACTTGTGCAGGTGATGTGCCGGCTTACCTCTCTTCCATTGAGAATGAAGTTTTTCGCGCAGCCGATATGGTTGAGCAATTACTTGTTTTCGGAAGAAAAGCGCAGCTTGATATACATATAACAGATGTAAACGATGTGGTAAGAGATTTTGCAAAAATTATACATGAAAATATTGGAGAAAATGTCGAGATAAGGACTGTTTTTACGTCAAAATTGTCAAGAGCAAAAATTGATGTGGCCCGTATCAATCAGGTGCTCTTGAATCTTGCCCTGAATGCACGGGATGCCATGTCGGGGAAGGGGATATTAACGATTGAAGTTAATTCCGATGAAATTACCGAGGTACACAATGGGGCACGCTTTAATACGCGACCGGGTAAATATGTTGTCCTCTCGGTGTCGGACACGGGTATCGGGATCGATGAAGAAACCATACATAAGATCTTTGAGCCCTTTTTTACCACTCACCCTTCAGGGGAGAGAAAAGGTCTTGGTCTTTCTGTGGTTTATGGAATCGTAAAACAACATGGAGGCTTTATCGATGTGGTAAGTAGACCGCATCAGGGGGCGAGATTTCAGGTTTATCTGCCGGCTGTATTGGAGCGGAAAAAACTGGAAAAATCGTTTGAAAAAACAATAGAGGGGAACAACGAAACTATCCTTATTGCAGAGGACGAGATTGCGCTCCGTGATATTGCGACAATGATCCTCAGTACTCTCGGATATAAGGTGCTCCCTGTAGCAGACGGTGTAGAGGCTGTTGAGGTCTTCAGGGAAAAGTCAGATGAGATTGATATTGTCGTCCTCGATGTATCTATGCCGGGAATGAACGGTCGCGAAGCATATCGGGAAATGCAAACAATCAAAGCGGCAACACCGGTCCTTTTTATGACCGGCCATAGTTTGGGCGGAATACAGGCAAATTTTATCCTTGAGGAAGGATTTGATGCCATTCAGAAGCCCTTTACTCTTTTGTCACTGGGGAAAAGAATACGGGAAGTTCTCCATCATGGGAAAGGACAGGGGTCAACGGGCCCCCTGCCGGAGAATCCGGAAGTTTGATTTAAAGCTGTATCTTTTTTGCTTCAATCATTCCATTTATTTCGAGTATTTCATCAAGCACTGTTTCGCCGATAGTGTCGTCAACAGAAACAAAGGCTACTTCTTCCCCGGTTTGTTGTCTGGAGAGACTGAAACCGGAGATGTTGATATTATGGCTGCCCAAAATTGTAGCCACTTTTCCGATAATACCGGGCCGGTCAAAAATCCGGAATTGGAGAAAATTACCTTCAGGCACAACGTCGAGATGGAACCGGTTGAGCAGCACAACACGCCCTAATTTATCGGGAAATACGGTTCCTGCAATGCGGGTTTCTTCCTGATCGGTTTTTAGAATAAAGAGGATGAGATCATTAAACTTGTCAAACTGGTCTGTCTTTGATTCTTCTATGGTAATATTGCGGTCCTTCGCTATATATGGTGCATTGATGTGTGTGACCGATTCTGTCAGACTGACTTCCAAAAACCCCTTTAGACCGCCGATAGTGAAGGGCTGGTAGCTGAATGGCACATCGAATTTCCGTTCGCATAAGTCTTCTTCAAAATTCTTTCCAACCATAACGATAGTGATTTTTTCGGGCCTTCCTTTCGTAATTTGAGCTGCCAGTTTGCCCATTTTTTCTGTGAGGTTGAAATAGAGCCGCAAAATGTCGGGAAGTTGTGATTTAAGAAATGGGATATTGACAGCATTCAGGTATGGCCTGTCATGGAGGGCATTCAACACCTGTTCGGCAATAATCATGGCAACCGCTTCCTGGCCTTCCATGGTATTTGCCCCAATGTGAGGCGTTGCGAATACGTTTTCAAGGTTCAGGAGCTTGTTGCTTTCGGGAGGTTCCTGTTCGAATACATCTACACCGGCAGCAAAAGTTTTTCCTGACTTTAATGAGTCGTAAAGATCATCTTCATTGACGATACCGCCCCGAGCGCAATTAACGAAGATTACATTCTTCTTCATCATCGCCATTTCTTTTGCAGTAATCATATTCCTTGTTTTCCCTGTAAGGGGTGTGTGAAATGTAATAATATCAACTTCCCTGAGCAGGTCTTCCAGGCTGTCATAGAGGTTGACACCGAGGGAATCGGCCTTGCTCTTTTTAATATAGGGATCGTAAGCGATAATTTTCATACCGAAACTTTTTGCCCGTATTGCTACATTACTCCCTATTCTCCCAAGACCTATGATACCAAGCGTTTTATTGTAGAGTTCAATTCCCAGGAATTGTTTCCTATCCCACTTGCCTTTTTTGAGAGAATTATTTGCAAGAGGGATCTTTCGGGCCGCAGAAAGCATGATTCCCATGGTGAGTTCTGTTGCGGCAAGAGTGTTGCCTGTCGGCGCATTCAGGACAATGATCCCTTTTTTACTTGCAGCTTCAATATCGATGTTGTCTACACCGACACCAGCACGACCGATAATTTTCAATTTTCCCGGATTCTCAATAAGATTTGCCGATATCGATGTCCCACTCCTTGTAATGATTGCGTCATATTGACCTATAATTTTTTTCAGTTCTTCATCTTTGATCCCGGCTTTTATATCGACCTCAACAGTGTTATCCCGGAGGAGTATACCGAGACCTTCCTCTGAAATATTGTCCGTGACAAGTATATGATATTCTTTCATTATTCACTTACCTCGCTGTATATTAGAATGGCTTGTAATCCTTTTTATAGAATGTTATATATATCGCACAAGAAAATACCATTGGAAAGCTGAAAAAGCAACTAAGCGGATTACCCGATCAAGAGGAATTTTTTGAAACAACAGGATTATCTGTAAATGAGTATTATGGAGAACAACCGGAGGAAGTACCCTATTGTCAACAGGAGTAACCTGCGGGATATTATTATTATCATCTGCATTTTTTCTTCTGTCATTTATGACCTTGATAAGGTGCGTCTTATACTCTCGTTCTTCGTCTTGACCTTCGGATGTTTTTTCCATTACGTTACAAAAGGTGTGCTGATCAGAAATGTTATTCTGTGTAAAGAGGGAACATACAACGTCGTAAGACACCCCTATTATATGGCAAATTATCTTATTGATTCAAGCTTTTGCCTCTTGAGCGGCAATATCTATCTTTTCTTTGCCTATCCCTTTCTTTTCTACTGGTCTTATGGGCCCACCATACGGCAGGAAGAGAGTATGCTCGCAGAGATTCATGGTGAGGATTTTCTCAAATACAGCCTTGATGTGCCACAGCTCTTTCCGGATGCTTATTCAATACGGAATATGAAAGAAGTCATCAAAGGTTTTTCCAGACAAAGAATAACCAGGAATGAGGTATCGAGATTCATGCGGTTTTGGGCAACTGCACTCTTTATCGTGTTTATCCATAATATCAAACGGGAGTTTCTGGCAGAGCTGAATAGCATGCTTTTTATCAGAGACCATTACCAGGAAATGGTTCTTCTGGCAGTGGTACTGGTGCTTTTTATTACCAGTTTCTTTGTCCAGCGCAAAAGAGAATCGTTACCCACCTAACCCAAACTGGAGTAATAATACAAAATTGATGCAAAATGGTTCGTGAAGTCCACAAATACCCTTGACACCAAACATATGTTTGGTATAATACAGCCATGTCTATACGGATAAATGAGAGAGTCAAAGTGGGTGTTGTTTTCAGTAACGAAGGTCAGAAAATAGCACCTAAATGGTTTTCCTGGAGGGGACGCCATCTAAAGATAACCCGGATCACCTACACATATGGAAGACCTCCCCATAGAAGATATTCCCGGTATTGGCAGAAAGATGAAGGGAGCCCTTAACAATCTTGGAATAAGAACATGCGGAGACCTTGCCGATTTTTCTGTCAGTATTTTAAGAAGAAGATTCGGAATATGGGGGGATTATCTTTCTCTTATGGCCCGTGGAATAGAACCTTCATCTTCAGGAATGCCACATGATATCCCCAAATCAATCGGTCATAGTATGACATTTGAAAAGGATATAGGTGACAGGGTGATGATAAGGGCCAGGATACTGGAGCTTGCAGAGATGGTGGCTGTGAGATTGAGGCGTGAGGGGCTGACGGCAAGAGGCTTTTCGCTTACCTGGCGTTATCCGGATTTCAGCACGTTTACAAAAAGAATCACTATGCCTTTCTATACACAGGACGGGAAGGTAATATGGAATGTCATTGCTGACTTAATGGACTCCCTGAGATTGAAAGATGCAGTTCGACTCCTTGGCATTACTGCCTTTCGCCTCAAACATTCTACTCCGGTTACTCCCCTCATTGCCGGAATTGACAGAACTCAAAAGCTTTACGAAGCCATGGACCGCATAAACGATATTTTCGGGGAATATTCAATACTAAGAGCCACCATGCTCCTCTGCACAAAACACCACTGGGTCATATCCCCCTCGTATAGACCGCACAAGTCATATCCCTACAGAAGGGGGTAATTATCTCAGAGAGGCATGGATAACAAAAAAAATTACGGTCATCATTTTTAGAGGGTGATTTCATACCAAATTGTTACCCAACTTATTCGTTGCCTATTATTCCCCACATGGTTTATATTAGGCATGTTTATGGTTTCTCTTCCTAAGAAAAATATTTCTCAAAAATGGTCTTCCCGTGATTGGACAATATGTGTCCTTCTGGTCCTTGCAGGCGGCATCCTCTTTTGTTCCGGTCTGTCGATACGTTCTTTATGGGGTTCAGAGGGGCGCTGGGCTGTTATTGCCCGGGAGATGCTCCAATCGGGGAACCTTTTCCTCCCAACAATAAATGGTCAAATATATTTCGATAAACCGCTTTTAAGCTATTGGGCCATTATACCTTTTTATCTTCTCTTCGGTTTGACAGAAGCTGCCGCAAGGATGCCCGCTGCCCTGGCAGGAGTTGCATCAGTTGTACTTGTTTTTGTGATGGGGAGAAACCTCTTTGAAGAAAGGGCTGGCACATTGTCTGCCGCTCTGTTGCTCACATCCGCCATGTTTGTCTTGTGGTCCCGTACGGCATCGGCTGAAATTCTCAACCTTTTAGCTATCTGGTCCATGCTCTGGATATTCCTTCGTGGGGCCCGGGATGGATCCCTTGTGCATCTTCTTGCCTTCTATTGCATCGGCGCCACAGCTTCTTTCTGCAAAGGCCCCGTGGCGTTGGCTGTAGTCTTTGCAGTGGCAATTGTATATTGCGCGGTAAGGATATTTTTTTCCCTTCGCAAACAAAAACTTTCATGGCGCTTTACAAGAGAGCAGATATTCCATGAGTATAAATGGATTCTGTCATGGCAGGGCTTGGCAGGAGCATTTTCAGGAATGATCCTTTTTGTTATTCTTCTCTTACTGCCAGTGCTTTTTACCGGCTCCTGGGATTCCGTATCGCTTATGTGGAAAGAAAATGTAGTCCGTTTTGTAAAGCCTTTCGACCATGTTGAGCCTCCTTATGCCTATTTTATGCATAGCCTCGTCTTTTTGTCTCCCTGGACCTTCATTGTCCTTGCTTCTTTATGGGTAATGGTGAGGAGCGAAAAAGACTGGGGAAAATGCTGGCTTATTGTGGCCACTGCCACGATCTTTCTCTTTTTCACTGTCTCAGGGTCAAGGAGGAGCTATTATATTCTTCCCATAGTACCGGCTTTTATGCTCATTGCCGGCAAGTCACTTTCAGACTGGTTGGAAAGTGAAGGGAGGGTTGGTGGGCTTGTTATGAAGCTTGCCATTATTTTTACAGCCATAATCCCTCTTGTAGCGGGAGTGGCCATGATCTGTGTCTTTCTGGGAAAAGGCTCGTTGTATGACTCTCTTGGACTGGTTGATTTTAAACATATTTCGGAAATAATACTGGGCCCTCTTGCCATTGCAGGTGCAATTATTTCAATGTGGTTCCTGTATAAAAAAAGGCTTAAGAGTGGATTGGCTATGCTTTTTTTGCTCTTTATTTTTCTTGAACTCTGGGGTTTTACGATCTTTATGACTATGGCAGAGCAGAAAAGGACTTTGAAACCATTCTGCCTCAAAACAAACGAAATATTGAAGAATGTTGATAATGATGCCATTGCGCTCTATAACGTGACTAATTCATCGTTGGTTTATTATTTAAAGAGGGATAAACCGATTTATAACCTGAACGATGTCAATGAAGCCGGTATATTCAGGGGGAATCAACGGGAAATTTTCCTGATTACCGAAGCAGTATCTATACCTTTGATTCAAAGCTCCTACGCACAGGGGGAGGTGCTATCTCTCCTCAAGCAGGAACCTGAAGGCAGCAGAGACAGAGAGAATAGTTTTGTGCTCCTGAAAATAGGAAAAAAAGATGATAACTCCATAGACGATGAAGAAGATGATGAAAATGAAGAAGAATGAAAATGAGTTTACAAGATATAATTAAGACCATCTTTATGCGGTAGAGGTGCTGCCTGTAAAGTTTTCCTTGACTTAGAGCGCTAAATATATTAATTTAGACAAATTTTTTAAGGGTGAGATGAAGAATGAAGACATATTTTCCAAAAGATGGTGATATTAACAAAAAATTGGTATGTAGTGAACGCAGACGGCATTGTTCTGGGTAGACTGGCAGCGCAGGTAGCAGCTATCCTGAGGGGAAAAACAAAACCTGTATACACACCCCATACGGACACCGGCGATTTTATCATTATCATCAACGCAGAGAAGATAAAACTGACAGGGAACAAACTCTTCCAGAAAATGTATATGAAACACAGCAATTACCCTGGAGGATTAAGGGTTACCAACGCTAAGACTATGCTGGAAAAGAAACCGGAAGAAGTTATTTATGAGGCTGTGAAAGGGATGCTTCCCAAAAACAGTCTCGGAAGACAAATGATTAAAAAACTGAAAGTCTACAAAGGCAATGAACACCCTCACAAGGCACAGATGCCAAAGGAGATGACGCTAAAGGAGGTACAGGTTGCCTGAAAAAAGGTACTACGCGACAGGAAAAAGAAAGACTGCGGTAGCGCGGGTCTGGATAAAACAAGGGGCAGGGGAATTTCTCATAAACGGCAGGAAGATAGAAGACTATTTCCCTGTTGAAGAATTGAAACTCGTGGTCAATAAACCATTCGTGCTTACCGGTACGACCGGCAAATTCGATGTTGATGCCAGCATTTATGGCGGCGGAATCCCGGCCCAGGCATGGGCTTTGGGTCACGGTATCGCAAAGGCCCTTCTTGAATTCAACGCGAACCTCAGGGCAACCCTCAAGAAACAGGGGCTTATTACAAGAGACCCGAGGGCAAAAGAGAGAAAGAAATACGGGAAAAAAGGGGCACGAGCAAGTTTCCAGTTCTCGAAGAGATAATCCACAATGTGGAATATTGGTATTATTGGAGCGACAGGGTATACAGGTATTGTCCTTATCTCGTCGCTCCTTTCTCATTCTGATGTTAAAATCACCCTCATAACATCCAATACGTATAAAGGAAAAAAGATTTCAGATGTTTTCCCTGCCTTACAGGGTATTTTTGAAAATGCCCTTGAGCCTACAGACGGAAAACATGCCGGCAAATGTGATGTCTATTTTCTCTGTCTTCCCCATGGCAGTTCCATGGAAACGGCGAAGAAATTATATGACGGGAAAGCTGTCATTATTGATTTGAGTGCCGATTTCCGATTTGAAGATGTTGCAATGTATGAAAAGGCATATGTACCGCACACCGCGAAAGAACTTATTCCTCGCGCTGTTTTCGGGCTTCCCGAACTGTATCGGGACAAGATAAAAGATGCTCATCTGATCGGTAATCCCGGGTGTTATCCTACCTCGGCTATCCTCGCGCTCTATCCGCTTCTGAAAGAACAGATGATTATTGATGATATTTTTATCGATTCCAAATCGGGTGTGAGCGGAGCCGGAAGAGAGGCGAAAACAGGAAGTCTGTTTTGTGAAGTTTCGGAAGGTTTTAAGGCCTATAATGTTGGTGTTCATCGTCATGAGCCGGAGATACAGAAAGAGGTGAAGAAATTCTCTGATACAAAGATTTTGTTTGTTCCGCATCTGGTACCCATGAACAGAGGTATTCTGACAACGATTTACGGAAAGCTGAAAAAACCAGTATCAACACAGAATGTTTTGAACGTCTATAAAGAAACTTATCGGAACGAGCCTTTTGTGAGGGTTCTCGATGAAGGTCTTTATCCTGATACGCGATTTGTACGGTATTCAAATTACTGCGATATCGGTTTGAAAGGTGTTTGATGACGGAAGAATTGTTATTATATCTGCAATTGATAATCTTATTAAAGGCGCCTCAGGTCAGGCTGTGCAGAATATGAATATTGCTCTCGGTCTGGATGAAACAAAAGGTCTTGAACGTATTCCCCAGTATCCATAACCATCAGACAATAAATCCATCAACAGTAAATTACAAGAAAAAAATTGTTGTGCAACAGTACACAGTGTCATTGTTTATTTGCTATCGGCGTTACCGCTGATATTTTCCGGCATAATAAGCTTTGATTTCTTCTTCTTCAAGCTTTTTGAATATCCTGAATTTTAAGATGTTCTTTCGTGAGAAAGACTGCGCCGAGGATGTTATAGGGAATATACCATGAAGCGTGGAATAGAATTGAAACCGCAAAAGCTTCATGCTGCGGCACATTAAAGATAGATAAAAGATATACAAGAAGGAACTGATATACCCCTATGTATCCCGGTGATGAAGGTATCACGAGCCCCATATTGAGAAGAGCGCACACAAAAGGGACCTTGATAAAGGCTCAATCTTGACGCCAAGTGCAAGCATGGCAAAATACAGAGCCAGTGCTCATTGAAAGCCATGTAACAACTGCAATGGCAATGAAATATATGAGATTCAAAGGGGAACTGATGCGTCTTAAGTTTTGCTGAATTTCAAGAATACGTTTTGAAAATCCGGCAATAAATGGTTTGTTAACTCTGGACGAGCCTGTTGGCGATCTTGTCAGCAATGCCTTCTCTGCTCAAATAATGAATAATGTCGTACAGACCATGAGAAGACCAAGAAGCATATATATGGCCCGTGAAAGGGATGAGGGAAGACTGTGCTTCGGGGAGAAAGATAAAGGTGATAATGAGAAGTCCTACAAGATCGAAAAACCTGTCCACAAAGACGGTTGTTACCGAATAGGTGAAAGAAATGCCCCTTCTTTTTGAGAGCGCGTATCCTCTGGCAATTTCTCCGATCCGTGCAGGCAATACATTATTGATAAAGAGCCCTATAAGGACGGAAATAAAGGTATCGCGGAAACGCACTTTGTTCCCGACCACTTTCGACCATCTGTAGGAGCAGAGAACAACACAGAAAAAGATACAGAGAAGCGGCAGGAAGACAAAACGCATATCGGCATTTTTTAAGGTAGCCAACAGTTGACGAAATTCAATACCCTTCAGGGAAAAATAGAGCAGGAAAATGCTTATCGACAAAGCCGATGATGGTAATGATTCTTATGTTTTTTCATTTTTTGTAGTTAGCGCAGTAAATTCCTATGCAGACAAGAATAAGCCCTATGACAAGCCATGTGGTCAGTTGTTCTTTATAAAATAATACGCCGAAAAGTACCCCGAAAACAGGTGTGAGAAAAGTGAATGCCGAAAGTTTTGCAACAGGATATTTGTAGATGAGTTTGAACCAGACAAAATATGATGCGAAGGCAATAATTACAGACTGATAAAAGAGTGAAGAAATTATATATCCATCAATATGTTTGACCCATGTATCTTCAAGAACCAACGCACAGATGAGCATGATGGGTATTGAAAAAACGAGTTGGTAGAGAAATGTATTGATTGGATGGACCTTTTCAGCGAGAAACTTTTTTATATAAAGTGTTGTGGCACCCCATAAAATGGCCGCCAGGATCTGTAAGCAGATCGCCGAAAAGCATCATGTTGCCATATGTGCTCGGTTTACCTCTGAAGACAAAATAGATCCCCAGGAAGGCCAGGATTAAACCCAGTTGATTTTAATTACATTGAGCCTTTCTTTGAGAAATACATGGGCTCCGGCCGCTACAACAAAAGGTGAAAGATATACGAAATATTACCGCCCGCGCTGAATCCGTATAGAGAAGCACCGAAATAGATGCAGACAAATTCCAGACCGAAAAGAAGGCCGACCATTACCCCATGAAAGAGCAGTATGCCTCTGTGAAACAGTTTTTGCTTGATTATTATGCAATATAGGATACCGCAGGATGATGCGATTACCGAACGAAGAAATGATGTAAAAACGGGCGACAAACCGGTGTTGGACAGTTTTATTGCAGATATAATTAAGGCCCCAGAAAATGGTTAAAGTCAGGATAACAAGGAAGCCTTTCATGTCTATATGGTCTTTTGTCATATGGTTAGCAATGTAGTTTTAAAAATATTATACATCTTTCTGTCAAGGATATTTATTGAATGGACCTCATTATGATAACATCTTTGCTGTATAGTTGGTTTTTGTATTTAAGCAGCATGTGTGATTGACGTATTAATCGCCATCTTTTCCTTGACAACTCCGACATTTTTCTGTTCTACTTAGTCACTGTTAAGAAAGAAATAACGGGGTATTTAATGAAGAAAATCGGCATTATCGGAACCGGGTCCTATCTTCCCTGAGAAGGTTATGACAAACTTTGATATTGAGAAATTTCTTGATACCTCCGATGAATGGATTTATACAAGGACGGGCATTAAAGAGAGGAGAATAGCGGAAAAAGATGTCGCCACCTCCGATCTGTGTAAAATTGCCGGTGAAAGGGCTATGAAAATGGCCGGTGTGAAAGCCGATGATATCGATCTTATCATTCTTGCCACCATCACTCCTGATACGCATTGCCCGGCAGGCGCGAACTGGCTGGAAGCGAAAACTGAAATGTGATAATGCCGTGTCCTTTGATGTTACTGCCGCATGTTCCGGTTTTATTTTTGCGCTCCATCTGGCTGATAAACTTATCAGGGCAGGAGCGAATAAAAAAGCACTTGTTGTGGCCGGAGAGATCATGACCAGAGTGGTAAACTGGAAAGAACGGGAAAGCTGTATTCTCTGGGGAGATGGCGCCGGAGCGGCTGTAGTTACTGAAAGCAAACATGGCGCTGAGGTTCTCTCAACTCATATTCACACTGATGGCGCGGGATGGCGATACACTTCTTATGCCGGGAGGTGGCTCAAAAACGACACCTATTTCTCATGAAAGTGTTGATGCGGGTCTCCATTTTCTCAAGATGATAGAAGCAAATAAATCTTTTAAAGTAGCTGTCAACAGGTTTGCCGGAGCCTGCGAAGAAGCGGCAATAGCAAATGGATATACGATTAGTGATGTTGACCTTATCATACCTCATCAGGCAAATATCAGGATCCTTCAGGCGATGGCAAAAAAATTGGATGTGTCTATGGATAAAATCTATATGACTATTGAAAAATATGGTAATATTTCTTCAGCAACGGTACCGATTGCCCTTGATGAGGCAGTGCGCAACGGAAAGTTAAAGAAAGATGACCTTGTGGTTCTCTCTGCTTTTGGAGGCGGTCTCACGTGGGGAAGCAGCCTTATCAGATGGTGATGGATTTGAAGATTTGAGCAATTTCAGATTTGAATTTCATAAAAAGCTCGGAGGGATGGCTGAGCGGCCGAAAGCGGCGGTCTTGAAAACCGTTGGGCGTGCAAGCGCCCCGTGGGTTCGAATCCTACTCCCTCCGCCAATTTTTCTATAAGCTGCAATTTTCCCTTATTATTTATTCTGTAAACAGGTATTGTAACAAATCAACATGATATTTCTACGCGGGCATGAAATGGAGTCTGTTTGTTGCCACATCAGCTAAGACCACTTTTATAGTAACCTTGTCCCCGATGCGATATATTTTTCTTGTCCTTTTTCCTATAAGCCTGAATTTTTCTTCTTCAAAATGATAGTAGTCATTAGTAAGGTCCGCAAGCAGTACGAGACCCTCTATAAAGATATCACTAAGCTCGACAAAAAAACCGAATGCGGTAATATGAGATATAATTCCCTGATATATTTCACCGATCTTGTTTTTCATAAAAAGAATGCGCAACCTGTCTTCAAGCTCTCTTTCGGCATCCATAGCCACTCTTTCTCTTTCGGAAAGGTGAGCTGCCACGCTTTCAAGGTCTTCATCGGAATATAATCTTACATTATTACCCGCACTTTTTAATGATCTATGACAGACAAGATCGGGATATCGACGAATAGGCGATGTAAAGTGTAGGTAACAGTCTGATGCGAGGCCGAAATGGCCCTTGTTGAAAGCGCTGTAACGGGCCTGTTTCATGGACCTCAAAAGGACCCTATTAATAAAAAATTCATAGTCAGTTCCTTGAGCTTTTTGTAAAATAGATTGTAAAAGATGGACATTGTCTGATGTTTTTTTGTGTCCTATAGGTAATGTACAAACAAGATTTTCTATATCCTTCATCTTTTCCTTCTCCGGAGGTTCATGGATTCTATATATGGCGGGAAGGTTGTTGTCCCGAAGAAAACGGGCCACAGCCTCATTGGCAGAGACCATAAATTCTTCGATGATCTGATGAGAGAAGAGTCTTTGGGAGCGGATAATTTCTTTAATATCTCCTTTACTATCGAGGACAACCTCCGGTTCGGGAAGATCAAAATCAAGGCTTCCCCGTTTTCCCCGATTGTCTTTAAGAAGCAATGCAAGCTCTGCCATATGTTCAAGGTCAGGCAGCAGACTTTTTAATTCTTTTTTTGTTTCTTTACTTCCATTGACGACAACCTCTTCAACTTGCCTGTAAGTAAGTCTTTTTATGCTTTTGATAATTGATTTTTCGAAAGTGCTTTTTATGACATGCCCTTGGTATCATATTGGATCCTTGCGGTGATGGCCAGCTTGTCTTCTAGTGGATTGATGCTGCATAAACCATTCGATAATGCTTTTGGAAGCATTGGAAGGACTTTTCCGGGGAAATAGATGCTTGTTCCCCGTTCATAAGCTTCCCTGTCTAGGTGAGAATCAATTGCAACATAAGAAGACACATCAGCTATTGAGACAGAGAGTGTATAACCCTCTTTTGTTTTTTCTATGCAGACGGCATCATCAAAATCTTTTGCCAACTCACCATCTATAGTGACATGTTTCAGCTTCCGCAAATCAGTCCGTTTTTCCTGTGTCGTATCGGGGTTGAGGTTCTTTGCTTCTGACTCTGTCAGTTTTTTAAAACGGCCAGGGAGGTTGTGCTTATATTCGATAAAATTGGTGATTGCCTTGACATCATTAAGACCGTTTTCAAATAGTTTGACGATATCACACTCGGGACTTTCGTGGGCATCGGGAAATCTGGTAATTTTTGCGGCAACAAGATCTCCATCAACTACCTTTATCCTCTTTGGAGCATTAACTACATTAAAATTGTAATTATATCTGGTATCTTCAGGCGTAATATAATATCTATTATTATATATGTTAACGAACCCTATAATATTATGTAGTATTTCTTTTTAATATCCTGATTATTTTCCCTTCCTTACGCCCCCTGAATGTTTTCTCGACTCTTGCTATTACCTGGTCCCCGTGAAAAGCTTTTTTCATAAACTGTCCGGGGATAAATATATCTTTCATCTTCTCTTTGTTAGGAATAATAAACCCATTCCCACTTTTTGTACACCAGAGGGTGCCTGTAACAAGATCCATTTCGTCGGAAATACCGAACATATTGTTCTTCAGTTTTAAAAGGAGTCCTTTTTTTATAAGGTCTTTCAGGAGCCTTTTGAGCACCTTTCTCTGTTTTGTATTGATTGAAAATAATTCATTAAAATGGTGCATGCCAAGAGGTCTTTTTGCCTCTTTGAAGACAATGAGAATATTTTTTTCATTGATTTCAAGTAAGATTTTATTCTTTTTCATGATATATCCCCTTCTTTATACCACGATTAGTTTGCATTTCCAATGTTTCGAGAGGCCATCAGTTGATATTTTATTGTTGTGATCTTATATTAACAAAATATACCGGAGGGTTATTGGATTATTCTATAAAGATTGGCGGCGAAGCAGGTCAGGGTATTCAGACGGTAGGGGACACACTGACAGGGTTTTTTTCACATATAGGGTTCCATGTTTTTACCCATCAGGATTATGAGTCGAGAGTCAGAGGCGGCCATAACTTTTACCAGATAAGAATATCCGATCAATCCATTTCGGCGTCCCGCACAAAGATAGACATCCTCGTTGCCTTTGATAGAGAGAGTATAAACCTTCATGAGTCCGAGTTAACAGATGCCGGAAATATTCTTTATGATCCTGCAGGCTTGAAAGAAGTTTTCGACAAACCTTACTTTTTACAGGTCCCTTTTACGGAACTTGCAGAGAAGAGTGGTGGAAGTAAAATCATGGCAAATACCGTTGCTGTGGGCGCTGTTATAGGTATGCTCGGGTTGCCCATGGGTCCGCTCAATGATATTTTGAAAAGAACATTAAAGAAAAAGGATGAAGAAACTCTTGAAATAAACAGAGTTGCTGCTAATTTGGGATATGAATACACAAAAACTACATGCAGCCGTTGTGCTTTTGATCTTGCTCATCTGTCTGAACCGAAGCTGCTCATCGGCGCAAATGAAGCAATAGGAATGAGCGCCATTGCTTCGGGCTGTAAATTTTATTCTGCTTATCCCATGACCCCATCCACAGGCATTATGGTATACATTGCAGGAAAGGCAGAAGAATACAGTGTTATTGTTGAACAGGCTGAGGATGAAATCGCTGCAATCAATATGGCCCTTGGGGCTTCTTTTGCAGGGATCAGGTCAATGACGGGCACATCAGGAGGCGGTTTTGCGCTCATGGTTGAAGGTCTATCGTTATGCGGCATAACGGAGACCCCCCTTGTAATAGCACTTGGCCAGAGACCCGGTCCGGCAACCGGTCTCCCTACAAGAACGGAACAGGGTGACCTTCTTTTTGCGCTTCATGCGGGCCATGGAGAATTTCTCAGGGTAATTTTTGCTCCGGGAAGCCCTGAAGAGGCATTTTATCTTACCAATAAAGCCTTTGACATATCTCAAAAATATCAGATACCTGTTTTAATACTTACCGATCAGTATCTTGCTGATACGCAATGGACGTATAAAGGTTTTGACGTTGGGCGCCTTACTTACAATGACTATCGCCTGAGTGGCGATGAAATGGACAAGTTGCCCGAATATAAGCGCCACGCTTTTACGGACAATGGCATTTCACCACGAGGTATACCCGGTGAATCAAAACATTGTGTTGTTACAGATAGTGACGAACATAATGAGGAGGGGCACCTCATTGAAGATCGTCCGACACGGATCGCAATGGTACAAAAACGGGTCTTTCAAAAACATGCTGCCCTTTTAAAGGAAATAGAACCACCATTCTTCTACGGAGCAGAAGGGCCTGAAATAGTCATTGTAGGGTGGGGATCGACATATGGTATTCATGAAAGAGGTTATTGACATATATTTAAAAAAAGATAAAGCAGCGGCTATGCTTCATTTCAGTGAGATATACCCATTTCCTGAAGAAGTGAAGTTAGATTATATGGATCTTTTAAGAAAGGCAAAACAGACGATCTGCATCGAACAGAATGCGACTTCGCAATTTGCTCAATTGATGAAGGCGGAAAAAGGTTATGAATTTACTGAACATATCAACCGCTATGACGGCAGACCATTTCTCATAGAAGAACTACTTGGAGAAATTAATGGCAGGATTTGAAGATTTTAAAGGTGAAACACCCGCATGGTGCCCCGGCTGCGGCAATTTCGGGATTTTACAGGCCTTCAAAGAGGCCATGGTGGAACTTGGCGTAGAGCCTACCGAATTGACTATCGTTTCCGGCATAGGACAGGCAGGCAAGTTTCCTCACTATCTGAAGTGCAATACTTTTAATGGCCTTCACGGAAGGAGTATTCCCGTGGCAACTGGTCTTAAGCTTGCCAATCACGCGATGGTTGTTATTGCAGTCGGTGGTGATGGTGATATGTACGGGGAAGGCGGTAATCATCTTATCCATGCCATGAGAAGAAACATAGGGATAAAAGTTTTTGTTCATGATAATCAGATCTATGGGCTGACAAAAGGACAGGCATCACCGACAAGCATGGAAGGAATGGTTACGAAGTAATCAACCCCTGGGTGTTCTTTCCGGTCAGCTTAATCCCCTCGCGATGGCTGTTGCGCTTGACTGTAGTTTTGTGGGAAGAGGGTATGCCGGCGACCATGAACATCTCAAAGAGCTTATAAAAATGGCCATGGGACATAAGGGTTTTTCTCTTGTAGATATTCTCCAGCCTTGTGTATCCTTTAATAAGATGAATACCTATGAATGGTATGGCAAACGTGTATACCACTTAGAGAAGGCATTATAACCCGGAAGAAAGGATTGCTGCATTCCAGAAAGCCCTTGAATGGGGCGATCGCATTCCCCTTGGTATTATCTATAAAAACCACCGGCCTGCTTTTGAAGAAAGAATGCCGCTCATTCAGGAGAAACCCCTTATAAAACAATCAATTTCCATTGAGAGATTGAGAAAGGACGTTACTGAAACCTTGAATAGTTATTATTGATTTTTAACAGGGAATTCTATATTTTAGATATCTATTTTAACGGCATACCAGAGAACAAGTCGTTACATCAGATTACCAGGAGGATACATATGAATATTAAAGCAGTCCAAAAGATCTGTTACGGTGTATATATAATCAGTTCTAAAAAAGATGATAAAATTAATGGGCAAATCGCTAATGTGGCCTTTCAGATAACATCTGAGCCGCCAACAATTGCCATAAGTATTAATAAACAGAATTTGACCCATGAGTTCATTGAAATGAGCAAGGTTTTTTCCTTATCTATACTGTCAATAGAAGCCACCATGGCGCTGATTGGCCGTTTTGGTTTTAAATCAGGCAGGGAGATCGATAAATTCAAAGATACAACACACAGAATAGGCGTGACCGGTGCGCCTATTGTGCTTGAAAATACAAGTCGGTTTTGTTGAATGTGAAGTCTTAAGCAGCACCGATGTGGGAACACACACCATTTTTATCGGTAAAGTTGTTGAAAGTGAGGTTTTAAGTGATGTCGAGCCCATGACCTATGCCTATTACCACCAGATCAAGGGTGGAAAATCACCGAAGACGGCCCCGACGTATATTCAGGAAGAGGGTGAATCAACCAAAACTTCAACTTCAGGGAAATATAAATGCAAAATATGCGGCTATATCTATGATCCGGCAACAGGAGATCCTGAAGGAGGGATAAAACCCGGCACTTCATTCGAGGACTTGCCTGACAGTTGGGTCTGTCCAATCTGCAATGCACCGAAGTCGGAATTTGAAAAAGAAGAATAAGAACAAGGAGAATATTCATGGACAACGTTGTGCGAGAAACAAGTCTATTAGAGATTGGTGCATTGAAAAGAGGGAAAGTGCGTGACATCTATGATCTTGGCGACAAACTCCTTATTGTGGCAAGCGATAGAATATCGGCTTTTGATGTGGTTTTGCCGGGTGGCATAGCAGATAAAGGGAAGATATTGACAAAACTTTCCGTCTTCTGGTTCAGACAGATGGAATCGCTTATTAAAAATCATATTCTCGAGATTGATGCCGACAAGTATCCTGCATCATTAAATAAATATCGTGACATGCTCCAGGGGAGAAGCATGATCGTTAAAAAAGCAAAATTGGTTCCCGTCGAATGTGTTGTCAGGGGATATCTGGCAGGATCAGGCTGGAAGGAATATCAGGAGAAAGGGCACTGCTTGTGGAATTTCTTTACCGAATGGTCTTCTGGAATCATCGAAACTTGAGAAACCTATATTTACACCGACTACAAAGGCTGATGAAGGACATGATATGAATATGACCTTTGAGGAATTGGTAAGCAGCATTGGAGCAGAACAGGCTGCTCAATTGCGGGATACAAGTATTAAGATTTATGAAAAAGCCTGCGATATAGCTGAGAAAAAAGGGATCATCATAGCGGACACCAAATTTGAATTCGGTATGCTTGACAATGAAATGATCCTCATCGATGAGATATTAACGCCGGATTCTTCAAGGTTCTGGTCTATTGCAAGCTATAAACCCGGCTTTTCCCAGGACAGTTATGATAAACAGATTGTAAGAGATTACCTGAACACCCTTGACTGGGACAAAACGTATCCGGGACCGGAACTGCCCGAAGATATAGCGCAAAAAGCGAGAGCCCGATATATCGAGATCCTGGAAATACTTACCGGTGAAAGTTTGTAAAAAGTATTTAATAAGTTTTTACAAATTAGCCGATATTTTTTCGGCTAATCTGTATGCCTCAAGGAAACTTGAGGGATCTGCAATACCCTTTCCGGCAATATCATAGCCTGTGCCATGACCGGGGGATGTTCGGACGAAGGGCAATCCCGAGAGTAATATTTACTGTTTTATTAAAATCGATTGTTTTTACCGGTATGAGACCCTGATCATGATACATGGCAATATAGGAATCACAATCGATATTGTGGAATAGCGTGTCGGCAGGATATGGACCGTCGACATGGATGTTCAGTGATTTGTGCTTTATCAATTGCTTCCTCTATAATTCTTTCCTCGTTACCCATAATGCCCTTTTCTCCTGCATGCGGATTGAGACCGCAGACCTTCAGGAGGGGGTTGCTAATTCCAAAGACAGTTGTAAAGACTTTGCTGTAATTGATATGCATTTGAAAACAGCATCGCTCGAAATAGATGCCGGCACATCTTTGAAGGGGAATGTGTATCGTAACCAGAGATACTCTCATGGTTCGGATTCGCCATCATCATGATATAATCTGTAACACCGCAGTAATGGGCAAGAAGTTCCGTGTGCCCGATAAATTCATACACCCGCTTTGTGTATTGATGCTTTATTAATAGGGCATGTTACAATGGCGGAAACTTCGCCAAGAAAAACTAGCTTCAGCGCTTCAATGATATATCGATAAGAAGCTTCTCCATATTGACTGTTTATGACCCCTAAATCTATTTCTATTTAAGAGTTCCAGATCTATAAATTCTGCTTCTCCGGGTTTTCCTTCTTTGAATTTTTTAAAGAATAAATGGTGTATCTTGAAAAAATGTTTTTTTGAAGGAAAGTGATAACTGAAAAATCACCAATAATGACAGGAATGCTTTTTTTGCAAATATACGGCAGTGATTTAAGGATGATTTCCCCGCCTATTCCTGCCGGGTCTCCCATCGTTACCGCTATTCTCTTCAGATTTTAACCTCTATATAGGAAGATTGGCGTAATTTATTGATATATTCATTGTATCGTTTTTCAGATTCCTGAAGAACAATCTGTTCATGAATTTTATCTTTCAAGTCTTCGAATGGGAGGAAGATCGGTTTTTTTGATTTCTATAAGTTTTAAAATATGGAAACCATATGGAGTCTGGACAACATTGGTATAAGTGTTTGGTACAAGGAGCTTTACCGATTCTTTAAGAGCAGGCAAAAGTTCTTCCGACTTTTACAAATCCGATATCTCCTCCTTGTTTGGCGGAAGGATCATCGGAAAATTCTGCTGCAACATCTTCGAAAGTTTTGCCCTGGTCGAGAAGTTTATACGCATTTGTTGCGCGCTGATTGCCATCCTTTCTCTGGCCGGAAATAAATATCTGTTTCAGATGATATTCCACTATCTCTGAATTCATCTTTATGTTTATCATAATAGTCTTTCAGCATAGCATCGGTAACCTTTACTTCCGGAGATATTACCCGTGTCAGGACCCTGCTTCTCAAAACGTTCAATCCTGATACCTTCTACAAAATCTTCGTAGGTGATGTTATCTTTTTTAAGTTGTTCTTTTAATTCTATTTCGGTAATGAGGTTTTGTTTTTTAATATTTTCAATAATCGATTCCACTTCTTTGTCGGATACGTCAATTTTTAGTTTCTTTGCCTGTTGTTTAATTAAAAGACCGCTGATGAAGAAATCAAGTTTTCCTTCAACTGCAAGTTTCTGAGATACTCATCGATAGAAGTAAATTGGTTCTTTTTTTCTACATGGACAAAACTTTCAAGTTCTTTGAGGGTTATAATGTCATCATTGACGATGGCTATTATTCTGTCCACCACTTCGCCATGCGATGGCATCGCAAGAAGACTGAGAAAAAATATGATAGAAAGAATCTTAATGATAATGTTTCATTTTTTCTGGTTGGAGGCGTTTCGGTCTTCTTGTCTGCTGCTTTAGATGTATCACTTGCAGCTTCTTTGCCTGTTTTATCCTGTGCTTCCGGTTTTTCAGGGGTCGCAGGTTTTTCTTCTTTCAGCAGATTTTCATTAATCGTAATTTTTGCGTTCTTTTTCAGATCTTCTATATATTTTTCGATAAGTTCTTTCTGTTTTTCCTGGGCCAGTTGTTGTTTAATAAAATCTTTTACTTCATCAAAGGCAACAAATGCTGGAGGTTTTGCGCCTTCAAGCCGTATTATATGGTAACCGATACTGGCTTTTTACGATGCCGCTTACCTGACCGACCTTGGCAAGTTTAAAGGCAGCCTCTTCGTATTCCGGGAGAACAGTCCCTTTTGGATGAAAACCAACTTCTCCACCTGTTGTTTTTGCGTTCGGGTCGATAGAATATTTTTTTGCAAGTTCAACAAAATCTTCACCATTCTGGAGCTTTTCCTTGATTTGTTTTGCCTCTTCTTCAGTTTTCAAAAGAATGTGGCGTGTGTTGATCTCTTTTTCCTTTTTAAATTTCTCTTTATTGGCATCATAATATTTTTTCAGTTCCTCGTCGTTTAGTTGCGCATCTGAAGCGATTTTTTTCTTGAGAAGTGATTCAATGAGAAGTTGTTCTTTTATATCAAGCTAATCTTGCCTGGAATTCTTTTTCATTTTCAATTTTACTCTTTATTGCTTCTCTCAGGAGTAGTTTTTTAATGATGAGTCTGTCTAAATAGCTTTTTTTACCGCTTTCCGTGCAACCGCCATTTTCATATTCATTGGTATTTTATCGAGTTCTTTATTAAATTCTTCCATGGTTATTTGTATCTTTATCTATTGTTACCAGGACTTTGCCATTCTCTTTTTTAGTGCAGGAGAGAAGACAAAGAATTATACAAAATACCGATGAATATTTTTTTCATTACGATCACCTCGTTTTAAGTTATCAGCGGTTAGTTACCATACTCAGTGATGGTTCTGTAAAGGTATTTCGTTCAGCTGTCACTGCCTGAATGTCATTGTGTATAACTAAGCGCTGATTCTCTTATATCACAGTGTAATGATTTCCATCAACTGATTTCTTATGAAATAAATGCAGTTCTTCTGCTTTTTTATCGGTTCTGAAGATAATTCTCCCATCAGGAAGTAGTTTTAGACTTATTATGCGGAAGTCGTGTTGTTTTGAAGCAGTATTTTCTGCATATCCAGATGGGGTATGTTCTGTTACATGAATAGCAATTTGTTTTCCGGAATATTCAATTTTTTTGATTTTTAAATCGCCGTAGAAAACATTTTAATGAAATGATTCAAGAAGAGATTGCAGAGGGCTGCGGAATTGCCCCGTAACGGTCGAGAAATTCTTCTTTTATGCTTTTCAAGTTCTTCTGTCGTCCCTGAATTTTCGATAATCTCTTATACATGAGCAGTTTCTGGTCGGGATCAGCGACATAATGATCGGGTATAAAAGCGTCAATGGGGATATTAATCTCAGTGATGATATCTTCCGCCGGTATTGCAACGGCTTGTCTTAAATTTTGCACAGCATCTTCAAGCATGGTACAGTAAAGCTCAAATCCGATTAAATTGACATTGCCTGATTGTTCCTTTCCGAGAAGATTTCCTGCGCCTCGTATTTCCAGATCATAATTGGCGATGTGGAAACCTGACCCCTAAATCAGTCATTTCCTCAATGATTTTGAGGCGAAGCGTTGCATCTTGGTAAGGTTTTCGTTTTTTGGGACAAGAAGATAAGCGTAAGCCTGTTTTTCGCTTCTGCCGACCCGGCCTCTCAGTTGGTACAGATCGGAAAGCCCCATTCTGTGAGCGTTATTAATAAGTATGGTATTGACATTGGAAATATCCAAACCTGATTCAATAATATTTGTGGATAACAAAAGGTCATATTTTTTATTGATGAAATCAAGCATAATTTTTTCAAGTTTTTTTCCTTCCATCTGGCCATGAGCAACGACAATATTGTACATCGGGAAGAAGCTTCATAAGCTGTTCAAAAACAACGCCGATATTGTGGACAAATTATGGACAAAAAATATCTGACCGCCCCTGCGCAATTCGTCCATGACAGCTTTTTTAATTATCTTTTCATTGAATTGGACAACAAAGGTTTTTACGGCAAACCGGTCAAGGGGAGGGGTATTGATAACACTCAAATCTTTAATGCCCATTGTTGCCATATAGAGGGTCCTTGGAATAGGTGTTGCGCTGAGTGTCAGGACATCTATATTTTTTTTAAAAAGCTTCAATTTTTCTTTATGTTTCACGCCAAATCGTTGTTCCTCATCTATAATGAGAAGACCAAGGTCCTTGAAGGTAATATCTTTTTGCAATAATCTGTGTGTGCCGATAATAATATCAATAGTCGCCTTTTTTTACGAGTTCCGCAACGGTTCGCTGTTCATCTTTTGTTTTAAAACGACTGAGCATCTTCAACGTTGACGGGGTAGTCGCTCAAACGTTCCCGGAATGTTTTGTAATGCTGTTGTGCAAGGATTGTCGTTGGGACAAGAATGCGCAACCTGTTTGTTGTCCAAGGCTACCTTAAAAGATGCCCTGAGGGCAACTTCTGTTTTACCGAAACCGACATCGCCGCAGATTAGTCTATCCATTGGTTTTATGTTTTTCAGGTCATCGAGGACCGCTTCAATTGCTTGAGCTGTCCTTCTGTTTCTTCAAATTCAAAACGCGCTTCCATTTCTCTGAATAGTTCATCTTCCGGGGAGTAACTGTATCCCTGCATGAGCTGACGCTCCGCATGAATTGCGATAAGTTCCCCTGCAATATCTTCGATCTGTTTTTCTACTTTCTTTTTTGTATTCTTCCATATTGATGATCCCAGCCGGTCGATTTTCGGTTTAATTTTTTCACTGCCGATGAATTTCTGTACAAGATGGAGGTCACTGACAGGCACGTAGAGTTTATCTCCGTCCTGATATTCTATAAGAATAAAATCGTTTGTGAGCCTGTTGATTTGAAGCGGTAAAATGCCTTTGTAAATGCCGATTCCGTGTTCAATATGGACTACCCATTCGCCTATATTGAGGTCCTTGAAAGAACTGAAAAATTCATCGGGATCATCCCATGTTTCTTTTAATAGTCCGTTTCTTTCGACCGACAATGTCTTCTTCAGTGAGAACAATAATAGTATCGGTTCGAAAGCCTCTCCTGACGGGCCCTATAATAATTCCCCACTCTCTATCCTTTTTATTCATTGATAAACCGGGCAAGATAGGTAACAAAATATCATAATTTCTAAATATTTCCTGTAGTCGTTTCGCTTGGTGTTCATTATTGGCAAATATATAAATATATTTATGTTCTGACCATTGATGCATATATTTGTCGGAAAGAATCTTGAATATTTCTGTTCGTTTTGTTTCAAAAAGATGCCTTAAGTCTTCATTCGATACAGCTTGTATCGACTCTCCTCCTTCCTCTATAATGCCGGAAATGTTGATGTTCAGAGTGTTATGAAGAAGATTAACCCACCTGTTTTTCAGAGATGCATCACTGCTTAAAGGAAAGGTTTCTGTAATAGAGGAAATACCTTTGTGGACAATGATTATGTTCTCATCTAAATAGTCTATAATTGTGCTACCGGTATTCTCCTGAGATGGCTTATTGAATGTTATGGCACACTCTTCAAGTTCCTTAAGGATCTTTGGGTGGCAGGGTTAAAAAAACGGATAGAAAGAATCTGATCACCTAGAAATTCAATTCGCAAAGGTTTTTCATATGATGGCGGAGAGATGTCAATAATACTTCCACGCCTCGCATAGTCGCCTATCTCCCTGATCAGCGAGGTCTTTTCAAACCCTTTTCTTCAAGATAACCGATTATATTTTCCTGATAGATGGTAGCTCCTACCTCTATTTTCATTGTACTTGAAGATATGGCTTGAGGGGGTGAAAGGCTATGATGTAATGCGCTATAAGGAAATAAACCGATAAACTGTTTATCTAAAGAAAGGTGATAGAGAAACCCGGTCCTCTTTGCCTCATCTTCTTTTTCAAATATTTTGTCAGTGTAAACGGGGAAAAGATGGGTGCTGTTTCCTGTATAAAACTCAGTTTCTTCCTGACCGAGAAATGCTTCATCATCAGTGTCGTAAAAAATGAGTATTTTACCAGCTATTTGAGACAGGAAAAATGAAACAAAAGAACCAATTTTGCCGGTAATATAAATAATCCCTTTATATTCAAGGTGATACATGGCTTCTAGTTGCTCGGATTCTTTGTAGATGTCAGTCAAGGGTTAGGAAATATTGAAATGTTTTTTTTGTATTCATTCATGACAAGATCTGGAAAACCCTTTGTCCAATGAGGATTATCCTGAGACAGTTCTTTTGCTTTTGATGGGCCCATATTGTATGCCTTAAGTGCCATATGTGTGTTCCGAAAATCTGTCATGAGTTGAGAGAGAAACCATACCCCTATTTTAATGTTTGTATCAGGTTCATCAAGCGTTTCCCGTCCATCCCATTTTATTCCCAGATCACTGGGCGATAAACTTTGCCAGAGATGGTTTAACTTGAAGAAGGCCTCTGGCGCCTCTGGAGGAAACAACGTTGTGTTGAAAATTGCTTTCAATTTTCATAAGAGCTAGAATCAAGTCGATAATCAAGACCATATTGTGAAGATTCTTCATACAAAACATGGGAAATCGTTTCTGCTGTGTTGTCTTCCATATCACTGTTTTCGTTTTTCAGGAGTTCTGTGATCTGGTTTTTGATCGCCTCTTTTTTGATGTTTTTTGCATAAAATGTATAGCGCATCATTGCAAATGGTATTGCACAGCAAAAGATTATGAGAGCAAGGAATGAAACAAGTCGTATTTTGTGACAGAACAACATGGATATGTACATACAACAGATCAGGAGAGATGTCAACCTACTCCTCTGTAGGATTAACAGCGTAATTTTTGTTTATTTGTATGACAAATGGCTTTAAATTGCAGGTACTACTCAAGGTCAAAGTTTAGCGAAATGTATTTACTGAGGCTTTGGTATACATTATACTGAAACTATGAATACCTTGTTGAAAGGTAAAGGAAAGGTAAGGCGAATAGCACCATCTGATACCAGAAAAAGCATACCAAAAACAATCGCTACAATAGAAGATGCTGCCATAAGCCCTGGAAAGGATCTTTATGAAGAAAGTAATGAGCAGGGGCAGACCGGGGAAAGGTTGGAACATCTTTCTCGTTTTCCCCGACTCAATCCTAATCCGGTCCTTGAGACTGACATAGATGGCAGGGTAACCTTCTACAATCCGGCAACGATAAAAACCCTACGTAACTTGGAGGTCAAAAAGGAAGATCCGGCCCTGTTATTACCTGAACATATGAGGGAAATCATAAGTGATTTAATAAAGAATAACAAAAACCAATATTATGTGGAAAAACAACTCAATAATGCATTATTTGGCATATACATGTATTTTTTAAAAAAACAAAACAGGGTACATGTCTATATAAGTGATATCACTGCAAAAAAGAGTACCGATGAGGCGCTTAAAGAAAGTGAAGAGCGTTACAGGACCATGTTTGAAAATATTCCTCTGCCTACCATGGTCTACGATCTTAATACGCTATCTATTGTCGACATCAATGAAGCTGCAATAAGACATTACGGTTATACGCGTAATGATTTTCTCAATATGACAATTAAGGACATAAGACCGCCGGAAGACCTTTATCTTTTAACGAAATATCTCTCAAGACCGGACCCGTCGCAAATAAGAGGTTTGTGGAGATATAAAAAAAAGGATGGCACAATTGTAAGAGTTGAGATTACAAGCCGGACTATGCAATTTCCTGACAAGAATTACTGCATTGATGTTATCGACGATGTAACAGAAGAAAAAAAAGTGAAAGCAGCTTTAAGGTTTACACAATTTGCTGTCGATCATGCCGCGATGGGCATAATTTGGGTGGGTAGAGATGGCCAAATATTGTATGTAAACGATGCAGCCCACCAGTCACTTGGATACTCACGTGAAGAGCTTTTGGCTATGGCCATACATGATATTAACCCTGATCACCCGAAAGAGGCCTGGGAAAAAGAATGGCATAATCTAAGAAATCTTGCTTCAGTCACTATAGAAACAGTATATAAGAGAAAGGATGATACACTCCTACCGGTTGAATTAACGGGAAACTTCGTCGTTTACGACGGGAATGGTTATATCTGTGCGATTTTTCATGATATAACAGAAAGAAAAAAAACAGAAGAAGCATTGAAAAGAAGAGAAGGAGAGCTTCTGGTGGAGTCAAGCAGATTAGAAGAGACAAACACGGCCTTAAAAGTATTGCTGAAGCATAGAGAAGATGACAAAAAAGAGCTGGAAGATAAGTTTCTGTCCAACATCAAGTCTCTTGTTTTTCCTTATATAAACAAGCTGAAAAGGGCAACATTAGATGTAGACCAGATATCCTGTGTAGACATCATTGAGACAAATTTAAATGATATTCTCTCACCATTTCTTCAAAAAATGTCATTAAAATATTCAAACTTTACACCTACTGAAATTCAAGTAGCGAACCTCATTAAAATCGGGAAAACAACAAAAGAGGTATCAGATCTTATGTGCGTATCGACCGGGACAATTGATACGCACAGGAACAACATAAGGAATAAACTTGGAATAAATAAGGAAAAAATTAATTTGAGGGCCTATTTATTGTCACTTACATAATATATATAATATCTATATATATTATCTTTATAAATTACATATTTCAATTTGATTGTTTTTTGATATAATGTGTTCATGAAATGGAGTAGAAAATAATGAACCCAAATGAGAAGTTTTTAATCAATAGGGTTATGTACTACAAAACAGATTTTTCAACATTACATTTGTCTTCCAAAGGCGAAGCCCCTTCTCAGCTTATGCAGCACTTAACTGCCATTTATACAGCTATGTCAGCTTCAATGAGCAAGAAAGGAACAAAAGTCATCCCCCCCGACTGTTTCTTTTAAAATCAAGGGGCTTCGCCGTCTTTAAAAAAATCATTTTTAAACCGAATAGTATTTATCGTCGCTTTTTTGTCTTAATGGTACACGACTGTTTGTAACCATACCTTGTTAAAAGTGCAGTCTAAGGAAAATATCATCATATCTTTATAAGGGTATACTCTTGTGTTCCAAGTCCGAGCATTTCTGCATGATTCAGCTGGGTGCTCCAATCGATTGCAGGATAGAGCGCCCGCCATTTATCTTCACCTTTTTTGAGATTATGTTTTATAGCTGTATGCGGCATCGATTCCTCGCTATTGACGAGGTCACACGATGCCTTGTCTATTGCTACGGGGTCATCAGATATGAGTACGCCAATATCGCGGACAATGGGCGCATCATTGTGTGGATAACAATCACATGCAGGGCTTATCTGCATCAGGAAGTTGAGATAGACTGTCTTTTTTTCTTTATTTTTTAACGCACCGCAGGCGTACTCAGCCATTTTTTTCTGAAAAATATCAGGTGATTCGTTCCACTGAATCTCAATTGCATGAAAGGGACAAATGAGGATACACTCGCCACATCCGATACATTTGATCTCATTAATTGATGCCTTCTTCGATACAACAGAGATAGCATTGGCCGGGCAATAATCGAGACATACCTTGCAACCCTTACAGATTTCCCGGTTTATAATCGGCGAAACCGTACTGTGTTGAGCCAGTTTACCTTCCCGTGTTGCGCATCCCATGCCTACATTCTTTATTGAACCTCCGAATCCTGATAATTCATGAGCCTTGAAGTGGGTCACTACGACCATGCTGTCGGCATCAACAATCTCTTTTGCTATACTCACTTCCTTCAGGACTTCACCTTTTATTGCGATTTTTACACCATTTGAGCCTCTCAAGCCATCGGCAATGATGATAGGACACTCAATACAGGAAAAATCAAATCCATTATGAATTGCTGTTGTTATGTGGTTTACGGCATCACTCCGTGAACCGGTATAGAGGGTATTTGTATCTGTCAGGAACGGTTTTGCTTTTAGTTCTTTAATTTTGCTAACGATTGTCCTGAGATAAATGGGCCTCAAATAGGCGGCATTACCAAGCTCGCCAAAATGCAGTTTAACGGCTACGATATCATTTTTTTTGATTTTTGTATCTGCCTTTACCCGATTCAAGAGATCACCAACTTTATCGAGGAGGTTCCTCTTGGGCGTCGTTCTTAGGTCTGTAAGGTATACTCTGGACATTATAGTCTCCTTTTTTATTTAATTTATAGGAAAATTATGTTAGAAGTAATGCTGATTTGTCAACTAAAAGTAATGGGAGGTTGATAGGATGCTGAATCTGTCAGAAAAGCATGTCATGATACAGAAAATCGCCGAGAAAATAGCCAAAGATAAAGTTTCTCCAAGGGCGAAAGAGATTGATGCAACAGGCGCTTTCCCTTGGGATCTTGTAGATATATATAAAAAATATGGTTTTTTGTATCTTATGCTTCCGGAACGTTTTGGCGGTCTCGATGGAGACATTACATCCCTTTGCCTCGTCATAGAAGAGATCGCTAAGGTTTCAGGCGCGCCATCTCTTATTCCGCTTTCTCATAATGTGGGGCTTATGCCTATTGTTATAGCTGCGAATGATGAACAAAAGGAATATATATATAGCAAGATCACAGAACCCGATAAATTACATCTTGTTGCTTTTGCGCTTACCGAACCCGAGGGTGGTTCCGATGCGTCTCATATGAGGACTCAGGTTACAAAAGATGGCGGCTTCTATTACCTTAATGGAAAAAAATCAATGATCACCAACGGTGCTAACGCACAATTTTTCACTATTTTTGCAAGTACAAATTCAGCCCTGAGAACAAAAGGCATTTCCGCTTTTTATGTTGAAAAAGATTATCCCGGTGTTACTATCGGAAAAAGCGAAGACAAAATGGGCATGAGGGGTTCTGATCTTACCGAAATCATCTTTGATAATGTTCGGCTTACACAAAGTAATCTTCTTGGTAAAGAAGGTGATGGATGGGACATTGCTATGTCGACGTTGAACCTGTCAAGACCGGCGGTTGGCGCTCAGGCGGTAGGGATTGCGCAGGGTGCTCTGGATTTTTCCGTAGAATATGCATGGAAGAGAGTGCAGTTTGGACAAAAACTGGCTGATTTCGAGGGGATTCAATTTATGGTAGCCGATATGGCTACCGGAATAGAAGCGGCGAGGGCACTCGTGTACAATGCAGCGCATCTGTTAGATACGAAAGTATATGAAAGGGATAAAATGAGCGCTGTTGGTGTAGATAAGCTTTCCGCAATGGCGAAAATGTATTCAGCGGATGTTGCCATGAAGGTAACGACGGATGCGGTCCAAATTCTCGGTGGCTATGGCTATACGAAAGAGTATCCCGTGGAAAGAATGATGAGAGATGCAAAGGCCACACAGATTTATGAAGGCACAAACCAGATACAGAGAATAGTCATTGCCCGTGATATTTTCAGAAAGTTTATGTCTTAAAAAATCACCAATCGATGCTCTCCTTTTATTTTCTGAAAACTTAGAGATAGGAAATGTTGTGTCTAAGCGCTATCGGCTAACCCGTTTTTTTATTGTGCCGCCGCCTACAACAATATCACCATGGTAGAGTACAACAGATTGCCCCGGGGTTACCGAGTTTATCGGATGCGAAAAGTTTACATTGAGGGTATCCTCTTTTATTTCATACGAACAGGGTTCTTCCTTTTGTCGGTATCGCACTTTTCCGCTTATCTTACAAGACGCATCACTGAGGAGATTTATTTCTGAAGCATTTAGCGTTTTCTCGCTGAGGTCTTCTTTACTTCCCACTAGTAAGGTATTTTCATCAGGCAGTATGTCGACAACATAGAGAGGTTTATCATAGGGGATATTGATTCCTCTTCGTTGTCCGATAGTAAAAAGGTGGATACCCTGATGGTATCCCAGAAAGGTCCCGTCAATGTAATAGACAGGACCTTTTTTGAATGAGATGTATTGCGAAAGGAAAGTCCGGTAATCATTATCAGGAATAAAACAGATATCCTGACTTTCTCTTAAGCTGTGAATATTCCATGATAGTTTTTTTGCATCTTCTCGTAGCTGGTGTTTGGTATATTTACCGAGGGGGAAGAGGGTCTTGCTCAGGACCTCTCTTTCTATAGGATAGAGAAAATAAGACTGGTCTTTTGCTCTGTCACAACTTTTTTTCAGGAAATATTGGTCATTTTCCCGGTCAATAACTGCATAATGGCCTGTTGCTATTTTTTCTGCACCCATAGAGAAGGCCTTCTTCGCAAAAGAGGAAAATTTAATGAATCTATTGCAAAGGATGCAGGGATTAGGAGTATGTCCGGCCTTATATTCAGCGATAAAACGTTCAATAACATACTCCTTAAATTCTTCCTGCAGGTTTAAAACATAATGGGGGATTGAAAGATGATCGGCCGCCCTGCGGGCTCTGTTAATCGTCTCTAGTGAGCAACAAGCTTTAGGATTCTTTGTATTTGTAGTCGATTCAGGCAAGAGCTGGAACGTTATGCCAATAACCCTGTACCCGTGTTGCTTTAGAAGATAAGCTGCAAAGGAACTATCAAAGCCGCCGCTCATTGCTATAAAGACCGTTTCCATAAGTAAATGATACCATAATGATAAATCGGATTGAAAGTTTATATGAATTTATAGTATTATCACATTAGGAGGAACCATGAACAAAAAAATTAAAGTTCTTTTAAGTTTGTTTTTTGTGGCAGTGTTTATATTCGGGTTTCTCTTGGGGGCTCAGGGTAAAAAAACAGCAGTATCCTCCGACGATAAGGAAATATATGAATATCTAAAAACTTTTTCCGACGTCATAGATCTCGTTAAAAAGAATTATGTTGATGAGGTAAAAGATAAAGCTATTGTCTATTCTGCCATCAAAGGCATACTCGAATCACTGGATCCTCATTCATCCTTTCTGCCGCCGGATATGTACAAAGAAATGCAGACCGATACAAAGGGTGAATTCGGTGGCATCGGAATAGAGATCAGCATAAAAGACGGATTTCCCATAGTTATTACACCCATCGAGGATACGCCGGCTTACAAAGCAGGATTAAAAGCAGGTGATCATATTGTAAAAATTGATGGAAAGCCAACAAAGAATATGAATCTTGTTGACGTTGTAAAATTAATACGGGGCCAGAAGGGGAAGGCAGTTGGTCTCACTATTGTCCGGGAAGGTGTCCCTGGTATGAAGGAATACAGCGTTGTTCGGGACTTAATACTGGTCAAAAGTGTAAAATTCAAAATGCTCGATGATGATTATGGCTATATCAGAATAGTTCAGTTTCAGGAAAAAACCTCGCGGGACCTTGACAATGCCATGAAAGAGCTGGAAAAAAACAATAAGGGTAATGCCCTTAAGGGTATTGTATTAGATTTAAGAAATGATCCAGGTGGGTTACTGGAGCAGGCTGTGGAAGTTTCTGACAGGTTTTTGGGTGATGGCGTCATTGTTTCAATTGAGGGAAGAGAACAAAAAAAGAAACAGGAAGAAAACAAAACGAAGTTTTACGCCCACAAGAAAACAGGTGATTATATTGGCCCTCTTGTTGTGTTAGTGAACGAAGGAAGCGCTAGCGCTTCTGAGATTGTGGCCGGTGCGCTCCAGGATTACAAACGGGCGATTGTTGTCGGTACGAAATCTTTCGGTAAAGGTTCCGTTCAAACCATTTTTCCCCTTGGTGACGGTTCCGCTGTAAGACTAACAACAGCTAAATATTATACACCGAAGGGGAGGTCGATTCAGGGAGAAGGCATTACGCCTGATATTACCGTTGAAAGCAACATGGTAAGATCAAAGGAAAAGATAGTGCCCCTCAAAGAGAAAGACCTTATTGACAAGAAGAATGGAGCAGAGAAACCTGTCAAGAAATTGGAAGATTTTGATAAAAAGACGCTTGAAGATGATGATTTTCAGTTATACATGGGTATTCAGATCTTGAAAAGTTGGGAAGCCATAAGAGGAAAGAGTTCCTGACCTCTTCATAATACATAAGGATTAGGTAAGAAGTAGCGGATAGGTCATCCACTGCTTCTTACCTTTGTAATGTTTTGTAAAAACTCACCGGGAACTTGTTTTTATCGTATGTAAGCCTTACTTTATAATATATTGTTTTTTTGTGAAATCATTGTTAAGGAGACTATATGAATGCTATAGAAATTAAACCGAATATCTACTGGGTAGGGGCTGTTGACTGGGGTGTAAGAGATTTCCACGGATATATTACCCAAAACGGAACTACTTATAACAATTATCTTATCAATGATGAACAGATTACCCTTATAGATACGGTAAAACATGATTTTGCCACGATAACTATGGAAAACATCAGAAATATTACCGACCCCTCCCGTATCAAAAATGTAATCATCAATCATATCGAACCTGACCATGCGAGTTCACTTGAAGTCGTTATGCAACATATGCCCGATGCAATGATCTATATTACAGAGCGTGGCAAGAAAGGTTTGGACAGATATCATGACACATCAAATTGGAAAATTAAGATTGTAAAAAACGGTGACATCCTTAATATCGGTAAATATAATCTCGTATTTCTCGAGACGCCAATGCTTCATTGGCCCGATTCGATGGTTACCTATGTGAAGGAAGCGAAACTGCTCATCTCCCAGGACGCATTCGGACAGCATATTGCTTCTACATCCAGGTTTGACGATGATTTCCTTACATGTCATGCAGAATATGAACTTGATGATGCTGTAGTCGATTATTATGCAAATATTTTAATGCCCTTCGGGAAACTTATTAAATCAAAAATTGAAGAGATTATAAAACTTGGTATTGAAATTGATATGATTGCACCTGACCATGGGATCATATGGAGAAAAAATCCGGGAAAGATATTGCAGATGTATCTTGACATGGCAAATGGCAAAGCCAATGAGAGCGTTGCGGTAATATATGACACGATGTGGCATAGCACTGAGTTGATGATTGTCCCGATTCTTCGCGGGATTCAGGATCTGCCGGGGTTGCTTGTAGCGTCATTAAACTCCGGGCAACCCCCATGAGTTTGCCATTAAGGAATTCTGGAAAGCCCGTGGCGCATTGATAGGGACCCCTACGATGAATAATGTTATGTTTCCTTCTGTAGCGGAATTTCTCTATCACCTTGCCGGATTACGGCCGAAAGACAGTATTATGGGGGCCTTTGGCAGTTATGGATGGGGTGGTGGAGCCGTAAAAGATGCCTATGAAAAAATCAAACAGATGAACCTTGAACCCTTTGGGCCCGGCGTACAGGCGCTTTATAAACCTTCAGTTGATGACGAAAAACAATGCTATGAATTCGGGAAACAATTTGCCGAGCGGGTAAAAGAATATAATGCTCAATTTTAGAATACACACATACCGGGCTTTATGCAGTCAGTCATTCCCGGTATCTGATTGTTAATGAAGATAATATAAGGAGGTATTTATGTCAAAAAAAACAGAAGAAAATCTTCAAGAAGCATTTGCAGGCGAATCGCAGGCGAACAGAAAGTACCTTGCTTTTGCTGCTAAGGCGGAGCAGGAAGGCCATAAGGCAGTGGCAAAATTATTCCGAGCTGCTGCTGAGGCTGAAACGGTTCATGCGCACAACCATCTCAGGGAACTAAAGGGAATACGGAGCACAAAAGAAAATCTTCAGGAAGCCATTGACGGTGAAACGCACGAATTTAAATCCATGTATCCTGCTATGATTGACGAAGCGAAGCAATCGGGTAGTCGCCGGTGCTGTAAGAACTTTCCAATATGCAAATGATGTGGAGAAAGTCCATGCGGCTCTCTATCAGAAAGCATTGGAGAATATCGACAAGGATGAGCCCGTTGACTATTATGTATGTAAAGTGTGCGGTTATACGGCAGAGAATGAAGCTCCCGATACCTGCCCTGTGTGCGGATCAAAGAAGGCTGCTTTCTATAAAGTTGATTGATACATTTTGTTGCCCCGCATAGGAAGGACCTTCAGCTATGCGTTGGGCGCTAACGCTGTTATTGGAGAGTTTTAGCATGAAAATAGCCGCATTCCACGGGAGCCCAAGACGTGGAGGCAACACGGATTTATTGCTCGGAGAAACTCTGAAAGCGATAGGTATCGGGCATGAAATACGTTTATTTACACTCAATGATATGAATCTGAAGCCATGTCAGAACTGTGGTGGCTGTGAAGAAACGGGGAATTGTGTTGTCATTGATGATATGGATAGTATTTATCCGGTTATCCGTGAGTCTGACAGAATCATTGTTGCTTCACCGATCTTTTTTTTCGGTCTATCTGCTCAGACAAAAATCATGATTGACCGTTGCCAGGCCTTCTGGTGTGAAAAGTATCTCCTCAAGAAAACAATATCCTCTGGTGTTTACGGGAGAAAAGGGCTTTTGCTTCTTGTTGGTGGAATGAAAAAAGAAATAGGAGTTCAATGTAGCGGCTCGACAGCAACTGCCTTTTTCCGTACAATCAGTGTGCCGGAGCACGAAACGTTGAGTTTTCTAAATGTTGACGAAAAAGGTGCAATTCTCAAACACCCTACAGCGCTTATGGAAGCATATGAAGCAGGCAAAAAACTTGTCGCTTAATAATCTTTAATCGTGTCTGTCATAACAGCTCAAGATGACCAGAATTGACATCCATTACAATACAAAAAAGACAGTTTATTATTGTGTATTCCTCAGGCAACCGCCGTTGACATTCATTGGTGCTCATAGTATAAAGAATTACGTGGAAAAGTGTGAGAGGAGCTTTATGAATGGATAGAGAAGTCTTTCCATTAACGTTGTTTAAAGAGGGCGAAGAAGGTTTTGTCTATCTGCTGTCCGGTGGTGAAGGCTTTACGAGCAGACTTGCCGGGATGGGTATCATTGCAGGTACACGAATAAAAGTTCTCAGAAATACCGGTGGACAGGTTATAGTACTGGCTTCAGATACCAGGATAGCTCTTGGAAAAAATCAGGCAGACAAGATACTTGTTGTAAAATCAGTGACTACCGAATATACAGAGGAAAATAAAAAGGCTGAAAAAAGTTATCTGGTAACCCTTGCAGGTCAACCGAATGTCGGGAAGACAACGGTCTTTAATCTTCTCACCGGTCTTTCACAACATGTTGGGAATTGGCCCGGAAAAACCGTAGAGATCAAAGAAGGTCTTTATGAACTGCAAAATGTTGAAATAAAGTTTGTTGATCTTCCCGGCACATACAGTCTGAGTGCTTTTTCAGATGAAGAGCGGGTGGCGCGGGATTTTATTATACATGAGCATCCGGATATTATTGTGCTCATCGTGAATGCATCTGCACTGGAACGAAGTCTTTATCTTCTTACCGAAATACTTCTCCTGAAAACGCCTGTCATCGTTGGCGTCAATATGCTCGATATGGCAGAATCGCAGGGAGTGCATATTGACGTAAAAGCTCTTCAGGAAGCATTGGGGCTTCCTGTTATCGAGATGGTTGCTACAAAAAATAAAGGTATAAAAGAGCTTGTATCTGAAATTGTTCATCTTGCAGAAAACCAGTCGGATTATAATCCGAAAATGCCGGAAGTTTCCGATGACCAC
Source organism: uncultured delta proteobacterium (assembly GCA_963785225.1). Taxonomy (GTDB): domain Bacteria; phylum Desulfobacterota; class Syntrophorhabdia; order Syntrophorhabdales; family Syntrophorhabdaceae; genus PNOF01. Next base: position 49,589 of record CAWAUQ010000002.1, on the reverse strand, counting down.
AAAGACATCTATATAAGACTTGAAGAGCTTGTCAGACGGCCACGTGCCCCTGCCTTATACAAAGGCATGGGTTGCGGTTAAACTCATGGAAGGCGATCGTGAAATAACAGAGGCAATGAAAGATATAATACCGTCTTTAGTATGGGATCAAATTAAATCGCTGCTCATTAAACATGAAGATGCACTGCGTGCGGTTCTTGGCGGAAGATACGACTGGATAGAAGAGGTAACACGAGCGGCAGTTTCCCGATTCAAAAGAGGTCAGGTACTCATGACCGACAGGATCGACCATGTACTTGCAAGGCCTGCAAGCGGGATCCCGATCCTTTTAGCCACTCTTGCACTGGTTTTTAGCGCAACCTTTGCAATTGGATATCCTCTTCAAGGACTGCTCGAAACATTAACTGCTTTTCTGGGAAGGTGGGTGGACAGTGGTCTTTCGAATGAACCCTGGTGGGTAAGGGGTATCCTGGTAAATGGGGTTATAGGGGGTGTCGGTTCTGTTTTGACGTTTATTCCACTCCTGGTAATATTCTATTTTTCTATGACTTTTCTTGAAAATGTTGGTTATATGGCAAGGGCAGCCTTTGTTATGGACAGATTTATGCACATTATAGGGCTTCACGGAAAAAGTTTTATGCCCATGTGTCTGGGATTCGGTTGCAATGTTCCCTCTATTCTTGGCGCAAGAATTATTGAATCAGAAAGGGCGCGGCTTTTAACAATTTTTCTTACCCCTTTTGTCCCTTGTACAGGGAGGCTCGCCGTACTGACCTTTGTTGCTGCTGCTGTTTTCGGAAAACAAGGAATGGTTGTTTCGTGGTTGCTTGTGACGATGAATATCATTATGCTTGGCCTCGTTGGAATGATTATCAGTAAATTCTTTTTCAGGGATGAGCCGGTGCCGTTTATCATGGAGTTGCCGCTCTATCATAAACCAGATTTCAAAACGATCGGGATCATTGTCTGGTCAAGGACAGTGGCCTTTATTAAAAAGGCCGGCTCAATCATTCTTATTTTTTCAGTACTCTTGTGGATTATGTCCAATGTGCCCGGTGGAGGGATAGAACAAAGCATGCTTGCCAGAATTGGCCGCATTCTGGAACCCCTTGGAACACCAATAGGCCTTGATTGGAAAATGATGGTAGCGCTTTTATCGAGTATCATTGCGAAAGAAAATTCAGTGGCAACACTCGGGGTACTTTACGGCGCAGGAGAAGAAGGCCTTATGACAGTCCTTCCACAGGTTGTGAACCATGCAACTGCTGCCTCCTTTCTTGTTATGCTCATGCTCTTTATTCCTTGCGTACCAACCATTACCGTTATGAAACAGGAAATGGGCAAGCTCAAATGGTCCCTCGCTTCATTGCTATTTATGCTTGTTCTATCCTATATTGGCGCGGCAATTGCTTATAACCTTGTTCTCTCCCTTAGGTTATAGAGAATATAGTTTTTTTTAATAACACCATATGCTACCTAATTGGATCTATTAAAGAGTAACTGACATGAACCTTTTCTTAATGAGCTTTTTCCTTATCTACGGGGGAATACATTCTTATGTATTTCTTAAGATCTGGCAGGCTTTTTCTCTTAAGAGACCTACAGGCATATGCATCAGCCTCATTTTTCTTATCATGATTTTTGCGCCGATCATAGTCCGTCTTTTTGAAAAAGGGGGATACGATACTCTTGCCCGCTTTACAGCTTATAGTGGGTATGCCTGGATGGGCGTCATTTTTCTTTTTGTCTCAATATCGATTTTACTTGATAGCCTCCGTTTCTTGCTTGTTTTTATCGGCTTTTTATTAAAAATGGATTTTTCCGCTCTTACTTCCGCCTACCGGTTCTTCTTTATCGTCGCTTTTTTTGGCGCAAACCTGATAAGTTTTTTCGGATACATGGAAGCGAACAATCCTCGTTTAGAGACTATACGTATTTTTACAAACAAAATCCCAAAAGAAACTGGAAAAGTTACGATTGCTCAGATATCTGATGTCCATGTGGGACTCATTGTCCGTGAGGAGAAGCTAAAAAGCATTGCGAAATTAGTGAAAGCAGCCAATCCGGATGTCCTTGTTTCAACAGGAGACCTTCTGGATGGAGATATAAATAGTCTAAACGGATTAGCGGATATATTAAAAGAAATTCAACCCCAATATGGCAAATTTGCTATAACAGGTAATCACGAGTTTTATGCAGGTATCAAGAACTCTCTTGTATTCACTAAACAAGCAGGGTTCACGATGTTGAGGGGGGAAGGTATCACCGTCCCTGGGATCATAAACATAGCAGGCGTTGATGATCCCACGGGCAAGCTTTTTGGTTATCAGGACATTTCCGAAAGGACTCTTTTGTCGAAGTTCCCCGATCAGTTGTTTACAATTTTTCTCAAACACAGGCCTATTCTTGATAAGGATGCTCAGGGTCTTTTCGATCTTCAGCTCTCCGGACATACCCATAAAGGGCAAATATATCCTTTCCGTTACATGACACAAATTTTTTTCCCTCTCTATGCCGGTCATTACCCCCTTGCCAACAATGCCCATCTCTACGTAAGCAGAGGTTCCGGCACATGGGGGCCTCCTATCCGTTTTTTGGCCCCACCGGAAGTGACGGTTATTGAATTGGTTTATACTCCTCAATGATCTATAAGCTTGCAATCTTGGGCTCTTCGCATTAATCTATAGCCGTGAATACACAAGAAAATGACTGGCGCTCCACCGCCCTGGAGATCAATCTCGAAAGAACAAAAGCAGTTGTCGAGATACCTGATAAATATAAAATACTTTTTGATGTTGCAAAGAACCATTACGGTGTATTAAGACGCACTGAAGAGCTTCTTACAGAGCTTAATCATCCATTCGTAAATTGGGAATATGTCATTATTCAGCTCAAAAATATTTCCATGGGCGATTTTTACACTTTTAATACTCATGAAAATGGCTTATCTGCCCTCAAAACACTCCTGGATATCTATCTCATAGCTATTGTATCTTCGACCGATGAAGGCCTTAAAGATAGCGTAGTCCGTTATTTCTTTCAGTTTCTCAATACAATACTGTCAAGCAGCAACAACTTCCTTGTGAGAAATGCGGCTATACTTCCTTTTGTTTTTCAATCTTTTATTGATGTGTCACTTTCGGAGAATTCATCCCTTAAAAAATCATCAACATATATAAAGACAACAATCAAGTATCTGGTTGAGCATCACATTGCCGTTGACATTACCGTGTTCAATAAATTTCTCTATATTGTTTTTAAATCAACATATCAATTCTGGCTTACCCAACCTGATCCCTCACGATGGTTCTCTTCTGAGGGGGAAAACAAAATTATTTTTGATGCTTATCAGGAACTTATCCGGCCCCTCAGTCATCAGCATATACAGGAACTCCTTCTGCAGCTTGAAGGTCTTTTCAATAAGTCATCCGGGGGAGATATCAACCCCTGCATGGCATACCTTGATATGCCCGATTACCTTCAGATAGCACATGGGTATCTTTTGGTAGCCGATGAGCTTGAAAGGTTAAGCGTCTTTGAAGGAAGAAATTATCTCATAAAGCTTGATTTTCTCTTCAATATTATGAATGTTGTCGGTCTATCGGATATTCACAGCTCAGGTTTGATTGAAATCAATCGATGCCTTGGAAAAGCATTGCGAGAAGAAAGTCATCAGAATATCAATGATTTTGTCAGGAAGATATTTCGCTTATTAAGAAAAACCGTTTCACAGGGCGCATATCAGAGTTCCATAATCGACTGCATAACAACACTTGCGAAAGGTGTCTTTGAGCAGAACAACCATCCACTTGTCGATACCTTTGTGGAAGAACTGGTGGATTTTGGTTTTCAGCATCCCGATGTGAGGGGGTCTACTGCTGAATGGCAAGTCCGGGCAAACCCTGCCCACATTAAAAATATTCGTTCATGGCTTGAAATCATTTCGATAAAACCACGGTGGACAAAGAAACTCCTTTCGGCACTTATCATCAATCTGAAGCTGAAAGGTGTTTTTATCCGTGATACTGACCTTCTCCAGAAAGATATCTCCAGGCTTCTCAATGCCGATATTCTTCCCGCATACAATTTAGTAAAACAACTTCTCAGAATATTTCCGATCTATTTTACGGAAATAGGGGCCGAAGGAGAATTAAGGGAAATCTCCACCCGAGTTGATGATCTTACCGGGAGAAATGACAAACTTATCTATTTTCTCAGAAAACAATCGCATGTTGAAAGTAATAGTTTGCTTGTGCCTTTCATGGAAGATATTTTCCGTTACTGGAATTCAGCGAACAAAGCTTTTCTCAAGGACCACCTGCCTGCTGAAGTTTATAAAGGGATAAAGAACTCGGGTGAATACTTCGATGGGTTGCACATCATTTTTAAGAGTATTTTTCAAAAAATACATAGCAACGTGAGCATACTCCTCGAATGGGACAATATGAAAATATTGAAGGAGATAAAAGGCATTAGAGGACCCAACGATAGAGAAAAAGAGCGGGCAAGATTGATGATCAGATTTTATCAGCTCGTATATAAAAAATATTTTCACCAACACATTGATTTGCTGAAAGACCTGGAAATGTCTTGTATGCTGGAACTTCCAAAAATACGTTCCCTTAAACGCTCGCTGGAACGAAAGGATTATTACCGGAGTCTATCGGTAGTCCTGGAAATGATATCGTCCTTGAAGGAAAAGATACTTTCCCAACAAAAGACCGATTACTTTGAAAATATTTATTATAAGCGCCATATCGCTGCCGGTATTCCTTCCATGTATGGAACATATCGGGAGGAAAAATTTGAAGCCATGGGCCTTACGCTTCGCCTTGAAAGTCTTGCAACGATGCTATTTGAAAAACTTGTTGAATCCCTGAACCTCAAGTTTATTACAAAAAGCACACTCATGAAAATCCATGAATATCTCTGGCTTTATATGAAAGCCCTTGATTTAGAAGGGATTGCAACAGAAGGTCTTGTAACCAAAATGAAATATATTACCAGCGCTTTACAGATACGGCAATTTTCCATAGATCAATATATCGATATTTTTCAATTCATTGCCAAGGGTATTCAGGATATTACCCGTGATTATTATATTGATGTGCACCGTTCAAATTTACCTGTCATTGTAGGCCAGATAATAGATTACAAAGATGATAGAAATGGAAAAAAGATAGACCACAAGGACCAGGAAAAGCTTTATCAATATTCGGAAAATTTTATCCGCTCTATAATTGCCGCTGCCTTGGGTCTGCAGGTCCTGGATAACTTTGTCAATGCCATTATCAGAACACTTGCCGCCGAACTTGAAAAGTTTAAGGACAACAAACAGATTCTTAATCTTGTTATGGCCTATATCCCCGAGTTGGCCATATCACCTCTTTATAAACGAAGCAAGGAAATAGATAATCAGATCCTCATCGGCAACAAGGGATATTTTCTCAAAGAACTGACCTCGTTTAATTTTCCTGTGCCTTCCGGCTTCATTATTACAACTGAAGTGTTCAGGGGTTATGAAGGTGTTGTGGGATACAAATATATTTTTAACGACCTGAGTCAGCGGATTTATAAAGAGATCCTGGAGCTTGAAAAGATTACAGGAAAGAAGTTCGGTAATCCCCGGAATCCGCTGTTACTTTCCGTGAGGAGCGGCGCCACTATCTCGCTGCCGGGGATGATGCATTCCTTTCTCAATGTCGGTATTAATGAGACGATAGCTGAAGGTCTTGCCAGGAAAAAAGACTATGCATGGGCAGCGTGGGATTCATACCGGAGATTCTTACAGACATGGGGCATGTTCCAGGGACTCGAAAGAAACTTTTTCGATGAGATTATCGGTAGTTATAAAAACCGGTACACAATAACAAAAAAGATTCAGTTTAACCCGGAACAAATGAGACAAATTGCGCTCTCTTATAAAAAAGCCATGGAAAAAAGGGGTATCGAGATCTTAGATGACCCTTCCGATCAATTGCAGCAGGCAATACTACAGGTATTTGCTTCCTGGTATTCCGAACAGGCGCGGATATATCGTCATCAGATGCATCTCTCCGATGAATGGGGTACTGCCGTCATTGTTCAATCTATGGTATTCGGTAATTTGAATGAGGATTCCGGCTCCGGGGTAATTTTTACCAGAGACCCCAAAGGATCTTCGCAGAATGTTGCCCTCTATGGAGATTTTATTTTTGGTGTTCAGGGTGACGATATTGTCTCCGGTCTTGTGGAAACATTTCCTATTTCGGAAAAACAGAGGATTTCAGAGAAAAGGGAATCGGCAATATCACTGGAAACAAAATTTCCGGAATATCCATAGTGAATTGGTAAGACTGGCAGAAATATTGGTCTATGAAAAAGGGTTTAATCATCAGGAAATCGAGTTTACTTTTGAAAATGCGTCAAGAAAGGGTCTCTATATACTCCAGACACGCGATATGGTCCAGAGAGAAGCAGGGAAAAGTAAAAACTTTTAAAGATGAGGGCGAACTGGAGAGCACTCTTTTGGGAATCGGCATAGGGGTTAGCGGTGGCGCACTAACCGGTCGGGCTGTATACTCAGAGAAGGAGATTGAATATTTCAGACAAAAAGAACCGGAAACAGCCCTTATTTTAATACGCCCCGATACTGTTCCCGATGATGTCGGCATTATTCTCAAAGTAGATGGCATTCTCACAGCAAGGGGAGGTGGAACCTCCCATGCGGCGGTAACGATTCCCCAGCTCAGAAAAGTTGGCGTTGTCGGTTTTAATAAACTGCATGTATTTGAATCCGAAGGATATAGCATTGTCAATGAGCAGAAGCTAAAGGGCGGAGATTTCATCAGTATAGATGGCTGGAGCGGCGCTGTCTATAAAGGAAAACATAGAATCGAAGCAGAAGAATCCTATATAATAACCATTTAGTATCCGCACTACTTAATCAATACATGTACCTTTCATATCTAAAGACAATCTTTCTCAGATGGATCGGTATCAGCTAAATAGGCTTTTGTGTAAATATACCGTTAAATCACCCATCCGATTGGTGTAGCTTCCATACTCATTATCATACCAGCCGAATATCTTGGCGTGGACAACGGGTATCCGCATAGTCGAGTCCGACATTGTTTTTAGAAATGCATCCGGTAAATCGGGAACATGGGAAAGATTGACGTCTATAAAAGCAGTCCTTGTGTGATTGAATTGGCCTTCAATGACAATGGCCGCATCCATGCCGATGAGATCGGTTGAAACATTCTGCTCCATTGAAAAAATAACCAGATGTTCCGGATCATTTTCAGCGACTTTCTTGTAAATGTCATTGAGCATACCCGTGGTAAGGGCCAGGTTCTTACCATCTTTACCTATGAGGGTCTGAAAGGTTGCATTGAGAACGATTAACGACTCTGTACTCGTAGGCACTCTGATTGAATCTGCCATAAAACCGATATTTTTTACTTCAGGTATGACCTGACTCAATGCTTCAGCCGCATTTGTTGAAGTGAGAATAATATTGTTTAGTGTGCTTCTGTTTTTACGCAAATCTTTTTCACCGGCTTTTGGCATCTTGTCAAGGATACTCTGCGAATTAGTTACTGCGTGGACTGTTGACATCGATGCGGTCAGGATTTTACTGGTCGCTTCATTCTCAAGAAGCGGTTTGATCATGTGTGCCAGACCTGTTGTTGTGCAGGAAGCAGCCGAGACAATCTGATGTTTTTTGTAATTAAAAGACGTGTGGTTAATCCCATAAATGAGGGTAATTGCTTCATCAGGCATTGACAAGGCCTTGTTTTTGATTTTAAATGCCGAAGAATTTATAACAACTTTCGCTCCGCTTGCCAAATGTCCCTTTATAGAACCATTTTTCTCATCAGGGGGAATTGTCGGATCTTGAAATTTGCCGGTACATTCTGCCACGATATCAACACCATAGTCGCGCCAGCCGATATCGGCAGGATTGCGCGATTCACGAAGTATTGTCACGGGAATACCGTCAATGAGGAGTTTGCCTCTTTTTTCATCAACAATCTCGATGAACCGCTTGGCCTTGATACCATACAGAAATTTGTGTATTGTACCGTATGTTGCATCCTTTTCTATCAATTGAGCTATTGCGGGAAGACCGGCGCCAACCTCTCTGTCCGATATTAACGATTATTTCTTCAAAATATTTTCTGCCGATATGGTGCCACAAGGTAAGTTTGCCTATTCTTCCAAGACTGTTAATACCAAGAACAGGGCGTCTGTTTTCGAAAACCTCTATTTTGCTCATCTGTTACCTCCTGATTTGTTGCAAGTGCATATATGCGGGGTTTACAATCTTTTGAACTAGTCACATTTACGCACTTGAAATAATACAAAGCGATTTTCCTTTAATGCATTATTTTAACAATGAAATAATGTGTGAGATAATAGTCTATTAAAGGGTGTTGTATTTGACATATAGAACCTAATAAAAACACCTAATTTATAACAATAAAGCAGTTGTAAAGTCAATGATCATAGGGCTTTTATGATAATTTTCTTTTTCCTTGAAGAATCGCTGTAAAGAGATTATTAGACACCTTTTTATTGCAATCATAGTAAGAAACGATTATAATCAAAAACATTGCCCCCGTAGCTCAGGTGGATAGAGCAATGGATTCCTAATCCATGTGCCGTGTGTTCGAGTCACGCCGGGGGCAAAATAATTCCTGCCAACAACTATGTTGCAACAAAAGCCAAATAATTTTATTGAAAACATTACAATGCTGTGCTATAAAAAGAAAGAGCCTTAATTAAAGGGGGTAACCAATGAAAAAGACAATACTTTTTACGTTAACAGCTCTTCTCATTATTGGGATTATCGTACCTTCTCTCTACTGCCAGGAAACTGACGAACGCAGTTTCAGAGGCACGGGCAGGGGTGAAGCTATACTCGCCGACCTTATATTTCTCAGACCCTTAGGCATTGCAAGCTGTGGGATTGGCCTTTTAGGCACTATAGCGTCTGTACCCTTTATGTGTTGCAGGGGCAACGGAGACCAGGGCCGCGAAGTAATAGGCGCGCTTCTCACGGAGCCGGGTGATTTTACCTTTGTCAGACCTTTGGGTAAAACAGATTGATGGTTCTGGGATATTACAATACGTAAGCATTCCCGGAAGTAGCAATTGATTTCTCTTTCTTTCTTCTGTTTCATGTCAATATGTAAGAGGGTCTATTCCTGATAAGTGATAATGCAGAAGTTCCCCAATCGGGCCATTAGCAAAATCAATCGGCACACATTTAATATTAATTACATAATCTTCGATAATTACTATTGAGAAGAAACATTCTCTTTTAAAGTATTTGAGACACATATATTTAGGTTATGAAGTAAAAGAAAAGAAAGAGGATGGATGATATGGAAAATGAAGTAAAAGACTATAAACAGCATTTAGTCAATCAACTCACCTATACACTATCAAAAGATATGTATTCGGCTACTGAAAGAGATAAATATAATGCAATGGTATTGTCTATACGATCACAGATTGTTAAAAAGTGGATCAAAACACAACAAACTTACTATAAGGTCGACGCGAAGAGGCTTTATTATCTTTCTCTTGAATTCCTCATGGGAAGAGTTCTGAAAAATTATCTCATTAATCTGGATCATCTTGAAATCTACCGGGATGCAATTGATGTCCTGGCAACCAAACTCGAAGACATTTTTGAATACGAATCAGACGCAGGACTCGGAAATGGTGGTCTAGGGAGGCTTGCTGCCTGTTTTCTCGATTCCATGGCAACCCTCAATTATCCCTGTTATGGTTATGGAATACGGTATGAATATGGCATTTTTACACAGAAAATTAGGGAAGGATACCAGACTGAGGCGCCTGATAACTGGCTTCGTTATGGCAATCCCTGGGAATTTCCAAGACCGGAACTCCTTTATCCTGTTCGTTTTTACGGGAGGGTTGAATGTCACAGTAATTCACGAACAGAATGGCTCGATACTGATGAAATCCTTGCTATGGGCTATGATTATCCCGTGCCTGGTTTCAGGACTGAAATTGTGAACACATTGCGCTTATGGGCTGCAAAATCAACCCGTGAATTCAACTTTGATTACTTTAATAGCGGCGATTATGTGAGGGCTGTGGAAAACAAAAATAACAGCGAAAATATTTCTAAAGTACTTTATCCTAATGACCTTTCGCTGGCAGGTAAAGAACTTCGGCTTAAACAGCAATACTTTTTTGTTGCAGCAACACTGGCCGATATTACGAGAAGGTACAAAAAATTTCATAATAATTATAACAATCTTCCACATGAAGGTGGCTGTCCAGCTTAACGACACCCATCCTTCCATAGCAATTGCAGAAATGCTGCGAATACTCATCGACGATGAAGGTTTTTCCTGGGATGTTGCAAAAAAGATTACACACCAGACTTTTGCTTACACAAACCACACTATCCTTCCTGAGGCCCTTGAAACATGGTCGGAGGGACTTTTAGCGCATCTCCTTCCAAGACATCTTCAAATTATTCAGGAACTTGACAGGGTATTCCTTATTCAGGTTGCCAGGAGGTTTCCTGATGAACCTGAAAAAACAAAGAATATGGGGATCATAACTGGCGACAACGACAGGGTTGTGCATATGTCAAGGCTTGCTATTGTTGGATCCCATACTATTAATGGTGTATCCAGGCTTCATAGCGATCTATTGAAGAGTCATGTTTTTAATGATTTTTACATGATGTTTCCCGAGAAGTTTCAAAATATTACAAACGGTATTACGCACAGACGATGGCTTCTTGAGGCAAACCCAGGCCTTGCATCACTTATTACCGATGCAATCGGAGATGGTTGGACAAAAAATCTTGTCTGAACTTGTAAAGCTTGGAGCCCTTCACAGAAGATACAGAATTTTGCAAACGATTTAATCAGATTAAAGATGAAAATAAGATCCGCCTTCTGAGACTTCTCGAACGTGATTATAATCTATCCTTTACCCCCCATTTTATCCTAGATTGCCAGGTAAAACGTTTTCATGAATATAAACGGCAGCTTCTCAATATCTTTCATGTAATTACTCTCTATAACAGAATCAAGGAAGGTCGGATTGACGATACGTTTTCACCGCAGGGTTGTTATGTTTTCAGGAAAATCGGCGCCGGGATATCTGCTCTGCAAGCTTATCATTAAACTGATACATAATGTTTCCGAGGTTGTTGCCGCACATCCCCTCGTAAGGGACAAGCTTGAAGTCGTTTTTGTGCCAAACTACGGAGTGACGCTGGCACAATATATAATGCCTGCAGCCGAGTTATCGGAACAAATATCAACAGCCGGCTATGAGGCTTCAGGAACAGGGAATATGAAATTCTCCCTCAATGGGGCACTAACAATTGGGACCTATGACGGCGCCAATATTGAGATACGCGAAGAGGTTGGCGAAGAAAACTTTTTCCTTTTCGGCCTTAACGCTGAAGAGATTTTTACCATGAGGCCCAAATATGATCCACGTAAATTCATTGAAGAAAACAAGGATCTTTCCCATGTCATGCAACAGCTTTCCAGTGGTTTTTTTGCGCCGGAGAATCCCGGACTTTTCCAACCTATTGTCGACACTATCATGTCAGGCGATCAATACTTTATCCTTGCAGATTATGCTTCGTATATGGAATGCCAGGAGAGGGTGTCCCAAGTATATCGCGACCGTGAAAAATGGACCAAAATGTCTATTTTAAATGTTGCCCGTTCCGGTAAGTTTTCAAGTGACCGGGCCATCAATGAATATGCAAAGAATATCTGGCATATTTCCTCTGTTGATATCGAATAGATATAAAATGTCGCTTGACTTCAATATTTCACCTGTGATAATTCCTTTTTAACAAAATTTATGAGCAAATAAAAAGGATACCATGGAAAAATATCCTCATGTATTTCAGCCGGGCAAAATAGGAAAGCTTGTCACTAAAAACAGGATTAAATATGCTGCAACTGAAACCAATTTTCCTTTTGGTGACGGATATGTGAGCGATAGAGAAATTGCTTACATGGAGGCACAGGCGCGTGGCGGAGCAGGGATTATTACCACGCAGGGCGCCTATCCTGACAAGAAAGGTGAAGGTAAGGGATTCAAGGGGATGATGGCCATATATGATGATCGTTTTATACCCGGTCTTGCCAGGATAGCCGATGTGATACGCGACAATAATGCGCTTTCATGTCTGCAAATTCTCCATTGTGGCAGGGAAGGGGGGGTAGAGCTTGATTACTGTCTCATGCCTTCAGTTGTGCCTCAGAAGCTTTCCTACTTCAAGCCTCCTCGGGAAATTACAATGAATGAAATAAAACAGGCATTAAAGGACCACATCGATGCTGCAAGGCGGGCAAAAGATGCCGGGTTTGACATGATTGAGCTTTCCGGTATTGTTGGGTATCTTATATCCACATTCATATCCCGGTATACGAACAAAACGATCTGGAGAATATGGAGGGGATTTAAGACAGAGATGTAAATTGATGGTTGAAATCATTCAGGGGATTAAAGCTCACGTTGACGATATGCCTGTTGGCATAAGACTCTGTGGCCACGAACTCCTCGATGACCGTGGCGGCAATACCATGGAAGAAAGCATAGAGAGTTTTAAAATTGCCGAAGAAGCAGGCGCCGATTATGTAAGTGTCACCATCGGCTGGCATGAATCATCACAGTCTGTAATAACGAGAGATGTTCCCATGGGGCACTGGCTCCCTGTGGCGGAAGCAGTGAAAAAAGCCCTCCATATACCGGTTATGATGGCATTTCGCCAGTTCCTTCCCCATATTCCCGAAAAAGCCATCGCAGACAATCAGATAGATTTCTGGGAAATGTGCAGACCGATGATAGCAGATCCTGAACTTCCCATAAAGGCAAAAGAAGGTCGCGAAGATGAGATTATCCCCTGTATTGCTTGTAATGTCTGTTTTTCAAGACTTTACTACCACCAGCCCATCATGTGTTCCGTGCGGCCAAATCTTGGTCATGAAGGGGATAAAACGTGGGGTTATTACGGATTTCCAAGCACAAAAACCAAGAAACGGATTATCATTGTAGGCGGAGGACCGGCAGGGCTTCAATGTGCTGAAACCGCAGCCACAAAGGGACATATCGTAACACTTTTCGAGAAAAATGATCAACTGGGCGGAAATATTCTTCTGGCTTCAAAAGTTGACGAGGGCGCAATAGAGTTGTTGAGACCCGTGAAAACCCTTGAAAAGCTTTGTCTGAAAGCCGGGGTAGAGTTTCACCTTGGAACAGAATGCACACCGGACAGAATGAAAAAAGAAAACGCAGATGCCCTTATTATTGCAGCAGGGTCAAACGTCAAAACAGCCCCACAGGGCGTTCTTACCCCATACAATATTATCGTTGAAGGACAAAGACCGGGTAAACGTGTTGTCATAATAGGAGGCAGTGGGGTTGGGCTTGGAATCGCAGTCTTCCTTTTACGTCATGGTGACTACCAAATCACTATTATTGAAAAAGGTTCAAAACCTGGCAAGGATGTAAATCCATTCTACCTTTGGCAATACATCAAGATCATGAAAGAAAGAAAGGTTATTTTTCTCACAGGCACAAAAGTTTCTCTCATACAGGACAGATTGGTCTCTGTATCTGCGCCATATACAGGAGAAAAAACGATTGAAGCAGATAGTGTGATTATGGCTTTACTTGAGCCTGACGAGTATTGGCGTAAGAATGCCCTGAATATTGCTAAAGAGGTACACTTCATTGGCGATGCGAGGAAACCGAGGCGTCTCAATAATGCAATTCATGACGGATACCGTCTGGGAATGGTGCTATAATGATACCCTTCATAGATAAAGATGCATGTACCGGATGTGGACAATGTGTGGAGGTATGCCCACCGGAAGCAATATCTCTTCAGGATGAAACAGCACAAATCGAACATGACCTTTGTGAAGAATGTGGTTTCTGCGTCGCTGAATGTCCTGTAGGGGCAATCAGTATACCTTTCCCGCTGTCCGGTGCATAGCCCTACCTCCATTCTTGCATCCATTTAAATAATCCTTTTTCCCCCTGTTTAGCTTAAATGAATGCGCCTGAACTCATTTAAGTTAAGCGTGAAAAAACACGATAATTATTATAGAAATGGTCACCTCCACTTTGAGGAGTTAACCACAAAATCTATGGGGGCATTATGGACAATAAAGTATCAAATATTCTCCTTGAAACAGGAACAAATGAGGCAGAAATATTGGAACTCTTCATTGATGAAGAACAATATCGTGGTTTTTATGGAATAAATGTAGCGAAGGTTATTGAGATCATCCCCATGCCCTCAAAAATTATAAGACCACCTGATATGATAAAGAATATAGTCTGCGGGCTTTTCTACCACCGCGATAAAGTGGTCGTACTCATAGATCTTGCCCGCTGGCTTAATAAGACACGAATTGAAAAAGGGAACCCTAACGTGATTATCACTGAGTTTAACAATACTATTACTGCTTTTCTCGTATCAGGAGTCACAAGAATTCATCGCGTTACCTGGGGGAATATAAAGCCACTTGACGGTTATATGGAAAACATGAGTGATGCAGTCACCGGTGTTGTTGAGCTTGATAAAAAGATGGTATTCCTTCTCGATCTGGAAAAAGCCATTGCCGAACTGAACCCCGAACTTGCTATAAAAGCTTCATTGGATGAACGCGATATCAATTTAGCCTTTGAATTCAGCGAACCCATCAAAGTCCTTCACGCAGATGATTCAAATGTGATCCGACACAATGTAAAGCGCAGCCTGGAAGAAAAGGAACACTTCACGGTTCATTCCGTTATAAACGGCGATGAAGCATGGAAATATCTCCTCGATATCAAGGAGCGCGTTCACGGACAGGGTTGTGGGATAAGCAGTTTTATTGATGTAGTATTGACTGATATAGAGATGCCCGGTATGGACGGGTATCACCTCTGCAAGCGAATTAAGGAGGATCAGGACCTTCGATTTATTCCTGTTATCCTTTTCTCGTCGCTAATTACGGAAAAACTCATCCACAAAGGAGAAGCAGTCGGTGCTGATGGACAATTTGCCAAACCGGACCTTAATCTCATATTATACATGAAGCAATTAGTCGAGAAGCAAAGAAAGGCGGCCTGATAAAAAAACAATAAAATGCCACCGGTATCAGGTGGGGTGAAACCGGTGGCTGAAATAATAATACGGCTCAATGTGGTGTATGAATTTATTTAGAGCCTAAAATAAGCATAACATCACGACCGGATGAGACGTATGATAAATATCACATTTTTAAAAACAACTCCGAGATGTGAATACACTTAACAGAAATAATAATATTAAATAGACGGAAATATGCAGTGAAAATTGCTTTTGGTTTTTACTGTCTTATGGCTATTTAAAATCAAAGCCGACGGTGAGAATTGAACTCACGACCTGCTCATTACGAGTTTGTTTTGCGTGTGATATGTTTTATGATTATCGATAGTTACATGATGCATGAGAAAGTATGAATTGACGGCGGATTTGCTCAAGTACTTTTTATGTGGTATAATTACATCTGACTAAGGCAACAAGCCCCGCCGTAAACTGACCGTTCTGGTCAAGTCATCCCCCCCGACTGTTCACGGCGGGGTCTTATTTTTTTAAACACCCGCAGGAAATCAGTCTCATTCCGCACTGTGGGCATCTTTCCATGTAGCAACCCTCATGATGCACGCCACCGGGCATAACGAAACAGACTGAACACCTTTCTGTTTCATCGTCGCCATAAGGGATCCTTGGAAGGTATATGCCGTCTTGATATGCGATAGGATTTTTGGAGCAGGTGATGGTCCTCGGATCCTCGATATCCCTTCCGCATCGTTTGCAATCAGCCATAGGAATAAAATACTCTAAAAGACCCGTTATGGTAAAGAAAATCTGATAAGTGCGAGTGTCTTTTGAGAGCAGAGGTAAAGGAATCGTTTTTGTTTCGTACACTAAATAAAATAATAAATCCGTCTCCTTTCATTCTCTTATATTCTTGTTTCCTATTGCGTTCAGGATCAATGCGTCGTCGTATAACCGCCTTCATTGAAGATAGGCCATGTGCCTGCAGGCCATGTTTTGGATTTCCCTGGGGCGTATTCCAGGCTGGTAGCATAAGCCAGTATGCACGATTTTACATAACCGTCTGCCCGAAAGGTGATGGGCGAGGTGCTTGTAAAGGTGGCAAACTTGCCGGATTTGTATTCCAGGGACTGTTCGGTTCTCGTGGCCAGTAGACTGGAAAGAATCGCGGTGCTGTTGAACGTGGTCAATGCACCGGCCCGAAAGGTCGCCGTTTTGCCCGTCTTGTATTCCAGCTTATGATCGTTCGTCAAAGCGAGAAAACTGGAGGTCACATAGCCGTCGCTGAAGGCCGTCTTAGAACCAGGCTGGAATTTTGCGCTTTTGCCTGACCGGTATTGGAGCGTATGATCGCTCGCCAGGGCGATGAAGCTGGACGTCACATAGCCTTTGCTGAAGGTGGTCATTGTCCCGGCCTGGAACTTGGTGGATCTGCCCGGCCCGTATTCCAGCATCTGATCATAATCCAGGGTGATGAATCCGGATGTCAGATAGCCATTGCTGAAGGTCACCTTCGAACCGGGCTGCATCTTTACGATTTTACCGGAATTGTATTTCAGTTCCTGACTGTACGAACCCAGGTACAAATAGCCCTCGACCACCTGGCCCTGAGGATTCAGAACCACTGAGGTATTTTTTTGAAACTTGGCGGAATCGGTTGCATTATATTTCAAAACTGCATCATAAGTCAGCATTTCTGTAGAATTGGAGCCGGTGCTGGTTGACGTATTGGTATTGGTGCTGTTTGTATTGCTGCCGGTTGTCACTGTGACGGTTGACGTGCCGCTCGATCCGGATGATCCGCCGATATAGTATTGTTTGCGGTCATAGATGTTGGGGTCTTCAACCCCCCTGATCTGAATGTAAAACTGGGGCTGCGGACCACGATTGGTCATCTTCCATGAAATCTGGCCTTCCCCCCATTTCCCTGTACCCTCTTGCACCGGCGCGCTTTGGGCCGGAGTTTCGAAAACCTGCATATTATATCCTTGATTCTTCGCCGACAATAAATCTACCCGGACATGCGGGCCCGGATCGCCGTAATACTTCCAACCGATCTGATAGGAATTGTTCATCTGCAGGTTCTTCTGCGGGTCGGGCGATACGAGGGTAATCCACGGTTTCTCACAAGAGAAAATATCCCCTGATGCTTTTATGGCGGGGTTGTCGAGGCTTGTAATGGTTACGGTCAGACCCTCCCGGCTTAGGGTCGCGGGAATGTTCGGCGCCGTCCAGGTGATGGAATTCTTTTCCCGGGAGGGAACGCTTGCCTGAATTGTGTGAACCGGTTTTCCCGAGTTTGCATTACACAGTTCTATTTTAACCGGCCTCCCGTTAAGTTCGCTGTCCCAGTTTTGCTGATATGTCCTACCAGGAGAGCATTGAGCGACTTTTGCGGTGAATCCGAAGAATCCCACCTGGATTTTAGGGAGCCGTACGATGAACAGGTCGGATTGGCCCAAGACCTTGTCGACCCAGGCATCATTGTTCTTTACATCGGCGTGAAATCTGCCGGTGACACTGAAACGGTACTGGACGGATGTCTTTCCGGACGGAGGCAGGGGGACCGTCCAGGGCCAACTTCCGTTTCCACCTGTTCCAAGCGGGACATTGGGGTATTCCTGCACAACCGCTCCGGAACCGTCGAGAACGGAGATCTTTATTCCGGCGAGATTGGCGGAGTAAGTCCATTTAATGGTGTACGGCGAGTTGGACACCAGAGCGGATGTGGGATTGATCAGGGTGACACGCGTGACGGCAATCGTGACCGGCAGCTTCGCTGCAATCCGTGTATCGGTATCACTGGTCAGCCGCAATTCATAGAATCCTGCGGCGGCATCGAAGGGAATGATATAGGCTGTGCGCCCCGTTCCCACCCCCTTTCCGATATCGGCGAAGAGCTTCCCGTCTTTCCAAAGGGATATATCCACTGTATTGTATCGCATCCCGGTGCAGGTCCATTGGATGATTTGATACGATCCCGTGTGCCATGTTTTGCCGCTCGCAGGTGTCGTGATCGCGATGGAGCCTTGAGGCGGGGCATTGGGATCGTATTGAATTGATGGCGGCACTGTAACGCCGGTCACGGCTTGCCCCGGCTTGGCGCCTGTCTGGGTGATAGATGATGCCGCGAATGCAGAATATGTCAGCATAACCAGGCAAACCACAAGCACCGACATAAGCACGTAATGTAATTTTATCTTTCTTGCATTCATGATGCCGCCTCCAATTCAGATCTTATCCTCAAGCGTCACTGACTGTCCTGTACATATCGAACCTTTTAGACTCTTACCATATTTGCGGATAAAATCCTACATTTCTTCAAATATTACCATAATTCCTTGCTGAATCTATTTTTCAGTCATTCTTGTTTGATTTCTATAAAAACAATACAGTTGACTCAAGAACATCATTTTATCTGTGCATTATAGCAAATACTGTTTGAAATGTTCACTGTTGTTAAGGAATCACCAACGGAGAATTTCAGGACACTTTTACTGAGGATATTTTTCCGAGGGAACTCAATCGGTAGGGCATCAGACTATCTCCTCAATCATACCTATTACAACTGCCGGTTTCCCGCTGGTCCTCAGGGCAAGGTTAGCTACCAGGCGTGCCCATACCACGGTACCGTCTTTGCGGATATATCGTTTCTTCATCTCGAAGCGCTTCAGGTTTCCCGCCACCATCTCTTTATGAAGGGCCCACTGGCTTTCCACGTCATCGGGGTGCGTAAAGTTGGAAAACTGCATTCGTGAGAGCTCCTTTGCGGTGTAGCCCAGCATTTTCTGCATTGCCGGGTTACTGGCGAGGATCCTCCCTTCCTGCAGGTCCACCATAGTCATGCCAACAGCAGCTCCATCAAAGATTGTACGGAACCTTTCTTCGCTCTCCCACAATCCCTCCTCTGTGTGTATATCACTGGTAATGTCAAGGAAGGATGCAACATACTCTCCTGTCTCAGGGATCTTTGAAATGATAGCACGTATCTGTTTAATGTGGCCATCCAAGGTTAGCCATGGGATCTCGTATTCTATGGATGGAGTATCGGGACCCAACTTCTGCAGTTGCCGAATCACCTTTATGCTTTCAATGGAGGTAATGTCTGTCCATTTCTTTCCTTCAACGTCATTCCGGGTGCGCTCGAAGAGCTTAAGGAACGCAAGATTCACAAAGGATACCATCATATCGTTTTCGATCACAGCTATTGCAATTCCTGCATGTTCGAGGATGGTTCTAAATGATTTCTCTGATTTATCGGATGGGTTCATGAACATGCTGCATTCCCTTTCATATATTATAGCATGATGCTACGAGGTTGAGTGAAACAGCATATTTGACTTATAGGTTGAGAATAATTAACTATTTCCAGGTCATTCATTACCGGTTGAAAGCTTTTACTTTGTGCAAAAATCCATGCATGAAGCACAGTCAAAAAACATTACCGCTTATAATCTTCCGTTGAACCTGAATGTAATTTTAACGAGTACGGGAAGTACTTCGTGACTGTTGATGCACCTCCCATACGTAACAGAAGTGTTGCCAAGATTGGTGCTTGCCAGAAGAAATCTTCCGGCTACTTGTGAGAGTCCTGGTTGCCATCCAGCGCGCGACGAATCGCCTGCGCCAGTTCCGGCTTGGCAACGGGTTTCATGAGGAGTTGTCTGATGCCCGCCTCCATTGCAATCCCCGGTGAGACGGCATCGTTGTGGCCGGTGCAGAGGATGATGGGAATGTCTCCCCTTATCATAAGAATTTCTTTTGTGAGTTGAGTTCCGGCCATCTGTGGCATGGCATGATCGGTAATCACGAGGTCAAAGAGGGCAGGATTCATAGAAAAGGTTTTCAGGGCTTCCCGGCTGTCCTTCATAGCGGTCACCTTGTAGCCAAGTTTCTCAAGGGTGGCTTTGCCCCATTCAACAAGCATTTCCTCATCATCAACAAAAAGGATTCTCTCGCTGCCGCATGGGATTTCAACAGGCCGCATAACCTCTACTTTTGCGTTGGTCTTCACTTTGGGGAGAAAAACCCTGAAAGTAGAGCCATACCCAAGTTCACTTTCAACGGTAATCGTACCCTGGAGATCCTTTACGATGCCATATACCATGGCCAAACCCATGCCGGTGCCCTTACCCACTTCCCGTGTAGTAAAGAAGGGTTCAAATACCCGCTTCATAATTTCAGGACTCATGCCGATACCGGTGTCATGAACCATGAGTTGGACATATTCCCCTGGCAACACATCCAGTCCAGACACGGGTGAGTCAGGTTCAAAGTCGATATCCGTGAGGTTTATATCTAAAGTACCTCCTTTTTCCTGCATGGCAAGGGAAGCGTTGGTGGCAAGGTTCATGAGGATCTGCTGCGCTTCTACAGGGGCTGCAAGGACCGTATCGGAGATGGCAGTAACTGCAACCCGTATCTCAATGGTAGCGGGAATTGAGGCCCTAAGAAGCTTAACGGTTTCCTTGATGAGCGGGGAAAGGGGTAGGGGTATTCTCTCATAATTGGTTTTACGACTAAATGCGAGGATCTGTTTGACAAGGTCTCGTGCCCGCATAGCTGCTTTTGAGACGTTCTGCAGGCTCCTCTCCACATCAGGGCGGTCTGGAACATCTTCGATGGCCATCTCCGTAAATCCCAGGATTGCGGCAAGCATGTTGTTGAAGTCATGGGCTATGCCTCCTGCGAGGGTTCCTATAGCTTCCATCTTCTGGGATTGGCGAAGCTGTTCCTCAGCCTTATTATGTTCTTTTATCTCACGCTCCAGCGATTCATAGGCTTCGCTTAGTTGGAAGGTCCTTTCTTGCACGCGAAGTTCCAGATCGTCAGCCCGTTCTTCTAAAGACTGAAGGAGCTGCATACGCTCCATAGCAATTGCAACCTGGTCCGCCACAGTCTTCATAAGGGCAAGTTCGTCTTCCGTAAAGGTGAGACGTGAACGAGTGCCAAAGGATAAGGTCCCGATGACACGGCCCTGGGCAAAGAGGGGGTGGCAGGCATAAGCCTTGATGCCAAAGGAAGAGACCAGGTCTGTCCTGATATCAGGGGTGGTGGGGATGTTCTCTGCTACGATCCGTTGTGCATCCCGGGCAACACACCCGCAAACTGCGGTTCCAAAATCCAGAAAGTAGATCTCTCTGGCAGTTTCATCGGGAATGCCGGCATAGGCATTGAGTTTCATGCGGTTTCCCGCTTCCTCGACGAGGTAGTTGAAAAATGCGTGGCAGTCAAGGTGCTCCATTACCCTTCTGCACAATACCTCAACAATCTCTTGTGGTTCCTTGCTTGCCAAAAGCTGGCTGGCGGTGCTGGATAAAATCTCAAGTCTCTCTGTGCTCGTTTTTAGGGCATCTTCTGCTCGTTTGTGCGGGGTAATGTCATGAGAGATGGCACAGATGCCATATATCCGTCCCGAAGAGTCCAGCAATGGAAACTTGTTCGCCAAGAAAACATGATGACCATCTTCCAGATCGGCTATCTCCTCGATCTGCAGGGGCAGCCCGGTCTTCATTACCTGTAGATCGTGAGCCCGCCAGTCGTCGGCCACGTCCTTTGGCGCAATGTCGTAGTCGGTTTTCCCTTTAAGCTCTTCCCGCGTCATTCCAAGCATCTTTTCCAATTGGGTATTAATGGTAATGAACTTGCCATCACAGTCTTTGAGGAAAATAGCGGAAGGGGCACTATCGATAACGTCACGAAGGAGATGTTGGCTCTCCTGCAGTGCCTCCTCGGCACGCTTGCGCTTGGTGATTTCCCGAGCGTAAATACGGGCAACACCGAACTGAGGAACAAGGTGAATGGTTTCAGCAAAAACCCGGTCCTTGATCATTACCTCCTGGCCAATAGTGAATTCACTTGTTCTGTCCCAGTCTTTCAAAATAGCGCCAAGATTTTTTGGAAGAAAGGGACTACAATCTTCTCTGTCTGCGCCAAGATTTCCCAAAACCTTTTTAGCCGCCGGATTGCAGAACGTGATTTCGCCAGACAAATCCGCCTCTAAAATAGGGTTAGGATTGAGGTCCGGGAAAGAGGCAAGGCGACTTGTATGATCCTCAACCTTTTTGCGTTCGGTAATGTCGCGAAAAACAAGCACGACACCTATGGTGTTGCCATCAGCATCTCGTATGGGCGCGCCACTATCGTCAATGGGGACTTCTGTCCCATTCTTTCGCACCAGGATAGTATGGTTGGCAAGACCGACAATCGTCCCCTCCCGGAGCACTTTTGTAATAGGGCTTTCAACCTCCCGGCGGGTCTGCTCATTGACGACGTTGAACACCTGAGAAGCTGGCTTCGTTGCAGCATCCTTCAAGGCCCATCCGGTAACTTCTTCAGCTACAGTATTCATGAAGATAATATTGCCTGCCAGATCGGTGGCAATAACCGCATCGCCGATGCTCGAAAGGGTTACCTTGAGCCATTCCTCGCTCTCTTTCAGTGCCTTTTCCTGTTGCTTGAGATCTCTGAACAGAAGGCTGTACGGTTTAGAAAGACCTGTCTGTATGATAGCTTTAAATATGAGATAGAAGGCAATAATTTTGAGAAAGTGCCCGATAAGATTTGAAACATCATAAACACCGATATAGAAGGTGAATGCCAATTCCGAACCTATTGTTGAGATAATCGATAAAATTATGAGGGCAAGAACCTCCGTGTCGAAGTGCGCACGTTTCTTTACCAGCAAGATCAATGAACATACCAAAATGGCCGAAATCACATATTCGCTTATCACCTTAAATTGTGTAAGACCAGACCCTTCAATATAACAGTCCGGAAAAACGCGCAAAAAGATGGTTGTTAAAACGACCGCTGTCAGTATTGCAAAAGTGGCCATGGTCCAGTGCGCTCGCAGCCTCCGGGTGACAAATAGAGGAGCAGCGAGAAGAGAAAGGCTTTGAACATAACGGGATGCAACCCACAACTGGGTCGGCATATTCGTCCCATAACCTGCAAATAAATTAATCCCTTTGTATGCGAGGGCATGGGTAAGATCAATAGAGGCCACAAAAAAATAGGCAATACCTACAAAAAGAAGATAGTCATCCTTGATGATCTGCCGTGAATTCCAGATCATCATAAAAAGACCGAACCCTATCACGATGCTGAATAACTCGGCAAATGTATGGAAGACCGGGTAACTGAAGCGGCTGATAATGTATAGAACAATTAGAGAAACCACTCCAATGACGATTTCGGCAGGACTAAAAGGGCTGGAGGATTGTTCATTCATTATATAGATCGTTCCCGCAATCTAATTGTGTTATATTTGACTGTTTTTGTGCGGTTTTGTCAATAGAGGAGCTATGCCACCAACTCTTTATAGTTTCCTCGATTGGCAGCACACCTCAGTTGTCGATTGGGGTAGTTTGTAACGTGTTGAAATCAAAGCCGACGGTGAGAATTGAACTCACGACCTGCTCATTACGAGTGAGCTGCTCTACCTCTGAGCTACGTCGGCAATAATTGTGTTTTATATAGCATAATCAACCGGTTACATACAACAGAAAAAACAGCAAAAAAACTCATTTAAAAGATGTGAAACAGGAAACCAATGAATTGCATGGAAATGCTAACCACACCGCTGCCTATGATTTGACGTGCAATGGCCCTGCTATGTCCGTTGTGTAATTGAGAAGTCTGATAGCAACATTGTTATCTTCAAATATATCGATCATGTCGATACAGCCATACTCCTGGGCAATACGGTATATGTTGTTCAGATCAAATGCCAGAAGTGACGCGATGATGATTCTGAGTACCCCGGCATGGCTCACAATGGCAACGTTTCGGCCACGATGCTTTTCAACAATATCTGAGAATAACTTCATGATTCTTTCCTGTGCGCAAAGAAGGGGTTCACCGTCGGGAGGAGTATGACGAGTGGGATCCTTTAACCAAAGAGGAAAGAGTTGAGGGTACTGTTGCAGGATTTCATCAAAACTTAAGCCCTCCCATTTACCAAAACCGATCTCGTTGAGACCTTCTTCTATGTTTATGTCAATGTTTTGCGGCTTTGCAATAATTCGACCACTCTCAACGCACCGTGAAAGTGCTGATGTATAAAGAGCATCAAATGCATACTTCGACAGAAAAGAAGCTACCTTTTCTATTCTTGAAATCCCCTTTCCGGACAGGAGAATATCAATAGACCCCTTGTAAATCTTTTTTGTTTCTTCGTCAAGGGTATCACCATGTCGTATGAGGAATAATTTTGTAACAGAACCTTTATACAAAACAGTCCTTCATATATCTCAATAGAGTTCTATTGTTCTTAGGTGATTTTACGGCAACACGCAAATATCGATGGTCAAGACCTTTGAAGTTCGAGCAACCCCTGACGAGTATCCCGTTGCTTGCCAGATATTCGGCTATTTGTTGAGCCTGAGGGGTATAAAACAGGTAATAATTTGCATCAGAAGGGATGTATTCAACTCCAAGGTCTGTGAAACCCTTTGCAAGGACCTGCCTTTGTTTTCTGATAAGATCCTGTGTTTTCTCCTTATAGTCCACTTCTTCCAAGGCCGCAATACCAGCGGCTTGTGCCAAGGTATTTACGCTCCATGGTTCCTTGCACTCTCGTAACATTTCTGCGATATGGAGAGGAAACACGCCCCAGCCCAATCTTAAACCGGCCAGTGCATAAAACTTTGTCATCGACCGCAGGACCATAAGATAGGGATT
This sequence comes from uncultured delta proteobacterium, assembly GCA_963785225.1. GTDB lineage: Bacteria > Desulfobacterota > Syntrophorhabdia > Syntrophorhabdales > Syntrophorhabdaceae > PNOF01. The sequence goes on along the minus strand of CAWAUQ010000002.1, from coordinate 24,808 downwards.
TACCCCAACAGCGTCTGACAGTGACTCTCCGGAAGAAAAATCGATAAAAGATTCATCTATAATGAGATAGATCTTTTGTTTTCGCAGCATCTGCGTTATTCCCAGAATAATATCTTTTTCAAGGAGTCTTCCCGTCGGGTTATTGGGGTTGCATAGGTATACCGCTTCCACTTCACTGTTTATGGCTTGATCAATAAGCTTTTCGGGCTCTACCACAAAACCGTTTCCTTTTTCCAATACGTGATCGACAATCACGCAATTTGTGCGGGCAATTTTACACGCCCTTGCATAATCACTAAATGTGGGTTGCACGATGAGCACCTTCTGAAACCCCATTGTCCTTGGGACAAGGTGAATCAATTCAGCGCATCCGTTTCCGCAGACAATGGAAGACGGATCGATATTATAGACATTTCCGATCTTTTCCCTTAATTTCGTGACCTTCATATCCGGGTAATGGATAAGATTTTTCAAACCTTTTTGGATTTCATGGATGACCGCCTTAGGTGTTCCCAGAGGATTTATAGAAGCGCTGAAATCAATGAGTGTATTTTGCTGTATCTTTTTCTTTTCCATAAAACCATAAATGTCACCGCCATGATTCGTCATGTAAATACCTCTAAGAAAAATAATACACCAAGAGAGATCAAAAAGCCAAGGAATGAGGCGAGTTTTATAATTTTGGTTGCATCAATAGAAACAGGCAGATAATCTTCTGTCTCTTCGGTACCGATATACGGTTTTTCAACAAGAACGCCGTTATATGTTAATAGACCTTCGAAAGTTATTACCCCGATAACCTTTACCGGTATGGCGGCTTCAGGAGGAACGGCTATTGAGACATGCAATGAGTAATAGCCAACGATAAAAATATGGTTGTTCAATACCTCCATATATTAACAACCAACAAAAAGACAATTTCCGTTATTTCATGAATAGCGCCAAAGTTGTCTCCCGTTAGACCACCGAATCTGGCTGTGAAAAGATGTTTCAACAAGAGGCAAACAGACCAGACTATAGCAATTTCTGCGATAAAATACGCAATAAAACAGTACGACTGGAGTGGAGAAAAAGAGAATAGGGGGGCGTTGATTGCAAAAAAACCTGCAAAACCCATTAAAAGCAGGAGAAAAGTTGCAATGGAGAACTGTGCGATACCCGTATGTTCGAGAAAGATCCTTCCCAAACCATCTTCACGGGCTTTTTTTGTACCATACATAACGGAAACCATGGCCCACTTGGAAAAAAGGGGCAGGAAGAAAAGAGTGAGATACTTACCTGAGCCGGTATTGGAAGAAAGACTTTGCTTTATGAGAAGATATTTAAGAAGAATGGTAAAGACAATGGCAATAACACCTATCGGGCCCGTTGTGCTGTCTTTCATTACCTGGAGTCTTTTTTCTCTATCCCTCCCGAGATTTCCTGATGATTTTACGGCAAAAGCATCGAAGGTATCGGAGAGACCATCCTGATGAAAACCTCCGGTTATAAAAAGATAGGCAACAAGAATAAGGGCTGCTGTTATTTCAGAAGAAAATACTTTCAGGCATACAAATGATAAAAGAACAAGGACGACCCCCTGAAAAGCGCCGACAAGGGGGAAAAACATTGATGCACGAGAGATCTCTTTTTCGGAAAGATCCCATTTTGTTTTAATGGGTATAATTGTCAGGAACTGGAAGGCTGTTACAATGGGTTTAAGGATCATGCCAGTTCCTTTGAAACCCCCGCTTCATCAAAGGTAGCCATCTCCCGGTAAATTTTAAGCCCCGCTTCTATGATAAACATCCCGAGCGCGGCGCCTGTACCTTCACCAAGCCTCAAATCCAGATCGAGTATGGGCCTTAAACCCATTGCATCGAGCATGACCTGCTGTCCTCTTTCGACAGAACGATGCGCGGCAAACATATAGTCTTTCACTGCAGGCTCAATGGAATAAGCAATAAGGGCACCGGCAGTGGAGATGAAACCGTCAATAACAACGGGTATTTTTTGGGATGCAGCGCCGAGGATAAGCCCTGCAATACCTCCGATCTCCGCACCGCCAACTTTTGAGAGAACGTCTATTGGGTCCTTAGAATCAGGCTTATTAAGGGATATTGAGTCCTCAATAACCGATATTTTATGCCTGAGGGTCTCATCGGTGATGCCTGTACCCCTCCCGGTCACCTGAGAAACTGCTGTGCCTGTTAGGACTGCCGCAATAGCGCTGGAAGGTGTGGTATTACCGATACCCATTTCTCCGGTCCCAAAGATGTCATAACCATTCTTTGCGTAGTTCAGGGCAAGCTCGATGCCGACATCTATGCACTGTTCCGCCTCCTCTCTTGTCATGGCAGGGCCCTTTCGCATGTTTCTGGTGCCCTTGACGACTTTCCTTACAAGAAGGTTATTTTCTTCACCAAAATCATAATCTACCCCTATGTCTACTACAATTTCCTCTGCCCCTGCATGGCCTGCGAGGACATTTATACCTGCGCCTCCCTTCAAGAAGTTGTAGACCATCTGTATAGTCACTTCTTTCGGGAAAAGCGAGACCCCTTCATCAACTACGCCATGGTCTCCGGCAAAGGTAAAGATAGCCTTTTTCGTTAGTGGCCGGGGCATAGCTTGCCCTGTCAGGAGGACAAGTTTCCTGGCAAACTCTTCCAGTCTGCCAAGGCTGCCCTGAGGTTTTGTCAGGCTGTCAAGCCTCTTCTGGGCAATTTCGAGGAGATCATCTTTCACAGGTACAATATATGGTTTATTCAATTCTCGTATCTCCTTTTATTTTCATTGGTATTCCTGCTGCCATAAAATAGACATCAGTTGCAGCTTCAGCCACTTTCCGGTTCAAAAGACCGATGTTGTCCCTGTATTCCCGGCCAAGTTCTGTGTCGGGAACAAGACCCATACCGACCTCGTTCGATACAATATAAATGAGGGCAGGGTGCTTTTGTGAAATAATATCGACGAGACGGGCTGCTTCATCGTTAAAGTCAAGCCCGGCGTGCATAATATTTGATACCCAGAGTGTCAGGCAATCAACAAGGATCACCGGGTATGAATCTCTTATGTTCTGAAGAAGTGTGGAGATTAAGAGAGGTTCTTCATGGGTAATCCAGTCTGTCCCCCGTTCTTCTTTGTGTTTTTCTATACGGAGACGCATTTCATCATCAAAGGCTTCCGCGGTTGCAATAAAGGCCTTTTTACCTTCAATGGCCGATGCTTCCTGCAGGGCAAAGGTGCTCTTTCCGCTACGGGCTCCCCCTAAAATAAAAACTACCTTTCGCATTTCTTTTTAACCTCCTCGGAGACAACGAGCACAAAAGGTTTCCCGGAAATCGGGTTTATTTCAACGACAACAACCGTCTTATAGACCTTTTCGATGTTGTTGTAGGTCAGAACTTCTTCGGGTCTACCCGTTTTTTCTATCTGTCCCTGATCCATGAGTACAAGGCGGTCACAGTATTCTGAGGCAAGATTGAGATCATGAAGGACAATAATGACTGTCAGGCCATACTGCCTGTTTAATCTTTTAATGAGGTCCAATACGCCGACCTGATGGGTAATATCAAGATGTGCTGTGGGTTCATCAAGAAGGAGCAAGGATGGTTCCTGAGCAATGGCCCGCGCTATAAAAGCAAGCTGTACTTCACCGCCGCTCATCTCAGACATGTAGTTGTCTCCAAGCTTTATTATATCTGTCATAACCATAGCACTTTCTGCAATAGCCAAATCTTTTTCATTTTCAAGGAATTGGAGTTCTTTATAGTAAGGTATTCTTCCGAGAAGAACAAACTCTCTTACTGACATGGCCATTACAGGAAGACTCTGGGAGACGACAGCTATTTTTTGCGCTAACTCTTTATGACTAAAGCTGCCGATATTCTTTCCTTCAAGATAGATTGTTCCTGTAATAGGTTTTATGAGACGGGTTATTGCCCGCATAATCGTTGTCTTCCCTGAACCATTCGGCCCGATAATGCCTACAAATTCACCTTTCTCTATTTCAAGATTGATGTTGTCGAGAACTATTTTTGGACCGTATCCGCAAGTCAAGTGATCAATCCGGATCATGACTTGTCTCCTGCCTTAAAGAAAGTTCTTCTGTTCAGAATATAGACAAAGATACTCCCCCCGAGTATCCCCGTAATAACACCGACGGGAAGCTCAATAGGCGAAATGATAGTCCGGGCTATGGTATCGCAAAATATGAGAAAACCGGCCCCGGAAAAAAAGGAGACGATAATGAGCGATCTGTGATCATAACCAACAAGGATCCTGATAAAGTGTGGAACAACCAATCCGACAAAACCGATGAGCCCGGCAACAGATACACTAATCCCTGTGAGTAGAGAGGCAATGAGGAAAAGCTGTTTTTTCATCCTTTCCGTGTTGATACCTAAATGGATTGCCTCTTCTTCGCCAAGTGATAAAGCATTCATGCGAAGACTGAAGAAGTATGAAAGAACAAGACAGAATAACGAAACAACACAAACTGTTATTATGAACACCCAGCTTGGTTCTTCAAGAGAACCCATTATCCAGAAAACGATGCTGTGAAGTTCTTCTGTGCGCGAGACAGAAAGGATCAGCATAACGAGTGAAGATGATATAAAGCTTATCATAACGCCGGTCAAGAGAAGCCCCTCTATGGTAAACACCCTTTTTTGCATATTCAAAAAATATACAGGCAAAACAACGAGACATGAGCCGAAAAAACCTGATAGAGGCAGTGCCACATTGGGAAGGAACTGGTTAAGTTTCAGTATAATACACAAAGATGCGCCAAGGGCTGCCCCACCTGAAATACCCAGCGTATAGGGTTCAACGAGAGGATTACGGAACATTCCCTGGAGGATAACACCGGCGAGGCTTAATCCGCCGCCGATTGCAAAACCAAGGATGATGCGCGGTAAACGAATATCAAAAAGAATGCTGTATTCCGCAGTGCCTTTTCCTTCGAAAAAGATGGATATGATTCTGCTTACCGGAATACCGGCGGACCCGCTTGCCAATGAAACGATGCATGCCGTTAAAAGGAAAATAATGGCTGCCGATATTGAAAAAAGCCAACTCATTGTCTTTTTCTGTATCTTCATTCTTGTTATCTCTTGGGGTGCAATATATGCACAATTTTCTCAAGTGATTCTACAAAACTAACCGGGGTAGGGCTGCATAATCTGTCAGGATCGACGAAGTGAATGTTATTTTCTTTCACTGCCCCTATAGAGGTAAATCTTTTCCATATTTTCCATTCATTCTCTTCGGAAAGGCCCATAGTCGTTATGATGATCACATCGGGGTTTCTTTGAATTGCCTCTTCTCTGCCTACTGATCCTGATGGGGCATCTTTAAAAACATTTATTCCACCGGCAAACTCAATGTAATCGTTGATAAAATAATCTTTTGTTGCCACAAAAAAGGGTTTTGCACCTATCTGGATGAGAACTTTTCGTTTCGGCAATGTTTTGGTTTTATTTTTAATATGAGAAACACGCCTTTTTGATTCCTTAATAAGTTTCAACGCCTTATCTTCTTTCCCCACTTCTTTCCCTAATTGAAGAAAAATATGACAAAGTTCTTCAAAATTTTTCGGTATTTCTAAGACAACAATATTAATACCCAGGTCTTTGAGCTTCTTAATAACGTTTATGCTGGTAAGACTCATTGCCAGTACGAGGTCCGGTTTTAAGCTGACTATCTTTTCTATGTCAGGTTCCATAATAGAACCGATCTTTTCTTTTTTTCGCGAAGGAGACGGTTCCTGACAATATATGGTTACTCCAACAACTGTCTCTTCCAGCCCTAAAAGGTAAAGCCCCTCTGTTAAGACCGGACTTAATGAAATAATCCTCCGGGGGGTTGTTTGCATGTTCCTGTTTCCATTAGTAAGAGTGTTTGAAGAAAAAGCTGGATAAACACAAACCGCCAGCATGAACAAAAATAAATTAATTATTCTAATTGTTTTTGGAATAATCATACTATATCCTGATAATTAACATGATATAGCTCTAATAACCAATTGTTATTATAGAGTATATTGTTACCAAAACTAAATGTAATGGGTTTTTGAAAAATGGGGCTGTCATAAACGAAAGTATGGTATTCACCTTTTTCGCCACATAAATCTATGTTATCAAGAGACTTCATATCTTCTACAAAAGCTTTATCAACCTCTCTGCCGAGCCATTCCTCGCCAAGGTATGTGGCGTCGGTTGCAGTGATAATTGCCTTGAAACCACTCTCGATAAAAAGATTGAGGAGATTTTCTCTCTCTTTCTGCCATAGAGGAAGTATTGGCGTAATCTCTGTCTCGTAACAAACCTTCTCAACCCACTGTTTATGTTGAATCAGGTCGATATCACCAAAAATTACCGTTGTAATTCCATTATTCTTAATTTCCCGCAGGGCTTCTTTAAATATGTTTTCATAACTGTCCCAAGAAGTCGCCTTTTGTATAAGAGGAATGCCCATTGCTTCAGACTGCAAGCGGAGCCATGAAGCATCGATTCCATGAGTGCGTGATTGGGAACCATCCTCAGTTGTCATATTGAGTAAGTGGGTGACAACCATACCTGAATTCTGTGCTTCATAGAGCGCCATGGCGCAATCTTTTCCACCACTCCACGAACAGGCTGCATTTGTTTTTTTCATAAGATAGCTCCTGCCCAGCCACATATTCTGCAGTGTGGTTTCTCTTTCATTATCCCTGCACCGCAACATGGGCATTCCTTTTCATCATCTCTGGGGCAGGGAACTAAACCCACTTCTCTCCGAAAAATTTCATAGTAGTAGAGATGCTCTTTATTAAAGAATTTAATATCATAGATGCTGCTTTTTTCAGCAAATTCTTTGTCGGTCACCTTTGATGCGATAATTGTCCTTAATCTTGTCATTCCTGAACCAACTTCCAGCGGCCTTTTTGACTGCCATGCGATTTTACCAGGGAGAATATCTGAAAATGAGTGTCTCAGGATCCATTTTCCCCATGTTTTATTATTTACTTTTTTAATTTTTAATTCTGGTTCTATAGAAAGAGCAAAATTGAAGAAATCTTTTTGAAGGAATGGTTGGTGTATAGTTATGTCAAAATGTCTGCCAATTGTATTTGAACTGAAACTAATATATGGCGCCAGTCTTTTTATATAGTTCTTAAGGTTATTAATGGTTTCCATGTAACTATACCCGGCAAATATTTCATCTGATCCATCGCCGGTCATAATACTTCGCAAACCCAGTTCTTTGGCATATTCCATACCGAAATAAACAGCAAGATCATTCGGGAGCGCCGGGTCAAAACTCCCAAGTATCTTTATGACTTCAGGGATAGCATTTAGTGCTTCTTCTACGTTTATTTCCCTGTGGTAATGAGGGATACCCATTGACATGCTGATGTTCCTTGCGTATTCAATGTCCGGACCGTACGATTCAAGGGTTACTGTGATTGCTTTCATGGCCGGATTAATACAGGCAAGAATAGCTGAATCAAGTCCGCCGGAAAAAAGAATACCCTCGGCAGGCTGCTGGTACAGGACTAATTTCGTGAGGTTCTGTCGTATCTCTTGCGCAATCCTTTCTTTACCATCGTTCATAAGCGAATCTCCATCGTCAGCCTCCTGATTTAGAAGGCATATACGAGTCCATACATGCTGCCTTTCCCGTTGAAGGATAGATAGATACCATAGGGTGCCATATCTATTGTATTTTTTATCAAAGCGGTTTTTTGTCTCGGTTGTTGTATCAGTGCCTTCATTGGAGAAAAGCATTCGTTTCCTGTCAGGAAGTGAAGGCTTGGGATTTTTTCTTTGTATAAGTCATTAAAATTCATAAGTCAACCTGGCAAAAACCGACAGGCCTGCCCCCGGGTACGTGGCCATGGTGGTTTTTAATGAAGTCTGATCTGTGAAGGTTGCCAAGCGAGTATCATATTTTTTATTAAAAAGATTAAGAGCTGGACAGTGAAAGGATCCATTGTTTGTAAAGACGTTGCTCTATCTTTAAATCGGCTGTCCAGTAAGAGTGCAGATTATAGGTGACCGTTTCCGTATCCGGATAGGTGGTGGACTCTGTTCTGTACACAACACGGTTATCCACGTATCGCACCGTTGCCATTACAGTCAGTCCGAAACTGCTTTTATACGTGAGGTCACCCTTAAACTGATTCCGCGGTGTGTAAGATGCACGTCGTTTGACCACGCTGTACCGGAAATCTGCCGGCAAAAATGGTGGCCACCCATAGTCTTGTTTGGTATATTCACGGTTTTCCTCTTCCGCGTTTGTATATGTGTAGTTCAAGGCCAACGTCAGGTCATGAAAGGGTCCAATTTTGATTCCCGTCTCAATACCGTCCGCTTTGTACTTCCCCAGGTTTATGGGGGTGAAGACACCTTGCGAATCCGGTTCCCATTGGATTTTATCATCTATATTCCAGTGAAAATACGATATCGTCATGAATAACTTGTCTTTAAGAAATGACTGTTCAAGGGTGATATCCGTATGCCATCCGATCTCGGGTTTAAGATCTGGCGTTTCCCTTAGTGTATGGGTCAGCCGGCCAATAAAGATCGTTGGGAGTGGGCGCCAGAAAGTGTTTTCCGTGGCTGACCTTCAATGCCGTTGTTTCAAATGGATTTATGACCACGCCGAAGAGGGGCAGATTCTCTGAGCCAAATGCGGAGTGGTTTTCATGTCTGATACCGGCAAAAACCTTTCCATACTGTGATGGTCTGTATTCAGCCTCCGTAAAGACACCCTTTGTAAATAAATGTGCTTTTGTTGTAGATTCGAAACCGGTTTTTGAACCGGATGTATCCAAATTATAACTCCTATTCTTCCAGTCAAAGTCCTTATATTCTCCTCCCAGTAGTAGCTTGGCTCCATCAAAGGGATAGATATTCATATGTCCGTCTATCCCCAGCACCTCGTTTGTTACCCAGTTTTCTGCGCCTGTGCCATTGAATGCATACCGTTGGTAGTTGTAATTTTCCATGTTCGTGTAATGCCCTTTGAGATTATAGCCGAACCATTCCAGCGGTTCACCTTTAATCTCAAGAACGACATGCCCGTCCTTATCACTGCTGTGATCCAGCAGAGATGCCGCCTCACTATTATAAAACTTTTCACCGCCTATATAATAATCTTGTGTGCCTGAAGGTGGCTTAACACCCGGCATGCCATAATGACCTATCTATATAATCACCATAAAGACTGATATTAAACGCTTCTCTCTTGTCCAGGACCAATTTCAGGGATACATCGTTTTGCCTGTAGATAGCTGTTGTCCCGAAAACCGTCGGTTTCGGTTCTACCAGCAGTCAGATAATATCCGAAATCGCCGGCGACGAACATTCCATTTTCCGCCGCCATGCGATATGTATTTTGCGAACCATAACCAGCGCCAATTTTCAGGTCCATTTTATCTCTCTTAGGTCCCTTTGTAATAATATTGACAGTTCCAGCCATTGCTCCTGATCCGTAGAGAAGCGAACCGGAGCCTTTGACTATTTCGATCCGCTCGATATTGTCGATGGAAATTTTTCCTATATCCGCAATGCCTAACGACGGAGAACCGACATTGATGCCATTAACAAGCAACTGGGTTGCATTACCCCGCATTCCACGGATATGGATCTCCTGCGCAGCGCCACCATAATTGCCATAAGTTTGCCAGTCTATACCCGGCTCGTTTGCCAGCAATTCCCCGATACTTTTAGCACCGGACGCCTGAATATCCTTTTTATCCATGATGGTAACAGCATTGGGAATGTCTTTTCGCTTCTCCGGGATTTTTGTTGCGGTAACGATGATATCGTCGAGCTTGTAGAGAACAGCTTCTTCTGCGTGGCATTGAATGCCCAGCATTATCATAAAAGTGTTGTTAATATAAGGTATGGTTTTGTGTTTCATGAGCAACCCCTTATGCCTCGTAAGGTATATTTCTCTTAGGATTCAACCCAAGGTTTCCTGGCTTAAGGGCTTGAAACGAACGCGCCTTCCCATTCCTTTTTACTTGAAACAGTGGCCGGTGGACACCATGCGTCGTCTTGAACCCATCACAGTTGCGGGACAGCGGAAGCTTTTCACTTCACTTCCCTTGAAGGTTGAATCTTGTGAGTTCTTTTTCTTATTTATCACGAAGCATGATTGATTGCAAGACTTTCTTTCATTCCACAAAACTCCTTTGATGTGGTATTTTTTTGTCAAAGTTATTCGAACCGGATATAAGTAAAAGAAATGCTTGCAACAACCCGTTTGTTAAAAAAGGGACTGTAATATGCAAAGAAAACTATGGAAAATATTCCATACTCTTCTTGAATCATTTGGAAAAAGAAACTGGTGGCCAGGTGAAACAGGAGTTGAGATTATCATCGGAACGGTTCTTACCCAGAACACATCATGGAAAAACGTTGAAAAAGCAATAACCAACTTAAAGAACCACAATGCTCTATGTATAAACATTCTCTACGGGATGGACAAGGAAAGGCTTGCCGAACTTATAAGACCATCAGGTTTTTATAATATTAAATCCAATATGTTAAAGAATATTTTTAATGTAATATATGATGAATACAATGGTAATATAAATGATTTAAAAGAAATAAATATGTGGAAGCTGAGAGAGAAGCTTCTGGGGATTAATGGCATCGGAAGGGAAACGGCCGACAGCATCATCCTCTACGCCTTGAATAAACCGATTTTTGTCATTGATACTTACACAAAAAGATTTTTAAATAACCATAAAATCCATGATGGCAAAAAGGGCTATGACGAACTACAGGATTTTTTTATGAAAAACCTTCCTCATGACACATATTTGTTTAATGAATTCCATGCATTGATTGTCTGTTTGTGCCAGAGTTTCTGCAAGAAAACGCCTCTTTGTAAAGGGTGCCCCCTGGAAAGAGACCTTATGGCATGATACGAACTTTTTCACCGTCCCCGGATGCTTCGATATGCCCGAGAAGGGTAGGGGATTCACCTAATGTTCCAAAGAGGTCTATAACCGCTTTTTCATCGTCTTTCCCCACAATAATTACATAACCGGTTCCCATGTTGAATGTAGAACACATCTCCGGAAAATCGATATTCCCGAGACGCATAATATACTGGAAAATATATGGCACTGAATCCGGAGCAAGACGTATAGCCGCTGCAAGCCCGTCTGGGATAACCCTCTTTGATATTCCCCGGCAGTCCTCCACCGGTAATATGGACCATACCTTTAATATTGTAATGACCTGCAACTTCCAATACCGGTTTTACATATATCCTTGTAGGCTTCAACAACTCTTCATATAGTTTAGTTTTTGTACCCTCAAGTATGTCATGGACATTAAGATTATGTGTATCAAAGAGAACTTTTCTTACGAGAGAATATCCGTTGCTATGAAGACCATTTGATGCAAGTCCGATGACTGCATCACCTTCCTTGATTGAGGAGCCGTCGATGATTCGATCCTTTTCTACAATACCGACAGCAAAACCGGCAAGATCATATTCACCCTTGGGATAAAAAGAAGGCATTTCTGCTGTTTCGCCTCCGATGAGGGCGCACCCGGCCATCTGACATCCGTCGCATATGCCGGAAATGACATCTTTATATACAAGATCTTCGATTTGACCGCAGGCATAATAATCAAGAAAAAAGAAAGGTTTGGCGCCAAGGGTGAGAATATCATTTACGCTCATGCCGACCAGATCAATACCGACGGTGTCATGTTTGCCCGACATGAAAGCTATTTTGAGTTTAGTGCCTACGCCATCTGTTGAACTCACAAGAACAGGATTCTTATAATCCTTAGGTACTTCGGTTAATGCAGCAAATGCGCCGATTGAATTCAGTACATGTGGGTTGAATGTTTTCTGGATCTTTGATTTTATACCATCAAGAAGATTTTCTGCTTTCTTAATATCTACGCCGGAATCTTTATAAGTGATAGTTTTCATTTTTTTAATCTAAAATTAATTGTCATCTATTGTCAATTGTATTGTTGCTTGAGTTTCCACAAATTCCTTACTCCTTATCTGAATTATCCAACATTACCTGATACTTGCAAAAAAATAATACCAAAATGTTTTTTTAAATATGCTGGGTATGTTTTTTGTTACCGTAGGACTTTAACTTAAAAAATTATTATCCATATCCCTGATTGTGCGTCATATTTATAATAAAAAAACATGAAAGTGTGACAAAAAGCACTGAAAAAGCATTATTATTCTGATATATAATAAAATAATGTTGCAATTATTTTTAAAAAGTATAAAATATAAACACTTAATATACTTTAATTATTCAAGAAATACGGTTATATATATGACGGAATATACAAAGTACTTTAAATAAATAAGGTTACAGATGCCGCTGAATCTTGAAAAAATAGGGAAGTTTCTCAAAGAACAACGAGAAGTGAAACAGCTGTCCATTGCAGCTGTGTCTGATTCCCTCTGCCTCAGGAAATCCTTAATAACGGCCATAGAATCGGGAAATTGGTCATTATTGCCCCATGAGGTGTATGTAAAAGGATATCTCAAAGAATATGCCCATCTCCTCAACGTCTATGACGAAATTCTCAACGATCTTGTCTATGAAGAAATTAAGGTGCAAACTGAAATTCCTATTCAACAGAAAATTCTCATAAAACACCCACATCCATCAACAAGAGTATTGGTTTATCCGCTTGTTTTTGTTCTTTTCATAGGTTTTGTTATCCTTAGTCAGCTTTACAAGGATCAACCCCCTGCAACCAGGATACAACAGAACGCAGCACCGGCATCTGTTAATGCAGCGGGTAATAATTCTGAAAGACAACCGGCATCTGAAATATATGATGTAAAAAAGCTTATGATAACATGCCAGGAAAGGACCTGGGTCAGTGTTGTCATTGATGACACCGAAAAGAAAGAGTTTATGCTTAATCCTCATGACATAGTTATTCTTAATGCAAAGGATAGATACGACCTTCTTATTGGAAATGCGGCTGGTGTTAAACTCATTCTTAATGGCAATGACGTTCAAATTACCGGACAAAGAGGAGAAGTGAAGCGCATTAAACTCTCCTAATTTCCGTGAAACTTACGTATTAACTACTTATTTTTTCCATTTCTTCTTCTGAAATATCAAAATTTGCATAAACATTCTGCACATCTTCTGAATCTTCCAATGCTTCCATCAAGTTTAAGCATTGTTTCTGCATTTTTTCCTTCCAGTTTCACTGAATTCTGAGGAATCATACTCATTTCTGCAACGGTGTATTTTATGCCATTGTCGTCAAAGACCTTTTTAACGTTTTCATAGTCAGAAATGTCGGTGACGACTTCAATTTCATTTGCATCCTCAGAAATGTCCTCAGCTCCGGAATCGAGGGCAAGTTCCATGATTTTATCACTGTCAACAACCTTTTTATCGAAGGAAATATACCCTTTTTTACTGAATATCCATGAAACAGACCCTGCTTCACCAAGATTGCCATTGAGTCTTGATAGGGTATGACGGATCTCAGCAGCTGTTCGTTTTCTGTTGTCTGTCAATACTTCAATGAGAAGAGCGACACCACCGGGTCCATAACCTTCATAAGTGATTTCTTCAAAACTCTGTCCATCTGCAAGTGTTCCCAGACCTTTCTTGACAGCTCTGTCGATATTATCTTTAGGCATGTTTTCTGCTTTTGCACGGGCTATAGCATCGCGAAGGCGCGAATTTGCTTCAAGATCGCCGCCTCCTATACGAACTGCCGTTGTTATTTCTTTAATAAGCTTTGTAAATATTTTTCCTCTTTTTGCATCAGCAGCGCCTTTTTTATGTTTAATAGAACTCCATTTACTATGTCCTGACATTGGACCCCCTGAAAATCAGATGGTGGGCGATATTGGATTCGAACCAACGACCTCTGGTATGTGAGACCAGCGCTCTAACCATCTGAGCTAATCGCCCCGTACGCCTTTCTTTTATTATATTATAGTCAAAAAGTCAACACAAGACAGTATAAACAAAGGTGCTTCATGCTTTTTTGTTTCATTTTTACATCGGATCGTTTATATTTTGCCATGACGAAGTTTGTTTTTGGCCCTGTACCCTCCAGGCGACTTGGTTTTTCATTAGGTGTTGATATTGTTCCCCCAAAGCACTGTTGTTTTGACTGTATCTACTGTCAGATCGGGCGAACCACAAATAATGAAATAGCAAGGAAAAGTTTCTTTGATCCTTTTGAAATTGTTGAAGAAATTGCTGAACAGATAAGTAAAACAGATCATATTGACTACATTACCTTTTCCGGATCAGGCGAACCCACACTGAATTCGGATCTGGGGACTATAATCAATGAGGTTAAAAAAATAACGAAGATTCCTGTAGCGGTTATCACAAATGGCGCGTTACTGTATCAGGAAGAAGTTCGAAAAGACCTTATGTCAGCCGATGTTGTTCTCCCTTCACTGGATGCAGTCAGTGAGGACATTTTCCGATATATCAACAGGCCGCACTCTTTTTTGGAAATAGATTCTATTATTCGTGGTTTAAAATTATTCAGAAGTGAATATGGAGGCAAGATTTGGCTTGAAATTATGCTTATTAAAGATGTAAATGATGATGAGGAAGAACTGCAAAAGTTTAAAGAAGTTATATCTGATACTCAAAGTTGATAAGATTCAGATTAATACGGTAACAAGACCTCCAACAGAAGAATCTCCAGGCAAACTCACAAAAATGGAACTTGAAAGGATATGCAAATTTTTTGAAGGGCCGTGTGAAATTATTTGTACCTTTGAAAAATCGGTAAAGAAAGGTGACGAAGAAAATTGGTCTGAGAAGGTATTAGGAATACTAAGAAGACGATCACTGACGCTTGATGATATCGTAAAAATTACCGGAGTATCTTTCCATAAAGCAAAAAGTCGTTTAAAAGCGCTTGAAAATGAAGGTAAAATCAAGAGTTACAGTTTTGATGATAATATATTTTATATGAAATTATAATAAATTCATTGCAAAAAATTAAAAGGTTCAGTGTCATGCGGTGTAAGTGGAAAATAATATTGACAAACAGTTCGCTCAGCATTTACTATAAAGCCTATATTTAATTAAGCAATAGTGAAATTAATATCGTATCGAATCAAAATAGTGATTTTATAAAAAAGTTATAGATTAGCCTGCATGAATAGTTATTGTATAAGAGGAGGGTTATATGAAAATAAAACGAGCTGTAATAAGTGTTTCAAGCAAAGCTAACCTATCAGAGATTGCACTGTTTCTGAAAGGGTACGACATTGAAATACTCTCCACGGGTGGTACAAAGAAATATCTTGAAAGTATTGGCGCAAATCCGATTGAAGTCAGCAACTATACGGGTTTTCCTGAAATTATGGATGGCAGGGTAAAAACACTTCATCCGAAAATTCACGGTGGAATACTCAATATCCGTGACAACGATGAACATCAGAAAGCCATGGAGACACATGAGTATTAAACATATTGATATGATTATCGTAAATCTCTACCCTTTCAAGGAAGTAATCAGCAAAGGGTGTACCTTTGAAGAAGCTATTGAAAACATTGATATCGGTGGCCCATCGATGATCAGAGCTGCTGCAAAAAATTTCAAATATGTAACAGTTGTTGTTGATCCTGATGACTACCCAAAAGTTATGGAAAATATGAAAACCCATAACGGAGAGACGTCTGAGGATCTGAGGTTTTATCTTGCAAAGAAAGTGTTTTCGATTACATCAGATTATGATAAAACGATCTTTACCTATTTATCGAACATAAAGTAAAAAACGGAAGAGGAAAAAAACAGATGAATATCCTCGTTATTGGAAGTGGGGGCAGAGAACATGCCCTTATTTGGAAATTATCCCAGTCAAAAGATGTAAAAAATATTTACGCAATACCAGGCAATGGGGGCATTGCCGATATTGCCGAATGTATTGAAATGGATCAGGGGAACATTGATGACCTGATTAAATTTGCAAAAAACAAAGGTATCGATCTTGTCATCGTAGGACCTGAAAACGCTCTTGCCCAGGGGATTGTCGATGCCTTTGAAGAAAAGGGCATACCAATTTTTGGCCCTAAAAAGAAAGGGGCTCTTATTGAAGCAAGTAAGATATTTTCAAAAGAATTGATGGACAAACACAGGATTCCAACCGCTCCGTTTAAAGTATTCACGGAATTCAAAAGCGCACGTTCTTATCTGGAGACTTTGACCCCACCCTATGTGATTAAAGCTGATGGGCTTTGTGCCGGTAAGGGCGCCTATGTAATCAAAGAAATCGAAGAAGCACGGAGTGTTTTAGAAGAATTGATGGTAAATGCCATTTATGGAGAAGCCGGAAAAAAGATTATTATCGAAGATTTTCTACCGGGTATTGAAGCTTCTTATCTTGCTTTTACCGACGGCAATTGCATTCTGCCCATGTTAGCTGCGCAAGATCATAAGCCTCTCCTCGATAACGATCAAGGACCAAATACGGGTGGTATGGGCGCCTACACACCGATCCCCTTTATCTCGAAAACAATGGAGCAGGAGATCAAGGACCGTATTATGCTGAAAACAATTGAAGCCATGAAAGCAAACGGTATTCAATATAAGGGGGTACTCTACGGAGGGCTGATGTTGTCAAAGGGCCGGCCGTATGTTATTGAATTCAATGCAAGGTTTGGCGATCCCGAAACTCAACCAATTCTTTTTATGATGAAAAGTGATTTATTGCCCATCCTTATCGCATGTATTGAGGGTAAGCTGGATACCATCGACAGGATTGACTGGAAAGAGGGTGTTTCCGTGTGTGTTGTCATGACATCAAAAGGATATCCCGAAAAACCAGAGAAAGGAAAAATTATAAAAGGCCTTGATTTATTAAAGGATGAAAAAAATGTTATGGTTTTTCATTCCGGCACGAAGAAAATGGATGGTCAATATTATACATCTGGAGGTAGGGTGCTTGGAATCACGGCAGTGGGAAATTCCTATGAAGATGCCATTAATAACGCATATAGCGCTGTTTCTAAGATAGAATTTGATGGTATGTATTTCAGAAAAGATATTGGAAAAAAAGCGCTTATAGCCAATAATATGTAACAAAGATACTCAACGAGGAGGCAATAATGTCAAAAGAATACAATATCGGGGTAATACCAGGCGATGGAACAGGCCCTGAAGTGGTGGCTGAGGGTATCAAGGTACTCAATAGCGTCTCTGGTAAGCTTGGATTTACCTTAAAATATACTGAATATGATATTGGTGGTGAGCGTTATCTAAAAACAAAAGAAACTCTACCCGATAGCGTATTGAGTGAATTAAGGCACTTTGATGCACTTATATCTCGGCGCCATTGGTCACCCAGGCGTAATGCCGGGTATTCTTGAAAAAGAAATACTCTTGAGAATACGGTTTGAGCTTGATCAGTATATAAACCTCAGGCCAGTTATACTATATGAAGGAGTCGATACTCCTCTCAAGGACAAGGGCCCCAAAGAAATAGATTTTGTTGTTGTAAGAGAAAATACCGAAGGACTATATGCCGGAGCTGGTGGAGTCCTTAAAAAAGGGACAAAAGATGAAGTGGCCATCCAGGAATCCATCAATACAAGAAAAGGTGTGGAAAGATGCCTGCGATTCGCATTTGAATATACGAGAAAAAGGAATAAAGAAAAGAAATTAACTTTGTGCGGCAAGACAAATGTGCTTACCTTTGCCTTTAATCTATGGGAGCGAGCGTTTAACGAAGTTGCGAAGGAATACCCTGATATTACAACAGACTATGCTCATGTTGATGCGACGTGCATGTGGATGGTTAAGAATCCGGAATGGTTCGATGTAATTGTGACTGATAATATGTTCGGAGATATCATTACAGATCTCGGTGCAATGATCCAAGGGGGAATGGGGATTGCCTGCGGGGGCAATATCAATCCCGAGGGTGTATCTATGTATGAGCCTATAGGCGGTTCAGCTCCTAAGTATACAGGGAAAAATATCATTAATCCTCTTGCAGGGATACTTGCCGGTGGGATGATGCTCGAGTTCCTTGGTGAGGAAAAAGGTGGCAGGCTTATAGAAGACAGTGTAAAGCTGGCTTTAAAAAAGGAAATTAAATCTTTATCAGCAGGTCATATGGGAATGGGGACAAAAGAAGTAGGCGACCTTATTACAAAATATGCGCTAAACTATAAATAATAATAACTACAGTTAGTATTACAATCAGGCTAAAATAATAAAAGACATGCTTTTAGCCTGATTGTAACAAATAAGTAAGTACTGATAATAGATATTATGTTAACTTATATAATCATATTCTTTCAATACAAGCAGTGTTTAAAGAACTTCGAAATGGATGCTTAAATATATTACTTACGGCTTTTTTGCAAACCACAAACCCCGTCCGTAAGCATATCAAAAATAATCTGGGATAGCTGTTCAGGGCCGATGGGGCTCTTTGGGTTGTACCAAGCATAGATGGAATTACACATGCCAAGGAGGATAAAGGTTATTGCTGTTATCTGATTTTTATCTAAAGAAGAACCAAAATAATCGGAGAGTACATTTGCGGTAATTCGGTGATATTCTCTTTCTTTTGCAACAATTTTATTAAAATGCTTAGGCGGAAGATTCTGAACCTCATGGAATAAGGTTTTGGCTTCAGCAACATATTTAGGATATAGCTCTACATGACGGAAGATCAATCTCTTCACTTTTTCAAGTCCGTTGTCTATTCCGTCAAGTTCTTGCTCTAAATCTTTGAGGACTATGTCCATGAAACTGTCCAAAATAAAATTGAGTAGCTCGGTTTTGCTTGAAAAATAATGATACAAACCACCCTTGCTCAGTTTTACAGCTGATGCAATCTCATCCATGCTTGTTTCAGCAAAACCTTTTTTACTAAACAGTTCTGCTCCTATTTTAGCAATGCTGTTTATTTTTTTGTTTGATCTTTTTTTATCATCATTCATGGAATCTTCCCCATGCAACATATCTTATCTAAAAGAGTTTTAAAATAATCAATAATATATACAACAATAAAAAGTTTTCCCTAGAAAATTATACCCGTATATATAAATAATAGGGAATAAAAAAGGGGGGGCTATCCCCCCCTTAATTTTATAGCGCTTTCCTTCCTTCAAAAAAGGCCTTTACGTTGAGATCGTGCAGCTTCGGAGCAAGTAGTTTTTTGACCCCTTCAATCCAGGCTGCTTCCTTTATCTTTGGAAAAAAGTTTGAAAATGCACCAACGAGCACAACATTCGCTGCCTGCATGTTCCCTAAATTTTTTGCTATTTCCTGTCCATTGATAATGTGGACATTCTCTTTAAAATATTTCTTAAACGTCTTTTCCACATCCTTTGGGTATTCCATAAGGCCAAGACTTACCGAAGGTGGTAATATTTCCTGTTTATTGATAATGATCTTTCCTTCAGGCTTTACCCAATTGATATAACGCATTGCTTCCAGATATTCAAAGGAAAGGAGGTAGTCGACATCACCGTATTTGATAAGAGGAGAATATACTTTTTTACCAAATCTGAAATGCGTTGTAACGTCTCCACCTCTCTGCGCCATCCCATGAACTTCGGCTTTCTTAACATCATATCCTGCATTTATGAAAACTTCACCCAGGATATTACTGGCGAGGATTGCGCCCTGACCACCAACACCGGAAAGGAATATGTTTGTCACTGTATCGTTCCCCTTCATTTTGCACCTCCTGGTGTAATGGCGTTAAATTTACATACCTGTACACAAACTTCACAGCCAACGCACTGGTCGGGATTAATGTATGCTATACCCTTTCGCTTATGACCGTCTTTCGTCTCCCCTGCCCCAGCTTTCCAACTGATTGCCGGGCAATTGATCTCGAGGCACATCTTGCACCCTCTGCAGGTATCATCTTCAATCTTAAAAATAGGATTTTTAAATTTATCCATAGGTTTTGCCCTGCGAAGGAGCATACAGGGGCTGTCTTTACAAATGAGAACCGATGGCGCATCTCTATCCATTTCTTCTTTCAGCGCCGCCATCGTTTCTTTGATGTTGTACGGATCGATAAAGCGGATATTTTTTGCGCCAAGCGCTTTACAGAGCTCTTCATAATTAATCATATTTGTCGGTTCCTGACGAATGGTGAAACCGGTGCCGGCATGTTCCTGATGGCCTGTCATGCCGGTAATCCTGTTGTCAAGAATGATTGTTGTCGAATTGCCCTTGTTATATATAACATCCATGAGAGGGGAAATGCCTGAATGGAGAAATGTAGAATCACCAAGGACTGCACAAATCTTACCAAGACCTTCTTTACCAAGCGCCTTCATTGCGCCGTGTGCCATACCGACTCCGGAGCCCATACAGATTGTGGTGTGAAGCGCTTGAAGAGGCGGAGCTACCGCAAGAGTATAGCAACCAATATCGCCAAATACAAAGGCGCCAAGTTTCTTGAGGGCATAAAAGAGTGGTCTGTGCGAACAACCCGCACAAAGGTTAGGCGGCCTTCTTGGGAGGTCTTCGGGTTTTACCCGCACTTTTGGTGCCTTGTAATCTTTGCCCATCAAAGATTGCTCAACGATTTCAGGCACGAGTTCATACATATTCGGGACAACATCTTTCCCGTGGAATATCTTGTATCCCATTGCCTTGATCTCTGTTTCAAAGAATGGATCAAGTTCTTCCAGAATGATTACTTTTTTAACTTGCTTAAAAAATTCCGCAATCATCTTTTTTGGAAGCGGCCAGACCATACCGAGTTTCAGGAAGGAATAATTAGGAAAAACATCTTTTGCGTACATGTACGATACGCCGCTTGTAATGATACCGATGTTTTTGTTTGTTATTTCCATTTTATTATACTTGAAGGTATCGGCATAAGCTTCGAGCTTTCTCATTCTTTCTTCAATGAATTTCCGTCGTACACGGACATTGGCAGGAACCATAACGTACTTAGGGGCATCTTTTGGATCAAGACCGAGGGGCATCTTTGATTCAACCCTCTTGCTGGTTTTAACCAATGAATCAGAATGGGCAACCCGTGTTTCCGTTCTTAAAATAACGGGTGTGTCGAATTTTTCACTGATATCATAGGCTATTTTTGTGAAATCGAGACATTCCTGCGCATCTCCCGGTTCTAACATCGGGATTTTTGCAAATCTTGCCCAGTTACGGCTGTCCTGTTCATTCTGCGAGCTATGCACATTGGGATCGTCAGCAACGACGATAACGAGACCGCCCTTTGTCCCTGTATATGCCAGAGTCATCAGAGCGTCTGCAGCAACGTTCATTCCAACATGCTTCATTGCGGCTAATGCACGCACGCCCGTAAAGGCCGCACCGCTTGCCACCTGAACCCCCACCATTTCGTTTGGGGCCCATTCAGCATAGATGTCAGGATAATTATCGGCAATTTCTTTCAAAATCTCACTGCTTGGCGTTCCCGGATAAGCGGCTGCCACTTTGACACCGGCTTCCCATGCGCCTTGTGCAATTGCGGTATTACCTTGCATGATAATTTTGCTCATATATTCCTCCGTTAGTTCTTCTTAAGAAAATCAACACAGAACTTGAGGGCTTCGTCGCCCGGCAGTCCTTTTGCCTTTGCGCCAGTCGCATATGCATTGAGAAGAGGTTTTACCTTCTCTGCCCAGCGAGCATCTTCTTCTTTAGAAAGGTTTATAAACTTGACCCCTTTCGCCTTGGCAAATTCGATACCTTCCTTGTCGATTTTATCCCATACGGCGCCCTGTTTGTCGGTCCATTCTTTGCTTACTTCATCGAAGACCTTCTGAACGTCCGGCGGGAGTGAATTCCATTTTGCCTTGTTCATAACAACAAACATGGCAGTTGTGTAAGCGGAACCGTAATTATAGGTTGTGTAGCTGACAACTTCGCCCCACTTCCATCCCTTCAATGCTTCATCAGGCGCCATGGAACCATCGACAACGCCGGTACGGAGGGCGTCATATGTCTCAGGCATCGTTGCGCCAACGGGAGCAGCGCCGAGGGCGGTTACTACTTTTGCTGCAAGTCCTGTTGCCCGGATCTTCATGCCTTTTAAATCTTCAAGCTTATTCACCGGTTTCTTTGAGTGGACAATGCCGGGACCGTGGGCGTGTACTATGAGCACCTTGACGTCATTGAGCTCTTTTGGTTGAAATTTGGTATAAAAAGCGTTTACAAGCTTAGTTGCCTGTGAACCGCTCTTATACCCCAGAGGAAGGTCTATGACTTCCATGAGGGGGAATTTTCCCATGGTATAGGAAAAACAGCTGAAACCGATATCTGCAATGCCCTTGACCACGTTGTCATATGTCTGTGCTGCGGGGGTAAGGGTGCCTCCGGGGAAAACGGTTATCTTCACTTTGCCGGCTGTGCGCTTCTCAATCTCTCTGCTCCACTGTTCGGCAAGAACGGTGTTCGCGTGAGGCGCAGGGAAAAAGACCGAGTAGTTAAGGGAAATAACTTTCTGGGCCGATGCGATACACGGGAAAGAGACGAAGACACCAAAAACAAAGAACGCTATAATCATGAATCCCGTTAAACGTTTCATAAAAATTCTCCTTTTATTTTTTCTCTCTTTACTGAAACCTTACTACCTTACCACATCATCTGTATGCCCGGTCAGTCACCTCCTTGTTCTTACTCTGCTTACCTTATCCCGGCATCAACACACCCGGAAGCCAGGTGGCAATACCGGGGAAAAGGAATAAGAGTATTGTAGCGACGACAATACTGATGAGAAACGGATAGACGCCGGCATAGATAACACCGAAAGGTGTTTTGGTAATCTGTTTAACGACAAAAACATTGATGGCCACGGGCGGTATGACGACACCAACCATAACGGTAACACCGATGATGATGCCGAACCAGAGCGGATCATAGCCGAGCTTCGCTATGGCCGGATAAAAGATAGGTGTCGCAAGGACCATGAAGGCCAGGTCATCGATGAAGGAACCACCGATGAGATAGACAAAAGCGATGAGGATCATGATACCCCATGTAGGCAAAGGCAGACCCACAATCCAGTCTGCGGCGACCATGGGGATTCTCGTCACAGCGATAAAGTGACCGAGCACCGTTGAACCGGCGATGAGGAAGATAACCATACAGGCCGTTCTTCCCGATTCCAGGACAGACTTCCAGAGACCGGAGAGGTTAATGTCCTTCTTGGCAAAACAGAGGACGAGGACCAGAAAGGTGCCGATACTGCCGGCTTCAGAGGGGGTGAACCGTAAATCCTCACGACCTGCCTCATACATGCCGAATGCCGCCAGTGCGCCAAGGCCGATCATGAGAAGTATTTTCAGCCAGAGTATATTGAGACCTTTCCAGATACCATAAATAATAACAAGGAAAAAGAAACCCACGAAGATCCAGGCCTTTACCGCACCCAGGATACCGCCGACAACAAGGAGGAATATGAATACAACCCAGAGGACTTCCGGGACAGATTTCATTCTCTCAGCCCAGGAGAACTTGGGGCTCCTGGGAGCTACTTCGGGATACATTTTAGCCCAGATGTAGATGATGACGATAAAGAAAAGGGCAACGAGGAGACCGGGGAAGATACCGGCAAGAAAGAGCCTTCCTATCGACTGGTCGGTAATGATACCGAAGATGATAAGGGTGACACTGGGCGGAAGCAGAACGCCTAAGGTACCTACTGATGCCACGATACCTGTTGAAAGTTTCTTCGCATACCCGTAACGGTCCATTTCCGGGACAGCGACCAAGGCGAATGTTGCAGCCGTTGCAGGCGATGATCCGCAGATGGATTTAAAGGCTGTTGCCCCTACGACTGTTGCCATTGCCAGTCCACCGGGGATGTGTCCGATAAACTTATGGGCCGAATCGAAGAGACGTTTTGCAATGCCTGAGTTGAAGGCAATCTGCCCCATTAAGACAAAGAGGGGGATGACGGTAAAGCTGTACGTATTGAGGACATCGAAAAAGTCTTTGGCAAGGAGGTTCAATGCCGCTGACCAGGAAATAAGATACCCGAAACCGAGAAAGCCGATGAGGATCATGGCAAAACCCAGTTCGATCCCCGTAAGGAAGAGGACAAGCACTACACCAAGGCCAATTATTCCGACAGTAATCTCATTCATAGGTGCCTCCAAAAATCTTCTGGAGATCGACAAGCAGAACGAGGCACTGCATAATACAACACCCTGCCAGACCATAGGCGATGGGATAAAAGGGAAGCTGCCGGGTCAGGGTGACTTCCCCGGAAGCATACAAACTTCCTGCGTAGATGAAAAGGTTCCAGGCGATGAGGACGAATATGGCAATACTCACGAGACGAGTGACGACATTAAAGATGGCCTGTACACCCTTGGAGAACCTCTGGACAAAAAAGTCTACAAAGATATGTCCTCTCATAAATGAAGTGATGGGAATTGCAAAACCTATAATGACGGCTCCACCGAGACCGACGATCTCAAAGGTGCCTACAATGGGTTTCTGGAAGAGATTTCTCAAACATACATCTGCTACGGTCAGGAACATGATAAAGAGAAGAGCTGCTCCCGAAATTACCTGCATCCATTTGCTTAGCTTTTCGATGATGGTACCGAAGGCACTATCCATTACGACCTCCTAGCGTGTAAATTGTTAACTTGTATTTTTGTGGGTATATCAAATACTATACCTCATAATTACCGCCATTTTATTTCGTCCTGTAAACGAGTCAAAGATAATATCTTAATGTATTATGCTCCACCGGCAAAGCCGGTGGAGCTTTTCTTCTTGTCCCGTATTACAGAACGGAAGCGTTGTTTTTACTGGTGGTCTTTCCACATGCCGTATTTTTCACGGAGCATCCTGTGGAGGATTTTTCCTGCGCC
>CAWAUQ010000001.1:80000-109921 GCA_963785225.1 uncultured delta proteobacterium | reverse complement strand
TCTGACCTACCGGCTGGGTTATTGGTCGAGCGCCCGCCGGCGCCGTTCGCGGTGATCCATGCGCACGCCCCGAGCCAGCCGAACAGGTGCGTGCCGTCTTGGCGCAGCGCATCTGTGCCAGTCAGATCATCGTCCATTGAACTGTCGGTTGGGATCGCTGTTCACCTGGGCCGTGGCGCGGTAGGAGTGGTCGGCTATAACCTGTGACATCGAGGTGTTCGACGGAGAATCGTCATGTCAAAGTCATTTATCTGCAATCGTCCCTGACATTTTGGCGCCGAACCTGGAGGAGGGCAAAAAGCCTCGGCAACACCGGTGAAGGCTTGCCTCGGGCGGCGTTGTGTCGCTGACGTCCTTGCTGGCCCTGGTGCGCGAGTTAACAGCACAGAAGATCATCCCTATGCAGCTACGCGTCGAGTTTTGGGATGAGCTCCAGCCAGAGCTGATGGCGGCCGCCCGACGGCGGTCTGCGCGTGATCTTCTGATCTGGTCCACTCCCGCCCCAGCCCAGGCCCAGACACACGCGGCCCCTGGGTTCTTGGGCGCGGCAACCCCCCCCCTCGGCTCGGCCGTGTCGCTGGCCAGCATCGTCGCCGCCTACTACATGCGTCACCGGCACCGCCAGGCGGCTTAGCTGTTGACCTGATGGAATCTCTGCGCAAGCTCTATCGCATCGGGATCGGGCCGTCCAGCAGCCACACCATGGCGCCGCGCGCGCCGGCGAGCTCTTCCTGGCCCGCATCCCGCGCCGTGCGCTTCCGGGTCACCCTCTACGGCAGCCTGGCTGCCACGGGCAAGGGCCACCTGACCGACGCGCCCTGGCAGGAGCGCTCGCACCGGTGCCGGTAGAATTCGTCTGGCGGCCCGAGAAAGAACTGCCGCTGCATCCCAACGGCATGCGTCTTCGAGGCGCTCTTGCGATGGCGCAGTCGGCGACCGCCTGGCAGGTCTACAGCGCTGGGCGGCGGCGCGCTGGCGGACGACGAAGCGCGCCGCCGCAGAGCCCGGTCTATGATCTGGACTACTATGCACGAAATCCTCGCACACTGCACGCAGAACCGGGCAATACCTTCTGGGAATATGTGGAAGAACGCGAGGGCCCTGAATCTGGGATTCCTGGCGAAGTCTGGCAGGCCATGCGCCGGCCATCGAGCGCGGGATGCCGCCGAAGGGCGTCCTGCCGGGCGGGCTGGGCCTGCCGCGCAAGGCCTGGACCTTCCACCGCAAGATCAGCCTGAGCGGACCCCAATTCAGCCAGGAGCTGTCTGCCGGCCTACGCCCTGGCCGTGGCGGAAGAAAACGCCTCCGGGCGGGGTGGTCGTCACCGCGCCGACCTGCGGCTCCTGCGGCGTGCTGCCGGCCGTGCTGCGCTACATCCAGGAGACGTCAGACCGCCAGACAGGCGATCCTGCGGCCCTGGCCACCGCCGGGCTGATCGGCAACCTGGTCAAGCACAACGCCTCCATCTCCGGGGCCGAAGTGGGCTGCCAGGGCGAGATCGGCACCGCCTGCGCCATGGCCGCCGCGGCGGCCGCCCAGTTGCTGGGCGGCACCGTCCGCCAGATCGAGTACGCCGCCGAGATGGGCCTGGAGCACCACCTGGGCCTCACCTGCGACCCGGTCAACGGCCTGGTCCAGATCCCCTGCATCGAGCGCAACGTCTTCGCCGCCACCCGCGCCCTGGACTGCGCCAACTACGCCCTGCTCTCCGACGGCACGCCACCGCATCTCCTTCGACGAGGTCGTGGCCGGTGATGAAGAGACCGGCCACACCTGCCCTCGCTCTACCGGGAGACCCGAGCCGGCGGCCTGGCCGCGGCCTACCAGCCGGCGGCTGGACCAGATTGAACTCCTGGATGAGTGAACGGACCGGCCGTCAAGTGGTGGAAAAGTGATGAGACTGACACTTCTCAGGCCCCTTTGCTTACGCCCCAGGTCCACCTCAACCAGGACTTGACGCTTTCTGAAGCTAGCACACATAATGCGCCTCATAAGTCGGAGCCATTAATACCCCAGTGTCGGTGAGGAGATGGGCGACATGTCATCTGCATTGCGTTTGATCTTCCCGATTCAGTTCCCCCCTTCAGAGCCCCAGTTCCGGCCCGCGGCACTTGCCAACCGCACGTTCCCGGGAGGAAGTCGCGGCTCTCCGGCCAGGGCGTGCCGCTGATCATCACCCTGGAGCGCTCCGACGGCTCTGTGTCCCGCTCACGAGACCGTGGCCTTCCCGGAGGGTCATCCCCGCTGCGAAGCCAACCTGACCTACGCCGAGCGGATCGTCAAGTTCCTGCTGTGGGCGCCCCAGGCGGCTGGAGGGTCACCATCGGTGGGCCGCGGAGTATCGGTCAGCACATCGCCTGGGGTCTATGCGCCGGACGGCCCGCGCAAGTTCGATCACCAGGTTCATGGGCGAGCAGGTCTACGAGCCGTCCGTTTACCGTCGTGAGCTGCGGCGCTGATGAAGCGCCCGCCAACAGCGTGAGGGGGGGCAGCCGTTGGGCCGCCACCTGGACGGCAACCGCATCGGCTTCGACCTGGGCGCCTCGGATATCAAAGTCTCGGCCGTCGTGGATGGACAGGCCATCTTCAGCCAGGAAATCGTGTGGGAACCGGTCAAGCAGAGCGACCCGGCCTACCACCGCAAACACATCCTGGATGCCCTCAAACTGGCGGTCGAATTGCCGTCGCTGGATGCCATCGGCGGATCCTCCGCCGGCATCTTATCGACAACCGAATTATGGTGGCCTCCCTCTTCGCAGCATTCCCCGCGAACGCTTCGATGAAATCCGAGACATGACCGCCTTTGAAATAGCGTACGAACATGGCCCCGATATAAAAGGTTTGATCATTGAAAGCGGTTTTCCGAGCATATCGAGCCTGATCATCCGGCACGGTATAGCATCCGCGGATATGGCCCTTGATGCCATTACAGAAGAATGCCTCGGCATGCTGAAGGCAATTACCGTGCCGCTCCTGGTGATACATGGCGAATATGATACGCTCGTACCTCCCGATGAGGCAGAAACGATCATGGAAAACACAGGCTCTTCGAACAAGAGCCTTCTCATGATACCGGGGGCACCCACAACGATATAATGTTCGTAGGCCTCAGGCAGTATATGGAGGCGATCAGGCAATTTGTCGATGCGACGAACGCCTGACAGATCAGGTACGAATCTCCGCTCTGCCGGATTATTACTTCGCGATCGATCTCACCTTTCCGATCAATGCTATTAATTTGCCTTCTCTCTCTTTCAGGGCATCCCGGAATTCCCGCTTGTCGGTACGTTTTACCTCGACTTCAAGATGGGAATGATATCTTTCGAGGACGTTAAGCATCAATTTTGCCTCTTCATCGTTCATTTCCAAGGTAACCATATCTTCCTCCTTTCTTTACAGGCCCTGTCCGTTTTTGATCTTCGGCCCCTTCGCTGCCTGTATATTCAATGATAGGCACTCCATCGCCGCGGCGCAACCCGCTCTAAAGTATCAATGAACAGGCTTTACCAGAAAGTCCTTACTATTTATTTAGCACAAGTCTGGAATAATTCAAGGACAACCGGCGAGAAACTCGATAGGGATATTGACGTAGAATATGGAAGCACGACGCGCGTAATTTTCTTCCCCGGAACGTTGAACGTAGAACCTTGAACTGTTCCTTACTGGTTTCCCGTCCACCGTGGTTTGACCATATTTTCGGGAGAAAGGATATCGTCGATCTCTTCTTTTTTCATGTATCCTTTCTCGAGGACGATGTCGCAAACCGAACGCTTGCTCTCGAGGGCTTCGTGGGCTATTTCGGTGCACCGTTCATAGCCGAGAAACGGATTGAGCGCCGTTACAAGGCCAATGCTGTGCTCAACATATTCCCTGCATTTGTCACGATTTGCCGTGATCCCCAGTATGCAGCGGTCGGCCAAGGGTCTTCGAGGCGCGCCGCAAGGCCGACGAGCGAATTGAAGAGGCTGAAGGCGATAACGGGCTCCATGACATTGAGTTCGAGCTGGCCGGCTTCCGCTGCGAAACTGACCGTAACGTCATTTCCGATAACAATGTACGCCACCTGGTTTACGACCTCGGGAATGATCGGGTTGACCTTGCCGGGCATTATCGTCGAGCCGGGCGCCATGGCGGGCAGATTTATCTCGTTAAGCCCGCACCGCGGGCCGGAAGCGAGGAGCCTCAAGTCATTGCATATTTTTGATATTTTCACGGCGACACGCTTCAAGTACCCCGGAGAGCTGGACGTAAACACCCGAATCCTGGGTCGCCTCGATAAGATTGGGTGATGTCAGGACGTCGATACCGGTTATTTCCCTCAATCTTTGGGCAACGAGCGGGGCATAGTCAGGATGGGCATTGATCCCGGTCCCTATAGCGGTCGCACCGAGGTTTATCTCCCGGACAAGCGCCTGGGCCTCTTTGACGCGTTCGATATCTTCGCCGAGCATGACGGCATAGGCGGAAAACTCCTGGCCCAGTGTCATCGGGACGGCATCCTGCAGTTGCGTCCGGCCCATCTTTATGACATCGTAGAATTCATATGATTTCTTCTCGAAGGCCTTCCGCAGGTATTCCATCGCCTCCATGAGAAGCCTGATCTTGAGGATCAAGGTTAGCCTGATTGCAGTCGGGATATACATCATTCGTCGACTGGCAGAGGTTTACGTGATTGTTGGGATGGATGATGTCGTAGCGCCCTTTATCATAGCCGAGCATTTCAAGGGCGACATTGGCGATGACCTCGTTTGCGTTCATATTGGTCGATGTGCCCGCCCCTCCCTGGATCATATCGACGACAAATTGATCGCGAAATTTCCCCGCAAGTATCGCATCACAGGCCCCGCTGATCGCATCGGCGACTTTGGCGGACAAAAGGCCCAGCTCTTTATTTGTGGCCGCGGCCGCTTTTTTTACGTACGCGAGAGACCTGATAAATGCAGGATAGGTCGCAAGAGGAATACCGCTGATATGAAAATTCTCGGTTGCCCGCAGGGTCTGGACCCCGTAATAGGCATTCGCGGGGATTTCCCTTTCGCCAAGGAGATCATGTTCCTTCCTGAAATCGCTGCTCATGCCGAGGCCTCCCGTAAATTTTGATCATCGTCAATAGTCTCTTTCGAGACAGGTCCTTCTTTTTGCCCGAACACGCCTTCCCACCGCGCCACGACAACCGTCGCAAGACAATTCCCCGTAACGTTGACAGCCGTGCGCCCCATGTCCATGATCGTATCCACCCCGAGTATAACGGCAACAGCCTGCACGGGAAGGCCGAACGATGCGAGTGTGCCCGCAAGCACGACGAGCGATGCCCTGGGCACGCCTGCGGCCCCCTTGCTTGCGAAGATCAGCGTGAAACCCATCATTAACTGCTGGGAAATGCTCAAGTCTATCCCGGCAGCCTGGGCTGCGAAAACCGAGGCAAGCGAAAGATAGATCGTCGTGCCGTCAAGATTGAAGCTATAGCCTGTCGGGATGACGAATGATACAACGCGGCGCGGCACCCCGAGCGCCTCCATATTCTCCATCGCCTTAGGAAGCGCGGCCTCCGAACTTGATGTGGAAAAAGCGATGATCGCGGGTTCCTTAACTGCTGCCAGGAATGCCTTAAGAGGCACCTTGCATATCAGCGCCACAGGCAGAAGTATCACCAGCAGGAAGACGATGATCGCCCCGTAAAAGGTGGCGATAAGGACGCAAAGATTGAGAAGAACGTTCATGCCCTTGCTGGCGATAACCACCGCTATGGCCGCCCCGACACCGATCGGTGCCAGCTTCATCACGATATTCGTATACTTGAACATCGTCTCCGCAAGCGCTTCGCAGAATTCTATGATCGGTTTCTTCTTTTCCTTGATGAGACTGAGCGCAATAGCGAAGATGATCGTAAATACAACGACTTCAAGGACGTCACCCCGGACAGCCGAATCGAAAAAATTATCCGGAAATATATTGATGACTGATCTCTTTCATCGTCATATGCTTCGGCTGCGCCAATCCGGAAACGGAACCCGCACCACCAAGATCAATGCCGCAGTCCGGGTTTCGTTATATTGACAGCAACGAGACCGATAAAAAGTGCAAACGTCGTAACGATCTCAAAGTATACGATTGCCTTCACTCCCATCCTTCCCACGGCCTTGAGGTCGGAGTGGCCCGCTATGCCCACCACCAGGGTGGCAAATATAATGGGGACAATGATCGTTTTTACCAGGCGTATGAAAATGGTACTGAGCGGTTCGAGTTTCGCCCCGAGGCCCGGAAAAGCAAACCCGATGATCAGTCCTGCCAGCATTCCGATGAAGATGAGGTGGGTCTGCGAGAGCCTTCTGCGTCCTTCCAAGCCGGTACCCCCCTTCGGGAGACTTCAATTTTGTATTGTGGCTGCGACATAAAGAATAAATCTTTTTTACCGCAAAAAAGCAATCAAAATAGCGTCAAACAAGCGACTGGTAATGGGCGCTCCCCCGCATCAGCACAAAACCCCGGGACCGCAGCCCCGGTCTTGATAGAGTTTGTACCCGACAGTGTTGCATCGACTCCGAAACGAGGCACAGCCTTTTGGGAAGAGGAGAACGCCGAGACCGAATATCCTATTTCTTATGTTCCCCCTCACCTCTTTCTGGTTTTCCTTGAGGCTGAGAGTGTTGTTGCTGCTCAACCTGAGGTCTTTGCTCTTCTCGCTGAGGTCTTTGCTCTTCTCTCTGCGGTTGTTGAACTTTCTCCTGAGGTTGTTGTTGTCTTGGTTCCTGAACTTGAGGTTGTCTTTGCTGCTCAACCTGAGGTCTTTGCTCTTCTCTCTGAGGTTCTTGCCTTGGCTGCTGAACCTGAGGTTGTTTAGCTTTCTCCTGGGGTTGTTGTCTCGGCTGCTGAACCTGAGGTTGTCTTTCTGGTTGGTCTTGCTGAACCTGAGGTTGTTGACTTTCTCCTGAGGTTGTTGCCTTGGCTGCTGAACCTGAGGTTGTCTGTTGTTTCTGAACTTCAGGTCTCTGTTGATATTGCTGTTGCCTTTGTTGTCTTAGTTCTTGTCTCTGTGGTTGTGGCAGAGGCTGATAGTTCTGAACGCCCCAGGTTCCTTGCCTTTCCCAACGTCGATTGTTTTGCCAACTCTTCCAGTTCTGTTGAACTTGTTGGTGAGGAATCCGTTCATAGTCCCACCGGTGCCCGTACCAATTTCGGTCTCTGTAGTATCCTCTCCAACCCGGGTCTACATCAAAATAAAAACTTGGAACACTACTATAATAACCCCAACCCCGGTTATAATAATGCGAGCGATACCAACGACCTTCCCATAGACGCCACCACCAACCATTCCAGAAAAACAAATCCACATCAATGTCAGGAACAACGTAAACATATCGTGTCGGGCAGCACTATCAACTCCGGTGGTGCGGCAAATACGATGGGCGGCGGCAAACCAATATTAACGCTTACACTTACCTGTGCCATGGCTGGAACGGAAACCACAATTATCAACGCTAAAAGCATTGTTCCAAAAAGTAACTTTTTCATTTCGTTGCCTCCTTGTCGCAGAGATGCAGCTTGGGTTTCGTCCAGTTGATCAAACCGCTTCTATAATGCATCAACAACCGGCCGGAGCCTGGTCGGCCCTATGCCCCTGCCGGGCACGGGTAGAATGTCTACCCGGACCGCCATGCTCCGTCCGTACAAGGTCAATATCGCCTATTTTACGATCAGGCTGTTCTTTACGGATCTGACCCCTCCCACGCTTCTTGTTATCTCGACTGCCTTGTTGACGGCCTTTTGAGAATCAACAAAGCCGCTCAGCTGGACGACGCCCTTGCGTGTTTCAACGCTGATCTCGAATGACTTGAGAAAATCATCCGCTGCAATCAGCGATTTCACCTTCGTCGTGATGACCGAGTCGTCAACGTATTCACCCGTGCTCTCCTGCTTCGGCGAAGACGCACAGGCAGCAAAGGTGGCGATCAGCATAAGCACGACTAACCAACCGATAAGGATATTTGTCTTTTTCATTGTTCGTAGTCCTCCTTGTAATAAATTTAGTTGGGAGATCCTTGAACACAGGACCTTTGTCTCTGGTTTCAACGAACCCCCGCTTCCTTAGGCTTTAAACCACATTCATCGCCTCCGGATAAAACCAACTATGATAACAATAATGGCAATCACCAGCACGATGTGAATGAGTCCTCCCATCGTGTAACTGGTCAAAAACCCCAGCAGCCACAAAATTATCAGTATTACAGCAATCGTCCACAACATGTGATCCTGCTCCTTTCTTGCCCGAGGTTCAGAAGGTTCCTTACGCTCTTCACGCCGTTTACGTCCTTAAAGGGTTTGACGGACAGGTCCTTTTCGGTTTTTCTCTGCCCTGACCTACCGGAAAAAAAATGGGGGTTGAATATGTCCATGAACACAAAGCCAGCACTAAAGGCAACTTTATTACCCCTGTATTTAAGTTACGGCAGATACTCTCTGATATCTGTCGCGGAAACGACAATTATCTTGTACCTATTTTTGTGCTCGAGGGTGTCATCTTTTTGTCCTACGGCTGTGACCAGAATATTTATGTTCTCAAGACAGGGCGCTACTTAGCGATTGCAGCCTCTCGGTAAGACGCCCTAACAATACAGACGGAAAGGAATTATGGTATCCTAGATAAGGAACATGAAACGAGCCAGGTCTCTCTTTTTCTTCTTTCTGCTGGTTTCCATCGTGGCCTTCGGTGGTGGATGTGCGACCTTGCCGAACGTCTCTGCAATCATGGATGAGGCGCCGGCTAACCGGGAGACCGGCTCAAATCGATTCGGCCAAGGGACTATTATCCCCCAAACAAACCAAAGCCCTCATGAAAAGATTGCAGCGATCCGTCGATGCGACGGATATGCTTGAACGCCATATCACCGTGGTAGAATCGGTCACTGAAACCCCGTTGACGAAGGGGAACAAAGTCACGCTGCTCGTTGATGGCCCGGCTACCTATGCCGCAATGTTTAAAGCATAGAGAATGCCAAAGACCATATCAATCTTGAAACCTATATCATTGAAGATTTGAGATGACACAGGCCGGAAATTTGCCGATCTGTTGCTGCAAAAACAGGCGGAAGGGGTCCAGGTCAATCTCATCTATGACAGCGTGGGCAGTATAATACTCCGGCTGCATTCTTTCAGCGCCTGCGCGATGGCGGAATTCAGGTTGTCGAATTCAATGCGATAAATCCACTGAAGACCCGCGGAAAATGGCGACTGACAAAATCGGACCACCGCAAGATTCTGATTGTCGACGGCAAAGCCGCTATTATCGGGGGAATCAATATCAGTCAGGTCTATTCAAGCAGCCTCTCCGGAAGGGGAAACAAAACGAAAAAGCGCAAAGATGCCCTGGCGTGACACGGACGTTCAAATCGAAGGCCCTGCCGTGGCCGAGTTCCAAAAGCTCTTTCTTGACACGTGGCAGAAGCAGAAGGGCGCGAAGCTTTCCGAAGGGAACTATTTCCCTGCTCTGAAGATCGGAGGGACAGGCCCTGGTGAGGGTTGTGGGCAGTACCCCGGGAGAGGCCAACAGGATCCCTTTTATTGTGTATGTGGCCGCCATCTCTTTTGCAGAGCATTCGCTTCACATGACCAACTCCTATTTTATTCCTGACCGCCAGATGGTAAATGCCCTTACCGATGCTGCAAAACGTGGAGTTGACGTGAAGATCCTTCTCCCGGGAACGTCCGATTCTTCCTTGGCCCAATCTGCAGGGGATCTTCTATTCCGAACTTTTGAAATCGGGGGTGAAGTTATACGAACACAGCAATGTCCCTGCTGCATGCGAAAACCCTGGTGATTGACGGGGTCTGGTCGACCGTCGGCTCCACCAATATGGACTTCATGAGCATGTCAACCAATGACGAGGTGAATGCGGTTATCCTGAATCGGGAGTTTGCTGTTGCCATGGAGAATATGTTTGTCAGGGACCTTGCCGATTCCAGACAGATTCAATGGGAAGAATGGAAACAGAGACCTTTGCCCCTCAGGATCAGAGCAATGGTTTATTCATCTGTTTGCCCGCTGGTTGTAGACGGTCCCGGAACCTTTCTGGTAGTCAACAATTGGTATGGTCTCCAGGAATATGGTAGACTATCTGTCCTGAATGGGCCAAAGAGTTACAGTTTGTGAATCGGCCGTTGATTGGGAGTTGATATGAAAATAAATAGAAAGATTGGACTGGGCCTGTTTATTTTGTCTTTGGCGCTGGGGTCTTTCCTGTCGCTCACTGCGTGCGTGACAGGGCCCAAGTATATACACCGAAAAAACAGAACAGGCCTCGGACCACTTTAATGGTATCCGGTATTTCAATCCCGATGTTCCTCAAACTCTGTCTTCTCCGTCGGGCCAGACGGCAAAACGTGGCCCCACATGGTGGGTTTGGAACTGGATTTTGCGCACTGATTGGCCTGAATGGCCGAAGCAAACCGATGTTCTTGCCTGGACCGCCGCCTGTCGCTCGCGCCCCGGAAGGCTCGCTCTATGTAACACCTGTCGGTCATGCCACCTTCCTCATACAAATGGACGGAGTCAATATTCTCACTGACCCTATGTGGTCGGAACGTTGCAGTCCGGTATCATGGGTGGGTCCCAAACGGTACAGTGAACCCGGCATTCGTTTTGAAGACCTTCCCCCTATCGATGTTGTGCTGGTGTCCCACAATCATTATGATCATTTTGATCTTCCTACTCTGGAGGGTCTTGCAAAAAAAGGAATGCCGCGCGCTATCGTGCCCCTTGGCAATCTCGATCTCATGCGGAGTACAGGCATCGCCACGGTGGATGAACTTGACTGGTGGCAGTCGGTCCGTTTGTCTTCAAACGTGACGATAACCCTGGTTCCTGCGCAGCACTTTTCGGCGCGCACCCTATGGGACCGGGATCGAACCCTTTGGGGAGGTTTTGTTATCTCAGGGCCATCAGGGAATGTTTATTATTGCCGGAGACACGGGATATGGTCCCCATTTCCGTGAGATCGCGCGCCGCTTTTCACCGATCAGGGTGGCACTCCTTCCGATCGCTCCATTCCGGCCGCCGCAGGCCAGGGAGTCGACCCGGGGATATCGCCCCGTTGTCCATATGGGACCGGCTGAGGCAGTCAAAGCGCATATGGATCTGGGAACACCGCTCAGCATCGCCGCCCATTTCCAGGTATTTCGGCTTGGAGTCGAGGGATTTGATGATGCCGTGGATGTACTGGCTGCATCATTAAAGGAACATAGTCTAAAACCTGACGCTTTCGTCACACCCGTGCTTGGGCAAGCCATTAAGATACCTCCCATGCTGGATGCATCGCTGTCGCCGGCAGGTAAGGCGTATTCTGTTCGGCCTGACTCTTGGGTTTCACCGGAGGCCGGCACGTTCGGCAAGTCCATGAGGCACTTTAGTTCGAGATTAAAGGCGGCTCTTATATGAAAAACATCTCCGTAGTACTCATGGTTCTTCTTTCGCTGGTGGCGGTGCGTGCTTATGCTCAGGATTCTTCAGAGGCAGCCAAAATCCAGTATTTAATTGCCTCCGTCGAAACCCTGGAGGGGGCGAAGTTTATCAGGAACGGGAGTGAGTATGATGCCCGGTCAGCTTCGGACCACTTGCGCCTGAAGCTCAAGGTAGCAGGCAATAAGGTGAAGACGGCAGAGGACTTCATTAAATTTTGCGCCTCTAAATCCTCTATAACAGGCGAACCTTATTTGATGCGGTTTGCAGACGGTACCACTGTAAAATCGGAAGTATTTTTCAGGAACAAGCTGAAAACATTTGCCACAGATAAACAGGGCCCACTACCCCTTTGAGTGATTTGTGTGGTCAAGTTCTGCGATAACTTGAGCACCTAACAAGACGATCAATGACGCGGCCTCCGTAATGAGAAGGGCGACTACCGCTGTCGCGAAGGAACCGTAAATTATGTTTACCAGCGACAGGACGGAGTAATACCAGACCAGCGCGTGGCGGGTGATCTCCCATAAGATCGTTGCGGTTACGCCCCCGATGAGCGCGTGGCGAAACGTGGTGCGCACCGCAGGCATAAGAAGGTATATGGAAGAGAGCAGAACCACCTCGCTGATTATTCCCAGCATATACAGCGCGACCTTCGACGTAGCCTTAAGGCTCACACTCCATCCAAACAGTATTAGTTGCCTTTCTTCAAGTATATCTAAAGCTCCCGTAATAAACGAAACCACCATTATGCCCAGTCCGATCGAAAAAACGTACACATAAGGAATGACAGCGGATATGAGGAAATTGCGCGGACTAATCCTCACAGAATGAGAAAATATGACCGACAGGGCGCTTTGAAGCACGCCAAAAGCCATGGAGCTGAAAAACAGCATAGCAAGGAATCCGATGATACCGACCGCTTGACGATGCTCAAGGAATACCTGTACTTGTTCGGCCAAAATTGCCGAGTAGCCCGGTATCACCATCCCTGTGTACGTGGACAAAGTGCTGATCAAATCCTCCTCTGCCATAAAATGGGACAGCCCGGTCAGCAAAAGGATTGACATAGGAACAATTGACAGCAGGGTGTAATAGGCAAGGGCGCCGGACAAGAGCAGTCCCTGATTGCGCATGAAACCGCGCACGACCCTTCCCAGGAAGCCGAAAAGCCGACCCAATAACTGTTTTATATTTTGTCTTTTATTCAATTCTTTCCTGCCCCACCCTGCTTATCTCTTCATTTCCCCGCATCCCCTTGCGCCTTCGACTTCAACACGGCTCCACCTGTACCGCCAGGAACCCGATGAGCTGAAAACCCCAACCGTCTGAAGACGTTGACTAAACAGGAGAAATTTTCTGATCCTCGTCCATGCCGTGTTCCCCGCTGCGGATTTATTTCAAGGAAAGGTCCGCACATCCCGGTTTTGATGCTCATACTTTCAAGTATAGTAGAGTTCTCCCGGATTGCAATTGTAACAAGGAGGAGGCAAGCCCATCTCCATTTATTGCCGCCTGTAATATTGGGGAATACCTTGTTAGTCTCTCTTTCAGAAAGCTGTCGTATATCGCTGTCGAATTTCAATTGAAATTCTCGAAACAGGGACCGACCTGCTTCATCCAGGTGATGTAAGGCCCGCATTTGTCACAAGGTTTCCTAGCCTTTCTAATAGACAAATTGTAAGCGACACGGAACCAAAAACGCGGCCCCTGGTTATTTTTTTGTGGAATTGCACGGCCAGATGTAATAATATACCGGCAATATGAGAACAGGATCACAATTGAACAAAGAAATAAATCAATGCTTCGGTACAACCAGATCATTGCCTTTTATCGGCATGTTAGCTATACGTTAGCAATGACAATAAATGAAGATGTTTCAAATGAACGTAAGTAATTAATATAGTTAATAATGCGCCCGTAGCTCAATTGGATAGAGTGTTGGACTACGAATCCAAAGGTTAGAGGTTCGATCCCTCTCGGGCGCGCCAATAATTCAATAAGTTACACAACATATAAAGATAAAATATTCACAAGCTATTCGTGATACCCTATAACTACCCTTTGGTTAATTTCTCAGGCAGATGGATGGTCCGTTAGATTGGTTTACCGGCTTTTTTTCTTATGGGGATGTTACGTGTAGGATGTCTTGATCTGTCCCGCTCAAAGGCCATAAAATTGCGTTATACAGTCATTTTGGATAGTAAGTCCAGCCAATAGTCGTGCCTTCCATGTACTAAAAGTTTACAAACAACTATGGAAGCATTCTTTTTTTCCAGAGACCCCCCCATACCACCCTATTTTTCTACGGGACCGAGAAGAAGTTATTGAGATGATAAAGGCAGCAGGGTTCTAAACAGCTTTGTTGACATTAATATAACATTCTACCAGCGCCGAGGGCTAAGCATCTGACTCTCTGGCTTTTAAAGCTTTTCAATCTTCCAATTGATCTTTGGTCATGTCACAATTGATATACACGCTTGATGTTATTAGAAAAGCTTTAAAGGAGTCTCGAATATGACGATGAAAATCCGTAGATATCTTCCTGCTTTTTTTCTGTTCGTGGCGTTTGCCCTATCCTTTATTCCTCACCCCGTTCTTGCCGATCAGCAGGCAATCTCCATCGGATACGGTTTGGCCACCCTTAATCCATCGTCGGATTTAGGCCACCTTGAGGAAGGTGATTACTATGACTTTGCACAAATCACGTACACCTATGAAAAATTACTGTCAGGTAAGTTCAACCTTGTCTTGGAACCTTTTGTCGGCATCGTTAATAGACCGACAAGCGGTCTCGACATCGGTATTGCCATAGGCGGCCGATATTACTTTGGCCAAAGGAACTATCGAGGCTTCTTCGCGACGGTCAGTGCCGGGGGTGCTTACACAACTGTCAACTTCGAAGAGCAGGGAACTCATGGCCTATTTATTCTTCAGGGAGGAATAGGTTACAAATGGGAGAAACTGTTTGTGGAAAGCAAATTCAGGCATTACTCAAATGGCGGCCTTTCATCTCCCAACAAATCCATAAACGCAACTATAGTGGGTATGGGGTTCACTTTTTGATCCCGCACCTAAAGGGTAGAGCTATAATCAACAGGATCGTCCAATCCAGGGGAGCTTGATTAATGGCTAGGCCGTTTATAAGCGACCTAGCCATTGGCGGTGACGGGGCCCTACATACCTTTCATTTCTTTGCTAATGTCGATAGGCGAACCGTATTCTTTGTCCGGGAGTCTCTCGACAGTTCTTATGACGTTATCTGGAGCATCATTGTCCCTGGCCTGTTGAATCAAGTCTTTTTTGCTTGCCGGAAAATCTATTCCTTTCAAATAATTTCCACTGCAGCCGGAGATGCCTTATCAGAACTCCCTCTCCCGCCTTGAGCAGCTTTTTTTCCGCCTTCTGTTGTTCCTGCCATAATTTTTACCTCCTTTTGTAATATATGAAACACCGAGGCCTACCCAGTACACCCTATTGAATCGTCAACCCTCGATAGAAAGCCATTTTAAGATTGACCATGATTTAGGGAATTTGCGGCAATTTTGGCCCTAACTTGGAGCAATGACGGCATGCATAAAATCATAATTATCTGCAATGGCCCGCTGTGCACTAAGCAAATACAGGGCAAAATCCATCCTCTGTGTATGCCGGGGACACCAGAATACCCATGAACCTGCTTGCACCGGAGCCTGATTCTCGCTTTTAGCATTAGGGAACCCTTTTCGTGAAAATTATTGTTCGCTTAACTATCATAAAGAGCCCCGGATTATACCGGGGGCTATGAAAACCACTCTGGTGCCATGGAGCAGCACAACCAGAATGGAAGAAAGGAATGTATTAGAAAATAATAACAACTTTCACTTTGCGAAATAGGCCCTGCTTCCAATCTATTGATAGACAAGCTTTCTGGCGGTTGATGCACTTGTCAAGTCAAGAGGCATGGCCCACTCGAATCAATCCGTGGAGTATCGCCTGTCGGATGGCGGTCTTATATTGGAAGATGTACCCGCTGACTTAAGGCGGGCTGACCCAAAACCCGAGGAAAGACAGCAAGAGAAGGTGAACGATGACAAAACAACGATCACAGGAACCCGAAGAAAATCCGGATTTCTGGCAGCTCAAACTCTATGTTGCAGGACAAACCCCGAAATCGCTTGCCGCCTTTGCGAACCTGAAAAAGATCTGCGAGGAGCATCTCTCAGGCAAGTACCGGATCGAGATCATCGACCTTTTAGAAAACCCCACCCTTGCAGCGGGTGATCAGATCCTCGCCATCCCTACACTCGTGAGAAAACTCCCTGAGCCGGTCAGAAAAATTATCGGAGACCTCTCCCACACTGAGAGGGTTCTCGTTGGTCTTGACATTCGCCCCGTTCCTGATAAAAAATAGGAGCTAGACATGAAGAAAAAAGTCAATGATCAGATAGAGATCTTTGAGGAAGCCATCAAGGACTCGGAAGATAAGAAGTATGTGCTGCGCCTCTATGTGGCCGGCGCCACCCCGAGATCTACCCAGTCCATCATAAATATCAAGAAGATCTGCGAGGAACACCTGAAGGGCCGCTACGAACTGGAGGTGATCGACATCTACCAGCAGCCGGCCCTTGCCAAAGGAGAACAGATCATCGCAGCCCCAACACTCGTTAAGAAACTGCCGCCGCCCCTGCGCAAGTTTATCGGCAATCTGGCAGACGTTGAGCGCATCCTCGTGGGCCTCGACCTCAAACCCAAGGACAAGGTCAAACCGGAGCCTGACAAAAAGTAACCATGGGTAAAAGAAGAACCTACGAGGAGCTTGAGAGTGAATTGACGACGGCGCAGTCGCGTCTCGAGGAGCTCGAAGAAACCCTCCGGGCTATCAAGGGATAACGAGGTCGATGCGCTCGTTAGTCGACGGACCGGACGGGCAGCAGGTGTTCACCCTCCAGGGTGCAGATCAGCCGTACCGCACCCTGATGGAAACGATGGCCGAAGGTGCCCTCACGATGGCTGCCGACGGGACGATCCTTTATTGCAACCAGCGGTTGGGCGAGATGCTTCGGATGCCTCTTAACAGGATTGTCGGCATGTCCCTTCAGGACATAATGCTGTCTCAAGACTGGCAGGCGTTTAACGCTCTCCTTACCTCATGTGAAATAGAAGGCTGCCGGGGAGAATATCATCTGATCACGCATGACGGAAGCGAGATAACAGTCTATGCCTCCGCACGGCCTCTTAATCTGCAGGGGATTGAGAGCTTCTGTATCGTTGCCACTGATCTCACTGCTCAACACAGACTCGAGCGCGAGGTCCGCCAGTCTCAGAAATTGGAGGCACTCGGCACCCTGGCGGGAGGCATCGCCCACGATTTCAATAATGTGCTCGCCGCCATTATGGGTTTTACCGAGATAGTGCTGGAAGACCTGGGCACTGATAGCCTTGAGCATAGAAGATTAAAGCTGGTGCTCAAAGGGGCCGAAGAGGGGCCGTGATCTCGTGAAACAGATCCTTGCCTTCAGCCGCCAGGGCGACCAGGAAAGGGAACCGCTGGTATTGGCTCAGATCGTCGATGAAGTACTGAAACTGTTAAAACCTGCGTTCCCGTCCACGATCGAGGTCATATCGAAGAATCCCACTGATGATTACCGCGTATTTGCCAACCTTGTGCAGATGCACCAGGTCATCATGAATCTTTGCACGAATGCGGCTCATGCCATGGAACAGAAAGGCGGTATACTGGAGATAAGCATCTTAGGAGCCATTGTTGCAGACGGGAGTCTCGCGCCCGTCCCCGAAATGATGCCGGGTGAATATGTTGTCCTGAAAGTGGGCGACACCGGCTGCGGAATGGAGCCCGAGACCCTGGACCGGATATTCGATCCCTTTTTTACCACAAAGAAGGAAGGGACGGGATTGGGCCTTTCTGTTTCGCATGGCATCGTAAAGAGCCATGGCGGATATATTGCAGTCGAGAGCGAACCGGGAAAAGGGTCGACGTTTCAGGTCTATTTGCCGAGGGTCAGGAAAGCCGCAGCTGTTCGAGGACAAAGAGACGGCGCCTCTGCGGCAGAAGGGAAGGAGCGCATACTCATCGTGGATGATGAGGATATGCTGGTTGAATTGAATCAGCAGAGGTTGATGAAGCTCGGTTATGACGTCGTTGGAACCACGAGCAGCACGGACGCGCTGCGCATTTTCCGGAAGGAACCCGAAGGCTTCGATCTTGTCATTACTGACCAGACAATGCCAAACATGACAGGGATCGACCTTGCAGTGGAACTATTGAAAATCAGGGCCGATGTCCCTATCATTCTATGCACCGGCCAAAATGACGCTGTTTTACCGGAAACGGCCAGGGAGATCGGAATCCAGGGGTTTCTTATGAAACCTGTTGTCAATCGTGAGTTAGCACTAACTTGTCCGGCGTGTTCTGGATGCAAAGACCAAAGTATGACAGGACCCGTTATTCTTCTTACATCGATCTGAAGTAGTAATGCCCGCCCAATCTGCCATTTTTGTCCTGTAATTATCCATCCTCGTCCTGGTGCCTGTTGACAATCATCGAACCTGTCTTACAGTCCTCATTAACGGCTTCATTCAGAAACCCCTATTTTTTCGCATGCGGGGCACCGGGCAATCGGTGCTCCGCGTTTATATTCAGCAGGTTCACCCTTTCACCGCCCTTAACGACTCGAAAGGGCCTCCAGCGTTTCACAAGGGAATATCCTCGCAACTGAGATGGTCACTTTCCTATCGCCTGTTCTAATGCTCTCCTGTATCTATCTGGCAAGGCTGGTCTTATGGTTCAGCCCTGTCTTCTTTATCACAAATCGTCTTTACCCTCCTCGACCGGGGTTGAGAGAACAGTCTTCCGACCCGTAAAAACTTCTTTCCC
Source organism: uncultured delta proteobacterium (assembly GCA_963785225.1). GTDB lineage: Bacteria > Desulfobacterota > Syntrophorhabdia > Syntrophorhabdales > Syntrophorhabdaceae > PNOF01. The sequence goes on along the minus strand of CAWAUQ010000001.1, from coordinate 91,592 downwards.
CTTATCCACATACACGGATGCCTTGTCTTTTAGTTGCCCGACATAATCTCCGGCTTTATCCTTGGCATCATTCGTAAAATCCTTGACCATCTTCCGGGTCTCTTGACCGGTTTTTCGGCGTTGCGAGAAGTGCTACGCTCGCACCGATAACCCCGCCCATGAAAAAATAAAGAAGAGCTGCGCCTGGTCCATGACCGCTATCCTGCCGTCCCATCTTATATTTCCTCCTGTTTTTTATATATGCCGCGCTTAGGCCAGGCGTTTTTGACAAAGTATCCAACACCTGCCCTTATACCGGCTTTCATACCCCGGGTCTCGCTGATAGACGAACCCACTGCATGCCTTACCGCATAGGTTGCGTGTTCTATGTTGTCACCCATGCGTTTGACCGAACCTGAAACTTCCTTGAACTTATCGGGTACACCGATATCATCAGTTTTTTTTCTTAACGCTTTGCAGTGTCATTTGGACCTGCCGAAGCGTTGACTTCAGGGTTTCTTCCATTGAAATAATAAATTCATTCACTGTACCTAGTGTTTTCCTTATCCCAATTATCAGATAAATAATATAAATGACCCAAAGAACCACTCCCAGAGTGATAATACCCAGCCATATAGTATTCATTTATTCCCAGCCCTCCCCTACATTAAGGTCGTCCGGACACCATATCCGGCAGATCTTAGTACCAAACTATAACCACTATTCACATCAAAACAAGGTTTCGGTCCTGGCCTCCCAAGGCCCGCCAGAACCAAGGTAACACTATCGTTGAAATTTCGCGCGGCAATACTGGGAATTACGGTTCCGGAGAAGCTGTGGTCGGGCGCCCGGCCAAGACCTGTGGGGGACTGTATTTGACGGATCTTTACCGTCACGAAAGCAGTCCGCTGAAAAAGGTATTAACGCATCGGAGATAAAACGTATCACGGACCGCAATTGCCATTCCTGGAATAGAGCCTATTCTAGTTCATGGCTAAGAGGATAATGGTCGTTGATGATGAAGAAATGATTGATGATTTTTTTTTTTTTTTTTTTTTTTTTTTTTTTTTTTTTTTTTTTTTTTTTTTTTTTTTTTTTTATATTTTTTTTTTTTGGAAAGTCCCAGTATTATTGACCTCGCCATTATCGACCTTATGATGCCTGATATGGCCGGCCTTGAATAGGCGAAAAAAATATGTACGCTAAATCCAAAATTTCCCATTATATTAATTACCGGTGCGGCAGATACAAAACAAACAAATTCTGACTCCAATAAAATCCTGACAAAATCAATAAAAAATGACGCGCTTATTAGTGCGGTTGGCGGTCCTTAATGATTTACGATTCCAAGGGCAAAACCATCATCTTGATGAAGAAGTTCGCAACATCCTCTTTGGAATGTCCGTTTGGAGCGGCGGTATTCGTATTGATTCAAGATTTCGTAATCTGCTGTTTATTATGTTTTAATTAGTTCATGATTAATCCCCGGATTGATTATATGTCATACCCGCAATGGGTACGCTTCCACCTTTCGACAGCGGATTATCATGGGATATCAGGATACTTTTAGAAATATAAACATGAAGCTGGTGAAGATATCGGGAGATTCCTTGAGGCGGCGATAGGATGAATAATTCTTTCAGGCAATGGGTTATCAATCCAATTCTTGGAAAAGATACTTGCAATCGAGGAATGAAAAACTTACCGGAGAATCGAGACAATCTTCGCGGGATATGCAACTTGTATTATCATTTGCCGCGAAAGCGATAGCGGTCACTGTACGGAAGAATCATGCTTGTATCTTTTATCGAGCCATCCTCTCCTTTTATGGTAAGTTGTCCGCCACCCTCGTTCCGTAACATCCCTCTCGCCGCATCCATTGCCTTGACCAGAGTCTATTGATTCTAAAGCGCTTACACAATTTGGTATAGTGTACTACGAATCCAAAGGTTAGAGGTTCGATCCCTCTGGGCGTGCCAATCCAAAAAAAAAGTTTTAGAGTTAAGACAAGAGTTCAAATAACGAGTCCTTCTTGATCGGAAGAACGTCCCTGCCCCCTCCTTGCTTTTCTGAAGAAAAAAATAGGGTCTTATTCTAAGAAAATAAGAGAAAGACATTAATAAAACGAGTTGGCTTGAGAGTTTCTTGATTTTCTGGGAACGTCCCCTGATGCCCCATATTGTTTGGAAATAGAAAGGCTGCTATGATATACTTCAACCCAGGAAAGTTGCTCGAATCGCGTGCTTCAGGAAAGGTAACCCTGTCTACCGTTCGAACAAAGCAACTCAGCCGAAAATCATCCTCTCTTTTCCGCTCTCTGTCGGGGCGGAGAGACCGTCCTGGAGCCCTGCATGACACCAGGCTTCCGGGCGAGGCATGATCCGATTGGGTTGGATGCGGACGGTAAAGGACTGACCCTGAAGCCATACATTACAGTTAAGGGAGGTCACATGAAATTATCAGTTCGTATTCTCATCGGAGTAGTCACAAGCGTGTTCCTTTTCGCGGCCATCGCAGCTCCGGCTTCGGCCGCCGCAATCAAGATCGGCTTTGTCTTCAGCATGACCGGCGGTGCGGCGGTCTACGGCACCAGCCAGAAAGAAGGCGCCAGCCTTGCCATCGATCAAATCAACGCCGCCGCCGGCAGCAGCGGATTGCAGATCGCTCCCGTTTGGGAGGATGACGCCAGTGTGCCTCAGCAGGGCACCAATGTTTTCAATAAGCTCATAAACGGTGACAAGGTTTCCCTTATCATCGGGCCGACCTTGAGCAACACGGCCAAGATCACCGACCCCATCGCTCAGAAGGCCGGGGTGCCGGTACTCGCCATCAGTAACACCATTGCCGGTATCACCGAGATCGGCGACTACATCTTCCGCAACTCCTTGACCGAAAACGTGGTTATTCCCCATACCGTCAAGGTCGCAAAAGAGAAGCTGGGACTGAAGAAGGTCGCCATGCTGTACGGAAACGATGACGCGATGACGAAGGCTACCTATGAGGTATTCAAAAAGGAACTGCAGGCCGCGGGCATCCAGATACTGAGCGAACAGGTCTTCGCCAAGGGAGACCGCGACTTTTCACCGCAGCTCACCCAGATCAAGTCTCAAAACCCTGACGCCATCATCGCCGCTGCCCTTGCAGAAGAGGCATCCGGGATCGCGAGCCAGGCGCGCCAACTGGGAATACCCAAGACGGTGCGCATCATAGGGGGCAACGGTCTCAACTCTCCCGGCCTGATCAAGAACGCCGGCGACGCTGCCGAAGGGATAATCGTGGGTGCTGCGTGGAACATCACGTCCACGGCGCCGCTCAACGTTAAGTTTGTCAACGACTATACGAAGAAGTACAACCACGCCCCGGACCAGTTTGCGGCCCAGGCTTATGCGGGCGTGCAGATCGTGTATCAGGCGGCGAAAGCGTCCGGCGGCGGTGCAGATCGAAAGGCGCTTCGCGACGCCCTCGTCAAGATCAAGAACATCGACACCGTGTTGGGTCGTTTCTCTTTTACCGAAGGCCGTGATGCCAACCACACCATCATAGTGCAGGAAATCAAAGGCGGAAAGTTCGTGGTGCTGGGAACTAAGGTCCATCGAGCAGAGAACAGTGAGCATACTTCTCCAACAGTTGATCAACGGCCTCTTTATAGGCAGCGTGTACGGGCTGTTCGCGGTGGGCTATACGCTCGTCTTCGGCGTCCTTGATATGTTGAACCTCGCACACGCTGCCATCTTCACCCTCGGGGGACTGATAGCCCTGTGGCTCGTCGAAAATGCCGGATTGTCCATCTGGCTTGCCTTCCCTGCGGCTACAATCATAGCGGGCCTGCTGGGGCTTCTGCTCAACCAGGTCGCCTTCGCTCCTTTGCGTAAACGCAGCGACAGCCAGTTCTCCGGAATGATATCGTCCATCGCCATGGCGATTATCTTCGAAGCGGGGGCATTAGGGTTGTTCGGCGCCCGGTCCGTGCGGTTTCCTGTGGGCACCTTCGCAGCCCATACATGGCATATTGGCGGAATAACCATCACTCTGCTGCAAATCGGCATTGTCTGCGTCGCTGCCCTGTTGATGGTTATCCTCACGCTCTTCATCGGGCGCACCCGCACCGGCAAAGCCATACGTGCAATAGGGGAGAACGAGCGGACGGCCACCCTCCTCGGCATCAACGTAAATGGCATCATTGCCCTTACATTTTTTGTCTCTTCGGCCCTTGGCGGGGCCGCGGGCATCCTCTTCGGCCTCTACTTCAACAACCTCACCATCGGATATGGGCCGTTCCATCGAGCTTAAAGGTCTGGCGGTGATCATCCTGGGCGGCATGGGAAGCATTCCCGGGGCGATTCTGGGAGGTCTGGCCTTTGGTCTGAGCGAAGTGCTCACCGTGGCGATCACCGGCACGTCCAACCTGCGGGACGCCGTTGCCTTCGCGGTCCTTTTCGTGATTCTTCTGCTCCGGCCGTCCGGTCTTTTGGGACGCGGGAAAACAAGGGAGGCTTAGAGGCGCGGTGGAATATCTTCTTCAGTTCTACGCCATATACGGCAGTGTAATAAACTTTATCGGCATTAACGCCCTGCTGGCTTTAAGCCTGAACGTGACCCTTTCGGCGGGTATGCTGTCCCTGGGCAACGCGGCTTTCGCGGCCATAGGGGGCTATACCGCCGGCATCCTGAGCCTGCACTTCAAACTCCCCTTTGTGGTCTCTCTTGCGGGTGGCACCTGCGCGGCGGGGCTCGTAGGGCTCATCGTAGGGCTGCCCGTGCTGCGGCTCCGGGGGGTTTTTCTGGCCATGGCGACCCTCGCCTTCGGTGAAGTGGTGCGCCTCGCGGCAGTCAATCTCAACGTTACCGGCGGCGCTGAAGGCCTGACGGGCATCCCCAATGTCACCACGACGTGGATGATCTACCTGGTTCTCGCTGCGGCGGCCTATTTCCTCGCCATGCTGCGGCGTTCCCGCCTGGGATGGGGGCTGATAAGCATGCGCGAAGACGAGACTGCCGCCGGCTCTCTGGGAATCCGCATCACCTATTACAGGGTCCTTGCCTTTGTCATCGGCGCCATGCTGGCCGGGCTGGCGGGGGGTATGTACGCTCATCTGAATTACCTGATTACGCCCCGTGATTACGGCTTCTTTATCGCAGTGGATCTGCTGACCTACAACATTGTCGGCGGCATAGGCGTCTGGTATGGGCCCATCCTGGGAGCGGCGATGCTTACCGCGCTGCCCGAGGTCTTGCGCGGCATCGGCGTGACTGCCGGACCTATCCGCCTGGGGATTAACGGACTCATTCTGCTCCTCGTGATTCTCTTCCTTCCCAACGGCCTGGCTTCACTCTTTTCAAGGAGGCGAAGGTCGGATGCAAAGGTAGGCAGAGGCACAATGAACAGACTGAGCATCGAGAACGTATCGCGAAACTTTGGCGGCGTGCAGGCTTTGGATGACGTTTCCTTCGTCGTTGAACCCGGGACCATCCACGGGCTCATCGGCCCGAACGGGGCGGGCAAGACGACACTCATCAATGTTCTGAGCGGCCTGCTTCCGCCGAATACCGGCCGGATGAGCTACAAGGATCACGACCTCCATCGCCTGGCCGTGCATCAAATGGCGGCCATCGGGATAGCGAGGACCTTTCAGAACATTCGTTTGTTTCCGCATATGACCTGTCTGGAGAACGTCGAGGCCGGCCAGCACCTCACATCGCGGCGATCGCTCCTGCCCCGATTGCTCCAGTTGCCGTCGGCCCGCCGCGAGGATCGCCAGCTTCACGAACGTGCCATGCAGACGCTTGGCCGCGTGGGCCTTGCCGACAAGGCCTCCTATCAATCACGCAACCTGTCGTACGGAGAGCGCCGCCGCCTCGAGATCGCCAGGGCCCTTTCCCTCAACCCGAGCCTGTTGCTTCTCGATGAGCCCGTGGCCGGCATGCGCCAGGGGGAGGCGTCCGTGGTGGCTGATCTCCTGCGGACCCTCTGCCGGGAAGGTATGACCATCCTTTTGATCGAGCACAACATGTCTTTTGTGATGAGCCTCTGTTCCCGCATCACCGTCCTCGATTTCGGCAGGGTGCTCACCACAGGCAGCCCTGCGGAAGTGCGGGCATGCCATGAAGTGATCGAAGCCTACCTGGGCGCGGGAGTACCACATGCTTGAGGTAAGCGGACTCACCGTATCATACGGCCACATCGAGGCGGTCCGTGACGTCTCCTTTCACGTCGCCGAAGGGACCATAGTTTCCCTCGTCGGGCCCAACGGGGCCGGCAAGACTACGACGCTGAATGCCATTAGCGGCGTCATTCCTGCAGCCCAGGGAACCATGCGATTCCAGGGAAAGGATATTACCCGCGCGAGCACCCATCGAAGGGTCTCGGAAGGGATCGTCCAGATCCCCGAGGGTCGGCTGGTGCTGGCCAACATGACCGTTCGGGAAAACCTGGAACTGGGGGCCTACCGCCGGTCAGCCGGCGAGACCAGGGCGACTATTGCCGCCATGGAGGAACGCTTCCCGATCCTCGGCGAGCGCCGCAAGTCCCCCGCAGGCACTCTCTCCGGCGGGGAGCAGCAGATGCTGGCCATTGCCCGCGGTCTCATGGCGAAGCCGAAGCTCCTGCTTCTCGATGAGCCTTCCCTCGGACTGGCGCCTCTTCTCGTTCAGACCATCTTCGAGATCATTGGCGAGCTGCACTCCGAGGGTCTCACGATCCTGCTCGTGGAACAAAACGCCCATCAGGCCCTTACGGTTTCTTCTTACGGCTATGTCATGGAAAGCGGAAAGATCGTTCTCGAAGGCTCGGCAAAGCAGTTGATGGCCGATCAGGCCGTCATAGACTCCTACCTGGGCCAGGTCCAACCGGCCGGAGTGCGCCGAGTAAAGCCGTGAATCGTAAATCGTAAATCGCAAGAGGTACAAAACGCGAATCGCGAAACTTTAAAGGCTGCAGAAGAGGACCGCACGAAGTTCGCACGCGCACCTTAAGGCAGGCGAGAGGTTAAAGGTGTGAGGTTGAAGGCTAAAACTCAACGTGCTCAGCCAAGGCAGGGAGGAAACAGGTTCAATGATGTCTGACCATTCACTTACTCGCGTCCGGCACAGCATTTATCCTGTTTCGATCAGAGTTTGTCAACTCGGTCAACTACGTCCCCGATGGGTGTCCGCGGCAGCAAGGACCATCATTTCCGCCTTTGCTTCTTCATTCAGATAATCCCATAATCCCAGCTTGATCAGCGTGTCAACCCTGGGGATGCCATCTTCGTTCCACCCCCGCTCCTGATAATAGACTTGTATCAAGTTCCGTAGCTTTTCTTTTCTGTCCTTAAGCAGAATGTTACGTCTCTCCGAAAGGCCCATGGAGGAGACTTCCGACTGGGGCTTCCCCAAAATTGCGCCGACCTCGCGGTCGTTATAATCCATTTCAGCCTCGTATAATTCATCATCCGTCGGTCCGATGGCCCTGTCAGGTATCCAATCGTATTCTCCTGTCCTTTCCCTGTAAGCCATAACGTTCATAATTCGCTGGAGATTGATATCCCTGTCCGTTTGCTCGAAGATCCTTTCCCAGGTCATTTCTGTTCCCAGCATGCCGTTATAGAATTCCGCGTAAAGCTCCTGAGATGCGGGATTGATGTATTTATCTCCATCCTTCGTCTTCTCCGATTCCGGATTGAAAACATCCACCCAGGGGAGCTTGCACAAGCCCATATTGTCATTGCCAAGGCGGACGCGGGGATAGGAAATCAAGGCTTTGGCCCTGGACTCAAAAGTTGGAAAGGCACCGAGAAGATCCACCTTGATCAGCCAGGCGGCGGCGTGATGAGCGCCGATATCGCTGGCCGCCGCATAAGAGCCCTGCATGGACAAAGACCGGTGCGTGCGGTATAGGGAGAAGGGAAGGCCTTTCGTCTGCATGGCAAATTGCTCAAGTTCCCTGGTTGGATCGGGCTTTCCGGTTCTTCGTATATATGCCTCGGCTATCCACCTGATCAGGTCCAGCATTCCCTTTCCGGCGGTTTCAGCCAACTCGTTTTCCTTGTGAGCCACCTGATGGATAAAACTCAAGGCGGCTTTGTCATCTCCCCAGTTTAGGACGAAGCCCTTTGTGTCCTCTGCCGCGAGATATCCTCTTTGAAAGCATTCCATGATGAGGGCCATTATCACCGCTATGGTAATCGTATCCATCCCGTAGTTGTCGCAGTGCCAGTTGGCTTCCATGATAAATTCGGGATTCCACACCCCGAGGTTGGAACCGAAACCCGCCGCTGTTTCATACTCCGGGCCGTCCACCCACACCCTCTCTTTTCGACCTCCGGTGGTCAGGGTCACGCATCCCCCCTTGGTGCATCTCAGATTGCATCCCGGGAAGCATCCGTCCATTCCCCGATGCTCAAACAACTGCTCTGCATAGGCCAAACCATCGATCTTCGCGGCCTGTGGGTCTGAGCCGTATTGGTAATTCTTTACCGGCAGAGACTGATAATCCTCCTGATTCATAAACGAAATCAGTCCCGCAGAGCCCTTCCGGGACATCTGCAGGGAATTCGGATCGACCTTTTTTACCACGTTATGGAGTTTCGCGCCGGCCTTTTTTACCCTCTCCCAATCATGCGGCCCCGTAAGGATTTTCACCGTGGGGATATTGGGCCAGAACGACGACGGCCCGGACCCTCTTGTCCCGCATGACCGACCCCAGGCCGGTTCTGCCTGCCTGTTTTGTTCGAAAAATCCCTCTGGTTCCGTTCATCGGTTTTGTCGGATCATAATAATGGCTGTTGATGCACCCATAGGTGTGTTGGCAGCCCCGATGCCGGTCGTCACAAAGACGATATCCTTCTTCTCATGGCCCTGCGCGTGAATCCATCAACCAGATACTTTTTCGAGGTCAAAGACCTCATCAATGACAGGTGCAGGTGATGGAGATTTCTTGTTTAAAACCGTCGATAACAATAACCACATCTTTTTCAGACTTGCCCACTATTTCCAGAGCATCAAATCCCGCATACTTCAGGTAGGCCCCAAAATGCCCGCCAAAATTGGAAACACCGGGGACATGTGTAACAGGCGACAGGGAAATGGCCATGCATTTGCTCGTGCCCGGAAACTGGGGATCCCTCCGAGGGGTCCCGGAGAAAAGATCAATGGGTTTTCGGGTCGTAAGCTGTGTTTTTCGAAGTGACTCGTTGGTGAAGGAAATACAAACCCAGGCCGCGGCCACCGATAAAAAAGTCCCTTATCTTCGGGTCCAGCTTCTGAACGGTTAGCTCTCCGCTCCCGACATCAACGGTAAGAGTCTGATTGGCGTATCCGTGTTGAAGTTGAGGTTTTGTATAGGACACCATTTTGTGTGCACGCTCCTTTACTGAGTCATTACGATAATAAAGTTGAGTATATGACGAGGCAGTAATCAAGGTCAAGGAGAAAACTCTACATTGCTCGGTTGAAGGCACGTGAATCACGGAATTTAAGATTAAATTAGACGATCGCAAAATTATGACGAGGATCCTTAAAGACGAAAGTTGAAGGTCGGAGTTGTTTCAGGCAGCGATTCTTCTGGCCGAAGCGATTTGCCCTCGTCTTCAAGCATGGTGAACCGTTCCGATGGTCGGACGATGATTTTCGATGGATAATGCCGACAACAAGGGGTTGCCGAGCGGAGGCGTATCGTGTATACGTTGAGCATCAGCGCACGCCGCAGATGGGCGGTATTAGGCGCGAAAAGGCGCCGGCCCTTTTATAAAGATATGGGCCAAGGATTTTCTCTTGGCCCATTTTGTTTGCTTCTAAAATTAAATCCCGGCAACTACCTACTTTCCCACAGAGTCACCCCTGCAGTATCATCGGCGTGGTAGAGCTTAACTGCCGTGTTCGGGATGGGAACGGGTGTGGCCTCTACGCTATGGTCACCGGGAAACTTGTTCAGTTTCATTCAGTTTCGAGTTCGTTGTCAAGTTCTCGGGTTAAACCCGTAACTCTATAACGCGTAACACGTAACAGTACTTCTATCAATTTTATTGACAACTATATATGTTTTTAAGTTCTAAATTTTTGATTTATGGATCAAGCCGCTCGATCTATTAGTACCGGTATGCTCAACATATCGCTATGCTTACACCATCGGCCTATCAACCAGATAGTCTATCCGGGATCTTAGTCCGGTATTGCTACCAGACGGGACAACTAATCTTGAGGCAGGCTTCCCACTTAGATGCTTTCAGTGGTTATCCTTTCCGGACGTAGCTACTCAGCCATACCACTGGCGTGATAACTGATTCACTAGAGGTCCGTCCATCCTGGTCCTCTCGTACTAAGGACAGGTCCCCTCAATTGTCCTGCGCCCACAGAAGATAGGGACCGAACTGTCTCACGACGTTCTAAACCCAGCTCACGTACCGCTTTAATTGGCGAACAGCCAAACCCTTGGGACCTACTTCAGCCCCAGGATGCGATGAGCCGACATCGAGGTGCCAAACCTCCCCGTCGATGTGAACTCTTGGGGGAGATAAGCCTGTTATCCCCGGAGTACCTTTTATCCGTTGAGCGATGGCCCTTCCACTCGGAGCCACCGGATCACTAAGACCAACTTTCGTTCCTGCTCGACTTGTAGGTCTCACAGTCAAGCCGGCTTATGCCTTTGCACTCAGCGGCTGATTTCCAAACAGCCTGAGCCCACCTTAGTGCGCCTCCGTTACTTTTTGGGAGGCGACCGCCCCAGTCAAACTACCCACCAGACAGTGTCCTCGACCCGGATAACGGGTCTGAGTTAGAACCTCAAAACAATCAAGGGTGGTATTTCAAGGTTAGCTCCACGACACCTAGCGGCACCGCTTCAAAGCCTCCCACCTATCCTACACAAATTATCCCGAAGTTCACTGTCAAGCTATAGTAAAGGTTCACGGGGTCTTTCCGTCTTTCTGCGGGTAGTGGGTATCTTCACCCACACTATAATTTCGCTGAGTCCCTGGTCGAGACAGCGGAGCAATCGTTACGCCATTCATGCAGGTCGGAACTTACCCGACAAGGAATTTCGCTACCTTAGGACCGTTATAGTTACGGCCGCCGTTTACTGGGGCTTCAGTTCAACGCTTCTCCCAATTTCTTAAGATGACATCTCCCTTTAACCTTCCAGCACCGGGCAGGCGTCAGACCCTATACTTTCTCTTACGAGTTTGCAGAGTCCTATGTTTTTAGTAAACAGTCGTCACTCCCTCTTCACTGCGACCCCAGAATGCTTCAGAAGCAAGTTCTTACACACGCCGGGGTGCACCTTCTCCCGAAGTTACGGTGCAATTTTGCAAAGTTCCTTAACCAGAGTTATCTCAAGCGCCTTAGGATTCTCTCCTCGCCCACCTGAGTCGGTTTGCGGTACGGTCACCAAATAAACTCGCTACGAGGCTTTTCTAGGAAGCGTGGTATCAGCCAGTTTGTGCTCAAAAGAGCTCCTCATCACATCTCGGAGTATGAGTCTACGGATTTGCCTATAGACTCCCCCTACCTGCTTGAACCGGGTATTCCGTCACCCGGATGACCTAACCTTCTCCGTCCCCCCTTCGCTCAAAGTCGCCTATTAGGTGGTACAGAAATATTAATCTGTTTCCCATCAGCTACGCTTTTCAGCCTTACCTT
>CAWAUQ010000001.1:0-77500 GCA_963785225.1 uncultured delta proteobacterium | reverse complement strand
TATTACACCTCCCACACCTAGTGTTCACCGTTTACAGTGTGGACTACCAGGGTATCTAATCCTGTTTGCTCCCCACACTTTCACGCCTCAGCGTCAGTATCAGACCAGGAAACCGCCTTCGCCACTGGTGTTCCTCCCGATATCTACGAATTTCACCTCTACACCGGGAATTCCGTTTCCCTCTTCTGTACTCTAGTTATGAAGTTTCAGATGCAGTTCTTCAGTTGAGCCGAAGTATTTCACATCTGACTTTCATTACCGCCTACGCGTCCTTTACGCCCAATAATTCCGAACAACGCTTGCACCCTCCGTATTACCGCGGCTGCTGGCACGGAGTTAGCCGGTGCTTCCTCCTGCGGTACCGTCAAATCTCACGGGTATTAACCGTAAGACTGTTCTTTCCGCATGACAGGGCTTTACAACCCGAAGGCCTTCATCACCCACGCGGCGTCGCTGGGTCAGGCTTTCGCCCATTGCCCAATATTCCCCACTGCTGCCTCCCGTAGGAGTCTGGGCCGTGTCTCAGTCCCAGTGTGGTTGGTCGTCCTCTCAGACCAACTACCCGTCATAGCCTTGGTGGGCTTTTACCCCGCCAACAAGCTGATAGGCCATAGGCTCATCCTCAAGTGATAGCATGTATAAATACAAGCCACCTTTTACCTCGTAGCTTACGATCACGTGGTCTTATCCGGTATTAGCCCCACTTTCGCGGAGTTATCCCAATCTCGAAGGTAGATTACCTATGTATTACTCACCCGTCCGCCGCTTTACTTGCCCCCGAAGGGACTTTCACGCTCGACTTGCATGTGTTAAGCACGCCGCCAGCGTTCGTTCTGAGCCAGGATCAAACTCTCAAAACAAACTTACTAGCTTTAAATTTTTTTGTCCTTGACAAGGACCTGCTTATTTCTATATTTTCAAAGAGCTAATTGTCCAACCTTGAAGCATCATAAGTATACTTATTCTCAAAAAAATGTCAAGAGATTAAATGAAAATATTTTAAGAATATTCCCAAACGCAGTCAGCATATCTTAAAAACCCAATGAATGCGGTAGCATGGATATTTTCAGGGTAAATAAAAGAAAGCACAAAAAGCATTGATAGACCATTATCAAGCAGCCAGAGTTTACAAAAGGGCGCTCTCCGTAATAATTCGTTATAGATAGATCGGTTAATTATAAAGAGGACTTTGAAGGGCTGATAATGAGCTCAATATGCGGAAAGGGGTATTTTTACGTGCGCTATTTACCAAAAAAGCGCGCAAAGACCTTGCAGCGCTATAAACCAGTAAATCGGGTTATATCTCTATAGTTAGTGCTTCTCGCCTGATTGAGGACTGAACAGGCCCGTCTGAGCTGCCAGCACTCACCCTTGATACCACAAGCATTATAACATGTAGATGTACCACATTCACCGTCAGGCAGAGACACAGTCCATGTCCTTTGTCGGTCTCCCTGAAGCTCTGTCAGTCGAACAGAGGTATTGCAGCACCTGTGCCGCAATATCAGTCATTCTTGCAAATATTGACATCCTGCTGGCATAACGGAGACAATGCCAGTACAAGTAAAGGGCGCTCAATACGATGAAACTTTTCATTATACACCTACTATTTTACGATAATACATTTTAGCTATAATCATTCATTATCTACGACTTTTAACACTTTTTCAAGTGTGCCGGTGATTATTTTGATGCTTTCATAGGTCACATCGACGAGTTTCTTCAGTGTTGACTCCTCTATGGCAAGGGGCGGCATGAGGACAATCACATCTCCCAGGGGGCGCATTATAACACCCCGCCTTCTGGCTTCCTGGATGACCTTCTGACCTATTTTCTCCTTTGGTGTATATGGCTTTTTTGTTTTTTTGTTTTTTACAAGCTCAATACCCACCATGAAGCCTTCCTGGCGGACTTCGCCTACATGGGGCAAATCAGAGAAGCGCTGTAGTTCTTTCTTCAGGAAGGCAACCTTGTCTTTCATCTTTTCCAGGGTCTGATCTTTCCCGAAGAGATGAATATTTTCAATGGCAACACTGCAGGCAAGGGGATTGCCCGTATAGGTATGACCGTGGAAGAAGGTCTTGAAGGTATCGAAAGGACCGAGAAAAGCACTGAAGATTTCGTCTGTTGTGAGCGTTGCTGCAAGGGGCAGATATCCGCCGGTAATACCCTTGGCGACACAGAGAAAATCCGGCTCCACTCTTTCCTTATTGCAGGCAAACATATTACCTGTCCGTCCAAAACCGGTGGCAACTTCATCGGCAATCAGGAGAAGATTATTTTCTTTCGTGATCTTCCTGACAGCAGACAAAAACCCATCAGGCTGGACGATCATGCCTCCCGCCCCCTGAACATGAGGCTCAATGACTACAGCACAGACTTCATCTTTATATTTTTTGACAATCTTTTCGAACTCTTCTATGCAGGCCATACCGCATGATGGCTTTATCGAGTTTGAGGGGACACCGGTAGCAATAGGGCGACGGCGATTTATAGGTCTTGAACAAAAGCGGTCCGTAAACCTTATGAAAGAGGTCAATACCGCCAACACTGACCGACCCGATAGTATCACCGTGATATCCGTTGGGAGAAGCAGATAAACTTTTTTCTCTTTTTCTCTCCTCTTTGCTGCCAATACTGGTAAGCCATCTTGAGGGCAATCTCAACAGAAGTTGATCCATTATCGGAATAAAAAACCTTTGACAGGCCATCAGGCGCAATATCAACAAGCATTCTGGCGAGTATGATGGACGGAGTATTGGCAAGTCCGAGAAGAGTTGAATGACAGAGCATATTTGACTGTTTTTCAATGGCATCGATAAGCTCCCTTTTTCCGTGGCCATGAACAAGGACCCAGAGCGATGACACACCATCAATATAACGGTTCCCTTCGACATCAATGAGATAGCACCCGTCACCCTCTTCGATGATGAGCGGTTCCATATCAGCATACTCTTCCATCTGTGTAAAAGGATGCCAGATATATTGTTTATCCCATCTGGCCAATGTTTCCTGATCGTACATCTATTCCTCCGTCGAAACATCATGCGGTGAGGGACGTAATCGTCGTAAGGCTTGTCTTCAGTAACGTACCCCGTAACGCGTTTCTTTTCATATCAGCTTCATCCTTTTCCCGGTATCTATCAGCGCTTCAAGCGCGTAATCCATATCATCCCTCGTAAAATCCCTCACCACGGTCAGTCTGAGCCGGGAAGTTCCCTTCGGGACCGTCGGTGGCCGTATGGCCTGGAGAAAAATTCCTTTTTCCATAAGAAGTTCCTGCATGGTTAGCGTCATGGCGTCGCCGCCAACAACGATGGGGACAATCGGCCCTATGCTCTCCTTCAGATCAAAACCCGCATCCCCTAAGCGCTGTCTCATATAATCGATATTCCGCCATAAGGTCTTCTTATAAGACATGTCCTCTGCAATAAGGTCCAGTGCAGCCAGTGAGGCTCCAAGAGCAGCGGGCGGGAGCGCTGTTGTATACATGAAAGTCCGCGCGCGGTTAATGAGGAATTCAATGACAACCGGATCAGAGAGGACAAAGGCGCCGAATGAACCCAGGGACTTTCCGAATGTTGCCATATGGACATCCATCTTCCCCGTGAGGCTGCACATCTCTTCAACACCGGTGCCCTTTTTTCCAAAGACACCTGTGCCGTGGGCATCATCGAGAAAGAGCCGAAGCCCGTATTCCTCTTTTAATCGCATATATCTCTTCGAGAGGCGCAATATCGCCATCCATGCTGAATACCGATTCGGTAATGACAATGTTTCTGTCTTTACCGTGGTACTTTTGTATCTTTACTTTCGAGGTCCTTCTATATTTTTGTGTTTATAGATAACTTTCTTCGCCCTGGAGAGGCGCATGGCATCGATGAGGCTCGAATGGTTCAGTTCATCGCTGAATATCACATCCCTCCTCCGGTAAGCGTCGATATGATACCGATATTTGCCATATAACCATTGGGGAAAATAAGGGCCCTTTTGTAGCCCTTGTATCGGGCAATCTGTTTTTCGAGCTTTTCATAGAGGTCAATACTTCCCGACACGCTCCTTGAAGAACAGATGCCTGCGCCATATTCGTCAATGCCTTTTTAGCTGCAGAGAGGACATCAGGATGGGTGTGGAGAGAGAGGTAGCTATTGGAGCACAGGTTGAGGTATTCCTTCCCTTTGTAACGGATCCTCGTCGCCGAGAGGGGGTGAGGTATTTTATGGTCCTGTAATTGCCCGGCCCCTTATTTCTTCAAGTATCGTTGAGAACGTTGCCTTCATATAAGGCACCAAATGCAATATTCAGACTATCGTAAAGACGGGAAGTAGTCAACATACAAATAATAGTGGTTAACATACTTGATAAAAAATCAGGGTGGATACCGTGTTCCACCCTGCTATGATACCTTGTTTGTTATTAACCCTTTATGACTCTGGGGAGAATCATCTGGTGCTGCGGTGTTATTGATGTCGGGTTCTGGTAACAGCAGTTCGCAAAAGCAACAAAATACTTTCTCAGGTCCTTCATTGGTACGACTTCGTCAACAAGACCTGCTTTCGCGCAGTATGACGGTCTTGAATTGTCATAGTATGCCTTTACCAGTTTGTTCATCTGTTCTATGACCTTCGTCAAAGGCTTTCCGGCGTCCTTCTCTTTCACAAGTCTTCTCGCAAAGCTTGCTGCTGCTGCTGTCTCGCCGTGCATGACATAGATTTCAGTCGTTGCGGTACCGAGGGTGAAGGCGTTGTTGTTGTTTGCCTGAGGACCTGCCATGATGTAGTGGGCTGCTGCAGTGCCTTTTCTCAAGATGATGGTCATCATGGGAAGATCGCTCTGCTCGATGGAGTAAATGAGTGACTGGCCAAGACCAAGAAGTTCTGCCTTCTCAGCAATGTCGCCGACATCGATACCCGATGTATCCTGGATCCAGATCATCGGAACCCTGTCTCTGCCGCAGAGGGTAACAAACTCATTCACTTTAATGAGTCCCTGACGGTAGAACTTACCGCCGATACCGGGATACGGTGCATATTCAGGATAGCCCTTCGGCATCATGCCCTGTCTGTTTGCAACGATTCCGATAAGGAAACCGTCAACCTTGATAAGACCCGTATAGAGTTCCGGACCATAGCCGGGCCTGAATTCCATATGCTCGCTATTATCAGTAAGCCTTGCCATGAACTGCTCTACATCGTAGGTCATCTTCTGGTTAAAGGAGACAATGCTATAGAGGTCTTCGGCAGGGAATTTCGGTTCTGCCGGCTCTGCTACTCTGAAGAATTTTGCCTGGTTATATGCAGGAAGATAGGTTACCCACTCTTTTACGCCATCAAGGATGGCTCTCTTCTGACTGGGATGCACCTGTCTGAAAAACCCTGTGGCGTCATAATGGATCTCTACTCTGCCCGGAGGAACAGATTTGAATTTTCGTGTTGCTTCGATGAGCTGCTCTGCTGTTTCCTCATCAAAAAAACCTTTCGGGGACATACCGCTTACGATGCCGGCGCCGCCGACAGCGATGTTGCAATCTTTATGGGCAAGAAGGAGTGTCGGGGACTGATTCCCTGATATCCGCCGCCTGCGGGGTTTGTTCCATAAATCGCGGCAAGAACGGGAATGCCCAGTTTATTCAATTCTGCATGTCGGAAAAATGTTGTTCCGCTTCCTCTTCTGTCTGCATACATCTTTTCCTGCTCGGGCAGCTTCACGCCGCTGCAGTTGACGAGCCATACGAGCGGGCAATGGAGTCTCTTTGCAATGTCTGTAACGCGGAGGATGTTGTGTGGCTGGCCTGCAATCCATGCGCCTGCCATGACCTTGTTGTCAAAACCGATAATGACGCACCATCTGCCGTTAATCTTGCCAAGTCCGTCAACTACACCGGTTGTCCCGGATTCTTCGCTCCAAGGGATCATACAGTGTGTGAAGGGGACACCATGTTCCTGGCTCTACGATATATTCAAGTCTCTGATGGACTGTCCATTCACCTCTCTTATTTAAGATTTCCGCGGGCATACCTGCGTTTTTGGCTTCTCAAAACAAGTTCCGCAATACCCTGTTCAACTTTCTTAATCTCTTCGGCATTGGCTTTATTCTCTTTTGCTGGCTTTCCCCAGTCTTGCATCTTCGCGAAATAGGGTTTCATTTACTACCTCCGATGGATTTTAGAGTATTTGTAACTATTTTCACAATTATATTTTTTTTCTACTCTTTTTGTCAACATAAAAACATAAAAAAGTATTGAATTTACTACATAATTACAAATCATGGGGAATGTTCCGTTTTTCTCAATATTTCCGGTAATTCAGCATCGTGAACCGAAATAGAGAGTCCTGTTGCATCAAGCACAAGTGCAATTCGGTTCGTTCATCAATGTTGCTTTATCAACGAAGATCCTCTCTAAGTAACTGCTATGTGATATTTTTCATTTAATGAAAAACACCAGATATAGTTACGGGGGGATTTTTATTTTTCAAACTTCCGGTAAATGATCTTGCCTATAATGTAGGCGATAATAATTCCCCAGATTATGAGCAAATATGTCATTGGTTAGCACCATTACTGGGGCTCACGTTGCCCCCTCCAGCGGCACAAGCCACTGGAGCCTTCCCCTCTCGCCCGCTGTGTGGGCTAAAGGGGTTTTAAATATTCTGTCCGATCCGTTCTTTTTCCGCCCGTTCTATCTACTATCTACTATCTATTATGCTAAACTAGTCACTATCGACTCCATCTGATTATCGGGTCACTATCCACGCACATCATAGCTATCTCCGCTGTGCAGACTATACCGACTGCCTTTTTAATGTTTAAAGAGTCGCTGGCCTGCAAACACCATCGTCACATCCGATGCTATTACCGGGGCTCACGTTGCCCCCTCCAGCGGCACAAGCCACTGGAGCCTTCCCCTCTCGCCCGCTGTGCGGGCTATACCGGGGATTGTGGTACTCTGCTAATGTTTAAAGAGTCGCTGGCCTGCAAACACCATCGTCACATCCGATTCGTTGCAGGCTTGAATAACCTCAAAATCGCGCTCTGAGCCACCTGGCTGGATCACGCCCGTTGCCCCTTCCTTGATTGCCGCGTCAACACCATCCCTGAATGGGAAAAATCCGTCGGAGACAACAACAGAGCCCTTGAGGCCTCCCTTCTCTGCCCTGGTATACTTTTCTATTTCGATAAGGTCTTCCATCTTTCGCTGACCTTTTTCTGCTTCGAGCTTAAAGACGGCATAGGGTACTCCAAATTTCTTGAAAACTTCTTTATCCATAAACTTTGTGTAGGCCTTAAAGACAGCGATCTCAACAACGCCGACCCTGTCCTGCTCACCGGTACCGATTGCCACCGTCGCTCCATCCTTTACAAAGATCGCTGAATTGGAGCTGACACCTGCTTCCACATTCCATCCAAAGAGCATGTCTTCATATTCATTGTCCGTTGGAGATCTCTTGATTTTATACGTTTCACCCTTATAGACGGTCTCTGCAGGTTTCAGGTCTTCTCTGCCCTTGATCTTCCGGGGCTGTGACTCCTGCAGCACAAGACCGCCGTCCATGAGGGACTTGAACTCAATGACCCGTTTCGTTTTGTACGCCTGAAGCCGCTCCATCTCCTTTATCTGAATGAGACGGAGATTCTTCCACTTTTTCAGCACATCAATAGCGCCACCCTCAAAATCCGGGGCACATACCACTTCAAAGTAGTAAGGAACCATGGCCTTGGCGGTTTCAACATCGACGGTCTTCGTGAATATCACGGCGCCGCCGAATGCGGCAATCCTGTCACACCAGAAGGCCTTTTCGAAGGCCTCGGCAACTGTCGATCCATATGCTGCGCCACATGGGTTATTATGTTTCATAATGGTACATGCCGGCATTCTGTCGAGAAATCTCAGGATGTTAAGGCCATTATCGATATCGGTAAGGTTGGTTTTCCCGGGGTGTTTTCCGACCTGGAGCATATCCTTCTCGGTGATCCTGCTTGCAAGACCTCCATCAAAATCAAAAAACCGGACATCACCCAAGACGATGTTTCCATTTACCAACTCATACATGGCCGCAGGCTGGTCGGGATTCTCGCCGTAACGCAGGCCGCGCTCGACATCGCATTTCTCATCGGCGTCGAAGATGTTCCAGACCTTCTTTTTGTAGAGCAGCACCTGACCGCCCATGTCGACTTTTATCGTATCAGGAAAATTATCCTTTACTATCTTTTTGTACATTTCCTTGAGTTCGGCCATTTAATAATCCCTCCTTTTTTACTTCACCATCTTAAGGATGGCTTTTGTCATTGTGTCTACATCTAAACCCTGGGTTGCCATTACCTCGTCGGTGTCGCCGGAGGCGCCGTATTGGGTGGCGCCGAAGGATTCGAATTTTCCCTTGAACCTTTTCTTGAGAAGATAACCGGTGAGGACGGGGACGATGCCGGTTAACCGGTTATGGTCTTCGTAGGTGATTATGCAGGGGAGCTTGGCAATGCCGGCCATGACCTTTTCATCTATTTCATTGACGCAGGGCATGTTAACAACAGCAAAATTCAAGCCCTTCGCGGAGAGGTTTTCTCTGATCTTCAGCGCCCTGTGGACCATGCCCCCGTAGGTAATGATCGCTCCGTCCTTGCCTTCTTCGATGATATCCATTTTGCCGTATTCAAAGGTATATTCTTCACCGAAGAATTGCTTTCCATCTTTTTTATAGATGATGGGCCATCTGTTTCTGCCCATAGCAATGAGGAAATTTCCCTTTGTCGCGGCAGCATATCGAACTGTCCTGTCGGTCTGGTTCGCGTCACAGGGCACGATTGTCTTAAAATTGTAAAGGTTTCGCGCAAGTCCGATGTAATCGACACACTGATGGGTCTTCCCGTCCGGTCCCACATCGAGGCCGACATGCGTGAGGGCTACCTTGAGGTTGGTTTTGTTAATATCGTTGAGCCTTTGCTGGTTATAAGTTTCATCGATGCCGAAGACCCCGAAATCAGCAAAAAATGTAAGTGCTCCTGTTGTTGAGAGAGCACCTGCTGCCGTTGCCGTATTGTGTTCCTGAATGCCACCCTGAAAAAAATAGCTCAGGGATAGGCTTTGGCGAAATCGCCGGTCTTGACGGAACTTGCCAGGTCACAGTCAAAGGCACATACCGGCTGCCCTTTGTGAATGTTGATATCACCCATGTCTTTAAGCGCCTTGCCGAAGGCGGTCCGGTTATCGATCTTGTCTTCTTCGTTGTATGTAAAGGGTATCCCTGCATCTATCTTCATCAATCCGGTCCATCGAGTAGAGGCTTACAGGTCCAGACACCTTTGCGTTTTTCCTTATAAAAATCGAGTTTATCTTCCAGCCCGAGGATACTCATGGCCTCTTTATACTCCGCCGCATTGAGGGGGCTTCCATGATACTTTTCTTTATTTTCCATAAAAGAGATGCCATTGCCCATAATAGTATTGGCAACGATACAGACGGGGTTCACGGCATTGCTTGCGCCGCCTTCAATGCTGTGTAGATTTCATTGTAATCGTGGCCGTTGATCTCGATAACTTCCCAATCCGTCGGAGAGAAAATTTTCTATGATGTTCTGGGGCATTACCTTTTCTATGGTTGCCGCTTATCTGAAGCCTATTGTAATCGACAATAACGGTTATATTGGAGAGACCATATTTTTTTGCGAAGCGTCTGGCTTCCCCGATCTGTCCTTTTTGCTGCTCGCCGTCTCCCATGAGTACGTAGACATGGGAATTGTCTTTCTTTATCTTTGACGCAATAGCAAAACCGCAACCGGCAGAAAGACCCTGGCCGAGATTGCCTGTAGACCAGTCGATAAAAGGGATGCCCTTTACAACATGTCCCTCAAAGGGGCTTTTCGCTTTCCGGAAAAAGGCGATCACTTCGTCTACGGCAAGATGGCCCAGACGGGCAAGCGCCGCGTAAACACCGGGTGATGTGTGTCCGTGGCTAACGACAATCCTGTCACGTGCTTTTCCGCTCAGGTTAGCATGGGCAAAAAGCACAAGGTATATATCGAGAGATGATATTGAGCCTCCGGGGTGACCTGTCCCGGCCAAGCGGGTCATGGTAACGATATCGCCTTTGGCAAGGCGGGATAATTCTTTCAGATTCTCAAGTTCCTTTTCTGTAAGCCTTTCGCTGTCAAACATCCTTATTTCCTCCTAAATAGTAATCGCAACAATCTCTCAATAAGCATTTCAAACATTCAGGCTTTTTCGCCTTGCATATATATCTCCCGTGCAATACCACAAGCAGGGAAAAATCTGTCCACATCGACTGGTGGCAGGATTCTCTTCATATCCATCTTCTATCTTTTCCGGGTCTTTCCGTCCGTAAGCCCTATCCTGCCGGACACCCGTATCATATGGGTATCGACGATGATGGCCGGCTTGCCGTAAGCGAGGCCCACGATCATGTTGGCCGATTTTCTGCCGATACCTTTTACTGTAGCAAAGGTATCGATATCGTCAGGGACCTTGCCGTGAAACCTTTCAATCACCTCATGGGCAATATTTTTAATGCTCTTTGCCTTGTTTTTGTAAAAACCGGTGGGCCTGATGTCCTCTTCAAGCTCCTCCACAGGCACATTCAAGGTAGTCCTGAAATGTCCGGTATTTCTTAAAGAGGTCTTTCGTGACTTTGTTGACCCGCTCATCGGTACACTGGGCCGACAGCACGGTTGCAACGGTCAAGCTCCACGGCATTGGTGTAGTTCAATTCACACCTGGGCTCGCCATGCATGGTCCTAAGTTTCTCTATGATTGAATCAATATTTTTTTTCATCGCTGAACCGTTGGATAGATCTTTATACCACTTATACTCTTTTGTGTTCAATGAGAAAAATAATGCACTCGACAACCCGCCCCGGCAAACATAGCATTTAAGCAAATTAGTGTCGAATTTGCTATTTTAATCATCTTACATGCAGGATAGCGGCAAGTAGTTGTTGATCGATTCTCTTGAGTCTTTGATATGTACTCGTTGTAGGAGGAGGTAAATGAGCATTCTGAAAGAATTTAAAGTAGGTTTACCGTTTGCAGGGTAATGTTATTGACATGGCGCGGCGAGTGAAAGAAATGATATTCTCGGTGTGGCATTCGAATGCAAGATCGGTTAAACCTATTGACTAATCCTCTTCTTCTTTAATAATTCTCTCACTTCCGCCACAGTCCGCGTATTCAGGATATCTTTCTTCTCCTGCCAGCCCTTTCGCGCAATGCCGACACCGTAGAATATTTCCGCCAACCCTGCGGCAACATGGGCATCGGGGTTTATGGAGATCATCACCCCTCTTTCTTTGGCGTACTTCAGATACCTCCAGTCGATATCGAGCCGGTAAGGGCTTGCGTTGAGTTCAATGATGGTGCCTGTTTCTGCCGCTGCATCGATGATCGTACGCATATCGATATCATATCCGTCGCGGGAAAGGAGGAGCCGTCCTGTGGGGTGGCCGAGCATTGTCATGTAGGGATTGTTCATGGCTCCGTATGATCCGGGCTTCCTGTTCGTCCTTTTTGAGGCTGAAACCGGAGTGGATCGAACCTATGACAAAATCAAATTGTTTCAGGATTTCCTCGTCATAATCGAGGCTGCCGTCAGGAAGAATATCACTTTCAATCCCCTTGAATATGTGGAAATCTTTCTCCCGCTTGTTGAAGGCGTCAATGATCTCCCATTGCCGCGACAGATCCTCAACCTTGAGCCCTCCGGCGTAGAAGCGCTTTTACTGTGATCTGAAATGCCGATATAGGAAAGTCCCATGTGTTTCGCCGCCTGCAACCATTTTTTCTATTGAGTCGACCCCATCGCTGAATTCCGTATGGATATGGAATATGCCCCGAATATCGGCAAGTTCAATAAGCACCGGGAGCGTCTCCTTGCTGAGCAGCCTCGATTTCACCCATGTCCTCTCGGAGTTCAGGGACAACATAGGCAAGACCCAGCGTACGATATATTTCTTCCTCATCTTTTCAGTTTAATAAGTTCTTCGTCCTTAAAGAGCCCGTATTCGTTCAGTTTAAAGCCTATTTTCTTTGCAATACCACGGAGCCGTACATTATGTTCTTTGCTGCCCGTGAAATACATGAGAGCATAGGGAAACTGTTCAATGCCGACAACCCTCAGGTCTATTTCGATGCCTGATTTGAGGCGGCATGACGTCTTTGTCTCACCGGAAACAAGGACTTCCTCGACCTCAGGCAATGACATAAAAAAGGATGAAACAGTCCCTGGGTCTCCGCCGCCGACAAGGATATCGATGTCTCTGACAATTTCTTTTCTCCTCCTCGGACGCTGCCGCAGACCTCTACAACCCCTTTCTTTGCAATCCCCTGCAATTTTTCTTTTATGCCATATGCCAGGGGATAGATATCTCCTAAAAGGTGATTCTCCTGCATGTCGCTTTACAAACTCTATACCCCGGAGAATTTTTTCCTGTGTCTTTTCGCCCAAACCCCGGAAGATCTATAAGCCTGTTCTCCTTACAGGCATATTCAAGCTCTCCCGCATTTGTTATGCCCAGTTCGTCATGGAGAACCTTGATCTTTTTTGGTCCCAGGTTCGGTATCTGAAAAAGCTCAAGAAGTGATTCGGGGACATCCTGTTTCAATTCTTCAAAATAGTTCATCCTGCCTGTTTCAAAATATTCTTCAATATGAGCGGCTATGGTCTCTCCGATCCCCTTTATCTCTCTTCAGTTTTTTTTCTCTTATAACTTCGTCGAGATTATCAACGGCGGAAAGTGTTTTTGCCGCATTGTAATAGGCCCGTGGCTTGAAGGGGTTCTCACCTTTAATTTCCAGGAGCATGGCTAATCTCTTCAAGGATTTGCGGATCGTTTTACCGGCCATATTATAATTATCCTACACTGGAAAAAAATAATGTCAATTAAATGTGGTAACGAGACAGTACGAGGTTCCCGGCAAAAGCAATAAAAAGAGGTTTTGTTTATGTATCTATCCAGTAAAATAGTGCTTGCATAAACAATATCTTCGAGGTATCCTTGCTTACATAAGGATCTGCTAATGGCCGGTAAAGGAAAAATGAAACACCCCATGGAACCGCTTTTTGACGAATTGAAAAAAGATTACTGTTATGTCTGCTGTCAGCGGATCACAGACAACGATGGAGGTGTCTACATCGGCCAGAACAAATGGAGACACAAAAAATGCAAGCCGGGAAGCTCTCAATGGCTGAAAAGCCCTCTAAGCAGAGAAGAAACAACTCTCCCTGATATTTAAAGCGTAAAAGCTTCGCAACACCATATGTCTTAAGTTTCAAACAAATACCTCCAAAAACAACTCCTCCGATCTTTAATACATAAACACGAACAATAAAAAAAGGCGCCCCGTATGGAGCGCCTTTTTTTGATTTTATTGCTGTTTACTCAAGTTTTTCGTCGCCGATTCTCATACCGTAGAATGAACGGTATACGAAGACAATTGCAATGACAGAAGAAAACAACGCCAAGGCCGAGTCTTCAATCCCTGGTTCGTCATAGTTACCGCGATCTCTGTGGCAAGAAGACCAAAGAGGGTCGTGAACTTAATGATCGGGTTCATGGAGACCGAAGAAGTATCCTTGAAGGGGTCGCCGACGGTATCACCGATAACGGTTGCTTCGTGGAGCGGTGTTCCCTTTTCTTTGAGGTCTACTTCAACGATCTTCTTTGCGTTATCCCATGCGCCACCGGCATTTGCCATGAAGATTGCCTGATAAAGGCCGAAGAAGGCGATGCCGACAAGGTAACCGATGAAGAAATAGGAGTCGAAGAAGGAGAGCGCCAGGGCCATGAAGAAGACAACGATAAAGATATTCCACATACCCTTCTGCGCATACTGGGTACAGATCTTTACAACTTCCTTGCTGTCCTCGATGGATGCCTCTTCTTTATCGAGGTTGATGTTTTTCTTGATGAAAACAACAGCACGGTATGCGCCGGTTGTAACGGCCTGAGTTGCCGCGCCGGTGAACCAGTAGATAACAGCGCCGCCCATGAGAAGTCCAAGGATGATTTTGGGATTGACGAGACTGAGCTGCGCGATAACATTTCCATAGAGATTTTCAAGAAGCATAATGATACCGAAGACCATCGTTGTGGCGCCAACAACGGCTGTACCGATAAGAACCGGTTTCGCTGTCGCTTTAAAGGTGTTGCCTGCACCGTCAGCCTCTTCGAGATAATCTTTTCCGTTTTCAAAATCAGGCTCAAAACCGAAATCCCTCTTTATTTCTGCTTTTATGTTGGGGATGCTTTCAATCCGGGAAAGTTCATAGACCGACTGGGCATTATCGGAAACAGGGCCGAAAGAGTCAACGCAGATCGTCACAGGACCCATGCCGAGAAAACCGAAGGCCACAAGACCAAAGGCAAAAACGGGCGCCGCGAAGGAAAACTGCGGCAGGCATGACTGCGAGGATAGAGGCATGCTGTGATACCAGATAAGCAATGAACATGAGAAAAAGGATTACGAGACCTTCCCAGAATGCTGAGAAATTACCTGCAACAAATCCGGAGAGGATATCGAGAGATGCGCCGCCGTGACGGGCATGCACCGACAACTTCCTGTGACGTGCCGTGACTTTGTGCTCGTAAAGACTTTGGTAAATTCAGGGATCAGGGCGCCGGCAATGGTACCGCAACTGATGATGATTGAAAGTGCCCACCAGAGACCGGGGTACTTGGCGTCAAGGTCTACCAAGAAGCACATAGCTTGCCCAGAAGGTAACAATGATTGAAATGATCGATGTGATCCATACAAGGTTTGTCAAGGGCTGTTCGAAGTCGAATTTCTTCTTGTTGCCATACAGGGCAGTTGTAATGCCCGCTGTTGATGAAATATGATACCAGTGATGTGAGGATCATAAGAATACGCATTGCGAAAATCCAGATGACGAGGAGTTGCCGCCATTGCCGGATTCGTGGCAAGGGCCAGTGCGAGAAAAGCGATGAGAGCAACACCGGTAACACCGTAGGTCTCGAAACCATCTGCGGTAGGACCGACGCTGTCACCTGCATTGTCACCGGTACAGTCAGCGATAACACCGGGGTTCTTCGGATCATCTTCGGGAAGATGGAAGACGATCTTCATAAGGTCGGAACCGATATCGGCGATCTTTGTGAAGATACCACCTGCAATCCTGAGTGCGCTTGCGCCGAGAGATTCACCGATGGCAAAACCGATGAAACAGGGGCCTGCCAGTATCTTTGAGGAACACAAGGATACAGATCATGAAGAAAAGCTCGACGCTGACGAGGAGAAGGCCAACGCTCATGCCGGACTTAGTCGGAATATTGACTACATCGACCGGTTTTCCGGTGAGGGCCGCAAAAGCTGTCCGGGCATTTGCCTTTGTATTTATTCTCATACCGAACCAGGCCACTCCGTAGGAACCGAGTATACCGAGGATCGAAGCAAAAAGAATGAAGGCCATCTCACCGAATGGGTTTATGGGACAGTCCCATAAAGTAATAAACCATACAAATGGCGATGAGTACCCAGAGGATCGAGAGGAATTTGCCCTGCTGTGCAAGATAGGACTTACAGGTTTCCCAGATGACATTGGAAACATCAAGCATGGATTTGTGAGCAGGCATATTGCTCGTCTGGCTGTACTGAATAGCAGCAAATACAAGCCCGATAATACAGACAACAAGACCGAAATACATAATTGAAAGACCGCTCATACCGCCAAAGAAGCGAACTGGACCGAGCCGAGATCCGGCAGCACTATGTCCGCTTCACCGGCAAAAACCGGTAAAGCAAGAAACATAAAGCTAACGAGTAGAACCATTAGGCTGATACTTCTTTTAAAAATCATCTATGCCCTCCTTAAAATAAATTGTATATATAACCTCATATGTTTTGAATCATGGAACTGTAGATGCATTCTTCATCAATTAAACATTTTCTTTTTCCTGTTGTCAACGAAACTTATGAAAAAATTCACAATAAGTTTTCGCTCTTATGAAAGAATCTGCCTGTTTTGTGATACATAATGCGTAAAATATGCATTACAATGCTATTTTTTATGAAAGAAAAGCGGGAAAAGCACTGCCGTCATGCAAATGAGTTTAGAGGCCTATCCCATCTATTATGGCGCCGCAATAGACACAGGAACTGTTTTTGATATTATATTCCACAATCGTGTAGCCATATCGCTTGATAACAGTCTTTTTACAGCTATAGCAATAGGTATGTTCACCCGTCAGAGCCGGGGATATTGCCCTCATAGACATACCGGAGGCCCTCTTCGAGACCTATCTCGCGTGCGCGTGCAAGCGTCTCGGGGCTTGTCCTCTTTACATCCATAAGCTTGTATGTGGGATAGAAAGCACTCACATGCCAGGGGACCTGCGGTCCAAGTTCTTTTGCAATAAATTTCGCTATGGCCCGTAACGACTCTTCGCTATCATTATATCCGGGTATGATGAGTGTCGTCAGTTCTATCCATATATCCAATTCCCTGTATGCCCTGATGGTATCGAGGACCTTCGGGAGGTCTGCCTTACAGACCTTTTTATAAAAAGCATTCGTCAAAACCCTTGAGATCGATATTGGCCGCATCAAGGTAAGGCCGGATTGCTCTCAAGGGCTCGTCCTCGATATATCCATTGGTCACAAAATTGTTATAGAGACCTTTTTCTCTGGCAAGTTTCGCGATATCAAAAGCATATTCGTAAAAGATCGTCGGTTCCGTATAGGTGTAGGATATACTCTTGCATTCTCCATGCAAGGCATAGGAAACAATCTCCGGCGCGGTCACCTGTCTCCGGTGAGAGAACACTGCTGCATGGGCGCTTGCGATATATCGTGGTTCTGACAATGGAGACAGTGGAAATTGCAGCCAACTGTTGCAATGGAAAAAGCTCTTGAACCGGGGAAAAAGTGAAAGAGGGGTTTTTTCTCAATGGGGTCTATATGAGTCGTGCAGGGAAGATCATAGACAAGGGTGTAGAGAATACCATCCCGGTTCTCCCGCACCCCGCAGAGTCCCCTTTTGCCGGTGGCAATAATGCAATGTTGCCTGCAGAGAAAGCAATGGACCTTTTTGTCTTCACGCTTTTCGTAAAAGGAGGCTTCCTTCATGACCCCACCGATGACTGAACAGTTTAAACCTTTGAAATGAGTTTAAAACATCTAAATCATTTTTGCTACGTGCCGAAGACAATTTTTACCACATCGTCCATAGTTTTTACCGGCAGGAACTTTATCTGTTTCTTCACATAAGGGGGGATCTCTACCAGTTCATGGACATTTTCCTGCCGGGATTATGACTTTCTCCATTCTGTTTCTGTGTGCCGCCAGGGTCTTTTCTTTGAGCCCGCCTATAGGCAGGACCCTTCCCGTAAGGGTTATTTCGCCGGTCATGGCAATTTTGCGGTTTACCGTCTTTTTTGTGATGGCGCTTATCATTGCGACAGCCATGGTAATGCCTGCCGAGGGACCGTCTTTCGGGATCGCGCCCTGCGGGACATGGACATGCATCTCGAGGTCATTGAAGATGTCCTTATCAATACCAAGATCTTCGGCCTTGGATTTGATGTAGCTCAAGGGCCGCCTGGACCGATTCTTTCATGACTTCGCCCATACTGCCGGTAAGCATCAGTTCTTTCTTGCCTTTTCTGCAGAGGCGCCTCAATATAAAGGATATCTCCGCCGAATTCCGTCCAGGCAAGACCGCTCACAACCCCTACGAGGTCTTTTTCGACCTGGCTCTCCGGAAGGTACTTTGAAGGTCCGAGAAAGACTGTGAGAGGTTCTTTGACGTGATAATCACCTTTTTCCGGTCACCTTCTGCAACTTTTCGGGCAACCTTCCTGCCGATACGCGGCAATTTCTCTTTCGAGATTCCGAAGACCTGCTTCCCGTGTATATTCCTGAATGATCTTTTCCATTGCATGGTCAACAATCTGGAGCCTTTTTTCATTCAATCCATTTTCTTTTAACTGCTTCGGCATAAGGTATTTTTTTGCGATCTGAAGTTTTTCCTTCTCCGTATAGCCCGCTATGCTGATCACTTCCATCCTGTCTCTCAACGCTGAAGGGATTGTATCCATGCGGTTCGCCGTCGTAATGAACATCACCTTGGAGAGATCGAAGGGAACATTGAGATAATGGTCGCTGAAGGCATTGTTCTGCTCAGGATCGAGGACTTCCAGGAGGGCGCTTGCAGGATCGCCCCTGAAATCGTTTCCGATTTTGTCGATTTCGTCCATCATGAATACAGGATTGTTTGTCCCTGCCTGTTTTATGCTCTGAATAATCCTGCCCGGCATGGAACCCACATAGGTCCGCCTGTGGCCGCGTATCTCCGCCTCATCTTTCATGCCGCCCAGGGATATGCGGGCAAACTTTCTTCCGATTGCACGGGCGATTGATTTACCCAGCGAGGTCTTACCGACTCCGGGAGGACCGACAAAACAGAGGATGGGACCTTTCATCTCTCCTTTTAGCTTCAGAACGCTTAAAAACTCGAGGATCCTTTCTTTTACCTTATCAAGATCGTAATGGTCTTCATCGAGGATCTGCCGTGCCTTTTTTATGTCGATATTATCCTTCGTCGATTTGCTCCAGGGCAGTTCCACGAGCCATTCGATGTAAGTCCTCACCATTGTCGATTCTACAGCATCGGGGTGCATCATGTCGAGCCGTTCAAGCTGTTTGTTTGCTTCTTTCTCTACTTCTTTGGGCATCTTTGCTTTCTTGATGCGTTTTTTCAGGTCTTCAACCTCTTCCGACCTCTCGTCACCCTCGCCAAGCTCTGTCCGTATGGCCTTCATCTGTTCTCTGAGGAAATACTCCCTCTGTGACTTTGACATTTCCTCTTTTGCCTGGGAGAGGATCTTGGCCTGCATATTGAGGAGTTCTATCTCTTTCCCGAGAATCTCCGAAAGTTTCCTTAATCTCTTCGACAGGGTCAACGATTTCGAGGACTTCCTGCGCCTTGTCCACGGTAAGCCCCAGGTTCGCGGCGGCGATATCGGCCAGACGTCCCGGTTCATCGATGGTATCGAGGACCATTAATATATCGGGAGGCACCATACGGCCCATGGAAACAACCTTCTCCATCTCCTCTTTGACATATCGCATGAGCGCTTCGATCTCCAGGGTAATCTCGGTGATGATAGGCTCCTCGATTGTCGAGATCCGGACGAGAAAGGTCGGTATCTCCTGGACATATTCTTCAATGCGGGCCTTTTTGATGCCCTGTATCAGTACCTTTACCCTGCCATCGGGAAGCCGGAGCATTCTCATGATCTGCGAGACAACACCGACAGAATA
This sequence comes from uncultured delta proteobacterium, assembly GCA_963785225.1. Classification (GTDB taxonomy): domain Bacteria; phylum Desulfobacterota; class Syntrophorhabdia; order Syntrophorhabdales; family Syntrophorhabdaceae; genus PNOF01. Next base: position 58,216 of record CAWAUQ010000001.1, on the reverse strand, counting down.
TATTCTTTCCGGCAGAGGGTCTTCATCGGTCAAATCCTTCTGGGCGGCAACGAGGATCAACCTGTCTTTCGACAGCGCCTTTTCTACAGCATTGATGGACATGTCTCTTCCTACAAAAAGCGGCAGTATCACCGAAGGATACATAACCATATCCCTTACGGGAAGTACCGGCATAACATCCGGTATATCTATTTTCTCAAATTCCGTCATTTGGTTACAATTCCTCCATAATATGTTACGATTTAAAAAAGGCGTTAAAAGCCCGGTAGGTTTCGAAGATATCGAGTTTGCTCGACAATTCATAAGGTGAGTGCATCGTGAGAAGCGGGGTGCCGCAATCGAGTATATCCATGCCGTATAAGGCAAGATATTTCGCCACCGTTCCACCTCCTCCTTCATCGATTTTACCAAGCTCTCCAGTCTGCCATATAATCTTTTCTTTGGTAAAAAGCCTCCGTATCTCGCCGACATATTCGGCATTGGCATCGCTTGCCCCCACCTTGCCCATGTGTCCGGTAAATTTCGAAATGCAGATGCCCCGACCGAGATAACAGGCGTTCTGCCTTTCATGGACATCCTGAAAGGTGGGATTAATGGCGCCATTCACATCGGCTGAAAGGGCCTTTGATTTAAACAATATTTTTCGCAGCAGGGCCTCATTCACATCAATGCCCTGCCCCCGAAAGACATCCTGCAGGAAAAGGTGAAGGAAGGCAGACTTGATGCCTGTATTCCCTTCGGAACCTATCTCTTCTTTATCGGTAAATAATGCAAGACAGGGTCTTGCAGGATCTTCAAGATCATAGATAGCCTGCAGAAGGGTGAATGCCGAAGCCCGGTCATCCTGTCCATAAGCCCCGACCATACTCCTGTCAAGCCCCACGTCTCTTGCTTTAAAAGCAGGCACTATCTCCAGCTCCGCGCTTACAAAATCATCTTCCACAATGCCGTACTTATCGGCCAATATTTTCAATATCTGTTCTTTAACAGGCTCCTTTTCACTGCCGACCAGAGGAATGCTTCCGAAGATGACCGTCAGTTTTTCACCTTCAATGGCCTCGGAAAGCTTCTTCTCATCCTGTGTCTTGCGCGAAAGGTGCGGGAGGAGATCATCGATCATAAAAACAGGGTCGTTCTCTTCTTCCCCGATGACAATCTCAACAATGCCCCCATCGCCCTTGACAACAACACCATGGAGGGCAAGAGGCATGGCAAGCCATTGATATTTCTTGATGCCGCCATAATAATGGGTGCGCAAAAGCGCCAGATCAACATCCTCATAAAGGGGGTTCTGTTTGAGATCAAGCCTCGGTGCATCAATGTGCGCAACGATGATATTCAAACCATCGGCAGGACTTTCTTTACCCGCCACATATGCCATCACTTCTTTGCCCCGGTTGACGGCATAGATCTTTTTCCGGGTATAATCGGGTTGAAAACCGTAGACCTTAAGACAGCGCCCAATATACGAGGCTGCTTCCCGTTCTGTTTTCGCGTTATCAAGAAAATCCTTATACTCTTCAGCGAACTGAAAAACTTCCTTTATTTCTTCTTTCGATTTGAGCTTCCAGCCCGATTGTTTTTGCATAATAGATAGTATAAGTTACCAGAATCAAGGGAATGAGTCAAATTGAAGAGGTGAAACGCTTTGTATTTGGCGGTTGGTGGTGGGAAAATGAGTTATGGCTTCATTGTGGGGTGGCCTCGCTATTTTCGCGCCTTGCTTTGTCGCCTGCGGGACCGCACAATCCTCAATGTAGTCCTTAAGCGGCTTCCACTCTTTTTGCGGTCGTCTCGGCAGGTAATCTTGGTCATCTGCGATACCCCCATTAAAAACGTTAAGCGGCGTAAGCTGTTCGTGTAATGACGGTTCCAAAAAATTTCAGTTGTTCAAGCTGCCCGGACCATTTTAGATGTATAAAAAGATTCTGCCCTATCGAGAGGTGAATTGCAAGAATCTTTTGCGCTCATGAAACCGTTGAAATTATTGGGACTCTTTGAACCACCGAAACCGAGTATTTTTAGTACTCTATCGATGCTTGTCCACTGATCTTCCGTCAACTCGTCAAGGTCTGTTGTTGGATTTCTTTCTGCGGTTAGATTTATCATGACCACACCCCTTTATCTCATTCGATAGAGATAGTGTAAATGAGGGGTGTGACAACAGTATGTCATAAGCAAAAATAAAATTTTTTGCGGCTTAATATCAGAAATACAGCAATACACTTATATCAGGGACGTGTCCCCTTTTCCTGCCAAGAATTAGAACAAACCTTTTTTATTCCATCCTTTACTGTTTTCGAGACAAAGACCTGTCTCTTGACTTATTCTGCTTGCTCAGGTAACACCTTGCGCAGTAAGCTTCTTTCGAGCAGTGCGTTCGCATGCTGCTCGATCCCGTTCAAACTGGTCGGTGCTTTTAGTTGGGTGAGTGTACGTCGTTGCGCAACTTCCCAATAGAAGCAAAGCAGGAAACAACCACCATACTCTTTTACTCATCGCTTTACCGTCCTTTCTTATTTCGTTCCCTGTATACAACTTTCAAGTTCATTGTTTTACTTGTTTTTTCCTTTTCCTTTTCCCTTATCTTTTCCTTTATCCTTGTCTTTGCCTTCATGGCCGCTGTTGTATAAATCATCACCCCGTTTCAAGGCATGGAATTCCTTCGACCCCGGTTTGATACCCAGGCTCTTTGCGAGTACACCCCATCCCTTACCCTTGCCTGTTTTATATTGCCCGAGTACATAATCTGCAGGTTTTCCTGACATTTCTCCAAGACGGAAGACCATGTAGGCATCAGCAGGGCTCGGGATATTAGTGAGGATGGCGTCGACCTGCACAGCACCTATGTTAAAGCGAGCAGAGAGGCTCGCCCTGAACCCTTGCAGGTCTGCTTCGGCCCTTCTATTAAAATCCGGTACCCAGCCGAAATCTCCCGCGACCGCCACTGTCGCAAACGAAACAAACAAAAACAGGATCGAAACTATGAACAACATTTTCTGTAATTTCATTCAAATCTCCTTCTGAATAGTTGGTTTAGTCCTCCAATTTTATCATAATCTTCTGTACGATGTATATGACTCGCATCACACACCCGCGTTCCCCATTCTTACGATACCGGATATTCTGGCTCGTAGCCTTCACATTGCCCACAGATTGAATTAGCCTTTTGAGTATATGAAGTTCGTTCTATAGGATATGCATCCTCCAGGAGTAAAGAAATAAGCTGTAGTTCCTTCTTGCATCCAATTGTTCCAAAATTCATGCAATCCCCGTATTTTGTTTTCACTTGTCCCTCTTATAAATTCTTTCGAATGTCATCTCGAATTGCTTATGTAAGAAGATCAATAACAGTAATCTGCGCCCTTCCCATGAATCACCCAACGGTATGCTATTTTGACATTTTCGCACATTAAGAATATTTTGCAAGGTAAATGTTTTGGACCTACCAATCGTGCATTTGCTTAATTGATGAGACTGAAAATTACCGTTTGAAAGAGTAGTGACGCTGCTGTTCGCCGGAAGCCTGTTTCTGTAGCTGAACCGGCGCAATTGTTGGTTAGGTATTACGACAAATCCCTGCCTTTGCTGAAGTGATTACACGAATCGCAGAACGCATCAGAAGCAGTACGAGACAAGATGCGACAACAATATCGGGCCAGCCTGATCCCGTGAGCCACACCGCGCCCGCAGCGACAAAAACAGATAGATTTGTGGCAATATCGTTTCGTGAGCATTCCCACACCGAACTCATGTTGACATCTTCTTGACGATGTTTCCAGAGAAGAAAGAGACAGAATGAGTTGGCGGCAAGTCCTAAAAGGCTAAACAGCCCCATAACCTCAAAGATCGGGGTAGTTGGGTGAATCAGTTTGAACACGATTTGGCCAGCGACTCCACAGGCGGCAAGAAAAATAAGTCCACCCTTAAATAATGCTACCTTGGCCTTGGCGGTGTCACTCCTTGATACGGCATAAAGACTCAATCCATATGTTACCGCATCTCCAAGGTTATCAAGGCTATCTGAGAGCAACGCAGAAGACTTACCATACAAGGCAGCGGCTGCGATTACCAGAAACATTAGGGCGTTCACCCCGAGAACGATCCTTAACGTTCCACGTTGACGGTCACGCAGACCATCCAGCGAACAACTGCTATCGCAACAACCACCCATGAATGACACTCCTCGTGAAGACTTCACTCATAATATAAGATGATTATTCCTTACAATCTACTCCCCTGCGGGAAGAAATAAAGTATGACGCAAAAACCAAAGCACGGGGTGTATAAGCATGTGTAAGTGATCTTTGTCGTACGCTTCTATGCATCTAAAACCAGCCATCTTTTATAATAATAAAGGGTTAAATTTTTCCGCAACAAACTCCAAGAGCTAATTGGGTCATGACGCTACCCACTCGATTCGATGGTCATCGTCTTAAGTTATTGTAAATATAGCCGATAATAATCTTGTAGCAGATGTGGAGCAGATAAATTGCAGGTGATAGCTTAATGACCATGAATCCCCAGGCAACCGCGCGCAGCGTTGTAACCTATATTCAAGCCCTTTTGAAACTAGCACGGGCTACGGCCCGTCTGATGACGGAGAGATTCCGGTCCGCGAGTCTGCGATACAAGATCGCGTTTTTTGTACTGCTTCTTTTGACCAGTACATCGTTTGTCCTCTGCTTTATTACCGTGCAGATTATGAACAATTATATACTGAACGAGATCATAAAACGAGGGGAGTCTGTGGGTAAAAGCATTGCTGCTTCTGCAGGATATAGTCTTCTCTCGAAAGACCTCCTGGGTTTGGATAACCTCGTTTTCAAGGCCAAATCAACAAACAACGACATGGCCTATGCTGCCATCGTGAACAAGGACATGAAGACGGTTGTTAATAGCGAGGCGGTCCTGAGTGAAGAACCATGGCTCACTATCAAGGGCGAGCTGCTCAGGGAGGGTCCCGACGGGACAACGGTAAGGAAATTGGAGAATCCATCAGGTACTGTTTTCGAAATATCGTGCCCCGTGGTCTTTATGACCAAATCTCTGGGCAGTGTAATCATCGGTATGAATAAATCCGTGCTCGTAGAGGCACAGAGGAAGATCGGCAAAAGAATATTGGTTGTCTTCGCCATTATAGTTGTTCTCGGAATGTTTGCCAGTTTGCTTCTCGCATCCTTCCTCATAAAGCCTATACAGGAGCTGTCGGCAGGGGTGGAGGTATTGAAGCAGGGGGCCACGGATATTCCACTCAAAATCTACTCCTGGGATGAGTTAGGAAGTTTGACAAACAATTTCAATGAAATGTCGGCATTAATAGCTGAACAGCGGGGCAAACTTACCAAATATGCGCAAGACCTTGAAGAGTCCTACGTCTCTGTGGTTAAGGTGGTGGCTGCCGCTTTGGATGCAAGGGACTCCTACACCCACGGACACTCGGCCCGGGTTTCCGAGTTTTCACTCCTTATCGGAAATGAAATAGGTCTTTCAAAAGAAGAGTTGGACAATCTGAACGTCGCCTGCCTGCTCCATGACGTTGGTAAAATAAGGACACCCGACTCCATTTTGCTTAAACCCGGTAAGCTCAACCAAGCTGAATATGAGGAGATGATCCGTCACGTAGAGTACGGACCGGCGATCCTCAACAAAGCACCGACATTACGGAAATATATCCCGGCTATCCGCCATCACCATGAAAGGCAGGACGGCTCGGGCTATCCGGACGGTTTGTCCGGTGCCGCCATCCCCCTCTTTGCAGCCATAATAAGCGTAGCGGATGCCTTTGACGCTATGACTTCCGACAGGCCATACCGGAAGTCCTTCTCTCAAGAACAGGCGCTTCAGGAACTCCTTCGGGTGTCAGGAACACAGTTGCGAGCTGACCTTGTCACTGTTTTTGTTGAGCTGATGAATACAGATAACGCTTGGAATGCTGCCTCGTCGTCTAAGGTACAGGTGGGCTGATGGCCAATTTTTGGTGTCCAAAACACATTGCCTCCGTTATTATTCTTATGTTGATCCTTATCTCATGCGCAGCGGTGAAAAATGGCCCGGCAAAATCTCCTACGCAAACATCAGCTCAAACATCGACACAATCGGTAACCGAGGCCAAACATCACATGGAAGCAGGTAATTACCGGAAAGCTCTTGATGATTATAAGTCGGAATACCAGAAGCACCCCCATAATCAAGCTCTTGTAAGGGATTATGTGAAAAGCATCGAGGACATAAAAGCTGCGGCCGAAAGAACAACGAACGCTGGAGACTTCACCTCTGCATGCAAGATCTACAACACTCTGCTGAAAGCTTTTCCTGATTTCAAGGCCTTTGCGCATTTGCTTTCATTTGACAGGGCTCTTCTAAAAACAGAACTCACAGAGTGCAAGTCGTCTCTCTCCAAGCAGGGGTTTCAGGAATACAGGAAAGGCAACCTGAATCAGGCCATCAAGTTGTGGCAGGGTTACCTTGCTGTCGATCCCAACAATCCCGACATTAAGCGGGCCGTGAATACTGCCAAGGCTCAGCAGAAAAACCTCCAATAAAAATATTTCGTATTACCACTTCAAGTGCAACACCACAAATTGGTCATTGCCCCTACCCTCCTGACCAGTCAAACAAAGATTGCATCTAAATTAGTCCCCATCCACTCCACAGGCAGCTTGTATACCTCGCGCATGGATTGAAAGTTGACTTTGAAGGATGGGCATACTATACTAAATTCTTAGCTAATGCACGCTGAAGTCCGTTATGGTCAAGTAAGTGCGTTAAAGTTGAAAAGGACATTTTGAAGTGCAAAGGTAGCCACCATGCTCTTGTCTTGGTGGCTTTTCTTTTTGTCACAATGACAATTAGACTTTTGACTAATTCTAAGCAAGGAAGATGATGCTACGCTCAGATATAGACGTGGAACAGCGATAAAGGTAAAGAATCAGGCAACAGAAACAAATAGAGGAAGCGTCAAAGCACATATTTACCAATATGCACTTATATAAAAAAGGTGATCTATCATGAATAAAAAGATAAAGAATATAGCCGTCCTGATCGAATTTCTCGCGGGGTCGGGTCTTGCCATCTTTTTTCACCAGGTGCTCCGGTATCCCGAAGCTGCCTATACCATCTTCGGTGTCGGCATCCTCCTGTCGCTGGTCACATATTTGTTGCGGGAAAATATTGAAAAAACTCGGATGGAACTGCTTAAACAGTATCACCAGGCCCACGAACTTACCTTTGCCCTCGCCCAGATAAGCAACCCCGAATGCCAGAGCAAGGCCCAAGAGCTGATGACGTCCTCAATGCGCACCATTGCGCTTTTGCAGCAGGGATATATCCCCATGGATGAGACGGAATTCTATCTGGAAGGGGCTAAACAGATGGAACAAGCTGTCCACCACACCAAGATGACGGACCGGATAACCATGGGCGGTGATTCCAGCGCCGCTCTGCATAATTTTTACCAGGCCAACCTGCGCGCCATTGAACGTGGCGTGAAGATCACCCGCATCTTTGTCGTTACTCGTGAGAATCTGGCCGAGCCAGATTTTCAGAAGGTTCTCCGCACCCAGTGTGGCGACGGCATTGACGTGCGCATCGCCTTCCGCGATGAACTGCTGTCGGCAACCAACATTAGCAACCGTAACACCGACAGTTCCTTTGATTTTGCGATCTACGACGACCGAGTGATTACCGATGTCTTCAGTAAGCCGGGGAAATACTTCGGCAGAAAAACCAGTGAGCCGGTGGAAGTGGCCAAGTATCACCATTTGTACGAACTTGTTGAGCACAGCGCCTATGCTGTTACCCTGGAGGAAGATAAGGTTATCCTGGCAGGTGAAGTCATTCCCGTTGCTTCGTAAAGCACCTCGGAATGGCATACCTTATTGCTTTAATCCAACCCTTTTCCCCGGAACAATCTCACGCATACTTTCCACTACCACTGTATCATGGAGGATACTTTGTTCTTGGGCGATCTCCTCCAAATGCAACGTTATATTTTCTTTTTACAACGGTTGCAGAACAGGGGGTTATCATCGTGTATCGTATCTTCTGCAATGATGTTTTCCGGTCCGGCGGTCTCCTTTTCTTCGTCCGTAGCACAGACAGGACAAACTAATGCCTTTTCTTTCAACTGATATGCCCTGATTTCTTTCTCTTGAATCGTTCCCATTGTTTTTACCTCCCTTTTAATGATGCTCTGCTATTGTTATTGAATACTATGAACGGAACTCTTTTTTGTCAATGCCCCCGCTCTATAAGGCTGCACACAAAAATGAACAATAGGGGTATTTAAATAGATGGTTGGTGATAACCGGTATTATTTCTTTTTGAAGACGAGGCGGATCGGAGCGCCGGCAAAGCCGAATTTTGCGCGGATTGAGTTTTCCAGGTACCGCTTGTAATGCTCGGGAACCAGTTCGGGATGGTTGGAAAAGAGGATAAAAGTTGGCGGCGATGCCTTGGCCTGGCTCACGTAGAAGATTTTTACCTGTTTGCCCTGCTGAAATGAAATGCTCAACTTTTCAAAAAACTCGCCAAAGGCACGGTTGATGTCCGCAGTACTGATCCTTCGCGTCAACTGTTCGTAGACTTTAAGATTTTCTTCGAGGATCTTTTCGATGTTCTTTCCGGTCATTGCCGACACAAAAATAACAGGGGCAAAAGCGGCGTGAGGGACCTTTTCATGGACCATCTTCCTGTATTCGTCCTGTTTCGTGGTTTTGGCAACAAGGTCCCATTTATTAACGACAATACAGAGCCCTTTACCCCTTGAAATAATGAGGTGGGCAATGCTCCCTTCCTGATGGCCTGCCCCTTCCTGGCCATCAATAATGAGATTGACAATATTCGCCCGTTCAATGCTCCTTATGGCACTCGAAACAGAGTACTCCTCTACCTTCATGGAGATCTTGCTTTTTTTACGGAGTCCTGCCGTATCGATGAGGACAATCTCTTTTTCTTTGTAGACAATCCGCGAATCGATGGCATCCCGCGTTGTGCCGGCCACATCGCTGACAATCATCCTCTCCGAACCGAGCATTCTGTTCGTAATAGACGATTTCCCTGTATTCGGCTTGCCAACGATGGCAATCCTGACTGTCTTGCTATCAGCGTTCAGGGACTCTTCCGGGCCATTCTCCAAACCTTCTGCTGCAATGACAATATCTTCCAGAAGATCGTCAACTCCTATTCCGTGTACTGCGCTTACCGGATAGAATTTTTCAACACCCATCTCATAGAAATCAATGAGATCGGCTTCACGTTTGCTTGAGTCCACCTTGTTGATGGCGAAAAAAACCGGTTTCTGCCACTTCCTGAGGATCTTTGCCACATCACGGTCTTCCGGAAGCATCCCTTCTTTTCCGTCAAGGACAAAGATTGCCATATCCGATTCATTGAGGGAAACCCATATCTGGCGTTCTATGAGTGGTGAAAAACCGTCCTCTTTGGAGGGCTCAAAGCCACCCGTATCAATGAGAATAAAATCTTTGCCGTGGTAATCGAATTCGCCGTAATTACGGTCTCGTGTTACTCCCGGCGTGTCTTCTGTAATCGCCTTTTTAAAACCGAGAATACGGTTAAAAAGCGTTGATTTGCCGACATTCGGTCTGCCTACAATACTGATAACGGGTTTCATCTAAGCCAGATCACCTTTATGTATATCCCTTTTTGTCTCATGGTCTGCCTCTTCAGCATACCTGTTATTCTTTATACCTCAGAAAGAGACTTAAAAGAAAGCCTATAACGGGGAGTATCATGATGGACTTCATGGCAACGGGCACTCCGTAATGATCTGCGATGAGTCCGAGGAGCGTTACCCCGATGCCGCCGGTGCCGATTGCAAAACCAACCATGAGACCCGAAGCGATGCCGAGTTTATGGGGGAGGAGCTTCTGCGCCATGACAATCGTCACGGAGAAGGTTGAAATAAGTACCATTCCAAGGAGTCCGAGGACGACAAAGATGAGGCGGCTCTGTTGGAAAAAGGGAACAAACATAAGGGGGAGTATTGCCGTAGAAAGGACCATCGACCCTCTCAGAAACAACTTATGTCCCCATTTATCGGCAAGGGGGGAACCGATGAGCGTCCCCGCAGCGCCGCAGAGAAGAAAAACAAAGACAAGCTTGCCCGCAAAGAGAGGATCTCCCTGCAGATAATTGATATAATAGAAAGGAATATAGCTCAAAAGACCCATCTGTGTCCATGACCTCATGATGACTATGGCAATGACGAGAAAAAGCGATACATAAGCGCCCGGCGGGGCCGTTTGCGCAGTCTCCTGTTTCTTCGCATGCTCCAGCACGGGGATACTGATCGTCTGCCGGTAATAGAGAATGATACCGGTACAGATGAGCGCCGGTAAGACAATTATCGGGAGAAAAGAAAATCCAAGGTATCCAATAATCGAGAAAGTCATGATGGGACCCAGCGAAAAACCGATATTTCCTCCTACCGAAAATATCGACATCCCTGTGGCGCTCTTTTCTCCGGTAAAAAAGGAGGCAGTCTTGTAGCCCTCGGGATGGTAAGACGCAACACCAAGACCGCTTATAACGACCAGAAGCAGTACCGGGACGTAATGCGTCTGGAATGAAAGGAGAGAAAATCCCAATCCTGCGCAGAAAAGCCCGATGGGCAGGAGGATCCCTTTTGTTTTTCTGTCGGAATAATACCCGAATAGCGGCTGCAGTACCGATGAAGTAAAGTTGGCCATCATGAGGATAAAGCCCGTCATGGTATAGGAAAGGGCCAGCTTGTCCTTGAGAAAAGGAAGTGTGGCAGGAAGAGCGCCCTGATAAATATCAATGACAAGGTGCCCCAGGGCAAGAATGAAGAGCACCTTGAGATTAAGTTTCTTCATCTTCGATAAGCTTTTTGAACTGTAAAAGTATTCTGCAGGTTGCGCCCCATATCCGTTCACCGTTATAGTAGATGGAATGTGCCTTGTAGGTCTTTCCGTTGAGTTCGACCATCTCAAGAACAGGTTCAGCCTCTTTCAGGTGCCGGTAGGGGAGCATGATGATATAGGCTACTTCGTCCGGATTCGTATGGAATTGATACGGGTATGGAATAATCCCCACATAGGGAGTGATGACAAAACCCGTGAGCGTATAGAGATCGTCAAGTCTTCCGATAACTTCGACATCACGTTTCTTCACTCCTATCTCTTCACAGCATTCCCTGAGGGCCGTCTGCAGGATCGCACCATCTTTTTCTTCATACATGCCACCGGGAAAAGAAACCTCCCCCTTATGGTATTTTAATGAATCGGACCGTTTTGTGAGAATGAAAAAGACTTCACCGTCTTTCTCAAAAAGGGGTATTACCACACCTGCCAGAATGGTGCTGGCGCAATCCACCCCTTTGGCATTATAGTATTTCAAACGCTTTCTGATATGGGAAAACACGTCTTATTCTACCGTGACGGCGGCAATGAAATCAACCCAAAACCAGTCGCTAACAACCCTGCGGATGTTAAAATTCTGACATTACTTCGTTAATCTTGTATGAAAATTGAACAGTGCTAACAGCCGCTCACGAATCAGAATCTCTTCCACATCGACAGGGATCTTCGGCGCTTTTAACGCCCTCGACATCCCTTACCGCTCGTAGCTTTTTGCAAGCAGATGGAGGCATTGACGGATTGACCGCTGAACAGCGTCCTGGTATGAAGATTCGATCACATGGATCTTTTCTCGTAAATCACTGACTCGGAAAATTTTGTTTTACTCTTCACGGCTTTTTATGTAAAAATGAAATAAAGTAAAATATATGCAGTCCTTTCATATGTAACATGATGAGAAGCGTTAATGTTTCTGGAGGAAGATAAAAATGAAAACACAAAAAACGGGCACTCCAGACTTACGGGAAAAATTAACAAACGATATAGTGGCAAAAGTTGTAAAAATCTGCAAAAGACAAGGTCATACCGCAGACAAGGCCCTTGTGACAAAATATGTCAATAACACCATCGATCAATATATAGATGATTGGTACGAAGTTTCTCTTGAAGCAATGGACCTCATGGAAGGGGGGGCGGATTTTGTCACCGATGAAGAAATTGACGACCCCGAAGTCATCAAAGAAGTAAAGCTGCGTATTGTTAAAAATATGTATGAAGAGAGACCCAAGGGGGTCTACGAAGAGATTGCCAAATCCGTTATGGAAGATACGGACAGTCAAACCGAGATGCCTACGTTCTGACCGAAGTTTCCTTCTCACCGGCTCATTTATTTCACCGGACTTAAGAAATCCAATTTGCTGACGATAATATTGTCAGGATGATTTCCGCAGGCATATTGCTTATTATCGGGGCTATCATGGTAACAATATTTGCAGGAAGGCTCTATGAATTTCTTTCCCAGAAGTTCCGTAATAGAGACCATGACGAAATAGCCGAAAATTAACCATGAACAAAAAAACTGCGTTATGCCATGCGCATTCCTTCAATCTTTCTCCCTGCAACCACCCGCAACCTGCTTTTATTGAATATTCTTGAATAGATAACGGCTTTATGCTAATTTTATAGAAAGCATTCAGCGGAAGTGCACAATGTCCTCAACTGAACAAAGCTTCAAACCATGCTCTCCGTTCAAGGCTTATTTTTTATTTAAAACTTAAAGGATTGCCATACTATGGAATATAAAGACACTTTGAATCTGCCGAAAACACCTTTCCCCATGAGGGGGAATCTTCCCATCAAAGAAAAAGAGATTCTGAAATACTGGAATGACATAAAGCTCTATCAAAAACTTATTGAGAACAGGAAGGATAGCCCCACTTTTATCCTCCATGACGGACCTCCCTATGCAAACGGCAATATTCACCTGGGGACCGCCCTCAACAAGATATTGAAGGATATCATCATCAAATCTAAATTCATGTCGGGTTACCGGGCGGATTACGTACCCGGCTGGGACTGCCATGGGCTGCCCATCGAACACCAAATCGAAAAAGATACAAAAGCAAAAAAGATTGCCGCCACCAAATTAGAGACGCGACAGAGATGCAGGGAATACGCGGGAAAATTTATCGATATTCAACGGGAGCAATTTAAGAGACTCGGCGGTATCGGAGATTGGGAACATCCCTATATCACCATGGATTTCGATTATCAGGCAACGATTATCGAAGAAATAGAAAAGTTCTTTGAAAGGAAAGAAGCCTACCGGAAAAAGAAACCCGTCTACTGGTGCATGAGCTGCAGGACCGCCCTTGCTGAAGCAGAAATAGAATACGATATAAAGAAATCGACCTCCATCTATGTAAAATTTCCCTATACCGGCGAAAAAACAGGGTCATTCAAGGAATATCCCGATAAACCCATCTACATGCTCATCTGGACAACAACACCCTGGACGCTGCCTGCGAATCTTGCCATAGCAATTCATCCCGATTTTACCTATGTGACAATCGAGACAGATAAAGAAATCTATATCGTTCTCAAAGAACTTGCCGAAGATATTACAAAAAAAGCAGGCATTACCGAGTATAAGACCATCGAGGAAATATCACCGGAAACTCTCAAAAAGCTCACCTTCAGGCACCCCTTCATCGACAGACAGTCGGTCGTTGTCTACGCCGATTATGTTGCAGCCGATACCGGCACCGGGGCCGTCCACATCGCTCCTGGCCACGGTGAAGAAGATTATGAAACAGGGCTTGCGTACGGTCTTGAAGTCTATTCTCCTGTCAATGAAAAAGGGGAATTTATTGAAAGCGTTGATTTCTTCAAAGGAATGAAGGTCTTCGACAGCAACGCCCACGTCATCCAGAAGCTCGAAGAGCTGGGCCATCTACTTCGCAAGGAAGAGATTGAACATTCCTATCCCCACTGCTGGCGCTGCAAAAAACCGGTCATCTTCCGGGCGACGGAACAGTGGTTTATTTCTCTGGATGCCAACGGTTTGCGGCAAAAGGCGCTCCAGGAGATCGACAAGACAAAATGGTTCCCCTCATGGGGAAGAGACAGAATATACAATATGCTGGAAGTCCGCCCTGACTGGTGTATATCACGGCAGAGGACCTGGGGTATTCCGATCACCGTATTCTACTGTGAAAAATGCAGGGAGCCCTACTGGAGCAGAGAAGCATTTCAAAAGGTCATCGATGCAGTGAGGACATCCGGCGCAGATATCTGGTTTGAAAAAGAGGCCGATTTCTTCCTGCCCGATGGAGCAGAGTGCTCCCATTGCGGCAACAAGAGCTTTGTAAAAGAGGAAGATATACTTGACGTCTGGTTCGACTCCGGCGTAAGCTGGGCTGCGGTCTGTAAGAAGAGAAAAGAATTGAAATACCCGGCTGACCTCTATCTTGAAGGCAGCGACCAGCACAGAGGATGGTTTCACAGCTCCCTTCTCACCTCTATGGGCAACGAAGGAAGGGCCCCGTACCTATCTGTATTGACCCACGGCTTTGTTGTTGACGGCGCAGGGAGAAAAATGGGCAAGTCGACAGGCAATGTCATTGCCCCTGAAGAGATTATCGAGAAATTTGGCGCTGAGATTTTGCGGCTCTGGGCGACATATGAAGATTACCGCGACGATATTAAAATTTCCAAAGATATTATCAACAGGCTCGTTGAGACTTACAGGCGGGTACGAAATACGCTTCGCTTTCTCCATGCAAACATTAATGATGATTTTAATCCCGTACAGGATACTGTTCCCTATGAGCAACTCTCCTCCCTCGACAAATGGATGCTTTCCCGGCTTCAGAGACTTATCGAGCGGGTCACCGAGGCATACAACAACTATACATTCCACCAGATCTATCACAGCATTCAGAATTTCTGCACCGTTGATCTGAGCGCCCTCTATCTCGACATTGTAAAAGACAGGATCTATGTCGAGCACAAGGATTCCCTGAAGAGAAGGGCGTCACAGACGGTCGTTTATGAAACACTGATGGCTCTTCTCAAGCTCATCGCACCCATTCTTTCATCAACCTCAGAGGAGATGTGGTCCTACCTGAAAGAGTATGTCACGGAAGAGAGTGTTTTCTTTACAACCTTCCCTACCCCGAACAAAGAGCTCATTAACCCTGAGATCGAGCAGTACTGGGATGCCATCTGGACTATCAGGGAACTGGTCAACAAAAAAATCGAAGACCAGAGGGTCGCTAAAACCATCGGCCATTCGCTGGACACGAAAATTATCATTGAAGCGCCTGAACGGGAATATGCCCTCCTTGAAAGATTGGGAGAGGATATGAAGGACATCTTCATCGTATCCCAGATAGAACTGAAAAAGGGTGATACATTAGATATCCTCGTAACGAAGGCAGCGGGCGGAAAGTGTGAACGTTGCTGGCAATACGCAACGGACATTGAAAAAGAAGGCAAATTTCCTAACGTGTGTAAACGATGCGCAAATACGCTCTCCTTGCTTTAGTGCCTTTCGTTTTTTTTCTCGACAGGCTTACCAAGGTCCTCATTATTAAAAACCTTGCCCTTTTCGAGAACATCGGCGTCACGTCCTTCTTTTCTCTGGTGCATGTAAGAAATCTCGGGGGTGCTTTCAGCTTCCTCCACGATTATCGCTATGCCCAGTATATTTTTACCATCCTCCCCATTATCATCGCTGCGGTCCTCCTCTATGTTATCCTCGCATATACATTTCCCATGGCAAAGACGCTCTCCCTTACGCTGATACTGGCCGGAGCGCTGGGAAATATCTATGACAGGATATCCTACGGAAATGTCGTCGATTTTCTTGATTTCTATTACAGCACATACCACTGGCCTGCATTTAATGTCGCCGACATCTCGGTGTCCTGCGGCATCGGCCTGTGGATCTATGCAGAGCTTTTTCACACAAAAAAAGAACCTGGGCCTGTAGCGGGGAATGGGAAATGAAAGGGCCGTCCAAGTAGCTGGAATAGTTTTGCGTGAAGGATACAACCCGGACGAAGCATATGAAGGACGAAGTGCTCGATGAAGAAAAAAAGGTAAGAAGGCTCCGGTTCATCGTCGATTTTGCCCTCAATTTCATCAGGACCCAGAACATTACCCATGAACATGCGTTATCGATTGTTGAAGGCGTCAAAAAACATACCCTGACCCTCTTCCCCGGAAAAGAAGATGAATTCGATCTCATATACGCACCCAGATTCAAGAGAGTACTGAATGAAAAATTCAAACGATCATGATAAACCGGAAGTAACACAAGCAACACCGAAGATTGACACCATCAGGGAGGAAAAGGAGTCTTCCGGAGGGAAACTATCTACTTCTTCAAAAGCTTTTTAAGGCCTTCTCCGATACTTTTTACACTGGAACCAACATTTTCACCGCCTTTTACACCACCGCCCAATAAGGCCTGGCCAATACCTTCAACGGAAAAACCAAGCTTGCCCGCCAGACCCATAGCCAGTCTTTTTACAAATTCTTCCTGAAGGTTAAATTGAGGATTATCGAGGTTCCCTTCTATAATAAAACCGACAGAGATCTCGTTGTTTGTCTTTAAAGCCCCGACGATGAGCGCCGGCGGCACACCCATAAAATTATTCCCTGCTCCGGGGCCGCTTTGAAATTCAAGCTCCCTTAAAACCGCATTACCCGGGGCATGTATCTTCTTCGATACAACTTTTGTTGCTATATCAAGATCAAGAAAACCCTTCGTAATATCGATTGAATTGTCCTTCTGGAAATAGGGTTTTAGAGTTGTCATATCCAGCTTGCGGATTTCTCCCTTGCTGTCCATATCGCGGGTCATCAGATTTATCCTGCCGCTGCTTTTAATGATACCCGTACCCATATTCCCCGGTACGCTGGCGCTCAGCACATAGTCAGAAGAAATATCGGTAAATGGTACAGTAAAATCTTTCATGACAACATTCACATTGCGCAGTTTCGTCAGGACCGGTGTTTTTGGGGTTTTCCGGTCAAGATAATCGATGGCCCCATCGATAATTTCTATCTTTTTCACCACAATTGGCGGCGATGGTTGCTCCGGTTTCCCGGTTTTCTTCGGCTTTCCCTCTTTGGACTCAACGGGCAACACCGGGTTAACAATATTTCCCTTACCATCGACTTCAACAAAAATATAGGGAGCTTTCAATGTCATACTAGAGATACTATATTCTTTCTTTAAATACCCCATAAAATCTGCCTTCAGGATAAGACTGCCAATCTTCATGACCTCTTTGCCCGCCGTATTTCTAAGACTGACACCCACCGCCTCTACGCGCCCCCATGTGAGATCAATCCTCTCCACGGAAAAGTTCTTTCCCAGTCTTCTCTCCAGTTCACTTTTGACTATCAGATTTGAATATTTACCGAGCAAGGCAATTGATATACCCAGTACCGAAACAATAATTATAACCAGAATCAAAAATATCTTGAGTTTTTTCTTTCCCTTTGTTGTCATGAATCTCTCCTTTATGATACACGGTGCCTATATTAAATATAGTGATTTACACTCAGAAATGAAATAATATAATGTAAGAAATTCAAACGGGGTGCATTATGTCAGTCATGTTCGAGTTTGCCATGTTTCCTACAGATAAAGGTGAAAGCGTAAGTCCTTACGTGAGCAGAATATTGAAGATTATCGATGGAAGCAACGTTCCCTACAAACTGACTCCCATGGGGACCATTGTCGAGGTGGAGACCTTCGAAGAAGCCCTTGCGATTATCAACCGCGCATATGGTGAGCTTCAGGAAGACTGCGGGAGGATCTACTCAACGGTTAAATTTGACATACGCAAAGGCAAAGGTGGCAGACTAACGCAAAAAATTGATTCCATTGAGAAAAAGGTGGGGAAGAAACTCAGAACATAATTGTAGTCATGGCAGGATAAACAGCAATACATAACTCCAGATACCGGTAATGAGCGATATAGCGATACCTATGGGGATGGTCTTTCTCAGAATGTCTCCCTCTTTCCCAACAGCATCAACAAGAGAAGTAGCCATAGCAACCTTGAAAGGGCTCGATATGGAGCCGATGCCGGACCCGACCATCATGGCAGATGCAAGGATCTCCGGCGCGATATTGATGAACCGGGCAATCTCGACCTGGAGTTTACCAAAGATCATTACCGATAGCGACCCATAGCCCGTAAGGAACGTCCCTGCCCATCCGAGTAATGGTGCAAATACCGGATAGTATTTTCCTGACATTTTTGATAGTCCATTTGCGAGAACCCAGGGGATGTTATTCGTTACAACAATTGCACCACTATTGATCTCATATCCTGTGAGGGCAATGATCTGGCCCATAGCTCCAAAGATCATCATGGCAGTTATTGCCCTCAATGCACGGGGCATTGCAGTTCCAACAATCATGATAAACTGCTGTTTTGTGATTTTGAGCCCCCATATCGTTATTGCAATAGCAATAATCAGGTATGTATAGGCATCCATGAGAGGCCTAATTTTTACTGTATGCACAGGAACGACCGATAGGGAGAAGACCAGCTTTTCCTGCGCAAGACTGCGGAGCGGCTGGTACATATTGACAACGCTTAACCCCACAATGAGGATGAGAAAGGGTGCAATGTCAGTAAATCTGATGACACTGAAATCCGGCATCGATTTTGACAGGAGGATAATCCCTCCAAGCACACCGATACCGGCAAGCATGCATGCCGTCGATGAAGAAACATAGATCACAAAGAACAGCGTCATGACTCCGCACGCAAAAGCTGTAGAGATATTAAAAAAGAGATGTCCTTTTGTAATTTCTTTTTTCTCTATAACAAGCGGGATGGCGCCTCCACAGATAAGCGTCGGGACTATGGAAATGATTGCCGTGATAATTGCCAGCTTCTGCACATCAAGACCGGTTATGTTCGAGAGGATAACAATGAAGACACCTGCAAGT
Organism: uncultured delta proteobacterium; assembly: GCA_963785225.1. GTDB lineage: Bacteria > Desulfobacterota > Syntrophorhabdia > Syntrophorhabdales > Syntrophorhabdaceae > PNOF01. The sequence continues at coordinate 39,391 of CAWAUQ010000001.1, read as the reverse complement.
GTAAATGACATTATCCCCGCGTAACCCCAACTCGCAAGGATTGCTGCGTCCTTGGCAGGGAGTCCGACAGCTTTGAGTGTGGGGGCGATAATCGGTTCTGTAATAATCCCTGCACCGGCAACAAAATTCTCAATACCGAAATATATGCCGTTCACCTGGTGCATAGGGTTACGAAAACCTTTTGAGAGACCGTCGACAATTCGTGACAGCGCTCCTGTTCCAATGAGAAGGACTGAAAGTATAATACCAAAAAAGACCGTCAACAAAAGGGGGAGCGTGGTAATGAGTCCATCGATGGCCCCCAGCAGAATGGTTATCATTGGTGTGTGAAAAATCGTGAAGGCGATTACCATGGTGAATAAGATTCCCCACACCGAAAGGCCAAGGGCCGACATTTTCCAGCACATTACGAGCACCGCAATCAGGAGCACCGGTGACGCAGCAGCGATAAAGAGTAAAACATCCAACCTCTTTAACCCCTGCTGACCGCAATTAAGATTGACCGAACCATATTGCATTGTAGCAGGGTAATTGTGAAAATCAAAGTAAATCATTGCTGTCTCTAGAGCAAACAGGACCGAGTTGAAGAAAAAAGTAACGGAAATGCGGGAGGATTGCAAAGCCGATGTGGATAAATTCTGCAAAGATGTAAAACCGGGGGCAGGAAGAATCATCAACTGTCTTAAAATCCATGAGGCCGAACTAAATCCTGCTTGCAAGGCAGATATAACAAGACCGGGGAAACTTTAGGAAAGCTATACCGGCACATTTCCCGATACATCGCGTGGGTATATCTCTCATCCATAAGCAAATACACAATTCAGAACACTTCATAGGCATCGTAATTACAGGACATCAGGTCCAATACGGAAAAATGGCCAAAGCCTTCGGAAGCCCATAAACAGGGGCTGTACTCTCAGGACAGTTTGTCTATGGTAATAAAATATACGATTTTCAGCCATACATTGTAGAAAGTCCTTGATTTATATGGTAATTATGGTAATAATTCTTATAGATAGTTGTTCTTACGGGGATTCGCGCAACAGGCAGAGGCTATTTGCCTGATAATTATATATAACTCACATATATTTAGGGAGGTAGTAAGAATGACTAAGACAGAGATTGTAGCAAAAGTTGCACAGGAAACTAAAATCTCGAACGCGGCAGCGGCGAAAGCTTTCGCCGTGATCACCGGCGCAATTGCACAGGCAATGAAGAAAGGTGACAAAGTAACAATTATCGGGTTCGGAACATTCTCCGTCGCAGAAAGAAAGGCCAGAAAGGGAAGAAATCCCCAGACCGGCAAAGAAATTAAGATTGCCGCAAAGAAGGTTCCCAAGTTTTCCGCGGGAGCAGCCCTGAAGGCAGCAGTGAGTGGAAAAGCCGTAGCAGCGAAACCGAAAGCAAAGAAAGCGGCAGCGAAACCGAAAAAGAAATAGATCGCAACCAGGCAGAGGCGGGTCCTTCGGCCCGCCTTCTCTTTCTACCAGCATTGACAAAGCAGTTTAAGCACTTCATCCAGAAACCCTTCACCGTAAAAAAACCTTGCTACCAAGGTCAGGGGAGCCTTGGAACAAGAATAGATTCCCTGCGCCTGGATGGGCCACAATACCCAAGGTAATAAAACTATTCGGAGAGGACCGGATTGGCATCAGACATGAGAAGGCCCTTGAGCTTCACGTAGTCAACCTTCCCGGTTCCCAACTTTGGTATTTCTTTCATGTAGATAATGTCTCTCGGACAGGCAAGGTCTGAAAAACCCTTTTCCTTTAACCTTTCCCGTAGCGCTTTCAATTCCGCATCACGGTAATTGGTGACAAGGACAAGTTTTTCACCCTTCCGCTCATCTTCTACAGCCATCACCACTGTTTCTTTGCGTTCGCCGAATATGCCGGCCATAGCTTCCTCAACAGCAGTGAGAGATATCATCTCACCGCTCACTTTTGAGAATCTCTTGAGCCGACCCACAATCTTTAAAAAACCTTCAGCCGTCTTTTCTACGATATCCCCCGTATCGTACCAGCCTTCATCTTCGACAAGAAACTTATGATTCGCATGATCGTTTTTCAGATATCCTTGCATAACATTCTTACCTTTTACGAAAAGCCTCCCTACAGTCCCGTTTTTGCTATCGATCCCTTCCGTGGGGACAAGCTTATACGTAATACCGGAGAGTATTTTCCCGACCGTCCCGTACTCATGTTCAAGAGAGCTGTTCATGGTAAGGATGGGCGCACACTCTGTCGCCCCATATCCCGACATGACCCGTATACCGAAGGTCTTCGCGTACTTCTCGAAGACCGCATCGCTTAAGGCCTCTGCGCCGCAATAGACATAGCGAAGGGTATGAAAATCATAGGGATGGGCCTTTCTTCCGTATCCATTCAAAAATGTATTAGTCCCCACGAGGAGCGTACACCCCTCATCGTAGATGATTTCCGGGATAACCCGGTAATGAAGGGGACTCACATAAAGAAAGGTCTTTGCGCCTGCAAACAAAGGCATAATAGTTCCGATGGTAAGGCCGAAACTATGGAAGATGGGCAGTGCGCTCAAGAAATAATCATCCTCGCCAATATCGATTCTGGCAAGGGCCTGATGGATATTCGATATAATGTTCTCGTGGGAAAGACAGACCCCCTTCGGGAGTCCCTCCGAACCGGAGGTAAAAAGGATGACAGCGGTCTCCTTCGGTCCATCAGCTTCCATCTTGATGTAGGAAGCAGGAAAGATGCTCTGTATGAGTCCTGCGATCTTTTCTTTCACGCCAAAGACATCTTTCAAGTCTTCAACAAAGATAACCCGTCTTCCTTCAAAAAACGATGGTGCAAGCTTGATGCGGTCAAGGAACTGCCTTGACGTAACTATCGTATTGAGGTCGGCAAGGTCCATGGCATGTTTCAACGCCCCCGGTCCAGTTGAATAGTTGAGAAAGACAGCCACTTTTTTAAAAATTTGAAGGCCCATGAAAATGAGCGCTGTGAGGGTGAGGTTGGGAAGGAGCACGCCGATATTTTTATCAACAAATTTTGAAAAATACCTGCCGAGCACAAAGGCGCCCCTTAATGCCTTCCTGTAGCTTACCTCATTTCCTGTAAGGTCTTTGTAAGCCGTCCTGACGCTATTCTTTTTACAGATACGGACCAATTCACGGCCAAGCGTGGAAGGTTTGTTGTGAACCTCATAATACATGTCGCAAAGCATCTGATATATCCTGTCAGCTGCTTCACGTTTTCTTTTTCTATGTTCGACGTACTCAAGATTCAATGGTTCACGGACTTTCCCTATAGTCATTGTTATGGGAGCAAAAATCTTTTTGCCTTTCTTCTTCCTGGAAAATATTGTCGAATACGTATTATCAAGATAGACCGGTAGAATTTCCGCACCCGTCATGTATGCCACAAATCCCGTCCCTTCATATACACGCATGAGGTTCCCTGTTCTCGTAATGCGCCCCTCAGGAAATATAAGAAGCGGCATGCCATGGGTAACTTTTTCGATGATCCCTTTCAACGCATAGGGGTTCATGGTATCGATGGGCACGGTATAATCGTTTTGCATAAAGGGCCGCAGCAACCACTCCTGGGCCCTGCCCCGATTGACAATAATTTTTAAGGGAAGGTCGAGGTAGGCCCAGACAATAAGGCCGTCAAGGAGACTTGCATGATTGGAAATAATAATAAGTTTCTTATATTTTTTAGGTATATTCTCCGCACCCCTGATCCGTATTCTGTGGACAAAGGTAAAATAACATTTCAAAAGAAGCTTAATACACGTATAAACAGCGGACACATTTCACCTCGCTCAAGAATATATGCAGAAAGAGATACCCTCTATGGTCATGGATTTTCAGAATAACCCGTCTCTGTGTATATTTTCACGGATCTGCTCCATACCCTTGATCATTTTTTTAATATCAGCCTCCGGGATGGCCGAAAGAAGTTTCTTAACCCCCTCGAAATAGCCCGGTTCCAGCTTGTCCACCACGGTTTTACCCTTTCCGGTGATCCTGATGATATTAATGCGCCTGTCTCTGGGGTGGTCCGTCCTTTCTACAAGTCCGGCCTTCTCGAGCCTGTCAATAATACCAGTCATATCGGCCTTGTTTACCACAAGACGCCTCCCCAGGTCTGCCTGGGAAAGGGTATGCGCCTGTGCGTATTTGAGTTGAATAAGAACGTTGAACTGCGCGTCAGTTATGCCATATTTTCTGAAATACGCATAGGAAACTTTATAAATCATGGTCCCCGTGTAGAGGATATTTAAAAGGCATTCGTGCGCTGTTGTTTCAATAGCCTGATCAAGTCCAAGCTCATCTTTTAAATTCATGCCGCCTCTTTATAGTTCATATACAAACCATTTATATCTTTATAATACATGTCGTTACTATATTGTCAAGTTATTTCGAAATGACAGGACCCCCTCGCGACAGCAGCATGGTAGTTATACCAAGTTGCAAGGTGTCTTCGATGTTCGCTACAAGTAATGGCATTTTTGATTCTATTGTGCCTATACGATTGCGGTATTGCCTTGCTTTAAGGAAAAACAGCAACAGGGCGAGAGGTAAAAGCGTATACCTGGTTTTTATGTTGTTTGTATTGGTGTTTCTTGTTGCAGCTCTTTATGGATCCTGAGAAACTCTTCCTGAAATTTCATCAGAAATATCACCGGGGCGCTGACCAAGCGAAAGGAAACCCGCTTTTTGTTGGGAAGATGAATAATAATCTTCCCGAAATTTAATAATTTGCCAAGGGCAGGCTGGTAAATTTCTACATCCACTATCTCGGAAATGGCAACATCATATGATCTCTTCAATGCAAACCATCTCTGTACATAAATACGCTTATCGGTTATGACAAATTCAGTCATCTGAAGGTTTCTCGTTACAAGGAGTGTCCATACTGTGGCCACAATAAGGAGCAGTATGGCAGGCATACCCTTTGTGGGGATTGATAACCCTGCTACAAATAAGAGTAGCAATGGGCCGCCAAATGCCACCCAATGCAGCCCGGTGCGATACGTAATCCTTTCGTTCTCCCGCAGATTATCGTCAATACTACCCATACACATGCCTTCTTTTCAGGACCAATATTTTTATTGGCTGATCTGTTTTTATATCACTTCTTTGCTCAAAAAGAAAGTTATTGACCTTCTTGTATATGCAATAGATCGGGGAGTATAGTATACTATCCTTATAATGATCATCTTTTCCCTGCTCCGTCTTCTGTGAAAATAATGCTCCTGATGACTTTGCTTACAGGAGTGCTACGCGGAAAAACTCATTGCGGGAGACCTCGGACAGAGAAAAAGTATGTCCGGCAGATAAAGTGCGGCATTGTTGCAAAAGAAGTATTATATTAACGAGAGTAGTGTGACTATAAATTGGAAAGAGAACGTGTCCCTATGAAGATCTCCGGTATACTGCCGACTAAATTCAGCTCCCGTCTTTTTCTCATAACCCTCATTGCCGGGCTCATCCCGATTATCATTTTTGCCGTACTTATTGAAATATACGGCCGGGAGTTCCAACCTGAGATCCGTAATAAAATTAAGGAAGCATATGACGAGGAATGGAGTCATAGCAAGGCTATCTTAAACAAAACTATAGGGACCCTTATACAACAGAAAGCCCTCGATGTTGCAATGCAACTCGATTTGGTCCTTCAGTCATATCCCTTTATGACCCTTCAGGACCTCCAGAAAGATAAGGCATTCAGAAAAATTGCAGTTCAGCAGGTAGGCCGTGAAGGATACACGGCCCTTCACGATTCCGATACAGGCGTAACCCGTTTCCATAAAGACCCCAAAATTGAGAACAGGAAAACGAAGATTTTTAAGCGTGATTTTCCCGCTCTCTGGTCAATCATAGAAAAGAGTCTCCGGGGCAATGATGCTTATGGGTATTACGATTGGGTAGAACCGGGAGGAGAAATAAGACAAAAATACTTGTATATTACCCCACTAAAGCAGAGGACTGCCGATAATGTCCGTTTAAGTGTTGCCGTCACAGCCACGGTTGATGAATTCACCCAGCCCGTGAGGGATGCTGAGATAATTTACCGCAGGACCTCTGATCACCTGAGCACCTCCGTAGAAAGACTCCTCCGGACTTTTAAGGAGATGGCCTTTCTCTCCATGGGTATCGGCATACTGATCATTTCTTTTGTCGCCTTTTGCGTTGGGATATATTTCTCCCGTGCCATCACCCGCCTTCGAGAAGCAACACAGAAAGTCAATGAAGGTGATTTTAATGTTTTAGTCAAACCGCCTATGTCCGGTGAGGTAAAAACCCTGGCAGAAGATTTCAACCGCATGGTCCGTCAGTTGGCAACAACAACGGTTTCCAGAGAACTTCTCCAGAAAAACGAAATACAGCTCATCTCTCTCAATGCCAATCTTCAGCACGAAATCACTGTCCGCAAGCTCGCAGAAAAAGCCCTGGCAACCGAGAAGGAACAGCTCTCCGTAACCCTGCGTTCCATTGGCGACGGCGTTATAACAGCAGATACAACGGGAAAGGTCCTCCTCATCAACCAGGCAGCGGAAGATATGACCGGCTGGTCACAGAATGAGGCAATCGGGACCCCTCTTGTAAATATTTTTCTCAGCCTTGACGAAAAAACAAGGGTGCAGTCTGAAGACCCTGTACGGCAGATCATGGAAAAGAGTGAAGCGGAAAACCTTGAAAGAACCAACATCCTCATTGACCGGTATGGGACAGAGAGGATCATCATGCTGAGCGGGGCTCCAATCCGGGATAAAGATAATACTATCTTTGGCGTTGTCATCGTTTTCCGGGACATTACGGAAAAACAGAAGATGGAAGAGGAGTTGCTGACAATAAGAAAACTTGAGTCTGTGGGCACCTTAGCCGGGGGCATTGCTCATGATTTTAATAATCTCCTTGCCGTTATTCTCGGCAACATCTCTTTTGCAAAAACATTCCTGGACCCTGATGACAAAATATATGCAAGGCTTACCGATGCAGAAGATGCCACATTGAGAGGCAAAGATTTGACGTACAGGCTTCTCACCTTTTCCAGAGGAGGTGAACTGTTAAAAAAGGTATTATCACTGAAGGATATTATCAAAGATTCCGCGCGTCTCACATTGAGCGGTTCCAATATAAAATGTACTTTTAGAATACCCGACGAACTCAAGCGGGCTGAAATTGATGAAGGGCAGATACGACAGGTAATCCACAATGTTGTCATGAACGCAAAGGAAGCCATGCCTGATGGGGGCAAAATCACCATCAGGGCTGCCAATATCACCCTCACCACCGATGACGCTATCCCCCTCCCGGAAGGAGATTATGTGATGATTTCCATAGAAGACCAGGGTGGAGGTATACCGGAAGAAGACCTTCCCAGGATTTTTGATCCCTATTTCACGAAAAAAGAAATGGGCAATACAAAAGGCATGGGCCTTGGGCTTGCAATCTGTTACTCCATTATCAAAAATCATGACGGATTCATGGTCGCTGAATCGAACATAGACAAAGGCATGACACTTCATATATACCTTCCGGCTTACAGAGAAGCAGTGTATGAAGAACAGGCAGAACAAAAAGAGGTGGTATATGACGGAAAACTGAAAATTCTCTATATGGACGATGAAGTTGCCTTGCTGGAAATTGTCGGGCAGATGCTCGATTATCTCGGGTTTGATGCTGCATTCGCCCGTGATGGGGCCGAAACAATTACACTGTACTCAGAGGCGCAGACATCGGGCCAACCTTTTGATCTTGTCATTATGGACCTCACCATACCTGGCGGTATGGGAGGAAAAGAAACAGTGCAGAAAATACACGAAATAGACCCCCACGCCAAGGTCATCGTTTCCAGCGGGTATGCTGAAGACCCGATCATGCACAATTTCAAAGAATACGGTTTTTCCGGGGCAATCGCCAAACCGTACAATGTTCAAGCCCTCGGTGAGATCATTAAGAACATAATGGAAGGGAGGGATACATAAGAGAACCCGTTAAACAGGTCTTATGTTAACTGTAAATTGACATGAGGCAACTTTACGAGGTCAGGATTTTTTCCATCTCGACAATTTCTTCATCCACTGTTTCCAGTTCATAAACAAATCGGAAAATATCCATATTGACGATGTCGGGGACAACCGCTTCGAGCACCTTGAAAGCCTCTGTTTCAGAAAATACAACACCGCTCATATCGCCGCCAAAACCAAAATATCTGACCCTTGCCAGTTGGTCTGCAAGAGAAGCAATGGCAACATTTATCCGGTTATGTTCCGGGGATCCCATGACTGTATGGTGGTATTTGGCGACATCGGCAAAAATCTCCGGCAGTTTCCACTTTTCCATGACAAAGCCACCGATAACATCATGTGATTCGCCGATGAGACGTTTTTCGGCTTCAATCATGGAGATACATTCATCGAAAGTTGTCTGGATCACAAGCGCATATACGTCATGGGCAAACCTGTCAAGTATAACTTTGCCGACGTCGTGGAGGAGACCAAGGAAATAAATAATATTTTTATCTCCAACTTTTAATTCCCGGCAGATTTTTCTTGCAATAACTCCCGTCGCGACCGAGTGTTTCCAAAAATCGTTGAAACTGAAAGTCTGCACATTCCGTGACGGCATCAACGCCCGATAGGTCCCACAGGCAAGACATATCATGGTAATTTCTTTCATTCCCAGCATTTTCACCGCATGTTCTACGGTGCCAACTTTATAGGGAAGTCTGTAAAATGCTGAGTTGGCAATCTTCAACACATTCATACTCATCGATGGGTCTTTTGAGATGATCCTTGCCAGAACATTCATCTCCACATCCTCGTCATCAAGGGCCGCTAACAACTCAGACATTACAACGGGTATAGGAGGAAGAAATTCAATGACTTTTTCTAATCGCTTGGCAAAATCCTCTATCATAACACCCCACCATAATTATACCTGACCGGTCATATGGTCAGCTTTAATATATCATCGGACAAATCAGGTTATTCCTTAAGCAACAAACAAAAAAATACCCATAGCGGGTATTTCAGGAGTTCCATTGCCCTATATGGAGAAATACAATTTACCAGTTAACGAAATAAACCAGACACTGAATGGGGGACGTTCATATTGATAGTTTGTTTTTCTTGTGTTATTCATATCGTATGGCAAATTACAAATTTATGCCCGTTACTCCCGGAGGCAAGTTAAAAGGTGGGTTAAAGAAGCCCGAAAAAAATTGCCTGCAACGCTTCAGGAATTGTGTGAAAGACAGCAAGGCTATGATGAAAAAAACAACTCCAGGGTTTTGATGAAACGGGGCGCCCTTGCTGCTTATGCTGATATGCCATTCTGTTGGTGATCAGTTGCGTAAATGATGGTATACACCCCGTCGAGACTATCCCGACGGGGTTTTGTCACCCATGGAAAGAAAAGGGGAACAAACGATGAATGGAATGCCCGCACCACAAGGATTGTATGACCCTTCCAATGAACATGATAATTGCGGCGTTGGATTTCTTGCCAATATTGACGGAATCCAATCACATGATATTGTTGCCGACAGTGTTGAGGTGTTAAAAAATCTTCTGCATCGCGGCGCTGTCGGCGGCGACTTGAGTACCGGCGATGGCGCCGGTGTATTGCTCCAAATCTCAGATAAATTTTTCCGTAAAGAAGCTTCACGCCTCAACTTCGCCTTACCCAAGGTGGGTACATATGGTGTGGGTATGTTTTTTCTTCCCCAATCGGAAGTCAGTATCGAATGCCTCCGGACCATTCAGAAGGTAATTCAGGAAGAAGCGTTGGATTTTATCGGATGGCGGGAAGTACCGACGGACGGAAGTATTCTCGGGGACCAGGCCCGTGCGATGCAACCACGTGTCATGCAGGTCTTTGTAAGTGGCGGGAAACTATCCGGCGAGACTCTTGATCGTAAGCTTTATGTGGTGCGCAAGGAATGTCAGCGACGAATAGGTAAAGTCATCGGTCCCGATGAGCGATTTTACATTCCCAGCTTCTCCTCCCGGACGATTGTATACAAGGGGCTGTTGATGGGAGGACAGGTGTCAGGTTTCTATAAAGACTTGAACGACCCGGACATGGAGAGCGCCCTGGCGGTGATTCATCAGCGTTACAGTACCAATACCTTTCCGTCCTGGGAACTTTCGCAGCCATTCCGCTTGCTGGCCCACAATGGGGAAATCAACACCCTGAGCGGGAACATCAATCAGATGAACTCTCGTGAAAATGGCCTGGCTTCACCGCTCTTCGGTGATGATATGGGCAAATTAATCCCCATTATTGATCCCTACGGAAGCGATTCTGCCTGCCTGGACAATGCCTTGGAGCTCTTAGTTGCCGGTGGGCGCTCGATTGCTCATTCCATGATGATGCTCATTCCTGAAGCCTGGGGAGAAAAATATCCCATCGGCCCTGATCTGAAGGGGTTCTTCGAATATCATGCCGGTTTGATGGAGCCCTGGGATGGTCCGGCCACAGTGGCCTTCACCGATGGCGTGGTGGTGGGTACCCTGCTTGACCGGAACGGTCTGCGCCCGGCCCGCTACACCATTACAAAGGATAACTTTATTGTCATGGCCTCCGAAGCGGGGGTGCTTAATATCCCTGCGGAACGTGTGCTGGAGAAGGGAGCGCTCCGCCCCGGACAAATGCTGCTCGTTGACCTTGAACACAAGCGGGTTATGAAAGACAAGGAACTCAAAAGCAGGATGTCCCGCCGCCTGCCCTATCGCCGCTGGGTGGAGGAAAACAAGGTCTCAATACAGGGGTTGTTTGAAGCAATGGCGCCGGTAATCCCGGAATCGGAGACCCTCCTTAAGCGGCAGCGCCTTTTCGGGTATACCCGTGAGGACCTTCAGATATTGCTTGAGGCGATGGCCTCCAGGTCCCATGAGGCTGTAGGCTCCATGGGGACCGATACTCCGCTGGCTGTTTTTTCTGAAAAAACACAATTGCTCTTCTCTTATTTCAAGCAGTTATTCGCCCAGATCACCAACCCGCCCATTGATCCGATCCGCGAGGAACTGGTAATGTCATTAATGACCTTTATCGGTAACCCTTCCAATATCCTGACAGAAACCCCGCACCATGCCCGTCTGCTTAAACTGCGCCATCCTTTTCTGTCAAACGAGGATCTGGAACAGATCCGCGAACTGGGGCTTAAAGATTTCAGCGCCGTTACTCTTCCCATCGGATTTCCGGCAGGGGGGTCGGGGGATGATTTGAATACCGCACTGGAGCAGTTATGCGGTTCAGCCGATGAGCAGCTCTCCGAAGGGAAAAACCTTCTCATTTTGAGCGATCGTGATTTACCGGATAACATGATCCCCATTCCTGTTCTCATGGCTGTTTCGGCGGTAAACCGGCATCTGGTACGCGGCGGGCGCCGAACCGGCGCCGGTCTCATTGTTGAAACCGGTGAAGCCCGTGAGGTCATGCACATGGCGCTTCTGCTCGGGTATGGGGCTACCGCGATCAACCCTTATCTGGCATTTGAAACAATCGCTGATCTGGCGCTCAAGAAAGAATTGGGTGCTGATATCGGGTCTGCCAGAGCCATGGAAAATTATGTAGCTGCCCTCTGTGAAGGGCTCCGCAAAATCATGTCGAAAATGGGAATTTCGACGCTGCGAAGTTATCGCAGTGCACAGGTCTTTGAAGCTGTTGGCATTGATCAGACCGTGGTAGATCACTTTTTTACGGGGACCGCCTCACGAGTAGGCGGTATCGGTTTGTCTGAAATTGCCGCTGAAGCGAAGGCGCGCTATCTCGATGCTTTCTCTGATCAGGAATCGTTCAGGACCTTTCTACCGGCAGGCGGCCAATACCGGTTCCGGATGGACGGGGAGAGGCATCTCTGGTCCCCTGAGGCAATTGCCAGCCTTCAGCGGGCCGTCCGGACCGGGGATATAGGCCTGTATAAAGAATATGCCCGGTTGATCAATGATCAGGCAGAGAAGCAATTCACCTTACGGGGGATGTTCACATTCAGACCCGGCACTCCGGTCCCTTTGGATGAAGTAGAACCCGTGGAGGCCATCACGAAGCGGTTTGTTACCGGGGCAATGTCCTTTGGTTCCATCAGCCGTGAAGCGCATGAATCTATGGCTATTGCCATGAACCGGTTGGGTGGGATGAGCAACAGTGGTGAAGGGGGAGAAGACCCTGAACGTTATAAGCCACTACCAAACGGAGACAGCCGTTGCAGCGCCATCAAACAGGTTGCCAGCGGACGGTTCGGCGTCACGGCCGAGTTCTGCGTGAACTGTCAAGAGCTTCAGATCAAGATTGCCCAGGGCGCAAAGCCGGGTGAGGGCGGCCAGTTGCCGGGTCATAAGGTGAACGAGGAAATCGCCAGAGTGCGCTACTCGACACCGGGGGTTACTTTGATATCGCCACCGCCCCACCATGACATTTACTCCATTGAAGATATCAAACAATTAATCTATGATCTGAAAAATATCAACCCCGAAGCACGGATATCGGTCAAGCTGGTCTCTGAACTCGGGGTGGGTACGATTGCCGCCGGTGTCGTAAAAGCACGCGCCGACATGATTTTGATCAGTGGTTATGACGGCGGCACGGGCGCATCGCCTTTGTCTTCCATCAAACACGCCGGCGCCCCATGGGAGCTGGGCCTGGCTGAGACGCAGCAGACGCTGGTTTTGAATAATCTCCGTGGTCAGGTACGATTGCAGACCGATGGCCAGATCAAGACCGGCCGTGATGTGGTTGTGGCCGCCTTGTTAGGAGCGGAAGAGTATGGTTTTGCCACCGCTGCCCTGGTCGTGCTTGGCTGCATCATGATGCGCAAATGTCATAACAATACCTGTCCCGTCGGAGTGGCGACACAGGACCCGCGTCTACGCAAGTTATTTACCGGCAGTCCCGATCATCTCGTTCACTACTTCACCTTTGTCGCCCAAGAAGTACGTGAAATCATGGCTCAACTGGGATTTCGCAAAATTGATGAAATGATCGGTCGTTCAGACTATCTTGAGATGAATGAGGCGATTACCTTCTGGAAGGCAAAAGGTCTCGACTTTTCTAAGATCTTTTATCGTCCGCCTGGTGACGGCCCTGTCCGGTGTGTCGGGAAACAGGATCATGAATTGGATAGCGCAATGGATCTGAAATTGATTCCAAAAGTCAAGCAGGCCATTGAGACCGGTAAGCGGGTGTCCCTTGAGCAGCCAATCCGGAATGTGAACCGGACGGTAGGCACCATGATCGCCGGTCTGGTGGCGAAGAAATACGGTCATGCCGGTCTGCCCGATAATACGATCACCATAACTTTCAAAGGAACAGCGGGCCAGAGCTTTGGCGCCTGGTGTGCCAGAGGGATGACTCTTATTCTGGAAGGAGAATCGAACGATTTTCTCGGGAAAGGGTTGTCGGGCGGCAGAATTATCGTCAAACCCTTCTCCGGGGCAACTTACGAGGCAGAATCAAACATTATTGCGGGAAACGTAGTCCTTTACGGAGCAACCTGCGGAGAGGTATATCTCAATGGAGCTGCCGGTGAACGATTTGCCATTCGCAACAGTGGGGCTATTGCCGTAGTGGAAGGGATCGGCGACCATGGTTGCGAATATATGACGGGCGGCAGCGTGGTAGTGCTGGGGCCGACAGGTGTCAATTTCGGGGCCGGCATGAGCGGGGGGATTGCCTATGTGTACGATGAAACCCGCCTCTTTGACACCCGTTGTAATCTGGACATGGTGGATCTGGAGCTTGTGGAAAGTGAGGCCGATAAATACAAGCTGCGAGGATTGCTTGAGAAACATCTGCACTATACCGGGAGCCCTAAGGCCGCACGCATTCTGGAAAACTGGGATGACCATTTGCCCTATTTCATCAAGGTCTTCCCCATGGAATATCGCCGTGTTCTGGGCAAGATGATGAAGGAAGATGAAGCGACGGAAAGAGCAGAGGTGATCCATGGGTAAGGTAACCGGTTTTATGGAGTATGAACGCCGTGATCCCGGCTATCGGCCCGTTGAAGAGCGGGTAAAGGATTACCGGGCCGTTGAACTAAGACCTCAGGAACCGGAGTTGATAGAGCAGGCGGCACGGTGCATGGACTGCGGCACGCCCTTCTGTCATGGTTACGGATGTCCCGTTGAGAATGTGATTCCCGAGTTCAATGAACATGTTTATCAGGGACGCTGGAAAGAGGCGCTCGATATTCTCCTGGAGAAGGATAATTTTCCTGAATTTACCGGCCGCATCTGCCCTGCCCTTTGTGAGGGGTCCTGTGTGCTTGCCATCAATAATGAGCCGGTGACCATACGACAGATTGAGCTGGCAATCATCGAAAAAGGGTTTGAATTGGGTTACATGAAACCGGCCCCGCCTGCTGTCCGGAGAAAAGAACGTGTGGCGGTCCTTGGGTCCGGTCCCGCAGGGCTGACGATTGCCGATACACTGAACCGCGCCGGTTATGGGGTCGTGGTCTATGATGCCGATGCAAAACCGGGTGGCATCTTAAGATACGGTATTCCGGAATTTAAGCTCGAGAAATGGGTGGTGGACCGCCGGATTGCGTTGATGGAGGCAGAGGGTGTTGTCTTTGAAAATATGGTACGGATGGGGGATGACATTTCTTATCATTACCTTCAGCACCGGTTTGATGCTATCTGTCTTGCCGGAGGGGCAAGCGAAGCCCGTGATATGAAGGTGCCGGGACGGGAATTAAAGGGGATTCATTTTGCCATGGATTTCCTGGTGCAACAGAATAAGCGGTTAGAAGGAGAGTTTGTCGATCCTGCCACTGAAATTCTAGCCACCGGCAGAAATGTGCTGGTAATCGGTGGTGGGGACACAGGGGCCGATTGTGTTGGAACCTCTATCCGCCAGGGTGCCCGATCTGTCACCCAGGTCGAGATTTTGCCGGAGCCTCCTCCTGTCCGATCCGTAAAGACGCCATGGCCTATGTGGCCGCTTCAGTTGCGCATATCGAGCAGTCACAAGGAAGGATGTACACGACATTGGGGTCTAGCAACCAAGGAATTCATCGGTAAAGATGGGGCCGTTCAAGCGATACGGGCCGTTGAGGTTGATTGGGTTTCCCCGGCTGGTGAATACCCGACATGTATTGAAAAGCCTGCTTCGGAGTTTACCCTGGAAACCGACCTCGTCCTCCTGGCCATAGGATTTTCCGGGCCTGGACACAATAAGATCGTTGAGGATCTTGCTGTCAGGAGGGAACCCAATGGTCTGATCTGGCGTGATGCCCGGAACATGACAAATATACCCGGAGTTTTTGTGGCAGGCGATATGACACAAGGGGCCTCGCTGGTGGTGAGGGCAATGCGTGACGGCCGCCAAGCTGCCGCCGGTATCGCGGCGTACCTTGAATCAAGAAACATCAAATAATGAGAGAAAGATCAGTGAACATATCGGAATGGCTGGATATTCCTTTTCCACTGTTATGAGACTTCCTGAGACCCATAACCCGTATTGCTTTCTGAACTGTGGAATCCACAAATAATTTTTTTCACCGGTGACATACTGTTGTCACACCCCTCCTTTATACTATCTCTATCGACATCAGAAAAAGAGGAGGAACCATGGCATATTTTTCAGCAGAAAAGAAACAGTGCTTGCAATTTACTGTTTGATAGGGATATCCCCTTGGTGACGTACCCGCGTGTTCCCCACATCCGCGGGGATGAACCGCCGTTAGTTGGATACTATACGCAAAATTTATTGATGAGTATCTGTGACAGTAACTTCCAGCTTCCCTTTCGAGAGACTCACGATGAGCTTGTCTGCCTTTTCAACGGCCCCAGCTGTCAAAGACTATTTCTCCGGTATCCTTTCTCTGGGTGATGCTGTAGCCCCGCTCCAGGATATTGTCGGGGTTCAAGTCTGCTATGCGCTGGGAAAGGGCATCGACCTTCTTTCTGGTGTCCCGCATATAGTTGGAAAAGCCGTGCATGAGGTTATTGAGGAGGTCATCGACGTACATGCTCTGGCTCGTGAAAAAGTCTTTCCGCTCGTTGAGCTCCATCGCCTGCTGGTAGAAAACAAATTTCGATCTTTCGAGCTTGTTCCTGATGCCTTGTATGAGGGCAGTTTTTCTCGCGTCAAGGATACTCTGCACCTCTTTCTTGTCCCGAACGACCATGTCCGCCGCAGCCGTTGGCGTCGGTGCTCTGACATCGGCGGCAAAATCGGCAATCGTAAAATCTATCTCGTGGCCGACGGCTGAAACAACAGGGATCATACTGGCATAGATGGCGCGGGCAACGATCTCCTCATTGAAAGGAGCAAGATCTTCCAGCGAACCCCCTCCCCGGCCCACAATAATTACATCCACTGATTTCGTCTTGTTAAAATATGCAAGGCCCTCGACAATCTCAGGGGGGGCCTCTTCTCCCTGGACCTTGACAGGATAGATCTCGACAGCCACATTTTCAAACTTTCCGTAAATGATGCGGAGTATGTCCCTTACTGCCGCACCTGCAGAAGACGTTACGATGCCGATGCGTTCGGGGAAAACAGGGAGCGGCTTCTTCTTCGCTTCATCGAAAAGACCTTCCTTGAAGAGCTTTTCTTTCAAGGCGAGGAACTTGAGATAGAGGTTTCCCTGATCGCTTTTGATGGTCAGATTATTTACGATAAGCTGGTACTCGCCGCGCTTCTCATAGACATCGATCTTGCCTTCACAGGTTACAGAGTCGCCGTCTTTCATGAGTGTTTTGTCGGGAAATTTGCCGTAATAGTTGAAGACAACGGCCTTCATCATGGCGTTATCATCTTTGAGGGTAAAATAGATGTGTCCCGACGGGTAGAGCTTGGCATTGGAGACCTCCCCTTCCACGCGGACATTCCTGAACCTGCCCGTGATAAACTGCTTGAGCTGGGCTGTCAGCTCAGAAACAGTATAGATATCTATAGTCGGCGTGGGGAAGAGTGCCATTTACTTTTTCAGGCGGTCCTTCATTCGTTTCATGGAGCAGAATTCGCCGCACATACTGCACACATCGTCCTTCAGGTTCCTGTCTTTGCGGAACTGTATGATTTTATCGGGATCGATGGCGCATTTGATCTGCCCCTTCCAGTCAAGGGCCATTCGGTATGTAGACATGGCCTTATCACGGGCGAAGGCCTTTTCATTGCCACGTGCAAGATCAGCGGCATGGGCGGCTATCCTCGTCACGATGACGCCGTCCCGTACATCCTGAGGATTCGGCAGGCCCAGGTGTTCCGAGGGGGTCACATAGCAGAGGAAGTCTGCGCCGTAATATCCGGCAAGAGCGCCGCCGATTGCCGAAGTGATGTGATCATAGCCTGGCGCAATGTCTGTGACAAGAGGGCCCAACACATAAAAGGGCGCGTCATTGCAGAGTCTCTTCTGGAGAACCATGTTAGTTTCAATCTGGTTTATGGGCATATGACCGGGACCTTCGATCATTACCTGGACGCCATTTTCCAGCGCTTCAGCGCAGAGTTCCCCGAGAATGACAAGCTCCTCGATCTGCCCGCGGTCTGTGGCGTCGGCAATACAGCCCGGCCGGAGACCATCGCCTAAACTCAAAGTCATGTCATATTTCTTCGCGATCTTGATGAGTCTGTCAAACTGCTCGTAGAGGGGATTCTCTTTCTTGTTGACGATCATCCATTCGGCAAGGAAGGCGCCGCCCCGGCTCACGATATCGGTAACTCTCCCCTGTTTTTTAAGCCGTGTCAGTGCGCTCTGCGTTACTCCGCAATGGACCGTGACAAAATCGACGCCATCGACGCCATGCTTTTCTATGACATCAAATATCTGGTTGGGGTCCATACTTGTGATGGGTTTTTTCTTTTTCACCGTGTCAACAGCAGCTTGATAGATAGGAACGGTACCGATGGGTATCTGCGCCTCTTTCATGACGATTTTTCGTATCTCGTCGAGATCGCCGCCAGTGCTTAAATCCATTACCGCATCAGCGCCTGCATCGCAGGCCATTTTCAGCTTTTTCAGCTCTTCTTTAATATCAACACGCTCCGGTGACGTACCGATGTTGGCGTTGACCTTGACGGAGAGTCCCTTGCCTACGCCCTTGGGCGTAAAACTCTTATGCCTGTTATTTGCAAGGATAGTCGCCTTACCTGCGGCTATATTGTCACGGAGTACATTGACATCAATACCCTCATCTTTTGCGACACGCTTCATCTCCTGAGTAATCTTTCCTTCCCGTGCTGCTGTCAATTGGTTCTTCATGGTCTTATTATCTCCATCCTTTGTATGAGTTCTTCGGGGTTTTTTGCGAAAATCCTGATCATCGGTTCTTTGCCCGGACCGCCCTTGTCATAGATAATATCAAGAGGTCTTTTTGCCTTCTTCAACGCCCCCTCAACAATAACATCAAGGGCTTCTCCTTCTTTCCCCTTCGTGCCGGTCGGCTCCTTCATTCTATCATAAAAAGCAACATCCATTTTTGCTGCTTTCGCTTTCTTTATAATTGCTTCGTCATACCGTACGTTTACGCAAGCCCGTATGCGGGGATAAACCCTCATGTAAGTCAGGACCATGAGCGCCACATGGTGTGAGGCATCAAAGAGGGGCTCTGCCTTTATCTGAATTTTTCCCTGATGTTTTCCGATACGGCCCGGAAATGCCGCCACGTCTTCAACCCCTGCTGCGCCTTCTATGGCATATCCCAGATTCATCTGCACTTCAGGGATAAGATCCACCGGATTGAGCGTAAGCAACTTTTCCTTTGCCTTCTTAAGTCCACGAATAACTTGCCATCTGTCTGCCTGCGCGCTCTTCATGATACCTGCGGACATATAAAAGTATCCGTCCTTGTCAATCCTGTAGCTCGTCTTGATCATCTCTTCCATCATGTCTTCGGCTGCAAAAAAGGCATCTTCCGGGGCATATCCGAGGACAAGAAAAGAGGTGATCAATGAAGAAAAAACACAGCCGGTGCCGTGGACTTCCCGGTCTATTCTTTTCTTTTCCCAGGAAAGAAACTCTTTTCCGTCATAGAAGATATCTATCGGGTTGCCCTTCAGATGGCCACCTTTTATGACAACAGCCTGAGGTCCCCGTTTTATGAGTAACCGGGCGGCTTCTTTCATATCGTTCATCGTTTTGATCGCTTTCCCGCAGAGGCGTGATGCTTCCGCAAGATTGGGCGTCACAACCGTTGCCGCCGGAAAAAGTGACTTTGTGAGGGCATCGATACCTTCTTCAGTGATAAGCAGGGTTCCATTTTTAGCAGCGAATACCGTATCGATAACAAGGGGGATGCCTTTTTTCTTTTTAAGAAAGGCTGCCGTTTCCCGGATGTATGGTTCATCACAGGCAACACCTATCTTAGCTCCCCGTAAAGAGTCTCCCTTTCCTACTATAGAAAGGATTTCTCTGAACTGTTTAAGCGGTGTGGGGTAGACCTGTTCTACACCGTGCGGTCCCTGCATGACCGTGCAGGTTGGCGCTGAGAAACCTTGAAGACCGAGAGAGAAAAAGGTACTCATGTCGCTTGTAATCCCCGCTCCCGATGATGGGTCGTAACCTGCTATGGTAAGAACACTCTTCATTTTCCCCATGGAACCATGAATTTTACAACTCTGTTGCCAAAAAGAGGTATCCCTTTTATTGCCCTGCGGATTCTGCTCTGAATCTTCTCAGGATTGATCTCTTTCCTGATGTATCTTTCAACAGTTGAAAATATATCATATTTTCAGGTTCATAAGCATTAAAAAAGGGTTTCCGGGCGAAGTCTCGACATAATTGTCGCCATATTCATGTAAAGTTCGACATTTGTTACCCTTCCCGCTATACCCATTTTGCCACCTTCTTATTAATTGTCAATAATTGCTTATAGTTATGTAATGGCCTTTTATGGCATGTATATTGCTTTTTGTAAGAATAGCATTTGAAATAAACCACTAAGGAGGTTAGAATGAAAAAGATGCATGTAATACTGGTAGCGGTGCTTTTTGTGGCATTGACCACAACCGCATTTGCCTTTGGTCCCGGAAGCGGTTTTATGGGCAGAGGGGGCTATGGCCGTGATCAGGGAGGAGTAGCGGGCAATATCGCGGGACTCAACCTGAGCAAGGAACAGACGGACAAGATGTGGCAGCTCAGGGAAAAGTTTCATAATGATACCCAGGCCCTGAGATATGAGCTGTTCCAGAAAAGAATGGAACTGAAAGCGGTCTATGCTGATCCGAAGGCTGATGACGCGACGATTCTTGCAAAACAGAAAGAGTTTAACGCTCAGAGACAGAAAATGCAGGATAAAATGGTCCAGTTCAAACTTGAACAGAGAAAAATCTTCACACCTGAACAGTTGACAAAGCTGGGTGAAGCGGGAGTTGGTCCCGGCGCAGGAAGAGGTTTCGGCCGGGCATCAGGTCACAGAGGTTTCGGACCTGGCGCATGCGGAGGAATGTAAGGTAATAGAAAGGCGGGGCTGACAGACTTGGGCCCCGCCTTTCCAACAAATAAGGAGGGAAAAAGCATGAAAAAGAGTATGGTTATTCTGGTAGTTCTTGCAGTGGGGTTTATCTCCTCCTCCTGCGTATCTGAGGGCTACAATACACAGAAGGGCGCTGCCATCGGGGCAGGGCTTGGCGCTATTGCCGGGCAGATAATAGGCAGCGACACTGCGTCAACCCTGATCGGAGCGGCTGTTGGAGGACTTGCAGGCGCGATCGGCGGAAATGCCGTTGATCAGAGTGTTACCAACCAAAGAATAGATGCTGCTCAAGGACCAAGACCTGCCATCGCCGCTGTTCCGGAGACAGCACCGCAGCAAAGTGCGCTTCAGGGCCCTCCGGGACAATGGGTAGAAGTGCCCGGACAGTGGGCAGGCGGGAAATGGGTCCCGGCGCATAAGGTATGGGTGCCTGTTAATCCATGAACAGACTGACTTTTCTTCTCCTCCTCTTCTTTTTTTGTTCCCCCCTCTTTTTGCGCAGAATTCATACTCAGAGTTTGAGAGGGGGCTTGAATTGACGGAGCCTCAAAGAAATCAGATGCAAGGGATACGCAACCAATACATCAACGAATGGCGGTCCGTCAGAAAAGAATCCATGAAGAAGAGGCTGGAGTTAAGAGAACTCAGTAAGAACCCAGCAGCAAACCCTGAAAGAATCGGAAGACTGCAGAATGAAGTGAGAGAACTGGAAACGGCACGGGGAAACATATATAATCAATACAGATCGGAGGTTTCGAGGACCCTGAACGAAAGACAGAGAGAACGCTATAACAACTTTGTTGACACCGAGAACAAAAGAATGCGCGGAACACATCCCGGCCATCAGAGACGGTATGGGAGATAAAAAGACCCTTATCTTTCCATCATTGCTGTTCGTTATTTTTTTCTTCCTCATTACATCGACAGGGTTTTTTTTAATACGGATTATTAAAATTAATATCGAAAATCTCCTGGAAGGTGAAGGCGAAATTGTTTATAATCACCTTAAACGGGAAATCGATATCAATCTTGAGTATTTAAGTCTCCTTGAAAAATCACCTGCCATTATCACCCCCAATTTTCTGAACGTTATGGTTTCCGATGAAACCATTGTGGAAGATCTCTATAACCTTATGAGTGATACGGAAGATGCGAATTTGGACAAACTGCCTCTATCAACCTTTGTGGTCTTTGATATGACCGGCAACAAGTTTTTGCAAAGGGTACACTCCGGGTTTCCGAATCGGAGTTGCAGCCTCTGATCGGAAAAAAACAGGAAACAACTCTGAAAATACCGGCAAATCAGGACAAGTCACTTTCCATGGGCATGCGCATGAAAGACCGCATTTTCTTTTTTACCATTAACAAGACTGAACTGGAATTGCTGAGAAAGAAATTTATCATAGAAGACATTCTGGAGAGAGAAGAAAAACGGTTTAATGTGCTCGGCATCAATATTTACGATCAAAAAGGAAAGCCCTTTATACAACAGAAGATTCAAAGCGGCGATGTCTTCACCCTGACCAAACCCCTTGATTCCCAGTTTCTTCCGGGCTATACCATGGAGATACTCATATCGAAAGCGCTCGCCAAGGACACCATCAAAAGAACAACCCTGAGCTTTATTTTTATCCTCATCTTCCTCGTTATAGCGGGCGCAGTTGAGTACCTTTGCCATATTTCTCCTCCAACGAAAACATGAAAAAAAAGTAAACGAAATGGAAAAGGAACTCATCGTCAAAGAGCGGCTTGTTTCCCTCGGGAAAGCTGGCCTCCGGCATGGCACATGAGATCCGCAATCCCCTTAACGCAATGGGTCTCTCAGTGCAGCGACTAAAAAGAGAATTTCTACCCGAAGAAGGCAAAAAAGAGGAATATCTCGCATTCCTGGACATCGTGCGGAGCGAGCTTGTCAGGGTCGACAGGATTGTGGAGGATTTTTTGCTTTCCACCAGGGCCCATGCGCCATTTGTCAACGAAAACCTCCATACGATACTTCGACGAAATCCTCACGATTATCAACGAAAAAGCAACCTCAAGGGAGATCCATATTGTCAGCAAAATTGATCCGCAGATCACCATAGAATCCCAGAAAGACCGACTTAAACAGGCCTTCTATAACATCATCCTAAATGGCATTGAGGCAATCGGTCAAAAAGGGTCCATTGAAATATGGACAAAAACAAAAGATGGCGCCGTGGATATTTATTTAAAAGATTCCGGCCCCGGGATAAAAGAAGAGGAGCTTGCATAAGATATTTGAATATTACTATACGACAAAGGATAAAGGTATGGGACTCGGACTGCCCATATCGTATATGATCGTCAAAGATCACGGCGGGGACATCAGGATGAAAGCGGAAGAAGGACAGGGCACAACCTTTATCATAACGTTGCCGTTTAAACAAAAAGGGTGACGGACAAGACACATAGGTGACGAAAGGAGCGCATGATGCTGTTATTAAAAGTATGGAAGATTTTAATGAATGGAGTATGGAGGTTACTGATATGGAAAGAGCCAGCATTCTCATTGTCGAAGATGAAGACACACAGAGATCACTTCTCGCCGGACTGCTCAGGAAAGAAGGGTATGTTATAGGGGAAGCGGGAACCGGAGAGAGGCCCTGGAATTATTCAGAAAAGATGTTTTTGAGCTTGTTCTCCTTGATTATAAACTTCCCGATACCGATGGGTTGACACTCCTGAAAAAATTTAAAGAGATCAACCCCGACGTCGAAGTCATCATGGTAACGGCCTTCGGAAGCATTGAAAACGCCGTAGGGGCACTGAAGGCAGGAGCAACGGAATATCTGACAAAACCGATTGATCTCGACGACCTCCTTTTTAAAATCAAAAAAACAGAAGAAAAAACTTATCTTGTCCGCGAAAACAGGGTATTGAAAGAAACGCTGAAAGACCGCTTCAAATCAGAGGATTTTGTCTATCAGGGCGAAAAGATGCACGAAGTGGCAAGCCTCATAGTCCGCATTGCCAAGACAGATTCGACCTGTATCATAGCGGGGAAAGCGGCGTCGGAAAAGAAATTGTCGTAGACCTCTTCCATGCCTTGAGCGACCGGAAGGAAAATCCCGCTCATTAAGGTCAATTGCGCGGCAATACCGGAGACCCTCCTTGAAAGCGAACTCTTCGGCTATGAAAAAGGGGCTTTCACCGGGGCTTATCAGAGAAAAATCGGCAAATTTGAAATGGCCAATAAAGGCACTATCTTTCTCGATGAGATCGGTGATATACCGCTTCTGCTGCAATCAAAACTGCTCAGGGTGCTTCAGGAGAAAGAGATCGAGAGGCTTGGGCGGCCTTCATTCCGTGAAAGTCGATACGAGAATCATAGCGGCAACCAATAAGAACCTTGATGAAGAAGTCAAAAAAGGCGCTTTCAGGGAGGATCTTTATTACCGGCTCAATGTGGTCAACATCCTCGTACCGCCCCTCCGGGAGAGAAAAGAGGACATCCCCCTGTTGATCGATTTCTTTCTGAAAAAATATAACGGGAAACATAAAAAGAATGTCAAGGGCGTCACAAGAGAAGCCCGTGATATTTTCATGAAATACGATTACCCGGGTAATGTCCGGGAACTCGAAAATATGACAGAGAGGGCCGTTGTGCTCACAAGGGGTGATTATATCTCCATTGAGGACCTGCCTGCCTTCTCGGACCAGACAAAAACCGTCCTTGAGAAAAATATGAAGGGAACCGTTGAAACCGTTGAAAGAAATATGATCCTTGATGCCCTCATCAGTGCGGACTGGGTCCAGACAAAAGCCGCAGATGTCCTCGGCTTAAGCGAAAGGATGCTGCGATATAAAATCAAGAAGTATAATATTGTAAGAACTGCTAAAATCAATTAGTTCCGGACTCCCGTTTCACAGGAGGGACGGTTTTTAACTTTTACGAGTTTACTATCGTTAACTTCTTCATATTTCCCCTGTAGTGTGCTATAGATAATTTATGCCTGAAAATAATACGGTTTTTTCTATCAAAGGCCAAAAAAAGGGGGATATTACACTCCTTCTTTCCGGAAGAATCGGGCTGGAAAATTTTGATGTATTACTCCGGGAAACCCAGGGGCTCTTTACCGAATACAGCCCCTCGCAACTCATGGTAGACCTTGCAGAGGTCGATTATCTTGACAGCACCGGAGCACTTTTTCTGACACAGTTGGAGGATGAAGCAAAAAAACGGTCAATCCCTTTTACCATTGCCAATGTATCCGGTAAAGGAAAACAGATCATGAGTCTCATCGACCGCAAGGCGCTCACTGCCCCATCGCTTGCCACAAAGGAGAGGGCCCTTAATCTCCTGGAGCAGCTCGGCAATGAAACAATCAATGTACTGAAAGATATTTACGAGGTTATTCGTTTCGGCGGAGAAGTCCTTTTCTATGAAATAGTATTTTCCATAAGGCATCCTCAGAAAATACGGTGGAATGATGTGATTTCCTACATGAAAAAAGTAGGAGTAGACGGCCTTCCGATTGTTGCACTCATCAGTTTTCTTCTCGGGCTTATCATGGCATTCATGTCCGCGTTGCAATTGAAACAATTCGGCGCCAATATTTATGTTGCTTCCCTCGTCGCTGTTGCTATGGTAAGAGAGTTGGGACCCATTATTACGGCCATCATTGTTGCGGGACGTTCCGGGTCTGCCTTTGCCGCAGAAATAGGGACCATGAGGGTCAACGAAGAAGTGGACGCGCTGATTACCATGGGCTTTAACCCGACACGCTTTCTCACTATCCCGAAGCTTTTCGCGGCCATGTTCGTTGTTCCCATCCTGACCGGTTTTTCCAGTTTTTTGCTGTTGTAGGCGGCTTGGTTGTGGGGGTCCTGGGCCTTGATTTAACAATCTTCACCTACGTCCAGCAAACAATGAACGCCATCGAAATGTTTGATGTTATATCGGGGCTTATTAAATCCGTTGTCTTTGCCGCTTTCATTGCAGCCATAGGTTGTCAAAGGGGCTTTAAAGTCCGCGGAGGAGCTCAGGCTGTCGGCAATGCAACGACATCAGCAGTAGTATCGGCCATATTTCTTATTGTTGTCATTGATTCGACCTTTGCCATAATACTTCATTATATCGAATGAAAATGATCGTGGAAAGGCGCCGGGGAAAACGATGGTAATTGCAGCAGAATTTCTATGGACGAAGGCAGATTAGCATGGGCAAACAGGATCCGGTAATCAGAGTTGAAGGCCTGACAGTACGATATGGGGATAATACGATCCTCGATAATGTGAGTTTTGAAGTCTACCGTGGTGAGATTTTTGTGATCGCCGGAGGAAGCGGTTGCGGCAAATCAACGCTTCTTAAACATATTATCGGACTTGATACACCGAATGCAGGTAATATTTTCATCAATGGCATCAACACCACAAACATCGATGACAATGAAATGGTGAGACTGCGAAGAGGAATAGGAATGCTTTTCCAGGGAAGCGCCCTCTTCGGCTCCATGACCATCGGGGAGAACATTTCTCTTCCCCTTACGGAATTTACCGACCTTTCTCAGGAGAAGCTATGGAACTCATCGTTAAGATGAAACTCGGCATGGTAGAACTTTCCGGCTACGAAAATCATTTTCCCTCGGAACTGTCAGGAGGAATGAAAAAGAGGGCAGGTATCGCCCGGGCCATGGTAATGGAGCCTGCCATGCTCTTTCTCGATGAACCTTCGGCCGGACTTGATCCCATAACCTCGGCAGAAATGGATATGCTGATTAAAAAGATCAACAGCGGCATAGGCACCACCATGGTCATTGTGACACATGAACTGGAAACCATCTTTAATGTTCCAACAGGATTATCATGCTCGACAAAGATGACAAAAGGGATCATCGCCGAAGGTGACGCCAAGAGAACTGAAGGAGCATTCTCAAAACCAAAAAGTAAGAAACTTTTTCAACAGGCAGACAGAGAAAAGAAAAATTGAGGAAAATATTATGGTAAAGAAAAAAACATTATTTCACGGTCGGACTCTTTGTTCTCATCGGTGTTGCGCGCCGGTATTACCCTCATCGTGTGGCTAGGCGCTTCACAATACCTGAAGAAAGGGAAAATCTATGCAACCTATTTCGATGAATCCGTGCAGGGGCTGCAAATCGATTCAAACGTCAAATTCAGGGGGGTCGATATCGGGATTGTCAGTCAAATTAACGTTGCCCCTGACTACCGCCTGATTGAAGTAATCATGAAGATCAATTATGCCGGAGATATTGAGGGCACCATTGCCAAACTGAAAACAGCGGGCATTACCGGTATTGTATATCGTGGAACTGGATTACCGGAAAGACGGGATATTGCCAATACCCCGAAGATTACCTTTACCCCGGATTATCCTGTCATTCCGTCAAATCCTTCTGAAATCAAACAAATCTTTTCCGGTATCGACAGCGTCATAGAACAAATGAAACAGATTGATTTCAAGGGCATATCAGACCAGTTGAAAATAACTACAACCAATATCAATGCCTTTGTGAGCGGCGATGAGATGAAAAGGATCATCAAAAATCTGGATGCCTTGATGGCCAACCTGGAAAAAACTTCAGAGAAACTGAACAAGATTGTTTCCGACGGAAGGGTTGACGACTATCCTCGAATGATACGAGAGAGAGCATAAAGAAAATAAAAGAGGAAGTCAACGCCCTGAACCTTGCCGAGACCTCAAACAGGGCAAACCAGCTCATTGAGAATGCTTCCCGGAAAACAAAGCGCATCACGACAGAGCTGCAGACTACCAGTGAAAACCTGAAGAGAACAACGGAAAATCTGGATCAATTCGTGGATAGATTGAAGGCAGATCCATCAGAGATCATCTTCAGCAATCCACCCGCGAAAAAGAGGTGAAACGATGAAAAGATGTATAACAATCTGTCTTGTCCTGATTATTGCCGTTATCTTTACCGGCTGCTTCGGCAGAACAAAGCAGCCCTATATTGTTGATCAGTTTACCCTTGAGTACCCATCGCCGGTTTTGCCAGGTCTTACTTCCACCCACGGCGACTATCCGAATAGAACGATTCTCTGCGGCACAATCATTTAACTCAACGGCAATGGTCTACAAAACGCAGATGTACCGTCTCGATGCCTATCCTTATAGCCGCTGGAGGGTATACCCCGGTGACATGGTGAGCGATTTTCTCCTCCGTGACATACGCAAATCTCTTCTCTTCAAAGGGGTCTTTTCTTACTATAGTGACGAACCGGTTAGATACATCCTCGAAGGGGCCATTGAAGAATTTTTTGAATCTGATGAGGGGTCTGAAAGCAGCGCCGTACTCGTTGTCAATATCACCCTTCTCGACAGGACTGAAAAAGCTATGTCGAAAAAAATCCTCTTCCAGAAAGCATACCGATTTGTGTCACCTGTAAGGGAAAAGTCCCCCGAAGGGTTCACGGGAGGTATGAGCGCTAACATGGCGCGCCTTGCTGAAGCACTTATAAAGGACCTTGACAATACCCTCAAGGAAAAAGGTTAAAAAAGGGGGGGCTTGCAGTTATGAACCCTGAACGTGCTTTGTTGCTTAAGACAGCTACCCCCTCCAGCAGACTGCGAGGAATCGTTCGATCTAATTGTTCTTGATTTCGTCCCCCAATTCTTTTATTATGTTAAATGTATGCGGGAATAACTCAGTTGGTAGAGTGCAAGCTTCCCAAGCTTGATGCCGCGGGTTCGAGCCCCGTTTCCCGCTTTATAAACCAAAGCGGGTTAAAACGTTGCCCGCTCCAAAACCCAGAGCGGGTTGAGGCATTGCCCGCTTTATAAACCAGTGCAAACAGTTGATCAACCACCCATTCGCAATCAAACAAGAGCCTTAATCCCACTGCGTCGAAGCACTGGATTCCCGCTTGCACAGGAATGATAAATTGTTCGTGTATTGAACTGCCGGGTCATTTCACAAATAATGAATGACCAGGAAAATAGCTCTGGTTCATTCTCTCTTGTTGCCTTACGCCAAAAAATGATTTAGTTTAAGTAAATTGATCGTGATGTAAGCTTACCTGACACTTTAAACTGACTGTATGTGCGAAAATAACGGATACACAAGACTCATTATAAAAGGACTGATCGTAGTTATTATCGGTTTGTTCGCCATTTTCCGACCTGATATTCTTACCTTCTGGTTTACCCATCCTATAATCGCCACCTTGAAGGTCTATCACATTTTCTGGCTGCTTACCGTGTTTGTCCTCATAAAACGAATGATACCGAAATATAATGTAAAAATGTCTTCCGGGAAGGTATTCGGGAAAAACTTTTTAAATGCCGGTGAGGACACTGAAAAACGGCAGGAAAAGTTCAAAATAATAAAGAAAAGAACGGACAGCGGCGCTTTCAGATCGGGCCTTTACTGGATCCTGTTGATCCTCGTTATGTGGATGTGGCGTCATGTCGGCATACTGCCCGATGTTTGGATTTATGAAATTGTCATCTTTTTTATCTTTATGGACCAATTCTGTGTTTCTGTTTTCTGTCCCTTTCAATGGCTCATGAATAACAAATGTTGTAATATATGCCGGATAAATAACTGGGGCTACGGCATGGCCTTTTTACCCCTCATTTTTATCCCCGGTTTCTGGACATATTCCATCCTGTTTCTTTCTCTGGTCAGCATCATGCAGTGGGAATATCTCTATTTCAAACACCCCGAAAGGTTTTATGAAATATACAACGCCAATCTCATGTGCAAAAACTGCAAAACAGATTGCAGAAGGAAGCCGACAGAATTCCATTGAATATTGACAGTGGATTTCTTAAAATGTGGGGCATCAAAACATGGCAAGCGCATGCATCCATAAGGAACCCATGATAGCGATTGGAATATATCGGCCATCATCGAGCCAGTCATGAACGGAAACGGAGGTAAATGTGTCTGAATATCATGAAGCGATTATTATCGGCGGCGGTCCCGCAGGATTGACGGCAGGCCTGTACCTGATGAGGGCGGGGATTGACGCGCTCCTTCTGGAGAAAGTCCTTCCTGGGGGCACACCTCTCAATACGGACCGCATAGAGAACTACCCCGGTTTTCCTGAAGGCATATCAGGCAAGGAACTTATGGAACGGAAGGTAAACCACGCAAAAGCCTTCGGTCTTCCTATCAAAGAATTTGCCAACGTTGAGGACCTGTCCTTTAATGGAGAGAGGTTTATTATAAAGACCTCTAATGGTGTCTTTGAATCACTGGGCGTCATTGTAGCCACCGGCACAGAATCAATGAAAATGAATATTCCGGGAGAAAACGAGCTTGCAGGCCGGGGGATCTCCTATTGCGCAACCTGCGACGGCATGTTTTTCAAAAACCTTGATGTGGCCGTTATCGGTGGTGGCGATTCGGCAATTGAGGAGGCTCTGTCGCTCGCCAATATTGTGAGAAAAGTTTATATTATTCATCGCAGGGACACCTTGCGAGCCCAGAAGATCCTTCAGGAACGGGCTTTTAAGAATAATAAAATAGAATTTTTGTGGAATAAGAAACCAATTGAGATAGTCGGTAAAGACCAGGTTGAAGCTATTATCGTTGAAGATACGCACAATGGCGAGCAGACGCGGGTTGAGGTAAGCGGTGTTTTCATATACGTTGGTCTCATACCCAATACTGCCTTTCTCGGAAACCTGGCGCAAAAGGACGGCACGGGGTTTATCATCACCGATGAGAACCTTGCCACGCAAACAGAGGGGCTTTTTATCGCCGGTGATGTAAGGAAAAAAACTTTGAGGCAGATTACTACTGCAGTCGGTGATGGCGCGCTCGCAGCGGTGAATCTCGAAAAGTATATTCTCGCGAAAAAATCGTAAGGCGTGTTATTGCTACTGGCATTTCCCGTATGGACTGTGGTATTTTTTCTCAATAGCCGATAGAAGGATGTCCCCCAACAGAGGGTCTATGATTTTGGTATCTTTTCCGCGAGAGAAGGTTTACGTTATTGAAAGGCCCTGAAGACCGATATGGACGTTACTCACGTGGTTTACAGGGATATCGACATCACCAGGGAGAGCTATAATAGGTAATCCGGAATGAAGCAAATCCTTCTTTTGTTATCTATCTTTATGCTGCTGCCTTGTTTTTCTGTCCATGGCCGTGAGAACATTGTATTTTATCAGGTGGGAGAGCGTGATCCCGCCTTGTGGAACGGATTGAAAAAGTATTTTGTGAACAAAGGGTATGGCGTCAGTATCTATGAAGGGGCAAATACCCTGGAAAAACAGATACAGAATGCAAATAAAATCAACAAGGAAAAGGCAGCCCTTTTGCTGGCAGTTGAGCTGATCCCTGCAGAGAAGGAAGATATTTTTGTTGCCATATCGAATGCGAAAAAAGGTAAAGGCGCCATCCTTGAAATTGATGAAGTTCCGGCAACCCATGGAACAGACTCGGAAGACCTGGCAACGTTTATTGCAGCGCCCTTCATGAAAAAGGTAAAGAGGCTTCCGCTCTTTGTGTTTTTAGGCATTGATCTGCCACAGGTTTTTTTAAGAATCAATTGCCTCGCCGATCAACCGGGGGCTATCTTTGATAAACTCAACAATGGTATCCAGAACTACTTGAAAAGAGGTGCAACAAATGAGAAAGACGGGAAGGGCGAACGATTCGATACGAAAACTCAAAATTGAAAAAAACTTTCTCAAATACCCTGAGGGTTCGGTACTTGTTGAAATGGGGGAAACAAAGGTAATTTGCAGCGTCAGTGTGGAAGATAAAGTCCCTGTTTTTTTAAAAAACAGCGGAAAAGGCTGGCTTACCGCCGAATATTCCATGTTGCCCAGAGCTACTCAATCAAGGTCCATGCGAGAATCTGTCTCAGGAAGAGTCGGGGGCAGGACACATGAAATTCAAAGGCTTATCGGAAGGGCTTTACGGTCTATTGTCAATCTCGACGTCATCAGAGATAAAACAATATGGATTGACTGCGATGTCATACAGGCAGACGGAGGCACAAGAACGGCGAGTATCACAGGCGCCTATGTGGCGCTTGTTGAAGCGCTCTGGAGTATGAAGAAAAGGGGTGTCATCGACAAGATCCCTCTCCGTGACAGCATCGCGGCAATCAGCGTAGGTGTTGTCGACGGGGAAGTCATGCTTGATTTGGCCTATGATGAGGATTTTCGGGCTGAAGTGGATATGAATTTCGTCATGACCGGCAAGGGGCTTCTTATTGAAGTGCAGGGAACAGCCGAAAAGAAACCCTTTACAAAAGAACAGTTTGATACCATGTATCAGTACGCCTATAAAGCTGTCAACGAAATAACAAGGCTCCAGAAAGCAACGCTGGGACCGCTTTTTCCCCTATGAAAGAGATTATTATCGCGACAGAAAATACCGGTAAGCTTGAAGAGATAAAATCCTTGCTGGGTGACACCTTCGACAAATTCTATTGCCTGAAGGATTTTGAAGAAAAGATATCTGTCGATGAAGACAGCCCCCTCTATGTGGCCAATGCGTTGAAAAAGGCCCGGAAGGTCGGTGACAGGTTCGGAATCCCCACCCTGGCAGATGACTCCGGTCTGGAGGTTGAAGCCCTTCAGGGAAGGCCAGGGGTCTACTCCTCCCGTTACGGAAAGAACGATGATGAAAGGATTGCACGGCTGCTTGCCGAGTTGAAAGATATTCCCTGGGAGCAAAGAAAAGCAGTCTTTAAGGCCTATCTTGTCTTTTATATGCCCGAACAGGAGCGGTGCTATCTCTTCTATGGAGAACTCAGGGGTTATATCGGTTTTGAAAAACATGGAGTAAAAGGGTTCGGTTATGACCCTCTTTTTTTTGTGCCTGAGTGTAATCAGTATCTTGCGGAAATGGAGATGGGGGAGAAAAATGCCCTGAGTCACCGGGGCAAAGCGCTATTAGCCCTGAAAGATTTTCTCAATGTTGATTTTTTTCGAAGTCCCAGATTCTTAAACCTGTGACTTCATTAGATATTAGTTGATAGATAAAATAAGAAAATAGTCCCAACGAGGTTCGAACTCGTGTTACCGGCGTGAGAGGCCAGCGTCCTAGGCCACTAGACGATGGGACCAATGTCAAGAATAGTAGCAGAAAAACACTCAGTTTTCCACTAAAATGTCAAAAGGGCAACCGCCGCAGATGCACAAAATCCTATACATTTCGGTTAACTCCTATTATAATCAATACGTAGCTTGACTATCAAGGAGGGAGAATGTTTGGTCTTGGAATGCCGGAACTCATTGTAATCCTGATTATCATTGTTCTTATATTCGGAGCAGGACGTATTTCCGAACTGGGGGGAGCCATCGGGAAAGGTATTAAGAGTTTCAAGAAATCAGTCAACGAACCCGATGAGATCGATGTTACCCCCTCAAAGGATGAAAAAGAAAAAAAGAAGGAAGAACCAAAATAACGAGTTGTAATAAAAGTGTATGTTAATAATTGTCCGAAAGACCCAATACGCTATTTTATCCTGGAGGCAACGTGATTACCGGCATCGGAAGTTTCCCTTTTACCAATATAGATGAGGCCATTGACCTCATATTTTCCACATGCAGCGAAATTCCCTTCTGGCCTCAGTTACCAAAACGTTCGCCCCTTGAAAATATGTATACTACGTTTCTCGAAGGCGTCCCCTGCGTCGTCATTGACCAGGAGAAAAATACGGCCTTTATGGATACGGGAAAGGTGGAAGGGATCGAACAATTCTATGAAGACTTTGCAAGCGATAATCTCGATGCATTCAAGATCACAGAAAAAGTAGCCCCCGGCTTCTGGCGTTTTCTTGAACGATTGAAAGAAGTAGGAGACGGAGCACAATATATCAAATGCCAGATTACAGGGCCATTCAGCATGGGTCTCGGGTTAAAAGACGAAGCAGATAAACCGGTCATATACAATAACGCCTTTTATGATATCATCAAAAAAGCACTCCATATGAAGGCGAAATGGATGGTCCATATGATCAAGACTGCCTACCCCGAAAAAGAGATCATCATATTTTTCGATGAACCTTACATGGTCTCCTTCGGTTCCGCTTATATTTCGATTTCCAAGGAAGAAGCCATTTCATTGTTTAACGAGGTCCTCGGAGGAATACCGGCACGGCGCGGCGTCCATATCTGCGGAAACACTGACTGGTCGGTGCCATTTAACAGCGATATCGATATTATCAATTATGATGCCTACGAATACCTGGACACGATCTTCTACTACCGGGAAGATCTGAGCCGGTTCCTGGCAAAAGGCGGATGGATCGCCCCCGGTATCGTTCCCTCCACAGAAAAGATCCGCGAAGCTTCAAAAGAAGAGTTGCAGGAACGTCTTTCTTCATTCATCAATAAAATGCAGGCAATGAAACCGGAGTTACAACAGAGGGATTTTCTCATCACTACAAGCTGCGGTGTTGGAAGTCTCGCCAATGCCGAAGCGCAGAAGGCTATGGAACTCCTTAAAACATTGGCATAGAGTGCCTGGCGTTTACAGGTATCTATTCACGCTATTTTCTTGACCCGCCCCACTTCTCCGCTTTCGAGACGTACCTTTATCCCGTGAGGGTGGTTGGGCGATTTTGTTAAAATGTCCTTTACAACCCCTTCTGTCAGCACCCCTGTCCGTTGATCTTTCTTGAGGACAATGGACACTCTCATTCCCGGTTTTATGTCCGACCTTTTTGTGCCATCCATGATATCTTCCTCTGTAATACAAAAATGCATTCAATCTTCAATTAATGTTTTGTCGAGGAGACCCATTCCCTCCACTCATTGCTACGAATTTCTGACCCATCTAGAGCTCGTCTCGCTCGATGCGCAACGGAGCACATGCGCTGATGTACAGGCGTGCGCATCGGTCCTTACGGACACGCTCACCTTCGCTAAGATGGGTATGCAGAAATTCTCCGATATTCGTTCCGTGAATAAGTCTCCTCGATCAAGCAATAGATTAATAAATAGCAAGCCAATATTAAACATAAAAGAATGCAGCAAGGAAATAAGAATAAATCATCCCTTGCTCAAGTCTATTTCCCTTTAAAAACAGGTTTTCGCTTTTCAAGGAAAGCTGTTGCCGCCTCGATGTGGTCCTGCGTTTCTGAAAGAAGCGAAAGCTGGGAAGAGATATAATCGAGATGCGCCCGGAGCGTTGACGTCTGTGCCTGATAGACGGCTCGTTTCATCATACGGATTGCAAGGGGCGGCCTGCCCGCAATCTTTTTTGCAAGCTTCATCGTTTCTTCCATGAGATTGTCATGAGGCACAACACGGTTCACAATACCAAGCTGCAGGGCCTCTTCTGCAGTGATGACATCGCCGGTGAGAAGCATCTCCAGCGCCTTTGCTGTACCCACAAGTCTGGGAAGAAAATATGCGCCGCCGTCGCCGGGTACAAGACCCATCATGATGTAGGATTCGGCAAGGCGCGCATGATCGGAACAGACACGCAGATCACACATGATGGCCATATCGAGACCGGCGCCCATGGCTGCGCCATTGATAGCTGCTATAACGGGTTTATCGAGGTCTTCAAGGGTAAGGACGATGCGGTGCACACCCTCCCAGAGATACCGTTTCATATCCCAGGACCTGAGCTTGCCCTCTGCCATCTCACGGATATCACCACCGGAGCAAAAGGTGTCCCCCTTCCCTGTCACAACGATGACCCGTATGGTGTCGTCGGCCTTCGCCCTTTCAAGGTATTCCCTCCAGAGAAGTATCATCTTCGGACTGAAGGCATTCTTTGCATTCGGTCTGTTGAGGGTTATCAAGGCAACATTGCCCTCGATTCCGTAGAGAATGTGTTCTTCACTCATCTTGTCCATCCTTTAATAGTATCTCAATAAATATTTATTGTTTTGACCTTGTCAGTTTCATCGTCACGAGGTTGACCTTGTCAGGGCATTCGACCTCAATGGTATCGCCTTTCCACCAGGGCATTGCTCCACCGAACTGAAAGGTAGAAAGAGTCGGAAATATATCATGATAAAAGAAGCCGCAGAGCCCTGCTGGATTTATGCAACTGATCTCAAACGTTTCCCCTGCCCGGTGGCCTGCATCGCATTTTCCTTTCACACTTTCAATGGTTGCCACTATTTTATATCCCATAGTTGAGTCTTCTTCCATTCTTCCCTACCTCCTTCAAGGATATGTTCCCTGCCCTGCCTGTGCCCTTCCCAAGCATTCAGCTTGAATATACCACTTCAATCAACCTTTTCATATACGTCCTTGCTTTTTTATTTTCATATTGTCCAATGAAATTGTCAAATATGTTTCATCTCAATTCGCATTCGTTTATAAACTGTAATAATAAGGAAAACTGTTTCTTGCGGCGAGTATCGAGTACTGCTTGGGACCCTGCCAATGCGCTGTAATGTGCCAGCGGCCACCCTCCCTTTGGGAGGACAGGTGCCGCGTCTTTGGCCAATTCGTGCTGTCTGAGCCCAGGGCGAGTTCACAAATTGAATGAAAGCGAATTGTTGCAAGGGTAAGCAGCACGGAGTGCGAGCAAAAGAAATGGTTTCCTTATGAATCGAATATTGAATGCGAATTGGTTTCAAGGTAATTTCTCCCTATAATTTCTCCCTTTTTTCCACTATACTGTCTTCGATGAAAGTGCTTCTTGTTCAGCCCCCTATTGAAGATTTCTATGATACGTCGATACGGACATATCCTCTATCACTTCTCTACCTTGCTACAAAAATAAAAGATATCTGTGATGTCTCCATTATCGATTTTAGAAGCCATAAAAAAAGGATGCTCAGGGTGCATCCATTCCCTGAACTGGAGGCCTTTTATCGTAGTGACACCTACACACCTTTTTCTCTTTTCCATTCCTACTATCGGTTCGGTATGGACAGGGAGGAAATCCGGGCGGTAATTCAAGAGCGACGCCCTGACATAGTGGGTATATCATCTCTCTTTACAACCTACGCCGAGGAAGCCCTCGATATTGCCCGAATAGCAAAGGAAACAGACGCAAAAATTGTCACCGTCATGGGCGGCACCCACCCTACCCTTTTCCCTGAGCACTGTCTTGCTTCTCCCCATGTAGATTATGTCATTCGCGGCGAAGGGGAAACGCCATTATTTGAACTGATCACGAATTTGCAAGCCGTTAATACACAGGGAATTACAGAAATACCGGGGGTATCCTTTAAAGACAGTTCCGGTATGCACATCTCAGAGATATCTATTGAGACCGACATTAATCTCATTCCCGACAGAAAACTCATCGATAGCGTGGACTATCGTATCGGCAAAAAGAAATATACCTTTTTTCTCACATCGAGAGGCTGTCCCTTTCACTGCGCCTTCTGCGGGAAACCTCCTGTGCCGTATAGAAAACGGACGTTGACAAGCATTGAAGAAGAAATACGTCAATGCATGGACCTTGGCATCGAGGCTGTTGATTTTGAAGATGATATGCTCAATCTCGACATCCCCTTCTTCAAGGACCTTCTCGAAGGTTTCAAGGGCACGGGGATTGTCCTCTCCGCAATGAATGGTCTCTATGCGGGAAACCTTCGCAAGGAAACCCTGGACAA
Source organism: uncultured delta proteobacterium (assembly GCA_963785225.1). Classification (GTDB taxonomy): domain Bacteria; phylum Desulfobacterota; class Syntrophorhabdia; order Syntrophorhabdales; family Syntrophorhabdaceae; genus PNOF01. The sequence goes on along the minus strand of CAWAUQ010000001.1, from coordinate 2,470 downwards.
TATGTATGATGCCGGATTCAGGCGTCTCAATTTTTCCCTCGTCGATACCTCCGAGGAGGTGCACCGCATCCAGAGAAGGACATTCCCGGCCCATCTGGCAGGGCTTCTGACAGACCTCGAATCATCTCCCTTTCTTGTAGAAGCACATTTCATCATCGGCCTTCCTGATCAAAAACCTGACGATATTATCGATACGCTGATTTTTCTCATGGGTAAAAGGCTGCTTCCCGGCCCCAGCATCTACTATCTCGCCCCTAACAGCCCTCTCTTCAATGCGGCCTGCGGCAGCGATTGGCAGAAATATATAAAGGTCATGCGCTCCAGCGCCCTCTTTCCCGCAAACCCCCTCTTTCAGAGAGAGACGACATTCACCTTTATGAAACTGACGCGCTTCATCAATTTCGTGAAGAATATACTCGATCAAAACCCATCAATAGAGAAGCTCAGTGACATAGTCGATATCCCGGACATTTCCCGTAAGCCCCATGATCTTCATATTATGAAAAGTCTCATCGTCGATAAACGATTCATCTGGTATGACAGAACTATAAAAGATTATTCGGAAGAACCGCAGGACAGAGACTTGGCGGTACGTTTTTTTAAGAAGATTCGCGGCAAAACAATCCGGGGCTTCAAGACGATGAACACCCTCGCCATCGACGTTTAATTCCATTGCTAAATTTACCCGACAATTCAAATATCAAATAATCTCTACAGCTTCGAACATTAATGATAAATATCCCGATATTGTATATTTTTAGCTCGACAGGTCCCGCCAATAGTCGAGGAGTATTAAATGTGTTTGCGCTTTGTGGAGCGAAGCTCCATGTCTTGCAGTAACCTGATGGTATGTTGTAAACGATAGCATTTGCAACTTCCTGAAAGTGAGCTTTTAGAACTTACTCCCGATATACAACATTTCAATCGGTAATCAATCATATGCTTTATGTTGCCTGACTGCGGCAGAAAATAGTAAATCCCAGGATATACTGCATGCCGTATATCATCGATATTCCCATGTTATACTGCATGCGGCAATTTGTGACCCTGCTGTGTATCTTTATGTTATTAAATGTTTTTGTGTTGATAAGTTTTGTTATTTGAGCATACTATTATCATTGACAATATATCCTGCAAATACTAATATTTCGGAAATTACTGCTTGCAGTAGATTATATGTTATCTCCAAAGAACATGGAGGGTTCCATAAAAGTCATATTGTTCGTCATAGTGATGCTGACATTGGTCACCAACTCCTTTGCAATAGATGAAGCGACCAAGATAAAGAACGAAGCTTTCGATAACATATCCAGTGAGTTCGTCACTTGCGCGGGTTATTTTGCTCTGGTGTCTCGTGCCCTTGAAAACGCTGGAAAGACTGAAATGGCGGGCAAGTACGACAAGGCTACAAAAACTGCAATGGACTACGCACTAATGACAGCCCAAGAAAGCAGAACAAAAGAAATGGCGCAGAAAGTGACCTTAGCCCGCTTCGAGATGGATATGAAGGATATGACACGAGAAATCGATGGTAATGCCAGCAACATCTCCATCTTGACCAACAAGTATGGGTATCGATGTAAAGACGTCATGGAAAAGCCAGAATCCATGATGCAGGAATGGGGAAACAATGTGTTGGAAAGGCGCGACAAGACTATGAACAAGCCAAAGGACAAGCGCTAACAAGCACCGAAGCTAATCGTGGCCCTTGGACCACTTCAACTTAGCTCTGTGGTATCTGAAAGGGAACCAAACATGAACAAAGATGAAGCATGTGTCTTTTGCAGAAATGACTTTCCCGAGGTCTATCAGCTTGTGTCCTCAAAACCTAAATACTGGCTATTCGTCCATAACAAAAATCCGCACACTGATTATCACTGTTTAGTCATTTTGAAACGTGAGGCCATGGAGTGCAGTGGTCTGGACCATGTCAGCGATATTGGATGCCTTGATGATACCGAAAAGAGTTCGGAGGCATTGTCGGAACTCGGTAGGGTCTTAAACAAGGCTGTTAGGGCTATAAAGGCTTGTTCTTCTGAAATCGAGCGAGTCCTTATAGTATCGTTGAGTACCGGGCACGGCTCAAAACACCTTCACTTTCACCTCTTACCGAAGCTGGTTGGCGAAGCCGTCAAAACTGTCAACAATCCCGAAGTTGACGGAGGAGGCATGTTCTTTCTTGCAAGAAAGGAAATAGTTGCCGACACTTTTCGCGAGTTCCTGAAGACAACAGCAAATTGTATGGCAGACAAACTATTGTCGGACATTAGTAGGGCCGTTACGGAAAGGGTAGCTACGAATACGAGACTTCTCCGAGAGAAATTCCATTGGCAATCAGAGTGAGGCAGATAACCCTCGGCTGCAGCGGATCGTGGCAAATGGCGGCCACTTCCGCTGAGCCCCACGTTATGAATTTCAACCCGTAATCCACAGCTTTTCATGATATGCCCAATGCTTGACTTGTAAGTAT